>NZ_BAZX01000023.1 GCF_001310955.1 Marinifilum fragile JCM 15579
TTGTAAAACGTACTTTATTCATTTCTTATCCTGGGTCTTCACTTCTGTATTCTAATTTTATAATCAGGTCATTATCGTCATAGTGAAGTTTTAAATAATCAGATTCTCCAGCGCCAACTACATAAACAATGTTTTCTTCCTGATTTTCGTAATTCGGCATCTCAAATCTATCCCAATCCGTTATTTTTTTCTGTAAGTCAAAATCCAAGTCAAAGGTTTTTGGTTCTTTTTTATCACACGCCCATCCATCACCATCATTTTTAACTTGCAATTTAATTATCGAATCAATCTGTGTACTTTTTAAATTGTCAATTTGTCCATCTGTCGAGCCATCACATCTGTTATCCTCGTGATAAATAAAAATCCAATTATCATTGAAGAATGAACTCAATTTTTCTCCAGTTTTGAGATTCGCTAAAAATTCTGATGCTTTTGAATTTGTTTGAGTTTTAATCTCTGTTGCTGGCTCATTCTTTGTCTTAGAATCAATAACGGTATTATCAATTTGTTCTTTGTCTTTGTCAATTGTTTTCTTGTTATCATTCACATTGCTGTTTGTCGAGCCAGTACATGAAATCAAAATTATCATAAAGCCAAGAAGAGTTATGATTGTCAATTTACTCTTTATCATTTTATTATCATGTTTATTTATGTGCAGTATCGCTCTTAGTATGTTTTACAACGTTGGGCTAACCCAACCTAGTTGGTTTATTTTGATTATATCATTTTGTTTATTTATCAAATTTGGGTGGCTAACCCAACCTTTAGGTAGAGTTATTAAAAATATCATCTATTGGATTTTTAAACTTTGAAATCTCGCTTTTTGCAACATGAGTATAACGCTCAGTTGTTTTACTCGAACCATGACCTAATAACACCTGTATATGTCTCAAGTCTGTTCCTTGCTCCAAATGATGAGTTGCGAATGAATGCCTAAGAATATGTGGATAAACTCTTTTACGAATACCAGCTTTATTAGCTGAAGATTTTAATATTTTTGAAATACTTTCCCCTGAATATTTAGCAGCACCATGCTGACCTTCGATTAAATAAAATTTAGGTTTAAATTCTTTGTAGTATTTTCTTAATATCCTCAGCATATTTTCCGAAAGCTGTACATACCTGTCTTTTTTTCCTTTTGCATTATTAATTTTAACCAGCATTCGGGAAGAATCAATATCCGATACCCTTAAATTTATTAACTCTCCTCTTCTTAAACCACACGAATAAATCATAGCAAGTATTGTTAAGTGCTTAAGATTTAGCGTTGAATCCAGAATTTGCTGAATTTCTTTTTTGCTTAAAACTTCTGGCAAATACTTCTCTTTTTTAGCTCTTTCAATATGATAATATTCTCGATCGCGACCTTTTACTTTTTCGTAATAGAACTTAATTGCATTTATTCTTTGGTTCTGCTGACTTGCAGAGATATTTTTCTCTTTTACAAGTCTATGCACATATCCATTAATATCATCAACACTAACTTCCTCCAGCACTCTATTATTAAAGTAGTTCTGAAACTCCTTAAAATAATGAGTATATGTTTTTATAGTTTGTGGACTATATCTTTTTTGCTCCAACTTCTCCAAATATCCCTTCGGAAGAACAGTTTCAACCTTTTCCTTTTTTTTATCTGCTATTGCCACAATTTCTGCAATGGGAGAGAACACCTCTTTAAACTTTTTATAATCGAATTCTGTTCTGGCAATCCACCAACATTTCTTCGATTGGCTCCATTTTATCTGGAAATGCTTTTTCAATAATTCCAATATCCCCAAATTGTAGTCAAATGTAATCTTGACAACTTTTCGATTTCTGTGTAAATCCGGGGATAATAAAATTCTTGCTTTCATTTCTTGTAAAACTAGATTCTCAAATTTAACAAGATCTTATAATATAACAAAATATATACTTATGAACGGATCTTTGTCACTTTCTCCTTTCTCCTTTTTTTTCCTTTTTCCTTTAACCCAAAAACACCCAACAGCCCCAATAGGGGCCATCAGGTCTCTTTTTAAGCAAAAGCGCGATTATCCCAGCACAAATTCCTTATCCGTCTCATTTCCTGGATAATCGAATGCCTTCACTATAATTTTGTCGCCAGCATATTCCGTATTGGCAACCGTGGCAGCATATTCCCATTCGAAATCGCTACCATTTTTACTGGCCAGGCCTTTTTCAACCAAGCTACCATCATTGTGATAAATCTCAATTTCAACATGTTCAACTTTAAAGTTGTCGAATGCGATAATTTCAATTTTATTCCCAACTTCACCATGATAATTGCTAACATTTAAATCTCCTATCTCAGGAGAATGAAAATAATCCGCAACAGCCATATTATAGGCACTAGGAAAACCTTTTTCTTTTGCAATCTGTTTGTACTCTTCCTTCACATCAGGAATTTTCATTTGAACTTTTGCAAACTGCGTGGCTTTCTTAAATCGGTCCTGTTGCGCAATTTGTCCACTGGTACTTTCACCAGATCGGCGAGGAGCCGACGATAATATGGTTTGTCCACCATTTTGTCTAAATACCAAATCTTTCCCAAGTTTTCCACTTAGGCCTGTTGTAACTAAATTTTTCTTTACTATTGCCATAAGGTTGTGATTTAAATTAGTATTACTTTTAATTATAAAATGAAAAGCCTATAATCCATGACAAACGGATTAAAAACTATGATAAAGTTTAAAAAGATATCTGTAAATGCCAATAGTTTATTAAAAATTATGTCTAGGTTAATAGCAATTGTAGTGAATAAAACCTAACGTATCAATTAAACAATAATCAAAAACTAACCTATATATTCGTGCTTATAGTCTTCCTATAGTCTTCCTTCGGTCTTTCTATAGTCTGCTTATTTCTCGTTTAAGAAAACATAAAAAGATTATTAAGAGACTTTAAATATGATAAGTAAAATAAAGCTTGAAAATCAAGAATATAGAGCGTTATTTATTTTAGTTCTAAATAAATATTGTCATAATATACAAGTTTATTGATTTCCATATAAGCTAAAATAAGTCACTAAATAGGTAATCCTTGACAGCTTATAAATACCTATAAAAAATATGAATGAATAAAAGTAAAATAATAGCCCGTCTGGCTCGAAGACAATACAAACAATCCATATTCGTCGCATAAAACGACCTAGACCAAACCACATCGACACTTGCGACAATAATAAACTGCATCAATAACTCAGGGCGGCGGTCATTATAATTCCCTTGCCCTGGGCTATATGTTCTTTGCCCTTCAGGCAAAAATTGTTATACCCCTTTGCCTGTCGGGATTCTCCCCTGAAAAGGGAAAACTCCCAAATCAACTCAATAGTGCATTTTGAGCGGGAGCTGCCAATCGAGCGCGATTCGGGGCAGACCGTTGCCATAGAAATGCGAACAGCTTTCGATTGGCTTGATTCTTTTGCATACTTTTCTCATTTAAGGAGAAAAGTTTGAGCCCGTCTGGCTTGAAGACAAGAAAGGTTCCAATTTATTTCGTCGCAATAAACCAGCCAGACCAAACAACATCAACCCTTGCGACGATAATAAACTGCATCAATAACCCAGGGCGGCGGTCATTATCATTCCCTTGCCCTGGCAGAGTGTTCTTTGCCTTTCAGGCAAATTGCCATTTTAATGCCATTTAATATAAACAATAGGAAAACCAGATTAATGTAATGACTCGAATATAGATTCAAACCTCAATTTTTGTGAGGATCGGCATCAGCTAGGTAAGTGGGGCCCATAGGAGAGAAAGCGGCAAATAGAAATGCTGTCGAATGAAGAATGAGTGAGACTATCTATTTCTATTCGCTTTTGATCCGTTATGGGTCACTGAGTAGATGCGCCGTAGATTCTTTGCAAACTTTCTCATCAATGGAACCGAACGAAGTGAGCTCATGAATGCCCGTTAAAATTATAAATGAATAAAAGTAAAAGAATAGCCCGTCTGGCTCGAAGACAAGACAAAGAATTCATTTTCGTCGCAATATACCAGCCAGATCAAACAACGTAAACCTTTGTGACGATAAACAATCATTCTCCTTTTCCCTACAGGCAAATGGTAAATTAGTTTCTCATGCTATCCATTCTAAATCAATTCCGTAATGGACATCGAGTGGGAGCGCCAATTTATCTCAACCCGATTCAAGTTAGTTAGGTATGAGCAACGCAGGTGGGGTATCCATAGGTGAAAATGATGATTAAAAAGAAATTCTGTGGAGTGAGGAACGAGCTTCACTATTATTTCTTTTCATCATTAAACCGTTATGGGTCACCGAGTGCTTCCACCTAGATTTTTGTTACTTTTTATCAATGAAAAAGTAAAATAATAGCCCGTCTGGCTCGAAGACAAGACAAAGAATTCATTTTCGTTGCAATAAACCACCTTGATCAAACAACATCCACAGTTGCGACAACAATAAAACTATGTTATTACCCCAGGGCGGCAGTCGATCATGCTCCTTTTCCCTTGGGTATTAATGATCTTTGCCATACAGGCAGAATTTATTTAAAATATCGCCTATTTATTGCAGTAATGCTGACATTCAAAAATTTGTTGGGCCCCATAGATGAAAAAGTCGTTAAGAACAGAATTCCATGAGCGAGGTACGAGTGAATATTATTCTGTTTAGACTTTAAGTCGTTATGGGTAACGAAATTTTTGGTGTCTAGATTTTTTGGTTCTTTTATAGCAATGATAACCGAGCTTTGCGAGCTCATGAATGCCCGTAAAAATTATGAATGAATAAAAGTAAAATAATAGCCCGTCTGGCTCGAAGACAAGACAAAGAATTCATTTTCGTCGAAATATACCAGCTAGATCAAACAACCTAAACCTTTGTGACGATAAACAATCATTCTCCTTTTCCCTACAGGCAAGTGGTAAATTAGTTTCACATGCTATCCATTCTAAATCAATTCCGTAATGGACATCGAGTAGGAGCGCCAATTTATCTCAACCCGATTCAAGTTAGTTAGGTATGAGCAACGCAGGTGGGGTATCCATAGGTGAAAATGATGATTAAAAAGAAATTCTGTGGAGTGAGGTACGAGCTGCACTATTATTTCTTTTCATCATTAAACCGTTATGGGTCACCGAGTGCTTCTACCTAGATTTTTGTTACTTTTTATCAATGAAACCGACCGAAGGGAGCTCATGAATGCCCGTGAAAATTATGAATGAATAAAAGTAAAAGAATAGCCCGTTTGGCTCGAAGACAAGACCAACAATTCATATTCGTTGCAATAAACCACCTAGATCAAACAACATCCACAGTTGCGACAACAATAAAACTATGTTATTACCCCAGGGCGGCAGTCGCTCATGCTCCTTTTCCCTTGGATATTAATGATCTTTGCCATACAGGCAGAATTTATTTAAAATATCGCTTATTTATTGCAGTAATGCTGACATTCAAAAATTTGTTGGGCCCCATAGATGAAAAAGTCGTTATGGGTAACGAAATTTTTGGCGTCTAGATCTTTTGGTTCTTTTATAGCAATGATAACCGAGCTTTGCGAGCTCATGAATGCCCGTAAAAATTATGAATGAATAAAAGAACAGCTCGTTCGGCTTGAGAACAAAAAACGAAAAGCACTATTGGTGTTCTTAATAAAATTGCAATTTGAAAATACTGGTTTGAAATCCTACTTTTGCACTTCAAACAACCAAACACGAATTTTATAAATCCATTATCTAATTTAGAAAGATACATTTATGCTAAAAAAGATTTTACTTTTAGGATCAGGTGAACTGGGAAAAGAATTTGTAATCGCAGCTCAGCGATTGGGACAACAAGTAGTAGCGGTTGATTGTTACGAAAATGCACCAGCCATGCAAGTAGCAGATCACTTCGAGGTAATCAACATGTTGGATGGAGCTGCCTTGGATGCAGTGGTGGCAAAGCATCAACCAGACCTAATTGTACCGGAAATAGAAGCAATTCGCACTGAGAGATTTTACGATTACGAGAAGCAGGGAATTCAGGTTGTTCCAAGTGCCAAAGCAGCTAACTTTACCATGGATCGTAGAGCCATTCGCGATTTGGCTGCCAAAGATCTTGGATTAAGAACTGCAAAATACCTGTATGCAACATCACTTGACGAAATGTATACCGCAGTAGAAGAGGTAGGAATGCCTTGTGTGGTAAAACCTTTAATGTCCTCTTCGGGCAAAGGACAATCGGTAGTAAAATGTCAGGATGATATTCAAAAAGCCTGGGAAATTGCAGGAGCAAAGGGCAGGGGCGATTCAGGTGAAGTAATTGTAGAAGCCTTCGTGAAATTTACCTCAGAGATTACCCTATTAACCGTAACACAACAAGATGGTCCAACTCTATTTTGCCCGGCAATTGGTCATGTGCAAGAGCGAGGCGATTATCAGCAAAGTTGGCAACCAGCCTTAATCTCTGATGCAGATGTGAAAGCTGCTCAGGAAATGGCTGATAAGGTAACCGCTGCATTAGGTGGTGCAGGCATTTGGGGAGTAGAATTCTTTATTTGCGAAGATGGAGTAGTGTTCTCGGAGTTATCACCACGTCCGCACGATACAGGAATGGTTACATTAGCAGGAACACAAAACTTCTCGGAGTTCGAGTTGCATTGCCGTGCCGTATTGGGTTTGCCAATTCCTGAAATTACTTTGGAAAGAGTTGGAGCAAGCTCAGTAATTCTTGCCCATCAGGAAGGAGAAAATCCTTATTTCGAAGGATTGGATCAGATTGCGGTATATCCAAAATCAGACTTCCGATTGTTTGGAAAACCAACCACACGAGAGTACCGAAGAATGGGCGTTACCCTTGCTTACGATTCTGCTGATGCCGATGTAATGGCAACAGTAGAAAAAGCCAAGGAAATGGCTGCTTTGGTAAGCGTAAAAACCAAATAGAAAATCCCAATAGATATCAACAAGAGGCGCAATTTTTTGCGCCTTTGATCTTTGCCTTTCAGGCAATATTTGCAAACTTCCTTAAAATCTAAACTCAATTAAACAAACGCATTATCCATTCAAGTTGATTTGGTATGAGCAACGCAGGTGGGGTACCCATAGGTGAAAATGATGATTAAAAAGAAATTCTGTGGAGTTAGGAACGAACTTCACTATTATTTCTTTTCATCATTAAACCGTTATGGGTCGCCGAGTGCTTTCACCTAGGTTTTTGTTACTTTTTATCAATGAAAAAGTAAGAGCCTGTCTGGCTTGAAGACTAAAAAGCAATTCCTAGTAGGTTGCTCTTAAACACAAATGGATTCTTAATTAATAATTCCCAAATTATAATTGCGAATGCATATCTTTGCCACCTAAACATGAAAGATATGATCCGATCAATAAAACAAGCATTCGATATAATAGACACAAAAGCAACTGGCATTCCTTACGAAGCAATCGATTACCTAAGAAATCACGAAACATGTGATGAGTTGAATGAAAAGCTCGTATATGCACTTAAAAACGCCTATAGTGGAAAGGCCTATTATTCAGAAAAACACAGGGTCATGTTGCCAGCACCTTTATGGTATGCAGTGGTTGCCGAGAAACATTTGTCCGAGGATCTGTTCGAACCTTTGTTGGAAATGTTTACTACCGAGGAAGACTGGGATGTAATGAACGAACAAGCAGTGTATTTGGTTGGATTATTGGCCAAAGCATTTCCTGGTGCATTTCTCGAGAAAGTATTATTCTTTATTGAAGAGAACATCAGGAAAGACAACAAAACCCCATACATTTTCTGTTTCGAAGCACTTTACTATGCAGAGGATAATCATTTCGAAAGAATCCATGCCATGCTCGATAAAGAGAATTTCCATTGGGTAGATCACTATGTGAGAGTATTAGGTGATTTAATGCGAAAAGATACGCTTGCAAAATTCAAGCAGATTCTGCCAAAGTTTGAAGGTAAGCATACTGCTATCGAATTACAGTATTACATTGATGTAATAGAAGGGAAGATTACCGACTTTCAAAAAGGAGTAGCATTCTGTGAAATGCGCGATCCGGAATGGAAGAACCATTATCAACATATGGAGCAGATGTTTGCAAGCGCTCAATCGCCAATACAGCAAGAAGTAAAAGTGAATCGTAACGATGCCTGCCCTTGTGGATCAGGAAAAAAGTACAAGAATTGTTGCTTGCAAAAACTGTCATAAGAAATAAATGAGAGTATAATAAAACGGTTTTACTACAATGTGGTAAAACCGTTTTTTAATAAACCCAAGCGCCAACTACAAGTTATATTTTCTAAGCTGAATTGTTCATGGCATTAGCTTTTAAATCTTACTGGCAATGTAAAGTAGTATGGATAAAAGACAGATTGCATAAAGTGCAAATCCAGCCCATGTTTCCTTTTTAAAATTTTTAAGCATCTTGTTTGTGTTTTTGAATCAGTTGTTTAACTTGATTTCTCCTGGCAATTACCCAATTTAAAATGCCACCTACAGGACAAAAGAATCGACAAAAGAAATTCGAAAAGAACAAGGCCCCTATGAGTGCTGTAGGCAAAATATACCACTGAATGCCTTCGCCTTTTAAAGAGAATCATCATGGCAAAGGGTTCATAAGACGATAAACTTGGATTTTGAGATATAAAGATCAGGATCAACGACAACCAAATCAAAAAGTTTGGAGTGAATGCCAGAGCTTTAGCCAGAGATGGATCCATTTTAATATTAATTCCAGATATCTGATGCAGCAACATTTGACTGGCTCTAAATGGGCAAATGGCTGTGCAATACACATTTTTACCCCAAATGATGATGATACTTAGTGTTGCAGCAACCAAAAGCCACCAGCTTAAATGAGTATGAATATCCGGAAAGTATCCCAATAATATTCTTCCAAAATGAGTCAGCGAAAGCGAGGCATTAAAAAGAAAGCCAATAAACACCAAGCCTAAAAACAGGTTGAAATATATTAGTTTCTTACTCTTAAAATAGATCGCCAAAAAGGCAATGATAATGATTAATGCAACAATTCCCTCTTTGGGAGTAAGTCTCCAGCTTTTCTCAATTCGCGGAGTTTCCAGCTGAAATACCTTATGAGCAATTTGGTAGGAAGCATCACGCGCAGCATTGGCAATGGCAAGTGAGCTAACCGTTGCTCCCGATACGGCTTCTACATCCTTTTTTAATTGAAATCCATCATTCAAACTTTTCTCTTCGTATTGTTTGTAGTATTTCTTATTGGAGAGTTTCGCGACAAATGACGGTGTTTCAAAGCTTTTAATCAGTTCTGTTCCAATAATTAATCCACAGGTGTCGCTTATAACCGCTACCTGTAAAGGTCCACCATAGCCTTGAGATGAACCTGTTGCTAAATATCCATAAAGCTTTTCGTTTTTATAAAGGGGATATACTCCTTCCTCAGCTTCTTTCAGTTGAAGGTCTTCAGATTGAAGTATTTTTAAATGCTCAAGTTCATGGGAGTGATCGGTAAAGATGATACCATAGCAAAAAGCCATGCCCAGACTTATCCAGGCGATCCAATTGATATATTTTTTCATCTGTTTAAATTTATCTTCATTTGTCAGATGGTTCCGAAAGCTTTCGGGATCACAAGAAATTCAATCATTTACTTGTCTGTAAATTATATGATTGAATTTACATGTTCGGTTCATGTACTGTATTGAATCCTAATGAATGGAGATCGAAGCCATACGTATCTATGACTCCGAATCTCCTGAAACAAAAACTATTTGCTTGCCGCTTTTTTTAATGCCAGTTTCCTTGATAAAAGAAGCAGAATGAGCGAAGGAATCACGAAAACGATTAATCCCATACTTGCTGCTCTTGGCTCACCTTCAAGTATTGAACTAAACGACCAGGCGATACCAAATATGAATAAGAAAACCCCAATGCAGATGCTTATCCATGTAGAGATATTAAATTTCAATTTTTGATTGTAATAATATATGAGTCCTGTGGCAAGAGTGGTAATTACGCCCAGGGAAAAAAACAATATTTCTATACCTGTAAATATCATGTGTTTGATTTTTTAAATGTGATTAATATGTATTGCAGTGTGAAGCAACCTGCAATACATTATGCTTTAATGTCCATCGTAGCTTTTGCCTTCAGGACTGTAGAATTTCTTAATGGATTCCTTGTCTTCTACATTACCATATCCAAAGAGTATATCCATTTCACGCATCAGGTCGTGCACCGGACCAGGCATTGCTGCCGTAATGCTATCCACCAATCTGTGATGCCAAAAGTCAGGCTTGTTGTACGGACAGGATGCCATACAAATTCCGCAATCATCTCCCAATTCACCCCATAGTTTAAAGCATTTTTTAGCATCAACATGATACTTTTTAACGCCCTTCACATTGTACCAGGCATTGTCTTTATTGTCGTGAGTTGGCTCAAAGGATGGTTCTTTATCGAATGAAATGGCTTTGGTTGGGCAAGCATCGGCACAGCGCATGCAGTTTTTGCAAAAATCCATTACGCCAAATGACTTTGGCTTGTCGTATTCTACAAAGTCAAAATCGGTATATACCTTTGCCAGTCTAACACGAGGTCCATATTTATAGGTTACGGCTTGTCCCAACCTTGAAGCTTCCCCCAAACCTGCAGCAATAGCATATGGCACACTTAATCCCATATCATTACCTGCCGAAACAGCGTTAAATCCAAGGTTTTTAAGATATACAGCCAACTGATAAGGAACTTTTGCCATTTCTGAATAACCAGCTCCTGCAGCGGCACTTCCCACAAAGGAAGGAGAGGTGGAAATTCCCTCGTAGTCCATATTGAAAGCCATTACAATTACTGTTTTTGGTTCAAAGGGAAAGTCACTCCAGTCGGTAATAAATTTGTCAGGTCCCCAATTGTGAAGTTCTTCCAATTGTTCCTTGCTTGGAGGAGCCAACAATGGTTTTCTGAATAAAGGAGGAACCGGATTCAGGAATTTACTGTAATCCCACCTTTTATCTCTTCGAGTAATTCCTACCAAATCAGCACCAAAAAGTTTAGCAGCTCTTTTAATTTGATTGGCCGCCTCTTGTTTGCTTTCAAACTTGTATTTTTCTTTTACTACATAGTCGTTATCAAATAATGCAAATTGCACTTTTTCAGTGCGCTGTTCCCAGGAGTTTACTCCAAAGTTAGGCACTGCAGCCGGACTTGGTCCAGCAGCATAATTATTCATGGCCCATGCTCCTGCTAACAGGGCTTTATCAGCTTGATTGTATCCAATTTTATCGTTGTCGTAAGCAAAGTTCATTTTCTGAACAAATGCTTGCCCATCGTCAACAATATCATCTTCTACAGTTTCGCCAATTGCTCGTATTTCGTTCACGAAAAACGATCGGGCTTGTACATGATCCCAATTTCGAGGTGGTACATAGTCAGGTCGTACTTCTACAGGAAAATCATCATGTGTGGTTACAAATTTATCCACAAGACGTTTATCCAATTCTTTGGCTGCAGTTTTTTGCGGTAAATTAGTTAAGGCACCCGCACCAACAGCCGCCGTTATTCCTCCAATTTTAAAGAAATCTCTTCGATTTAATTTTGATGAATTTTCGTTTTTACTCATTGCGTCAATGTTTTTGTTACAGTTCAAAGCTGCATCTAAAACATTGATATCGCGACAAAATCAATAATTTCGGACGTATTCCAATTTTATCGTACCATCAATTGCCTCATTTTAAATCGAAAACTATTTGAGTTCTTTCAGGAATTGGGAGGGTGTTTGATTGGTGAATTTTTTAAAAGCTGCATTAAAGGTAGCTTTCGATTTAAATCCAGCCTCGAATGCCAATGCCAAAATGGTGTAGCTCTTGTAAGCTTCCAGTTTCGATAAACGCTTAAATTCCTCCACCCTGTAATTGTTGATGTAATCATTAAAACTTTGATTCATTAATCCATTCATGGTTTCAGAAATCTCGTGGGAAGAGATGTTACATTGTTGAGAGAAACTTGACAAGTTTAGCTCTGGATCAAGATATGGCTTTTCACTTTCCATAAGCTGATTCATTTTGATTACATTCTTTTCGGCCAATTCGCGGGTAAGTTTCGATTTGTCATACTTTTTGAATCCACCTAAACCCACTTTTTCGGTGCTTAAATGCAAAGTTCTAGGTTCACTTACAATTACATAGGAAATTGCATAAGCCAAAAACATCAAAAAACTAAGGTTAATGATATCCATGGTGGCTTCAAAGCCCGATACAAAGAGTGGAAGATTGGTTTTAATTTCAAGAATAACAAAGTGCAAACTCATCATGAAACAAAGCAACTTAATCAAGCCTGTTCTTTTCTTGTTGTAATTAAATATACTTAGCGACATGCCTTTGATTTGGTAAAAATTCCCAATCATCTTTAAAATCAAGAAAGGATAAATCAGGTAAAGGGAAACTAGAATGTTTTTGGCAATTAATAGATATGTGCTTTTAAAAGAATTGGTATTCAGATATAAAATAAAGATGACTCCGTTTATTAAGAAAGGAAGCAGATGCAATAAACTTACTTTCGTGAACTTTAGTTTTCCATATAATACCGACATTACATAGTAGTACACCACTAATGGGGCCATGGTAGCAATAGGAACTACACTATAGGGCCAGTTCGAACCTATAGTTATGAATCCTTTGTAAAAGAAATAATAATAAACGTAATGGAATATAATATTAACGAATATGAGCTTTAAAATAAAGTTAGGCAGAGTTCTGAATTTTTTGCGCAGCAATATCAGGATCAAACCAATAATTTGGGCTGAACAAAAAAGAATCAAATAGGGAATATTCATATAAGAAAAGCGATGGTTTAGATTTTTCGAAAAGTAAAGTATTTTTTAAAAAATCGCAAAATAGCTCGTGCTGATTTAAACTTCAAAAAGGCACAGATGATTGTTTTCGATGTCAATCGTGATTACTATTTCTTATTTGTACATTTGATTCCTTAATGGAATACAATAATGAATAAACCAGACACACTAAAAGTAGACTTGTACAACCAAGTGCAAGAACTAATTCAATCTAAAATCAAGACAAACCAAGAATCGCTATCGGCATTAAAAGAATCTGTCGGCAATGAAACCAAAAGTACAGCAGGAGACAAGCATGAAACGGGTAGAGCAATGATGCATCTTGAGCAAGAAAAGGTGATGCGACAATTAGCAAACAACCAAAAACTAAAAAGTGTTGTGGATAGGATTAGTCCTAAAATCAACAATGAAACTGTTCAGTTAGGTTCACTGGTAATTACCAACCACATATCTTTTTACGTTTTGGCAGGTTTGGGACAGATGGAATTGAATGGACAGAACTATTTCATCGTTTCATTTCAATCCGAATTGGTCCAAGCCTTTAAAGGGAAACGAAAAGGAGATAATCTTACATTTAAAGGGCAAAACTATACGATACAAGAGATTTTGTAGATCTTATTTGGGAATTAGGATATGTGATTGGCTCGTTTGATTAGCGCTTTATTGATATTTTTAATCAGACCAGGACCACCATATATAAACCCAGTATAGATCTGAACCAGCGAAGCTCCAGCATCTAATTTTTCAAGAGCATCTTCAACGGTCATAATACCACCAACTCCTATAATTGGTATTTTCCCATTCGATTTTTTGTGGATGTAGCGTATTACTTCCGTGGACTTTTGCTTTAAAGGATTTCCGCTTAAACCACCTGCACCAACCGCTTCAATTTCTTCATCCGAATAGCTCAATCCATCTCTCGATATAGTTGTATTTGTTGCAACAATTCCGGCAATATTGGTTTCTGTAACTATATCAATAATATCATCTAGCTGTGCCTCATTTACATCAGGGGCGATTTTTAGCAGGATTGCTTTGGTTTTCTTTTTGATTTTATTCAATCCCATTAATTTATTCAATAGATCTTTTAAGGGTTCCTTATCTTGCAATGCCCTAAGATTAGGAGTATTCGGAGAACTCACATTCACCACAAAGTAATCAACATATGGATACAAAGCTTCAAAACAGTTAATATAATCATCGCTGGCACGTTGATTAGGTGTGACTTTGTTTTTACCAATGTTCCCACCAATTATAATATTGGTTTTCTTTCTCTTTAGTCGTTTTACTGCTTCCAAAACGCCATCATTATTAAATCCCATTCTATTCACAATGGCCTTGTCATTTACAAATCTGAATAAGCGAGGTTTGGGATTTCCTTCCTGAGGTTTGGGAGTTAAGGTACCAATCTCAATAAAACCAAAACCCATACTTCCTAGCATATCAAATGCTTCAGCATTTTTATCCAATCCCGCAGCAAGACCTATCGGGTTTGGAAATTTTAAACCAAATAGCTCACGTTCTAGTGAAGGGTGTTTTTGGGTAAGGAATAATGAAGAAATTTTGCGAATAAAGGCAATCTTTTGAAAAAAGATTAAGCATGAAAAAGTAAACTTGTGAATTTTTTCAGCATCGAATTGTATTAATACAGGACGTATAATTAGGCGATATAAACTCATTTTGTAATATTGTTTTGCACAAAGATAATAGGATATTTTGAAGAAAAAGAGTTTTGTGTCTGATTTAAATAGGAGGATATTAAAACGATTGGTAAATATTTACGAAACCAAACGTCTAATTGATTTATTGGATGAGTTTTACCAATGGTTTCGCTGCGGTTAATAGTAAGACTGGTATTTTATCTGGAAATGTTAATATTGCTTATAAAAAGCATAAGAAAAAATTTGTCATAAGTCAGAATATTCCTAAATTCGTAATACAATTTTTTTTTAGAAAAACTACTGCATTAAATATACTAAGTGTTATATAATGAGTAAATTAAAAGAGATTAAACTCAACTTGTTTCAACTAAATGTTCTTTTAGATGAAGAGGAAAAAGCAGCTTACGACTATATTGTTCAGGAAGGCACTTATTGTGTACATTGCAAGGAAATGTGTGCAAAGGGTGTAGAGGTAAAAGAAAACTTTCTGAATGATATGAATGATATCCTGATAAAAGGAACCTGCAAGAAATGTAATGGCAGAGTAAGTAGGTTTATTGAATATGGAGAGTTCGATGATTTTCGGGAAAAAGCACTTCGATTTAGAATATCCATTGGAGCTGAATAAATAAATTCAAATATATGCCTCCTTATTGTATGATAAGGAGGATTTTTTTTGAATTAAGGCTTAAAGTGATCTTAAAATTAAGATGAGATAAATCTGTTTAAGAATAGTTAAAGCGTTGTAAATCTGCACATACGTTCGAGGTCTTAATTGTATAAAAAAAGAAAAATATTGTATATTTAATAATACACCATTAACTATACAATAGATGAAGAACAATGAGATTATTATAAATTTTTGCCCAACCGGAATGGTGCCTACAAAGGATATGACACCATTTGTGCCGGTTTCTCCACAAGAAATTATTGAACAAACTCATGAGGCCTACGAAATTGGGATCACCATTGCACATCTTCATGCACGTGGAGAGGAAGATGTGCCAACTTACAGAAAAAATGTATATCGAGACATTTTTGAAGGGGTACGAAAATATTGCCCCGATTTAATTATATGTGGCAGTACCTCAGGCAGGAATTTTCCCGAATTTGAAAAGAGATCTGAAGTCATAGAGTTAAAGCCGGATATGTGTTCGCTGACCTTAAGTAGTTTGAATTTTGTGAAACAAGCCTCGGTAAATGCTCCCGATATGGTGCAGCGTTTGGCTCTTAAGATGAAAGAATATGGCGTAAGAACTGAACTGGAGTGTTTCGATTTGGGTATGGTCAATTACGGTAAATATTTAATCAAAAAGGGAATTGTAGAAGGTCCATTCTATTGGAATTTATTATTTGGAAATATTGCTGGTTTTCAAGCTAGTTTTCAACAAATGGGAACGGCTTTATCCGAAATTCCAGAAGATCATTTCGTGGCTTTAGCTGGTTTAGCTGCCGATCAACTGAAAGTAAATGCAGCAGCAATTGCAATGGGGTATGGTGTGCGAGTGGGGCTGGAGGACAACATTTGGTGGGATGAAAGGAGATCACGCCATGCAAGCAATATTGAGTTGGTGAAGCGCATCCATTCGTTAATTGCAATTCACGATAAACAGTATTTTTCTCCTAAAGAATTTGGTCAACTTGGATTTAGAAATAATGAAGTCGCAAAAAAATGTGTGCCAGTTACTAGGATTTGATCCGAATTGGATTTGTGTAATTCATGATTTACTCTATTACAATCATGAAAGTGAAATAGATTTGCAGGTTTTTCTGAATATTGAAATGCAGGCAAAGCTTAATGATCATTTGATGGAGATTCCTATTCAGGTAAAAGATAAATCAGAAATTAACAACAATTTGCCTTTGCTATTTGGATTGGCAAGTCCCAAAAATAAATATCCTGTTTATCAGAGTTTTTCAAAGGTTCTAAAGAAGAAGGATTACACCAACTTAATAGCAAACTCATCCATTATTAGCCTTAGTACTCAATTTG
Organism: Marinifilum fragile JCM 15579; assembly: GCF_001310955.1. GTDB lineage: Bacteria > Bacteroidota > Bacteroidia > Bacteroidales > Marinifilaceae > Marinifilum > Marinifilum fragile. The sequence continues at coordinate 16,423 of NZ_BAZX01000023.1, forward strand.
ACAAAGCACTTTTAATGGATCATCAGTGCATTGTTAGTGCACAAACCAAAATTGGTTTTGGGGTAAGTATTAAGCGTGGTGCAAAAATTGGGCATCACAATGTTATTGGTGATTTTACTGATATCAATCCTGGCGTGATAACTTCTGGAAGTGTTACAATAGGTAAAGGCTGTGAAATAGGCTCAGGAGCAATTATCAAGAACAATGTAAAGATTGGTGACAATTCATTTGTGGGAATGGGCAGTGTTGTTACCAAAGACATTCCGGCCAATAGCATTGCATTTGGTAACCCGTGCAAAGTAATTCGGAAAAATGATATTTGGAACTTTAATTATATCGATTAGAAATAAATATAGGCTTTGGGGATTTACAAACCAAAGTCTATTTTATTTTGGATGACTCGTATTCAATCACTTGTAAAATCAATAAAAACAAAAGGTTTAAATAGAAAGAATATTAAATAGTAAAACACCTGCCTTGCACTCTTGGTTTTTAACAAAAAATGCTTTGTTTTGTAGTGCAATTTTAAAATTACATATCATGTTGAATAATATTATAAGATTGATTATTGCTGGAATTCTACTGTTGGGTTCAATCTTTCTATTTATAAATTCTTTTATAGGATTAGGAGTGTTGGCAGTATTGTTGTCTGGATTATTTGTTCTTACATATTTTAAGAATGAGAAAAATCTTATTGCCTTTTATTTTTTAAGGAAAAATAAGTTTCAATCTGCTGGAAAAGTTTTAGCAGGAGTAAAGCATCCAGAAAGAATGATCAAAAGTCAGGAGGCGTATTACTACTATTTATCTGGATTGATTCATTCTCAAGAGCATAAAAACTCTGTGGCAGAAAAACAGTTTAAAAAAGCCTTGAATATTGGTTTAAGAATGAAAACGGATAAGGCAGTTGCCAATTTAAATTTGTCAGGAATTTACCTGTCAAGAAGAAATAAGCAACTATCTAAATACTACTTGCAAGAAGCCAAGAGCTTAGACAAGCAAAAAATGCTTTCAGCTCAAATCAAGGAGCTTGAACATATGATGAAAAGAATATAATACTTAAATGCTAAGTATAAAGAAGCCTGATAATTGATTTAATCAGGCTTTTTTATTTAAAAAACTTTAGTCAGAATAATATCAAATATCAGTACTGAACCTCCAGGAATTGCTCCATAATCAGTACTTCCATAAGCCAAATGAGATGGGATGATTAAAATTCCTTCTCCTCCTTCTTTAAAATAGGATAATCCTTCTTTCCAACCTTCGATAACTACAGATAGGTTAATTTCCAGGTTTTCACTTTTGTCGAAAATTGTACCATTGGTAAAGTAACCAATATAGCTAATGGATACATTGCAATCAGCAATGGGACTTTTGCCTTCGCCTTTGTTTACAATTACATAGTGTAAACCGGATTCCGTCCTTTGTGCATTAAGCTTATGTTTTTCGATATAATCCTGAATCTCTTTCTCGTTAAGTTGTTTAAATTTATTTTTCTTCATGCTTTTAATACTATCTTGTAAGCTCAAAGTTAGACTTTATAATTATGCATCCTATTTTTTGTTTTATTGGAGGAGCCATTCGCTTTGCAATTCTGTATATTCAATCTTTAATTTCAGGAAGGGAGAGACCCAAGTACATGATGGTCTGTCAGAACAAGTCGAATGCATGGTTGGGATTTTTATTGATTATTCCTTTAATACTTTTGTATCTGTTAATTTATCAATGGTAATATCAGTTTTCTTATATAACAAGAATATCTAAATCTGATTGTGTAAGAATACTTTTTGCATGAATCATTTCATCTTCATTTGGTTCTTTTAGGTATGCAAATTCTTTTCTAATACCATGATTTCGCATCTTAATTAAAGTTTTTCTTACTGATGGAGATACCGATTTCATCAAATTGGCAATATTCATAATTTCGATTTCATCGTTATTGTAATTGGGAACCAAAACAAAACGAAGCTCACATAGTTTGTTTTTAAGGTTCAGATAAGCAACTGAGTTTAAAATCTTCTCGTTGGAATATCCAGTGATTTGCTTGTGTATATCAACCGAATATGCTTTGATATCCAGCATTACACCATCAATATAGGGCAGGAGAGAGTCCCATTTCTCTTGATTTATATTTCCGTTAGAGTCAATTAAAATGGACAAATGTTTCAGTTCTGAATTGGATCTAATTTTCTGAAATAACAACTTTAAGAATGGAGCATGAAGCATTACTTCACCACCAGATACGGTTATGCCCGAAATAAAATCTTTTACCTCATGAATTTCAGAAATGATATTCTCAACCGACATTTGTTTGTAAAATGGACTGCTATTTTCAGGGCAAATTTCCAAACATTTATCGCAACGATTACATGTGTTTACATCGTGAATGATTTGTTGATTTTCAGAATCAATTTGCAAACTGTTAGTGGGACATGTATCAACACAAGTGCCACACAAATTGCACAATCCGATGGTGTGAGAATTGTGACAGTACATGCAGTTTAAGTTACATTCCTGAAAGAAAATAACCATGCGATTTCCTGGTCCATCAATCACACTCGATTTAATAATACCACTAATATTTGCTTGCAACTTGCTCATTGGAAATAACTCGTTTCGAAACACGATTGTCTACATTGGCATTATCCATAGAATTGGCAGCAAAAAGTGTACTTCCATATCTCGAGCCCTCTTCTCTAAACTCTTTCAAGTCACTTCTTCTTACTAAATATCCTGTAATGCGAATAAATTCACCATCCGATAAATTAAAGGTAAACATTCTCATTCCTTTTGAAAATGCTCCTTTGATGATATCCAGAATAGCAGTTGGATTTCGTTTTACCGTTTCATCGAAATGAAAAATGTCACTAATACCACCATTAAACAGATGATGATGTGGAGCCACTGTATTAATATGGGAATAAATATCTGGTTCGCTACCAATTGGAATTCTGGCTCCTGCAGTTTCTTCTATATCAATATCAATACCCGACTGTGAGTGAAAAAATGCTCTGCCATCATTGGCTTCACAATAGGGTAGTTCCCTTGCGTCAACATATTTCTTCATCGTCTCTAAAATCAGGCGTGCAAGTTCATTGGCCTCTTCATTCTTTCCATATGTATGTTCTCTGCCACTTTTTTCTATTAATTGGTTAACACATTCAGCAAGACCATAAAAGCCAAACATGGCAGAGAAATTAGCTAAAGAAATAATTCTCTCTTTGGCAAGAAAATCTGTATCGTAATACTTTACAGTTTCCACCAAATATTTACTTCTGGCCTCGATAACATCCAATGTCATCTCACAATACTTTTTTAAAGTATCCGATAAAAAGCTTTTGATATCGCCCTTATGCAGATCGGTAATCTTTTTCAGGTTTAAACGAATAAGCGTATGAGATCCGCCACCTATTGGCAAAGAATTATAACAACTTACTACGCCATAATCTCCTTTAAAATCAGAAGCAGTCATCTTGTGATTGGCGACATGAGGTTTTGCTACCTCAAATACGGTTTTGCTTGCCTCAAGTAGAAGTTCATCCGATGTTAGTTCAGAATCATATTTCAAAGTAAGATTGGGAACAACCTGCTTTAATTCTCTCTCAATTCTTAAAACAGTTCTGGCAATTACATTATCTACCGGACCGATGTTAATGTGTACAAAAGCATCAGGCAGACTTCTATCAATAAATCGCCAAAAAAGCTTCATTTTTCTATAGATTTCATCTTCCGATAAATCGCCAACATAATCAAGAAGTAGCGTATCAATATTGCCCAGATATACTGAATAACCAGTAATGGAAGGAACCTGAAGGTAAAGAATCGATAGAAAATTAATCGCTTCATCGAAATTTGTAGGAGGATCTAATTCAAGATACTCAACGCCATTTTTTAAGGCATAAGCATAATCTGGAAGTACATATCTTGGACGGTAAGGTGCACTTCCTTCAAACAAGTCGCAAATGATTTTTTGATCTAATGCATCCTTTGCTTCTTCCGATATTGTTGGATAATCCTGAGAGCTCTCTGCAATATAGGCCAAATGGTGCTTTTTTTGTCGATAATCTAAATTACCATCTGTTAATACTTGTAATACTCTTGACTTAATTTCTTCCATTCGTATAAATCTATATTTATTCTAATCGAGGCGATTTTGATGATTCAAAAGTATACAAAACTTAGCAGGCTTGAGATACCAAAACGGAAAATATGTTCGGAATGTTTATTTTGTTTGGTACAGCTATTAACTTTTTACTATTTTGCACACAAGAAACCTACTTGAATTGCATAAATGAAGGATGTAAAAATTATTGAGGAACTAAGCGGTCAAATAAATCGAAACCTAAAACAGGTGCGAAAAGTTACATGGTTAATCAAAGGCTATCAATTGAACGACTCAGGACATGTTACGCATTTGAATATTGCCAAGTGCAACTTGAATGGGAATTGGCCTTCTGCTTTATTTAAATTAACACATTTGCAGTTTTTGGATATTCAAGAAAATCAATTGGAATCTATTCCTGAAGAAATTAAAGAACTCAGGAATTTATCATACCTTGATATTCGCAACAATCAGATTCAAGAATTGCCTCAATCAATAAGCACTTTACCAGTACTTCAAAGGTTATACCTTGGAAATAACCTATTTACCAAAGTTCCTGAATTGATTCAAAATTGTGATACTTTAAAACTAATCGACTTTACCGATAATTTGTTATCTGAAGGTGTAGAGCATATTTTAAAATCTACATCAATAAGCAACATATACCTTAGAAATAACTGTTTAAAATACTTTCCCTTTCACCTCATTAAGCCCGATAGAATTCTTGAGTTGAATATAATGGAAAATAATATTGAAAACTCACAGGAGAATTTATCTTGGGTAAAAAACGTTTTGCTTTGATTAAAAAGAAGGGTGACTATAGAGTAAAAATAGCCACCTTTCAATTATTATCTGGGTTTTAGAATTTTATAATTCACCTTCACAATTTCATTTCTGAAAGGCATATCATACAGCTGGTAATGATCATCTATATATGGATCATATTCAGGATGGAATTCATCATCATGTAATGGATAGTTACGAATAAAACCTGGAAAACCGGTTGATGGATTTAAATCGAACCAGTATACATCATAAGGATTCAAGTGAATGTATATTCGAAAATCATGCTCATATTCATCGGGGTGGTAAATATAACCTCGCTCACTTAGTGAATGAATATCGGCGCGACTCCAATGTGCAACAATTCCATTTACTTCAACCCATCCGTTTTCCAGTTGAACAGGCCTACTATTTTTATCCCTGATAAAAACCTGTACTTCCTTATTGTTATTGTAATCTTGTGCGATTCGCACCGAAACTTTCAATAGTGATGGATCAGTCAATTCAATATCGCTAAGGGCAGATTTGCTGCATGATTGCATGCTCAGTAAACCAAGGAGAAATAATAGTGTATATATTCGTGTTTTCATATTTTTATAGTATTGATTTACTACTATGACAGCTATCTAAACAAATACACGTATTAAAAAGATGATTTTGTGGGAATAAAGTGAACAAGTCAAAGCTACTGCCTGCCTTTTGCTAAATATTTTAATTATCCTATAGATAAAATTGTTTTCAAGCTAGGTATAAATCTATATATTTGACCTGTATAATACTTGCCTTATGAAAAGCTTTCTACTTACTATACTTCTTTTAACATTATTTTTTTCAAACTCAGATGCTAATTCTACTATACAAATAAATAGGCTTGATAGCTTGGAAACAAAACTTATCAGTTCTTCAGGGCAAGCAAAGCTAGATGTATTATTGAAACTTTGTGAAAGCCTGGTAGAAAAAGATTCTGAGAAATGTATTCTTTACAGTAGGCAAGCCCTTGATTTGGCCAGAGAATTGAGACAACCTGATAATGAAATTAAGGCATTAATATATTTGGGGCGCGAACACTCTAATTTGGGAAATTATTTTGAAGGTCTTCAGACATTTAAAAAAGCCCAAAAAATTGCCATTGAAAATGAGTTGGATTATTCATTAGTAAATGCATTGAACGAAATAGGAATTACTTATTTTCATATAGGAAACTATAAAGAAGCTCAGACCTATTATTTCAAAGCTCTCGAAAAGGCTGAATTAATAGGGTATAAAGAAAGAGAAATAGGCTTACAGAATAATATTGCAATTATCTATTCCATTTATAAAGATCACGATAAAGCTCTTGAATTATTTACTAAGTTGTTACATATCTACGAAAATGAAAATGATTCAATTCAGATTGCACTTACGTCAGTTAATATTTCTAACATATACGATGAACTTGGCAAATACGAAGAGGGATTACAATATTTAAATAAAGCTATCCCTATTTTTATTTCTTCGGGAAATAAACTGAAACTTTCGTCTACCTTGAATAATCGGGGAAGTATTTATTTTAAAGTAGGGAAAGTTGATAAGGCATTGAATGATTATAGGGATGCATTAAAAATTGCGGAAAAGAATAATTTTGAAAGTGGCATTATTTCTTCATCTATAAATTTAGGACAGTATTTCATATTTGATAAGAAACATGAAAAAGCAATCGAGTTCTATGAAAATGCACTAAAAATATCACTTGAAAACCATGATAAAGCACGTGTAATGGAATGCTATGAAGGACTTGCCAATGCATACGAATTATCAGGGAATTATAAAATGGCATTGAGTAATACAAGGCTTTATCTCTCATACAAGGATGAAATATATAATGAGCAAACTCAGAAGCAAATTAGCGAGATTCAAATAAAGTACGAAACTGAAAAAAAAGAGAATGAGATTGAGTTTTTGCAAGCTCGTATAAAAACACAAAAGAGAAATCTTCTTATTATCTTGGGAGGTTTACTTGTGATAAGTGTATTGATATTGAGGCTTCTGAGATTGAAGCAGACTAGTCTGGAACGGAAAAACCTTCTTTTGGAACAAGAAAAGCAAATGGATCAGCTCGCACTGCTAAAAATGGAAGCTGAAACAAGAGAAAAAGAGCAAGAGAACCTGCGATTGAATGAAGAGATGCAAGCCAAAGAAGAGATTAACAAGTTAAAGCAACTCAAATACAAGTCTGAATTAAAACACAAAGAGAGAGAGTTGGCAGCTAATGCTTTGCACATGGTAAGTAAGAACGAAACTCTGAATAGTTTTAAAAAACTCGCGGAAGATGCATTGCTGGCTCAAAATACAGAGGTGAAAACAGCATTAAAAAAGTTGATTCAAGAAATAGAAAGTAACATTCACTTAGATCAGGATTGGGACAAATTTAAAATGCATTTCGAGGAAGTACATCAAGGATTTTTTAAGAGTTTATTGGAGAAACATACCGACCTGAATACAAATGAACTAAGGTTTTGTGCCTATCTAAGATTGAATTTGGATGCCAAAGAAATTGCCAGAATCCTTAATATTTCCGTTAATGCCATCGAAAAACGTCGATATAGATTGAGAAAGAAATTAAGTTTAGAGTCTACGGATAGCTTATTTGAATATTTAAATAGATTCTAATTTTATTCTAAAAACAAGTTCTAAATTCTCACCATAAGGCAAAAAAGGGTGGGATTAATTATATGCTGGAACTTGATCTGTCCGCACAGAAATCTAAGCCAATAATCACCATTCAAATGCTACTTTTTAACTTGCGACCCCTTTTGTCTGGGTGTGCAATATTCATACGACCCCTTTTGTCTATGCTGTAAGTTAGGTGTTTATGCAACTGTTGAGATAATTTTAAACGCAAGATTTGGAAGTCTCCCAAAGCTTCTAAATTCTTAGAAAAATTATTAACCAACAATAAATACCAACCAAAGTGAAAAGGAAGACAAAAGAATTCCAACAGTTTTTTGAAAGATTTTACCCAATGCTGTGTTTGTTCGCCCAAAAGTATGTTCAAGATTCAGATGTGGCAGCAGATATGGTTCAAGAATCTTTTATTAAGCTTTGGAAAGGGAAGGATGACTTTGAGAATCAAAGTGCGGTGAAGGCTTTCTTGTATACTGTAACACGAAACAATTGCTTGAACTACCTAAAACACAATAAAATTGTTCTGGACTACAGTTTGCAAGTTATGGAGAAAGACTTGTTCTATAGAGATCACATTATAGAACAGGAAACCTATATGGCTATTCACGATGCTATTGAAGTATTACCATCACAAGGAAAGCGTGTGGTTGAAATGAGTATGCGTGGGATAAAAAATCCAGAGATTGCTGAAAGGTTAAGTATTTCGGTAAATACGGTAAAATCAGTAAAGGCCAATGCATATCGTCTGCTTCGATTAAGATTGCAGGATGTTGTTGTTCTCCTGATAATGTTTGTTTTTCTATAATGAGATTGTATTTAAAGTGTTGAATACCTGTTAAATGTTGGAGTTTATATGAGCTCTGGCATTTTTTTTTACAAAAAAGACAAATGACACCCACCCACTTTTATTTCTGAATTGTTTAAGCACTAAATATTTTTAAATGGATAAGATTGACCACTACATAAGAATATCTCAATTGATTGCTCGAGAGGTAAATTATGAACTTACCACTGAAGAGAAACTTGAATTGGATAATTGGCTCAATGAGAGCAAGGAAAACCTTGACTTATATCATAGCATTCGTAATCGTGAAAAATTTTTGGATTGGGACCAACAGTTACATCAAATAAATACTGAGAAGGGGTGGGATAGATTCGAATCTACAATTAAACCACATTGGAGCATTAATACTTTTAAAACAGTTTTAAGATATGCGGCGGTTATTCTGATTCCTTTGTTTTTATCAGGAATAGGATACTTTATTTATAATGATATTTCTTCTCTACCTCAACAGCATGGGCAAGTCAAAGATCAAAAGCAAATGAAACCAATGGCAAGATTGATATTGGCCGATGGTAGCAAAGTAAACCTAGAGAATCAAGAAAATGTTGCCTTGAAAGAGAAAGATGGAACCTTGATTGAAAAAGATGCAGGTCGATTGAAATATCAGAATAAGGCAAATGAAGATTCAAAGGTCCTGTATAATACTGTAGAAATTCCCAATGGAGCCAATTATCAGCTGTGTTTGACTGATGGAACCAAAGTTTATCTGAATTCAATGAGCGCATTGAAATTTCCTACCCAATTTTCAGGTAAAACAAGAGAGGTGCAATTGACAGGAGAGGCCTACTTCGAGGTTGTCAAAGACAAAGAACATCCATTTTTAGTAAATGTGTCAGGAACCAGAATAGAGGTCTTGGGTACTTCTTTTAATGTAAAGGCATACAGTGATGAAAATGAAATTGTCACCACTTTGGTTGAGGGGAGTGTGAAAGTCAATCCTTCTGAAGTTGATAAATCGACTTTGCTTAAACCGGGTCAACAGGCAGTTGTAGATGTTAAAAAGGAAGGAATACTTGTTCAGGATGTAGATGTTAATCTGTTTACATCCTGGAAGGATGGTGTCTTTTTGTTTAAGGCAAAGAGACTTGAAGACATTATGAATGAATTGACTCGTTGGTATGATTTAAAAGTTTTTTACATGAATCCAGCTGTAAAAGACCTTCGTTTTGGTGGTCATTTTAACAAGGATGAAGAATTTGAATCAATTATGGAAATGTTTGAGTTAACCAGAAAAATAAATATCGAAGTAAATGGAAAAACCATTTTAATCAGTGCAAAATAAAACAGGAAATGCTCCAACATTTCCTGATGTATATATTTCTGCAGCAACAGAAATAAAATTTAAGTACAACCTAAATTAACACAAAGTTATGAAAAAATGTTGGAACGACGGCTTTCGACCCCGAAAGTTGTTTAAAATGTTGTTATTTATGAAGATGCTAGCCTTGTTTTTATTGGCCAGTGTAATGAGTGTATCGGCAAATACCATAGCTCAGGATGCCAGAGTTACCATTAACTTGAATGGAGCGGACTTGGAGCAGGTATTGTGGGAAATTCATGAACAAACAGGCCTTATCTTCCTGTATAGTTCGGAAGATATTAAGGAAGTGAAGGATGTTTCGGTTGAAGCACAGGATGAAACAGTTAAATCTGTACTGCAACATTGTTTAAAAGACAGTGAACTTGAATATGAATTCAAGCAGGAAGCAATTACACTTCGTAAGAGTGTAAAAGAAAAACAGCCATCAGGTGAGGTTCAGCAAGAGAAAACGCGTAAGATTTCTGGTGTGGTGGTGGATGACCAAGGACTTTCTCTTCCTGGTGTATCGGTTCTAATAAAAGGAACAACAAATGGAGTATCTACCAATTTTGATGGTGAATTTACTCTAGAAATTCCAGCAACAGGAAAGTCGGTATTGACCTTTTCTTTTATTGGAATGCAATCTCAGGAGATAGTGGTAAGCAAGCAAACTAATCTGAATATTACCATGAAAACTGACTCAGAACAGTTAAGCGAAGTGGTTGTTGTATCAGATGGTTTTCGTAAAACTGACCGCCGTTTGTTTACTGGTTCGGCTACGACTGTTAAAGCTGAAGACGCCAAAGTTGCTGGGGTAGTTGATGTAGGACAAATGCTGGAAGGTAAAGCTGCGGGTGTTTCTGTTCAAACTGTTTCCGGAAGTTTTGGTGCAGCACCAAAAATACGTGTTCGTGGTGCCTCTTCCATTTATGGAGATCAGAAACCTCTTTGGGTTGTAGATGGAGTTGTATTGGAAGATGTAGTAGACGTTTCTCCTGATGATTTATCTTCTGGTGATGCTGCAACCCTAATTAGTTCAGCGGTTGCAGGTTTGAACTCCGACGATATTGAAAAATTTGAGATTTTGAAGGATGCATCGGCAACAGCTCTGTATGGAGCACGAGCAATGAATGGAGTAATCGTTATTACAACCAAGCGCGGGAAAAAAGGTGCAACTTCAGTTTCATATTCTGGTGAATTTACGATGAGATTAAAACCATCTTATTCGAACTATAATATTATGAATTCTCGTGAGCAGATGTCTGTTTATCGTGAATTGGAAGCAAAGGGGTGGTTGAATCATGCGGAGATCTCTCGACAGAAAAGTGGTGGGATTTATAAGAAGATGTACGATTTAATTAATACCTACGATCCTACAACGGGTTTTGGTTTGCAAAATACCCCTGAAGCAAGAGCTAAATTCTTACAGAAATATGAAATGACTAATACCGATTGGTTTGATGAATTGTTTACCAATAACATTACACAAAATCATTCGGTTAGTTTAACTGGAGGTACAGAAAAGAGTAGTTTCTATTTCTCGACAAGTTATTACGGAGATAAGGGATGGTCTATTGCTGATGAGGTAGACAGGTATACAGTTAATGCAAATGCTTCTGTTCAATTAAATGAAAAGTTGAAGATCGGATTTATCACAGCAGGTTCATTTCGTCAGCAGAAAGCACCCGGTACTGTGAGTCGTACAGAAGATCCTGTGAATGGAGAATATAGTCGTGATTTTGATATTAACCCATTTTCATACGCCTTGAATACAAGTAGAGTTTTGCGTCCTTATGATGATAATGGAAATCTGGAATATTATAGAATGAATTATGCCGATTTCAATATCATTAATGAGATGAAAAACAACTATTTGGATATTGATATGTTGGATTTGAAATTGCAGGCGAATATCGATTATAAGTTGTTAAAAGGACTGGATCTGAATTTTGTGGGTTCGATTAGATATGTGAAATCTACTCAGGAGCATAAAATCTTGGAAAATTCTAATATGGCATCAGCTTATAGAGCAAATGATACATATGAGATTGCCAAGGACAATAAATTTCTATTCAAGGACTTAGAAACTCCAAACTCATTGCCAAAAGTGGTTCTTCCGAAAGGAGGATTTTACAATAGAAGTGACAATAGTCTGTTGAACTATTATTTTAGAGGAACTACAAACTGGAATAAAATCTTTGAGGAAATTCATATCGTAAATGTAATGGGTGGTATGGAGATTAAGTCTTCCAATAGAAAAAACAGTGCATTTGATGGTATTGGTTACCAGTGGGAAAGAGGTGGAATACCATATATTGATCCTGACTTTGTTAGACAGCAGTTGCAAAATGGAGTTTCTTATTATGGAATGCAAGAATATCGAGATCGCTTTGCTGCATTTTTTGCAACAGGAAGTTATTCTTATGCAGGAAAATATACAATCAATGGTACTTTCCGTTATGATGGTTCAAACCAGTTGGGAAAATCAACTTCTGCACGTTGGCTGCCAACTTGGAACGTAAGTGGATCATGGAATGCACACGATGAAGATTTCTTAAGAGATTCTGAAGTGATTTCGCATTTGTCGTTGCGAGCTACCTATGGACTTACAGCAAGTATGGGAGCTGCAAATAACTCAACATTGGTATTAATGAATCAGGTGACAGATCGTCCATATATTTCAGAGCAGGAATCTCAGATGTACATTGATGGTTTGGAAAATTCAGAACTAACTTGGGAAAAACAGTATGAAACCAATGTGGGGATGGATTTAGGTTTGTTTCGCAACAGAATCAATCTGAGTGTGGATGCCTATCAGCGTAAGGGGTTTGATTTGATTGCTTATATCAAAACTTCTGGTATTGGTGGTGAATTCTGGAAATATGCCAATTATGCAGATATGGAATCTCATGGTATTGAGTTTACACTAACCACACACAATGTGAAGTCTGATGATTTTAAATGGAAAACCAACGTGACTTTTGCCTACAACAAGAATGAGATTACAAAATTGAAATCGTTCCAGAATATTTACAACTTGGTGAAAGATGTTGGAGGACCATTGGAGGGATATCCAGTAAGAAGTCTATTCTCTGTACAATATAAGGGACTCAATGCTGAAGGTTTGCCTACATTTATTAATGAAGATGGAGTATTAACTGTTTCTGATCTGGATTTCCAATCGACCAAAATCGATCATTTAAAATACGAGGGATCCATTGATCCAAAAGTTACAGGTGGTTTTGGTAATATGTTCACTTACAAAAACTGGAAGTTGAATGTTTTCATGACTTACCAATTTGGAAATAAGGTGAGATTACGACCTCAGTTTAAAGCAAAATATTCTGATCTGGATGCCATGCCGAAAGAATTTTACGATCGCTGGATGCTAAAAGGAGATGAAGAGATTACTGATATTCCTACCATATTATCGCAACGTCAGTACAATGTAAACTATAGTAAGGCTTACAATGGATACAATTTATCTACAGCTCGAGTTGCCGATGGTTCTTTTGTAAGAATGAAAGAGATTTCTCTGGCTTATAGCCTTCCAAAAAAATTACTGTCTGGAATAGGTTTGAACAGTGCGACGTTTAAACTTCAAGGGTCGAATTTGTTTTTGTTGTATTCCGACAAAAAAATTGAATGGACAAGATCCAGAGTTTATGGGTTCAGGAGGTGTAGCAATGCCAATTCCTAAGCAATATACTCTATCGGTAAAACTTGGTTTTTAAATAGTGAAGAAGATCGATAAAAATTAAGACAATGAAAAAAATTAAAAATATAGCCTTAGTCTTTTTGGGGATGACCATCTTATCTTCATGCAATGACTATTTAGATGAAACACCTGATAACAGGACTATTTTGGATTCACCTGAAGCAGTGAGTGAATTATTGGTATCTGCATACCCAGAAGCTTTCTATCATGGATTTGCAGAAGTAATGTCTGATAATGCTGGTGATAAAGGAATTGGACAATATGTCGCAGAATATATCCCAAATGAAAATGCTTACTATTGGGAGGATGCTGCTTCTTCGCAGTACGATACACCTACAATGTATTGGAATGCTTGTTATGCTGCGATTGCTGCAGCCAATCACGCTTTAGATGCGATTGAAAAGGCTTCGGATGAAGAAAATTACACTGCCCAAAAGGGAGAGGCTCTTGCCGCACGTGCCTATGCACATTTTATGTTGGTGAATTTGTTTGCAAAGCATTACAATCCTGCTACAGCAGAGAATGATTTGGGAGTGCCTTTTGTTGAAGCACCAGAGAAAGTAGTATTCAAAGATTACAAGAGAGCCACTGTAAAAACCATATACGATAGAATTGAGGCTGATATCGAGGAAGCAGATAAGCTGATTAGAGATGATAGCTATGCTGTTGGTAAATATCACTTTACACAAGCCGCACTTCATGCCTTTGCATCGCGATTCTATTTGTTCAAAGGTGATTGGGACAAAGTAATTGAGCATTCTGATATGGTTTTGGGTAGTGATCCGTCAAGTAAATTGAGAGACTGGAACGGAAAATATCTTACCTATGAAGCAAGCGAACTTTGGGCACAGTATACAAAAGCCGAAGAAGCTTCCAATATCATGTTGGCCAGAGGATATTCCAATTGGGGGAATGGTGCTGTTGTTTTTCGATATTCTCTTTCATCCCTAAAAATCCAGGAGTTGTTTGGAAAAGATCCAATAACAGATGCAATGCGCTTCGAAATGGTGATTGGTGACAAAGTTTTGTATGCTGCAGGTTCTCAACTGTTGGGCTTTATCCCAAAATTAAAGGGCAGAATTGAAAGTCATGATAATAATCCTGATCAGGGGCTTGCCAATATGGTTGCTCCACTTTTTACCACTGAAGAAGTGCTGTTTAATAGAGCTGAAGCCTATGCAATGAAAAAGGATTATGCATCGGTATTGGAGGATTTGGATAGCTACCTGAAAAAAAGAGTAAGATCCTATAATCCAGAAAACAAAGTTACGCTTGAGAAAATACAGAAGGAATATGAAATGGCTGATGGACCTGAATTGGCTCCATACTATACCATTGAAGAGGGACAGAAATACTACCTATGGTATGTGTTGGATTTGCGTCGTCGTGAGTTTGTTCATGAAGGAATGAGATGGTTCGATGTGAAGCGATTCAACATTGAAATTACTCATGATATTATTGACGGTAGCTCAATTACCTTATCAAAGGATGATAATCGCAGAGTGATTCAAATTCCTGAACAGGCGATAGCTATTGGTTTGCAGGCAAACCCTAGATAAAAAAGGAAAGAAATGAGTTATTTTCTCCTTATGGAGTTATTGGAACTAAAATGGAGAATGAATAATCAAATAAAATTTAAGAGATGAAAAAATATATATGTTTTCTAATGTTGGGACTCCTGTTTTTAGGGGCGTGTAGCAGTGATGATGACTTGGGAGAATCGTTAATTGATACCTCTACGCCAGAACTGAACGAAGTGGATGAATGGATCAGAGAAAATTATACCTACCCCTACAATGTAGAAGTGAAATACAAGTGGGACAACTCGGAGTTGGACAACACAAAAATTTTAACCCCAACAACATTGGACCGTGTAATTCCTTTCTTGGAGAAAATGAAGGAAATTTGGGTCGATCCGTATGCAAAGAATGGAGGCGAAGATTTTATGAAAGCCTATATTCCCAAGCAAATGGTATTGGTAGGAAGCCACAATTATGAAGATAATGGAGGTATCGTGTTGGGTCAAGCTGAAGGAGGAAGAAAGATTACCATTTTCGACCTGAATTACATTGACTTTGATCTGTCAGGCCTAAATAGTTGGGAGAAACGCAGGGCAATGGAGCCCATTCTTCGAGTATTTAAAACGATGCATCACGAGTTTGGTCATATTCTTCATCAGACCATAGCATATCCTGTGGAGTACAAGAAACTCACAACCGGTTATACATCTAACTGGATGAATTTTGGTGATTCTGAGGCCAGAGGAATGGGATTTATTACTGCTTATTCTCTGTTGAATCCTGATGAAGATTTTGTGGAAATGTTATCTGAATTCCTAACCCGAAGCAATGAGGATTGGAATGAATTGATTGATAAGATCAAAGTGTATGATGAAAACTATTATACAGATGAAGATGCGTCAAAATTAGCTAGGATTAAAATTCGTGAGAAGGAGAAAATGATTGCAGATTACATGTTGCAGATCTGGAAGATTGACATCTATAAATTGCAGGCGGATATTGCCGCGGTTTTAGACGAATTGAGTAATTAATTCATAGAAAAACAAGAGAGTTATGAGAAAAATACATTTAAATATAATATGTTCCATGCTTGTTTTGTTTACGGCATGTGACAACGATTTTGAAAGTGAGTTTGATCTTGCACCAGATGAAAGAGCTGCTATAGCTGTTAAAGAGTTTAAAGATGCTTTAACCTCATCAGAACATGGATGGCTGACCCATTACTATCCTAATCCAACAAAATTAGGATCATATACCTTTCATTTTATATTTGATGAGACAGGTGTCGTAAATATGAATTGGGATTATTATGATTTTCCAGATGAATCGGAATATTCTGTGAAGATGTTCGAAAAGCCAGTTTTGATTTTCGACACCTATAGCAAATTCTCGAAGATGACTGATCCGGAAATTGGGGAACCAGGTAAAGGATTTGGCGGTGAACTGGAGTTTAGCATGACTAAAAAATCAGTGGATGGTGACACTTTGTATCTTGAAGAAAGAGTGAGTGGAGATCCAATGGTGTTGGTTAGAGCTACTGCCCAAACGACAACTCAGCTAAGAGAATACGCCAAACATACGAAACATCTTGAAAGAGCTGATGAGCAGGTAGTGGTGCCTTTTTACTTCAACTTATCCGTTGAAGGTTGGGATACCAAAGTAAATATGGTATATAGTGGAGATAAGATTATTGCATTTCTTAACTATGTAGATAAAGGAGAAGTAAAGCATGAGCTGATGCCAATCAACTATACTCATGAAGGTTTTGAATTTCATCATCCTGTAGTGTTGAACGGTATTGGGGTTAAATCTTTTAAATATGATGAAGCAAAGAATCAGTTCGTTGTAACGGATGCTGGAGTTACAGGAACTTTTAAATATGAAGCAGATTGTCCTGCTCATATTGAGGGGATGACCGATAAGTTTTTTGGCCCCAAAACATTTGGTGGTGATGCGAAGATAGTTAGTCCTAAATTAGCCAATTTGATTGATGGGATTTATCCAGATGCTGCATTCAATTATTTTTCGACAGATCCTTATGTAGCTTCTTGGGGACCTAGTACTTTCAAAATAAATTTTGCCGATTGGACTACCTTAAAGATCGCAGTTTCTTACAAAAAGAAAACTGAGGATGTTGTAGAAATGGAATTTCTTGGCTATCAAACGGAGTGGTCTGGACCATTTGTTGATTTGGAATATATTGAAGGATTAATGTCTACAGAGAAAGGACAGGCTATTTTAGATATAGTAGCCAGTCCTAAGGGATGGACCATTGTTCCTATTGAGCTAAAGGAATATGGATCATCTTATTATCTGGTAAGTAATGAAGATCCAGAAATGTATATGTGTTTTGGGTTGAATTATAGCGATGATGAGGATTAATTAGACGTTTGAATACCCTTCTGCTTATGTATATAATTGTATTTAAGCGGGAGGGGTTTTAAAAATCTCAATTATAAAAAAAATGTTCGATACGAGTTTTGGATTAAAAACATGGATTTATCCGGGATTGATTTGGGGTGTGATCATGTTTGTTGGCGTTACTATGTTCGTGGTTGAAAACAATGATGAGCTAATAACATGGAAACAATTGTATACTCTTCCGATTTATTTAATTGGTGGTTTAGTACTGCAATATCTTCAGTTTAAGCGCCTAAACAAAAAGGGAAGAAGAGAAATAGGACAGAAAACAGATTCTCGTGAGTATTAGAAATAGATTTCATAAATGAACATCTTGGTAAATTGGAAATAAGATTAAAAATAAGGACGATATGAAATCAATTATGATATGCGCCAATGGTAATGTACTGAGTAAGTATATTAAAATTTTAAAGAGTTTTTCTAATCTGTTTGTGATTGTAATCCTACTCCTTGTTTCTAGTTGTCAAAAGGATGAGAGTACAAGTAATCCGCTTAATGTTGTATCAACTAATATTTCTGATGGTGCAACAGGAATAGATGTTTTTTCAGAAATAATGATTCGCTTTAGTGAAGAGTTGGATGTTAGCTCAGTAAATGAAAATAGTTTTCTGGTAAAAAAGGGGCAATATCCTGTTTATGGTAAAATTAGCAGTGTTGGAAATAAAGCTGTTTTTAAGCCTTCACAGCAATTAGATGGAGAACAAGCATATGAATGTACTATAACTACTGATGTGCAGGGTATAAATGGTGAGGTAATGGCTAATGATTATCATTGGGGCTTTACTTCAGGAGAGGAGCCGGATATGGTTGCTCCCCAAATTAAAAAGAGTATTCCTGTTGATATGGAAATTTCAGTTTTTACAAACATTGAAATTTTGGTGTATTTTGATGAAGAGGTTGATCCGGAAACGCTTAATAATAAGTCATTTATTGTGAAAACAGGAGAAACAGTTGTTGGTGGAAGTATTACCTATGAAGCTAAAGTTGCAAAGTTTATTCCTGATGTGGAATGGATGTATGAGACTGTATACACTTGCACGCTTACCAGTGATGTTAAGGATCTTGAAGGTAACGCATTGGCGAGTAATTTTGAATGGCAGTTTACAACGATACCCGAAGTGTTAAGTTTTAGTGCTCTTATTCAACCCATTTTTAAAGATCAGGATTGTTGGACCTGTCATAATGAGAATCGTGATCCTGATTTGAGAGAGTCAATGGCATACAATTCTTTGCTTAATGGAAACTATGTGGATACTGATTCGCCTGAGGATAGTCGTATTATTAAACAATTGAAGGGGGGGCATGCTGGTTTTATTACACAAAAAGAAGAGGATTTGATTCTGGAGTGGATTAAACGTGGAGCAAAAAATAATTAATAAAGAGGCGATGGAAATATGTAAGAGTATGATCTAAACATATGTAAATCATAGCTTACTAATTCTATTAGGCAATATTTAGTTGGAGGTTAGAGGGCCTTCTCGATATTCGCACACATCTTAAAAAAATCCAAGAGAAGGCCCCTCTTTATTCTCATGGTTTGAATCTAACTATAACCTCATATATAAACTCAAGGAGCACTTCTAGCTTTTTGAGTTTTACCATAAAGTCCAGCATGGTTGTTATTCTTAGTAATACTAGAATATCTGTTTTCAAGAATTAGCTGATTTTCATAATTTCACTTAAATTATGAGGTTATTTCGATTGACAGTACTAAAAACATATGTCATTCGTTTCTCACACATTTCCAAACCTATCGAATGAACTTGCCAATATTTAATAAATCTTCTTCGGGATATATATTAGGAATTTTAATTCTGACATTAATAAATGCTATCATCATGTGCTACATTACTTCTTTTTAGGGGTAAAAAAGTACGTATTAATCCTGTGAGAGCTCAATTTTCTTGATGTTTGTAAGCCTGTAGTTTAAACTAGCATTTTACGTGTAAAATTCGTAACTTATTAATTCTTTGCAACGAAGACTATTTATATATGTGTGTTAAAAATTAGGGTTAGTCTTCAACAGAGCGATTTCATTAATAGGGTATAGAATGAGTGTGTAAAAGATTCAATGTATTTAATGAAATCGCTCTGACCTTTTTATTAGAATATACCTTTAATTTTATCGGATATCAGGAATCCAAATTAGTGATCCAAATCAAGAGACAACCTGTTGTACTGAAATTTATTATCGGCAAGATATTTTATTAAGTCTATACCTAGCTGAATCCAGCCGATTGGTCCTTTTGCAATTTTAATGGCAATAGAAATAACCGTACCTAAAAATTCAGATACTTCTTCAAGTGCATTGGTAATCCACCTGTTTTTGCGGATGTGTTCCTCAATTAATTCCTTGTCTGTTCCAATAACTGTGGTTAAACTGTCGAAGTTAAAATCGTAATCAGTGATCAGTTGACTGCTCGTGTTTTGGGATTTTACAATTCTCTTTGAAAAGAAAAAAGACAAGGCTGTTTTGGCCATATGAAATGCCTTTTTTAACTCTCGCAATAATATCTTAATTCCATTTTTAAACCATTTAAACAGGTTTTTAATCGATTGGATAACCCATTTAATTCCATCTTTGATAAAATCACCAATGCGTTTGAAAAATTGGCCAATTGAGCGAAGTAATCTTTTGCCTCCTCTTGTTTTGGATTTTAAATTCGTAGGAGATTTAAACTCGTCTTTTATTTGTTGATCAATCACTTTCAATACATTTTTTTTATCTTCTTCCTTTTCCAATTTGTTAATAATGGTGCTAAACTCTTCCGATATGGTTTCCATCTTCTTATCACTTTCCATCCTAACAAGTACAGGGAGCAAAGCCTTAAAAAGATAGCTAACGTTTAACACCCACCTGTCATTTCCTAAGCGCATTAACAAATCACTCATTTTATATCCCTGTTTTCCTCCATAGCTATCGTGTATATACGAAATAAGCGAATGAATACCAGTAATGCTTAAAGGGCCAAGGTCATTGTCGAGCTTGCCCTGATAATTGCCCAATAACCACAATCTAATTTGTACCAAACGAGTCATGAGCTGATGCAATTGATCCTTTTCAAAGCTATCAAATTCAACTTTCTTTTTTTGAACCAAGTTTAAAGTGTTTTGGCTCTCCTTAGGAATAAATGCTAATCTGGATTCGAATCTTTTCTTGTTGCTTGTAAACTTTACATCTTGATCTTTTAACTTTTTGTAAGAGTTTTTAAAATAGATCAGGTGCTGATAGCGGGATTTAGGGTAGGAGTCTTGTTTTGCAATCGCTATTGAAAGATCTTCCATGTTTCCCAATAGTTCAATAATTTGTTCATGATCTGAAATGTTACACCATGATCCTAGCAGATTTATATGTTCTGTGAGATCATCGGATAATTGATTGGTAATACTTTTATTGAATATGGAAAGAATTCCTAATCGCCAGTTAAGAACTCTCGATAGGATAGGGTTTTGCCCAATTTTATTTAGTGGGTACTGATGAAGCTCAAATTCCCCTTCCAAAGAGGATAGTTCATGCAGGAAGTCAAGTTCTTCCTCAGAAAGCAATTGACTTTTAAATGTTCCAAAATGATCAATGCCTTTATGGAAATCCTGTTTGTGCAATTCATATTCCTGCCTGAATAGGGAAATGCCTTCCTTTAATTGCTCCAATGTGGCAGTTTGCTTTTCGCTGTTACGATCAAGTTCGATATAACCCAAATTATCCAGAACTTCCTCACATTCTAGCTTATGGATGGCAGTAAAGTTTACCTCTGTTTCGGGTTTCAAAAACTCACTTTTAAAAATTTCTTGTATCGACATGATCTACGATTTATCCAGTTTCTTTCTCATGAATTGTAGAAAATTTACAAATTGCTTTTGAATGCTAACAACATATTTTCCATACCCTCCGGAATCATGAGGTTGATCCTCATTGGCTTCTGTATAAGGAGTAATTTCCAGAGCATTTTGTGCCATTAATTCGTCCCAAATGCTGGAGGCCTGAAATGGACTCTCCTTAAGATTAATTTTAAGGGTACAGAAAATATACTTGACTTTTTGTTTCACAGCTTCAGATGATAAAGTTTGTTATTTGATTACATCTTTTAGCGTTTTGTAGATGGTATTGAACAGAGTTTTGCGTGTTTCCAGGGCCGACTCAACCAGGATGCTATGATCTTCTACCAAAGCAGTAAGCTCTTCCTTGTTGTTTACAAAGTTTACTGCATCTCCATCCAGTTCAAAACGAGTATAGGCTACAAGGTCAGATTGAGCCAGATTGCTTCGAATGGCTTCAAAAATATTTTCGTTCGATCCATTGGTAAGATCAAACTTATTGTCATTTGCATTGGTTAAAGTGGCAACTTCAAGGGTTGCTACATCATTAATTGCCTTTTTGATAGGTTCTACATTGATACTCATAATAGTTTGTGTTTTATTAGTAATATTAAAGGAGCGATCTGCTAATGAAATCCCAAACAGCTTTTCGATTTCTGCTTGAACAGATCAATAATTCGTTGTGAAGTTCTGTGAGTTGTTGATTATTTTTCGACAATACCTGTATGGCATCGCCTCCTAATTTAATCTTCCCATAGGATAGGAGTTTTGCTGATGAACTATCAAAATCTTGTTTTTCAATGATAGCTACTTCGTTGCTGTTTAGGTCTTGCATCAGCTCCTTAACAGCCTCTTTTAATTCTGACATACTACTTAAGTAAATTTAATAAGTCGATTAGAGTGATAGTTTTTAATTACTCTCCTGTTTAATTTGATAACAATTGAGAGCGATCTTTTAATTTTCATAAAAAGTTACAATTAAAAATGAAACTGCCAAAAATAATTTTAACTTAATTCAAGTTATTAGAGGTGTTGAAAATAAAAGTAATTGATTACGAGATGTTAAGATGTGTTGACCTGGATAGTTTCACAATAGGATTAAATGTAGCTTTTAATTGTTCACTAACTGGCTTTGTTGTCATTGTGATTACACAGAATGAAAGAAAATGCTTAATATAGACTAAATAAAAGTAGGTTTAGGCTGTTAAGATTATTTTTATTTCTACTTTTGCCATCCTTATTATAAATAGTAAATGAAAGTAATGTTAAAACAAAGCCAATGGGCTCGCACCTTAACATTCCGTCGCTGGGGTGGTAAAAACTATTCATTATTTCAGGCTATTAGCAAGCAGGTTAAAATTACAGTTCTACTTGTAGTTTACCTAACTGTTGTTAGTCCCGAAATTGTTTTTGCTCAAAGCGTTTCATCGGATGTAAGCATGCAGTACGACCTTGATGAGATCAAAGTCAGTGCCCAAAGATCGCCTGTTACCTACTCGCAGGTGGCGCGGATAGTATCCGTAATTGAGAGAGAGGAAATTGAGGCTGCCCCTGTGCAGAGTATACAGGAACTGCTGGAATACGCTCTTAGTGTTGATGTCAGACAAAGAGGTGTACATGGCGTTCAGGCCGATATTTCGGTTCGTGGAGGTTCCTTCGATCAAACATTGATCCTTTTAAATGGCATCAACATCTCCGATCCTCAAACCGGACATCACAACTTCAACCTTCCGGTGAGTCTGAAAAACATTTCAAGAGTTGAAATCCTGCAAGGACCCGCAGCACGTGTATATGGTCCCAATGCATTTTCAGGAGCGATTAATATCATCACGGGTGAAAATACCGAAAATGAAATGAATCTTGATTTGGCTTATGGGGAGCACAACCTTTTGGATTTAAATGCCAGTTATGCTTTTGCAACAGGTAAATATAAGCAGTTTGTAGCCGCAAATCGAAAATCTTCCGATGGATACATTGACAATACCGATTTCGAAACGCATAACATTTTTTATCATGGACAGCTGCAAAGTGAACCTGGAAAGTTAGATGTGCAATTGGGTTATACACAAAAAGGATTTGGTGCCAACAGCTTTTATACACCAAAGTTTCCTAATCAGTACGAAAAAACCAAAACTACTTTTGCATCCCTGCAATACGAAACAGGAGAGAAATTACACTTTAAACCATCATTATACTGGCGCCGTCATCAGGATCGTTTCGAGTTGTTTCGCGATAATCCGGCAAGTTGGTATACCACACACAACTATCATTTAACAGATGTATTGGGAGCAGGCTTAAATACTTGGTTTAGTTCCAGCTTGGGAAAAACTTCATTTGGAGCAGAATTCCGATCGGAAAACATCTGGAGTAATGTATTAGGGGAAGAAATGGATGAGCCTATTAAAGTTCCAGGAGAAAGTGGTCATTATTTTACTCGTTCTCATTCTCGCTCTCATGTTTCCTATTTTGCAGAGCACTCTTTATACTTGAACAAGTGGAGCATCTCAGTAGGTGCCATGTTTAATTGGATATCCGACTTGGATTTTGATTGGAAGATTTATCCAGGAATTGATGTCGCTTACCAGATTAGTGATGAGTTGAAAATTTATTCGTCGGTAAATTCTTCCATGCGCATGCCTACATTTACCGATTTGTACTACAATGGTCCTAGCAATATTGGTAATCCCGATTTAAAGCCAGAAAAGTCTTTGACTTTCGAAGGAGGTTTTAAATTCAATAACAAAGCCTTAAGAGCACATATCAATACCTTTTACCGAAATGGTAAGGATTTAATTGACTGGGTAAGAGAAAATGAAGAAGAGAAGTGGAAAACACAGAACCTTACCGAGGTAAATTCTTTTGGAATTGAGACTGGATTTGATATTTCACCAGAGAAGATTTTTGAAAAATCAATCTTCATTAAAAAAGTAAAGTTGAATTACTCCTACATTAAACTAGATAAGGGAAGTCAAGAGTATTACTCCAACTATGTATTGGACAACCTGAAGCATAAGTTCGATTTAACGGTGAATCATGGCATATGGAATAATCTGTCGGCCAATTGGCAATTGAGTTACCAAGACCGAAATGGTAGCTATATGAATTTCGAGAATGGTGAATATACCGGAGAAGTAGCTTATGATCCTTTCTGGTTGCTTAATTTAAAATTGCAATGGCAGCACAAGAATTTGCTACTGTATTCAAGTGTAACCAATTTGTTGGATGAAAAATACAATGATATCGGTAATCTGCAACAGCCTGGCCGTTGGTTCACATTCGGACTACATTATAAATTGAAATTCAATTAAGATATTATTTCTGTAATCCAGATTAATTTAGAAGCAAATCCTCCTTTTTAAAGGGGGATTTTTTTTGACCTCATCTTTGCCTTATCCTCAAGGATAGAGAATTGTGTGTAGCATTTATTGTGATACCATTTAACTATTAAAATGCGATGGTATAATACCGATACATATTCAACGTGCTTTTAGAAGAGTTAGGAATAAAAGCTTACAAGTAGATTCAAGGCACAGCCTTGGGTTTATCATTATTACGTGAAGAAATGGGATAGATAGCATAAATACTGTCTTTACCTATTTGGAAAATGTATCTTTTGTTGAAAGAGTAAGTCTGTTTTGTAAAACAAAATTGAGGGATGAGCTAATAACAAGAGTTTTCTGTCAATAATATAATCATTTGGTCAGTTAATACTTCTTTTTGGTCATATTGTGCAAGCAGGAAGCCTTTGTTTTTGCTTGTTTTACGTAAGTATTAAGATTGGGGTTGGTAGTCTCGATCTTAATGTTTTGATCAGATATTACTAGTTGATTTTTGGTTTATGTGCATTTGAAACTAGTAGTAAAAGATTCAAGTTTTTTAAATTTAGATGCGTGGCAAGAGTGGCTATACAATGTGGGAGATTGGGTAGCACTCTTGTTTTTTCTATCTTTGAGTTTTAGTAAACAATTGGGATGCAAAGAAGGATTGTAACTTGTTTTTATATATTTCTCTTAGCCTGTAGTATTCAACTTCAGGCGACAAATTATTTTCAAAAGTTAAGCAAATTTACTACCGAACATGGTATTGTTAACAACACCATTTATTCAATTTTCCAGGATTCGACAGGAGGAATGTGGTTTGGAACTTTAGAAGGATTGAGTTCTTATAATGGAGTTGTATTTTCTTCCTATCCTATGTCGGATTCTTTAATGGGATATCCCATTACTCTAATTGACCAGATCAATAAAGATCAACTTCTGTTGGGAACAAGTAATGGCAATTATACATTTTCAATGTCAAGCAAACAATACCAGAAGATTGATGTGCCGGGAGATTTTTCGATGCTTACCACTCTATTTAAAATTCTTAACAGAACTTATTTCTGTACAAAATCAGGAGTTTATGAATTTGATGATCAAAACATGAGTGGTCTGAAAGTACTTGATCATTCGATTACTTGCAAACAGCTTTCTCCTGAAGGAAAATTATTGTTGGGAGAAGTAGGTGGTGGAATTTGGGAAGTAGAGTTGAATTCGGACTCTTTATTGACATTGACTAGAACTTATCCGGAATTGCAACAAGAATCGGTGAAAGCGATTTCTTTTTTGAATGAGGGAGAGCTTGTAATACTAACTGAAAAAGCTTTGTGGTTAATGCAAGGAGATAAGCTGGCACCTGTAATAGAAGGCTCCTTTTCTTCAATGAATATCTCTCAACACAATGAAATACTCTTGGGAACTTTGGGTGATTTTATTCAGCAAGTATATAAAGTTGGTGAAAGCTACGCTTTAAAGGAGTACATCAATAGGGACAATGAGATTTTCAATGACTTTTACGATGCTCAAATTAATGTGCTGTTTAAGGATCATTCTGGCGCAGTATGGATAGGTACCAATCGAGCGGGACTGGATAGAATAGATAGAAAAAAGATAACCTACAAAAAGTACAAAAGTGATATTCAGAATCAAGAGCCTGAAGCAGGTTATATCAATGCACTCTTTCAGAATGATGAGGGGAGAGTTGGTGGGAACTTCAGGTAAGGGATTGTATGATCTGGATCGGAAAAAGGATAGGTTAACATCGGTACCTATTTTTCCCGGGAATTTGAATGACCTGTATGTGGAGGCCATCTTGCAGTACAAGAATAAACTCTATGTGGGAACAAGACATATGGGAATCATTACCACATCGGTTGTAGCAGGTGATAATACACAAGTAGTTGCATCAGGACAATTGTACTCCAAAGAAGCGGGCTTGGCAAAAAATGACTACGTCTATGCTTTAAAGCGCTATAATGAAAAATTATATATCTGTTCTTCTAAAGGGACCTTTGTTTATGGATTTGATGATGCTAACTTTTCGAAATTAGATTCTGTACCTTCCATTAATTTTGCCCTGGATTCCTTGAATAACAGATGGATTTTATCCTATAGAATGGAGCTTTATTTCAATCAACAAAAATTGGAGATGGGGACTGAAGTTTCGGACTTTTACATCGGAAAGGATGGTAAGGTTTGGCTTGCTACAGGCAAAGGAGTGGCATTTCTGTCAAATTTGAATGCAAAGCCTATATTTTACAATCCTGCAAAAAAGGTGATCGAATTTACATCGATACGAAAGGATGAAGATGGGTATTTTTGGTTGGGATCCCGAATGGGTATTTATCGATTCGATCCGCAATCCAAACTTTTTGCCAGCTATCAAATCACTGGAGGATCAAAAGCGAATAGTTTCAATCATGCTAAGCTATTGAAAGGTTTGGAAGGTGAATTTTATTGGGGAAGTAACGATGGAGTGGTTTCGATTAATCCACAGGCATGCAGTTACCTTCCCAAACCGATGTTTGAAGTCGGGCAGGGAAAAAAAGAAGATGCATCCATATTTAATGTCTACAACTACTCCTTTAATCATCAGGAGGAAAATGGACTTGCTTATCGGTTCTCTCATCCCGATTCAAGTTGGAATTACCTGCCGGGAGACAAGCATGTATTGGATTTTTCCAATCTTGACAGAGGTTCATATCAATTGGATATTGCTGCAATCAATGCAGATGGAATCATGAATGACAAGTTTAAATCATTTAGTTTCCAGATCAAGCGCTCCTTGAATTATACGCTAAGCTTGTGGGGAATTACTCTGATCATTTTGGTAGGTATTGTTTTCTGGTATTGGAGGGCAAGAAAAGCAGACTTGGCTCCATCTATTAAAGAGGAAGAAGAACAAGCAGAGACACCTGAAGATAAAATCTACAGGGAATGGACTCAGGATGAGTTCATGCAAAAAGCTCTACTTGTTATTGAAGAGAACCTTTCTGATAATTCTTTTGGCGTGAATGAGCTTTACCTGGCAATACAAATGAGCAAATCGAACTTCTACCGCAAGTTGAAGAAATTTACCGATTTGTCGCCCAATGAACTGATTCGTTTCGTTCGTTTGAGAAAATCCGCACAATTATTAATTGAGGCGAAACAAAGTGTAAATGAAATCGCCTATGAAGTAGGCTTCAATTCGCCTTCTTACTTTACACGATGCTTTAAACAACAGTTTGGCATCGCCCCATCGGAATACAAAGAACATTATAACATGCTTTGTTGTACACCCGAAAAAGCACTTTAGTGTGCCGAATTAATCTAATTTTTCTTTTTTGAATTCCTCTTGTTTAAAATCCTGTGATTTTAAGGCAAATTGGTCATTCCGTACAAATTTTTGATCAGCATTTACAAGCTGAAATGCCCTGTTTTAGGTTGTTTTGGACAAGTCAAAGTTTGACTTTGCTGCTTGTTTGAATCATTCATATCGAATGAAAAACTTCAAGCAAAATGAGCCAGGGATGCTCCCACCTTCCCTTGTGAAAAACAATTGTATTAATATTTAATCTAACCAAAAATTTATGAAAGAAATCACAGGAAGTTTAGCAAGGCAAAGCACCTTGCTAAAGAAAAGTTTTTCATGGATTGCAGGCTTGTGTTGTAGTGCATCATTACTTATGGTCACTCCGGCATTTGCTTCATCTAGTTATGAACACACATTTGTAGCTGCAGAACAAAACCAGGAAAAACTGGTAGTAGGTAAGGTGGTAGATAAAAATGGTGAAGCCTTAATTGGTGTAAACATCATTATTAAGGGAACCACAACGGGAACAATTACTGATTTTGATGGGAACTACAAATTGAATGTATCGGAGGATGCAGTGCTTGTATTCACTTTCATTGGGTATCTCAATCAGGAAATTGCTGTGGCAAATCAAACTACCATTAATGTTACTCTTGAAGAGGATGTAATGGGATTAGACGAAGTGGTAGTGGTAGGATATGGCACTCAGAAGAAAGCCAACCTTACCGGTTCTGTATCTGCCGTAAAAGGAGACGAAATGGTGAAGAAACCTATGACGGATGCCAGACAAGCACTTCAGGGAGTTTCAACAGGTGTTACGATTGTAGATCGTGGTGGGGCTCCGGGAGAGGAAGACTTGAATATCAATATTCGTGGTATCGGATCCTTATCAGCAAGTACATATCCATTGATTTTAGTTGATGGGATTGAAATGTCGATGAGTGATGTGAATCCAAATGATATCGAAAGTGTATCCATATTGAAAGATGCTGCATCTTCATCGATTTATGGTGCAAAAGCTGCCAATGGGGTAGTTCTTATCACCACAAAACGAGGCAAAGAAGGTGGATACAAGGTAGATTACAATGGATACTATGGATGGCAAACCCCAGCAACCTTGCCTGAATTGGTTGGTGCCGAAGATTATCTGAACCTGGTGAACGAATCTTTGGTAAATGCAGGTATGAACCCGAAATACACGCAGGAGTACATTCAGAAAACAGTTGAAGGAAACGATCCGATAAATTATCCATATGTGAATTTATTCGATGAATTGTTTGAAACCGTACCGGTTTTTAACCAATCTGTTCGAATTAGCGGTGGGAATGAGAAATCGAAAATTGCATTATCTCTAAATCACATGAAGCAGGACGGAATGTTGAAGAATGTGGAATCGGAGCGTTTTGGCTTTCGTTTGAATACAGACTTTCAGGTGAAAGATAATTTCAAAGTGCGAGCTGATGTATCTTTTAACCGAAGAGACAATGAAAGACCAAACAGGTTGAATGATGCAATTGGAGCAATTGTAGGTACCTCTCCAGTTACTGTACTGAAACATCCAAATGGTGTTTATGGATTAAACAAGGACAATACCAACGCCTTGGCATGTTTGGAAGTAGGAGGAATGAACGAGGAAAACAAAGAGGCTCTTAATTTGAAAATTGGTGCCGATTTGGAAGTGTTGAGTGGATTAACATTAAGATCGGATCTTTCCTACAAAAGCATAAATAACAGATACAAAAAATATAAAGCCGCTTATGATTTCAGAAACCCTGAAAATCCTGATGAAATAGTTCACAGGTGGACACCAAGTAAGTTGGAAGACGGACGTTGGAATCAGCAGGAAATCAACTTTAAAGCTTTATTGGATTACAACAAAACATTTGGAGATCATTCTTTTCATGTGTTAACAGGTATCGATGTAACCGAAAACAAAGCTTACGTAATCAAAGGTGAAAGAACCAATATCTATAGTGATGATTATGTGGAGCTAAACACTGGTGATGCCGAAGGACAAACCAACAAAGGGTATCAGGAAGATTGGGCATTGCTTTCTTACCTTGGAAGAGTAAACTACGCTTACAAGGGCAAATATTTACTGGAAGGAAACATCCGCTACGATGGTTCATCTCGATTTGCAAAAGGAAACAAGTGGGGTGTTTTTCCGTCCTTCTCAGCGGGATGGAGAATGTCAGAAGAAGACTTTATGACTTCGCTTGAGTTTGTAGATAACCTAAAGTTGAGAGGAAGTTGGGGACAGCTAGGAAATCAGAATATTGGTTACTATAAATTTACTTCTACAGTTTATGCCGATTTTCCATACAATTTCAACGATGCAGAGGTAAATGGATATTCTCAGTGGTACTATGCAAATACTGATATTACCTGGGAAACCACTGAACTGATTGATTTTGGATTTGATCTGACCTTATTTAATAATAAGCTGGAGGTGGTTGCCGACTGGTATCAGAAAGACACAAAAGATGTATTGCTAGTACTACCGATTTCCTATTTAACAGGTTTGGGAGCATCAGAAACCAATGCTGGAAAAGTTCGCAATACCGGATGGGAAGTTTCTGTAACACACCGAAATAATATTAATGACTTTAATTACTCTGTAGGTTTCAATATCTCTGATGTCAAAAATGAGTTGGTAGATTTTGCAGGGAACGAACCTTCCATAAGCGGATGGACCATATTGAAAGAAGGGGAATCTGTGAATGCATTTTACGGATATGAATCAGATGGTTTGTTCCAGTCGCAGGAAGAGATTGACAATCATGCGACCCAACCAAATCAATCGCAGTTAAAGCCGGGTGATATTAAATTGGTTGATCAAAATGGTGACGGTGAAATCAACGATGAAGACCGTAAAGTAATAGGTTCTTCCATTCCACGATATAATGTTGGTCTTAACCTTTACATGGAGTACAAAGGATTTGATTGCTCTGCCTTTATGCAAGGAGTCATGAAAGCTGAAAATTATTTTTACGGAGCGCCAAATGAAGGTCCAGCTTATGAGATTTTCACTACCAAAAGAGTGTTAGATCGTTGGACTCCTGATAATCCCGATGCATCCTTTCCTAGGCTAGAAGCTGCTTCGAACAAGAACAACTATTTGTATAATGATTTTTGGCTTAGAGATGCTTCTTACCTAAGACTGAAAAATCTTCAAATTGGTTATTCTCTCCCAAAATCTGTTTTGGAGAAATGGAAAATCGATAAGATGAGATTCTACATTGGAGGAACCAATCTGTTTACCATAACAGATGTGGAATCAGGGTTGGATCCTGAAACCTATGACGGAAGACCAAATTATTATCCTCCGGTATCAACCTACACCATGGGAGTACAACTTCGTTTCTAGATGTGCTTTATTGATTCGTTTAACTTGAAAAATATTAACAGATGAAAAAAAATATAATAGGTCTGGTTTGTGCTTTACTATTTGTATTCGCAGGCTGTAGCGAAGATTTCCTGGAACGCTCACCTAGCGACCAGGTGTCTTCAACAAACTTCTTTACGCAAGAGAAAGATTTGGTATATGCAGTGAATGCTGTTTATGCATCAATTGGCTTTAACAGCTGGGAAACCACTTATGGATATTCGACAGATTTGTTGCGCATTGAAAACTTAACCGATAATGCTCTGGATCATCATTCATGGAATGCTGGATTCCGTTTGGCAGACGGAACGGCATCTGCATACGACTGGTATGTGGAACATCGTTGGAGAGAGCGATACAGAGGAATTCAAAGAGCGAATAGAATATTTGAAGGTGCTGATGGTGTAACTGACATAAATGCTGAGAAAAAGGCTCGCTTGTTGGCAGAGGCAAAATTTCTTAGAGCCTACTTCTATTTTGATTTGGTTTATCTATTCGGGGATGTGCCATTTATAACGAATAGTTTAACGCCTGATGAAGCTGCTGAAAGCACAAGAACAGCAAAGCAAACAATTCTTGATGCGATTCTTGCAGACCTTACTGCAGCTGCAACAGATCTACCGATATCATATTCAAGCGATAATCTTGGACGAGTAACCAAAGGTGCTGCACTATCATTAAAGGCTCGCATCTTGCTTTACCAGGAAAAATGGGGAGAAGCAGCCGCAGCTGCAAAAGAGGTTATGGATTTGGCTGTTTACACCATATATCCAAGCTATCAGAAAATGTTTACCTATGAGGGGATTAATAATTCAGAGGTGATTTTCGATTTGCAGGAAATGCACGAGAAACAATGGAATTTCACTTTGCAGAATTATGGGCCTAACTCTGTAGGAGGTTGGAGTAGTGGTTGTCCTTTACAGTCATTGGTTGATACCTATGAATGTACTGATGGTAACACCATCGATGTATCGCCATTATTCGATCCGAATAATCCATACGCAAATCGTGATCCTCGTTTGACTCATTCTATTCTTTATCCTGGTCATGACTGGCGTGATGGTGTTTTTAATTCCATTCCCGGAGCAACTTATCCTGGAAAAGAAATTATTGCAGGCGATGATTTGACCGATGGAACAGGAGGACAATGGAACAAGACAGCAACAGGTTACAACTGGTTGAAATACATCTCTGAAGATGATGTTGACAATGGAGATTATTGGAATGGAGCCATACACTTTATTCTGATTCGATATGCAGAAGTATTATTGACTTACGCTGAAGCGAAAATAGAGAATGATGATATCGATCAGTCAGTTTATGATGCTATTAATGAAGTGCGTCAGCGCCCTGATGTAAATATGCCTTTGATTACTACTGGCAAAACCAAGGAACAACTGCGTACTATTTTGCGTCGTGAGCGTAGAGTGGAATTGGCTTTTGAAGGTTTGCGTCTTATGGATATTCGCAGATGGAAAATCGCTGAAAATGTAATGCCTGGAGTACCTGAAGGACTTACATATACCGATCCAAACTCAGGAGAAGAGGTGACTCTTTCATGGGGAGAGCGCACTTTTAATGCTAATAAACACTATCTGTGGCCTATTCCACAAACGGAAATAGATATATCACATTTAGAACAAAACCCTGGATGGTAAAAACCATCATTCCCGGAGGAATTCCTCCGGGAATGTTAAAATAAAACCTTAGCCCTAAAATGATTGAGAGAGTAGAAGTAGTTTTAAACAAGTAAAGAGAATGGCTTTGGTGTTATAGGATATGATTCCAAAGCATGAAAAATGAAGTTAGTATGAAACGTACAGGAGTAAATAATTATGAACTTACTCAGGAGGAAGATTATTTGCGAATGGTAAGTTTTATATGGCAACTGTGACAAATTAAAATCAAATGAAAAGAACAATTGTAGCAATGGTCTTCTGGTGTCTCATTCAAAATGTAATGGGGCAGGAAAAGGTCTTTCCGGGAGCTGATGAACAAAGCCCATCGCGTGCCCAGTATTTTTCCTGGATCAACAATACCAACGAGGGAGCAACTGAAGAGCAGACCTTAATTAACCTGGAATTTTTTCAATGGCTTCAGGATGAGTATGGGATGATTTTGGATATTTATGCTTTTGATGCAGGAGCTATTGATGGAAAGCGTTTTTATGGGAGCATCTATTCAGAGCGTTTTAAGAATCAGTTTCCCAATGGATTTGATCCTATTTATCAAAAGGCGAAGGCCATGGGAACCCGATTGGGTGTGTGGGGAGGACCCGATGGATTTGGAGAGAGTGAAGAGGAAAAACAGGCTCGTATCAATCAGATGGTAAGCCTTTGTAAAGATTATGAATTTGCCCTCTTTAAATTTGATGCGGTATGTGGACCTTTGCCTCCTGAAAAAGAAGATGCATTTATAAAGATGATGCAGGAGTGCCGCACTTACAGTCCTGACTTGATTCTTTTGAATCACCGATTGGGATTGAACAAAGGGAAACCATATGCAACAACATTTTTATGGGGAGGACAGGAGACTTATATTGATGTGTTTACATCCAATACCACCACAGCTCTTCACCACAGGGCAGGTGCCTTGGAAAGAGGATTGGTTCCGGGCTTGAAAAGATTAACCGAGGACCATGGGGTTTGTATTTCATCCTGTCTGGATTATTGGGATGATGATTTGATTCTTCAGTCTTTTAACCGTAGTATGATATTGGCGCCTGAGATTTATGGCAACCCATGGTTGTTGAAAGATGAGGAATTTGCCAAGCTGGCAAGAATTTACAACCTGCATCGCAAGTATGGTAAAATTCTGGTTAATGGAATGGTATTGCCTGAAGAGAAGTATGGAAAATCTGCAGTGTCGAGGGGAGATAAGGAAACAAGGTTGCTTACGTTAAGAAATTTGACTTGGGAACCCATTACTTACAAGATAAAACTAGATCAGGAGATTGGATTGAATGTAGAAAGTAAAATTGAAGTACGTCAGTTCCATCCTACAGAAAAAATATTGGGCTCTTATCAGGCTGGGAGTGAAGTTGAAGTGGAAGTAGCGCCATTTCGCTCTTGCTTAATTTTGGCAACAGCCAATCATTGCGATGAGCCTGGCGTAATAGGCGCAGATTATGAAGTAGTACGAAATGTTCCTGGCAAGTCCACACTTATCAAGCTATTGGGAATGCCTGGTAGCAATTCGAAAATTCAGCTTGTGAATGCTGACAAATACAACACAGCAAAACTCAACGGAAAGTCAGTTTCCTCATTACTTAAAGGAAAATCGCTTAAGCTTACATTTGAGGGAGAAGCTTTAAAGCAGGAAGCTTACCGAAAATTGGCGGCTTTAGAAGAGGTTGAAATTCCACAGGATGCAAAGGCACTCTACGAGGCAACCTGTTATGCGGCCGACAACAATGCATTGGAGGTTCGTTCACTGGAGAGATCGGGTGCAAGTAATATCCCTCAGGTTCAAAAGGCTCGCGATGCTTTCTTTAATCAATCCGTTTTTGTAGATAGAGGAGTGTGGGATAAAAACCTGTTTGATGGCGATAGGAAGACAGGATTTTGGCCTAGCAGAAAATACAATATCGACCAAAAAGTAGAAGGAGGATGTTTTCGTCTTGATTTGGGTGAAATCACTGATGTGGACCATTTGATGATTAGGGTTCCCGATGATTTTTCTCTGCAACCACTATTGAAAGATGAAGGAAATTACGCTGAAGTTTCTTCGGATCTGAAAAGCTGGAAGACACTTACTTACTATGCAGGAGAAGAAATGAGAATTGATATCAACGGATCGGTTCGCTACATCCGATTGTGGGATCAGCCAGGACGAATTGTGGAAATTGAGGCCTGGAAGAATGGACAGATGTTGGATAGAAGCAAATGGAGAGCATCCAACCTGTTTGCATATCCAAACAGGAAGAAAGCACAAAAGGCATGGAGTGCAAAATTCAATCTGAATGAAATCCCGGAGGGAAGCTACTTGTCAATTGCCATTGAAGGGAAACATGGTATCGAAGGGGCTTATGCTGCCGCAAAAATAGATGGTGAACTGGTAGGATGCCCAGATAGAAGCGTTTCTTTTCCATCCAATACCTGGGAATTTGTGAACGTTAAAAGAGATAGCAATTACACCTATTATCTTCCCTTAAATAAAAACATGAAAGGAAAAGAGATTGAAGTGTTTGTTATCGGCTTCGACAAAGAAAATCTCGATTTCAAACCAGAAGTATGGATTTCTGCCTATCCAGCACCCTATCAAAATCAAATCTTAGAACTAACCAAATAAACGTGAATCATGACTAAAAAAATAATTTGCCTTTTTAGCCTTTGCCTGTGCATAAGCGCAGTATTTGCGAAGGACTATCAATTGCAATCGCCAGATAAAAAAACAAGCATACGAATTCAAACAGGAGAGGACTTAACTTTTGCAGTGCAATACAAGCAAACCCCTCTGCTCAATCCTACGGTAATTGCCCTGGAACTGGAGGGAATCATTCTGGGGAAAGAGCCGAAAGTAATCCAAAAGAATACCAATTCCGTAAACCGAATGATTAAGCCGGAAGTATGTGAAAAGAGTGAATTGATTCACGAAAATTTCAACGAACTGAAACTGACTTTCGAAAAAGGATTTGATGTGATTTTCAGAGCTTACAATAATGGTGTTGCCTATCGATTTGGCACTCACTTGCCAGGTGAAATAACTGTGAAATTAGAAAAGGGAAATTTCAATTTCCCTGAAAACAATATGGTGTACTGGCCAAAGGAAAGAAGCTTCCATTCCAACAACCAAGTGTATTATGATTTTACCTCCCTGGGAGAGTTATCTTCTAAGGATCTGGGAAGTTTACCCGTCCTAATGGATACAGGTAAAGGCCCAAAGTTGGTGATTGGCGAAACGGATTTGGAAGATTATCCGGGAATGTGGTTCAATGGAGCTGAAGGAAATGCTTTGGTTTCCACTTTTCCTGCATACCCAAACAAAACTGAACAGGTGGGCGATAGAGATGTATTCGTTAGAGATAGAAAAGATTACATCGCCAAAACCAAGGGAACCAGAACATTTCCATGGCGTTACATCGCCATCGCTGAAAAAGATGGTGACCTGATAACCAACCAATTATCCTGGTTGCTGGCTGATCCTTGCGAAATTAAAGATCCTTCATGGATTAAACCGGGAAAAGTAGCCTGGGATTGGTGGAATGCCAACAATGTGTATGGTGTTGATTTTCGTGCAGGAATTAATACCGAAACCTACAAGTATTACATCGATTTTGCCGCTGATTATGGTTTGGAGTACATCATATTGGATGAAGGTTGGTATGAGTTGGGAGATTTACTGAAGATCGTTCCTGAAATGGATATGGAAGAACTTGCCAGCTATGCAAAAAAGAAAGGAGTAGGACTCATTCTTTGGGTGGTGTGGAAAACATTAGATGATCAGCTGGAGCCTGCCTTGGATCAGTTCCAAAAATGGGGAATCAAAGGCATCAAGGTAGATTTTATGGATAAGGATGACCAATGGATGGTAAACTATTATCACAAGATTGCCAAAGAATCGGCAAAGAGAGAGATTCTCGTGGACTTCCACGGTTCATACAAGCCAGCGGGTTTGAGAAGAAAATACCCGAATGTGCTTACCCGCGAAGGAGTGAACGGAGGAGAGCAGTACAAATGGAGCATTAGACAAACTCCCGAGCATAACCTGATTACCCCTTTCTCACGCATGGTGGCTGGCCCAATGGATTATACGCCAGGAGCAATGAACAATGCTCAAAAGAAAAATTACAAACCAATATTCGATCGTCCTATGAGCATGGGAACACGTTGCCACCAGTTGGCCATGTATGTTGCTTACGAGAGCCCATTGCAAATGCTTTGTGATAACCCATCGAATTACCGAAAAGAGCCTGAATGCATGAAGTTCTTATCGGCAGTTCCAGCGGTATGGGATGAAACCAAAGTATTGGATGCAAAAATATCCGACTACCTGCTTCTTGCCAGAAGAAAAGGCAAAGAGTGGTATTTGGGTGCCATGACCGATTGGGATGCACGCATACTGCAATTTGATCTTTCTTTCTTACCAAAGGGAAAAAAATACAAAATGACCATTTATCAGGATGGGATCAATGCAGACAGAAATGCCACAGATTTTAAAATGAAAGAAATTATTGTAGACAATACTTTTCAATATGAGTTGAAAATGGCTCCCGGTGGAGGTATGGCCGCGATGATTCAACCACTTTAATTGATAAGATAAAAAAGAGGATGTCCAAAAAGTAAGTTCAAATTAATATAGTGTCATGTTGAACAAAGTGAAACATCTGATCATCAAAAGAGCAGATTCTTCTTCCGATTCTTCGGGATCAGAATGACAATATGATTGAAATTTTTGGACATTCTCTTGTTTATAAACAGCCTTACTCAAAGTTGACATTCTTTTGTTGACGCTAAATGAATCATTTGAGATACTGAGATGTCTACTGAAAGGAATTCACTTTTTATATACTAAACCAGCCTGTTCAGTTAATATGCCAATTCTCTTTCTCATTGATGGAGGAGAAATAACTTCCAAGCCAGGACCAAAACCAAGAAGAACACGTTCCAATTCATAATTTGGTATCACTTTTATTTGTATGGTAATGCCATTAGGCCCATTATCAATCATTTTTTGTGATGCATGAATGGGTTTGGTAATGACATAAGGGGCATGAGTTCGGTCAAGTTTTATGCTTATGGTTCTTGGACTCAATCCTTCATTCACCGTAACTCCTATAGAATGTTTGTAATATTCGTCAGGATTAAAATCTGGATCATCCAAAAATTCCATGCTTTCCTGATGCTCAACGGAGTGAATTCTATCCAGAGCTAGTGTCATGAATTTGTTTTTTTTTAATTTCTGTCTCCCAATAAGAAACCAGCGGTTATTGAATTCCTTTAACAAATAGGGATAGAAGTATATTGAATTTCTGTTTCGTGCTTTAAATGATTGATATTCTAACCTCAAAACTTTTTTAGATTGAATAGCCTGGTAGAGTGCATTCAAATGCTCAAGGCCTTTTAAATTTTCATTTGTGTCGATGTGGATGATTGATCTTTCCTTACATTGCTCTGTATGGATTTTGTTTTCCAACTTTTGAATCAATCCGGTCATTTCAGAGAAATGTGAAAATCCCTGGAATTGTTTTAGGATTTCTACTGCATCATTCAATTTATTCAAATCCTGATCCGATAAAGGAAGCTGGGTAATGGAATACTCAGGATTATCATAAGTGTAGAATTTTTTATCGGTAACCACAATGGGCGCATTGTATCCCAATTTTTCACTTCTCATGTTTTGGATATCCAATTGTATGGTTCGTCTGCTTACCCCTTTGTCAATTCCTTCAAACTCATAAAGTGCATCAGAACAGGCTTCCATTAAATCTTCCAAAGTCCATTTTCGATACTGATTTCTAAGGCATTTGTCAATGGTTGTATAGCGGATTAAGGCATTTCTATTTACTGGCATTTGATTTTTTTTAAGAAAAGTAGAAAAAATATTTTACTGCGCAAAAAGATTGCGCACTGGAGCTGCACCTTTGTATCAGAAAGTTCTTTAAAATGATGATCGCATACTTTTGGTATGAAAAAAAATATCTTCTGCAAAGAAGGAAAAATCATGAAAAAATCCTCAGTTCACAGACCTGACTTAAGTTTCTGTATAGCTTGGTAGTATTGACCCAATAGGGTTAAATATGCTTCTGTTACTGATGGAATTTTTCATTCACGTTGTGTGTCGGGGGTTCGAATCCCTCTCCTAAAACAAGGATAACTCAGTACGGGTAGAGTAACAACCAAATTATGGCCAAAAAATCCATTAAAACGAAGACAGGCACTTCAAAAAAAGCCTACCAGCCGAAAGTAATTTGTGCCAGACCAGCTTTTTCTTTCTGAAAGATAAAACAGTCTTTACAAGGTTTCGAAAGTTGTAATCCCTTTCAAAGGAAACATTTGCTTTATAGGGGGAAGAATCAAGCAGAATAGACTTGGCAATTCACTCTTACGAACCAAATATTGCAATTTGCAAGCATTAGAGCTTCCACTTTGTAGAGGCGGTTAGGCACAAGTTCCTTTCTTTTTAAAGAAGAAATTTAAAATCAATACAATAAACAAACAATCATGAAAAGAGTAAGAATTAGAAAAGGAACTGTAGGACTTGTATACAGGAAAGAGGAATACAAGAAAGTCCTTACTGAAGGAACTTATTGGATAAGCCCCTTCGAACAAGTAAATGTTTTAGAAAGAAAGGGTGCATTTACATCTACCGAAGAATTGGCCATCTATTTACAAGATGAAAACTTGAAGAATTTGCTTAGTATAGTGGAAGTTAAAGATGGTGAGTTAAGTTTTATGTATGAAAATGGAATATTTAAAACGGTACTTTCCGCAGGAATCTATGCATGGTGGAAAGGTTATACACCATTGTCATTTCAAACAGTAAATACCAGGGAAATAGAAGTTTCTGATCAGATTGAAAAGACCATACTTTCAAGAACCAATGTCCTGCCTTACCTAAGGGTATACCAGATAGAATCATATGAAACGGCATTGCTTTTTGTGGATGGCAAGTTCAAACGAGAACTTGAAGCTGGAACCTATCATTTCTGGAAAAATGCAAGCCCAATCCAAGTGTATAAGATAGATACCAGGCAACAAAAGTTCGAAGTGTCGGGTCAGGAAATCCTGAGTAAGGACAAAGCTGCCTTAAGAGTCAATTTCTTTGCCCTTTATCAAGTGAATGATATAAAAAAAGCAATCATGGAAAACAAGGACTTCGAAAAACAATTGTACATTCTATTGCAATTGGCATTAAGAGAGTATTTGGGATCGCTTACATTAGATGAAATATTAGAGAAAAAAGAGAGTGTATCTTCTTTCATTCATGAAAATACAAATGAAAGGGTGGCTGCCTTAGGTGTTAAACTTTTGGATAGTGGTATTAGAGATATTATATTGCCTGGAGATGTAAAAGAGATCATGAACCAGGTATTGATTGCACAAAAGCAAGCCCAGGCAAATATCATTACTAGAAGAGAGGAAACTGCATCAACCAGAAGTTTGTTGAACACTGCGAAACTAATGGAAGAGAACGAGATGCTGTTTAAATTGAAAGAGATGGAATATGTTGAGAAAATCTCTGAAAAGATTAATAACATCAGTCTTTCGGGAGGTTCCCAGGTGGTGAATCAGTTAAAGGAAATTTTTACTGTGAACAGTAAACAGTGATCAATTAACAATTATCGATTAGCTGTTGGCTGATAGCTGACCGCTGAAAGAAAAAAAAAGTCATGATAAATATAAATTCAACAGAAAGAATCCCAATAAAAATGTGGGTGAGCGATTTGGAAGAATCAGCCATAAAGCAAGCCGAGAACCTTGCCAATCTGCCCTTTGCCTTTAAGCATGTGGCCTTAATGCCCGATGCACATTGTGGATATGGAATGCCAATAGGTGGCGTTTTGGCCACGCTGGGAGTAGTTGTTCCCAATGCGGTAGGTGTTGATATTGGTTGCGGAATGTGTGCCGTAAAAACCAATATCGAAGACCTCGATTCTGAAAGTCTCAAAAAAATAATGAGCGGAATTCAAAGCAGAATTCCACTGGGTTTCTCCAAGCATGCACAAGCTCAGAATGAGAAGTTGATGCCGGAAGTGGAGTCTGTGCCTGAAGTGATTAAGAATCATTATCAAAATGCATTGTACCAGTTGGGAAGCTTAGGAGGAGGGAATCACTTTATTGAAATACAGTATGGTTCCGACAATTGTATTTGGGTGATGATACATTCGGGTAGTCGAAATCTGGGAAAACAGGTTGCCGATTATTACAATAAATTGGCTAAAAATCTGAACTCAAGATGGCATTCTCAAGTACCTTCGAACTGGGACCTGGCCTTTTTGCCCATCGAAAGCCAAGAGGCAAAGGAGTACATAAAAGCCATGCAGTATTGTGTCGATTTTGCTTTTGCCAACCGAAAACTGATGATGGAAAGAGTGCAAGAAGCTTTTAAAAGAGTATTGTCTGAGCCTCTTGAGTTTTCAGAAATCATAAACATCGCCCACAATTATGCGGCTTGGGAACATCATTTCGGAAAAGATGTAATTGTACATCGAAAAGGAGCTACCAGTGCCAGAGAAGGGGAGATTGGTATCATTCCCGGTTCGCAGGGAACCAAATCCTATATTGTGGAAGGATTGGGAAATCCGCAAAGTTTTCACTCCTGTTCGCATGGAGCA
Organism: Marinifilum fragile JCM 15579; assembly: GCF_001310955.1. Classification (GTDB taxonomy): domain Bacteria; phylum Bacteroidota; class Bacteroidia; order Bacteroidales; family Marinifilaceae; genus Marinifilum; species Marinifilum fragile. Next base: position 57,864 of record NZ_BAZX01000023.1, read on the forward strand.
GGTCGTAAAATGGGTAGAAAGCAGGCACAACGTGAACTTGACTTGCAAGAGGAGATCAATCGCCTAGATAAAAAAGGAATTCTTCATGCTATAAGAGGACAGAAGGATTTAGATGAAGCAGCTGGTGCCTATAAAGACATCCACCAGGTAATGGAAAACCAAAAAGACCTGGTAAAAATTAGGGTAGAGTTGGAACCCTTGGCTGTAGTAAAGGGATAAATGAAGAAGGAAGAGCCATTACTCCTCCTTCTTTTTTTTGGTCTTACTCACCAATTTCTTTTTCATTTTTACACGTTTTACATCCTCCTCAATTTTATTGATTTCCTCCTCGTTATAGGCATTCAGCAAAGCCTTTCGAAAAACTTTTATGGCCTTTTTGTAATTGCCTTATGCTCGTGTATCAAAGCCTTTCTGACTTTGATTTTCGATAGATCAACTCCTTTGATCTTTTTTGCATAGGAAAGCAAATCATTGGCTCTATCATACTCTCTTAACTGAATCAGAAGAGAAGCGTAATCCATGCAAACATTGGCATTTTCGGAATGAGAAGCCATAGCTGTAATGAAATATTCTTCGGCACTTTCATATTCGTTCAACTGCTCCAAATGCAATTTGCCCATCAAATAATTGGCTCCAATGTGATCCTGATCGAAACTTAGGGCATAGTTTAAATTCTCCATGCTTTCCTCTAGATCGTATGGATACAGATCTAATGCTTTCAGATAATATTGGTTTGCTAGTGTACTCATACTTTTCTTTTTGTTTACAGATTTTTAAAATCACTACCAGCAAAAACCTTTACAGAATTTCCTCTTTGCAAGGCATTGTGATTCATCCAATCTTCTTGTTCCTCAGCCTTCCTTTTCTGCAACTGCTGCAGGTGCAACAATTCAATCAATCGTTCTTTGGCCAATTTCTTATTCTGAATCTGCGACCTGCTGTCCGATGCCAAAACAGAAAGCTTACTGGCTTTGTGTGTGGCTCGTATGGCCGTGCTCACTTTGTTTACATGCTGTCCGCCCGGTCCGCCCGAACGAATCGCCTGATAGGAAATATCACCATCTGGAACATCATGCATTTTATCTGGTAGGCTAAGTTTATTAATCGCTGCATACCAGTTTTTTCTTTTGTGATTCTTTCGGTATGGACTCTGCATCACCCAAAGAATACTGCCCAGCCACTCTTTGGCGAAGTCATTAGCGTAATCTCCTTTCAGTTCAAGAGTAACAGAATGGTAAGTACCTCTTTGGGGTCCCACCTCAGTCTCCAAAAGATTTACTGTAAGATTTTTCTTACATGCTTCCTTCAACACTTGTTCATATATTTTGGCTACCAACAAACAGCATTCTGCTGGTCCTCGTCCTGATGTGATTTGTAATATAATTTTGTCCATCTCTTTTAAAATTTACAGCTCTCAGCCAACAGCTAATTGCTAATTGATCATTGTTAATTGCTCAAACTCTATCCATTCTCACAATACGAGGGTAAAATTTCCCCTCCACATCTACCAGGTCCTTCTGGTAATGCATCACCTCTTCCAGATTCTTGTAAGCCATTGGAGCTTCGTCCACATTGCCACCCATCAAACAGATGTCTTTTTGTTTCAAACGCTTCCTTAGTTCACTACCAGTAATCGATTCTTTCGCCTTTTTCCTGCTTAGCCTTCTGCCGGCACCATGTGATGCAGAACAGAGAGAAGAAGCATTCCCTTTCCCCGAAACCAAATAAGCCGCATCCATCATATTGGCAGGAATGATACCCATCTGACCATTATGAGCAGGAGTAGCACCCTTTCTGTGCACAATTAACTCTTGTCCGTTTAGTACTTCCTTCCAGGCAAAATTGTGGTGATTCTCAAGCTTTGCAATGCATGTTAAGCCCAGCGATTTTGCCAGGTTCTCATGAATCACATCATGACAGGCTTTGGCGTACTCACCGGCAAGATTCATCGATAACCAGTATTCCTCACCAGCTTCGCCATCCAAATCGAGCCAGGCCAAGTGCTGAGCCCCTTTGGGCAAATGGCATTTCTGCATGGCAATGTCAAGGTAATAATTCGCAATGGCAGCGCCCAGTCCTCTCGATCCCGAGTGAGCCAAAATGCCCAGGTATTCTCCTTCGGGAAGATGCAGCTGGTTCTGCCCGGGCAATTCCACCACGCCAAATTCCACAAAATGATTGCCCGAACCTGAACTCCCCAATTGCATTCTCGCTTTGCCATGCAATTGCTTCAACAAAGCCGTAGCGGCAAAAGCAGAATCCTCCAGAACTGCATGATCATTGCTCAAATGACAATCTTTACCAATGCCAAAATGGGTACATTCCCTTAAAGCATTCTGAATCTGGTAAGCATATCGCTTCAGGAAATTCTTTGGAAGCTCGTAAATGCTCAAAGACATTCTACAGCCAATATCCAAACCAATACCATAAGGAATTACAGCATTCTTTGCTGCCAATACACCACCAATGGGCAAACCATAGCCCACATGTGCATCAGGCATCAAGGCCCCTGAATGACTTATGGGAAGTCGCATGGCCATATCCATCTGTTGCATGCAATCCGGCAGAATCAGTTTTCCACCAAATACCCTGTAGTTTTCCGGTATTTCCCTCAGTTCGTAAGCAATTCCATGCTCAGCATCATGCTTTCCAACAAAAAGTTCAGCCAGTTTCGAAAAGGAAGCATGCTCCAAATACTTGTTGGCATGCAGGAGTACATCCTCCAACAAGTTCAACTTTTCCGTTTTCGGTAAGCGTTTGTAATCCTTTTGAACAATTTCCAGGGCCATACTCTTGGCCTGGTCTGTTGGATAATTTATTTTATCGAGGTCTTTCCCTCTAAGTTTTTGATTGCTCATATCAACATGTTTAAGGCCTGTGCAATGGGAGAGGGTACAGCAATTCCAATAGGATAGCAGATACCCACCTTCCTGTCTGTGCCATAACAAATGGCTCACACAAACCAATTTGAACTGTAGCAGGAATCGCCACAGCACACAACAACAGGTTCAATTTTTACCTGCAGTAAATATTATAATTCATGATAAACCGAATGGGAACAATACTCCCTTTCGAGTGGATCAGGACGAAGTAATACAAAGCTTAAAACTGTTCTAAGCTTTCCCGATCTCTTTGGTGATATGTAATCTAAACTCCAACATACTGCTTTCCCTTTCTTATAATTCATTCAACAAAAGGGTGAAATGCTCTGCAAAGATAAAAGCATTTATTTCAATTCTGCAAATATGATATCAAATTAATGAAAAATATACGGTTCGTTAGCTTGTAAAAACAGCTGGTCTCATGGAATTCCAAGCCACCGCTTTGCTAAGTAAAATGCATGGCTCAAACAATAACAATTGCAGCTTGCTTACTAGGTCTGGAATTGGCTTTGAATCCATCCCGATCTGTGTAATTTAGTTCTTAATATCTACCACATAAAACAACATTAACAAACAAAAATTGATACCATACACCTATGAAAAAAGTATTCCCACTACTCTTATTTGCATTACTCTTTTGCTTCGCCTCAAAAGCTGATAAACTTACCTTTTACAATCAGCCCAATAACTTTAATTACTTTCAGCTTACCAATAACTATTGGTATTGCAATTACAATGTAAGTTTCCTTCAGGCTACAATCAATGGTCAGGATTATCAATTAAAGAGTGAACACAATTGGATAGAAACCACCACTGTTGCACTCAAGGGAAAGAAAATAGGAGTGGAGCTCTTGTTTTCGGTTTTGGCCTTGTCGGGTTCCCACGAGTCAAAAGAAAGACTGGCAAGCGATTTATTAGGCTTTGCTGTTGGGTATTTTGGCAAAAAGAGCAATTACTTTTTAGAATTTCAGAACTCCAGCTTTGCTTCAAGTTTAAAAAAATACAATGGAAATGGAGACCTGGATGAGTCCCATGATTTCGATTCCAAATACACACAAATTGACTTTAAAGTAGTGCATCCCATTAAAAATATTGCTGCGGTATATTGGGGACTTCGATATCGAAACCTGAACCTTCCCATTGTTTACTTTCAAAAATCTGAAGATGAAGACATTGAGTACAATTGGATTTCAGATCCCGAAATTAAAGACATTCATAGCATAGGAATTGGTTTGGGCGTACTAAATAACAAATTACTACATACCAAAACCGAACGTAGCAATAAGCCCTTGTCCTTTAGGGATAGACTAAAGTATTTCATTACGCCCAAGTGGAAATCGGATATTTACATTGCACTATTTCAGGATGAATGCAATTATGCAAATGTAAACCAGGATGTAACACATTGGGCAATTGACTTCTCATTAGAGGCCTATTTCAATTTTATTGTTAGCAATTCAAAAAACTGTAAAATCGATTTTTCATTTGGCTACAATCTCAATTATTTGTTTAGCGATAAAATTACAGGACCCAATTTGTTCAGTAATGAAGATGTGGATTTTGAAACCGATTTCGATGTCCTGCATCATGGACCCACTGTGAATTTTCATTTGAGGTTTTAAACAAAGATTGCTTTAAGAATAGATGTTAACGAAGGAGGTGCAGGAATGTGCCTCCCTTTGCCATTAAAGGGAATTACAATCTAGTTAATCTTTATTGCTTGATGATCTAAATGTTTAATGCGAATTCAATTAAAAGTTTGTGGAATTCATAAATTGGTTATGTTATTGTCAGTAATTAAGGGGTTTATCAGATAAAATCGTTAATAATATTTCATTAATCGAAAGAAAAAGTTTTGTTTCTAAATTATATTGTTAATTTTATAGGTGACTACTGTAAAATTGAATCTTATGGCTAAAAAGAGGAAAAAAGCAAAACCCCAGGTTAAAAGGAAGCAAAACAACTCACCTTATCAGAATAGTCTACTCAGAAAGAAATATTTAAAAATTGTTGAGGCAGTTTGCGAAAAAATGAATTGTGCCGATTCATACAAGTTGCTCAGCAAGGAAGAAAAAATAAGAGCTTTTGGATGTTCAGTTTTTGTTCTAAAATTAAAAACCAATAAGAAACAGTACTATACATCGGATAGTATACAGTTTTTTGAAAAATTTGTAAACGATTTCTTCTCAGATCCAATGAATTGTGTGCGTAAAAGCGAAGCGATTGAACTTACAAATTATGAAGTTCTTGTGGCAAATTACTTTATTACCTCATTTAATAAGGATTACCCCGAACGCTATGAATTTTTAATGGATGCCTTTCAGCCCATGGTAGAATACATTGGTGATTTTGAAAGTCATTTTGGAAAGATGATTCAACACTATGCTTTTGTAGCCAATGCCACCAATGTTTTCGACTATAATGTGTACATTTTAAAATTGGATGCAAAGGTTAAAAATTATCCCACGTTGAGAATGAATTGGGAATCATCTTTAGAAAGTATTGCGCCAAGAGAAAGTTTCTATGAGGAAGAGGGAAGGAATAGAGCTGTTTTTCAACTCGGATACGTTAACAATGGTTTTGAAATGCAATGGACTTTTGTACGAACCAAAGATTTGAAAGGCTTGTACAATGGCAAGAAGAAATACCTGCCAGTATGTATTCAACGACATGCCTACCATAGAATTTTAAGCAGGCTTAAACCTTTATTCGATACTGAAGTGGTTTGGGCGATGAATTACTACCTGAGACATGATTTACACATTGAATTTTACAATGGACGCATTTTAATTCCTTTTTACTATTTCGAAACCAAGTGTGGATATTTTGTTGCCACTATAAATAAGAATCGACTTATTATTAAAACCTTCCTGTTTTTAACTCACCATTCAACACCCGAGGGCGATAAATTGGGAGAATTATCCGGACTTAGTAAGGAAGAAATTTCCTATTGGAAAATAGATACCCTACAAAATTTTATTGATGCCAACTTAAGAGAGAATGAGCAGATGATAGAATTATTTGAACAAGCAGGCTTAAGTCATTTGTTCGATATGCAGATTAACCACGGACATGAATCAGATGGGAAGGATTACAACTGGAATGCCTTATCACAATACATCAAACGTGGCAAAACCGAACTGTTCGACGAAGGCACTGAAGATGCTGAAGAGCTTTTGGTAGAAGAGGTGAATGAGATAGAATAAATTTGTTCTATTGATTTCTCTCATTGTTTCGGATTCATTTGAGTGTAATATCAGGCTAGTGGTTTGCAGAATGATTTCATTAATCTATATTAGATAGAGACGCAAGGCCTTGCGTCTGTACAATAAGAAGATCAATTATCGAGATCAGAAAATTTCAAAATAATACTGCATAGCCAGCGCCCGATTAAAGGATTGGGACTATGGCTGCAATGCCATTTATTTCGTGAGGATATGTACTAAGAAATAGGCTTTTAAAGCAAACTCTGTCAAGTCCTCCAGACTCTGCCAGGTTTTCGTGGGATTGGTTTCGAAACCTGACGGAGTTTTTTGACCCGTCAGAGTTTAAAAACTAGCCAGTTAAACCTAAAGGTATATTTGTATCAAATTTAAATGCCCAACCATTCCTCAATCTCTATCACATCAATAGCTTTCAGGTACAATATACTCAATTGATTCTGCAGTATTTTCTTTATTGCAAATTATACAGTTCATAAATAATCAAACTTTAGCTTTTTTATTAGTCACAAACAATGGTACTATGCAATTTGTGTTAATATTATCATTGCAAGTTAAAATCATAATGAGAAGTGTAAAAAATACTAAATTATTTTATATGCAAATTTTAGTAATTAACAATATTTTGATTCTTTCTATAGGATGTGTACATTTGATTAATCTTAATATAAATACCAAATAATACTTATGGACGGATTAATTTATCTACTCATTGTAGCATTTCTAGTTTTTTTAATTGTTCTTAATAGTAAGAACAACAAACTAAAGAAGACCGAAAAAGAAAGGAAGGAATTAGATCAAGAACTTACCAAATTAGCAGGATTGCATTTGGAAAAACAGGCCGAATTGGATAGGCTTATTGAAAAGTATGCTGGAATTATTGATTTGGACAAAGCGATCGATGCTAAGGTAAAAGAGTTCGAAATTCAAGAAAGTCAAAAGCAAAAAGAATTAGATGAAATTCAGATTCAAATAGATGCAATCATCGATTCTGCAAAAACGGAAGCTAAAGATATCCGAAAAAGAGCTAATGAAACTTTTGACAATGCTCAAAGGCAGATGAAGGTTATCTTGGAAAATGCCAATGATAGAGCGGAGAAAATTGCGGGTGAGGCCTTGGAAGCAAAAAGAAATGCGGATCACTATGAGGCTAGTATTAAAGCAATGAAAAATATCATCAAGGGCTATGGAGATGAGTATTTAAAACCTACCTATTCTATTCTGGATAAATTAGCAGATGAATATAGTCACAAGGAGGCAGGACAGGAACTAAAAAAAGCTCGCGAAAGATCTAAGTTGATGGTTAAGAATGATATGGCTGCTGATTGTGATTATGTCGAGAATTATCGCAGAACTACAGCTATTAATTTTGTAATTGATGCATTTAATGGTAAAGTTGATACTATTTTGGCTAGAGTGAAGCACGATAATTTTGGGAAATTAGAGCAGCAGGTCAAAGACTCATTCCACCTAGTAAATAATAATGGAAAAGCATTTAGAAATGCAAGGATTGTTCAAGAATATTTGAGTGCTCGACTGGATGAGTTGGATTGGGCAGTCAAGACAAATGTATTACAACTTGAAGAAAGGGAAGAGCAGAGACGAATTAAAGAAGCGATACGTGAAGAAGAAAGGGCTAGACGTGAATATGAAAAAGCAATAAAAGAAGCAGAAAAAGAAGAGCGAATGATTCAAAAGGCCATGAAGGAAGCTCAAAAGAAACTAGAAGCTGCTAGCCAGGAGGAAAGACTAAAATTTGAGCAACAACTGGAAGAGTTAAAACAAAAGTTAGTAGAAGCAGAAGAAAAGAATCAACGCGCTTTATCTATGGCTCAGCAAACTAGAAGAGGTCATGTATACATCATCTCTAATATTGGGTCATTCGGTGAGGATATATTTAAAATAGGATTAACTAGAAGATTAGAACCGCTTGATAGAGTAAAAGAATTAGGAGATGCAAGTGTTCCGTTTGAGTTTGATGTTCATGCGATGATTTCTAGTGAAGATGCTCCTGCATTAGAAAAAGCACTTCATCATAAGTTTAGAGAAAATCAGCTCAATAAAGTTAACCCTCGAAAAGAATTTTTCAGGATTGGATTGAAAGAAATCAAGGAGGAGATTGAAAGTCAAAAGATCGAAGCCAAGTGGATATTGAAGGCTGAAGCTAGAGAATACAGAGAAAGTATAGCGTTAGCAAATCAAAAGAAATTAACTGAGGAAATAATTCTAAATTAGAATAACTAATAATATGAAGGCCAACCATTGGGTTGGCTTTTTTGTGTATTGTTGGGGGCGTTCCAAATCAATAAATAGAATTAAAAAGATACTCTATATCACACTTCCACACCATCAAAATAATAACCCCAAAATTCCAAAATAAATACCGCATAGCCAGCGCCCGATTAAAGGATTGGGATTATGGCTGCAATGCCATTCATTTTGTGAGGATATGTACGCATAATCGTGAACATTATTTTGGTGAAATTATAGGTGGTAAAATGCAATTGAATTGGATAGGAGAATAGGTGCAAATGGAATGGATCAGGAAATAAATATTTTCTACTAATATTCAATCTTTCTCAAAAGGCCATAAGTAAAGGCTTTGCTCAATATTTTTCTTGAGTCAGCCTATTGCCCAACAAAAAGTTGATGCTCTGGCTCGCCCCAGAGGGTCAAAAAATGACCACCTAAATTGCGCCAGAGGGTCGCCGAGCAAATTTTTAAGCCTGGCTTGCGCCAGCACATTGCCGAGCGAAAAATTGACCTGCTGGCTAGCCACAGGAGCTCAATTTGCAAAAAGTTGACGTCCTGAATTGCGCCAGAGGGTGAATTTTCAAAATTTTGATAGGCTGGCACAAGAAAAATACTCTCCTGTAGTTTAAGTGAGAGGATAAATTCTCACAGAGAAAAGTTTGACATTTTTTGGTGCTAGTTTCCGTCTTGGTTCTCTTGCAATTTGTTGGGATACTTTCTAAAATGTTGTATAAACACCTGTAAAGCCTAATTTGTTTGAATTTATAATTATGAGTATTTAACTGGTAATATAAGTTTGTTTGGTTTTCTGTGTTTTTTTTGCATGAATATCAATGCCTAATGATCTAAAAAAATAAATATTAAAAAATCATAGTAATATTATTGTGTTCAAAAAATAATCTACTAAATTTATTATTCTGTTAATAAATGTTGCTTGGTTAACCTTTAAATTTTTGAGATATGTTTATAAAAATGACTTTTAGTCTGTTGCTTATCGACGAATTATTGGGATATGGCAACAAAATTTCAAAGCATCTTAAATCTATAGATACAGAAGGTTTACAGTTAGATGCTGCAATGGCAAAATTCGATGCAATGTTAGCAACAGCATTGAAAGCTTCCAATAGGAGCAAGTCGAGTGATTTTACATCTCTATTACACGAGAAAGATTTTCGTAGAGATGAATCATATGTGGCTTTTCGCAATTTAATGGAGGCTTGTATGCATCGAAATAATGAAACGGTTGCAAATGCAGGTGATAAAATTTGTAGAATTATTAGAGGGCATGGATGGTCATTGCATGCAGGTGGTCAAAAGAATCAATCTGCAAAAATGGCTAGCTTAAGTGAGGAGTTGAATTCGGAGGCGAATCAAGCTCTTATTGATGCTGTAGGTGGTACAGATTGGTATACCGAAATGCTTAATGATAATGCGGCTTATGAAGCGCTTGCAGAAGAAAAATCGGTAATTGAAACTCAGAAGGCAGATTACAACACGGATCAGGTTTACAAGAATTTGCGTTTGGCCTGTGAAGAGTTGTTTGATACCATTGAGGTTTTGAATCGCATTGCGCCCAACCAAAAGTATGAAGCGATAGCTGCATTCATTAATGATTGCTCGCAAGTGTACATGACGGATGCGCGTACACGCAAAACCAAAAACGCAAAAGAAGAAACAGAAGAACAAGAGGCATAAATAAAAAAGCAGAGGCTCCACAAATTCTCGAGTTAAACCGACGAAAGTTTTAAAAGGGAATTAAGGGCCTCGGCTTACTGACAAAAATAAAAGCATTTTGTTAGTATTTATCTATCCTCGAAAGTTTTTATACCAACAACATTTTTTAACGGGTAAATCCTCCTTTTCTTAAGGGGGATTTTTTGTGGGATAGTTTTCTCATCCTGATCATTTGTATGCAAGGAGAGCCGATTAGGGTGGAAGGTAGGCCTTTTAATAAAAAAAGCCCCCAAATTGGAGGCTTTCTAAATGATATATTTGGATTGGTTTATTTACCGATACAAAAGTTCTTGAATATGTTCCCAAGGACTTCATCGGTTGAGATGTCACCAGTGATCTCACCAAGGAAATGAAGGCATTCACGAATGTCTTGAGCCAGGAAGTCGGTCGGAATCAGTGTTTGCAATCCATCATTCACACGATCGATGCTACCCAAGGCATTTTTAAGGGCCTCAAAATGGCGAATGTTGGTTACAATCACATCCTGCTCGTTTACCTTGCTCATGTTCACCGATTTTAACAATTCGGCGGTAAGCGCATCGATATTTTGCTTCTGCTTGGCCGAAATGAACAACAATTTGTCTTTGGCTTGCATGCCAATTAAGTTCTTGGCAATCTCCTGAGGGTTTTCAATCAAATCAATCTTGTTGATACAAACCACAAGATGCTGTGAATTGCGGTCTATGGTTTTATTCACACTGGCAAGCGATTCGTTAATGCGTTCCATGTCTCGGTCGGCATCTACCAATAACATTACAATTTGTGCCTGCTTCATCTTGCTATAGGTACGCTCAATCCCCATGCTCTCGATACGGTCTTTGGTGGTTCTGATACCTGCAGTATCGATAAAACGGAAGGTAATTCCGCCCAGATTGATGGTATCTTCAATCGCATCGCGGGTTGTACCCTCAATATCGGAAACAATGGCTCTGTCTTCGTTCAAAAGGGCATTCAGCAGTGTAGATTTCCCTACGTTTGTATTTCCCACAATGGCCACAGGAACCCCATTTTTAATTACATTCCCCAACTCAAAGGAATCCACCAGTCTTTGAATCAAACTTTGGATTTCATTCACCAGCTTGGTCAATTGTGTTCTGTCGGCAAATTCAACATCTTCCTCGCTAAAATCAAGTTCCAGCTCAATTAAAGAGATGAAGTTGAGCAATCGTTCACGCAATCCGGCAATCTCGCTGGAAAAGCCACCACGCATTTGCTGTAGCGCCACTTTATGGGCAGCAGCAGAGTTGGAAGCAATTAAATCGGCAACCGCCTCGGCCTGCGACAGGTCCATTTTGCCATTCAAAAAGGCACGCTGGGTAAATTCCCCCGGATTGGCTGTACGAGCTCCATTCTTGATTAAAGTTTGCAGAATGCGGTGCTGAATAAAAGGTGCACCATGACAAGCGATTTCAACCGAATTTTCGCCGGTGTAGGAATGTGGAGCTTTGAACAAGCTTACCAGTACTTCATCAATTACCTCACCTTCATCCTGAATGGTTCCGAAATGTACGGTATTGGCTTTTTGTTCACTTATTTTTTTGCTTTTAACAGGCGTAAAAACTTTCTCGCAAATATCGAGAGCATCTTCTCCCGAAAGGCGCACAATGGCAATGGCTCCATTGCCCGGAGCAGTTGATATTGCGCATATGGTGGATTGATCGATCATAAACAAATCATTTAAATATTGAATACAGCTGTATTGCCCGTTCCAGATTTAGAATCAACAAAGATAGTTGAGAATTTATGAATTATAAATGATAATGATGAATTATCAATTGTGAATTTTAATATTGGAATTTGCTGATTGGGTTTTGGGG
>NZ_BAZX01000024.1 GCF_001310955.1 Marinifilum fragile JCM 15579
ATAAAACAAACCCGATTACAACATGTAATAAAGCAGTAACTAATATCCCACTAACTCCAAAGATTTGAGGAATAATAATTTCGGGGAAGAGCATTGCCATACCACTCGCTATTATTACGGGAAAACCAATATACATTGCCGTTGAGTAAATAAATCGCTGTAAGGGGTTGAACTTGTTCTCCATTGAAATTGGGAATGGAGGATTTTGCTTTTTAAACATTCCAAACAAGTAAAACACCGATTGATCGTATAATCTTTTGAACAAACCTTTGGTTTTCATTTTGTATTGCTTTCCATTTGATGTAAATAAGTTTCCAAAAACAAATAGGAGATAGTTAATACTAAGGGCAATACCACAAATGTTATGTAGCTGAACCGATGATTCAAATGATATAAGTAGTGGATTTTCAGGATTAGAGTACTGCATGCTTATCCCTGTAATCAGTAGTACAATAAAAATAGTAGCATTTAACCAATGCCAAATTCTAATCCATAATGGATACAAGTATAGTTTTTCGTTTGCCATAGTTATTTGCTTTTAAAAATTCGAAAAATAGAGTGAGTGAAAATTCCGATTAATACTAATCCAAATATAACTACACTTAAAATATTAAGATATTTATTTCGGTTTGCTCCAATTACATATGATTCATTTATAATAACAGCATTTAAAAAACCACTTCCTTTTCTAGACTCCAGACTTTTATAACGATACAAACTAGCCATAAGATGCGAGTTCTCAGAGTGACATGAGGTACATTCTCTAATTGCACTATCTTTTGCCATTACCACATGACTAACCAAAAGACTATCTGAAAGTTGTGTGTGACATTCAATACATCTCACTTTTTTAAAGTGAAGTTCCTGATTTGGAAGCCATTCATGAGACTTAAGAATATTGATATTTTCTCTCTCGGTTAACAATTCAAATTTGTTTACATCTGCGTGGCAGGATAGACAAATATTATTGTCGTAACTTACAGTCTCACTAATTTTGTCTCCTACGCGAGCCTGAGTTTTGTATGTATGGGGATTGTGGCAACTCCAGCAAGTAAATGCATCTGGCGAACGATTGTAATGCATACTTTCGTAAAAGGCTTCTTCTATTTTTTCAAAATGAAACTTTGCATATTCCGGGTCACCAGCATGGCAATCATTACATACATACATTAATCCCATTCTTAAATTGCCAGCATGTGGGAATGTTTCATATTCAGGGGAATGACAATCTGTACATTTAAACATGCCATGATTCGATTGTTGGTAGGCTAGGGTATCAATTATTCGGTTCGAACACATGGATTCCTTAATTTCCATACCAAAATCCTCATTCATGTATTTGTATGTGCGATGTGCATGACATTGAAGGCATGAATGATTTTTATTGGTTTCTTTTTGAGCGTGTACGCTGTAGGAAAGCAATAAAATTATACATCCCAATATTAATTTTGATAATTTCATAAAGATTAGGCTTATGGGTTTTGCTGATAGGTTGATATGACTAAAAAAGGGTATTATTCATTTTTAATACCCTTTTATAATTGAGATGATTACATCACTTTTTGAATGTTCTCAGATAATTTATCACAGCCCATTGGTCTTTTTTACTAGGAATTTTCTTTTCGTAATTTGGCATTTCGTCTCTACCAATTATCGATTTGTAAAATAATTCTCCATCGCTATGAGCTTGAAATTCAGTAGAAGTAAAATCTCCTGGGAAATGCTTCAATCTTGCAGCTTTTGGACCATCTCCTAAACCAGTATTACCATGGCATGAACGACAATGCTTCATATAAACCATTTTACCTTTATTTACACTAGCCTTGTCATTTGCCAATGGGTTCTCCATTTTTTTGTATTCTGCTGGAATTTCCCAAGGGCCTGCCTTTTTTTGTTGAATTGTAAAAGAAAAGCCTACTAATGCAATGGCAACTAAGATAAAAATCTTGAATGTTTTCATAACTAATTGTTTTTAATGAGGGATATTAGAATCTAACCAATATATTGAAGCCGACTAGAAAATCCCCATCTCCTATTTTATTTTTGTTGTATAGTATATTCCTCTGTGGGGTAATTCCCTCGTAGTTCGACATAAATACTTGGAATACGTGAGTACTAGTACCAATTTCTATACCAAAAGATAGATTTGCTTCCGGATCTTTCTCATCTGAAGCAAATTCTCTCATATCATCAATATTTAGAGGTTGATCATATTCGAAAAATAATGACATCGAAGAACTTACTTTGGCTCTACCTGCCAAAGAAAGAGCAATCTTATCATGTTCAACCAAAGTATCTGTTTTATTAAAATGAGTAAAACTTGGTCCAAACTGTAAGGAGAAATTGTCATTAAATTTGTGCGCTACTAATAGTTGAGAAAAGTACGACATTCTATCCGAGAATTTATAGTCATTTCCAAAAACCGATTTATCTTGAGAGTTGATTGCTAAATTTCCATATACCGCAACTGAAACGGGAATGGAATTTGATTCGGTTTGAGTTAGAACACGATATTTACCATGGAACTCCTGTAATTTAAATTCTTTGGTGTAACCATATCCAATCATAAATTTCTCAGTAATACCATAATTTAAACCCATTCTGATATTCGAAGTAGCATAAATTCCAAAAACATCCTCTAGTCCGTTTTCAATAAGACCAAATCGGTGTTGGATATGTAATTCGAATTCACCAGCAAATGGTGTGGCTACCGTTTGAGTTTCTGCAAGTAAACCAGATTCAAATGTTCCTGTTACTGGTTCATTTGCAAATTCATCGGTTTGCGCATTTACATTTAGTGAATTTCCTAAAATCAGTAAAATAACAAACAGTCCAGTTATAGATTTGAATATGCTAATGTTTTTAGCTTTTTTGTTAATATATTCTGTACGCATAGTCTGTAGTTTTTAGTCGTTGTTAGCACCTCTGGTTATCCATTCAAGAATCAGCTGTTTTTCATTTGCTGATGCTCTTGTACTATGAGATCCTTCTAATAATTTAGTATATATTTCACTATCAGAAGGGTTTTCAGTATTAATATAACCACCATTTACAAGAGAATTATAAGCATTAGATGCTCTCAAATCTGGATTTACAGCTCCATCATGACATTGAGTACAATTGGATGTAAAAATTGGAACAATGTCATTGCTAAAGGAAACTTCCTGATCAGGTGGAATAACAACTTCGTCAAACTCAACAGTGTCGTACTCACAAGAGACAAAGCAGAGCAGTGTCGCTAAAATCGTTAAAAGATTTACAAATTTGCTCTTTTGCATAGTATTAAGATTTTTAGATTATAAACTTTTTTCAGTTAATTAGGGCTTTTCTACTCTCTGCTAAAGGTAAAGATTTGCAAAGTGTGCAGCTATTCTCAGGTGGCGAGATATCTTTCAGGAGAAAAAGGAATTTATCTAATACAAATCGACATTTGTCAACAAAAAACTAGGCTTATAACTGTTATTTTTCTATCTTTAGAACAGATCATATCAACTAGAATTGTTTAATTAGATGTTTGATTTAGAAAAATGAAGTATGTACCCCTTAACCCTCTAACCCTATTATGGCAAAATTTACGAAAACTGACAATTGTAAGAATTGTATTGATTGCAACAAAAAAATTCCCCTATTTCAGCTTCTTTCTAAAGCTGAACTCACAGAGCTTAATACGAGTAGATATGAAGTGAAGTTTAAAGCTGGAGAAACTATTTTTAAGCAGGGAACGTCTGCAACTCATTTGTTAATTCTAACATCTGGATTGGCAAAGTTTTATGTGGAAGGTGTTCAAGAAAAACAATTAATTATTAGGATTATTAAACCTTGGGAAATTGTTGGGCAAGCATCATTGTATTTTGACAATAGGCACCATTACTCTATTGCCGCTTTGGATGATTGTACAGCTTGTTTTATTGAAATAGGATCATTTAAGAAAATGATTAGGCAAAATCCAAGTTTTGCTGAGGACTTTATAACTCAATGTACTCAAAAAGGTGTTTTTTCTTATGAAAAAATGGTTAGCCTATCACAAAAACAAATGCATGGCAGAATTGCTGATGGAATTTTATACCTTTCGAAGAAAATATATGAAAGCAATAAGTTTTCACTGCATTTATCACGACAGGATATTGCTGATTTAACTGGAATGTCGAAAGATAGTGCGATTCGAATACTAAAGGAGTTTCATCATGAAGGAATCATAGAATTGGATGGCAAAAACCTTAATGTGTTAAATGTAGAACAACTAGAAAGAATAAGTGAAACAGGATGAAAAAACGAGAGCTTTTGCTCTCGTTTTTTATGCTTTTAGATCTAAAAGGTTTTTTTCAATGACAGACTGATTTAAGTCCCTTCCAATAATTACAATTTTTGATTCGCGCTTTTCGTCTTGATTCCAGACTTTCCCAACTGTAGCTTGAATTTGGGTATGAACAGACTGTAGGATAATTCTGTTGTCTACACCTGCTAAATTCAAAATTCCTTTTACACGATAAATTGTGTCATGATTGAATTGAAGAAAAGCATCGAGCCACATGCCTATTTTCATTTGATCTAATGGCTCTTCACATTTAAACAACATGTTTTGTACTCCATGCCTATTTTCATTTGAATTATCTTTCATATTGGTTTCTAACCCCAAGATGTGTTGATAAATCTTTTCTGGTTTGTAGGAGAATTGATCAAGAAGCTGATGGTTTCCTAATATAGAAAATTCACTTTGAATGATTTCTGCATGCTGATTTTTCTCTTTGATCAGCTTTAAAACTGATTCTATTCCTTGTTCATCAACCAAGTCTAATTTGTTAAGAAGAATGATATCAGCAACAGCAATCTGCTTGGAAAGTACATTTTCTTTTTTCAAATCCGAACTTGCATTTTTTGCATCCACAAGGCAAATTACACTGTCGAGTTCGAATTGATTTTTGATAATTGGATCACTTACAAAAGAAGCCAAAATACTTCCAGGATCCGCAATTCCTGTAGTTTCAATAAGTAAATGATTGAAATTATGTTTAGATTGAACCAATTTTTGAAGTACAACAAAAAGTTCCTGGTTTAAATTGCAGCAGATACAACCGTTGCTTAGCTCAAAAATATCTTCGGATTGAATATTTTCCACAAGAGATGAATCAATATTTTCTTCTCCAAATTCATTTTCAATAATCGCAAACTTTTTATCTGGGTATTCGGCAATTAAATTATTGAGTAAACTTGTTTTACCAGCTCCTAAAAAGCCTGTGATAACGGTTACGGGTATCTTACTCATACTTCTTAAAACTTTTCCCAATGTACAATCTCGTTTAATGATTTACGCTTTTTGGTAGGAATCGTATCATCGCTAGGATAACCTAATGATAAGATTGCAATGGGTTCAATGTGTTCTGGCAATTGAAAGAACTCTCTACATTTTTCCACATAGAAATTACAAATCCAACATGTTCCCAATCCCAACTCGGTAGCTTGTAAAGTCATATGATCAATTGCAATTGTTGCATCAATATCGGTATGAACTTTACCGTCTTCCTTTCTTTTCCATGCAATGTTATGATCTCCACAAACTATAATATATACAGGAGCTTCTTTAAACCAATCTCTGTGATAGATTTCAGAAAATTTTGCATGATTATCAGGTTCACGTACCACTATAAAATGCCAAGGTTGGTTATTGACAGCTGAAGGAGCAAGCTGACCTGCTTCAAGTATTTTAATCAATTTTTCTTCCTCTACTTCTTTTTGTTGGTATGAGCGAACCGAGTAACGGTTTTCTATAATTGTTCTTAAATCCATGTAATGTAGGTTTGATTCGAATACAAAATTGAGAATTATTTAAAAAGAAGAAAAGAAGAACTTTAAATAATCTATTCTACGTGCCAAGAAACACTCGAATTAACGAGCATTTTAGTAACTTTGCCACTCATTTTTATAGAGAGCTTGGAATGACCAAAGATTTGAAGAAAAATATCATGTACCAGTATTTAATGTTGTTGGTAATTGCCGCAACAGCTGGGCATCAGGGGTGGAGAACTCTGTTTAATAATTTGGCAGTTGATGAAGTTGGAATCAATGGATTTCAAGTTGGTATCATTCAATCGGTAAGGGAAATTCCTGGTTTTTTGGCTTTATTGGTTGTTTACCTTCTTTTGGTAATTAAAGAACATAAACTTTCTGCAATATCAGTTTTATTTGTAGGTGTTGGCGTTGCTTGTACGGGCTTTTTCCCAAGTTTCTGGGGTTTGGTTTTTACTACGCTAATTATGTCGGTAGGATTTCACTATTTTGAGACAACCAACAAATCTTTAACCCTACAATATTTCTCTCTTGAGGATTCTCCTATGGTGTTTGCCAAACAAAAGAGCTGGACAGCAGTGGCAAATGTTAGTATGGGAGCATTCATTTTTGGTATTGCACATGTGATGTCACTTCAAGCGAGTTTTATTTTAATAGGAGCCGTTGTTTTTGCGCTAGGAATTTGGGCCTTTTTTTGGAAACCTGCAGATAAGAATATTGTTCCTCAGAATAAAGGAATGGTATTGCGCAAAAGGTATTGGCTGTTTTATGTCCTAAATTTTTTAAGCGGTGCGAGAAGGCAGATTTTTGTGGTTTTTGCAGTGTTTATGCTTGTTGAAAAATACAGCTATTCAGTGCAGGATATAGCAGTTTTATTTGTTGTAAATAATATCATTACCTATTTTATTTCGCCCTTTATTGCAAAGGGAATAAATAAATTTGGCGAACGAAAAATGTTATCAGCAGAGTATTTTAGCTTGATATTTGTTTTCCTGGGATATGCATTTATCGATAATGCATGGATTGTTGCTGGGTTATATATCATCGATCATATATTCTTTGGTTTTTCAATGGGGATAAACACATATTTCCAGAAAACCGGAGATCAAAAGGATATTGCACCATCAATGGCTGTTGGTTTTACCATTAATCACATTTCAGCAGTTGTAATTCCTGTTTTGGGAGGAATGCTATGGATGATTGACAGACAAATTCCTTTTTTGGCAGGAGCAGTATTAAGTGTAATATCTTTAGGATTTGTTCAATTAATAAAAGTAAAAAAAATCAGTATAAATGCAGACTAATAAAGAAACATATCAATCACTTATTGAATCGTATAATAAAGCTATTCAGGAGAAAAGCCCAAGTTTAATCAGAGAGTTTTTGGCTGATAATTCAGTAGAAAATTTAAAGGACGATGCAGCTTACTATTTGGAAATACTTCAATTGCGTGCAGGTGCATTTTCTTTGTTTGGAGAGTTGAGTGAAGCTGGAGAGGAATATCGAAAAGGCTATTCGTCTTGTTCTAAAAGTGGAAAATGGGTTTATGGATTGAATTGGGCTTTGCAATTTATGGCTGAGTTTTCTTTTAAAAGAGGCGATGAAAAGATTGTAAATGCATGAGTGAAGGAGTAAAGGTTCTTGACCAGGCTTTTCAGGATTTACCAGAAGACAAATATCAGGAGTTTTATCATTTGTGTTTGACAAATGTTAAGGCATTTATGCTGCTAACATCAGGAAAGAGGGAAGAGGCATTGGCTATGTTCAATGACTGCAAGTTTACACCAGTTCCAATTCCGGAATATAATGATAAGGAATCTCTACAAATGCTATTTGCCAACTTTACAAAGGGGTTTGCTGTAGCTATAGAACTTAAAAACCTTGATTTGTTGATGAATCTCATGAAAGTAATTTCTATAGATGATCAGGTTCTATATAGTCAAGGAAATTTATTCCGTGTTTTCTACGAAACTTTGGTATGTGCATTCGATATGAGAGCTGAATTTATTACAGAGTTCAATGCAATGTTTAAAATTAAGGACGCTCTTAACACAATAACTCCAGAGTTTTCAAAATTTTTGGGATTAATTGGAGAACAAGATTTCGATAAACTTGATGAATTCTTCCAAGGATTCGATAAAAAATAGTTATGAGTTCACCTTGTTATTGTGGCAAATCAAATTCCTACGAAGAGTGCTGTGGTGCCATTCATTCAGGAAATAAAAAAGCAGAAACTGCCGAGGAGCTGATGAGAAGTCGTTATTCTGCATTTGTAATTGCTGATATCGATTATATTTTAAACACTTACGCATCGAAAACTCGTCCTGTTAATCAGGCAAAAGAGATTTTAGACTGGGCTAAATCTGTAGAATGGCAACGATTAGAAGTGGTAAATACCAATAAGGGCAATTCAACAGATGATAATGGCCATGTTGAGTTTAAAGCTTATTATAAGGAAGATGGTATCGACCAGTGCTTACACGAAAATTCATTCTTCGAAAAGGAGAATGAGCAATGGGTATATGTTTCAGGGGAGTATCCAAAAGAAATAAAACCAAAGCTGCCTAATCGAAATGATCCATGCTATTGTGGTAGCGGTAAGAAATTTAAGAAATGCTGTTTTGGAAAAATTTAGGGGAATAATTAATTATTCCCCATATTTTTAAGAACTGAAAATGTTTTATCGATATCAGAATCGTGTACAACTAAGGTAAATTCATTGGTTGTAGAAACTACCTCTTCGATGTTAATCCCTGCCCATGCAATATTTTTAAGAATAAAATAATAGAATCCCAATTGCTGTGAATTGGTAGCAGGAAGCTTTAATGTTACCGAAGAGAGCTTTTCACTTTTGGCAACAAGCTCTTCGCCAACAAATGCATCTTCAACCTTTTGTTGTAAGGATCCGGAAACTACAAGGTTCGATTCAAAAACACCTTGTACCATGGTGTAGAAAAATTCCTGATTTGGACCAATGGAACGCAAGAGTTCGGTGTGCTTTTCAATTAAAGTATTTGAGTTTTTATAAGTGAAATCAACCAAATTAGAGCGTACAATAATATCACCTACATTGGTAATTACATCTTTTAAACCTGGATTGATCTTAACCTCAAGGTTTGGAGCCAATCTGTTTAAAGCCATAATTATTGCCCCAATTTTTACAGGTTTTTTTACGGTATCTTCAACTTGATTCTGTATTTTGCGTGCTAAAGAAGAAACGTTAATTAATCCTTCGACCAATGCCTCTGCCAAAAAAGGCTGAGTACTCACGATTTTCTCTACAACTTGTGGAATTGTTATCATGTTTCTTGATATTTGTTGAATTTCATCACAAATATGTTGAAATTATCACAAAATGTAGAATTTTTGAATAAATTTTCTAAAAATTTTATTGATTTATTTACTGCATCTATATTTGCACCCGTAAACCACAACCCTACATTAACCAAGTAGGATTTTAATCAAGGAGAATAATGCTGGTAATCTTCTGATTGAAGATTATGATTTTAGATATACGATTTCAGAAGTTTATCGGGATTATTTTTAATGCTCTTTTAACTGTATAAAAGAATAAAAAGTAAAAATGAGAATGAATTGGCAAGGATCAATTGTAGCGATTGTAACACCTTTTAACGAAGATGGAAGTGTTGATTACAGAGCTTTAGATGATTTGATTGAATTTCATATCGAAAATCAATCGGATGGAATCGTAGTTTGTGGAACCACAGGTGAAGCAGCAACATTATCTAAAGAAGAATATTCTGAGGTTATCAAATTCGTTATTGATAAGGTGAATAAACGCATCCCTGTTATAGCAGGGACCGGATCTAATTCTACAATTGCAGCTGTAGATAATTCTCGTATGGCTGAATCTTTGGGTGTTGATGCTGTATTGGTAGTTTCTCCATATTACAACAAGCCTACCAGAAAAGGTCTTAAAGACTATTTTACTCAGGTTGCAAGTGCAGTTTCAATTCCTGTAATCATGTATAATGTTCCGGGAAGAACAGCTTCTAATATACCAGCTGATTTAGTAGTTGAGCTAGCGAATGAGGTTGAGAATATTGCAGGCATAAAAGAAGCATCAGGAAATTTGGAACAAATGGCATGTATTTTACGCGATAAACCCATTGGATTTATGGTGTTTTCAGGAGATGATGCTCTTGCTTTCCCGGCAGTATGTTTGGGTGCAGATGGTGTGATTTCGGTTGTTGCAAATTTATTTCCAAAAGAGTTTCATGACTTAATACAAGCCGCATTGACAGGTGATTTAATTACTGCACGTGAATTGCATTTTAAATATCTAAATATCATTCAACTTTGTTTTATTGAGTCCAATCCAATTCCTGTAAAAACAGGATTAAGCTTGATGGGAAAAGTAAAGGAAGAGTTTCGTTCACCAATGTGTAGAATGGAAGATGAAAATAAAACCAAGATGATGGTTGAGCTTCAAAAACTTTTGGTACAAACAAACACTTATATGACAGAAATAGAAGAATTGTAAGTAATTCATTGATTATATTTCTCCCCCCTGAAATATATTTAAGAAACCATCTCGTTTGAGGTGGTTTCGATGTTTTCGTACTTTTCTATGATTGCTGCACCTACACTATCTCCCCAAACATTTACTGTAGTTCGGAATCGATCCAATAACCAGTCGATTGTTAGAATGAGTCCAATTCCCTCAATAGGAAGATGAACAGCTTTTAAAACAATCACCATAGTCACTAATCCAGCTTCGGGAATACCCGCAGCACCAATGGCTGCAAGAGTAGCGGTTAAAAAAATGATTATTTGTTGTGCAAAGCTTAAATCAAATCCATACAATTGAGCGATAAATATTGCAGCAACAGCCTCGTAAATGGCAGTTCCATCCATATTTATGGTCGCACCCAAAGGAAGAACAAAATTACTTGTCTTTTTAGATATTTTATTTTGCTGTTGCACGCCTTGTAGTGTAAGTGGGAGGGTGGCAGTGCTTGATGCTGTTGAAAAGGCATTCAGTAATGCTGCAGCGACTCCTTTTGCAAAACTGATAGGATTTCTTTTTCCAATAAATTTAAGGATCAAACACAAAACAAGTAATGCATGGATGGATAATCCTAAAAGTACAGTAAGGCTTAATTTACCAAGCGATATTAATTCAGGTAGAAAGCCTTCATAACCTCCTGCTTTGCCAATACGTGCAGTAATTAATCCAAAAATTCCAAGAGGAGCAATATACATTACCCAATTTACCAATTGCATGATTCCATCGTTTAAAACGGAAAGAAATTGAATGGTTTTCTTCGCCTTTTTGCCAAGAGAAGATAAAGCCGCTCCAAAAAACAAAGAAAAGACGATTAGAGGCAATATGTCCATTTTTGCCATGGCAAGAAATAAGTTGTAGGCTATTAAACCTTGTTGTTCTTGTTCTGAATTTCCAACAATTAGCTGTTTTAAAGTTTCAGATATTGTGGTGCTTTCCGAGATGTACCGATGCGAATCATCAGGCAATTGAATGTTTAATCCATTCCCAGGTTGAATCAAATTGACTAAAATAATTCCCAAACATACAGATATTGCTGTTGTGGAGAGATAATAAATTAGAGTTTTACTGCCGATTTTGCCTAAGCTACGAAGGTTATCCAATTTTGAAATACCAACCAACATAGATAAAATCACCATAGGAACGACTAGCATCATTAGAATATTCAAGAAGATTTCACCAAATATTGAGAATTTTAAAGCCATTTCTGGAAATATTCCTCCAACCAGAAAACCCAATAGAATGGCAATCATAATGCTGATCAAAAGAGTATTAGCACTATCTGAATGTGAGGTACTATTTTTATTTTTTAAAAACATTAGATTTAAATGAAACCAAATGAATAATATTTAGTACAATAGGTTTATAGGAAAAAGAAGCCTAGCTTATTTCTAAGCAAAAAATTAACTTGATTGAAGCATTATTTATAACATAAACTATTGAAATAAGAATGTCAATAAATTTTGATTAAAAAATATGTAAACTGTATTGTTTCAATATATTATGCTATTACTTAAGATTACCATATTCAATGAATAAAGATTTACTCTTTGCACTAATACAAAACCCCAATCTAATTCCAGGAATTTACAATTATTGTGATGGATGGTGTGAGCGTTGTAAGTTTAATGCCAATTGTCTTAATTTTAAGATGATGGAGGAAGGTGTGCCTGATCTAAAATCAACGGAACATGATACGGAAGCAGAAGCTTCATTCGCTATGGAGAATTTGGATGAGATGTTTCAATTGAGTATGGAGTTACTGAATCAGGCTGCAAAAGATTTGGGTATGGAGTTGCCCCAGCAATCTGAGAATTTTGATGCGGAAGAGGAGGAAGAAAAGGATGAGTTGATTTTTAAAGGTCAATTGATGCTTCAAGCGGATAAATATTCAGAATTAGTGGATGCTTGGTTCTCAGATTTCGAGTCACTTTTATACGTGGGGTCTCACTCTTTAAAAGAGATTTTTGATTTTAAGGAAGAAGAGGAGATGAATGATGTGGAATTGCTAGTTTTCGACAAATCAGAAATTATTCGTTGGTTTCAGTTTATAATTCCAAGTAAATTATTCAGAGCACTCCGGAGTAAAGCGAATACCGAAGAAACTGGCAACGATTTTTATGCTCACGATAGTATTGCTTCAGCAAAAGTAGCTTTGATTTCAATTGATAATTCGATTGATGCATGGACAAGTTATATGCATCAATTTCCAGGTGCAGAGGATCGAATGTTACCAATACTGCTGCTTCTTTCCGGATTAAGAACTTTAGTCGAGGAGATTTTTCCAGAAGCAAGAGACTTTGTTCGTCCTGGGTTCGATATTTAAGGAGTGATGGATTAAAAAAGAACTGATCTTTTGCTACTGAAACACTTTAAGGGATTAATAAATAATACAAAGCTTTCGTTTTTATACTAAAACTTTTAGTGATTTGTCGAAAGCCTTTCATAATTTTTTCAAAGCTTCTAATAAATGTATGAAACGTTTGATGATTTTACCAAAACCTTTCGTTTTTATACTAAAACCTTTAATGATTTGTCGAAAGCCTTTCATAATTTTTTCAAAGCTTCTAATAAATTTATAAAACGTTTGATGATTTTACCAAAGCCTTTAATGATTTATGCACTAAATCTATCAACCTAATCAACGTATTTTTTTGGAAATAATAATAATGTGTGGTTTATATTCCTTTGAGGTTTAATTTTAGAATCTTATCCCCAATTGCCAACCAAACCAAAATTGATTTTTTAAAGTACTAACTGCTTTGTCCAAATAATAGTTGCCAAAATAAGGAGAGTTTTTACTTGATAGACTGTTGTTTGCGACCTTCTTTTGTTCTTTATCCGGACTGCAAAAGTTGTAGGATGGTCCTGTTGTGATAACCATTTGATTCGATATCTTAAAATTAAAGCCAAGTTGAGCACGGAAGATGTCTCCAGCAAACACATCATAGTCAGAATCCATATTGAAAAGGGCAGAGCCTGACAAGTCTAGATTTACTGAAAATTTTCGATCCGGATTAGTGGTATAGCCAATTCCATAGGCAGCATTTAAATATTTGCCAGCACCAACTTTCAAAAAACTATATAGATTTTTACCTCCTGTTTTATAAGTGGTATTGATGTAGAATGTTTCATCGGTTGAGAACTCCCATTTTCGGTATCCATTTCTAATGATATTGACCAAACCAATTGGGAATCCATTTTCAATAGTGTCGGCATGGTTGATTAATCCAACCTGAATTCCTCTTAGCTTATAAGTTCGATTGTAAAGGCCAGATAATTGCAGTCCGTTGGTTGTACCTTTTACATAATTGATGGCACCAGAGACCTGAATCCCATCAACTGAGTTGGCCTGATTGTAAGCGCCAGCTACCTGTAGGTTGATTCGCTCTCCACCATGTAGGTTAATTCCTCCACTTACCTGACCATTCCAGC
Source organism: Marinifilum fragile JCM 15579 (assembly GCF_001310955.1). GTDB lineage: Bacteria > Bacteroidota > Bacteroidia > Bacteroidales > Marinifilaceae > Marinifilum > Marinifilum fragile. The sequence continues at coordinate 13,748 of NZ_BAZX01000024.1, forward strand.
CTTTTAAAGATAGGCTGTCGGCTGATTTTACAGCAGCAGTATTTACGGCTCCACTAATTTGTAATCCTTTTATATCGCCTTTCACACGATTAATAGCTCCTGCCACTTGAACACCATTTATGCTTCCTAAGTTAGTGTTTATGGCACCTGCTACCTGCACACCATTTACATCTTCACCTACAACATTTACAGCACCACCAATTTGTATTCCATTCATTTCTTGACGAATGATGTTGGCTACTGCACCAATCTCTACACCATCGATATTGGCAGAATAACCAGCAATGATATTCAATGAGAATTTGTTAGTGACCAATCCGTTTGTTAGCCGGTTTGTTCCCCATGAGGGAATAAAGGAAACCTGAGCAAATCTAACCTCCTGTACATTTAGGTTGTTGGATACATAGAGCGATTTCTCAGGGATCATCAGATTAACCATGCCCAAATCTTTCAGTTCCTTTTCAGTATAGGCCCAGTTGATTGCTTTGTGTCTTGGACGTAAACTTTGTGAAAATGTTGGGTGCTCCTTGAAAATACTTTCGGCTTCCCATGGGTAAAGGGCAACATTTAATTTCTTTGATTGATCAGCACTAACATAGGCAATGGTATCCTGGTATCCCTTACAGCTAAAATTGATGCCTAAAGTCTGATCTCCTTCCAAGCGCAGAATGTATTTTCCATCAGGATTGGTGATGAAAGATGCTTGTCTGTTAACTTCGTATACAATCGCATTTTCCAGTGGATTCCCATCGGAGTCGGTAATGATACCTGATAATATCCACATGGTATTGCTCAGTCCATCTTTGTTTTTTGCTTGAAGAATGACATGCGATCCAATGACTTTATAGGTAAATCTACCCTGAAACAGTTCATCAAGAATTTCTTCCAAGCTAGCACGTTTGCCTTCGATCGATACCATTTTAGTGGGATCCAAAAGCATGGCATCATAAGAGAAGTTGAAGCCGCCTAATTTTTCCAGAATAAACATGGTTGATTCTGTACTCTGGTTCTTTACTTCAACCAGGATCTCTTTCTCTAAAAGTTCTGAGCCTGTATCTTCAAATTCAGGAAAATACAGGCGATTAATATAGTGATATATGATATTCTATTCATTGGTTTGATGGGCTAAATATCGTGAATATGTTGTCTTCTTTTTGGTAGGATAGCTTGTAGGTGTTTGATATGACTCTAATTACTTCCTCAGCATCATTATCTATGAAGGATGAGGTGTAATACATTTTATTGATTTCAGGAATATCTGATATAATTTCAATATCATAGCAGTCTTCCAATACTTTAAAAACTTCCTTTAATGGTTTGTTTATGAAGGATAGTCTTTTGTCTACCCAGAAGAAGGCTGAAGAGTTGCTGGATACACTTATAATGGTATCCTTCTCATTTGAAATAAGTCCTCCTTCATCCTTCACCAGAATCAAATGAAGTGTATCTGTTTTTGCTTTGTTCGGGCGGAAGAGTTCCACCTTGCCTGAGTTGACATCAACAGCAATGTCGCCATTATTCTTTCGTTTCACTTGAAAACTTGTTCCCAGTACTTTTACACCACCAATTCCTGCATTAACAATGAATGGGCGTAGGGTATCTCTTTTGACCTTGAAGAAAGCTTCTCCTTCAAGATTTACAATTCTTTGATTATCAATCGTAGTTTCATAAGTGATTTTTGAAGATCTATTCAAATAGAGCTTTGATCCATCTGGTAGTAATTCCTGAAGTGTCTCGCTTGTATTGTTAGCAAGTAAGAATTTTTCATTTTGAACAGATTCATCATTGTACCAGTTGAAAATTCCAATTAGAGCAAGAATTGATGCTGCTATGGAAGTATAAATTATGATCTTAAACCTTGAATGTTTACGAATAGAAGGAGAGAGGCCTGAGTCGTGCACATCCATTCGTTTGGATAGGATAGACCAAGCCAGTTTTGTATTGACAGGTATTGGGCGCGGTTTTAGTTTTCCACTTTCCAGCCAAACTGTTTCCAGTTGGTCAAGATGTTTGTGGTTTTCTTCCTTCTCATCGAGCCAATCTATAATAAGCTTTTGTTCCTTCTTGTTGGTTTCACCCAAAAGAAACTTAGTTAATAGGGTATCATTTATATGTTGGTTGTCACTTTTCATGTACAATTAATTTCTATTGGTGTATATAGCATAAGTATAAATGGTATCATTTGTTTCTCACAAGTAAGACAATTGGTAAGGGATTTAACCCTATTCGCCATTGAAAAAATGATTGAAAAACAATACAATCAATGGGAGATAGTCTGCAAGCTCTTCCCGAAGAAATTTCAGGGCCTTTCCCATTTGATTTTCTACCGTCTTAACTGATATTCCAAGATGTTCTGCTATTTCTCTGTATTTTAATTGTTCATATCTGCTCAATATAAAGATCTTTTTTCTCTGTTCGGGAAGTAGGTCGATGCTGGCTCTGATCTTCAGTTCCAGTTCGGAAGCATTTAAAGGATCTCTATCAATTTGTTCATCATACTCTATCTCTTCCTGATTGTACTCTTTATACTTTTCCCGAATGTTGATGTGCTTAATAAGGTTGAGGCTTGCATTTCGAACAGCACGATAAAGATATGATTCCATGGAACTTTCGATGACAATATCCTTTCTTTTGATCCACAATTTGAAGAATGCTTCCTGCACGATTTCCTCCGATGCTTCCTGTTCCTTAAGGAAGTTATAGGCATAGGCACACAAACGACTGTAGTGGTCGTTGAACAGGCTTTCGAAATCTTCTCTGCTAATGCAATCCGTATGTATGGTTTGCTCTGTGGTCAATGTTAAGCTAGTTAGTAGAAGCAAAGGTATATGATTTTTTAAGTTTGATAAAGTTAATATTTTTAAATGCAGAATCCACACAGGAAGAAGTGTACTATCATCCTTGTGTGGTTCAGGTCTTGTTTATGATTGAGCTTGTTATTTCATAGTAATCTAGAAATATAAAATGTAATATAAACTTGGTAATAGGGACAATTGCTCACCATTTTCTATTTCCCGGGTAGCCTTATTATATCGCTCCAAAATTTTCGCCTGATTATTGGTTGCATTTTTCAAGTCCAATTTGAATTCATGACGGATTTTCTTTCGGTTTATTTTATAGTTAAAGGTTAGATTCAAGATGAAAAGATCATCTCCCTGCTTTGAGAATTCACTGTTTTCCTTGTATATGGTTTCTCCAGCTTCTCGACTCTTTGTCAAATCAACAGGAGTATAATATTGACCACCACGATAAGTAATTTTCGCATTCCAGCCAGTTCTGTTTAACCCTTTCTTGCCTACTTTGTATTCCTTTCCAATTAAAAGGTTGGCTGTATAATTTCCGTTGTATCTCGAATTTCGTTCAATGCCATCCAATGCTGTAAATTTTGATTGGTACAACGATCCGGTAAACAGATAATAGAAATTGTTGAAGAAAAATCGTTCCAGCGAAAGTTCAACACCATAGTTTTTACCAGTTCCTTTGTTCACAAAGTCATAATCAGCCAGGCCTTCTTTTATATCTAGAAGTACGATTTTACTTTTAGGATCATTCTCAACAGCCAAATGGTATAAATCCTGATAGTAAGCTTCTGCCTTAAAATGTAAGTTGTGATTCAATTGGTTGTTATATCCAATGACATAGTGTTTGGCTTTACTCATTTTCAAATCTTTGTTGGGCTTATATGGAATATTGTTTTCATTATTCTGTTGAATGAAATAAGTAGAGAGACTTTCTAACTTGCTGTGAACACCGAATCCGAATGATATAGATTGGTTGGAAAGAAATTTGTACTTTAAGCCTGCGCGAGGTTCAATGCTGTAATCATCATTCAGAGCAAAATAACTGGCATGTACACCGGTTACCAGACTCAATTGGGATGTGATTCGATATTTCCAATTTACAAAGGATTGAATGAAATGAGAATTTCCATCTGAATCAACATCAGTAATAAATGAACCTGAATTTTTAAAATCATTCTTGCTATTGATATCAAAACCCAAACGAGTGAACTGTAATCCTACTTTCAAGCTGTTTTTAGCATTTAACTTCGTATTGAACGTAGAATTAAATTTTAGATAATCATGTTGATATTTTTCCTGTAAAGCGGAGAACATCATATTGTCATCACCTAATATTTCAGATTGATACTTACTGTTTGTTGCTGACCATGCAAGTGTATTTTTAAGGTAAGATTTCTTGCCTAGTGATAATAGATTTGTAACTCCAACTATATTTAAATTGGATTCGATTTTATTTTTACCCAATGTAATAGTCTCTTCATCATTTTCTTCTTTATTGATCATGTTACTTTTTCCAAACAAGCCAAAGAAAGTAAATTTACCAGCTTTTTTTGTGGGCAATACCAACTTAAATGAACCATCTTGGTATTTAGGAATACCATCAAAATCAATGACGCCAGCATTGTTCAAAAGCTCAAGAGAAGAGTAACGATAATTGGCTAAATAAGAACCGGAATAACCTTTTTTTAATGGTCCTTCAAGAGTGAAATCCATGCCCATAGTGCTAAACCCAAATGTCTGTTCGTGCTTGGCATTATTTCCCGATCGTAAATTGATATCGAAGATACCTGAGTAGGCATTGCCATATTCTGCAGTAAATGCCCCTGTGAAGAAATCAGAATTGCGAAGTAAATTGCTATTCAATGCATTTACAGCTCCTCCAGTTGAGCCTTCATCAGCGAAGTGATTAGGATTGGGAATTTCTACTCCTTCCAACCTCCATTGAATTCCCTTGGGAGAGTTCCCTCTTACGATAATTTCATTGGAACCTTCCCCATCTGAAGAGACCCCTGCATAGGCTGAGACCATTCTTGCTGGGTCGTTTAGCGCTCCGGAATATCTGCTTGTTTCCTCCACAGTAAAAGCTTGTCCACTCACGCTTGCCATTTTATTCAGTGTTTCATGTTTGGCTGTTTTGGGATAAACTTTAACCTCTTGTATGTTTGTTACCGATTCCACCAATTCAATTTCCAAAATTATTTGTTTGGCTGAACCAACTTCTATATTGGCAATAGTCTTGGCCTCATATCCCATACAACTAATGAAAAGAGAAACTCTACCAATTTTCACCTTCTCTAAAATAAAATTACCATCAATGTCACTGGCTGTTCCCTTAAATGGCTCTGAATTTAGGATAACAATATTAGCACCTATAAGAGCTTGCTTGGTTTCGTGGTCAATCAATTTTCCTCTAATTGTCTGGTAATATTGAGTGTTAATGCTTAATGCATTAGCTGGAATATTTCCCAGCAATATCAGTAGGTATATAACAATGCAATGTTTTGTTTTCATGAATCATTAATCAAGTGAATATTATAAAAATCAAGAGGAAGACAATTGAAATAGGAAGTACCCCCTACTTTAGGAATAATTTTTTGACCTGAAAGTGAAAATGTATATATTCGTGGCGGATTGAGCATTAAAACGTGGTGATATTCCATGCTATGGAAGACTTCGAATATTGCCAGAGCTCATCACAGATCTCCTCTGTGTACCATAGCTTCATTATAAATTCTATGATTTATGAAGCTATTGTTGTACAAAAAATTCAAATATATAGTAATGCTTATCTACAAGGCCTTACTTTCGAAATTTGTAATTCGCTCTCACTTTCTTCGAGGTCAAGTTTTTTTGTCTGTATTTGAGTTAACTGTTTATAAACTTGATTATTATCTTATGAATTTAAAAACGAAATCGATCTTACTCTTATTATTGGGAACCATTTTTTGGGGAATGACCTTTGTTTTTATCAAGGATGCAATCTCATTGATGAGTGTATCTGGTTTTCTGGGCTATCGTTTTTTACTGGCCGGAATAGTGCTTGGCCTTATTTTTATAAAACGCTTAAAGACGATAGATTGGAATACCATAAAATACGGAGCTATCATGTCGTTGCCTCTCTTGTTTAGTTTTCTCGCTCAAACAATAGGATTGCAATATACGAGTGCATCCAAAGGTGGATTCATCACTGGCTTGTCGGTGGTTTTTGTACCACTTATTTTGTCTGTAATGCAAAGAAAATTACCCGCGATGAATATTTTTATTGCTGTTGTTTTAGCTACATCAGGTCTTGCTTTGCTCACATTGGGTAGTAGTTTAAATCTTAATATTGGTGATAGCTGGGTGTTTCTGTCGGCCATTCTATTTGCTATCTATATCATTATGGTCGGAAATATTAGTAAAAAGTGTGATGGGATATTGCTGTCGGTTACTCAGTTTTTTATTGTAGGAGTATTGTGTACAGCTTATGCTGGAATTAAAGGTGATTTGTATATCCCAACGCAATATAAATTGTGGCAGGCAATATTGTTTACGGCCTTGTTTGCTACCGCCTATATGTATACAGCTCAGAATTACTATCAAAAGTACATTTCGGAAATTACAACCTCTATTATTTTTTCATTTGAGCCATTGTTTGCTGCCATAACAGCCTTTTTCTATCTGAATGAACAACTTACTGAACAAACCATAATTGGAGGATTGCTCATTTTCATTGGAATTCTTTTTGCAGAATTAAAATGGAGTGATGTAAAAGTCTTTATTTATAGGAAATAGGATAAACAAAAAAGTCGGGAACCACCCCGACTTTTCTATATTCACTTTATAACCCTATAACTCTATGAAAAAACCACTTTTCTGTTTTGTTATAGTACAAATTTAAGTTCAAAAATGGTTAAGCACTGCCAAAAAGTGTTAAAGAAGTTTAAAACTTTAATTATCTTGCTTTTTTAGATTCAATCAGAATAAAAATAGATGCTATGAAACTTTTTAAATATGGACTATTTATTGCCATGGGGATGTTATTATCATGCCGATTTAACCCAAGCAATGAAAACAAAATAAAAAAGGGATACAATGCTGAATTAGCAACTAAATTAAAGGCTGACCAGTATGGTATGAGCAAGTATGTTATGGCATTTTTAAAGCGAGGGCCAGTTCGTAATCAGGATTCTATTACGGCTGCTAATCTACAGAAAGCCCATTTGGAAAATATTGAAAGACTGGCTGAAGAAGGTAAATTGGTTTTGGCAGGTCCATTTTTTGATGATGGGGAGATCAGAGGGATATATATTTTCGATGTTGAAACCATTGAGGAAGCTCAAACTTTAACGCAAACAGATCCTGCAATAAAAGCAGGTAGGTTGGTAATGGAATTACATCCTTGGTATGGTTCTGCGGCTCTAAAGCAAATAAATGAGCTTCACAAGACCCTACAAAAGCAAAAATGTAAGTGAACAATAGAACTCAGGTTAATAATTTGTATAAGGAATAGTTTATTACATTTGCTACATAAAAAAGAATAAAGTTGGATATTTCTCTGGTTACTGAATACTCATTGTGGTGGATATTGCCGATATTTTTGCTTTCGACAGCAATTGTATATTGCTTGTATTTTTATAAACAAAGCTTAATAAAAGAAATAACTATCTGGAAGATTGCAATACTTGCCAGTTTACGTTTTTTAGTTGTTTTTTTCTTGTTGTTCTTATTAATAGGACCAAGAATCAGGTATCAAAAGAGAATTGAAAATAAACCGGTTTTAATTATCGCGCATGATAATTCATTGTCCATAAAAATGGGACTGGACTCATCTTATTATTTGAATCAATATCCTTCTGATTTTAATGAACTGATCGCTTCCTTACAAGATGATTATGATATTAGGTCTTTAAGTTTTGGTAAAAAAGTGTCGGCTTTATCGAAACTGGATTTTAATGCACCTTTAACTGATTTTTCTTCCTTGTTTCAGTTTGTAAAAGACAACTATGGAAATTTGGAAAATGTTCAGATGCTGTTAGCCAGCGATGGATTATACAATTCCGGTGCGAATCCTCGTTACTTAAGTTCAGATATGGGGATGCCAATTCACACTATTCAATTGGGGGATACAGCAGAAATTAAAGATGTATCGATTTACTTTTTAAAATCGAATAGAATTGGTTTTACAAACACCAAATTGCCAGTAAAGGTTGGAATTAAGGCTCTAAATTTTAGAGACAAAAAACTACTAGTTGAGGTAAGAAATAAGGCTAAGATCTTATTACAAGATGAAATAAATATAGCAGGCGATAACTTTTACTTGGAAAAAGATTATTTGTTAGATGCTAAACAAAAAGGATTGCAAAGGTATAATGTAAAAGTCAGTTCTGCTTTTGATGAATATACTTTAAAAAATAATACAGCTGATTTTGTTGTGGATATTTTGGATTCAAAAAGAAAAATTGTTGTTGCTTTCGATCAATACCATCCAGATATTGCAGCTATCAAATCAGCAATTTTGGAGAACTCTAATTTGCATTGTGAATTGGTTAATCTAAATCAGAAGCAAATAAACTTTGAAGAAACCAATTTGATAATATTGTACCAAATACCATCCAAGAATAAGAATTATCAAGATTTGTTCAAACAAATTGAATTGGTTAAGACTCCAGCATTAATTTTTGTGGGAGCAAATTCAGATTTGAATGTATTGAATTCTTTAAACCTGGGAGTTCGTTTAAATATTGAAAATGAATATTATCAGGATGCTGTTTATTTGGAGAATCAGAATTTCTCCTTATTTAATTTACAATCGAGAGAGAAGAATATATTTGAGAAGTTACCTCCGGTTTTAACTCCTTTTGGTGATATTAATTTGAACAATGAATCTCAAATATTAGCTTATCAGAAAATAAAAGGAGTAGATACGAAATATCCATTAATTGCATTTTCACCTGTACAAGATCGCAAAGTGGGGTGGATATTTGGAGAAGGAATATGGCGTTGGAAATTGAGTGAGTTTCAATTGTTTGACTCAAATATATATTTTAATGATTTCGTCAATAGAATTATCCAATATTTGGCCTTAAAAGAGAGGAAAGATCAGTTAATTATTAGACATGATAAAGATTTTTCAGAAGGAAGTCAAGTGGAAATTCAAGCGGAATTGTATAATAAGAGTTATCAATTGATAAACAATGTAGACCTTCAATTTGTATTAACTAATGAAAATGGCAATACATATAATTATCAGTTTTCTAGAAATGAGAATGATTATGGATTAACCATTAATAATTTGAAAAATGGAATATACAACTATAAAGTTCAAACAGCTGGATTAAGTGAGAATTTGGAGCGTTCAGGTGAATTTATAGTTCGCTTAAATAATGTTGAATCGAAACATCTGCAAGCGGATCCAATGGTACTAAAACAAATAGCAGAGAGTACTGATGGAATCTACTTTAATAGTTTTGATTCAAACAAGATTAAAACTCATTTTCAGAATAATTTATATAAAAAATCAACAATTTCTTATGAAACGAACTATGGTAATGCTGTAAGTTTAATATATTTATTAAGTTTTATTATCATATTAATGATTTTGGAATGGTTTTTGAGAAAATATTGGCTGGGAAATTAATCCTGACCACATGAAATTTTGCACTAATGACAAAACAGATATCTTTTGCAAAACCTAAATTTCGAAAATTCCTTTTATTAGGTGTTTTATCAATTCTTTTTGCAGGTTGTCAAACCATGGCTTTGTATAATTTTGAGGGCTTAAAAGCTCCCCAGGTAATTATTCCTCCTGATGTTAAAACCATTGGATTTGTAGATCGAAACTTGAGTTTTGATTCGGATACATTGTCCGATTATTATAAGTTAAATTTAATAACTTATAAAGATACAGCTAGCTATGATGAAATTCGTGCTTTAAATTGTCACTTGGGCTTTAGTGAAAATATATCCGAATATTTTTCATTGGATAGTGTATCATATATTCGCTTGCCAGAGCAACACATTTCAGGGGAGAGAAAATACGATCCAGTTTTATGGGAACAAATTGATAGCATTTGTAATGAGACCGGTTCTGATATTCTTGTATGTTTGGAAGATTTACAAATTTTCAATGAATTTGAGACCATTCTTGGAGAGGAATCTTGGGGGATTACTGATGTGAAGTATTTTGTGGTTTGGAGAATTTACGATCCGCTACTTAAGAAATACCATGATACCAGAATAATTGCGGATAGTCTTTACACTGAGGTAAGTGCGTACTCTTACGATAGGTTGATGAAGGAAAAAATGCCATCTCGTCAGAAAATAAATGCAGATGTTTCCTATGAAATAGGAAGAAATTATGCAGATTTAATTTCTCCCCAATGGGTTTCTTTCACAAGGAAATACTTTATTTCCGGGCATCAGGATTTTTCGCTGGCTAGTTATTATTTGAATAATAATAGCATTGACCAAGCAATGGAAGTTTGGAAAAAACATGTAGAATCAGACGATAAAAAATTGGCAGGTAGAGCGAGTTACAATTTGGCTTTGGCCTACGAATTAAAGGAAGAATTTCAAGAGGCAAGTCATTGGGCGAGAAGAGCAATTAAAAAGTATCAAGAGCTAGAAAAAGAACCTAAGGAATTTAAGTTTGTAAAAGAGTATTATAAAGAACTAATCAGTAGAACGCAAAATGATTATTTACTAGACAAGTTCTTTGGAAAAGAGAAAACAGAATAAAAAAGATCCCCTGAAAGTGTATAATTTCAGGGGTTTTTTAATTTTGTTTGGCAAATAAAAAATTGAGAAATGAATGCAACAACAATTTTATACATCATACTTATCATTTTGAGTTTTGATTTTATTCTTGAACGTATATTGGATATTTTGAATCTAAGAAATTGGTCTCCAACGCTTCCTAAAGTTTTAGAAGGCATCTACGAGAAAGAGAAATATCTAAAATCTCAGGAATATCAGAAAGAGAAATACAAGTTTAGTTTTATCTCATCTGTAATAAGTTTTTTAACAAGTTTTCTAATGATTGCTCTGGGCGGATTTGCTTGGGTAGATCAGTTGGTAAGAGAATATACCACCAATCCCATTTGGTTGGCTCTACTGTTTTTTGGAGTTATTATGCTCGCATCAAGCATCATCAGTTTGCCATTTTCGTATTATTCAACCTTTGTGATTGAAGAGAAGTATGGATTCAACAGAATGACACTAAAAACTTTTATGCTAGATTTGATCAAAGGAGGATTACTGGGCATGCTAATTGGTGGAGGATTGTTAGCCTTATTAATTTGGATATACCTCCAGACTACCGATAACTTCTGGTGGATGGCTTGGGCTGTTTTAGCCGCATTCATGATATTCATGACCATGTTTTATTCCTCATTAATTGTTCCATTATTTAACAAGCAGACTCCATTGGAGGAAGGTGCGTTAAAAGATGAGATTCAAAAGTTTGCCGACAAGACAGGTTTTAAACTTGATAATGTATATGTGATGGATGGTTCAAAAAGATCGTCGAAGGGAAATGCATACTTCAGTGGTTTGGGGGCTAAGAAACGAATTGTTCTGTTTGATACACTGATCAGTGAATTATCAACCAAAGAAATTGTTGCGGTTTTGGCCCATGAAATTGGTCATTACAAGAAAAAGCATACCCGAGGCGGAATCATTTTGTCATTACTGCAAACTGGATTGATGTTTTATATTTTTTCTCTATTTATTGGCAATGAAAACTTATCGGCTGCTCTCGGATCTGGACAGCATGGTTTCCATTTAGGATTGATTGCTTTTGGAATACTCTACTCTCCAATTTCAAGCATATTAGGATTAGGTATGAATTTATTATCAAGAGCAAATGAATATCAGGCTGATGAATATGCAAAACAAAACTACGATGGACAATCGCTGGGGGATGCTTTAATAAAACTATCGGTAAGTACATTAAGTAATCTTACACCACATAAGGCGTATGTGTTTTTCTATTATTCGCATCCAACATTATTGCAAAGGTTGAAAGCAATTAATTTTACCAGAAACAAAGACTAATTTTAAAAAAGGAATGCAAGCAGAAATTATTACCATTGGAGATGAAATATTGATTGGGCAGATTGTGGACACAAATTCTACCTGGATGGCGAAGGAGCTAAACAAATATGGAATAAGTGTATCAAAAATCACAAGTATATCGGATGAGGCGAATGATATTGTAACAACAGTTGAAGCAGCCTTGAAAAGATCTCCTCTTGTATTAATGACGGGTGGTTTAGGTCCTACAAATGATGATATCACGAAGAAGACTTTGAGTGATTATTTTGGAATGAAGCTTATTCAGGATGATGAATTATATCAGAAAGTTCAGGATAGATTGGCAAAGTATGGTATACCCATGAATCGATTCAATCGGGAACAAGCTCTTATTCCTGATGGTGCCAGAATCATTCCTAATAATTTTGGATCCGCTCCTTGCATGTGGTTCGAGAGAAACAATCGGGTTTTAATATCAATGCCTGGTGTTCCGTTCGAAATGAAAGGAATCATGCAGAACGGTTTAATTTCAGCAATTACCGAGCATTTTGAAACTCCTGCAATTGTGCATAAAACCATTATGACTGAAGGAATAGGAGAGTCGGTTCTGGCTGATATGTTGAGTGATTGGGAGGAAAATCTACCAAGACAAATGAAGTTGGCATTCTTGCCTTCACCAGGAAAAGTAAGGTTGCGTTTAAGTATTACTGGAGAGGATAAACCTACACTTGAAAAGATTGTTGATGAAGAAGTTGAGAAGTTGAAAAAGATAATTCCGGGTAATATTTTTGCTTACGACGATGTGGATATTGAGCAATGTATAGCCAAACTTTTACTAGCAAAAGGGAAAACGCTGGGAACTGCAGAAAGTTGTACTGGGGGGTATATTGCCCACTTGATTACTTCACAAGCAGGTAGTTCTGCTTATTTTAAAGGAAGCGTTGTTTCCTACTCTAATGAAATCAAAGAAAATGTATTGGGAGTAGATTCTAAAGATTTGGAGGAGTTCGGAGCTGTGAGTCAAGAGGTGGTTGAACAAATGGCTGTGGGAGCAAGGAAGGTACTAAATACTGATTATGCAGTAGCAACTTCTGGTATTGCAGGTCCTGATGGAGGAACCTATGAAAAACCTGTTGGTACGGTTTGGATTGCTATTGCTGGAGATTTTGGTGTGCGATCGGAAAAACTCGACTTATATAAAGTAAGAGAAAGAAATATTAAGGTCTCAGCTTTTAAAGTATTGAACTTACTCCGAAAAGAATTGGAAAAATAAAATGAGATAGGATGATTTGAAAGGCTTGCTTTATGGCAAGCCTTTTTTTGTAATTACATGTGTATTCAATTTAAAATATGAGATTAGATTTTAATCAGATAGATAATATTATATAAAGTATTTATTGGTTTTTGTTTCATAATTTCCTAAATTTCAATAGCTAATCTTAATTTATGCTTTAATCAACAAATTTAAATAAAACTACAGGTATCTAGATGTTTGGATATGTAGATTAAAGTATATACATTTGAACCGAAATCAATAAACAATCAATAAATAAACATGCGAAACATTATTTACCTATTGACTTTTGTTCTGACATTTGCAAATATCTCTAAGGTATTTTCTCAGGAAGCAGAACTAAAATTAAGTTTGAAGGATGCTTTGCAAAAAGCAACTCAAAATAACAGGCAAATCAACAAAGCAAAAGAACAGGGGAAGGCTGCAAAAGCAGAATTTCGTCAAACCAATTCGGTTTTTCTTCCCAATTTAAATTTATCTCATACTGCGGTTACCACAAATGATCCTTTGGCAACGTTTGGATTTAAGCTGAAACAGAAAATCACTTCACAAGCAGATTTTAATCCAGTCTTGCTAAATAATCCAGATCGAATTGAGAACTACAATACAAAAATTGAAGTTCAACAACCCATTCTTAATTTTGATGGTTTGTATGGGCGAAAGGCAGCAAATGCTAAAATGGAAGCGGTAGATTTTACAACCGAGCGAATCATTAAATTTACCAAGTTTGAGGTAAAGAAGGCTTACTACCAACTGGAATTGGCGCAGGAAGCCGTTAATGTAATTGAAAAATCCATGGAAGCGGCGAAATCTGCTCTAAAACTTACCCAAGACAATTTGGAGCAAGGATATGTAAAAGAGGCAGATTTGCTATCTGCCAAAGTTCGAGTGTTGGAATTGAATAATCAACTGGCTGATGCTAAGAATAATCAAAAACAGGCGGGTGAATTTTTAGCATATATTCTAGGTCTGGATATTCAAACTGTAATTGTGACTATCGAAAAATTAGATCAAAAGCCTTCTCTTTTACAAGCTATAAATAAGGATCAGAATGAAGATATGCGATCCGACATTATGGCTTATAAGAAAAGTTTGGAAGCACGTGAGAATATGTTAAAATCTGAAAAAATGAGGTTCTTACCTCGTTTGAATGCTTTTGGAACTTATGAATGGAATGATTCTCAACTTCTTGGTACATCGGCTAATAATTACATGATAGGTGCAAGTTTATCCTGGGATATTTTCAGTGGTTATAAAAATGTTGGAAAAGTACAGAAAGCCAAAGCAGAATTGAAAATTGCCAAACTGGATCTTGCGGACTATCAATCCAAATCGAGTATGGAAATACAAGGTGCTAAAAGAAACCTGAAAGTTGCCTTCGACAGAATTGAGATGAGTAAAATGGCCAAGAATCAGGCAGAAGAGGCTTTTAGAATCAGAACCAACAGGTACAAGCAAGGTTTGGAAAAAACAATTGATGTATTACAATCGGAGTCGATGGCGATGATGAAAAATCTGGATTATATCAACTCATTGTATCAATATCATGTAGCAGTTTTCCAACTGGAATTATTGCTTGAAAAGGAATTACAATAAACAAAACAAATCTCAAAAAAATAATAAATATGAACTCTAAGACAATATTATTGATCGTAATAACTGCCACACTTACTTGGGGATTCCAATCGTGCGGTAGTGAATCAACTGGAAAGGAAAATCACAAAGCTGATGTTGCGGTAAGCGTACAAACCGTTAAAATGCTAAACCAACCTGAACTATTTAACTTTTCAGGCAAGATCGAGGCAGAAACTCATTCAAACCTTAGTACCCGAATTATGGGTCAAATTGAAAGAATATATGTGGAGCCAGGTCAAAAAGTAAGCAAAGGCCAGTTGTTGGTTCAGATTAAAGATCAGGATATTCAAGCCAAAAAAGCACAGGTTAAAGCCAATATGATTAAAGCGGAAGCTGCCTTTGAAAATGCAGAGAAGGATTACAAGAGATTTACGGTTCTGTTCGAACAAAAAAGTGCTTCGCAAAAAGAAATGGATGATGTGACGACACATTATAATATAGCTAAAGCCGAATTGGAAGCAGTGAAACAAATGGAAGCTGAAGTAAATGAAATGCTGCGCTACTCGGCAATAAAAGCACCTTACCATGGTATCATAGCCAGAAAATATATGAATGTGGGAGATTTGGCTTCTCCAGGTATGCCATTGGTGGCCATTGAAAAACCAGGAGAGTATAAGGTGATGGCTAGAATTCCGGAAACAGAGATTTCTAAGATTCAAAAGAATGATGCGGTAAAGGTGAAAATTACAGCTTTGAACGAAATTGTGAATGGCAAAATCACGGAAGTAAATCCTTCTGCCTTATATACCGGGAACCAATTCGAAGCTAAGATTGTTTTGGAACCCACCAAAGAGCAAAAGGCAAAACTATATAGTGGCATGTATGCACAGGTGAGCATTGAAAAAGGAGGGATGCCAGGTATTTTTATTCCAAATGATGCGTTGGTAAGAAAAGGACAACTAATAGGTGTTTATACGGTTAGTCAAATGGGAACAGCCATGTTACGCTGGGTAAGAGTTGGCAAAACCAAAGATAATATGACAGAGGTATTATCAGGATTAAGCGATGGAGAACAGTATATCGTTTCTTATCAAGGTAAAATTTGGGATGGTGCAAAATTAAGCATCAAGTAGTACGATCGTGAAAAGAAAATTTGAGTTCAAAAATCAAATGTCTTAAAAGATGAAAACAGGATTTGCAGGCGGTATCGCAACTTATTTATAAATTCAAAATTGACTCCTCTGTTAATGGTTGCATTCATGATTATTGGAATGTACAGTGCTTATTTAACACCTAGAGAGGAAGAGCCACAAATAGATGTTCCCATAGCTGATATCTTTTTAATGTATCCGGGAGCAAGCCCATCGGAAATTGAATCTCGCGTAATGCAGCCACTTGAGAAAGTAGTTGCGAATATTCCGGGTGTGGAGTATGTTTATTCGACATCTATGCCGGGACAGGCAATGTTAATCGTTCAGTTTTATGTAGGGGAAGATGTTGAAAGATCTCTTGTTAAAATGTACAACGAGATTATGAAACACATGGATCAGATGCCGAAAGGAACGTCCATGCCTTTGATTAAAACACGTGCAATTGATGATGTACCTGTTTTGGGACTGACTTTCTGGAGTGAAACTTATGATGATTTTCAACTAAAGAGAATCGCACAGGAGGTAAACAATGAAATAGAAAAGGTTAACGAAGTATCGGAAACCAAAGTAATTGGTGGACGTTCACGTCAGGTTCGAGTAGTGTTGAATCGTGAACAAATGGCTGGTTACAATATTGATGCATTAAGTATCTCTCAGCAGATTCAGATATCCAATCAGCAAATTGGTTCAGGAGCCTTCAACAGTAACGATCAGGAATACCTTGTTGAAACGGGTAAGTTTCTGGAGAATGCCGAAGATGTATCCAATCTGGTAGTAGGCGTTTATAAAGGGAGTCCAATCTACCTAAAGCAGGTTGCACAAGTGATTGATGGACCTGAAATTGCATCGCAATATGTGAATTTTGGATATGGTAAAATCAATGATGCCAAAGCACAATTTAAGGGTGAATACCCTGCGGTTACTATATCGGTAGCGAAACGTCGTGGTGCTGATGCCATGCACGTATCTGAACAAATTCTAACTAAGATAGAATCACTTCGTAAAGATTTGATCCCCTCAAATGTGCATGTTGATGTCACCAGGAATTATGGCGAAACCGCTTCAGATAAGGTAGCTGAATTGCTTCTACATCTTCTTGGAGCCATTGTAGCTGTAACATTTGTGGTGATGCTAGCTATGGGGTGGCGTGGAGGATTAGTTGTATTCCTTTCGGTACCAATTACTTTTGCATTAACCATGTTCAGTTACTATTTTCTGGATTACACATTAAATCGAATTACATTATTTGCATTGGTATTTGTAACAGGGATTGTGGTTGATGATTCAATTATTATTGCTGAGAATATGCACAGGCATTTTAAAATGAGGAGATTACCGCTGATTCAGGCTGCTCTGCGCTCAATCGATGAGGTTGGAAATCCGACCATTTTGGCAACTTTTACGGTAATTGCCGCTGTTTTGCCAATGGTTTTCGTTTCCGGATTAATGGGACCTTATATGAGTCCAATGCCAATTGGAGCTTCCATTGCCATGATTTTCTCATTATTGGTGGCACTGACTATTACCCCTTACTTGGCATACCGATTACTTCATCATGAGGACAAGAAAGGAAAAGAAGAAAAAGTATTTAAGCTTGAAGATACGCGAATCTACAAGTTATATGCAGCCACTATTCGACCAATGTTGGAATCAAGATTAAAGCGTTGGGGATTTATTGGAATTGTGAGTGTATTACTACTGGCTTCAACAACATTGATTTATTTCAAAATGGTTGCCGTAAAAATGTTACCATTCGATAATAAGAATGAATTCCAGGTTGTGATCGATATGCCTGAAGGGACAACCTTAGAACGTACGGCAGTGGTGGCAAAGGAGTTGGCAGCTTATATTGCTCAGCAGGATAATGTGGTAGATTATCAGTCTTATATTGGGACTGCTGCACCAATTAACTTTAATGGTTTGGTTCGTCATTACGATTTGAGAAGAGGGTCAAATGTTGCGGATATCCAGGTGAACCTTACACACAAAGGTGAACGGGATTTGCAAAGTCATGATATTGCCAAGGCAATGAGACCGGGTTTACAGGAAATAGGCAAGAAATTTAATGCTAATGTAAAAGTTGTTGAAGTTCCTCCTGGACCACCAGTAATGTCAACCTTGGTAGCTGAAATTTACGGACCAAATACTGAAGGACAGATCGATGTAGCTAAGCAGTTGAAAGCAATTTTTGGAAAAACCCAGGATGTGGTTGATGTAGACTGGTTGGTTGAAGATGATCAGACAGAATTTCAGTTTAATGTAGATAAAGAAAAAGCTATGTTGGCAGGGGTTTCAACTCAGCAGGTGGTTCATACTTTGAACATGGGATTGAGTGGACAAGAGGTTTCTCAATTGTATCAGGAACATGAACATGAGCAGGTTGGAATTGATCTGAGACTTCAGGAAGAGGATAGAAGCAGCTTAACGGATCTGAAGAAAATAAATATTCTGACTCAATCAGGAAATCTGATTCCTTTGGGTGATATTGTTGATATTCAGAAAAAAATAAAGGAGAAGAGCATCTATAGGAAAAACCAGAAAAGAGTGGTGTATGTAACAGCTGATGTTGCTGGAAAATTGGAAAGCCCAGTTTATGGTATCATGGAAATCTCCGATCATTTAAGTGATGTGAAGGTACCGGAAAGATATGAACTATTGGAAGAGTATACACAACAGCCATTTTTCGAAGACAATTACAGCTTGAAGTGGGATGGAGAATGGCAAATTACCTACGAAGTTTTCCGTGATTTGGGTGCTGCATTTGCGGTTGTGTTATTGGTGATTTATATGTTGATTATTGGATGGTTCCAGAATTTTAAAGTTCCGTTTGTGATGATGGTTTCAATACCACTTTCCCTTGTAGGATTTTAATTGGTCATTGGTTAATGGGTGCATTCTTTACTGCAACTTCAATGATTGGAATGATTGCCCTGGCAGGAATCATGGTTCGTAACGCCATTCTGTTGATTGATTTTATCAACTTGAGACTGGCCGAAGGAGTACCATTGAAAGAAGCTGTGATTGAGGCTGGTGCAGTTCGAACAACACCAATTTTATTAACCGCAGGAACCGTGGTTATTGGAGCGGTAGTTATCTTGTTTGATCCTATCTTCCAAGGACTTGCGATTTCATTAATGGGAGGTTCGATTGCTTCTACATTTCTTACTTTGGTAATTGTTCCATTGATTTATTATATGACTGAGAAGAAGAAGTATCCTGAAGTAAAAGAAGAATTAGAAGTTTCAAATGAATAATCACATAATACGGAAAATATGAAACGATCATGAATTTTAGCATTCTAAATTACAGACATTAGAATGATTAAATTCATCGAGAGTTCCATCTAGCCAATAAATAAAATTTAAACAGATGAAAGTTGTTATCATTTTTTGTGTGAAAGCATTTTATGAAGAGTTAAAACTGATTTATAATAAAGCAGCTATTGATGCTTATAGTGAGTTTGATGTGAAAGGTTATACTAATAAACGTAATGAGCAATGTGAGGCTCCAAACTGGTTTGCCTCCAGTAAAGACTATTACGATTCTATCGCTACTTTTTCTTTTTTAGATCAGGGAAAAGGTGATGAATTGATGAAGCAAATCGAAGAATTCAATGAAGGAATTGATTGTTGTAGTCCAATTCATGCATACATGTTAGATGTTGAAAAATTTATATAATAAGTAAAACAATGAGAGAGAGAATTATAAGAGCAATTGCCGGGACCTTGGTATTGGTTAGTATATTGCTGGCAGTCTATGTAAACATTTACTGGTTATTATTAACAGCCTTTGTAGGTTTAAATCTCTTACAATCTTCAATCACAAAATGGTGTTTGATGGACGATATTCTTAGAAAAGTTTTTAAAGTGGATAGTTAATCCGTAGTTTGAGTTTTTATTGATTGGAATCCCGAATCTATTTATAGTTTCGGGATTTTTTAAATATTCAAATGTAGATTTATTTGCACGGGTTACACTTTGGTGAAAAATACTAAAGGTAAGATTGATTTTACTGAAATTGCTCTGGTTTGATAGTGGAATTGAAACACAAATCAAAAACTTAGTATACTAAGTCTCCAACCAGAAGCATACTAAGTTTCCGACAAGAAGCATACTAAGTCTTCAACCAGAAGTATACTCAAATTTTAAATCGTCTATCACCTTTTTATATAAAAGTGATGTTGTAGGCCTAAAAGTAGTAGGATTCATATAGATTATATGTTTTGTTAAACATTCATAATAGATTCTTTTTGTCAGATTATCAGAAACTAATGATGTGTTTTGGGCCTTTTTAATGTACTGAGAATTTAATGAAATATTATGCATGAATGATTGAGCGTGATTTTTACATGGAGAGATGATCTTAAATGTGTTATATTTTGAAGCATGTAAAGTCATGTGAATATTGAAAACACTTGGAGTAAAATTCTGCGATGATATTTATAAAACTCCTTTATTTATTGACAAAACCTGATGTTTAATTTAATAATACACGTAGAATTAGATAAATGTTAAATTGTGTTAAAGAATTGTTAATGTTGAAATATATTTTAAATGCATGTTGATGAGCATGTTTAAGAAATGATAGTAGTAATTTAATTTTAACAATTCGGTTTTTATAGAAAATTATGATGCTAAACATAGTTTTTAAGTCTGATATACAGTCTTTTGCGGCTTAAAAATTTTACATCAAAACCTTTGTATTTTTCACGGAACTCTTATTTTTGCCATCCAAACAATAGATATTCTATATGATTCGAAAGATAAGATACCTGTTTGCTCTTACCTCAAAGAAACGATTCCATCGCTACCTGAAAAAAAAAGGTGTTATAATGGGAAAGAATATTCACTTTAAAAATAGGAAGACAATTGATCTTGACTTAACAAGACCATGGTTAATCGAAATTGGCGACAATGTATATTTTAATAAGAATTTTACACTTTTAACTCATGATGCTGTCTCAAGATTGTATAAAATTAAATACAATGATTTCTTGCCTCTTCATTCTACTGGGAAAGTTAAAATAGGGAATAATGTTGCGTTTGCAAGAGAGGTAACAGTTCTAAAGGGAGTGACTATTGGTGATAATGTATTTATAGGTCATGGCTCATTAGTGTCTAAGGATATCCCTTCAAATTGTATTGCTGTAGGCAGACCGGCGAAAGCCGTTTGTACAATCGATGAATACTACGAGAAATCTAAGAAAAAATATGCCGAAGAAGTAAAGGATAATTACCTTCGAATAAAGAATGAGCTTAGACGCGAACCTACCATTGAAGACTTTAAAGATGAGTATTCGCTGTTTGTAAATGGTAATAAAATAGATGATTTTTTGGATTCATTGGATGAGAAAGCTCAAAAGAAAATGAGAAAACAGATGGGAGATTCATATGAAAATTATAAAAAGAATCACCAATCAATGTTTGATGGATTTGATCATATGGTTGCTAATTTTTAGAGCTTACTACGTACCATATTTTAGTCGAAATCAGATTTCCAATAGGAACTAGAGAAAATAATAATTAATAAAAAGAGCCATTGATATTTCAATGGCTCTTCTTGAATTAAATAACAGTAATAAAATCTTTAGTCAAGATATATTTTCAATTGTTTACTTTTTCTTATCGTAAACATACCAGTAAGCTGTTCCAACAAATAATGCTCCACCCACGATATTTCCCAAAGTGGCCGGGATTAGATTTTTTATTACAAAATCCATCCAAGTAATATCAGCCCCATGAAAAATAGCCACAGGAATAAAAAACATATTGGCAACACAGTGTTCAAAACCCATTGCAACAAAAGCCATAACCGGGAACCAAATCCCTAAAATTTTACTCGCAATATCTTTTGATGCGTATGCCAACCACATTGCCAATGCAACCATCCAGTTACAAGCTATTCCTTTTAGGAAAGTTTTGTAAAATGGATTTGATGTTTTTGCAATGGCAATATTAATGGCGGAATCCACCGATGGAGAATGCATAATTGCCTGAGTTAAATAAACCAGAAAGTAGGCGACAATGATTGATCCAATAAAATTACCGAAATAAACAATGGCCCAATTCTTTAAGGGCACCTTAACAGACATTCTCTTTGAGAGTACCGAAGGAATGAAATAAGCTGTATTTCCAGTAAATAATTCAGCTCCAGCAACAGCACAAAGTATTAGTCCTAATGGGAAAACAGCTCCGAAAAAGAACTTTTGTAATCCCGGGTTGCTTGCTGCTAAGCCTGGCATCGCACCACCAACAACCAAGGCTAATAAGCTACCCATAGCAATATATCCTCCTGCTAAAATGGCCAATACAAAGGTTTTCTTGGCAGGCATTACTTTCTTTGCCTCAGCTGTATGGTTAACTTCTTCAACGGTTTCTTTTGGAGAATAAAATCCTGTTGAAACCTGCGGCGCTACTACAGCTGTAGCAGATTTAGGTTTTACCACCTCAATGACTTCTGTTGTTTCTTGAAATGACATATTTTTATATTTAGTAGTTCAGCTTATAGTAAAGTGTTTATCAAATTTTTTACTTCTTCTTGATGTTTTTTCCTTACTATCTACTCAGTACTAGGTTCTATTTACTAATTAATAATTACTTCTTTAAAATACTGGCTAAGAATATCTTTTGCAGTTTTTAACTGCTCAGCTGTATTTTCAGGAACCCCTTCAAGTTTATATTCCCACTTTAGGTGTTCGTATTTGTGAACCCCAAGTTTGTGATAGGCTGAATTTCTAGTTTTTCAATATTTCCATATTCCTGAAAATGCTTACCCATTTCATGTAAATATTCTGGTTGATCAGAATATCCTGGAACCAAAACGTAACGCATCCAAGTACGAATATTTTCATCACGCAGATGTTTGGCAAATTTTAGGGTAGTATCGTTTCGCTTACCTGTAAGCTTTACATGCCAGTCTGGATTAATATGCTTTATATCAAGTAAAACCAAATCGGTACTTGAGATTAATTCTTTTACATCATCGTTAAGAACATTGCCATTGGTATCAATGCATGTATTAAAATTTTCCTCTTTTAGCTGTTTGAATAATTTTTTCAATTCAGCAGCTTGCCATAATGGTTCTCCTCCTGAGATGGTTACACCACCCAACTTGCCAAAGAATGGACGTTGGTTGCGTGCTTTTCTCATGATCTCCTCAAGTGGAGTAGGAGTCCCTCCTTTAAAAGTTATTGTGTCTGGGTTGGCGCAATACAGGCATTTAAATGCGCACCCTTGAAGGAATACAACAAGACGAATACCCGGACCATCGTAAGTGCCAAGGGATTCGAATGAATGAACGTTTAACATAGTTGAGTGCTAGTTGTTTAGTTAATGAATCCATCTATTTTGACTTAGATTCATATCTTAAATAAAAAACGAGTCCGGAAAGCACAAAGTACTCCCGGATCTCGGTATATAAGTAGAAAAACGTTCTTACATTTTTTCGAAGAAGCTACGAGAGATTACCTCAAGCTGCTGCTCGCGAGTCAAACGTACAAAGTTTACAGCATATCCTGATACACGGATAGTTAGCTGTGGATACTCTTCTGGACGCTCCATTGCATCTTCCAACATCTCACGGTTCAATACATTCACGTTCAAATGGTGAGCTCCTTTGATGAAATAAGCATCCATCATAGTTACCAAGTTATCCTGACGGATATCAGCAGTTGCACCTAACGATTTAGGAACGATTGAGAAAGTGTTAGAGATACCATCCAATGAATCTTCGTAGTTGATTTTTGCTACAGAATTCAAAGAAGCAATTGCACCGTTAGTATCACGTCCGTGCATTGGGTTTGCACCTGGCGCAAATGGTACACCAGCAGCTCTACCATCAGGAGTAGCACCTGTTTTCAAACCATAAACTACGTTAGAAGTAATGGTTAAAATAGACATGGTTGGCTCTGCATTCTTGTATGTGTGAAGTTCTTTTAATAATCCGTTAAAGATCTTAGGAATCTCAACAGCGAAACAGTCTACACGGTCATCATCGTTACCGTAGTATGGGAAATCACCTTCAATTTTAAAGTCACAAGTTAATCCTTCTTCATTACGAACTGCAGTTACTTTTGCGTTCTTAATTGCAGAAAGAGAGTCAGCTACGATTGAAAGACCAGCAATACCATAAGCAAGGTTGATTGCAGGATTTGTATCTACCAATGACATTTGTGCCTTTTCGTAGTAGTACTTATCGTGCATGTAGTGAATGATATTCATAGAATCGTTGTAAACACGAGCCATTTCTCTCATTGCGATAGTGTAATTAGCCATCACTTCTTCGTAATCTAACTCATCACTCTTCAATGTAGGAATACCATTGATCAACTGAGTGCCTGTTTTTTCGCAACGACCACCGTTCAAGGCAAGCAATAAGGTTTTAGCCAAATTACAACGTGCACCGAAGAACTGGATTTGCTTACCAATTTCCTGATATGATACACAACAAGCAATACCATAGTCGTCAGACTTACGAGTATCACACATCAACTGGTCGTTCTCGTACTGGATTGATGAAGTATCGATAGAAACCTGAGCACAGAATTTCTTGAATCCTTCAGGCAATTGATCAGACCAAAGAACTGTCATGTTTGGCTCTGGTGAAGGACCTAATGTGTAAAGTGTATTCAAGAAACGGAAAGAAGTTTTGGTAACTTTTGATCTTCCGTCCAAAGTTCTACCACCAATTGATTCAGTTACCCAAGTTGGGTCACCTGCGAAAATCTCATCGTAAGCATTCATACGTAGGTGACGAACCATACGCAATTTCATTACGAATTGGTCGATCATTTCCTGAGCAAATTCTTCAGTAATTGTTCCTTCTTCCAAATCTCTTTGGATGTAGATATCAAGGAAAGTAGAAACGTTACCTAGTGACATTGCAGCACCATCTTGCTCTTTTACAGCAGCAAGGTATCCCATGTAAACCCATTGGATAGCTTCCTGCGCAGTTTCAGCAGGACGACCTAATTCCAAGTCATACTTAGCACCTAATTCTTTGATTTGACCTAAAGCTTTGATTTGCTCAGCAACTTCTTCACGCAAACGGATAGTTTGGTCGGTCATTGGACCATTTAAGCCTTCCAAATCTTCTTTTTTTGCTTCGATCAAACGATCGATACCATATAGAGCTACACGACGGTAGTCACCAATGATACGACCACGAGCATAGTTATCTGGTAAACCAGTAAGGAATCCTAATGAACGGAACTTACGGATTTCAGCTGTATAAGCATCAAAAACTCCATCGTTGTGAGTTTTTGCGTAGTTACGGAAAATATCTTTAACACGATCTGAAACTTCAAGACCTTGTTCTGTACAAGCTTTTTCAACCACGGCGATACCACCATATGGTTTCATTGCTCTGCGAAGCAATTCGTCTGC
Source organism: Marinifilum fragile JCM 15579 (assembly GCF_001310955.1). Taxonomy (GTDB): domain Bacteria; phylum Bacteroidota; class Bacteroidia; order Bacteroidales; family Marinifilaceae; genus Marinifilum; species Marinifilum fragile. The sequence continues at coordinate 38,967 of NZ_BAZX01000024.1, forward strand.
CTGTAGTCCTACGATAACCTCTAAAGATTTGTCAATATATCCAGCACCGTGAGAAGCGATAGTTGAAACAGTTTCAGTATCGATAGAGCGAACACCATTGTTTGCACGTTCTTCTTTTACAGCATCAAGACATATTTGCCACAATTGCTTAGTACGTTCTGTAGCTCCTGTTAAGAATGATGCATCCCCAGTGTATGAGGTTAAATTGTTACTAACGAAATCTCTAACGTTAATTGTCTTTTGCCATTCGCCGGCTTTAAATTGCGTTTTTACCATTGCAGTTAATAGTTTTCTTTGATTGAATTTCTTCAATCATGATTAATTCAAATCCTTAATGTTGAATTTGAACTCGAAATGGTTGTGTTTAAAATTATATTTTGTGTTTGATTATCAAAATTGACAATCTAGCCATAGAAAATAAACAAGATAAACTTGTCCGTTTTCCTTTCAGAGCGCAAAGGAACAGACTATTTTTTTGTTGCGCAATACCAAGATGTAATGATGTTGCTAATGCAAAGCTTTTCAGAAGGCCAAAGTTTCTGGTATTCTTGGAGTTTTGCAATGTAGAGATTACAATGTGAAAATAGTCAATTTAGAATCAATCTAGTTGAAAAGAGTTCTGTTTTTATAATAATTGGATAATTCTGCGAAAAACATTATTTAACACTTATGTGTTAAGTAGAAGTGTTGTTGAAAAATGAACAGGCTATACTAAAAAAACTCTTAGAGAAATTGGAATTGATATTAGAAGAGAACTGTATAAAATAAACAGCCTCGTTTGTAGAAAAACGAGGCTGTGGCAAATAGGCTTAATTTTTTAAGTTGATTTTATTCAAATGTAATCCATCAGATTGAATTCCTCGGGCATATTTTACACCCGCTTTTCCAAATATCATGGTGTAACCTACAGAATGATCCTGTGGGATTCCAATCAGATCTCGTAGCGAAGGATCAATTTCTTCAATAACCCAAGTAATCATTCCATTCCAAAGCGTAGCAACATTATTCGCATTGGCGGCAAATTCAAAATAAGTTAAGGTAATTATTGAATCTATTTTTGGAGATGCATCTTTAGCTGGAGCAGTTGCAATGAGCATGTGAGGAGCATTTCTAAAAATGATATCAACACCAGCTTTTTCCCATAGTTTTTGGAATGAAGCAAGCATGGCATATTTTTTAGGAAGATTCCCTTCGACAGATGCTTTTTTGATGGCCTTATAAACTGCATCTCGGAAAATCAGGATGTCTTCCTTATTGTCTATTAATGAAAATAATACGGCATTGTCATTGTGTCCAGTTGGCGCATGAGATGCTGTTTCCATCAATTCCTGTATCAATTCCTGATCCAAATTTTCATCTTTAAATTTGCGAACTGATCTTCTGGTTCTAATGTGATTATTCATGGCCTGAGCTGATGGCATTTCAGCTTTATAAGAAACCGAATCTTCAGGCTTTTTTCCTAATATAGAAATTGCAGCAGTTGGGCAAATGGCCAAACAATGCTGACATTTCATACAGTTCTTTTCTTTTTCTTTAGCAATGGAAGCCTTGGGAGTAAGGTTGATAATTCCTACCGGACAATCCTCTTTACATAGGCCACATTCAATACACTTGTCTTCTGCAACTTTAAAGTCGATCATTTCTTTTGATTTTCAATTCTTGTATCTTCCAAATGGAAATTCGCGACAAAAATAGAATACTTATTTTATATGGGAACAATCTTTTTATAATTAAAATGCTGATCGAATTGCATAAAAAAAACCTGCCCAAATGGACAGGTTTAATATTTTATTGTTGTAAAATATTAGAAAGCAACAGATACTCCTAACTGGAATACTGAGTTTTGAACTTTCGCTTCGTCTACATCAACAACCTTTGATAATCCCCAATTGTAACGAAGACCTATAGCTACATTGTCTGCAATATCATATTCTAGTCCTAATGCAAGTGCTAAATCAAGGCCTTTCATATTATCTGCATCCACAGAAACATCTCCATCGTCAGCTTCAGAATTCAAATGAATTCCTACCTGAGGCCCAAAAATAGCATGAAATTTATCAGCCATTTTAGCACGCATTAACAAAGGAATGTTTAAATAGTTTGATTTAAACTTTACATCAGAACCCATATCTACTTTCATTCCTTGGCGAGAGTACACCATTTCAGGCTGAAAAGCAATATTTTCATTAATTGCAAACCTTGCGAATACTCCTAAATGAATATCTGTTCTCATATCAGTTCCATCAGCATCATCACCAATCCAATTTGCAAAGTTTAAACCTCCCTTTGCTCCAAATTGTACATCTTGAGCAAACAAACTTGTACCAGCAAATAGTACAACAACTAGTAGTAAAAATTTTTTCATGTGATTTGATATTTTAAATTAACATAGCTAACATACGAAATAAACTTGTTTTGGATTATAATGTACAATATAAATATCCTATTAGTTGATGAATAAATGATAATTCTTTGTCAAGATAAATATTCTTAATGTTAATTTGTGAGATGTAATTAATCCTTAGATTGTAGTAAAATTATCAATTGCTATTTCCGATATCGACTTCTTTTTACCTCATGTTTTCTTGAAGAATTTAAACTGTTTTCATTTTCCTCTGTTGTTTCCGGATCATCGCTAAGGTAAATGGCTTCTTCACCTGTTGCAGTGATTTCGAGAACCTGTCCATATTTTTCTGGAAGGCCTAATTCTTTGGCCTCCTTCCATTCTCCATGACCGTATACGGCAATCTCTTCATCTTTTCCCAAAATTCCCTCTTTGCACCTAAGGGTTTTGTTAAAGCCAAACAAACCAGTAGTATCAATTCCTTTGCAGCTTAAGAAAGATTCCATATTCTCGGTAGGATCATTCAAAAAACCTGATTTGTACTTGGCATCCTCAACAATGTATAATTTCAAGAGTGTATCGTTAATGTAAGCATATTTGCTGCCATCTTTAATCAAGTATTTGCAGTGTCTTTCTTCATCAACAAGAGTATCCCAGGTTGAGCTTTTTCCTGTTGATCTTTCTTGTTCAATCAGCACATGATAATGGGAGCACTTTCGTCCTGAAAGTGGAGCAATTAAAGGAGAATCAACAAATTCTACTTTTCCTACTATTTTAGCTGTTTCTCCACTTCTGAAACTAGAGAGCCTCTTAAGTTCAGAATTCTTTAGTTTACGTTTGATAATTGCTTTTTTGCTAAAATAAAATACTAACCCAAACACAATGGCAGTTATTACTACAAAGGCGATGATGATGATTTCTCCTTGCATTCTAATTTATTTTTAATGTTTACTTAACCATACAACACTTTACAATTCCTTTTTCCTCGGATGCCAAATAAAGATTGTCTTTGTTGTCAACAATCATAGGAATGTAAGTACAACCTTTTACCAACTCTTCAATGCCATCAATTTGTTTTGCACCTTTATTGCTGTATACTTTTATTCTAGTGGGGTCTTTTTCAACCGTAACAATGGCACCACTCGAAAGGGTAGCAACACTAACAGGGTTACAGCATCCATGAAAATCAAGCACTTCTTTCCCGCGCTTACCAAATGCCATTAAGCTGTTTCCATTGTAATCGAAACCTTGAACTCTGAATGCTCCTAGATTGGCAACAATAATCTCCTTTTTTTGGTTTACAGAGAAGTCGAGAATACCACAGCAGGCACGCATATCGTCTATTTCCTTTAATAGTTCGCCTGATGTTCTATCATGAATCTGAATCTTTTTTAGTTTGCAATCTGATACGATCAGGTGTTGATCTACAACACGACTGCCCGATGCAATATGAACTCCAGATAAGTTATATTTGTTAATTGCTTCACCTTCTTTCGAGAAAATTTGACATTCTACGCCAACAGGCAATTCTTTCGATACCATTCTACCACGAATCTTCTTCTTTACAAGTTTCATTTCGCTTGAGAATACATAGATATTGTCTTCGATATCCACAGAAATAGCAGTAGGTTTCCCTGAAATGGTAGGTTTAAATCGTTTTGTAACTTTTCCAACTTCATCTAAAATAATGATGGTTCCATCTTTTTTAAGCGCACATAGTTCGTTATTCTTAAAGCTTGCCAGGTAAATTACATCCAGAACACGTTTTCCTTTGTATTCTTTATCTACCTGATACGAAACCGGATCCACTCCATCCATGATCTTGTCCAGACCTATTTCGAGTCGACGCATGTTTTCAACTTTGCTGATTACCTTGGCTACATAAGGTTGTTTTTTTAAATCAGGATGCAAATCTTTCACCAATTCGTATAGTTGTTCATAGGATCTGAAAATGGTTGCTTTTTCAAATAAGTAGCTTGAGTAAAGTGCATTGGGATTCTTCTGCATAAAATCTTTCTCGTATTGCTTAATTGCAGCATTAAGCTTCTTTTTATGTTTGGCATATTTTGCCTGTAATGCCTTCTTATCCTCATCACTTGCATTGGGGTTGTACTTAGGAAAGCTCTGTTTTATTCTTTCGTATTTTAAGCGAATTTGTTTTTTGCCTTCTTTGCAGCGTTCGTAATCGTCGTGAATACCAGAACCGGTAATTTTGGCATTTTCAAAATCATTAACCGATCCATTAAAATTCATTTTTACATTCTCAAGCATTATCTGTTTCTTTAGAACCATCTCTTCGCCATTACGTTTTAGTTTCAATCGCAATGTTCCCATAATTAGTTTTGGATAGTAACCCTTAAATTGAAAATTTCCATTTACAATTTCACTGGTGTCTGTTTGATAGCCTTTTTCCGCAAATGTTAACAATACAATCTCTCCTTTACTTATGCCACTTATATGACCATTAAGGATAAAAGGATTATTGTTTTCGACGGATTTTCCAGCTATAAATAAAGCCATCAGTACTGATAAAATTAGTAGAGTATTTTTCATGTTTTGGGTGTTTTGGTTTGTGATTTGATTATAAGAATTGCTTCAGTTTAAGATTAATATTTATCTCAAATCACTAAATGTAGACAACTTACAACCTATATGCAAGAAATCATAAAAATAAAAACGAAACTTTTAGTAATATCAATTCATTCAAAATAATATTAACAAAATTAATGTTAAAATATTTGCTAGTTTGTTACAATAATTATAACTTCATTATCGTTTTAAAAAAGAATATGTTGGATAGAGGGAAGGGTGAATTAATTAATTGACTTATCAAGCTGCAGTAAATTAAATTTGGGAATCAATAAAATCTAATCGTAAAGTTTGAATATACAGGCCGATAAATTGTATGAAAAGACAGGGGAATAAAAATGCAAATTGATTTTCAATTTTAATTAGGGCTTGTGATTTTGTTTGAGGATAATTTTGAGTATAAAATATGTTTGCAATTTGGTTTGAGAGGTATGTGTATTATATAGGAGATATGTGTTCTTGTTAGAAGTTATTTTCATAATTAAAAATGGGTGTAAAATTTCTTCTAGGAAGCGTATGTGTAGACTGAAATACACATAACAAATAGTGAACCAATGGGAATGGAAACCCAAAGGTCCACTAATGTCGAAAAACAAATGTGCTCTGTTGATTGTTTTTAAAAAACCTATGGTAAATGTCAGTAAACCAAAAAATGCAATGCATAGAAACACAACAAAGCCATTTGCTTTGTAAATCTAATAAATAAAGTTAAATCGTCGAAGAATAAAACAATAGAAAACTTACAGATTAATTTAAAATATATGACCTGTACAAGATATCTGCTAGCAATTGATAACACCATTGACATTTATCTTGTTCTTCAATTTCGTAAAATAATCTGTTTTAAAATATAATTCATAGATAAAAACATTACCCTTAACTGATTATAAGAGAAATGAATTTACAATTGATACGATACAGCATGTCGGAAAGCTCTACATTGGGCATGTTGTTTATTGATGGGTATTTTTCTTGTTATACACTAGAAGATGCAATGAGAGAAAAGAAAATACCAGGGGAGACATGTATACCGGCAGGGATTTATGGGATTACCCTTAGAACAGAAGGTGGACAAAATCATCGGTACAGTCAGAAGTTTCCCAATATGCACAGGGGAATGCTGCACTTGTTGAATGTGCCTAATTTCAAATATGTCTATATTCATTTTGGCAATACAAAGGAAGATACTGAAGGATGTATATTGGTGGGAGATGGTGCCAATAACAACCAAATAGAGGAAGGATTTGTTAGTAGCAGCGTTAAGGCATACCAAGGAATCTATAAGATTATTGTAGATGCAATTGAGGATGGAGAAGGAGTTTGGATTGAGATTGTTGATGGTATTCCTGCTCAGAACAATCAAAAACAATTGACCAATGCTGTTGTAGCCGCCAATAAGCTTAATTTACGCAAAACGCCAAGTGGGGAAGTGGAAGGAGTCTTAAATCAAAAAACACGAACCAAAGTTCTTGAATCGCATGATGGCTGGAGCAAGGTTTTGATAGAAGGTTGGGTGGATGAGGAATATTTGGAAGAGGCGTAGAATGTCTTGAATAGTAAAAAAGTTGAATAGTTTATTGCCTTAAAATAAAATAACCCAGTGGATGGTTGCTCGACCTGACTGGGTTATTTTATACTTGTTCCATTATAAATAGGAACACTAAAATAATTATTGCAATGCTACTTTTACCGATTCAGAAATTGGAGTTGTTGGTCTTCCTAAAATAGAAGAAAGTGTGCGTGAATTATCGAATAAAGCTCCATGAGAAGCACTTACATCCCAACTTGCCAATCCAATAGCCAATCCCTCAGGAAGACCAATGTTTTTTAGAATATTGGCATATTCTTCTTCTGGCAAATTGTTGTAAGGGATATTTTTCCCTGTTTGCTCTGATATCATAGCAGCCAAATCGGTTAAAGTGTAAAAATCATCACCAGCCAATTCATAAACTTTACCCTTATGAGTTTCATTTGCAATTACAATTGCAGCAGCTTCGGCATAATCAGCTCTTGCCGCTGATGAAATTTTTCCATCCTTAGCACTTCCTAAAAATGCACCTCCGCCAACAGCTCCAGGAACCGATGCGGTATAGTTTTCACTGTACCAACCATTTCTTAGAATGGTAAATTCAAGACCTGAATTTGTAAGGATTTCTTCTGTTTCTACATGCTCTGCAGCAAGATTTAGATGCGAAGTATCGGCATGAAGTAAACTTGTATAAACAATCCATTTAACCCCAGCCTCTTTAGCTGCATTAATTACATTTTTGTGTTGTGCACTTCTTTGCCCAAATTCCGTACCCGAAATCAATAATAGGCGATCAATACCATTAAGTGCCTTCGAAAGATGATCTGGTTTACTGTAATCAAATTCACGGATTTCTACTCCTAAATTTGCAGCCTTTTCAGTATCTCTTACCAAGGCTACAATATTTTCATTTGAAACTCTGCTTTTAAGTTGTTCAACAACTTGGCTACCTAGTTGACCCGTAGCCCCTGTAACTGCTATTTTCATATCCTATACTTTAATTGATATTTGTTTGTTAATCTTATACTGCAAATGTATAGGAGCAAGAAGGCATGTGAAAGGTAAAAAAGTTCACATGAATGGTAAAATCAGAATTTACTGTTTTAATGTTGTTTTTTGATATTCAGAAGGAAGCATGTTTACTCTTGATTTAAAGTACTTGGTAAAGTTGGTAGGATCTTCAAAACCAATTTTGTATGCTATTTCTTTTATGGAAAGGGCAGTATAGCCCAATAAACGTTTAATTTCCAGCACCAATCTATCTTCTATAAATTGCTTGGTATTAGTGCTTACATATAATTTAATGGCAGCATTTAGTTGCTTTGGAGTAACTTTTAGTTCATCGCAAATGTCACTTACTCGCAGTTTATAGGATACTTTTTCTTCAACGATTTTTTTGAACTTTATATATATGGCAAAAGAGTCATTACATATAATATCTACTCTTTCGCGCTTGTTTCTTTCTATCTGAATCAAGAAATTTTTAAGAAGATTACGTTGATATTCAGCTGTGTCAAATTGTAAATCTTTGCTTTGCTCTGCAATCATTTCATCTAAGAGCGCATATACTTCCTTATTGGCAAAATTGCTGATGGGTTTTAATGAATGTGTAAAAATGGTGTAGTCATAAAGATATTGATAATCGGCTCCTCCTTTGATGATGAAATCAGGAGTAAACACCACAGCAAATCCTTCGGTTTGTTCATTGGCAGAAAAACGCTGGACTTGTCCCATTGCAATTGGGATCACTGTGTTTTCAGAATAAGCTATCTTCTCAAAATCTACTTCGTGCGTACCTCTTCCTTTGGTAAAGATTAATATCTGATAGAAGTTTAATCGATGCGCTTTGTGATTATTCTTTTGGGAATGTTTTAATATTCTTTGCAAAGGAATTATTTCTAAGCCCAATTTGGTACTTCTATTGTTGAAATTATATCTGGGTATATTGACTTCACTCATTAGGATTCCTGTTTTGATTTGAACCTTAAAAATAACAAAAGAGTCAGTTTAACTGACTCTTTTGTTATTGGATTTTTCTAATCTTGCTTTTTCCCCTTTTCCATAACCAGACCCATTTTACTCATTACATGATCATAGCCATTCTTTGAGTGCGGCAAGGTGCATTCGCTACAGTTTTTAATGCCATTATCGGTATAGGTAAAGTTTCCACCACATTTGTCACCCAACATGTACAATGGGCAAAAGCAGAATAAGCAGTTAAAATCTGCTTCGTTTTTAACTTTATGGCATGGGAAATATTCACATTTTGTATTCTGAACGAACTTGTAATTTTCTGACATGATATGTTGTGTTATTTTACTGTTGACAATATTAAGATTTTTGTTTTAGAGTTTTACTTTATTGGATAAGTTTAATAGCATATCTAAAATGTATATAGGGCTTTTATAGCAAAGACATATTTATAAAGACCAAAACATTATTACATCTGGCTAAATGCATTGCTTATCGGAGAATATCTTCAATGATCTAAAATTTACAAGATTGAATGTTATCCAGACATAAAATCAGGTAATATCGCCATATATTTGCCTTAATGGGAAAAAATTAACTATTAATAACTTTTAAAAAATGAACACTAAACTAAGGAGTATAGGAAGAATTTTTACTTTAGCTCTTCTTATTTCATGTACTGTGTGGCAAGCTACAGCACAGGTAAATTATAAAACGCGAGAAGAAATTCCAGCGAAATACAAATGGAATTTCTCTGATATCTACGAAAATTGGGAAGCTTGGGAAGCCGATTTTAAAGCTATTTCCGTGGATATGGAAAAAATTCAAGGCTTTAAGGGCAAGCTGGGAGAAAGTTCTGAAAACTTAGCAGAAATGCTGAAGATTCAGGAAGATTTAATGAAGAAGGCTTACAAAGTGTACCAATTCGTTTCTTTCCAAAGTACAGTTGATCAAAGAAATATGGAGCTAATGGCTAAGCTTCAGCAGGTTCAATTGCTATTCGCTCAATTTGGAGTGGCTACTGCTTGGATTTCTCCTGAAATGATCCAAATTCCAGAAGCAACAATGAAAGAGTGGGTTGCTTCTAATCCTGCTTTGAAAGATCATAAATTCGATTTAATGGACATGTATCGTTTACAAAAGCATGTTCTTAGCGAAGAAATGGAGCAATTGCTATCATATTACTCACAGGTAACTGGTACTGCTGGTAGTGTATTTAAAGCGATCTCTACGGCTGATATCGAATTCCAGGAAGTGGAATTGTCTGATGGTAAAAAGGTAAAAGTTACTCCAGGTGTTTACTCACAAATTGTTACCAACAACCTAAACCAGGAAGATCGTAAAAAAGCTTACGAAGCATTGTACGATGTGTATTACAAAAACAAGAATACATATGCTGCTATTTATAATGGTATCGTACAGGCAAACTGGGCAGGTGCTCGTGCTAAAAAATATGAATCATGCTTAGATGCAAGATTGGAAGGAAATAACATTCCTAAGGATGTTTACTTGAACCTGATAAAGACAGTGAAGGAAAACACTGCTCCAATGCGCAAGTATATCGAATTGAGAAAGAAAGTTCTTGGTCTTGAAAAATATTATGGTTTTGATGGTTCTATTAGCTTGACAGATTATAGTAAGAATTATCCTTATGAAGATGCGGTTAAAGTGGTAACAGAATCAGTGCTTCCTTTGGGTAAAGAGTATCAGGCTAAACTGAAAAAAGCCACTGAAAGTGGTTGGTTGGATGTTTATGAGAATCCAGGAAAGCGTTCTGGTGCTTTTTCAGCAGGAGTATACGGTGTTCACCCATACATGCTATTGAATTACGATGGAACCTTGGATTATGTGTTTACTTTAGCACATGAACTGGGACATACAATGCATACTACTCTTTCTAACGAAAATCAGCCATTTGCTACTCATGGTTATACAATTTTTGTAGCAGAGGTTGCATCTACTTTTAACGAGCGTTTGTTGTTGGATCACATGATGCAAAATACCAAAGATCCAAACGAAAGAATTGCTTTGTTAACTCAGGCTATTGAAGGTATTATTGGTACTTTCTATGCACAAACCATGTTTGCTGATTACGAATATCAGGTTCACTCAATGGTAGAACAAGGAAAACCAGTAAATGCTGATGTGTTGACTAATGTTTGGGGAGATATTGCCAATGAGTATTATGGTGATGCAACTGAAAAAACAAAGTATTCAAACTACCCTTGGACAAGAATTCCTCACTTCTACAATTCACCATTCTATGTATACCAGTATGCAACTTGTTTTGCTTCATCGGCTAAATTGTACAAGGATGTAATGGAAGGTAACAAGAAGGATAGACAAGATGCTTTGGAAAGATATATTACCCTATTGAAATCAGGAGGTAATGATTTCCCAATGGAGCAATTGAAAAAAGCTGGTGTTGATTTGTCGAAACCAGAAACTATTATGGCAGTTATTAATCAATTAGATGAATTGGTTGATCAATTGGCTGCAGAGCTTGAAAAAGTGAAGAAAAGCTAATTAATTGGCATCTAGAATAAAGAAAGCAGCTCTTATGAGCTGCTTTTTTTGTGCCTGGTTATTTATGAGAAAAGCAGGCGAATGGGATAAGCTTTGTTGTTTGATTATTTAGATGTCATATTCGGTATAGCCAACCGTAAAGCTATCATTACCGCTGGAGTGTTCCTTTTTATTTTGATTGTTTTATTTGTTTCATACCACTTGTAAGTCCTTCCTGACCATCTGGCAATATCACATTCCTGTCCGGGAAGTCTTACCCCAATGTCCGGGAAGAGCTGCCGCTTATCCGGGATATCATAAATCAAATGATTAAGGAGTTAAAAGGAATCATTCTCTTATTATAAGCGACCTAAAATCTTGTCCATTACCCAGGCAGTATGACTGGCTGATTTTCCTGTAGATGTATGATTAAGCTTTCCAAGCAAGTGTTCTCTCATATTTTGAACATGATATAGTTGTATGTTTTCAGGATTCTCGATGAATTCTTCTCGAATACCGTTTTCATTTTCTAGTTGGATAGGTAGTTCATCGAAAACGGAAAATGTCATTTTTCCTTTACCTCCATAAATTTCAACCTTATCTTCTCGGGTGTTACAGCCAAAATTCCAACTTCCGGTTCCGGTTATTCCATTCTGGTGTATCCAACAAGCTGCGACGGCATCTTTGGCAGGGTAGAGTTTTTGTTGATTTGTTGCGATTCCAGATGCGTTTTCAATATCACCAAGCAAGAAAGTGAACAGATCTAAGCCATGACCAGCCAAGTCGTCGAAATATCCTCCGAGAGCAATTTGCTTATCGGTGCGCCAATTGTATTCTCCTGATAGATCCAATGGGTTTGGTGCTTTACTTAAATGCCAGCTAATGTGTCTTATTTGGCCAATTGAATTGTCATTGATCAATTGTTTTACCTTATTAAACCGCGGAAGTGAACGTCGGTAATAGGCAACAAAAAGAGGTAAATTCTTTTTTTCGAAAGTACTTGTAATTTCAATACAGTCGGAGTAGGATGGAGCCATTGGTTTTTCGATACAGCAAATTTTTCCGGCTTCAGCAACCTTTAAAGCATATTCTTTGTGAGATTCGGGAGGAGTGGCAATATAAATTGCATCAATATCACTATCATGAATTATTTCGTCGGCATTTGTGGTGTATTTTGAGATGTTATGTCTTTGTGCATAACTGCGCAATAAGTTTTCATCACGACGCATTACGGCTAAAAGTTCAAATCCTGGAGTGTTCTGATAAGCTGGTCCGCTTTTGATTTCAGTTACTTTTCCACAACCAATAATTCCCCAACGTATGATTTTATCTGACATATCTTGCTTTTTTATGTCACGAAGATAAATGTTTTTTGGATTTTAAAAGTTGAAGACCTTATAATAAAACAGCATCAATTCAAAATGAACCGATGCTGTAATTGATATGCTAAATGAAAGGTAAAATACGATAAAAGTGTGACCAGATCATTTTGATTGAAGAACCACCAACAATCTTTATACCCACTATTGATCTGGTCACTTCATCCCACTTTATTTTTGTTTCCAGCCTCCGCCTAAAGCTTTATAAAGCTCAACCACGGAGTTTAACTGGTTGAATTTTGAATTGATCATGTTAATCTCAGAAGAAAGAGCATTGCTTCGTGCTGTTAATACTTCCAGATAAGTTGTATTGGCATATCCGCTGTTTAGGAGTTCCTCAGAGTAACTCACCGCATCGGTTAAAGCTTGCAATTCCTGCTTTCTGATTTCATATCTTTCCTGTTCTGTTTGGTAGCTGTACAAGGCATCCGATACCTCTTTGCTGGCAGTTAATAAAGCTTTCTTGAAGTTGTATTTTGCCTCGGCTTGTTTTGCCTTTGCCACCTCATACTGGGTTCTGATATTTCTTTTGTTGAAAAGCGGTTGAGTCAAGTTTCCAATTACATTACTGAAAATGGAAGAAGAATTGAACCAATCTTCAAATTTTAAACTTTCAAATCCGGCTGAAGCGCTCACGCTAATGCTTGGGTAAAAATTGCTTTTCGCAACATTGGTTAATTCAAAAGCATTCTTTAATCCAAATTCTGCCGCCATTACATCCGGACGGTTGCTAAGCAATTGAACAGGGAAACCAGTTTCCAGCTGGATATTGATTTCTTGTTCTGCCAACTTACCTCTATTGATATCACCAACAGCTCTTCCCAGAAGAATGGAGATAGTATTTTCCAATAGCGATACGTTTTGTTTCAGGTCAAGCAATAAAATTTGAGTGCTGTACAATTGCGCCTCAGTTTGCTTAACAGCTGCTTCGGTAACCTGTCCGGCCTCTTTCAGGCTCATCATGGTTTCCAGACTCTCTTTGCGGTTGGTAACCGTTTTGGTAGCCACTTCAACTTGTGCATCAAGTGCTACTAGTTGATAGTAAGCGGAAGCCATGTTGGCAACCAACGCACTTTCAATAGCTCGTCTTGATGCTTCAGACTGTAAGTAAGCCGCCTGAGAGGCTCTTTTGTTGCTTCTGATCTTTCCCCAGATATCTGCTTCCCACGAAATGGTGCCGTTTAGCTGGTAGTTTTCATAGCTTGGACTATTGCCTCCAGCCGAAACGCCAGACATGCTATTGTCTGACAATTCGTATTTTCCACCGTTGGTACCCAAGTTCAAGGATGGGAGATAGCCCATTTTCCCTTGCTTGTAATAGGCTTCAGCAGCATTAACTTTCTCCACTGCCATCAGAAGATCAAGATTGGAATTTAGTGCCTCACGAACCAAGTTGTTGAGCTTGGCATCTGTAAATAATTCCTCCCAAGGCATGTTGGCTAATGTGACCGAATCAGTTGTTGATAAATTTCTGTATTGATCCTGAATTTCGATATCAGGTTGTTGGTATTTTCTAGCTACAAAGCAAGATTGCAGGCTTGTTGTAGCAAAAGCTAAAAATACCATTCCATATATAATTTTCTTTGTTCTCATTGATCGTACTCTAATTATTGAACCTTAGCCAGTTCTTCAACTTTAATCTCTTCTGTATCCTCAACTTTTGGAGCTCCGCTAATTTTCTCTTGAATAATTTGGAAAATCACAAAGAAGGCAGGAATTACAAATACTCCAAATACAGTTCCTATCAACATACCACCAACGGCTCCTGTACCAATGGAACGGTTCCCCACTGCTCCGGCACCACTTGCAAGCATCAATGGCATCAAACCAAGAATAAAGGCAAAGGATGTCATCAGGATCGGACGCAAACGTGCTTTTGCACCTTCCGCAGCAGCTTGCAATAGTTCCATTCCATGTCTGCGACGCTGAAGAGCGAACTCTACGATCAGAATGGCATTCTTCGCTAGCAAACCAATCAACATGATTAAGGCAACCTGGAAATAAATGTTGTTCTCCAAACCAATAAGCTTTACAAAGAATATGGCTCCAAAAATCCCGATAGGGAGTGACAATAGAATTGAGAATGGAAGAATATAACTTTCGTACTGCGCAGCAAGAAGGAAATAGACAAAAATCAAACTCAATATAAAAACAACTACTGCCTGGTTACCTGCTTTTTCTTCCTCGCGGGTCATTCCTGAGAATTCATATCCATAAGTTGAAGGAAGAGTTTGCTCCGCTACCTCGCGAATGGCTTGAATTGCATCACCAGTACTGTAGCCTGGGTTTACATTACCATTAATGGTTGCTGAGTTAAACAAATTGAATCGGTTAACTACATCAGGACCATTTACCTTTTTCATATTCACGAATTGGCTTACCGAAACCAGTTCATTATTCGCATTACGAACAAATACGTGGTTCATCGATTCAATGGTTTCTCTATCTTCAGGCGAAGCTTGAATCATCACACGATATTGCTTACCAAAGCGGTTAAAATCGGCTGCATACCAGCTTCCGTAATATCCCTGAAGGGTTGAAAACAGTCCGTTAAGAGAAATACCAGCTTCTTTTACTTTCTCAACATTTACTTCCATTTCGTACTGAGGGAAACCAGTGTTGAAAGAAGTAATGGCATATTTAATTTCTGGTCGTTGATTTAATGCGCCCAGAAATTGTCCGCTTTTTGCCATTAAGTCGTCAAATGAGCCATTCGATTTATCTTGCAGCCTCATTTCGAAACCATCAGAGTTACCAAAACCACGAACGGTAGGAGGAGCGAAGAACAAAATTCTAGCCTCATTGATTCCTGAAGTACGCCCAAACAATTGTCCGATTATGGCATTTACTTTTTGGTGATCTTCTTTTCGCTCGTGCCAATCTTTAAGCTTGATAACAGCAAATGCTTTCGATCCACCTTTTGAACCACTCATCAAACTAAATCCAATCACGAACATACGCTCCTGCACAACATCAATTTCCTCAATGATGCTTTCCACCTTTCCTGCTACTTCGGCAGTTCTGTCAAGAGTACTTCCTGGAGGCAAAGTGATATCACAAAAGATGATCCCCTGGTCTTCATTTGGAATAAAGCCTGTAGGAGTGGTTTTAAAGAACCATCCTGCCAATAAAGTAAAGGCAATCAGTATTGCTCCAGCTAACCATTTTCTATTGATAAGAAACTTCACTGACTTGGTATACCTTTCGGTGATTGCATCAAATCCTGTATTGAAAGATGTATAGAATCTATTCATCAATCCTTTTTTGTGATCTTCACTTGGATTATGAGGTTTCAATAGCAAGGCACAAAGGGCAGGACTCAATGTTAATGCGTTGATTGCTGAAATGACAATGGCTACCGCTAAGGTGATTGCAAACTGTTGATAGAATGCACCTGTTGGTCCTTTCAAGAAGGAAACCGGAATAAACACTGCAGACATCACAAGGGTGATTGAGATAATCGCACCAGTGATTTCACTCATGGCAGATACCGTAGCTTTCTTGGCACTTTTTGCTCCATTGTCCAATTTGGCATGAACCGCTTCCACAACAACAATGGCATCATCAACCACAATACCAATGGCCAATACAAGGGCAAACAAAGTCAACATGTTAATCGAGAATCCAAAAAGATTCAGGAAAAAGAAGGTGCCGACAATCGCCACAGGAACAGCAATTGCTGGAATCAGTGTTGATCTAAAGTCCTGTAGGAAAAGGAATACCACTAGGAAAACCAAAAGGAATGCTTCAATTAATGTTGAAATTACCTTTGAAATAGAAGCCTCAAGAAAGTCGTTTGTATTAAAAGGAATCACATAACCGATTCCCTTAGGAAAATCGACACTTGCTTTTTCCAAGGTACGTTCTACTTCCTTGATAATTTCCTGAGCATTGGAGCCTGAGGTTTGATATACTGCAATGGCAACAGATGGATTTCCATTCGTAATGTTCATTGTTGCATAGCTAAATGCACCAAGTTCAATTTTTGCTACATCTTTTAATCTTAGAAAATCACTGTTTCCTTCAGAGCGAAGAATAATATTTTCATACTCTTCTTGAGTAGAAAGTTTCCCCTTATAGCGAATTACATATTCAAATGATTGGCTTGAATTTTCTCCAAACTTACCGGGAGCAGCTTCCAGATTTTGCTCGTTTAAAGCAGCTACTACGTCCTGAGGTGTTAAGCCAAAGGCAGCCATTTTTTCAGGTTTCAACCAGATTCTCATGGAATAATCTCGTGAACCAAAAACATTGGCATCACCAACTCCATTAATCCTTTTAACCATTGGGATTAGGTTGATACGAGCATAGTTTTCAATAAAGGTGGCATCAAAATCATCATTCTCTGAGTACAGAGACATGAACATCAACACACTAGTTTGAACCTTTTTGGTGGTTACCCCGGATTGAATCACCTGCTGAGGCAGTTTACTATTTACAGTTGCTACACGATTTTGTACGTTTACAGCTGCAATGTCCGGGTTGGTTCCCAATTCAAAGTATACACTAATGGTTGCTGTTCCGTCATTACTTGAGGTTGAAGACATGTAGGTCATGTTCTCAACACCATTTACTGCTTCTTCAATAGGTACAACAACACTTTTTAGCAATGTTTCCGCATTTGCTCCAGGGTAGGTTGCAGAGATTTGCACTGTAGGAGGTGCAATTTCCGGGAACTGTTCCCTTGGCAGAGATGTAAGTCCCAATACCCCTAAAATTAGGATAAGTATGGATATTACGGTCGATAAAACCGGCCGTTCAATAAATCTTCTTAACATGATTTTTGTTTAATTTTTAAAACTGAAAGAACTGCTTACTTTTGAGAAAAGGCAACATTACCTTCTGCTTGCGATTGTCCCTTTTGAGATGATCTGCATACCATCACGAAGTTTTATCAAGCCATCAATGACATATTGCTCACCAGGGTTTACTCCAGCTTTCACAACAAAATGATTGTCAATAGTATTGGCTATTATTACCTCCTTCGATTCTACTTTGTTTTCTTTCCCTACCAGGTAAACGAATTTTTTTCCTTGTAATTCGTAAGTTGCTTTTTGAGGAAGCAAAACAATGTCATTCATGTTGGATGGCATTTTCACTTTTCCACTAATACCACTTCTAAGAAGATTATTAGGGTTAGGAAAGATGGCTCTGTAGCTGATACTTCCTGTTCTAGGATTTACCATTCCGTTAATTGTTTCAATTTTCCCTTTGAAATCGTACAATGAACCATCGGCTAATACAAGCTCAACTTCTGGCATTTTCTTGATTTTTTCATTTGCAGTATTACCATTTAATTGGCGATTAAATTGTAATAATTGCTTTTCATTCAGTGTGAAATAGGCATATACATTTTTAATGTTTGAAACTGTAGTCAAAGGTTTAGCTTCGGTACGTCCAACCAAACTTCCAACTTTGTATGGCAAGCTTCCAATAATGCCATCAACTGGACTTTTGATCATTGTATAATCCAGATTTTCTTTGGCATTTTGATACTGAGCTTTTGCAGCAGCTAGCTGTGCCTTTGCAGCATTCAAATTGCTTTTTGCAGTTTTAAGCTGAATGGAACTAATAATGTTTTTTTCAACCAGCGGTGTAATTTTGTCAACTTCCACCTGTGCTGAAAAGACTTGAGCTTCGGCCACTTTAATATTTGCCTTTGCAGCTTTAACCTGTTGGCTTAAGGTTTCTGCGCTAAGTTTAAAAAGTAATTGCCCTTTTGTTACCTGATCACCTTCGTCGATATAAATTTCATCAATGAATCCATCTACTTTTGGTCTGATTTTGATGTTTTGCATCCCCTCAATATTGGCTGCATATTCATTATATGTAGTGACATTGGACTTTTCAACAGTTTGAACAGGAAAAGGCATCGGGCCATGTCCGGCTTGAGCTTGATTTCCTTTTTTGCATGATGTAAATCCTAGTAGGAGGATTATAATACCAGCGAATAAATAGTTTTTTCTCATGTGATATTCTTTTAGTTCTAAAAGTTCGGACTGAAACGAACTTTAGGGATGTTGATTTTTAATGTTTTTTGGTAATTCCTAATGTTTAAATAATCTTAGGTTTGGTAAGTTCGAGCGTAAACGAACTATGAGTGCGTCAAGTTTTATGAATTTATA
Organism: Marinifilum fragile JCM 15579; assembly: GCF_001310955.1. Lineage (GTDB taxonomy): Bacteria > Bacteroidota > Bacteroidia > Bacteroidales > Marinifilaceae > Marinifilum > Marinifilum fragile. The sequence continues at coordinate 57,408 of NZ_BAZX01000024.1, forward strand.
ATGTCAAAATTTATTTAGAAAAATGATCGAAAAGTGAACATTTGGCTTCAATGTTTTTGTGAAGTTGTTCCAAAAGGCTGATTGTGTTTGTTAAAAAATCTAAATAAGGCATATCATGATCGATGGTGTACTTTTTATCATTTGACACCTCATTTGCTAGTTTCTTGTACTCTCTAACTTGAATTAATAATTTCTGTTCGGTTCTATACATTTTAATGCTCTCATTAATTCTGGTCAAGAAACCAACAGGGTTTAAGGTGAAATATTTTTTTCTATCACCAGGTTTTGTGTGATAGGTGATAATTTCATTTTTTTGAAGTGTTTTCAAATTTGTAGAAACTGTACTTTTACTAGCTCCAATGAAATTGACCAATTCGTCAAAAGTAGAACCGTTTTCCTTGTTTATAAGGAGTGTCGCAAAGATTCGTGCTGCTATAGGAGCCATTTTTTCTTGCTTTTCCATAAACAGTCCGTAGCTTTCTACTAATATTTTCTTCCTTTTTTCTAAATCGACTTGGTTCTTCATCCTTGTTAATTTTTAAGACAGTGCAAATGTAGTATTAGTTCGGAACAATCCGAACTAAAAAATGTTAAATTAATGCAAAAATGATAAAAATCAGGTAGCATTCCCATTGTTCTAAAATATCAGAGTTTATATTTGTGCTTGAATAACAATAGATTAAGAAAAGAGGAATGAATCCACGAATTGTGGAGCTTTTCTACAGCTTTGAAAATCAGCCTATTTGGAAATAGACTGATTAAGAACTCTTAAACTTTTGTAACATTCAGATATTGCGCTCGTTAAAAATGGTGTTGAGTAATGAATGTATGTGTGTCATTTTTTTGGCACAGAAATCTCTAAATGAATCGTGAAGTTGAATAACGTCTAATAAAATACAAATGACAAAAATAAAGAAGAGGGAATTATCATTTATTGAATTCTTTAAAACTTGTTTCCCAAATAAAAAGATACCCAAAATAAGAAGCAACAATAATGGTGCTTATCAATCTCAAATTGAGTTGTTTTTTAACATTCTACACATTTGGGCAAAATCTAAACCAGCATAAATAATTTGGTACAATACAACAAAATTTGTGCTCTAATCGAAAGGATATTGGAGCTAATATTTTTGAATTGTGATCTAAACTAATCGTTTGGAAAAGGATTGTATTGTGAAAAATTTAAATAAAAAATAAACTATCTTAATAACAATTTTCATGAGAGTAGAGAGAAAAGTGATTGCGATTATAATGATATTAAGTATGTGGTGTTCTTTTGCAAGTTGTGATGACGAGTTTGTAGAAGATCAAAATCCAACAGAGGAGGTTGATACAAATGAAGATGTGAATAATGGCGATGATAGTACTGGAGATAATACCAGTGAAGAAGGTAACACCGAAGAAGGTAATAGTAGTGATGATACTTCAAAAGATGGTAACAGAACTACAATTGAAAATAAAGTGTTTAATGAAACTTTGATTATTGATGGCCATGAAAATGATAGTTTGCTAATAAGGAACTGTACCTTCGAAAATATTGATGATATTGCACTTGTTATTAAAACTGTGGATGAGCTTATAATACGTGATTGTATCTTCAGAAATTTAAATTCACATGCCATATTCCTGCAAGCAGGTCAAAATTCAAATAATATTACGATTGAAGGAAATGAAATTTACGATGTTGCAGGTATAGGAATATTTGCCGGTGAAGGTCATACTAATACAAAGTGTATCAATAATAAAATACACGATGTTGCTTTTGTTGATGTAGAAGGACATACTCCCCATGGAATATATTTATGTGGTAAAAATTTCCTTATAGAAGATAATACAATATTTAATTGTGGGTCATTAGATGGTAAAGGGTTAGGTATCAGTGTGCGATCGTATGGCACAATCTCAAAAAATAAAATATATAATGGACGAGCTAGTGGTATAGCTTTCTCTAGCGATCATCCTGCATTTAATGGTACCTTACTAATAGAGAATAATGTAATATTTGATAATTATGAGAATGCAATTACTCTTTATTTATCGAATGAAGATTCTCCCTTAGGTAATATAACGGTTCGTTTTAATACTATGTTATCAGATAATAAACCTGTTGTTTATGCAAACTCATGGAAGTCGCTATCTAGTGAATTAGTGTCTTACGGAAATATCCTAATTAGAACAGATGGAGATGATACTTATATTGACTCTTCCAGTTCTAATTCCATTTTCAAGAAATGCAAAACTTATATAGTAGTAAAGACATCGGTTTTATTGATTTTGATGCGAGAAACTTTCATTTGAAATCAAATGCTGAGGCATTGAATTTTGCGACAGGAATTAATGATTTTCCGGAATTTGATAAGGAAAACAACAGAAGGAATTCATCAGGTTTAGATGCTGGTGCTTACGAATACAAATAAGAAAATCTTAAAATATAATAAAGAGGCTATTTCAGTATTGATATAGCCTCTTTTTTTCTACATTACTTTCATTTGTTAATAAGTAGCACTTTCAAATTGATATTTGCTTTATAAAGAATTTGTTCTGAACTTGTATAGAGGTAATACTTGTAATTGTACTGATAAACCAACTTACATATCGGTTACCTTGATTAATTCTCCTTGTGGTGATGTGATATTATTATAAACAGGTTCTCTTATGAAGGAAAAAATTCTTCTCATTTCTAAAGATACACTAAGAACAGCAGCTTTAGGTTGTTATGGCGGCCAAATATGGAAAACCAGCAATATTGATGAGTTAGCAGAAAAGGGAACCGTTTTCCGAAGACACTATACTGCAGCAGCCACTTCTGCAATGTCCTATTCTTCAATGTTTACAGGTAAATATTGCCACGAAATGGACCGTAAAAAATTTACTGAAGTAGAACATTATAAAGGAGACTCCTTGTTTAGAATATTGGAAGATCGTGGATATGCTTGTCATATTTTTTGGGGAGAAAGCTGGTCTCGGAATGTAATTCCTTATACAAAAATTTATGGAGATAAAACCTGCTTTCATAATTTGGATATAGAACAAAGAGTTGGAGCAGAACCTATTAAAAAAGTAAGTAAAAAAGATAAAACTGTTAAAGATACTGTTAATCGAATTGTAGAGGAGGTTCTAAAAGTAAAAGAGGAGAAAGCCTTTTTGTGGATTCATTTTCCTCATGTTTTATTTGGTGCATCATGTTATGATTCTGATATTGATATGTTTGATTTTTTTGTTGGCGAAATGCGTAAATATTATAATGATGATTCTATTTACATTACATCAGATCATGGGCATATGAACATGTCTAAAGGCGTACCGGTTTACGGTTTTCATTTGTATGAAGAGGGAGTACATGTACCTTTAATAACTCCTAGAATTGATGGTATGAATACTATAGATTTTCCAACAAGTCATACTCAATTAATGGAAATTATTCTGGATAATAAGATTTCAAAGCAAGAATGTATATTTATTGATACTCAATATTATTTGCAAGAAAACCGAAAGTTGGCTGTAATTAAAAACAACTTTAAGTATATCTACAACAAAAGAACAAAGTCAGAAGAGCTTTATGATTTGGAATTTGATATCCAGGAAAATGTTAACCTTCTTCAGAAGCAAGTTGAAGAAAAAGGCCGCGGTAAAATATATTGGCTGGATGAAATCTATTTTTACAATAAATGGAGTATTATTCCAAGTATCTATAAGGAATTAAGAGCAAAGAAAGATGAAATTTGGAAAGAAGGTAGTTTTTTCGAAGAGTTATTATATAAGATCAACTTTAAAAGAAAATACTTCATTAATAAAATCAAGAATAAAAAAATTCTATCCAAACTAAAAGGAATTTCAAACTCAAATCCACATATTTCAAAATACCAAAGATAAATAGAACATCGATTTCTCTGGAAAAACTTGTATTTGTTTAAGTTTTCTTATGGAGCTATATGTGTATTTTATGTAGCTAATCTGATGATTTATAAAAGTTTCTTCTAAAAAAATGAAATATAATAACTCAATCTTGACTTTTATTTAAAATGGTAGGAAATTGTATTACTTATGAAATTCAGAACGCAAGAAAATCTGGATCACTGAGTATTGAAATTGAGATTTTCATTCCTCAAAAATTAGAATTATTACTTTACCATGAATGTTAATAACAATTTCAATAATACTATTTTAAGTTTCTTTCTAGAAAGAAGCAAATTCATCCTATTTTACAATTAAATGGGATTGAGGAAACGAAGTATTGCCCAAATTTTCCTCAAATAGAGAAAACCCTTTCATCTCCCTTAAAACTTCCTGAAATTTAATCTTTAGTTCACCAATCTGTGATATGGTGTTGCAATACTGTGCTCAAAATTTTACAAATATAGATTCAGATGAAAAGACAAATTCTGATGGTTGACCTGAAAGGGCAGTACGACAGATTACGAAATGAGATTGATCCTGCGATAAATAGTGTACTGCAATCTGGGAAGTTTATAAATGGCCCGGACGTTGAAAGTTTTGCAGAAGAATTGGCTACCTGGATTGGAGTTAAGCATGTGATTCCTTGTGCAAATGGGACTGATGCATTGCAATTGGCCATTATGGCTCTTGAATTACCAGCAGATTCCGAGATAATTGTTCCATCATTTACCTATGCAGCAACAGTTGAAGTAATTTCCCTACTTGGGTTTAAACCTGTATTTGTGGATGTAAACCCACACACTTTTACTATTGATTTGCATGATCTGCGAAGACAAATAAATCCCAAAACAAAATTAATTATTCCTGTACATTTATTTGGACAATGCGCCGAAATGGAAGAGATCCTCCTAATTGCCAATAGATACAACTTAAGAATAGTGGAAGATACTGCTCAGGCAATTGGTGCTGACTATTTTTTCTCTGACAAAAGATCAGTTAAGGCAGGAACGATAGGAGATATTGGAACCACCTCATTTTTTCCATCCAAAAACCTGGGGTGTTATGGAGATGGGGGAGCCTTATTCACGAACGATGATGAATTGGCTGCTCGCATTAAAATGATGGCTAATCATGGCCAGAAACAAAAATATTATCATGATATAATAGGTTGTAATTCAAGATTAGATAGTATACAGGCGGCTATTTTAAGAGTTAAGCTACAACACTTGAATGAATTCACCGAGAAAAGAAAAGCGGTGGCTCAATTTTATCGAGATAAACTAAAGGGTGTAAGAGGAATATCAACTCCAATATGTTCGAGAAATTCGACACATGTTTACAATCAGTTTACCTTAAAAATAGATTTAAGTGACAGGTTCAATATTAACAATGTAAGAAATTGCCTGCAGTTGGAATTGAAAAACCGAGGAATTCCTACCATGATATATTATCCTGTTCCTAATCACCTTCAGAAAGCATATTATTCTGATCAATATCCTAAAGGCAGCATACCAATGTCAGAGAAGTTGAGCGAAAGGGTATTGTCTCTTCCTATTCATACTGAAATGAATAGAATTGAGTTGAAATATATTACAGACTCAATTGAGGAAATTATGGATAAAATGTTGTCAATGGTTACTGCTACAAAAAGAGATTCACGATGGAAACAGACTATTTTGCACACGAATCAGCTGTAATAGATGATAATTGCAGCATTGGTGTGGGAACAAAAATCTGGCACTTTTGTCATATTATGAGTGGATGTACAATTGGTGCAGATTGTAATCTTGGACAAAATGTGTTGGTTTCAACAGGTGTTGTTTTAGGGAGAAATGTAAAAGTTCAAAACAATGTCTCAATTTATACCGGTGTGATTTGTGAAGATGATGTTTTTCTTGGTCCTTCAATGGTTTTTACCAACGTAATCAACCCCAGATCAGCGGTGATACGAAAAGACGAATATAAAGAAACCATGGTTCGAAAAGGGGCAAGCATTGGTGCAAATGCTACCATATTATGTGGAAATGAAATTGGTAAATATGCTTTTGTTGGAGCTGGTGCTGTTGTTACAAAACCAGTAAAAGATTATGCCTTGGTTGTTGGAAATCCATCGAAGCAAATTGGATGGGTAAGTGAATTTGGACACAGGTTATATTTTAATGACAGTGGCGTTGCAATTTGTAAAGAAACTGGTGATGAATATCTAATTCAGGATCAGGTGGTTTGTAAGAAGAATGGTGCGATTGATTAAAGATCTATGATGATGGAAACAAAGAGAAAGATTAAGTTTGGGATTGTTGGTTTGGGGCATATAGGAAAACGACATCTGGAAATGATTCGGTGTAACAGAGATGCTGAAATAGTTGCTTGTTGTGACTTATTGCCTTTGGAAGAGCTGGAACTATTTATCCCCGGAATTCCATTTTATCGGGATTATGGAAAAATGCTACGTCAACATAAAGAGATGGATGTGCTAAACATTTGTGTTCCTAATGGATTGCATGCAGAAATTACGATTGAGGCACTGAATATGGGATTTCATGTAGTTTGTGAAAAACCTATGGCTTTAAGTAAGTCTGAAGCGGAGAAAATGCTATACAAATCACTTGAAGTTTCTAGACATATTTTTGTTGTGAAACAAAATCGTTACTCTCCTCCCGCAATGTGGCTAAAAGAAATCATTAATCAGGAACTGTTAGGGAAAATCCATATGGTTCAAATGTCATGTTTTTGGAACAGGGATGAAAGATATTATCAACCCAATTCATGGAGAGGAACACAGCATGAGGATGGAGGTACTTTGTTTACTCAGTTCTCTCACTTTATAGATATCATGTATTGGTTATTCGGTGATATCAAAAATGTAAAGGGAATATTTAAAGATTTTAAGCATGAAGAATTAACGGATTTTGAGGATTCAGGAGTAGTGAGTTTTGAATTTGTGAATGGAG
>NZ_BAZX01000025.1 GCF_001310955.1 Marinifilum fragile JCM 15579
CGCGTACTCTAACCTGGCTGAGCTACGCCCCGAATTGAGTGACAAATATAATTGATGTATTGTTACTCACAAAATGTAATGAGATAAATTAACTCTGCAATTTCATCCATCCATAGACATTATCATAGTAATCAAGTTGGTTTTTAATAAAGAAAAAATTCCTTATATAAGGGAGGTGTATTATTTAAAATTTTACAAATCCATTTTTTGTCTTATCAATCGATTTTTTCTGATTGTCATCGATCGGTTTTCAATTGCTCTATTTAAGAAATTGTGTAATCATTTTTGCCGAATATGCATATTTGAGAGATTTAAATATGTAATAAAAAAAAACAATTATTGGCAATTATATAAAAATGGGTAAATATACCTATTGACTGGTATTGTATTAATTATTAGCTGTCAATCAGCTTAAAATGTCAAAAGAGCATTTGGCAAAATGCATAGTTTTTATGAAAAAAAGAATAATCAAAATTTCTTTCTTGTGATATTGGCATTTTATTGGCGGTCTTAAATATGTTTTAGAATATTTTACGCGAATTTTTGATGATTTTTTCCAGATATTAAATAAATCGATTAATATCCTGAAATACAGATATGTAAGGGTAATGTATTGTAATGAAGATTGATATTCAAACGTTTACGAAGCTAGAATGCTGTTTTTAAACAGTTTCTTATCTACAATGAAAGTATTTATATTCGTCCATCAATATTGAAATAATTCTTTAAAAAGAGTCGAGTTTAAAACTGACACTTTATTAATTGATGTGAAGATGAATTATTCAATTAGAAGGATAAGGATTAAAAAATTGAATAGCAATTGAAGTATATATAGAAATTCCATGAGATTTTCTTAGCAAATTACTTGAAAATAAATATAAAGATGAAGGTATCTGAAAAGTTAGATCTCTTAAAAAAGAAAAGAGAAGAAGTTAAAATGATGGGCGGTGAAGCTCGTGTTGCTAAGCAGCATGAAAAGGGAAAGCTTTCCGCACGAGAGAGAATAGACTTGCTTTTTGATGAGGGAAGTTTTAGAGAATTGGATATGTTTGTGGAACACCGTTGTACAAACTTTGGCTTCGAAACAACAGAAATTCCTGCTGATGGAGTTATTATTGGCCATGGTTTAGTGAATGGACGCACAGTATTTGCTTACTCTCAGGATTTTACTTCTCGAGGAGGATCTTTAGGTGAAATGCACGCAGCAAAAATCTGCAAAGTAATGGATTTGGCTGTAAGTGCAGGAGCTCCTATTGTAGGGCTTAACGATTCTGGTGGAGCACGTGTAGAAGAAGGTGTTGATGCTTTGAAAGGTTACGGTGAAGTATTTATGCGTAACTCAAGAGCTTCTGGTGTAATTCCTCAGATTTCTGCTATTATGGGTCCTTGTGCTGGTGGAGCAGTATATTCTCCAGCTATGACTGACTTTGTATACATGGTTAAAAAGCAAAGTCACATGTTTATTACATCTCCATATGTAATTAAAACAGTAACAGGTGAAGAAACTACTTTTGAAGAACTTGGTGGAGCTATGGCACACAATACCAAAAGTGGTAATGCACATTTTGCTTGTGATACAGATGAAGAAACTATCGAAGCTATTCGTGATCTTTTAAGTTACTTACCTAATAATAATTTAGAGGAAACTCCTCTAATGCCAATGGGCGACGATCCTCAGCGTGTATGTGAGGAATTGGATACTATCATTCCTGATGATCCTAAAACACCTTACGATATGAAGGCTGTAATTGAATCAGTTCTTGATCAAGGTGAATTCTACGAGGTACACGAATACTATGCAGAGAATGCAATTATCGGTTTCGGTCGAATTGATAACCAATCAGTGGGTATTATTGCAAACCAGCCGTTAATTCAGGCAGGATGTTTGGATATTGATGCTTCTGATAAAATTTCTCGCTTCGTTCGTACTTGTGATGCTTTTAATATTCCTATGGTAACATTTGTGGATGTTCCAGGATACCTTCCAGGTGTTCAGCAAGAGCTAGGTGGTATTATTCGCCATGGAGCAAAACTACTTTGGAGTTATGCTGAGGCTACCGTACCTAAATTTACAGTTGTTACTCGTAAGGATTATGGTGGGGCTTATTTGGCAATGTGTTCTAAGCCATTGGGTGCAGATATGGTATTTGCATGGCCAACTGCTGAAATTGCAGTAATGGGTGCTAAAGGTGCTGTTGAGGTGATTTCTACCTACAAAAAGGAAATTGCTGCTGCTGATGATAAGCAAGCTAAAACTGATGAGAAGATTAAGGAGTACGAAGATGCATTTAATGTACCGTACTTGGCAGCTCAGCGCGGATATATTGATGACGTAATTCTTCCTAGCGAAACTCGTGCAAGATTAGTTGATGCATTGAGAGCGATGAAGACAAAAGCTGAAGTTTTACCAGCTAAGAAGCACGGAAATATTCCATTGTAAGAAAGACTTTGATAAAAATTAATTATTAATACCGAATAATTATGACACGAGAAGAAAAGATTAAAAAAGCAGTACTTGTAGCGGTTGCTCACTACATTGAGGAAGAGAAAGCAGAAGCATTAAAGCTTGAAAATTCAATTAATGGTTCTTGGTCGCGTACTGGCGTTAAAATGATGATGTCAAAACGTAAGATTGTACAGCTTCGCGGTCGAAGTCTAAAAAGTGCGTAATTCTATTTTCCCTTTGTGGAAAATGTATTAATTAAAAAAAAAGATAAAAAGATGATATACGATAAGCATGGGGTCTTACAAATGACCGAACTGAACTTTGACAAAGACCGTCCAAAGGCAGAAAATCCAATTAAAATTAATGATGTAAGTTTGCGTGACGGACACCAGTCACTATTTGCTACTCGCGGTCGTACAGAAGATATGTTGCCTGTTGCAGAGATGATTGATGATGCAGGTTATAACGCTGTTGAAACCTGGGGGGGAGCTACTTTTGATACTATGCACCGTTTCTTGGGTGAAGATCCATGGGAGCGTCTAAGAGTATTGAAGAAGCACATGCCTAAAACTCCATTTTCAATGCTTCTTCGTGGGCAGAATGTGGTAGGATACCGTAACTATGCTGATGATGTAGTAAGAGCTTTCGTTCAGCGTTCTATTGATAACGGTATGGATATTTTCCGTTGTTTCGATGCTTTGAACGACTTCAGAAACTTCGAAACAGCTGCTAAGGTTATCAAAGACAACAAAAAACATTTACAAGGTGTTGTGTGTTATACTTTGAACCAACCTCGTTTAGGTGGTGAAGTATACAACATGGAATACTATATCAATAAAGTAAAAGATTTGATCGAGTTTGGTGTAGATTCTATCTGTATTAAGGATATGGCTGGTTTGATCGCACCTTACGATATCTATAACTTGGTACGTGAAATCAAGAAGTTTACAGATACACCAATTAACTTGCATACTCACTTTACTTCAGGTATGGGTGACTTGGCAATTTTCAAAGCAATTGAAGCTGGTGTTGATATTGTTGATACTTGTATCGGACCTTACGCATACCGTACTTCACATGCTGCTGTTGAGCCATTAATTATGTCTTTATTGGGAACTAACCGTGATTCAGGAATGGACATTAATAAGATTAATGCAATTGCTGAAGAGATGGAGAAATACATCCCTAAATATAAGCACTTAGATAATAATCCTAAGTATGCTACAACTGATATCAACGTATTGTTGCACCAAACTCCAGGAGGAATGCTTTCTAACTTGGTGAATCAGTTGAAAGCAATGGATGCATTGGATAAACTTCCTGAAGTATTCCGTTTGCTTCCTAAAGTACGTAAGCAATTAGGTAATATTCCATTGGTTACTCCTACATCTCAAATTGTTGGTGTACAAACAGTAAACAATGTATTGTTCGATTCTTACGAAGGAGAATATGCACAGATTACAAAAGAGGTAAAAGACCTTTGCTACGGATTGTATGGTAAAACTACTCATCCAATCGATCCTGAAGTTCAGAAGAAAGCATTGAAGGATTACCCAAGAGGTGAGGAGCCTATTACAGCTCGTCCAGGTTCTATCCTTGAGCCAGAAATGGAAGGTGTTAAGGCAGAATTTGGAGATCTTGCAAAAGATATCGATGATGAAGTATTGTGCGCACTTTACCCGGTAACTGGAAAACGCTTCTTGAAATGGAAGTATGGTTTGGAAGAAGTTCCAGCTGATGTGAAAGCCAAAACAATGGCAGAAGTTGAGAAAGAGCAAGAGTTGATCAGAAAAGCGCTTTCTGGAGAATTGACTTCTAAAGGAAAAGGTAATGGTCGTGAGCTTGAGGTTACAGTTGATGGTGAAACCTTTACTGTTGAAATCAATGATCCAAACGGACCAGCGGCACCTCAATTCAAAGGTCGTAAGAAAAAAGAAGCTTCCGTTGACGAAACAGCTACAGGTAGCGTTGTTGCACCAATCCCAGGTATGATTGTTGAATGCAAAGTTAAAGTTGGCGATGAAGTTAAAATAGGAGATACATTAGTAGTACTTGAAGCTATGAAGATGATGAACAATCTTGATGCTAAAGCGGAAGGTATTGTAAAAGAGATTAAATGTGACTCTGGCGATTCTGTTGCTAAAGGAGATTTACTTTTAGTAGTAGAGCCAAAAGCCTAATGACTATTTAATTATTGAGTTTTTATGCCCCCCTGAAGATATTCAGGGGGTATTTTTTTGTCCTTTTGTAAACGTTTGGGTGGATTTCTATGTGTTTAATAATTTGAGAAAAAGAACAATAAAGATCATTAGATAAAATTGATTCTGTGATTTAATCTTTCTATTGATGAATACAGTTAATTATCTGGATATTTTTGTAGATTTGCTTGTCCAAATATTATTTAGAAACAGAATAGTTAAACATACATGGAATTTAAATCAATGAACCTAAGCGAAAATACACCTGTTATCCCTGAAGGTGATGTCGAGAAAGTTAAATGTTTAATCGTTGGTTCGGGACCAGCTGGTTATACTGCGGCAATTTATGCTGCTAGGGCAAATTTAAATCCTGTTGTGATTGAAGGTCTTCAACCAGGTGGTCAGTTGACAACTACTACTGAAGTGGATAATTTTCCAGGCTACCCGCAAGGTGTTACAGGGCCTGATATGATGGCAGATTTAAAGAAACAAGCAGAGCGATTTGGTACAGATTGTCGTTGGGGCTTGGTTACAGCTGTTGATTTTTCAGTATATCCACACAAAGTTGTGGTTGATGAGAAAAAGGTAATCGAAGCTGAATCTGTGATCTTGGCGACAGGGGCTACTGCAAAATATCTTGGCTTCCCAACAGAAGAAAAATATATGGGTTCTGGTGTTTCGGCTTGTGCTACCTGTGATGGTTTTTTCTACAGAGGAAAAGATGTAGCTGTAGTGGGTGGTGGAGATACTGCAGCTGAGGAGGCTACTTATCTTGCTGGATTGTGTAAAAAAGTATATTTAATTGTTCGTAAGCCATTTTTAAGAGCTTCAAAGGCAATGCAAGATCGTGTTTTTAAAACAGAGAATATCGAGGTTTATTCGAGCACAATACCAAGGAATTGTATGGTGATGGAGTGGTAGAAGGAGCGAAGCTTATTAAGAGAATGGGAGAGGCTGATGAAACAGAAGTAGATATCAAAATTGATGGATTCTTCGTTGCGATTGGTCACACGCCAAACTCGAAAGTATTTGCTGATTACTTAAAGACAGATGATCAGGGATATGTAATTACAGAGCCAGATTCAACCAAAACAAATGTCCCTGGTGTATTTGCTTCAGGAGACTTAAAAGATCCTCATTATCGTCAGGCCATTACATCTGCAGGCTCAGGTTGTATGGCTGCTATGGATGCTGAGAGATTTTTAGCTGAAAGAGAATAAGCTTATTTTGATAATATAGTATAAGGCCCGACTTGTAAAAGTTGGGCTTTTTTAATACCACTGAGTGTTATGATTTTTGGGAAGGATTCCCCAGCTAGCAAGGAAAGGAAATAGTTCGATCAAAGGGGTGATAATTCTTCTAGATAGTTTCGTATGTATCTCGTTAATAGGGATAAAAAAAACGACATCCTTTCGAATGTCGTTTTAATATCATTGTAATAGTAAGATTACTGCTTGAATACATCAGCAAATTTATCTTTACTATATTTTCCTTCTTTCAATTTCTGAGCTACATCTTTAAATGCATTAACAGTGTACTCAACATCTTCAAGAGAGTGCATTGCAGTTGGAATCAAACGAAGTAACAACTGTCCTTTTGGAATTACTGGGTAAACTACGATAGAACAGAAAATGTTATAATTTTCTCTTAAGTCCATAGTAACCTGAGTTCCTTCAGCTACACTACCAGAAAGATAAACTGGAGTTACTGGAGATTCAGTTACACCAATATCTAAACCAGCTTCTTTTAAACCAGTTTGTAGAGTATTTGTAACAGACCAAAGCTTTTCGCGAAGTTCTGGCATAGTTCTCAACATTTCTAAACGTTTCAATGAACCTTCAACGATAGGCATTGGAAGAGATTTCGCAAAAATTTGAGATCTCATAGTGTATCTTAGGTAAGTGCCAACTTCTTCATCACATGCAATGAATGCACCGATACCAGCCATAGCTTTAGCGAAAGTACTAAAGTGAAGGTCAACTTTGTCTTCAACACCGAAGTGTTCGATAGCACCAGCACCATTTTTACCCATTACACCGAAACCATGAGCATCATCAACCAATAGGCGGAAATTGAAATCATCTTTCAAAGCACAGATTTCATCCAACTTACCTAGGTCACCTGCCATACCAAATACACCTTCAGTAATAACAAGGATACCACCACCAGTTTTTTCAACCCATTTGGTAGCACGCTCTAATTCTTTACGAAGATTATCCATATCGTTGTGTGGATAAACGAAACGCTTACCAGGGTGAAGTCTAAGACCATCCATGATACAAGCGTGAGATTCAGAGTCGTAAACAATTACATCATGACGACCAACAAGGGCATCGATAATTGAAACCATACCTTGGTAACCGAAGTTCAAAAGAAAAGCATCTGGTTTTCCTACGAATTCAGCAAGTTTTGATTCTAATTCTTCGTGGAGACTAGTTTGTCCCGACATCATACGAGCACCCATTGGGTATGCCAATCCCCATTTTTCAGCTGCTTCTGCGTCAGCTTTTCTAATTTCCGGGTGATTTGCCAAACCAATATAGTTGTTCAAACTCCATGTTAACACCTCTTTCCCACGAAACTTCATTCTTGAGTTAATTTCACCTTCCAATTTAGGGAAAGCAAAATATCCATGAGCTTGTTTTGCGTATTGTCCGATATTCCCTTTTTGGGTTTTAATTTTGTCAAAAATATCCACGATTTATGCTTTTTTGAGTTATTTTCTATGTAACTGTGCAAAAGTAATCTTTTTTGGATTCAAAGCAATAAATTATAAAGAATTGTATAATATACACCTGAAAGTGTGCTATATTTCATATGAAAACTTTATCTTTGCAAAATGCAAAAAAATATAGTAGCAAGGCCTATGAGAAAAATTGTCTTACTGTTCGTGCTTTTCGCCTTCGTTTTGGGAGGATGTAGCGAGTATCAAAAATTGCTGAAAAGTTCCGATAACTCTCTTAAATACAAAAAAGCTGTAGAATATTATAATTCGGAAGATTATGCAAAAGCAGCCACTTTGTTTGAAGAATTGCTTCCTATTTACAGAGGAACAAGTAAAGCAGAAACCATAAGTTATTACATTGCATATTGCTCTTATGGGCAAGGGGATAACATTGGTGCTGGATATTTTTTTAGAAACTTTTTGAAAACATTTCCTGATAGTCCATATTCGGAGGAATGTTTATATATGAGTGCATATTGTTACTATAGGGAATCACCAAAACCGAGATTGGATCAGACACCAACGCAGGATGCTATAGATGCATTTCAGTTGTATATTAACCGATATCCAAACTCAACTAGGATTCCTAAGTGTAACGAATATATAGATGAAATGCAGGATAAACTGGTTTTTAAGTCTTATTTGAGTGCAAGAAACTATTACGATAGAGAGAGGTATCCTTCGGCAATTATTGCACTTCAAAATAGTCTTAAAGATTATCCTGGATCGTCACACAGAGAAGATTTAATGTTTATGCTTTTAGAATCAAAGCATCAGTTGGCTTTTAAGAGTATACCTTCTAAACAACGTGAAAGATACAACAATGCAAAAGAGGAATATTATGCATTTGTTGATGAATACCCTGAAAGTAAGTACATGAAACGTGCTGAAAAAATGCTAGATAATATCGAAGCATATTTAAGTAAGTTTAATATAAATAATTAAAATAGATCTAATTCTTACACAGTATGGATTACAAAAAAACAAATGCAGCAAGTTCTACAGTTACTCGCAATATGAACGAATTGAGCAAAGAAGTGGGTAATGTTTATGAATCTGTAATGATCATGGCAAAAAGATCAAATCAGATTGCTGTTGAGCTGAAAAGTGAGCTGAATAAGAAATTGCAGGAATTTGCTTCTTATACAGATAACTTGGAAGAGGTATTTGAAAACCGTGAACAAATTGAAATCTCGAAATACTATGAGAGATTACCAAAACCTACATTGATTGCGGTTGAGGAATTCATTAATGGAGAAATCTATTACAGAAATCCTTCTAAAGAGCAAAAATCAGAAGACTAATTAGTAATAATGGTCAAGTTCCCTTTTGAATAAAAAGGGAACTTTTTATTTTTTAGAAATAGTTTATGTTAAAGGATAAAAATATAATTTTAGGTATTACTGCAAGTATTGCAGCATATAAAGCTGCCACATTGGTTCGTTTACTTGTAAAGGAGGGGGCTAATGTCAAGGTGATCATGACTCCATATGCGAAAGAGTTCATCTCACCAGTAACCATGGCTACTTTATCTAAGAATACGGTATTGTCTGATTTTTTTAAGCATGATGATGGCTCGTGGAATAGTCATGTTGATTTGGGGCTTTGGGCGGATGTGATGGTGATTGCACCTACTACTGCAAATACAATGGCTAAAATGGCACATGGCATTTGTGATAACTTACTTCTTACAACTTATTTGTCTGCCAAATGTCCTGTTGTTCATGCTCCTGCTATGGATTTGGATATGTTTAAACATCCAGCAACCCTACGTAATATGGATATTCTTAGATCATATGGCGATACATTTATTGAGCCATCAAGTGGAGAATTGGCAAGTGGATTGTATGGAAAAGGAAGAATGGAAGAGCCTGAAATTATTGTTCAGAAATTAAGTCAATTTCTGGAAGATAAAAAAAAAAGCTAAGTGATAAAAAGATATTAATCACTACCGGCCCTACTTACGAGAAAATTGATCCAGTTAGGTTCATTGGTAATTTCTCATCAGGGAAAATGGGCTTTGCCATTGCCGAAGAACTTGCTGAGAACGGCGCAAATGTCGTTTTGGTGAGTGGGCCAACTGCTTTAAAAACAAAGCATCCAAATATCAAAAGAATTGATGTTATTACTGCAGAGGAGATGTATCAGGCATCAATTAGCAATTATCCCGATTGCAATGGTGGGATTATGACGGCAGCAGTAGCCGATTTTACTCCGCTAAATCCTGAAGATAGAAAAGTGAAACGTGGAAAAGAGAACTATTCTATCGAACTAACACCTACCAAAGATATTGCTGCATCTTTAGGAAAAATCAAAACTAAAGATCAATTTCTTATTGGTTTTGCACTTGAAACCAACGATGAGGAATTTAATGCAAAATTAAAACTGGAAAAGAAGAATTTAGATTTTATTGTGCTCAACTCTTTAAATGATACAGGAGCAGGTTTTCAGCATGATACGAATAAAATTTCGATTATCGACAGCAATGGTTCAACCAAAAAATTTGAATTAAAGCCTAAAGCAGAAGTTGCCAAAGATATCTTGGCGGAATTAATTCAGTTTTATGAGAAATAAGTTGGCATCTGTTTCGTTATAATTTTTAACTTTAGCTGTGAACTTTTGATATATAACTATGCGCAAATTCTTCCTAGTATTATTTATTACACTGTTTTCAATTCCTCTGTTTTCGCAAGAATTCAGATGTAATGTTCAAGTGGTAAGTCAGAAAATTCAAGGTACCAATAAGCAGGTGTTTAGAACCATGCAAACGGCTATTAACGAGTTTATGAATGCCCGAAGATGGACAAATCATGTTTACAGTTACGATGAGAGAATTGAATGTACTTTCATGTTCAATTTGACTGAACAAATTTCGGCAGATGAATTTCGTGGTAGTTTACAGGTTCAAGCAAGCAGACCCGTTTATAACTCTTCCTATAATACAGTGATGCTAAATTTTAAAGACGACGATGTCCAGTTTAAGTATGTTGAGTATCAGACTCTGGATTTTAACGAAACAGTTACGCCATCCGAATTAACAGGTCTTTTGGCTTACTATGCCTATCTTATTTTAGGTTTGGATTACGATACATTTGCAATGGATGGAGGGGCACCATATTTTGCTAAAGCGGAGACCATCGTAGGTAAAATGCAGAATTCAAATACTACAGGTTGGAAAGCATATGAAAGTAGGGATAATAGATATTGGTTAATTGAGAACATCCTTAACAATGCATACAGCCCGGTTCGTGAATGTTTGTATCGATACCACAGGTTGGGTTTAGATCGTATGTCTGATCACTTGACCGAAGCGAGAGCGGAAATTGCAGAAAGTTTAAGACTGCTGCAAAAAGCATATCGAGCAAAACCAGGAGCCTTTATTCTAACCATATTTTTCGATGCTAAGGCTGACGAACTGGTAAATATCTTTAGTGAATCATTTACTGATGAGAAAAAAAGGGTCTATAATATTCTTAGTGAAATAGATCCGGCTAATATTAAAAAGTACAAAAAAATTATAGGACAAAAATAGGCGAGGATTTTGATTTGGTTTTTCTCTATTCCTTATTTTTGCTGCAAATAATAATTTAGTTTGAGACTATGCTTCAATCAATATCTATACAAAACTATGCTTTAATTAATCAGCTGGAAATTGATTTCTCGGATGGTTTTTCTGTAATAACTGGGGAAACGGGATCGGGAAAATCCATTTTGCTTGGCGCTTTATCTTTGGTATTAGGTCAAAGATCCGAAGGAAATGTACTAAAGGATAAAGAGAAGAAGTGTGTTATTGAATGCTCATTCTATATTGAAAAGTACAACTTGCAAGAGTTTTTCGAAAAGAATGAATTGGATTACGAAAAAGAGGCCATTGTTCGCCGTGAGATTTTGCCTAGTGGGAAAACACGTGCTTTTGTAAATGATACTCCTGTAAGCTTGAAAACTTTGAAGGAGCTAGGAGTGTGTTTGGTAGATATACACAGTCAGAACCAAAATCTTGTTTTAGGAAGTTTTGAATATCAGGTAGGTATTGTTGATACCTATGCTCAGAATGCAGCGCTACTTGCAAAATATCAGTTATCCTTCAAGAAATATCAAGATCTAAAGAAAGAGCTGAAAAATCAGGAAGAGATAGCTGCTAAGGAAAAGGCTGATCTGGATTACTTTCAATTTCAATTGGAGCAGCTCAACGAGGCCAATCTTGTTGAAGGGGAGCAGAAAGATATGGAGGAGGAGTTAGAAACTCTAAATCATGCTGAGGAAATAAAATCAGGCCTGTATCAGGCATATGGCTTTTTGTCGGAAGGTGAATCATCTGTGATTTCTCAAATAAAGGAAGCCAGAAGTGCAATTTCTAAAATTCAAGGAGTATTTACTGAGGCAGATTCTTATTTTGAAAGATTGGATAGTTCATTGATAGAATTGCAAGATCTGTCTCAAGAGTTGGACCGAAGTAATGAATTGGTGGAATTCGATAACGGGAGAATCGACTTTTTGAACCAACGTTTGGATACAATTTACTCTTTGCAACAAAAACATCGTGTCGATTCTGTAGAAGAATTGATGCAAATTAGAGATGACCTGGAAGGAAAAGTTGGGAAAATTGAATCAAGCGATGAATTAATTGAAGATTTGAAGGAACAATTGACAGCGCAAAAAATAGAATTGCAGAAAGCTGCTGATAATCTATCAAATAGCAGGAATAAAGTGATTCCAAAAATGGAAAAAACGATTGTCAGCCAGCTTGTATTACTCGGAATTCCTAACGCTAATTTTAGAGTGCAAATTAGCAATAGCGAAGAATTTCAGCAATTAGGAGCCGATAAAGTGACCTTTTTGTTTAGTGCCAATAAGAATGGTAGTTTAGAGGAAGTACAGCGAGTTGCTTCGGGAGGGGAGTTATCTCGATTGATGTTGAGTATTAAGTATTTGATCTCTTCTTCAACAGCTTTGCCTTCTATTGTTTTCGATGAAATTGATACAGGTGTATCGGGTGAAATTGCCGACAAAATGGGCTCAATGATGAATCAAATGGCGGAAAATATTCAGGTAATAAGCATCACACACCTGCCTCAAATAGCTGGAAAAGGAAAATATCATTACAAGGTTTATAAAGCCGACGATGAGCACGAAACCTATTCAAATATTGTACTTCTGGATAAACAAAGCCGTATAGAAGAGCTAGCCAAGATGCTAAGTGGAACAGATCTTACAAAAGCGGCGTTGGAAAATGCTAAAGTGCTATTAAATAGCTAGATATTCAATTGAGATTTTAATTAAAGAATTTATTCAGTCTTAATTAATAGGCTTGTTTAGAATCATTATAAGAATTAATGGTTATCTTTACACCCTGAAAATTGAAAATTTCAAGTTATGTCGTATAATTTATTAAAAGGAAAAAAGGGGATTATTTTCGGGGCATTGAATGAAATGTCGATTGCCTGGAAAGTTGCAGAATTAGCTGTAGAAGAAGGTGCAGAAATCGTCTTGACCAACACACCTGTATCAATTCGTATGGGAACCATCGATGAATTGGCTAAAAAATGCAATGCAAAGGTAATTCCTGCCGATGCAACCAACCCTAAGGATTTGGATGAATTGTTTACCAAATCAATGGAAGTGTTGGGAGGAAGAGTGGATTTCGTATTACACTCTATCGGTATGTCTCCAAATGTTCGTAAGGGACACGCTTACGATGACTTAAATTATGAATACCTTAAGAAAACTTTAGATGTTTCAGCAACATCATTTCACAAAGTATTGCAATCAGCTAAAAAGCTAGATGCAATTAACGAATGGGGATCAGTAGTTGCTCTCTCATACGCAGCAGCACAAAGAACTATGTATGAGTATAACGATATGGCAGATGCGAAAGCAATGCTAGAATCAATCGCTCGTAGTTTTGGTTACATATATGGTCGTGAAAAACGCGTTCGTGTGAATACGATTTCTCAGTCACCAACAGTTACAACTGCAGGTAGTGGTGTAAAAGGATTCGATTCATTGATTGATTTCTCAGAAAGAATGTCTCCACTTGGTAATGCAGATGCTCAAGAGTGCGCTAACTACTGTATTACTTTGTTCTCTGATTTGACAAGGAAAGTAACCATGCAGAATCTGTTCCATGATGGAGGATTTTCTAGTATGGGTATGAGTTACAGAGCCATGAGCCAATACAACAAGAGTTTTAAAACTTGCGAAGATTGCGAGTAACAACAATATTAGAATTGTTTTAAAATCCGAGTTGTAAAACTCGGATTTTTTTTGCTCTAATGGGGAACTATATAGGTTGATTAGATTTTTTAAATCTAGTGATAATATGTACATTTGCCTTTAATTTTCTGAAGCTTGGTAAAGTTTTAAGGAAATACTGTTTTGATAGCCCAATAATAGATTAAAGCCGTTGCTAATGAAATTATTGATGTAGAGATTTTTCAAGAGTGTTAATACTCTTGTGGATATGTGAAGAGAGACTTGAACGGACTTAATAAAACCCATTGGGTAAGAAGAGAAGTAAATAAAATTATTTTCGAATGAAGGAATACAATATTAATCATTTAAGAGAACTTGAAGCGGAATCTATTTTCGTAATTCGTGAGGTTGCTGCTCAATTTGAAAATCCTGTGATGTTATTCTCAGGAGGAAAAGATTCCATCGTAATGTTTCACTTGGCACGTAAAGCATTTGCTCCAGCAAAAGTTCCATTTGCTTTAATGCATATCGATACAGGTCATAACTTTCCAGAAACTATTCAGTTTCGTGATGAATTGATGGATGAAACAGGAACTCGTTTAATCGTTCGCTATGTTCAAGATTCAATTGATCAAGGAAAAGTAGTGGAAGAAACAGGTTTTGATGCAAGTAGAAATAAATTGCAAACTGTTACTCTTCTTGATGGGATTGAAGATTTACAAGTAGATTGTGCTATGGGTGGAGGTCGTCGAGACGAGGAAAAAGCCAGAGCAAAAGAGCGTTTCTTTTCACATCGCGATGAATTTGGGCAATGGGATCCTAAAAACCAACGTCCTGAATTATGGAACCTGTTCAACGGCAAGAAGCACATGGGAGAGCACTTTAGAGTATTTCCTATTTCGAACTGGACAGAAATGGATGTATGGCAATATATCTATCTGGAAAATATTAAAATACCAAATATTTACTTCTCTCACGAACGTGAGGTATTTGTTCGTAATGGTAACCTATTGTCAGTTTCAGATTTTATTCCAATGCGTGATACCGAAACTGTTGAGAAAAGAATTGTTCGCTTTAGAACCATTGGTGATGCAACATGTACAGGTGCAGTAGAATCAGAAGCGAATAGTTTGGAAGATATTATTGAAGAAGTAGCAGCATCTAGAACTACCGAGCGAGGAACTCGTCATGATGACAAACGTTCTGAAGCAGCAATGGAAGATCGCAAAAAAGAAGGTTATTTCTAAACAGATAAGTTAATAGTTTTAAGCTTGAGGTTAACTCCAAAAGCTAACAGCTAAAAATATAGATATGTCAGATAAAACATCAGGATATTTAGATATGGAGCTTTTGCGATTCACTACCGCAGGTAGTGTAGATGATGGTAAAAGTACTCTTATCGGAAGATTATTATACGATAGTAAAGCCATTTTCGAAGATCAAATGGAAGCTATCGAAATCAGTAGTCAAAAAAGAGGTGACGAGGAAGTTGATTTAGCCTTGTTAACCGATGGATTAAGAGCAGAACGTGAGCAAGGGATTACAATTGACGTTGCTTACAGATATTTTGCTACTCCAAAGCGTAAGTTTATTATTGCGGATACTCCAGGTCATATTCAGTATACCAGAAACATGGTAACTGGGGCATCTACAGCTAATGCTGCTTTAATTTTGGTGGATTCAAGAAATGGTGTAATTGAGCAAACTTTGCGTCATTCATATATTGCGAACCTTCTGCAAATCCCTCACATTATTGTTTGTATCAATAAAATGGATTTGGTTGATTATTCAGAAGAAGTTTACAACAAAATCAAGGAAGATTACAAGAGGGTTGCTGAGAAATTGAATATTGAGGATGTCCGTTTCATTCCAATTTCAGCAAAATTTGGAGATAATGTTGTAGATGCGTCTGAATATATGGATTGGTACCAAGGATCTACTTTGTTAAATCTATTGGAGACAATCGAAATTGTTGATGATAGAAACCACCAAGATGCAAGATTCCCTGTACAATATGTAATTCGTCCTCAGTCTGATAAATATCATGATTACAGAGGTTATGCCGGTCGTGTTGCCAGTGGTGTTTTCCGCCCAGGTGATAAGGTAAAGGTATTACCTTCAGGACTAGAATCGACTGTAAAATCAATTGATACTTTCGACGGAGAGTTGGACATGGCATTTCCACCACAATCCGTAACAATTAATTTAACCGATGATATTGATGTATCAAGAGGTGATATGATTGTTTCTATAGAGAATTCTCCAAAGGTAGAGCAGGAAATTGATGCTATGATTTGTTGGATGAACGAGCGTGCTATGATGCCACGTGGCAAGTACACAATCAAACATACCTCAAATGAGGCTCGTTGTATGGTTCGCGACGTAAAATTCAAGGTTAATGTAAATACTTTGGAAGAGGTTACAGATGATAAGCTAGTAGGATTGAATGATATTGCATGTATTACTTTCAAATCTGCTAAACCACTATTTGTGGACCCATACAAAGAAAACAGAATTACTGGTAGTTTTATCATGATTGATGAAGGAACCAATGAAACTGTAGCTGCAGGTATGATTTTGTAAGCATTCAAAATTTAAATATATGAAGCTGATATCTAATGGGTATCAGCTTTTTTTATGCATAAAAAAAGGTGGCTTTATGCCACCTTTATCTTGTAGTAGTGTCAGGATTAAAACTTAAATCCAAAAGTAACTTTTACTTCATGTTTTTTATTATTCTCTTTAATTTGATCAGAAGCGAAATCAGGAGTAGAGTAGTATACAAACTGATTTTCTACATCGGCATAGCTATAAGCTAAATCCATAAAAAAGTTGTTTTGTTTGAAACCAAGACCCCCTGAAAACATGTCAAACCCATCATCAGCGCCTGAAACTTTAAAAGAGTTACCCATTTTTGCATATCCGGCACGTAGGCTTAAGTTAGGTGTTGCACGAAACTCTAAACCAGTTCGTAAATTGCCTGTGCTTTGGTAACTGGCTTTAATAATATCATTGGTGTCAGGATTTTCAGGTGTACCATTGAAATCATCTCCATCATCTCCATTGTAGAATTTTGCCTTTGAATAATCAATTAGTTCATAGTCTGCACTTAATATAAGTCTCTTCTTCAAAACCAGTGCTGCACTGAATGTTGCTTTTAATGGAGTTCTAAACTTATAAGAGTATTTACCTTGAGGCGATTGTGAGTAATAACTGGAATAACCATTTTCATCAGCCGTATTAAAGTTCGAAGCCATTGAACTATGGTAATCTTCATCAAAAGAATAGAAGGTAGGTGTATGAATAGAAGCTCCTAAACGAAGCCATTGTTCAGGCTTGTAAATCATACCTAGTTTAAAATTAGCACCTACACCTGATGACTTATAGTATTCTTCAAAAGAATAATCGTTAAAATCTGAATCGCTATTTGACAAAATACTTTCTGAAAATACTTTTGTTGATTTATAGTAAATGGATTGAATTCCCAATGAACCTCCAATGTAAAATTTGTGATTGTAATTGGCAGCAAAAGCCATAAGAAATTCGCCTGCATATCCTTTTTCATCAATGGTTTGTGCTTGATTCAATATTTCATCGGTAATCGCAATATACTGATTATTACTACCGCTAATTGTATCAATTAAATATGTATCGTAAGCTAAAAACTCTCTAAACGAATTTAAAGAATTGGGATGTCTGCCGTTCGAATTGTTGACCATTACGTCTAACAGTGAAGTTGGAGCTTCGGGTGCATTTGATCTAGCATTTTTCCTAAAAGTGTTCAATTTATTGTATCCAATTGCAAAGTTGAAGTTTTTCCAGCCTCCTTCTGATTCAATTCTAGGCTTGTTTGTTGATACATAACCTATATTTGAAATGCCAAGTGAATATTTATCTTCGTTTAAACTTGTTTTGGCTTGAATATTTAAGCTTTTAGTATCAGTATAATTAAAATTTGAAGAAAAGCTAAGTTCTGAAGTTCGGTAGACTGCTAATCCTGCTGGATTAATAGCTATACCAGTAAAGTCTCCGCCTAAGGCTCCAAAAGCTCCACCCATTGCAGCAGACCTTGCTGTGCCATTAAAATATTGCTTTGAG
Organism: Marinifilum fragile JCM 15579; assembly: GCF_001310955.1. GTDB lineage: Bacteria > Bacteroidota > Bacteroidia > Bacteroidales > Marinifilaceae > Marinifilum > Marinifilum fragile. Next base: position 17,660 of record NZ_BAZX01000025.1, read on the forward strand.
TAACGTAATGCATCATCGGCTGTTTGACCATAGGTAACTCCTGCAATGATTATAAATGAGATAAGAATATATATTCGTTTCATAATTTTAGGTTTTAATATTAGAACCCATATGGGAAAATATGTACTAATTAAATTAGAGTTGTTTTATTAGTATGGGGAAACTGGAGGATTGTTTCCCCATACTATTTTTATCTTCTTCTTGATCCACCCGATGATGATCGAGAACCACTTGATGATGATCTTGAAGTGCCACTTGATGAACGCACAGAGCTACCAGATGATCTTGATCCACTACTTGAAGATCTGTAAGAACTACTTTGAGATGAGCTTGATCTGGAGTTTGAGGATCTGTAAGCGTTTCCTCTGGAAGAACTTTTGGAGTTACCTCTCACTTTAGAGTATGAAGATCTTGTTGTCGATCTGTTCGAATAGCCCGAGTTTTGTGATCCTCTTGAAGAATTGTAAGTAGGTCGAGTAGCATTTCTTGTTTTATTATAGCTTGGAGCACTACTTCTTGTTGTATTCGAATATGTACTGCCAGGTCTTCTTGTCCTGTTCGTTTGTGTACCGTAACGAGTTCTTGAATTAGTAGTTGTACCACTTACACTTCTTCTGGTATTTGGATTTGTACCATTATATGTTCTACTGGTGCTGTTGTAGCGATTACCATAAGAACTTCGGTTTGCAGAACTATATCTTGAAGCTGCTCGAGTTCTTCTTATATCAGCTGCAGACGAAGAGCTTGCAGATCTTCTTGTAGCTACATTACTAGTTCTAGCGCTAGTAGTCCTGTTTGTACCTGTTCTATTAATACTAGTTCTTGCATTAGCTCTTCTGCTTACATTTGCATTCGAACTTCTGTTCGTTGCGTACGAAGAGGTTCCAACATGTGATCCTGTTGCAGTTCTTCTTCCATAATATACATTTCTTCCGTAATATCCATCATAATGACCTGCATAATGATGATGGTGTCCATAACCATAGTATCCATAATAATGATCATATGGATAGTAGTAATAACCATAGTGATAAGGGTAATGATAGTTCCATCCAAAATGAAGATCCCAATACCAAGAATCCCATCCAAATCCAATGCCCCAGCTTGGATAGTAAGATCCGTAAGGATAGTTATAAGCAAAATAATTGCCATATCTCATTGTGTGGAAATTATATGAATTATAATATCGATAATTGGTCCAGGTTGGAGTCCACCAAACTTTGTCTCCATCTACATAAACATTCCAATCAGAATCTCCTGCTAACCACATTGCTAAGCTATAACCACTACCATCGTAATAACCAAATCCTTGTGGATACATTGCCCTTAAGCGTTCAGCTTCTTCTCGGTCGTTTTCAGATCCTGTAAAACCTCCATAGTAATAACCACTTTCTTCAGCCTGATAAACCAATGTGTCAACATTGCCAATTGAATCATTCTGAAGAATTGCAGAGTATTGTTTTTGGATTTCAGAAAAATCGCGGTTGTCAGCTGGTGCGATACTTGATTTTGTTTCTGGTACCACTTTTGTTTGATTTTCTTGAGCAGGCGCAAGTGGATTGTCTTTTTTTGCAATCACAGTTTTGCTTTCAGCGTTTTGCACAATCAAAGGTGCATCGCTTGGGTCATAGTAAATATCGTCATCATAAAGGGAAGCTCCCATATATGAAGGCGAACATCCTGTTGCAAACAGGGCGGAAATTAATAGAATTTTAAAATAGGTTTTCATCGTAAGTCCTCCAATAATGAATATATAAGATAATTTTATACTTTTGTATTGAATTTTATTCAGCCTAAAAGTAGCAAATACTATACCAAAACTATATCGAATGGCAAAAGTTTTAACGAGCAGAAGCGAAAATTATTCGCAGTGGTATAATGATCTGGTAATGAAAGCAGATCTAGCAGAGAATTCTGCTGTGAGAGGATGTATGATTATTAAGCCTTACGGTTATGCAATCTGGGAAAACATGCAGGCAGAATTGGACAAGAGGTTCAAGGATACTGGTCACCAAAATGCATATTTTCCATTATTGATCCCAAAATCATTCTTGAGTAAAGAAGCAGATCATGTAGAAGGATTTGCAAAAGAATGTGCAGTTGTAACCCATTATCGTCTGAAAAATGACCCCAATGGGCGCGGTGTAGTTGTTGATCCTGATGCTAAATTAGAAGAAGAATTAATTATTCGACCTACTTCGGAAACCATTATTTGGAATACATATAAAAACTGGATTCAGTCTTATAGAGATCTTCCTATTCTTTGTAACCAATGGGCAAATGTAATGCGATGGGAAATGCGTACTCGTTTATTCTTGCGTACTGCAGAATTCTTATGGCAAGAAGGGCATACTGCTCATGCAACAAAGGAAGAAGCATTGCAGGAAACGGAGCAAATGATAAATATTTATGGCGATTTTGCTGAGAACTTTATGGCAGTTCCTGTATTAAAAGGTCGTAAAACAGAATCAGAAAGATTTGCAGGTGCTTTGGATACTTATTGTATTGAAGCATTGATGCAAGATGGAAAAGCATTACAGGCAGGAACTTCTCATTTCTTAGGACAGAATTTTGCAAAAGCATTTGATGTAAAATTTGCGAGCAAAGAAGGAAAAGAGGATTACGTTTGGGCTACATCTTGGGGCGTTTCAACTCGTTTGATGGGTGCATTAATTATGGCTCACTCTGATGATAACGGTTTGGTTTTACCTCCAAAATTGGCTCCAATTCAGGTGGTTATTGTTCCAATTTACAGAAAAGCAGAAGAGTTAGAGAAGATTGCTGCGAAGTTAGATCCTATTGTTGAGAAGCTTAAATCGATGGGAATTTCAGTGAAATTTGATGACAGTGATAACCGCAAACCAGGTTGGAAATTTGCTGAATACGAATTGAAAGGTGTACCTGTTCGTTTGGCGATCGGAAATCGTGATTTGGAAAATGGAACAATTGAATTGGCTCGTCGTGATACCTTAACGAAAGAAACCCTTCCAATAGAAGGTATAGAAGAAGTGATTGAGAAGTTACTTGAAGAAATTCAAGTTAATATTTTCCAGAAAGCACTTGATTTTAGAGCTGAAAAAACAACAAAAGTGGATTCATATGATGAATTTAAAGAGTTGTTGGAGACAAAAACTGGATTTTTCCTTGCGCACTGGGATGGAACAGCAGAAACAGAAGAGCAAATTAAAAATGAAACCAAAGCAACAATTCGCTGTATTCCTTTTGATGCAGAGGAGGAAGAAGGAGTTTGTATGGTTACTGGAAAGCCTTCAAAAAGACGTGTTGTTTTTGCAAAAGCATACTAAGAAAGTATACAATACAATCATAATAAAAAACAGTCATCGAAATATCGGTGACTGTTTTTTTGTATATTTACTCATTAACCTTAAACAACTATACAATGAACATATTAAATACAAAAGCTGCTATATTAAATACCATTCGAGATAAAGCTACTTTAAAGCAACAAGTGTATCAGAATACTAAAGAGATATTTGAAGATTTGCGAGATGTTTTGGAAGGTTTGGTGCTTGAGTATAATGCGGAGCTGCAAGGTGCAGATGAAAAAGTTCTGTTGGAATATGAAGATAGAGGCGAATTTGAATTTCAAATAAAAGTAGCTTCTGATATTTTGGTTTTTAGTTTGCACACCAATGTATTCCAATTTAATCGAGATCATAATGTTTGGGAGCAAGATTATGTAAAAACAAATCCCGATAATGCATACTCAGGAATCATAAATATTTACAATTTTCTTTACGATTCGTTTAAATATACTAGTTATGATGATCTAGGCTATCTGGTAGCTCGTATTTTTATCAATCGTGAAAAACACTATATTGTTGAAGGAAAGAGACAAATGGGACTCTTGCAAACTGATTTATCAGCCAGTAAGGCCAATAAAGAAAGTTTACGCAGAATTGTTGAAACGGCAATTAACTACTCCTTGAATTTTGATTTGTTGGTTCCACCATATGATGATGTTAAAATAATGTCGGTGGCACAAATGTTCGAGAAAATTCAGAATGCGAGAATACAAACAGGAAAACGACTGGGTTTTCAGTTTAAATCGGATGACGTTTAATATAGAATGATGAATTAAGAGTCAGGAATTACAATTATTTTCTAAATGATGAATTCAGAATTTTAGTAATATTGTAACGCTTCAAGTTTTTGGAGCGTTTTTATTTTACCTGAGGGTAAACTTATACTATTAACAATACACAACAATGAATACTGTAGTAGATAAATTTTTAAAATACGTAAAGTTCGATACCGAATCGGATACAGAAACAGGTTTGACACCGAGTACACCAGGTCAGATGGTTCTTGCAAAAGAGTTGGCCAAAGAATTGGAAGAAATTGGCTTGGAAAATGTAAGTGTAGATGAGAATGGATACGTAATGGGGGTTCTTCCTTCGAATATTGATAGAGAAGTTCCTAAAGTGGGCTTTGTTTCTCATATGGATACAAGTCCTGATTTTTCAGGAAAGCATGTAAAGCCTCAAATTTTGGAAGATTACAACGGAATGGATATCGTCCTAAATAAGGAGCAGAATATTGTAATGAAAGTTTCGGATTTTCCTGAACTGATTAAATATAAAGGTCAAACCTTAATCACAACAGATGGAACAACACTACTAGGTGCCGATGATAAAGCAGGAGTTGCCGAAATTATTACTGCAGTGGAATATTTGGCTAAAAATCCTGAGATTAAACATGGTCCGGTACATGTTGGTTTTACTCCGGATGAAGAAATTGGAAAAGGAGCAGACTTTTTTGATGTTAAGAAGTTTGGAGCGGATTTCGCATATACTTTAGACGGAGGAGAAATTGGGGAGTTGCAATACGAAAATTTCAATGCAGCCTTCGCCAAAATCACCTTTAAAGGACGTAATGTTCATCCTGGAATGGCAAAAGACAAGATGATTAATTCTATGACCATTGCGAATGAATTTGCTGCTCGTTTGCCGAAGGATGAGGTTCCTGAAAAGACAGAAGGATATCAAGGGTTTTATCATTTAATTGCTATCAATGGCGGAGTTGAGAGCACTTCTCTTCAGTATATCATTCGTGATTTTGACATGACCAATTATGAAGCTCGCAAGAAGTTCATTGAAGATTTGTGTTCAGATTACAATGCGAAGTATGGCGAAGGTACTGTTACTCTTGAAATGACCAACCAGTATTATAACATGCGAGAAAAGGTTGAGCCAGTAAAATATATCGTGGATATTGCCGAAGAAGCAATGAAAGAAGTAGGCGTTACACCTATGGTTATTCCAATTCGAGGAGGAACTGATGGTAGTAGATTATCATACATGGGCTTGCCTTGCCCTAATATTTTTGCAGGAGGACATAATTTCCATGGTAGATTCGAATATGTTCCGGTTCAATCTATGGAAAAAGCAGTTGATGTAATTCTGAAAATTGTTGACCTTATTGCTAAGAAATAATCGTATTCAATTTATATTACAAAAGGTAGCTTTATGGCTGCCTTTTTTTGTTTCCAAAAACCGCTTTGAAGTGATGAATTTTAAGATTTTACTCCTATTTGGTGCTCTTGTAAGGTGAAGTGGATTAGGTATTTATAATAGATGTTTTATGAATATTCCTTAACTTTAATAGACCTGATTGATGTGATTTGAGATTATATTTAATAGGTAAAGCATCTACATCAAAATTAGTACCGAATTGATGTAGAATAAATATCCCAATGGAAACAACCTTTAAATAAATTGAAGTATGGATGTAAAAGCTTTTGCAGCCTTCGAGGCTGGTGGTAAGTTAGAAGAATATCATTATCAGCTTCCTAATTTGGAAGACGAACAGGTTGATATTAAAGTGGAATATTGTGGCATTTGTCACTCAGATTTGAGCATGTTAAATAATGAATGGGGGATGACTCAGTATCCTTTCGTTCCTGGGCATGAAATTGTCGGAGAGATAATTGCCATTGGAAAGGCAGTTAATAATTTAAAAGTTGGTGATAAGGTAGGCTTAGGATGGATGTCAGGCTCTTGCATGCACTGTAATGAGTGTATGGATGGTAGTCACCATTTGTGTTCTGCACTAGAGCAAACCATTGTCGGAAGACATGGAGGATTTGCCGATAAGGTCAGGGCACATTGGTCCTGGGCAATTCCAATTCCTGCAGAAATGGATGTAAGTAAGGTCGGTCCGCTGTTGTGTGGTGGCATAACCGTATTTAATCCTATTGTTTTATCAGGTGTAAAACCAACCGATAAAGTTGGTGTAATTGGCATAGGAGGTTTAGGACATATGGCACTAAAATTCCTTAAATATTGGGGGTGCGAAGTGTATGCCTTTAGTTCGAATCCATCTAAAAAAGATGCCATTTTAAAAATGGGTGCCAGTAAGGTGATCAACTCGCGTAAACCTGAAGATTTGGAAAGTATTAGAGGGAAATTGGATTTTATTCTCAATACAGCCAATGTAACACTCGATTGGGATTCATATCTTTCTACCCTTGCTCCAAAAGGTAAGCTACATACGGTAGGTGCAGTGTTAGAACCAATGCAAATCCCCGCATTTAGTTTAATCATGGGCGAAAAATCAGTAGGTGGGAGTCCGCTGGGAAGTCCTGCATTGACCAGAACCATGCTTGATTTTTGTGTGAGGCATGAAATTTATCCTACCGTTGAAGAATTTCCGATGTCACAGGTCAATCAAGCATTGCAACATCTTGAAGAAGGGAAGGCACGATACAGAATTGTATTAAAAAATTAGAGAATTTTGATTTCAATAAAAGGCAGTCGATTGGCTGTCTTTTTGGTTTAAACTGATTTACACAGAATTTCATTTATTTAGTTTTTTCTCCAATATCTTTCCTCCTCGATACATCGAAACCAATACCGGATGTATTTCATTTCCCAATTGGCTTAGGCTATATTCTACTTTTGGTGGGACTTCCGGGTATATTTTCTTAAGGATAAAGCCAGATTCCTCTAATTCTTTCAGGTTTTTACTAAGCATTCGATCGCTAACATCAGGAATCAATTTCACCAATTCGGAGTATCGTTTTGTGCCTTGTTTCAGGTGTAAAATGATCGTTGCCTTACGCTTTCCTTTTACGTAATTAATAAATGTATCGATGGGACAAACTCCTTTTTCCAATGTTTATAGATTTTTTATGGCTTGATAATCAGTAAATCAGAACAAAATGTTAGTATGTGATGCAAATGTAAGTTCTTGATTTGTAGATTAAATGCTTGTAATTTTGTTGCAAGATAAGAATAAATAACAGAACCGTTATGGATAAAGAATTTAAAGCACTTCGTATTAGCGAAGAGAATGGAGAATACAAAAGAGAGATTGTAAGCAGAAAGATTGAGGATTTACCTGAAGGGGAAGTTTTAATTCGTGTAGGTTACTCCTCGTTAAACTATAAAGATGCCTTGTCGGTATCGGGAAATAAGGGAGTAACCAGAAACTATCCTCACACTCCTGGAATTGATGCTGCCGGTATAGTAGAGGAATCATCAAGTGATAAATTTAAAGTGGGTGATGAGGTTATTGTTACCAGCTATGATTTGGGAATGAATACCGATGGAGGATTTGCTGAATACATTCGAGTTCCTGCCTGTTGGGTTGTGGCTTTGCCAAAAGAACTAAGCTTTCGGGATGCGATGATTTATGGAACAGCAGGTTTTACGGCTGCACTTTCTGTGTATAAACTATTAGCATCAGGTCAAACACCAGAAATGGGACCGGTTGTAGTTACTGGGGCTTTAGGTGGTGTAGGTAGCATTGCCATTAGTATTTTATCATCATTAGGTTTCGAAGTGGTTGCGGCAACTTCTGAACCTACTGGAGGGGAAGATGTATTGCACGAACTAGGAGCCAGCAGTCGAATTTCAAAAGAGATTACTGATGATCAGTCGGGAAGACCATTGTTACGACCGCTTTGGGCTGGTGCCATTGATGTAATCGGTGGAAATACCTTGCATACCTTATTGAAAGCTTGTAAGCCTATGGGAACCGTAACATGTTGCGGAAACATAGGATCAGGAGATTTACCCATGACTGTTTACCCATTTATTCTTAATGGTATCAGCTTGATTGGTATCGATTCTCAAAATTGTCCAATGGAATTAAGACAAAAAGTTTGGGATAAATTGGCTGCTGATTGGAATGTATACAAACATAAGGAACAGGTAATTGAATCTTCTCTAGAAGAATTGGATACTTATATCGATTTAATGTTACAAAAGAAAAGTAGAGGAAGAGTAATTGTGAAACTCTAAGGTTTCATTAGATGTTTATTGATTAAGGCAGCCATTGGGCTGTCTTTTTTGTTACTATTTATTAGTATTTGGGAAAAGAGCATCAATTTTTAATTAAAATAATAAGTAGTTTTGATACTCCTTACTATAAAATCCATATCATGAAAAATACCTATTATCTCCTAATTGTTTTGACTGCAATTTTTGCAGGTTTTTCAAAACAACAAAGTTTGTTTGTTCCATTCTCAAACTCAGAAATTAAATATTCAGGAAGAATTGATACTGCAAGTGTTGATCATGCCGAGCTGTATTGGTCAGGTAGCTCAATAAAAATAAACTTTGAAGGAGAATCTCTTAGTGCTTTAATGAAGGATGAATAAGGCGATAATTATTATAATATTATCATCGATAAGGATAGTATTGTTTTGTTTCGCCCTGATACCATCAAGGGCTATCATGAATTGGTTACAAATTTATCGCCCGGGAAACATATTATTGAGTTGTTTAAACGTACAGAGTGGGATAGGGGAACAACAGATTTCTATGGGTTTAAGATTGATGGAAAAGCGAAGTTGTTACCTAATGCGGATGTGGCAAAAAGAAAGATAGAGTTTTATGGGAATTCCATCACAGCTGGATACGCAGTGGAAGATACTTCAGGGAAAGACTCTCCAGACAGTACTTTTACAAACAATTATTTAAGCTATGCCGCAATAACTGCAAGACATTTTGATGCGGATTACCATTGTATTTGTAAAAGCGGTATTGGAATTACAATTAGTTGGTTCCCTTTTGAAATGCCAGATATTTACGATCGATTAAACCCTGCAGATTCAACCAGTAAGTGGAATTTTTCCTTGTATGCACCTGATGTGGTGGTGGTAAATTTATTTCAGAATGATTCATGGTTGGTAAATATGCCCAAAAGAGATGAGTTCAAGAAGAATTTTGGTAAAAACTCTCCTAGCGAAGAATATTTGATTCATGCATACCAGCAGTTTGTTGCTGGGATTCGAAATCACTACCCTAATGCAGAAATCATATGCATGCTTGGGAATATGGATGCTACGAAGGAAGGTTCTAAATGGCCAGAATATATTAAAAAGGCAGTTGTTGGATTAAAAGATGATAAAATCTACACGCATTTTGTTCCATTCAAAGAAACAAGAGGACATCCATCGGTTAAGGAGCAGGAGGAAATGGCCAATAGCCTGATTAAATTTATCGATGAAAATATTAATTGGTAAATTGGAAGAAATAAATATCTCTTCACTTTATGAAGTATCTGATTTTAATTCTTTTCTCGATTTCTACCTACTCCTGTTCTACTCAGGATATTCAATCCTTCCACTTTTTGGAAGGAAATTGGCAGGTGGAAGGCAAACAACAATTCGAAAAGTGGGAGGTAAAAAGTGATGAATTGATTGGAATTGGATATAAGCTGAAGGATGGCAAGCAGAAGGTTTTGGAACATTTAGCTATTAAGCTGATTGAAGGAAAGTTGGTTTATCAGGCAACTGTATTCAATCAAAACCAGGGAGCTACAATTTCTTTTCCTTTAAATGAGTCCATTTCTGACTATTATTCATTTGAGAATCCTAAGCACGATTTTCCCAAGAAAATTCAATACTTCAAACTAAGAGAGAATAGAGTTAAAGTAAATGTTTTGGGTGATAATGATGAGGGATTTTCTTTTGTGATGATACGGATGCGATAGCTGCTTTACATACAGAGATATAAGCTATTTTTCCTTCTTTAATTGCAGGAGGTCTGATTTCTACTGATTCAACTATCAGACTTGTTACCATCTTTCCTCCCTTATTTGTAACTTTTTGCGACATGTTGTTCTTAGCCAAAGGCTCGTCGCCCTTAGCCAGAGGCTTGTCGCCCTTAGCCAAAGGCTTGTTGTCCTTAGCCAAAGGCTTGTTGTCCTTAGCCAAAGGCTTGTTGTCCTTAGCCAAAGGCTTGTTGTCCTTAGCCAAAGGCTTGTTGTCCTTAGCCAGAGGTTTGTCGTCTCTCTTTTATATTTTTCCCACAGTGCAGTATTGTAAAATACCTGCGACAAGAGCTAAAGGAATGGCAGCAAGTTACAAAAAAATGATAACAGGATATAAAGTAGCAGCAACAATTCATAAAGTAGCAATTTCAAACTATAGCCTTCTTCCTAACTAAAATAAAGTACCATCGTATTAGAGTAGAACAGGGATGTTGTCACACAAAAAGTTTTATCTAAAGCAGAAAGTATCTTGTGTATCTTTTGCCTAAATTTGCGGCATGCGAAAACAGCTTACATTTCATATCACTAATCCGCGCAGGTTTAAGGAACAACTGCTATTCTGGAGCAAGAAGTTCGAGTATGTTAGTATACTTGATAGTCATGAGGTGAATCAGAAAGTAAATTCGAAGGCCGAATACAATACCTACGAAATGGTTGCCGGTATTGATGCGCTTCAGATTGTTGAACCAAAACAGGATTGTTTTCATCATTTGAAAGAGTCCATTGAAAAATCGAATGATTGGTGGTTTGGTTATTTGGGGTATGATTTAAAGAATGAAATTGAAGAGCTGAAGTCTGAAAATCATGATGGATTGGATTTTCCAGAAATGAATTTTTTCCAACCACGCTGGGTGTTTCTTTTGGATGTAGATACGCTGATTGTTCATTACTATGATGAAGAATTTACGGAAGATGAGGTGCTCTCTTTGGTTCAGAATCTTCAAGACATGGAATTGCCTGGAGAGAACTCTATTTCTGTAAATCAAATTCATTCTAGAATTTCTCGTGACAAGTATTTGGAGGCTGTTAATCAACTGAAAGATCATATTCGAAGAGGAGATATTTACGAGGTGAATTTCTGTCAGGAATTTTATGCCGAAGATTGCTACATTAAGCCTCGTGGCACCTATCAGAAACTAACCGAAGTTTCGCCTACTCCGTACTCGGGTTTTTACCAAATGGGCGAGCAATATTTATTGTCGGCCAGTCCGGAGCGATTTATCAAGAAGGTAGGAAAGAAAATCATTTCTCAGCCTATAAAAGGAACCGCCAAGCGTGGAGCCACCGAAGAAGAAGACAAGCAAATAAAGGAGACTTTATTTAATGATCCTAAAGAGAGAGCTGAGAATATCATGATTGTGGATTTGGTAAGAAATGACTTATCAAGAACTGCAGAAAAAGGATCAGTAATCGTAGAGGAATTGTGTGGGATTTATTCCTTCCCGCAGGTGCACCAAATGATTTCGACGGTTGTTTCAGAGCTTAAGGATGGTGTGCACTTTATTGAAGCGATTCGTCAGTGTTTTCCCATGGGATCGATGACCGGCGCTCCCAAGGTTCGAGCTATGAAGCTGATTGAAAAGTACGAATCGACCAAAAGAGGATTGTTTTCTGGAGCTGTAGGATACATTACTCCTGAAGGTAATTTTGATTTTAATGTGGTAATTCGCAGCATACTTTATAATGCAAGAAATCATTATCTTTCGTTTATGGTTGGAGGGGCAATTACCATGCAGGCAGAGGCAGAGAAAGAATATGAAGAGTGTTTGTTAAAGGCCCAAGCATTATGAAAGTTCTAAAAAATGAGTAAAATTGATTAGACTTAATTACTAATTATAAATTGCTATCGTGTTTCGTAAGTTAGTTCGCTTTGTAGAAGAAGAAAATCTGTTTTATCGTGATGAAAAAATTTTGGTTGCGGTAAGCGGAGGAATCGATTCGGTTGTTCTGCTTCATTTTTTAATAAAGATGGAGGTGAATTGTGGAATTGCACATTGCAATTTTCATTTGCGAGGCGAAGAGTCGGATGGCGATTTTGAATTTGTAAAAAATCTGGCCAAGCAATACAATCTTCCTTTCTATTTTAAAGATTTTGATACAAAAGCTTATGCAGAAAAGAATAAGCTATCTATTGAAATGGCAGCTCGGGAGTTGAGGTACGAGTGGTTCAATCAAATTCTTGAATTGGAGAATTACCAATACATTGCGGTTGGTCATCATGCCGATGATGTTGCAGAAACTGTATTGATTAACTTGGTAAGAGGTACGGGAATTCATGGCTTAACAGGCATTAAATCAAAGTTGGGCAAGATCATTAGACCATTGCTTCCTTTCACTCGAAAAGAGTTGGAAGAGTTTGCTGAGAAAGAAGGCTTAAATTACCGTGAAGATTCAACCAACAGGGAAACCGACTTTATAAGAAATAAAATTCGTCACCAGGTGATTCCGGTTTTAGAACAAATTAATCCGGCCATTAGAAAAACCATGAGTGAAAATGTTCAACGATTTAAGGAAGTTGAACAGATTTATAATGATGTAATCGAAGAGAATCGCTTGCATCTGGTATTTCAAAGAGAAAATCAGTTGTTAATCTCCATTGCACGATTACAAGAATTGTCTTCTCCATCATCTCATTTGTTCGAAATTTTATCTCCTTACGGATTTCACCACCGCGATGTGAAAATGATTGCCAAATCATTGGGTACCATTTCCGGCAAAAGATTCTATTCGTCCACACACCAGATATTAAGAGATAGAAAGTATTTAATTTTATCTGAGCTGGGAGAGAATGATTCCAAGGAATATTTGTTAGAAGAAAAATCTGGAATGATAGAATTTCCAATTGAAATGGAGGCATCATTTATTAATAGAACAACGGGTTTTAAGTTTCCAACCAACTCGGAAATTGCATGTCTGGATGCCAGTAAGTTGAAGTTTCCGCTTAAACTGCGTAAATGGCAAATTGGAGATAGTTTCCGTCCGATAGGGATGAAGGGGAACAAGAAAATATCTGATTTTTTTATCGATCAAAAGTTTTCTTTACAGGATAAGGAAAATACATGGTTATTACTTTCGGGTGATAGAATAGCTTGGGTTGTTGGTCATCGTTTGGACGATCGATTTAAGATTACCTCGACAACTACTAAGATATTTAAATTAGAATTGAAGTAGGAATAGTTCTTCATGTTAAGGTACTCTGCAGTTTTAAAACCAATTGCATTTAGGGGGCTTGTGAAGAAGTTGGTAAGGATAACAGATGATATTTCGTAATCCTCATATAATCTGCCTTATAATTTTTATAACTTAGTCGAAGTTTATTACAACCAACCATTAATAACTCACAAAATGATAAAACTAAAACACAGCTTAGCCATTCTCTTGTTAGGCTTGCTTTCACTTTCAGGATTTTCTCAATCTCAAGAAATAAAAAGTGAAATCGAAGAACTTAAAAATTACAACGAAAATTTAGATCATCGATTGGATCGTCTTCAAAAAATGGTAGATGATATCATTTGGTTCGAAAGAGTAGGAGATGTAGCCCATGTTGACAAATTATATATTTATGGACCGCCAAAATGGAAGGAAAAAAATCCTACAGCAAAAGGGGCAGGTAATCCTGTAAAATTTTGGACCTATGCCTTTTTTCCAAAAAATTTAGATGTAAATAAGAAATATCCTTTAATGGTGTTGCCACATGGTGGAGTACATGGCGATTTTACAACCTATTATACCCATATTGTACGAGAGTTAATTGCGCAGGAATACATTGTGGTTGCCGCAGAATACAGAGGAAGTACTGGATATGGAAAAGGTCATTACGAGAAAATAGATTACGGTGGATTAGAGAATGAAGATGTTTATGCCAGCCGCAATTACATGATTGAAAATTACGATTTTGTTGACGAGAACCGAGTTGGAATCATGGGGTGGAGCCATGGAGGTATGATTACACTCTTTAATTTATTTAATCATCCAAATGATTACAAAGTTGGGTTTGCAGGAGTTCCTGTAAGTGATTTGGTTGCTCGAATGGGATACATGACTCAATCTTATCGTGATTTATACTCGGCAGACTACCACATTGGCAAAACAGCCAATGATAATTTGGCTGAATATCGAAGACGATCACCAGCCTGGAACACTCATAAATTCCAGAATACACCATTGTTGATACATACCAATACCAACGACGATGATGTAAATGTTTTGGAGGTAGAGCATTTAATTAAATCGCTAAAAGCGGATGGTAAAACATTTGAATATGAAATTTATCAAGCAGTTCCGGGAGGACACTCTTTTGATAGAATGGATACCAAGAAGGCAAAGGAAATTCGCGTAAAGATTTATAAGTTTTTAGCAAAGCAATTAAAACCCAACAAACCAATAAGTACTTTTAAAGATATTCAGAAGGCTGGTTATCAATTTTAAAAGTAACAAAATACAAAAGAAGCATGACTTTTAAGCCATGCTTCTTTTGTATTTAATCTGATTATAAAGGAATATTTCCGTGTTTTTTAGGAGGATTTTGCTCGCTCTTATTGGCACACATTTCCAAGGCCTGAATTAATTTGTATCTACTTTCTTTAGGTTGTATAACCTCGTCTACATATCCTAATTCTGCAGCTTTGTACGGGTGAGCAAATTTATCTCTGTAATCGTCAATGGCATCAGCTCTTTCAGATTCAGTTAAACCTTTGTGCATAATATTTACTGCACCTTCAGCACCCATTACTGCGATTTCGCCTGTTGGGAACGAATAGTTAATATCTGCACCAATGTGTTTCGATGCCATTACATCGTAAGCACCACCATAAGCCTTACGTGTAATTAATGTAATTTTAGGCACTGTAGCTTCTGCAAAGGCATACAACAATTTGGCACCATGTTTAATAATGCCACCATATTCTTGCGCCGTACCTGGTAAGAAACCAGGAACATCAACAAAAGTTACTAATGGAATATTAAATGCATCACAGAAACGAACAAAGCGCGCAGCTTTAATAGAGCTGTTGATATCTAAAACACCAGCGAGGAAAGCTGGGTTATTAGCTACAATTCCTACAGGCCTACCTGCCAGTCGTGCAAAGCCAATGGTTATATTCTGTGCATACAAAGGCATCACCTCAAAGAAATTTTGATCATCGACCACCGTTTCAATGATTTCTTTCATATCATATGGCTTGTTTGGATCTACAGGAACCATGTTCTGTAGCTTTTCATCTTCTCGATGAATGTTATCAGTACATGGTTTTACAGGTGGATCTTCCATATTATTTGATGGCAAGAAGCTAATCAATTCTCTTAGCATCATCATGGCTTGCTCATCATTATCGGCAGTAAAATGAGCTACTCCACTTTTCGAATTGTGGGTAATGGCACCACCCAGTTCTTCTTTTGTTACCTCTTCGTGGGTAACAGTTTTAATAACATCCGGACCAGTTACAAACATATAGCTTGTATCTTTTACCATCATGATGAAATCGGTTAGGGCAGGAGAATATACAGCACCACCAGCACAAGGTCCCATAATTGCTGAAATTTGAGGAATTACCCCTGATCCACGAACATTTTGATAGAATATATCGGCATAACCAGCTAAACTTTGAACTCCTTCTTGAATTCTAGCTCCACCGGAATCATTCAAACCAATGATTGGAGCTCCCATTTTCATTGCCAATTTGGTAATTTTTACAATTTTATCAGCATTGGCCCTGCTTAAGGAACCACCAAAAACAGTAAAGTCCTGCGCAAAGACATACACCAAACGACCATCCACTTTTCCATATCCACAGACAACTCCATCACCCGGAATTTTGTTCTTTTCCATTCCAAAATCCGTTGATCTATGTGTTACCATCTTGTCAACCTCAACAAATGTTTCAGGGTCTAGCAGATCATTAATTCTTTCACGAGCCGTTTTTTTTCCGGCTGCATGATGTTTGTCAATTCTTTCTTGTCCGCCGCCAAGTTCAGCAGCTTTATTTAGTTCTTGAAACTTTTTGATTTTATCTTCTATTGTCAACATGTCTTATTTTATTACAAATTATTAATTGCGAACTTCAAATTGTGTATACAATCTGATTTTAATCAATGAATACAAGAGGTTGATTGCCATCAATGGTGTCATCTTCTTTTACAAAGATTTCTTTCACAACGCCATCTTTCATTGCTTTGTATTCGCTTTCCATTTTCATTGCTGAAATAATGATTACAGTATCTCCCTTTTTCACTTCCGAGCCTAGTTCAACGGGAATTTTAACAACCTTTCCAGGCATAGGAGATATTATTGTACTTTCTGCTGCTTCAAGATTACCTGCATTTCTCGTTTGCAAATACTTTGTTTCAGCATCAATTATTTCAGCATTGTATGAGTGATAAAATGTGTTGACAGTGTATTTTTTAGGGCTTCCATTTTCAATTAACTCAACATTGAATGAACGTCCTTTGTACATTACGGAGTAAACTCCATTTTCAACTTGCTGCATGTCCAAGTCATATTCCCTGTCATCTACTATGATTTTAACATTGTTGCCGTCTTCAGCAAGAAGTTCAACCTTAGCAACTCGGTCATCTAATTTAATTTCTAATGCCATAATTATTTTTTTTGAAGTTGAACCATTTTAATTTTCACTTGCTCTGTATACACCTCTACGTCTACCGAAATCTTTCCATCGGCTTGATTTAGAAATCTCATGACTTACTTGAGCATTCTTTAATTTTTGATGATAATCTAAAAAGGCAGTAACTATGGCTAGATCTTCAAATTGTTGCTTGGCTTCATCATCGGCAAGCAAAAACTCTTCATTGTTCTGTATAAAGTGAGTATCGTAATTTCCTTCTCTAAAATCGCGGCATTCCATGATTCTTTCCAAGAATTTAATGGAAGTTTTTACTCCAGTAATTTTGTATTCGTATAGCGCACGACGCATTCTTTCAATAGCTTCTTCACGAGTACGGGCCCAAATAATTAACTTGGAGATCATCGGATCGTAATGAATAGGAATTTCATATCCCTCATAAACGTATCCATCGGTTCTAACACCTAAGCCCATTGGTTCTGTAATGTGTGTTATTAAACCAGGACTTGGCATGAAGTTATTATCAGTATCTTCCGCATAAATTCTACACTCAATTGCATGTCCAAACTGAAATACTTCTTCTTGTTTGATGTTCAACTTTTGTCCTTCAGCGATAAGAATTTGCTGTTTAACAAGGTCGTAACCTGTGGTTCTTTCAGTAATTGGATGTTCCACTTGTAAGCGAGTATTCATTTCCAGGAAGTAGAAATTGTGATCATTATCAGCTAAGAATTCTATGGTTCCAGCGCCATAATAATTTACCGCTTTTGCTGCTGCTACTGCAGCATTTCCCATTTTTTCTCTAAGTTCAGGGGTTAAAAGTGGTGATGGTGTTTCCTCAACAACTTTCTGATGTCGACGTTGAACGGAACATTCACGTTCGCAAAGGTGAATTACATTTCCATGCTGATCACCTAAGATTTGGAACTCGATATGATGAGGAGAAGAGATGTATTTTTCTACATAAACTGAGTCATCTCCAAATGCTGATTTGGCTTCGGATTTGGCAGCTCTTAATGCACTAAGAATATTTTCTTCTTTATCAACCATTCGCATTCCTTTCCCGCCACCGCCAGCAGAAGCTTTAATCATTACGGGAAGACCTATTTCTCTAATCACTTTAAGGGCGTTTTCATCATTGTTAAGGTTCTCCTTTGTGCCAGGAACTACGGGAACCCCGCCATCTATCATGGTCTGTCGAGCCGTAATTTTATCCCCCATTGTTGAAATTACTTCTGGAGTAGGCCCAATAAATATGATGCCTTCTTCCTGACATCTTTTCGAGAATTCTGCATTTTCGCTTAAAAATCCATATCCTGGATGAATGGCGTCGGCTTTGGATTTTTTAGCTACTTCAATAATTTTTTCGATGTTTAGGTAACTTTCAGCAGATGCTGCGGGACCAATATGATATGCCTGATCGGCATATCGAACATGCATTGATGCTCTATCGACATCTGAATATACCGCAACGGATTGAATCCCTAACTCTCTGCACGATCTCATTACACGCAGAGCAATTTCTCCTCGATTCGCAACAAGGACTTTTGAAATCTTCGTAATCATAGTTTTGGTTAATTGTTAATTAGGTCTTGTAAGGACCTTGTTTTAAGTCAATTATTTACCATTAGATTAGGAATAGTTTCCCAAAAAAAAGATAATATACAGCATGAATATGTTGTACAGCATGTCAAAAATAATTAAAAAATCGAAGTTTCCAAGTAATTAAATATGAAGATGTATCAATGTGATTTGACATAAAAACATGATAAAAATCATGCAAAATGCCTGATTTAGAAAGATTCTTAATAAATATAAAAGCTTGTTTATATAGCTTATTTAGGGTAGTTTAATTATATTCAAATAGGGCGAAACTGTCAGTGTATGAGTTTGTTGTTTGTGTTAATTGTGTTGAAATATATTTTTTTTAGTTTTTTACATTTTCATCAAATTCAAAACCCAAACTTTCTATTTCTTTTTTAATTTGAGATAAGTTAATGGATGTACCTACCATTCGTAAAATTTTCTGTTCAAGGTTAACTTCTGCAACATCAATATTTTGCAAAGCCCCAATGTGTTTTTCAACACTATTTTTACAATGGTTACAGCTCATGCCATAAACCATTACTAATTTTTCCTCTTTTTGAACTTCAACATCTTTGGTTTTGACCTCCTTTTTAGAAGATAAATACTTTTGAAGGTAACCATTAATAATTAGTAAGGATAAACTTATACTGCTTCCCCATTTTAGCCAATTGGGAAGTTCCCAATGTCCTTCATGTCCTGTCATGTGATGATGCAATCCACCAAATGCAAACCATTCTCTTGGAAGAAAGTTATCGATTAGTAGCCCGAAAACAATGGCACCGCTAATTATTGATAGAAGGTATGCCACATTGTTTTTTTGCCAAGTACTTTATTCAGTACGGTTATGGTTGCTGCATTGGTAGCTGGTCCGGCCATTAAAAATACCAGGACAGCTCCCGGTGATAAACCTTTCATCATTAAAACTGCAGCAACTGGAACAGATGATGTTGCACAGATATATAAAGGGATTGAAGCAATTAATATTACAAACATTCCAATTAAATCATTGCCAATAAAGCTGCTAAAAAAATCATCTGGAATTAGAACAGAAATTACTGCAGCCAAAACCAAACCAATGATTAGCCACTTCGAAATATCCTGCAGGAATTCTACAAAGGCATAATGGAAAAGCGTATATAATTTTGATTTTTGTTTTGTGTTATTTGTTTCACAACCACAGTTGTTTTTTTCTTCACTAGTACAGCAAGTATCAGAATCTTTAATAGTTGCAATTTTATCTGAATCATCTATTTTATTGGTTAAAATACCACCCAAAAATCCAGTTGCCAAAGCAATGAAAGGTCGAATGATAGCAAAGGGTAATCCCAATAAGGAATAGGTTACCAAAATGGAATCAACACCTGTTTGAGGAGTTGAAATTAGAAAAGAAACAGAAGAACCTTTTGTTGCTCCACTTTTATAAAATGAAATTCCCGTTGGGATCACTCCACATGAGCATAGGGGTAATGGGATCCCAATTAAAGAAGCATTGAATACTGATTTGCTATTTTTTTGTCCTAAGTATTTATCTATATAACGTTGTGGAAAAGCAACTTTTAGTATTCCGGCAAATAAAAATCCCAGCATTAAATAGGGAGACATTTCATTTAGTATCTCAATAAAATCTATTATGAATTGGTTCAGGTATTCCATTTTTTTCTGTCTGTTTGCGTAAATTATTTTGATTCAAAAGTATTAAAATATCTGCATGCTTTAATGTCTATATACGATGAATTCTGCACTGAAGTTAAAAAATACCAACATGTAGGTATTTTTATTTATTAAGACTGAATCTAATTTTGTCGCAGATAATCACACTAACGATTATCAGAATTAAAACCTAAGAAAAAACGAAATGAAAAAAGTATTACTTCTATTAGCAATCTGTTTTGCATTTGGTGTTACTAATGCACAAGATCAGAAAGAACCACAAAGTATTGGATCAACTATTTTGGAGAAAATTAAGAGTGAAAAACTAAGTATTGGTGGTTACGGTGAGGTTCATTACAATCAGCAAATTAGCGGTAAAGAAAGATATAATGGAAATATGGATGTACACAGAATGGTTTTATTTTTTGGATACCAGTTCAACGATAAAACATCTTTTGTGACTGAGATTGAGTACGAACACGTTAAAGAGTTGTATGTAGAACAGGCATTTTTAAACTACAATATCAAGCCAAACACAAGTATCCGAGGTGGTTTAATGTTGGTACCAATGGGTATTACTAATGAATATCATGAGCCAACTACTTTTAACGGAGTTGAGCGTCCTAGCGTTGACAAGTACATTGTACCTACAACATGGAGAGAAATTGGGGTAGGTATTACCGGTAGATTGGCAAATGCTCCTTTAAAGTATCAATTGTACGTTATGAATGGATTTAACGGATTTGATGGCAGCGGTAAATTAAGAGGATCAGATGGATTCAGAAAAGGTCGTCAAAAAGGTGCTGAATCTACATTTACTTCTCCTTCATTATCAGCAAAAGTTGATTACTATGGAATAAAAGGCCTTAATCTTGGTTTATCGGGTTACTTCGGCAAAACACAATCGTCAGAATTTAATGGTTTAGATAAGGATGATGATTTTGCAGAAGAGGTTGCAGATTCAACTCGTGTTGGTATTAGCATGTTAGGTCTTGACTTGCGTTACAAGCTTGATGCATTCCAGGTTAAAGGACAATATATTCATTCATATATTAACGATGTAAAAGAGTATAACGATAAGACAGGTAAAGATTTAGGAAAGCAGATGAGAGGCTATTATCTTGAAGCAGGTTACGACTTGTTACATGGTAAAGAACAATCTTTAGTTCCTTTTGTACGTTACGAAAACTATAACACTCATCACAAAGTTGATGGTATCACAGCTAACAAAGCTTATGATCGTGAAGATTGGTTTGTTGGATTGAGCTATCACTTGGCAAAAGGTGCTGTTGTAAAAGTAGATTACCAAAGATTTAAAGATGGTAATGATGTGAAGAAGAACTTTATCAATTGCGGATTTGGAGTTTGGTTCTAATCTGGAATAGATAACAAAATATATACTGCAGAGTGGGTGTAAAAACTTGCTTTGCAGTTTTCTGTTATTTAAAGCTTACTATGAAGAGATTATTACGAGTATTAATTATTGCATCAATTGTGTTGATTTGCGGTGATGTAAATGCTAAAAATTATCCCAAACCAATTCAAAAAAGAATTGATAAAGCAGTAAAAACTGCGTTTGGTGCTGAGGATGTACAGTTTGTTGATTTACCTGAAGTGTCGTATGATTTAGACAGCTTTCCAGGCATTGAGAAAGTGTCCATTAGTAAATTAGTGAATGAAGGAAAGGCAATTGGTACTGCTGGTTTTGCCAGTTCAAAAGGTAAAAACGATCTGTTTGATTATTTGGTACTTTTTGATGAATCAATGACCATTAAAAAAGTTGTAATTCTTGTGTATCGCTCATCATATGGTGGTGAAATAATGGCCAAATATTGGTTAAAGCAATTCGAGGGAAAGCATAATGGAGAGCAACTTGAATTCAATAAAGACATTGATTCAATTTCAGGCGCAACAATATCTGCTCCAGCCATTACAACAGGAATAAAATCTCTTAGTTTATTAATGGTGTATTTAAAAGAAGCAGGAAGGATTTAAAAGAGCAAGTGTTCAATTAAGATTCGAAGACCAATTAGAATTAATACAATTCCACCAAAAACTTCGAATCTTTTGCTGGTTTGACTTCCAATTTTTTTACCAAGTAGCATCCCAAGCATTGATGCAATAAAGGTTACACCCCCAATTATTACTGCAGGCCACCAAATAATAACATCAATTAGTGCCATACTAAAACCGATAACAAGAGCATCAATGCTTGTTGCAATAGATATACCAATTAGGACTGTTAATTTAAGAGGATTAAAGGAGCAATCTTCCTCCTGCTTGGTTAAGCTTTCATAAATCATTTTGCTACCAAGACCAGCTAAAAGAATAAAAGCAATCCAATGATCAAAATCTTTAATGAACTCATTGATTTCCCATCCAATAAACCAACCAATAACAGGCATTCCTCCTTGGAATAAAGCTAGAAAAAAGGCAATTTTAACAGCCTGAAGAAATCTAATACCTTTAATTGCCAAACCACTGCATACCGAAGCAGCAAATGAATCTACCGAAAGCCCTGTGGCGATAAGAAAAATACTAATTAGTTCCATGTTTTATTAGATTGGATCGCAAATATAAAAGTTAATTTTGAAGCTGAAAAAAAAGCGATTCTTTTTTGAGAATCGCTTGGTATATATTTCGACTTTGCCTATGCTATTTTTAAACTTAGAATAAATTCACTTCCTTTATTTTCTTCGCTTTCTACCCAAATATCACCACCATTTCGTTCGGCGAATTCTTTACAAAGAATTAATCCCAGTCCACTACCAGTTTCATCTGCTGTACCTACTGTTGTATAATTACAATCTAGTTTAAATAGTTTCTCCTGGTTTTCCTTACTGATCCCTATTCCCGAATCCTTAATTTTTAGAAATACAAATTCATCGTGAACATCGGCTGATATTGTTATTTCTCCATTTTGTTCAGTAAACTTTAGAGCATTACTAATTAGATTTCGAAGAATTGTACTCACCATATTAATGTCGCCATATGCTTCTGTATGAGGAGGAATATCAGAACTTAATTTAATTGCTTTATCAGTAGCTTTCAGTTTGAAAATAATAAGATTTGATTGAACCAAGTGATGAAGGTCAAATTCAACCGGATTAAATTCTAGTTCACCTCTTTGACTTTTAGCCCACTGTAATAAGTTTTCAAGCAATGTAAATAAGCTGTGCGAAGACTCATTAATATTAGAATTGTATTCTTCAATTAAATTAAGGTTCTTGCCCTCATTTAATTCGTTTTTGATCAATTCGGAGAATCCTAGAATGGAATTGAATGGAGAACGCAAGTCATGAGCAATAATGGAAAAAAATCTATCCTTTGTAGCATTTGTAATTTTTAGCTTTTGATTTGATTCCTCAAGCATATCATTTACCTTTTTAATTCTCTGATTGATTTTTGCTTTCGATTTATATAAAAAGTAAACCAGAATTAATAATGACATTGTTATAACAAAAAATACAATCAGGTAATTGGTAAGTGCCTTTTCTTTATCTAGTTTTTCTTGAGTTAATTCATTCTTTACTCTGAGTATTTCGTTTTCTTTTTGTTTTTTTTCAGTTTCAAATTGAGTTTGGAGATGAGCAATTTTATCAGATTTACTTACTTCAATTAGACTGTCTTTTAGTTTGTTATAGTTTTCGTAAGTCTTGTAAGCTTTTTTGTAATACCCTGCGGAATAGTAGTATTCTGATTTAAGTTGCAAAAAACTACGCTCCATAGATTTTATTTTAAGTTTTCTGCATAATTGTAAGCCTTCATCAATAATATCACAGGCTTTTTGTAATTTACCGATAAATAAATAGACCTTGGATAGGGATTCCAAATTGTATACGATATCAGTTTCTAAGTTTAATTTTCTGTTTATGGCAAGAGAATTATCGATATAAAATATAGCTTCTCGGATATTTCCAGTCTTGAAATAGTTTTCTCCAATATTATTCATGGCTAGAGCTTCTCCAGCTTCATTTCCAATTTTGCTATTGATGTTCAGGCTTTTTTTAAAGAATTCTAAAGCTTTTGCATAATCTTTGCGTTCTTGGTATATAGTCGCTATGTTATTATATACAATAGCTTGAGAATCTAAATCTTTGTCTTTGATTGCCAAATCAAGAATTTTCTGGTAGTATTCAAGTGCGACATCATTTCTACTTTCATCGGCATATATATTGGCTATGTTGAGCAGTAAAACCAATTGTAAATTGATATCTTTTAGCTCCTCAGAGATGTCATATGCTTCCAAGTATTTTTTTAAGGCAATTTCTGAATTGCCACGTTCCCAGTAGATGATTCCTAATCCATTTAGAATGCTGGCAAGAATTTTATCGCTTTTTGATATTTTACAATATTCAATTGCCGTATTAAAGTTTTCAATGGCCTTATCATATTCACTATTATCAGAAAAGTAATAGCCAAAATCATGGTAGACTCTACCTAATAAAGCAGTATCTTTTAAAGCATGAGCTAGATCTTTTGCTTCTAAAAGATATTTATAGGATTTTTCGGATTGTCCAAGTTGGGAATATCTATTAGCCAAATTTAAACCAGCTCTGATTAGAAACGATTTTTCCTGATTGCTTTTGGCAAAATTGTAAGCTTTATTGGCATATAGAAATGCACTGTCGAGGTTGGTAGAGGCGTATTTTCCAGAAATATTAATTAATAATAAAGTTTTGCTACTATCTGGTTCTATTTTCAACTGTTTTTTTAGTTGATCAATTTTAGTTTGAGCAAAAATGGAATAGGGGAAAAGACAGAAAATTAATAATACAAGTTTAAGGGGAAATTGCA
Source organism: Marinifilum fragile JCM 15579 (assembly GCF_001310955.1). GTDB lineage: Bacteria > Bacteroidota > Bacteroidia > Bacteroidales > Marinifilaceae > Marinifilum > Marinifilum fragile. Next base: position 42,295 of record NZ_BAZX01000025.1, read on the forward strand.
TTTTGTAAAAGATCGTTCGTTAACAATAGCTGTTTGGTGTAAGGTGTACGTTATAAAAAAGAATTTGTTATTTGATTTTGGTCTATTAGATTGTTTATTTCTAGAATATTCTATGGCTTTATTAATGATTGCTAAATATACCATATTTTTATAATTTGCAAGTTATTAACATTAAAAAAGCTAAAGAGAGTCATAAAAAAAAACCTTTCTGTCATTCAGAAAGGTTTTAAATTTTTTTAGCCAATTTCAAGCATTCTTTGAATGGATGTTATTGCTTTTCTTGATATTTCTTCAGGAACTTTTACTTCATATTTTTCTTCCTGTAATGCTTCCAGTACCCCTTGAAGTTTTACCCTTTTCATAGAACCACAGATGGTTTTTGGATGAATAAGAATAAATTCTTTATCAGGATTTGCTTTCTGCAATTGGTGCAGGGTACCTAATTCTGTTGCAATAATAAACTGCTTTTTATTTGATTCTGCTGCATGTTTAATAATTCCAGCTGTAGAATAAAAGAATGCATTTGGCATGTTTAAAATTTCATCATCATTGGCACAATTGCTCTCTGGATGAATCAGGATATCTGCTTCTGGATATTGATTAGCCATATCAACAATCATATTGCTATTAATTCTTTCATGAACGCAACAATCACCATCCCACAAATCCATCTCAATTCCGGTTTTCTTTATAATGTAAGCACCAAGATTCTTATCAGGAGTAAAGAAGATTTTTTTGTCTTTTCCTAAGTGTTCTACTACCTGAATTGCATTAGATGAGGTACAGCAATAATCGGTTTCAGCCTTTACTTCAGCAGTTGTGTTTACATATGAAACGACCAATCCGTTAGGGTTTTTAGCTTTCCAATCTTGAATGTCTTTACCAGTAATGCTTTCAGCAAGTGAACATCCACACTTTTGAGCTGGAATTAGAACTTTCTTATTGGGAGATATTACAGAAGCTGTTTCTGCCATAAAATGTACTCCGCAAAATACAATAATATCGGCTGTAGTATTTCCTGCCTCACGGGCCAAGCCCAATGAATCACCAATATAATCTGCTATATCTTGTACTTCAGGATGTGTATAATAATGAGCAAGAACAATTGCATTCTTTGCCTTTTTCAACTCCTCTATCTGTCTTATAATTTCTTTATTTTCCATTTTAGGAAACTTCTTTCTAATTAAACTATAGAATAATATTTTGACTGATATCCAGTGCTTTTACTGAGTGTGTCAGTGCTCCAATAGATATAAAATCTACACCTGTTTCAGCAACACCTTTTAATCTTTCCAAATTCATATTTCCAGAAGCTTCTGTTTTGGCTTTACCATTTACAAGTTGTACGGCTTCTGTTATGGCTTCATTGCTCATATTGTCTAGCATGATAATGTCAGCACCTGCACTTAAAGCTTCTTGTACCTCCTTAATATTGGTAGTTTCTACTTCTACTTTAATATGATTTGGTATTGACTTTCTAATTTGTTCAACCGCAGGAGCAATTCCTCCAGCTACTTTAATATGATTGTCTTTGATCATTACCAAATCGTACAATCCGATTCTGTGATTGGTTCCACCACCTGTTTTTACAGAATATTTGTCTAAGGTTCGAAGTCCTGGTACCGTTTTTCGAGTATCTAAAATCTGTACATTGGTGTGCTTTACTTCGGCAACGTACTTTGCTGTTTCGCTAGCAATGCCCGACATTCTTTGCATCAAGTTCAGAGCTAATCTTTCACCTGTAAGCAATGCTCTAAAACTTCCTTGCATCTCAACAATCACCTGTCCTTTTTCAATGGTATCACCATCTTGTACCAATGGTTTCCAAATTAAGTTTGGGTCTAATTTTTTGAAAACTTTTTCAGCGATTGGTAATCCTGCAATTACACCATCCGCTTTTGCAGTCATACTTGCCTTTGCAACCGAATTCTCGGGTATCAAATTATTGGTTGTGATATCGCCATCGCCAATATCTTCGCGAAAAGCATGTTCGATTATATATTCTAATTCCTGAATATTCAATCCTGTTTCTTCCATTTGAATGAAATGATATTATTCTGATTTTATTTCTACTGGCACAAAAGTAAGCTCTTTATTTAATTGTTGCACCGAGTGAGCAAGAAAGTCTTCATTTTCGTTACTAAAATCTTCACGATAATGACCTCCACGACTTTCTTTACGAGCCAAAGCAGCATTTGTGACTAAAGAACAAACATTGATAAGATTTTGCATACGAATGCTGTAATATTCATTAGTTTTAAATGGGAATGTAGATTTTATTTCATCTAGTAAATCTAAAACTTCTTGTAAATGTTGAGCTGTCCTAACGATTCCCACCTTAGTATTCATAGCTATGGCTATTGCATTAACATGGTTTAAAAACAAATCAGATAAGTCATCATTAACAGATATACCTTTTTGATTTGAATTTGATGGAGTAAAGTGGGGTTGTTTTTGAGCGTGTTGAATGGCTCGTTTTCCAAAAACCAAACATTCCAAAAGCGAATTTGATGCCAATCGATTGGCACCCATTACTCCTGTAGATGCTAACTCCCCACAGGCATAAAGATTATTAATATTAGTTTTTCCGTTATTATCGGTTTTAACTCCACCAACTGTATAATGCGCTGCGGGAGCAATTGGAATTTTATCTAAAAAATCAGCTCCTGATTCTTTACATTTTGCATATATCGAAGGGAATCGTTTCTTCAGTTTTTCACCATTTAAGTGTTTTAAACTAAGAGTTACATAATTATCTCCAAATTTCTGCATTTCATTAAAAATGGAACGTGCCACGATATCGCGGGGAGCCAGTTCTGCCAATTCATGAATCTTAGGCATAAATCTTTCTCCTTTAGAATTGACTAAATAAGCACCTTCACCTCTAACAGCTTCACTAATTAAAAAAGTGTGGCCACTTTGAGAATAAAACGAACTTGGATGAAACTGAATGAATTCCATATCAGTAATTTCTGCACCCGCATTATAAGCTAAAGCAATTCCATCTCCAACTGTTGTTTCCGGGTTGGTAGTACGCTGATATACTGCTGAAGCTCCTCCTAATGTTAATATGGTTGATTTTGCGTGAATGCAGAGATTGGAATTTTCATTTGGGTTAAAACTTTTCGCCCCCAAACATTGTTGTTTTTCAACCAAAAGTTCATAAACCATTTGGTTTTCGAAGATTTTAATCGAAGAAGTGTGTAATACTTTCTGGATCAGAAACCTTACCAATTCTTTTCCAGTAGAATCTCCACCTGCGTGCAATACTCTTCTTCTGTGATGTCCACCTTCTAAAGCTAAAGATAGTTCACCATCTTCTGTATCGAACTGCATTCCAAGATCAATTAAATCCTTGATTCGTTCCGGACCTTCATTCACCAATATATCAACAGGGGTATAATCACACAAACCTCTCCCTGCGGTAAGCGTATCCTGTAAATGCAATTGAGGATAATCGTCAGAATTGGTTACGGCAGCTATACCTCCTTGAGCATAGTATGAATTACTAACATCTATTTTTGATTTGGTTACTATCGCAACAGAGCCGTATTGTGAGGCTTCGAATGCTGAATACAATCCTGCAAGTCCACTTCCAATTACTAAGAAATCGAATTGTTTGTGTAACATTTTAGAAAAATCTTGGTTCGTGCGAAAATAGCTATTTTCCTGCTATCAGTTATAAAATTGGAGAAAAAATACTGCGAGAATATTAATTCTAGTTGAATTTCAGAAAAAAAGGTGACAATATTGCCACCTTTATTCTAACCTATATTGGTAATTAATTCAGTTCGGAAAGCAAACTGCGAACCTTAGATACAGAATCTACTTTATACTTGGCTGCAGTATGTTTTAAGCTACTTTAATTGTAACGGATGATTCGGGTAATTCTCTAAACATGTATTCATCTGTCCAATCATCGCCAATAGCCAAAACAAAGTCAAAGTTCTGATTTTGTAGGAACTGTAGAGATGCCATTCCCTTATTGATCCCACCACTTTTCACTTCAATAACTTTGTTGCCTTCTAATATTTCAAGATTGTGATTGGCAATCATGGTTGTTAATTCATCTTTCAGCTCATTAGCTCTAAGTTCACCTTGTTCAGGTTCAGCTTTTCTAAAATGCCATACCAACGAATAATTTTTCTCCTCAATAAAAGAACCAGGAGTTCGATCAACAAAAGTTTCAAGAATAGGGCGAATACTAGGTTTCCAGGTATCATTGGCATTGGCGAGCATTTTCCAATCCTTACCATGTTTTTTTATCCACACACCATGTTCAACAATCAAATTGATGTTGTGTCCTGCGAACCAAGATTCCAAACTTTCTCTATCGCGTCCGCTAATAATCGTTATTACATTTTTAGGATCTTCTTCTAGCTTATACAGAATGTTGTGTAATTCTTCATCAGGTTTTGCATCGTTAGGATTTTTCTTGAATCCGGTTAATGTTCCATCGTAGTCAAGGAAAATAGATCTTTTTTTCGCATCTGCGTATTCAGTTTTAATGCTCTCTAAAATGGAAGAGCTTACCTTTTTTGCATATATTGAACTTTGTAGTTTCTCAACTTTTCGTAACGATTTTACAAATTCAGATGACCATTTGAAAACATCATAACGTTTGATTCTGTCTTGCAAATAAATCATTCGTTCACGTTGTTCATCAAGAGGCATGGTTAAAGCCTGATATATACTTTGAGCAATTTCGCCTGTATTGTTCGGATTGATCATTAGAGCTTCTCCCATTTCTTTGGATACGCCCGCCATTTCACTCAAAATAATAACACCTGTTCTGTTTGTTCTGGATGCCACATATTCCTTGGCTACCAAATTCATTCCATCCCTTACAGGAGTAACCAGTGCTACATCACAAGAGCTATAAAGCTCAATAAGATTTTCGAATGGCATAGAGCGATAAAAATACCAAACAGGCGTATAATTAATACTACCAAATCTACCATTTACATTGCCCACCAATTCGTCAACCTCACGTTTTAGGTTGATGTAATGTTCTACAGTACCTCTGGAAGGTACAGCCAACATGATTAAAGTTACTTTTCCAATAAACTCAGGGTACTCTTCCAAAAATTTAGCAAATGCCTGCAGGCGATTGGGAATTCCTTTCGAATAATCCAGTCGATCAATTGACAAAATCAGCTTTCTGTCCGGAGAAACAAGGAAATATTTCTCTAGTTCGCGATGTAGTTTCGATTTTTCCTGTAATGGTTTTTGAAAAGTTTGTGTGGCAGCATCTCTAAATTTGTCATAGTCGATTCCCATTGGAAAAGAATCAACAATGATGATTCTATCTTCAATATGAATTTCATTAAAAGATATTTCATAACCCATTAGTCTTCGAACGCTGCTAAAGAAGTGTCTTTGATAATCGAATGTGTGAAAACCAATTAAATCGGCCCCCAGCATTCCATGAATCAATTCTTTTCGCCACGGAAGAATTCTGAATACTTCGAAAGATGGGAACGGAATATGCAAAAAGAATCCAACTGTTACTCCAGGTTTTTTAGACTTAATCATTTCCGGAACCAAAAGAAGTTGGTAATCATGAATCCAAATGGTGTCCCCTTCTTCAAGAGTTTCAAGTGCTTTGTCTGCAAATTTCTGATTCACCTTTACAAATGCCTCCCAAAGCTTTGATCATAATCGATGTATTGAGCAAAGTAGTGGAACAATGGCCAAATGGTACGGTTGCTAAAACCATCGTAGTATAAGTCTATTTCTTCTTTTGATAGGTGAACAGATATACAATCTTCTCCCTTAAGTTTTTCATCAATATTGGCCTTTAATTCATCGTTTAAATCATCATTTGGCAATCCAGGCCATCCAATCCACTTGCCATTATATTCTTTATATACCGATCTCATGCCAGTAGCCAGGCCACCTACGCTGGGTATGAGATCAATATTGTCGTTTTCTACGTTAATACTTACAGGAAGCCTGTTGGAGACAATGTGAATTCTATTCATAAAATGTGGTTTTTATTTTGGTAGAAATGTTATAAATATTCGTGAAAAATCTCTATTTTCCGAATCATATCTAACGCAAACAATTAAAATTTAACAATTACTTAATCTTGATATTATTTCTATGATATCAATTTTATTTCCTTAAGTATTTGATTGTTTGTGTGTTTTGTGTCGTTGTGGATTTGTCAATCTCAAATGAATAGACAAATCATATATTGTTAAGCTCTAAAATAGTGATTTTTTATGAAGAATTTAAATTATGGAGTAATTGGTAACTGTCGAAGTGCAGCTTTAATATCAGAAAAAGGATCATTGGATTGGGTTTGTTTGCCTCAATTCGACTCTTCATCGGCATTTGCTAAGATTTTGGATCAGGAGATAGGAGGGAGTTTTGAAATTATCCCAGAAAATTTGTTAGAAATAAAACAAGAATACGGATCTAAAACCAATATATTAAAAACAAGGTTTGAATGTGTAGATGGTGTATTTGAGGTATTGGATTTTATGCCAAGATTTCTGACCGATAATAAAGAATATTACGCACCACCTGATGTGATACGTTTTTTTAGATTAGTATATGGAAAGCCAACTTTTAGACTAAAATATGATCCTAAATTGGATTATGCGCGAAATCACACGGAGAACATTATTTCAGAGGAAGGATTTATAAAATCTTTTACTACAAAAGGCAATTATGATTCGCTTTATCTGTATTCCAGTTTTAAGAATAAAGATATACTGGATAGGGAATTGATTTGCTTAGAGAAAAATGAATTTTGCCTGATCAGTTATAATCAAAAACTTTTAGAGCAAGACATTGAGCGTGTTTATGTAAAATTACAACGTACAAAAACCTATTGGCTGAACTGGAGTGAGAAAACAAAAATATTACCGGAATACAATGAACAGGTTACCAGAAGCGCATTGGTTTTAAAGTTGCTAAGTTATCAGAAAAGTGGGGCGGTATTGGCTGCTCTTACAACTTCGCTTCCGGAAACCATTGGAGAGATTCGGAATTGGGATTATCGCTTTTGCTGGATTCGTGACGGTTCCATGATGGTGAAAATATTAACTCAGCTAGGACATTATAATGTTGCCAAACGTTATTTAAATTTCATAATGGATATTATTCCTGAAAAAAATGAAAAGATTCAAATTATGTATGGCATTAATGGGGAAAAGAAACTCTCCGAATTTGAATTAGATCATTTATCAGGTTATGAGGGATCTAAGCCAGTTAGAGTTGGAAATGCGGCATACAAACAGAAGCAAAATGACATTTACGGTATTCTTTTGGATCTGATTCATCAGCATTTTGAAATGTTCGAAACATCGCTGGAGCATAGCGAGGAGTTGTGGACTATTGTAAGAAGCATTGTTAAGGTGGTTGAAGAAAACTGGAAAAAACCAGATAGAGGTATTTGGGAGATTCGAGGGAGAAGCCTGCATTTTACATTTAGCAAGGTAATGTGTTGGGTGGCTTTCGATCGTGCTGTTAAAATTGCCAGTTTATTGCAGCGAGATTATTATGTGACTAAATGGAAGGTGTTAAGACACTCGGTTAAAGATGATATTATGAAGAAAGCCTGGAGCGAAAAGAAACAGGCATTTACACAGTATTATGGATCAGAAGATATGGATGCTTCGGTTTTATTAATGGAAACCTATGGATTTATTGATGCCAAGGATGAGAAGTTTAAGTCTACCGTTTTGACCATTCAAAAAGAGTTGGAGCACGATGGGTTAATGTATCGATATAAGAACCAGGATGATTTTGGAACACCTAAATCGGCTTTTACCATTTGTTCATTTTGGCTGATCAATAGTTTGTTTAAAATTGGTAAGAAAAAAGAAGCAAAGGAAAAATTCGAGAAACTTCTGGCTTATTCGAACCACTTAGGCTTATTTGCTGAAGACATTGATTTTGCGAGCAAACGCTTGTTAGGAAACTTTCCCCAGGCATATTCACATTTGGCTATTATAGAAACGGCTCTCAATTTTTCAAATTTTAAAGTTGATGATGACGAGAATTTGCTTGATCAGTTGACAAGTTAGATAGAGTAATTTATAGAAAAACAGCATCCTGTCAGAGTAATGACTTGATGCTGTTTATTTTTTCGTCTTTAGTCTGTTTTTCTACTTCACCAAAAGCTTTCCTTTATAAATTTTCTCGCCTGAAAGATTAATGATATGAACTCCTGGCTTCAATTGTTCTCTGTTTATAATTACGTTATTTCCGGTTATGTTTTCAATAATACGCACTATTTTACCAGTGGCATCAATAACAATTAATCTGTATTTTTGGTTGTCTTTATTAGGAAATTCTAGTTTGCTTTTTTCTACCATGGGGTTAGGATAGATTAGAAGATCTTCATTTGAATTATTAGCAATGTCATTATCAATACCAACCGGCTGAGCACCAACTATTATAGCTGTTGTGATGGTTTGTGTATCTTCTCCAATAGGATTTGCAACTGTTAGGCTAACACTATAAGTTCCTTCTTGATTGTACTTTATATTTGTCGGATTCTTCGCTGTTGAATTTGCGGGTGTTCCTCCTTCAAAACTCCAATTCCAACTATTAATTCCATCACCAATTGATCGGCTAATAAAATTGGTGGATTCGTTTACTTGTAGTTGAGTTTTTTCGATGCCGATGAGGGCTTTTGGGGTAGAATTACTAAAATCAATATTTCCGGTAAAAGCACCATTTCCATGCGTTCCTATAGCTATAAAACCATCTCGCCTGCTTTTAACCATTGCCGAGATAGTTGTTCCTATTAAATTCTCAGCTTCTTGGTTCCAAATGGTTGAATTAGAATTTAAGTTATCAGTTTTGTACAGGCCTGTGCTTGTGCCTGCAAAATAAAGAGTCGCAGTAGGTGTTGGCATAGTGGATACGGAACGAATCGAAGGGCCATCACCTTGAGGATTTCCATTTTCTTCCAAATTTCCACTAACCGCTGTCCAACTAGCGCCTTTATCGGTAGAGTGATATATGCTTTCTATTTTGTAATTGGAGAATGCCACCATCACTTCATCTCCATTTAAAGGATTTACAGCTATCGATATCACATTACCTTCTGGCATGTTGGAACCTGTGATTTCTATTCTTTCTGCATTACTTGAGTTGGCGTTGTCAATTCTGAATACTTTCCCATCGCTGGTTCCATAGTAGAGCATGTTGGCAGGTAGGTAGATGTAGTAAGTGCACTAATTGTTCCTGTAACCTCTGAAAATGTTAATTTTTCCCAATTTACAGTAGCTTTATCGTTGCTAAATTTTGGAATTTCAAAAATGTCAAGGTTTCTCCAGATAAATTGACCTGCTGCATAATACATCAGTTTGTAGTTGTTGGCATCAATCACAAAAGGATTGATAAACAGTTGTCCTTCTGCATTATCAGGATCTATCCTTGTATAGTAATAGTTATTTTCATCGTATACATTATCCTCTAAATAGGTTGTTCCATTTTGGGATGAGGATATAATTGTATTGCCATTATTCGTAATGCTACAAAAACTTCCATCTCCTGATCCCCAACTTATCCAATCAGTTGTTGCATTGGCATTATCGGCCACCCAGGTTCCGTTGTCCTGAAATCCTGAAATAAGGGTGGTTCTGTCAACATTATCATGATCAATTGCAATGGTATAAGATTGTGTAGTTAAATATCCATTGTTTAGATATTCCCAATCTACAGGCTTATTGTTTTCTGGTGTATTTTCATTGTCATCTTCAATTCCAGAATCATTGGTCTGCATAAAATTATTGGTAATGCTAATGCCTCCATCGTGACCACATAATAAAGTATTGGCATCAATGAATGTTAAGGCGTGCAAATCAGCATGATGATTGTCGTATTGACTCACATCATTTTCAGTTGCGTATCCACCAATCCAATACGTGTTAGAATTGTTGGTAATCCCATCGCTAACGGGTGACGCCTTAGTAGCAAATGCATCGTTAGAGCGAAACAGATTAGTTCCACCGATAAATACAACATTTTCATCTGATGGTGACACTTTAATCAGCATATTGTACGAGTTTTGAGAATTGTAACCATTTACGTCACGATCACCATCACCTCTTATTGGTAGGTTTTGTGAACGATCTTCCCAATTTGCAGGAATTGTTTCAGTGGCATCATAAGTCAATTTCCAAAAACTATGGTCTTGAAATCCATCACCGCTTGTTCTTGCCAGTAAATAAACAATATCCTTGCTTGTATTGCTGGGGGCATGCGCCAAAACAATTCGGTCATAAGATGCAGGAAAATTATCGGGGCTTACGTTTTCCCAGCTTATAGACCCACTAGCTTTTCGCCAGATACCTCCATTTTTATCTCCTCCAGAACTAATACTTGCATATTTTGTACCATCAGGCGTGCAAATCACATCAGTGTATGGAGCGTAGTTAGGATCAGCAGTATTAAATGACTCCAGTTCACGAGTCCATGTTGTACCACCGTTCTTCGAAATATAAATTGCACCATATGTAGCAGCATATACATCTCCATTATTAGGGTCTACACATATATTCCAACAGATGTCGAAAAAACGATCGAATGAAGCAAAAGTATTTTCGGCCGTATTTGGTAAAAGTTCCCAACTATCGCCATTATTTGTAGATTTAAATATTCCGTTTCCAGCGTAGAATGCTCCATCTTTGCTCGCACTGCCTAAATATTCTCCTGTTGTATAGTACCAAATGTTTTGAGAACCTATTCTTGGGTCCTGCGCGATTGCAGTAACGCTTGGGTGTTCATCCAAGTCAGTTGTCCTAATCCAGGAAACACCTCTATCTGTCGATTTCCACATTCCTCCAGTGACGCCGCCTGCCAATATTGTATTTCCAGATGCATCGCTGATATCAATCGCCAAAGCTCTTGTTCTACCTCCAACATTACGTGGTCCACTAGTTTGATAAATAACTTCATCAGCTTTTAACTTGCTTTGTAATTTTGATTTGGCAGAAAGCACATATCTTTTTTCCAAGAGTTTGATGTTGTTTGGAATTTTCCCTGTTAAAGGGTTTTTGAGTTGATTAAATTCAAACTCTTTTCTTCTTATAGGATCATCTGCAAAATTATATTTCCCAGCTTTACGATCAGCAATTTTTGATAATTTGCTTTTGTTTACACTTCTGTTGGTAAGATTTTGGAATGTTGTCTCCGTGATGATTAGATTTTTAACTTCTGATATTACTTTCTCTTCTGACGGTTTCAGGTTGTTTTGAGCGTGTAAAGTACAACAGAATATAGAGATCGTTATAACGATTAATAAATTCTTCATTTTATGTAGTGTTTATTCTGTACTCAAAGAACTAGGTGAAGTTCAACTATCAAATATTAGTATTACTTAGCAAAAACAGTTTGTCAGTGAAAGTATAAGAGGAATAGGAAGAAGTCTTAGTTAGTAGAATTTTTATTTAATTTCAATAAGTTTCAAGTATAAATTATTATTCATTGTAGTCACTTGCGAAATGACACATGACATTGTTTTGTGATTTTTAATTTCTTTTAATTGTTTGTCGGATAATTTCAATACAATTTCTTGATTTACATGAAAAGAGGGGGTGAATCCAGCACCATATCCGTGTACTTTAAGAACTTTTGTTTTAATTGTATTGGTATTCAAGGAATCATCTGTTATTGTAACAGTTAAGAAACAAGTAGAAGGTGCAATTTGTTGAACCTTTTTGTCTTTTTTTTCATGATTAGATACTGGGACTGGAGTTTTAGGATCTGATGTTTGTTTAGCAGTATTACATCCTAAAAGAATAATTGCAAATAAAAAAATAAGATATAAGTTCTTCATGATCTATTTTTTAACAGAATGGATATAAGTTACAAAAAAGATTGCATTTTCTGGAATGGTAATTTTAAATGTTGATTTATATGAATTTAAGATGGGGAATTGCCTGATGTATTTATTTGATTAAATAGAGAGAAGGAGTAGGTTTAAACGATGAATGAAAGAATAATTCAATTGTACAATATTTATATTGCTTATATATTCTTTATTGAAATTTTATATATCCTGTATTGTTATTATATTTATTTCCTCTTAAAAAAAAGATTTAATGCAATTATTATAATATTAATATTTAGTTGAATTTGAAACTTATTAAAATACATCTATGAAAACTCTAATCGTAAATTTAGTATTAATAATGCTACTCTTTGGATGTGCAACAAAAAACAAGTTGAATGGGAATGTATCCGAAAGTGATCAAGTTACTTATCAACAGGTTGCTAAAGATAAGTTTGGAGAAGAAGTTGAGTTTAAATTTAATTCTAACAAAAACTATGTGATTTGTGAGAAAGTAAATTCGAAATCACAACCTAATCCAAATCAAATAAAAGAGTTTTTTGTATACGATATTATCAATGGAGTTACTATTTATGAAGATAAAGTTGCCAATGCAAAGATCGAATGGTATAACGAAACACAACTTTTAATTACCAAGCAAAGAGGATACATTACAAATGAAGAAGATACAGGTAGATGGACCTATATATTTGATTTGATAACAAAGAAAAAAATAACCGAAACAGTTAAGACAAAGAAATAGCTATTTAACCAATTAATTAACCAAATCACTAACTAACTTTAAAAGTTTATGAAAAAATTTTATTATCTACTTACGGGTGGACTAGTTATTTTATCGATGCTTGTGGTAACCAATTATATCAAGCAGGATAAAAAACAATTTTCCAGTAATGATTTTACACCTAAAGAGTTTTGGCAAAAACAATTTCAGAAAAAAAAGGAAAAAAGGAAAGTAGGCTATAGCAAGGCAGATAAACCTGATATGTATAGTAAGTACTTTAAAGCTATTACAACTCGAATTGGTGAAGAGAAGTCTGGCTATGAAATGAATTACAAAACAAAAGAACTTCAAAAAGCGCGTAAATATAGATTGAAAGTTAAGAGCTCTGAAGCTCCTTTAAATTTTGTATCAAGAGGTCCAGCTAATGTAGGAGGACGTACGCGAGCTATAATAGTTGATCCTGATGATTCAAATAAAAATACTTGGTTTGCAGGGAGTGCAACAGGTGGCATTTGGAAAACTACAGATGCAGCTGAAAATTGGACTAACTTATCGAATGATTTGACAAATTTATCAGTCAATGCATTGGCAATGGCTGAGTCAAACCATAATATTATATATGCAGGTACAGGAGAAAGTTTTCCGGGAAGTGCTCAGAATTTGGGAAATGGAATTTGGAAATCAGAAGATAGAGGAGAAAGCTGGAGCCAGTTAGCAAGTACTGCAGCGGATGAGAAATTTGGATACATTAACCGTCTATTTGTGAATCCAATTAATGCTAACATTGTTATTGCAGCAACTGAAAAGGGAATTTTCAAATCGGTTGATGGAGGTACTGCTTGGACCCAGGTTTATGAGAGTGTAAACGGTGTTGAGGACTTATCTGCATTTCCTGCAGCGAGGGATACAATTTTTGCAGGAGAAAATGGAAAAGGAGTTTTACGAACTATTGATGGAGGAGAAAATTGGCAAGTATTATCAAAAGGGCTAGCTACTGGTGATCGTTATGAAGTTGCGGTTTCTCCGGTTAATAGAGATTTTGTTTATGTAAGTGTGGATATTTCAGATAAAGAATCTCATGTTTACTTTTCGCAAGATAATGCAAACAACTGGTCTAAATTCAATGATGGCCAAAACTTTCTGGGAGGTCAGGGAGGATATGACAATACTATAGCGGCTCATCCATTTATTGATAGTGTTGTATTTGTTGCTGGTGTTGATATGTGGCAACTTGCTTTTAACAAGACTCCATCGGAATTAAATGCAGCTGTTAAATCTGCCTATAATGAAAATGCAAACTTTCTGTCATTTGTTGATTTTGGTGGAAGTCATTTAGACGGTGGTTTAAAAACGGATGCAGGATCCAATGTGCTAGCTACAGATTGGACTTCTGTAGAGGTTAGATTTGGTCCAGGACTAAGTCAGAAAGCACATCGTTTTACTGTTCCAGATAAAGAAACTTCAGGAGTTGCAGATGCAGAATATACTTATGCAGATTACGTTGATGTACCTTTTGAGGTATGGGATATTACCCACAATAAGCAGTTGATGGTTTCTTTTCGAGATCAAGAGAAAGATGGCAAGTTTAATCTGTACACTCGAAATGGCGAAAGTGATGCTTATGGTGATTTAGGTAGAGAGTACATATATATTAATGCTATAGAGTACAATGCAAATGCAGCTAATGCAAGTGTTGCAGTAAATGGAGGTCATGTACAAAAGGCTCTTTATATGATTTGGGCAGAGCTAAAAGCTGGTTCAACTTGGGATGATAAAAATCTTCCTAATTCGAAAATTATAATCGAGTATGGAGGAATAGAAGTGTATGATGGGAAGAAAACCAGTGTTGCGGATGCGTATGGAAATTATGGCGGATCAAATGGATATGATCAAGGTGCTGGATTTGGAGAAACAAAGATTCCAGGTTTACATCCCGACCATCATAATATCACTATAATTCCAATGGATGGTGAGAGTTTCCGAATTGTAAATGGTAATGATGGTGGTATTGGAGTATCAGAAGATAATGGTAAAACTTTTACCCAAAAGCCAAATAATTATATTACCACTCAGTTTTATGGTGTAGCTAAAAATCCTAATGCAAATGAGTATATTGGAGGGATGCAGGATAATGGAACATGGCAGTCAAAATCTGGAGAAGATGCTTCTTCAAATACGAAATACAATTTCCGTTTGGGAGGAGATGGTTTTGAATGTTTATGGCATAGTGAAGATCCAAAAAAATTATTAGGAAGTATTTACTATAATGCCATCTATAAATCATTAAATGGAGGTGAAAGTTGGGCTTCAGTAAACGGAATTACTGAAGATGATGGTCCGTTTTTAACAAAGCTATCAGCTTCTAAAGGAAATCCTGACGTTGTTTTCGCTGTAGCTAAAAATGGAGTTTATAAGTCAACTGACTTTGGAGCGAATTGGACTCTTAAGAATATTGATGATGCATGGCAAGGTGTAACCAGTCAACACAATGTCGAGGTATCACTAGCTGATCCAAAGATTGTTTGGGGAGGTGCAGCAATGTTACGAAGTGGTAGTTATAAAATCTTTGTTTCAGAAGATGAGGGAGAAACTTTTAAAGGTGTAAATGCATATTCTGAGAGAGATATGCTAGCTTATATTAGCGGTATTTCTACGCATCCAAGTGAACCAAATACAGCTTATTTAATGTTTTCTATCAGTAAGTCTCCAAAAATACTTAGAACAAAGGATCTTGGTCAAACTTGGGAAGATATTACAGGATTTGGAGCATTAGGTACTGTAAGTTCAAACGGATTTCCTGATGTAGTAACTCATTGTATGTTGGTTATGCCGCATGATACCAAAACGTTGTGGGCAGGTACAGAAATTGGAGTTTTTGAGTCTAATGACGATGGTGTTTCATGGCATATGCTAGAAGGAAATTTACCTCCAGTTTCAATTTACGATATGCAGGTGGTAGGAAATCAGGTTGTTCTTGCAACTCATGGTAGAGGTATTTGGAGTGTAGATATTACTGATATAGACCGTATTCCAGTAATTACTGAATTGGTAGAGGTAAAAGATAAGGTTGTTCATCTTAACATGAATGTTAAAGTTGACTATGATAGCTTGGAAATTTATGTGAATAATACCTTGAATATGAAAATAGATAGTCCTGAATTAGGGGAACAGTCATTCGAAGTAACTGTTGATCAAACAGGATCTTATAAGTCATATGTATTGGGTTATATAGATGGAAGCGCTTTAAAGTCAAACGAAGAGGAAATTAGCATAAAAGACAAAATTCCTGTTGTTAATGATTTCTTTTTGATAGATGATAATAAGCTACTTTTAAAAGCTCAATTGCCAGTAGGATATGATAAAATTGAAGTTTATTTGAATGATGAACTTTATGAGACTGTTAATAGTAGTCCAATTGGGGTTGCTAATTACGCTATCAGTTTTGAAGAGTCAGGAAAATATAAGGCTTATATTATTGGATATAAATTTGACTCTCAATTTCATTCTAATTCACTGGAAATTGATGTTATTGCTACAGGAATAGATGATAATCTTGACAAGACAACTAATGAGTTCAAAATATACCCTAATCCTTGTAGAGGTGAATTTAAGCTTGCATTAGGAAATGCAGCTAAGGAGTTTAAGATTGAAATCTTCGATTTAAGTGGTAAGAAAGTATTTTCAAAACAAAACAGTAATGCTGGAGAAAATACAATAAGAATCGAATCATTAGAATCTGGATTGTATATCGTTAGAGTACAAGCAGGAAATGAAGTTTATTCAGGTAAGATTAAGGTAGTTCGATAGTATCTTCCAAGGAAAATTATAATGCTTTTAGCCTCAGGTATGGTTTACCTGAGGCTTTTTTATTGAACTTTAGATTCGAACAAATAGTAGGGTGGTATGCATTTGTATATACTTTATTGATTGAGACGAAAAAAGCCTCTGCATTTGCAGAGGCTTTTAAGAATATTTTAAATGAGATTATTTATTTTCAATAATCCAGTTTTTAGCATTTACAAAAGCTTCAACCCATGGAGTCAATTCGTCTTCTATGCGATTTTCATTATAATATGCCCAGTTCCAAGGATAAGTTGCACGCTCCAAGTGAGGCATCATTGCAAGGTGACGACCATCTTTTGATGAAATTGCAGCAGTTGCAAATGGAGATCCGTTTGGATTAGCAGGATACTGATCGTAAGCATACTTCATTGGAATATTGTACTCTTCTTTTCCGTATGGAAGATCGAATTTTCCTTCTCCGTGAGCTACCCAAATACCCATCTTGCTTCCTGATAAGCTAGAAAGCATCACAGAGTTGTTTTCAGGGATCTCAACGCTAACAAATCCCGATTCGAATTTGTGTGAGTTGTTATGAAGTAGTTTAGGATGTTTTTCGTGCTCTGGATAGATCAATCCTAGCTCAGAGATCAACTGACAACCGTTACATACACCCAAACTTAAGGTATCTGGTCTGCTGTAGAAGTTGTCAAGAGCAGCTTTTGCTTTCTCATTGTAAAGGAATGCTCCAGCCCAACCTTTTGCCGATCCAAGAACATCTGAGTTAGAAAACCCACCAACAAATACGATCATGTTGACATCGGTCAAATCTTCACGACCTGAAATCAAATCCGTCATGTGAATATCTTTCACATCCATTCCTGCCAAGTGCATGATCCAAGCCATTTCTCGATCACCATTCACACCTTTTTCACGGATGATAGCTGCTTTTACACCTGACATGTCTTTTCTCTTAGGATCGATTCCGTATTGTGAGAATTTACCGGTAAAGTTCTCAGGGAACTTGTAGGTTAACTCATTCTTTTTGTAGCTTTCGAATCTTTCCAAAGCCAATTCTTTACCAGACTGGTTTCTATCTAACAGATAGGAAGTCTTGTACCAAAGGTCACGAAGGCTTACAATATCTAAATTAAATGATTGTTCATCTTTAGCAAGCTTAAGGATTCCAGCCTCAGCAGGAGAACCAATTACGTGGAAACGTAGTCCTTTATCAGCTAAAGCTTTGCTTACAGCATCTTTGTCTTTTACCTGGAAAATAACACCTGGATTCTCGCTGAAAAGTACTTTAATTAAGTCTTTCTCTTGAATAGAGCTTAAATCGATGTTTGCACCAAGCTTGTTGTCAGCAAAACACATTTCCAATAGAGCAGTAATCATACCACCAGCAGAAATATCGTGACCAGCCAATACTTTTCCGTCAAGGATTAATTGTTGTAGTGTTTCAAATGCTTTTACAAAGTAATCAGCATCGGTAACATCAGGAGTTTGTTTACCCAATTTGTTAACAATCTGAGCAAAACTACTACCTCCCAATTGGAAGTTATCTTTAGAGAAATCAAGGTAAACCAAGTGAGAATCTTGATCATTTTTCATTACTGGAGAAATCATTTTATTGATATCGATGATTTCACCAACAGTAGAAATGATAACGGTTCCAGGAGAGTAAACAACATCGTCTTTTCCATATTTTTGAGTCATGGAAAGCGAGTCTTTACCAGTTGGAATGTTGATTCCTAATTTAATTGCAAAATCGCTGATTGATTCAACTGCATTGTACAAACGCGCATCTTCTCCAGGATTTTTACAAGGCCACATCCAGTTTGCTGAAAGCGAAATACCTTTCAAACCTTTCTCAATTGGTGCCCATACCATGTTGGTTAACGATTCAGCAACCGACAAACGGCTACCATTTTTAGAATCAACCAAGGCAGCTACAGGAGTGTGTCCAATTGAGGTAGCAATACCTTTTTCGCCTTGGAAATCGATAGCTACAGCACCAAGGTTGTTTAGTGGCAATTGCAGAGGACCAGCACATTGCTGCATTGCAATTTTACCTGTTACCGAACGGTCAACTTTGTTGGTTAACCAGTCTTTACAAGCTACTGCCTCTAACTGAAGAACATCTTCAAGATACTCTTCGAACTTATTAATATCGTATGAAACAGCTTCGAATCCTTCGTTTACAGTCTCATCTTGCATGATCGTTTTTGGTGGTTTACCAAACATTTCAGAAAGTGCAAGATCAATTGGATTCTTACCTGTTTTCTTATCTTCAAAAGTAAATCTCATATCACCAGTTGTTTCACCAATCTGATAGATAGGAGCGCGCTCTCTTTCGGCAATTTTAGTCAAAAGCTCAACATCTTTTTCCTTCATTACCAATCCCATTCTTTCTTGCGATTCGTTTCCTACAATTTCTTTTGCAGATAGAGTAGGATCACCCACAGGAAGAGCATTTAAGTCAATTTTTCCACCAGTTTCTTCAACCAATTCCGAAAGACAATTCAAGTGTCCGCCAGCGCCGTGGTCGTGGATAGAGATGATTGGGTTCTCATCAGCCTCGGCCATTGCACGAATTGCATTGCAAACTCTCTTCTGCATCTCAGGATTGGAACGCTGAACAGCATTCAATTCGATTGAATTGTCAAATTCTCCGGTAGCAACCGAAGAAACGGCTCCACCGCCCATTCCGATACGGTAGTTGTCTCCACCAAGAAGAACAACTTTATCACCTTTCTGCGGAACATCTTTTTGTGCTTGTTCTAAACGACCATATCCAATACCTCCGGCTTGCATGATTACTTTGTCGTAACCATATTTCTTGTTGTTTTCGAAGTGCTCGAAGGTAAGAACTGAACCAACAATTAAAGGTTGTCCGAATTTGTTACCAAAATCAGAAGCCCCATTTGATGCTTTAATAAGGATCTCTTCAGGAGTTTGGTACAACCAATTTCTTGCTTCAGTTGCGTTTTCCCACTTACGTGATGCTTCCAATCTTGGGTAAGAAGTCATATAAACTGCAGTACCTGCCATTGGAATAGCAGCCTTACCACCAGCAATTCTGTCACGAATTTCACCTCCGGTACCAGTTGCAGCACCATTAAATGGTTCTACTGTAGTGGGGAAATTGTGAGTTTCCGCCTTAAGCGAAATTACTGTATCGATGTTTTTTGTATAGAAAAAGTCTGCTTTGTCGTGTGAATGCGGAGCAAATTGCTCAGCTTTAGGTCCTTCAAGGAAGGCACAATTGTCTTTGTATGCAGATATGATTCTATTGTGATTTTCTTTAGAGGTCTTTTTAATTAATTGGAATAATGAAGATTCTTTTTCTTCGCCATCAATTATGAAGGTACCATTAAAGATTTTATGACGACAGTGTTCTGAGTTTACTTGAGAGAATCCAAACACCTCAGAATCTGTTAATTTTCTGCCAATTTTTTCTGAAACATCATTCAAGTAAGAAATTTCCTCAGAGCTTAATGCTAAACCTTCTTGTTGATTGTATTCTTCAATATTATCAATGTAAACGATTGGATCTGGTTGCTTATCAATGGTATAAACTTCTTGGTTAAGTCCTTTATACATTGACTGAAGCATAGGATCAAAATCCGCTTTTTCGGAATCAACGAGTATGTATTGCTCTATTCTTAGCAAACCATCAATTCCCATGTTTTGAGTGATTTCTACAGCGTTTGTACTCCAAGGAGTAATCATTTCTTTTCTTGGACCCACAAAAATTCCATCAAGTGTGTCTTGATCTAATTTTTCTGCATTACCAAACAGCCATGATAGCTTGTCAAGATCTAATCCATTCAATTGGTTTGTTGTCTGGACAACAAAGTGCACTTCGTCTTTTTTGAAGAATAAAATCATCTTAAAGTCAACTTATAAATTTATAAAATTGGTTGAATGTTGTTTCAAAGTGCAAATATAAATAAAAGACTTGCATTATTGCCTTTATTTATCTGATGATTTAATTGAATCATCAAGAATAATTTTCTGCTTGGCAAGCAAATAAATATTGTAGGAGTTCTCTTACAACAAATTGTTAAAACAGACCAAAAATTTTAGGCAATCTATTATGCCGTAGAGATATGTTTTGTAATAGTAAAATTTTTGTCCGCTATTTTGAAAAAAACATTTTCCTTTGGAGTGCAATTCAAAAATGACGTTTATTTCTGCAAAGGTTTTCGAAGAAAATATATGAAATCGTTACCGTGATACTTGAATTCTAATGTTATTTTGTTGAAATTCAGCAAATAGAAAACTTTCTTGAGATGAATCGAGAACATGTTGAAAAACAACTTTATTAATGTTCAAGATCATTGACCAAAATTTTTTGATTAGATATTTTTGTCCAAAATAAATTTTTAAAAATTAACTAGTATGAAACCAACGCATATTGAACATATCGGTATC
Source organism: Marinifilum fragile JCM 15579 (assembly GCF_001310955.1). GTDB lineage: Bacteria > Bacteroidota > Bacteroidia > Bacteroidales > Marinifilaceae > Marinifilum > Marinifilum fragile. The sequence continues at coordinate 63,054 of NZ_BAZX01000025.1, forward strand.
GCTGTAAAAAGCTTAGAAGAAGCAATTCCATTTTATGAAAAAGTATTGGGATTGGAGTGTTACGCAATTGAAGAAGTTGTTGATCAGAAGGTGAAGACTGCTTTTTTTAAAGTTGGAGACGTAAAAATCGAATTGTTGGAGTCTACAGATCCAGAAGGACCAATTGGAAAATTTGTAGAGAAAACTGGCGGTGGTATGCACCATTTGGCTTTTGCTGTTGAAGATGTACAAGAAGCGTTGAATGATGTTCAGGAAGCTGGATGCCAAGTGATCGATAAAGCTCCTCGTGGTGGTGCTGAAGGTTTGAAGATTGGATTTTTACATCCAAAATCAACCATGAGAGTATTGACTGAGCTTTGTGGTGACAAATAAAAACACATAATTACATAAAAACTCAAT
>NZ_BAZX01000026.1 GCF_001310955.1 Marinifilum fragile JCM 15579
ATACAAGCATTGGTTAGTTCTGCTGCATACGGTACACCACAACGATCATCCACAGGTTTCGATTTGCGCCGTTTGAACATGCTTTTGGCAGTTTTGGAAAAACGTGCTGGTTTCCGACTATCTACCAAAGATGTTTTCCTAAACATTGCCGGGGGAATTAAGGTTAACGATCCTGCTATCGATTTGGCGGTGATTATTGCCGTACTTTCATCAAGCACCGATATTTCGATTCCAAAAGAAGTTTGCTTTGCAGGCGAAATTGGTTTATCCGGCGAAATTCGTCCGGTTAACCGAATCGACCAAAGAATTAGCGAAGCCGAAAAATTAGGATTCAAACAAATCTTTATTCCAAAACACAACTTAAAAGGCTTGGATATCTCTAAGTTTAAAATCAAAGTGCATTTGGTAAGCAAGGTGGGTCAGGTATTTCAAACCTTATTCAGATAGCAAGTATTTGTAGAAGACACAGTAAAAAATCCACATTCTAAACTGTGACCTTATGGATTTTCAAACTTCGGTTTGAATTTTTAATACGTATTAAAATATTCTTTAACAGCTATTAAATTAATTTTTAATAGCTGTTATAATTTCATAACTTGAGGTATTGAGTTTCTATTAATAAGTAGAAGTTCCTTAAAACAATACAACATATTACCCCAAACCAAGCGTTATGAGCGTAGAATATAAAGTCGTGAAACATGCAAACCCCGGTGTTAAAGGTGGCGGAGAATACAAATATTACCCCCGAATTACCAACCGAAGAACCGTTAAAATGAAGGAGCTGTGTAAACACATTGCCTTAATGTCAACTTTTAGCGAAGGGGATGTTATGGGCGTACTACATACTTTCATAACAGAAATTCCTGATTTATTAAAAGACAATTGCAGCATCGATTTGGAAGGCTTGGGCATTTTCTCTCTTCATGCATCGGGAGAAGGATGCGATACGGAAGAGGAAGTTACCGCACAAAAAATTACAAATACCAAGATAGCCTTTCGACCAAGTAAAAGGTTAAAAACTGAAGTATCAGGTACGAAGTTTATAAAAGCAAGGAATTTTAAATAATGATTATATCAACTGTTTGACTTTTCTAGACTTTTAAGAAAAAAAGAGGATGCCTTGGCGAGACATCCTCAATAGTAAAACAGTTACTATGAATTTTTTCGATTCGATTTGGCGTACCGAATCTGCTAGCATCGGAATAGAAAGAATAAACTGAATCTTTCCGCTTTTCATGCCCGAAAGCTAAAATCCATAACCCAGGCAGGTCTTCTGGCTTGTTCCGGCTTTCAACTCCTTCCCATCCCTATGTATCGGAACAGTGGAACACTTGTTAAAAACACAGATTCACAATTGAATCGGAACTTACAGCTGCGGGGACAGCTCCTGATTTAAACAGGATTCCCTATTATTCTCCTGTCGGAGAACCTGAATCGCAGTACAATTTTAAACAAAATTACTTGATCTTACAACAGATTTTAAATCTGATTTTTATACCGATTTGTTTCTAATATGTCATACCGTTTCGCTACTCTCACAGTACTCCTTTAGAAATCTATCAGCATAATGCATTTGGTCTTCTATTCAAAATTGTATTAAAAGAAATCTTCATCATCAAAATCCTCAGTACTACTGTTCGATTTATCATTGGTCACAGATTCACAATCCAAGTTTATATTAACACCTCGAGGTTTTTCAAAATCTCCTTTTTGCATGCCTAAGCTTTCATCGGCATATACTTTTTGCATGTACAAAGCCCAAATTGGCAATGCCATATTGGCCCCCTGCCCTAATCTAATTCCTTCAAAACGAATAGCTCTGTCTTCGGCACCAACCCAAACTCCTGAAACCAACTCAGGGGTAATTCCCATAAACCAACCATCAGAATGATTCTGAGTGGTACCTGTTTTTCCTCCAATAGGATTATACAAATTATATTTAAATCTTAATCTTCTACCAGTACCTTCCCTTACCACACCTTGCAACAGGTTGGCCATTAGATAAGCTGTTCTTTCATTCATTACTTCGGTTTTTCGTGGAACCGATTGAGCAATTAAATTGCCTTTGCTATCCTCAATCTTGGTAATGAAACGTGGTTTGATGTACACCCCTTTATTGGCAAACGAGCCATAAGCTCCTACCATTTCGTAAACGGAAATATCAGAGGTTCCCAAGAATATGGAAGGTACAGCCTCAATAGGACTAACCACTCCCATTTTTCGAGCCATCGCAACTACAGCCTCAGGCTTAGTTTGCTTTAAAACCCATCCTGAAATATTATTAACTGAATTAGCCAAACCCCATTTTAGGGTTACCATTTCACCACTATGAGCTTCCGTTGAATTTCTGGAAGTCCAAGGAGTACCATCAGGCAGAATAAAAGTTTGTGGAATATTTGGCACCTTATCGCAAGGCGTTAAACCTTCCTGCATTGCCAAAGTGTATAAAAATGGCTTAATGGTAGAACCCACCTGTCGCTTACCAAGCGTAACCATATCGTACATGAAGTGCTTATAGTTTGGACCGCCTACATAAGCTCTAACCTCACCGGTTTCTGGTACCATAGACATGAAACCAGCACGTAAAAATCCTTTGTAATATAACATGGAATCCATTGGTGAGATAATGGTATCTCGCTCACCTTTCCATGTAAATATTTTCATTTCAACAGGCTTTTTAAAATTTTCTTTGATCTGCTCAAAGCTTAAACCTTTCTTTTTCAGAACACGATGCCTTTCACTTCTACGAATCGATAAATCAATCTGATGTTCGAACTCTTCATCACTCAAATCATCTGAGAAAGGTGGGTTTCTATGCTTCTCTTTTTCTTTGTCGAATCCTTTCTGCAAATCAAGTCCCAAGTGTTCCTGTACAGCTTGCTCCGCATACTTCTGCATTCTAGAATCAAGAGTCGTATAAATCTTCAAACCATCTTCATATATATTGTATGGTGTTCCATCAGCTTTTTGATTCTTATTGCACCAACCATAGAAAGGATTGATTTCCCACTCCAAAGAATCTTGCTTGAACTTTTGCATATTCCATGAAGGATAATTTTCTCTTTCCGGCTTATTGGCAGTAAGAGACATTCTTAAATACTCTCTGAAATACGGTGCCATTCCTCTCTTGTGATCCACTTTTTGGTAATCGATACCCAATGGCAATTGTTTTAATGAATCAGCAATCTGACTTTCCAAATAACCATACTTCACCATTTGAGAAAGAACCGTATTGCGTCGTCCTTTAGTAAGCTCTGGTCTTCTAAGTGGATTAAAGTATGAAGAATTCTTCGCCATACCAACCAGCATTGCTGCCTGTTCCAATTTTAAAGAATCGGGAGTTGTATTGAAATATACATTTGCCGCCGATTTGATACCAACAGCAAGGTTCAAGAAATCATACTTATTAAAATACATAGTCATGATTTCTTCTTTCGTATAGCTTCTTTCTAGCTTAACTGCAATTACCCATTCTCTAAATTTTCGAAATACAATATCTAATTTATTCTGGAAATCCTCTCGTGGGAACAACATTTTTGCCAGCTGCTGAGAGATGGTACTACCTCCACCAGCACTGCTATCACCTGTTGCCAACCCTTTTAACACACGTCCCAAGCCTCTAAGGTCAATTCCCGAGTGACTTTCGAATCGAACATCCTCTGTTGCAATCAGTGCGTCAATCAAATATGGCGATAGCTCATCATGATCAACAAAAGAACGGTTTTGAAAATAAAATTTCCCTAATAATTCTCCGTCTGCAGTATAAATTTCGGTAGCCAAACTACTTTTAGGATTTTCCAAGTCTTCAAATGTTGGCATAAATCCGAAAGTACCATTTGATATCCCTGCAAAAAACAATACAACACAAATAAGCCCAACAATAAAGATCGACCAAAATATAAGCAATGGCTTTTTGTAAATCTTAATTTTCGATTTACTGCTTACCTCTTCATTACCAGCATTAAACTCTGCATTAGGATCTATTTCCAGATTTGGATTGATTTCAGACATACTTCTGTATTTTTTATGAGCTGTAAAAATAGCAAATTAAATTCTAACATATAAGACGTATTTTTCGGCATTTTATTTGATTTTTGACCTATATTATAATAAGGTAATATCAAAATAATTACAACAAAATTTTGAACTTAGGTCCCTTATTGTTTTACTTTGCAAAAAATTTTAACCTAAACTTCCCAAAGAACAGATTCGAGATGGTAGAGAATTTAGTAATAGTTGAGTCCCCTGCAAAAGCAAAAACAATCGAGAAATTTTTAGGCAAAGATTTCTTGGTCAAATCAAGTTTTGGGCATATTCGGGATTTGGAAAAAAAGGATTTTGGGATTGATATTAAAAACAATTTCACACCTAAATATATTGTATCTACTGACAAGAAAAAGGTAGTTACCGAATTAAAAAAACTTGCAAAGGAAGCCAAAACGGTTTGGATCGCATCCGATGAAGACCGCGAGGGAGAAGCCATTGCATGGCACTTGTTTGAAGTGTTGAAATTGAAAAAAGAGAACACCAAACGAATTGTTTTTCATGAGATTACCAAGCCTGCAATTCTAAATGCAATCGAAAATCCTCGCGATATTGATGATAATCTTGTTAACGCTCAGCAAGCAAGACGAATATTAGATCGATTGGTAGGTTTTGAAATTTCGCCAGTGTTGTGGAAAAAGGTAAAGCCTCAGCTTTCGGCAGGTCGTGTACAATCGGTTGCTGTTCGACTTTTGGTTGAAAGAGAAAGAGAAATTATTGCATTTAATCCTGAGGCTTACTACAAAGTAGTTGCCAACTTCTTTGTAACTGAAGAAAATGGGAGTCAGAAAACCTTAAAAGCTGAATATCCAAAGCGCTTTGCCACAAAAGAAGAAGTTCTTAAGTTTTTAGAAAGTTGTAAAAATGCAGAATATAAGGTTAGCGATATTGAAAAGAAACCTTCAACTCGTAAGCCAGCAGCTCCTTTTACCACTTCAACATTACAACAGGAAGCAAGTAGAAAGTTAGGATTTTCGGTAGCACAAACCATGGCCGTTGCTCAGCGTTTGTACGAAGCCGGGAATATCACATATATGAGAACTGACTCGGTAAATCTTGCTGATACTGCATTGGCTGCAGCTAAAGAAGAAATTACCAAGCGTCATGGCGAAGAGTATGTGAAAATCAGAAAATATCAGACCAAAAATAAAGGTGCGCAAGAGGCTCACGAGGCAATCCGCCCTACCTATTTAAATAAAGAGGAAATTGATGGTGAATCAAATGAGGTTCGTTTGTACAACCTAATTTGGAAAAGAACCATTGCTTCTCAGATGAGCGATGCTAAATTGGAGAAAACCAATATTAAAATTGTGGCATCAACCAATAACGAAGAGTTTATCGCTACTGGAGAAATGATCAAGTTCGATGGTTTCCTTAAAGTATACATGGAATCTACCGATGATGAGAATGGCAAACAGGAAGAAACATTATTACCAACGGTAAAGGTTAATGATCCTGTTACTGAAGATTTCTTGAATGCAACTCAAAACTTCACATATCGTCCTCCAAGATACACCGAAGCTAGTTTGGTGAAAAAATTGGAAGAACTTGGAATTGGTCGTCCATCTACTTATGCTCCAACCATTACTACCGTTCAAAATCGCGGATACGTAGTAAAAGAATCGAGAGATGGTGTTGAGAGAAAATATGAAGTTATTAACCTGAAGGAAAACAATATTTCTGAGGAAGTAAAAACACAAATCACTGGTGCTGAAAAAAGAAAACTGTTCCCAACTGATATAGGAATGGTGGTTACCGATTTCTTAAATGAGCATTTTCCAAATGTAATGAATTACAACTTTACTGCTGATGTAGAGAAAGAATTCGATGATATTGCTTTAGGTAAATTGATTTGGCATGAAATGATTGGAAAGTTCTATAATCCTTTCCATGAAAATGTAGAAAAGACACTTGAACATTCAGAAAGATCAACAGGTGAGAGAGTTTTAGGTGAAGATCCTAATACAGGTAAGGTGATTTTGGTTCGAATCGGAAGATATGGTCCTATGGCCCAATTGGGAGAAACTCCTGAGGATAAAGATGCTGAAGCTCCTAAATTTGCAAGCTTACGACCAGGACAACATCTTGAAACCATTACGCTCGAAGAAGCCCTTGACTTATTTAAATTACCAAGAGATCTTGGTTTATACGAAGATAAAAAAGTAGTTGTCGCAATTGGCCGATTTGGTCCATACGTGCGCCACGATGGTAAATTCGCATCTCTTAAAAAAGATGTAGATGATCCAATGGAGATTGATCTTCCTAGAGCAATTGAATTAATTGAAGAAAAGAGAAAGAAAGATAGAGAAAAATTCATCAAAGCTTTCGATGAAGATCCTGATTTACAAATTTTAAATGGTCGTTGGGGACCTTATATTTCATACAACAAAGAGAATTTCCGATTGGCAAAAGATATCGAAGATCCTAAAGCATTGAGCTTTGAAGATTGTATGAAAATTATAAAAGAAGGTCCTAAAAAGAAAACCACGAAAAAAGCAGCAACTAAAAAGACGACTGCAAAAAAAACGGTGACTAAAAAGACAACTACAACGACGAAGAAAAAAACTACAACTGCCAAAAAGGCAAAAAAATAAATTTTTGAAAAAATTTTTTCAGGGCTGTTCCAATCAACGAACAGCCTTTTTTTATTGCCATTTCGGGGTTTTTCCCCTTACCTAACACTCATTATATTGTTCATTTAAAATTAAAAGCTTAAAAATATATTAACAAAATAATAAAATCACCGTAAATACAGATTACGTAATTCACATACGTCAATCAGATTTATAAAGAGTTATATATTTTATTAGTTTAATTTAATATTTTGATAGCTAAATATTTTTCAAAAATAGACATCTAAAAATTGTTGATAAAAGCACTTGAACCTCTGATAAAACTTGTAAGGACGATTTATTTTTATTTACTTTACTCCTCACAGTTTTTGAGAATTACTGAACTATATAATGTTTCATGAAAAAGATATTTTTCTTCATAATATTTATTTGTTGCTCTCTGATTTTAAGAGCACAACAAGACCCACAGTTCAGTCAAAATATGTTTAATATCCTTTCCGTAAACCCTGCATATGCTGGCGCCGAAAAGGATATTGTGGTCTCAGCAATTAATCGCCAACAATGGGTTGGTTTCGAAAATGCTCCGGTTACAACCGTTGTAAACCTTAGTGTTCCGGTTCGATTTGGTGGCAAATCTCATGGCTTAGGATTAAGCATTATTAGAGATGAATTGGGTTTTGAAAAAAATACTGGCTTTAGACTAAGTTACTCCTATGAGAAAAAACTTAGTACTGGTTCTCTTTACTTTGGCGCATGTCTTGGTTTGCAAAACAATGCCTTAAAAGGAGAATGGTTTGTACCAGAAGGAGACGAATATGTTACAGCTCAGAATGATTTAGGAGACGGAACAATTGATGAAGGTAAAATGGTTTTCGATCCTGGATTGGGAATTTTTTACCAAACAGATAACTTTTATGCCGGTGTTTCCGTATTGCATGTCACGGAGCCATCTGTTGCATATAGTGAATCGGTAGAAACCTATTTGGCAAGACATTATTATGCAACTGCCGGATATACCTTTAAGCTTGATGAAAGCTGGGAAATAATACCATCAGCATTTTATAAAACAGATGCTGTTGTTTCTCAAATTGATATAAACAGTTTGTTACGATACAATAAAAAGATTTGGGGAGGCGTTTCATATAGAGTTGATGATGCAATAGTAGGAATGATGGGTGTGTTATTCAATAATGGAATTCAAATTGGATATGCATATGATATTTCAACATCAAAAATTGCAAAAGCATCTCACGAATTTCTGTTAACGTACAGATTCAACACTAAATTGGAAAGCCGAAATCAAAAATATAAGAGTATTCGATTTTTATAAAAATATTAAAAATCTGTGCTTTTGCACAATTTACAAAACCACTATGAATAAACTACTTACAACACTAGGTGTAATTGTTTTATTGTTCCTGTCATCGTGCGGAAGCCGCACTGGTAATGGAGAACTTGTTGGTGTCGGTCAGAGAGGAAAATGGTTTGAGCCGAAACCTTACGGTATGGTACAAATTCCGAGAGGAAGTTTTACTATGGGGCCAAACGACCAGGACGTAGCTTGGGCACTGAACGCCACAACTAAAACAGTTTCTGTTGAATCATTTTGGATGGATGAAACAGAAATTACCAATAATGAATACCGTCAGTTCGTATACTGGGTGCGCGACTCTATCGCACGTCAGTTATTAGGACAGCAGTTTGAAGAATTCCTGATTGCGGAAGACAACAATGGTAACCCAATTGATCCTCCTTTCATTAACTGGGAAGAAAGATTGGATTGGAATGATGAAGAATATGTTGAAATTCTTGAGGAAATGTATCTTCCGGAACACGAAAGATTTTTCCGCAACAAAGAGATAGATACCCGAAAACTGAAATATCAGTACGAATGGGTTGACCTTCAACAAGCGGCTAAAAAATCGAACCGTTACAATTACGAAACGGGCGAGTATGAAGGTATGGTAGACGACTACAAAGGTGGTAGAAAGCAAATTGAAGACAGATCTTCTTTTATCATGAAAGAAGCATTAAATATTTACCCAGATACTCTATGTTGGATACAAGATTTTACTTACTCGTATAATGATCCTTGGACAAAACAATATTTTTGGCACCCAGGATATGATGACTATCCCGTAGTTGGTGTATCGTGGAAACAAGCAACGGCTTTCTCGATTTGGAGAACTCGTTTCCACAACTCAGCTCTAAAAGCCGAAGGAGATTATCCAGTTCAGGATTACCGCTTACCTACCGAATCGGAATGGGAGTATGCAGCACGTGGTGGAATTGCACAAAACATGTACCTTGGGGAGGTAATTACACCAGAAACGATCAAGGTTGTTTCTTGGCTAACTTTAAGCCTTTACGTGGCAATTATGTAGACGATGGAGGTTTGGTTACTCTTCCTGTTGGAAGCTACGAGCCGAATGAGTATGGTCTTTATGATATGGCAGGTAATGTTGCAGAATGGACTTCCGGAGCTTATGATGAATCAGCCTATTCTTTTACACACGATATGAATCCGAATTACGAATACAATGCACTTCCTGATGATCCTCCAGCTTTGAAGCGAAAAGTGATTAGAGGTGGATCCTGGAAAGACATTGGATACTTTATGCAATGCGCAACCAGAACATACGAATATCAGGATACTGCAAAATCGTATATCGGTTTCCGCTGTGTGAGAACTCATTTAGGTAGATAAACTACTCAATAACTATTTATTTTTAGATCTATTCAATAAAATCCGACATGAATATTACAGAACTGGTACAATCTCCGAGATGGAAAAAATTTATGGGCTATGTGTATGGTTGGGGGGCTTCCGTCGTACTAATTGGTGCCTTGTTTAAAATTATGCATTACCTTATGCGGGCCTACTTTTATCAGTAGGTATGTCTGTTGAAGCAATCATCTTCTTCTTTTCAGCATTTGAACCACCACACGAACAACCAGATTGGAGTTTGGTATATCCTGAACTAATTGGTTTAGAGCCACGCGAACAAATGGTAAAAGGTGGCGGTGTTCAAGTTGAAGGCTTAGAACAGTTACAACAATTACTTGAAAAAATTAGTGTAGAGCCAGATAAATTGTCACACCTTAGCCAAGGCTTAGCTAAGCTTACCAATGCTGCTGATAATTTGGCAAATCTTTCAGATGCAGCTAAAGCTACAGATGGATACATTCAAAGTATGCAAAAAGCTTCAGAATCTGTTGGCGAATTTTCAGGTAAATATGCTGATACTACACAGCAACTTTCTGATTCTGCAAATCAACTAAGTGCTTCATACCAAAATACAGCTTCTTCTGTTGAAAATTCAGGAAAAGAGTTTGCCAACAAAGTTAACGAGTCGGGTAATAACCTATTGAATTCATATCAGAAAATAGATCAATCGTTACAGAGTGATTTTGGTAAAATTGCTGAAAACAGTGGTAATTTCAATACCTCTATGGAGGCAATGAACAAAAATCTTTCATCATTGAATGCGATTTACGAATTGCAATTGAAGCAAGGTAATCAGCAGATGGAAAATGCCAAAAATGTACATCAAGATTTAGATAAGGTGCTTCAAACTCTTACTGCAACATTAGAAAATGCACAAACTTATCGCAAAGAAACTGAACAATTGAATAAAAATCTATCTGCATTAAATACCATTTATGGTAACATGTTAAGTGCAATGGATCATTCAAAAAAGAACTAGTATTAACAATCAAGCTAAGCTGAAATGGGAGCAAGTAATTGTAAAGAAACGCCACGGCAACGGATGATTGGGATGATGTATTTATTTCTGACAGCAATGTTGGCGATAAATGTATCAAACGAAGTACTGGACGCTTTTACAACAATTGATAATGGTTTATCGAAAACCATATCGACTTTTGAAGACAAAACTAAGGCTACTTATAGTGATTTTGACAGGGCTTTACAGGCCAACAGAAATAAGGTCGAAGAATCTTGGGAGAAAGCTCAAGTCATAAAAACCAAATCTGATAGTTTATTTAACTTTATTCAAGAATTAAAAGAAAAAATAGTTGAAAAAGCTGATGGTCCAGAGTATGACATGAAAAATATCAAAAGTCGTGACAATATTGATATACCTGGAGAAGTCATGTTAGTTGGAGGCAAAGGAAAAAAGCTTAAGGCTGAAATTGTATCATACCGAACACATGTCTTAAATCTTGTTGAAGATTCAACACTATATAATGCAATACAGGAAACATTAGACACCTCAAAACCAGAGAAGGATAAGAAAGGAGATCCAAATTATTCATGGGAATCTAAACTGTTTAATCATACTCCTTTGGTAGGAGCAGTTACACTTCTTTCAAAAATGCAATCGGATGTAAGAAATACTGAATCCGATATTGTAAACTATCTGTACAATCAAATTGAGGCAGAATCATTTAAATTTAATGATCTAAAAGCTGAAGTTATTGCAAAATCAAGTTATGTACTTAAAGGTGATACCTACGAAGCGGAAATTTTCTTAGCTGCAGTAGACACCACACAAAACCCAACTATATTAATTGATGGAGTAGGAAAACTTAATGACAAGAACTTTAACAAAGAAAAAAGAGGAGTCTATAAGGTAAAAGCAAACGAAATTGGTGTAAAAACTTGGGGAGGAGTCTTAACATTTAGAACTCCATCAGGGGGGATTGTTGAAAGGAGATTTAAAAGTGAATACATCGTAGCAGAACCTAACGTAGTGGTTTCTCCTACCAAAATGAATGTTTTCTATGTTGGTGTTGACAACCCTGTTAGTGTTTCGGCACCTGGTTTTACATCAGACAGAATTAGAGCATCAATTTCAAATAAAAATGGACGCTTAATCAAAAAAAGTGATGACGAGTATATTGCAAAGCCACAAGTTGTAGGAAGAGATGCAAAAGTTTTAGTCGAAGCTAATTTTGATGGAGAATGGAGACCACTAAGAACAGTTGATTTCAGAGTGAAACCGATTCCAGATCCTGTGGCCAAGATTGCAGGCAAGAATGGTGGTAAAATTAAGAAGAACCTATTATTGGCTCAACAGGGCGTTGATGCTGCAATGGACAATTTTGATTTTGATCTTAAATTTAATATCACTGGATTTACTGTATCAACCATCCAAAAAGGATTTACTATTGATGAAGCCTCAAGAACAGATACATTTACCCCTGAGCAGATAAAAATGTTCAGAAATTTGAAAAGAAATAACAAAGTTTATATCGAAGATATTAGGGCGGTAGGTCCCGATGGTGTTACCAGAAATCTACCAGCTATTGTATTTAGAATAGAGTAATAAAATTTACATACGATGAAAAAAAGCTTATTACTATTAATTGGTCTGGCGCTATTTTGTTCTGCAAATGTAATGTCGCAAACAAAAGCAACCAGTGTGTACAGTAAAAATCACATTAAGAATCGTAAACCAATTCCTTTCTCAAACATTCGCGAATCGGATGTAATGTGGTCAAAATTAGTTTGGAGAATTGTTGATTTAAGGGAAAAAATGAACCTTCCAATGTATTATCCAACTACTCCACAGGACGATCGTTACAGCTTAATTGATTTATTGATGTACGGCATCGAAAATGAAGGTTTAACTGCCTATTCGACTAATGATGACGAATTTAAAGAGCCAATGACATTGGATGAAATTAGAGCAAAGTTCGATGCACAAGCCGACACCATTATGCAGCGCAACAGACTAACCGGTGAGTTGGAACCAGTAATCCTTCCTGGAGAAATGCACACCGACGACGTGAAGCGTTATATGGTAAAAGAGCAATGGTTCTTCGATAAGCAAACTTCAACCATGCAAGTTCGAATTATTGGTATTTGCCCAATTCGCGAGTATGTAAAAGATGGTGATACAGCAATGGATGGTGTACAAAAGAAACAGCTATTTTGGGTTTATTTTCCTGAAGCAAGACCATTGCTAGCTACACATGAGGTATTTAATCCTTTCAACGATGCAGCTCGCTACTCCTTTGATGATTTATTCATGAAGAGAAGATTTTCAAGCTACATCACTCAAATTTCTAACGTACACAACAACCGAGGAATTAGCGAATATACAGTTGGAATTAATTCGATGCTAGAAGCTGAAAGAATTAAGAACAATATTTTCGAATATGAGCACGATCTTTGGGAATGGTAGAATTTAATATGCATTCAAAATAAAAAAGGATCTCGATTAGAGGTCCTTTTCTTTTACTAAAAATTTTAATATCTAAATATATTCTTCTCCTTTTGTAATTTTCACATCGTTCACGAACTTCCGAATTTCCTGCTCATCCCTCTTGCGGCAAATTAAAAGCGTTTTATCGGTATCTATAACAATGTAATCCTTTAAACCCTGTACAACAACCAACTTTTCATTTGGAGCATTTACCAAACAATCTTTCGATTCATACAACATTACATTTTCTCCCTGAATGGCATTTTGATTATCATCCTTTATCGAGTTTTCATACATAGATCCCCAAGTTCCTAAATCAGACCAACCAAATTCGGTACAGTATACATATACATTATCTGATTTTTCAAGAATCCCATAATCGATAGAAATATTCTGACATTCAGGATAAATCCTATCAATTGCCGTTTGTTCATTTTCTGTATCTACATCCTCAAAAATTGAATCGAATAAGGCAACTACTTCAGGCAAGAACTTATTAAAAGAATTCTGAATGGCTTGTAGAGACCACAAGAAAATTCCTGAATTCCAGAAAAACTCCCCTGACTCATAAAATATCTTAGCCAAATCTAAATGAGGCTTCTCGGTAAATGTCTTTACGGGGTAAATATCTGACAATTTCTCCACTGATTTTCTTCCAACTTGTATGTATCCATATCCAGTTTCAGGTCTGCTAGGCTTCATCCCCAATGTCAGAAGTTTATCCTCATTACTAACAAAATCGATTCCCTCTTTTAAAACCTCCAAAAACTTTACTTCATTTAAGATCAAATGATCAGCCGGAGTAACTACCACTGAAGCATTAGGGTTTCTCTTTAAAATCTTATAATTTGCGTAAGCAATACAGGGTGCAGTATTTCTTCTTAATGGTTCCAATAACACCTGACCTTCCTTTATTTCAGGAATTTGTTCCAACACCAAATCCTTATAAATGGCATTGGTAACCACAAAAAAGTTTTCAATCGGACAAACCGAAGCAAATCTTTCAAAAGTGTGACGAATTAAAGTTTTCCCAGTTCCAAGAATATCAAGAAATTGTTTAGGTCGCAAATTTTTACTCAATGGCCAGAATCTAGAACCGACTCCTCCTGCCATTATTACGCAGTAGTTATTTGGATTCATATTTGATTATTAATAATATGCATATAAATATTAGATATCCTAAAATACAGAAAACTCAATTCATATCAAAAATAGTTTGGGTATTACTGAACACTAACTACACAACTGATTCAATAAGCAAATTATTTGTACTTTTATCGTAAACAAGTTAAGTTATGAATCTGTTCGAACACGTTGGTAAATTCTCTAGATTTCTTCTTTTGGTCCTTTCCAAACCAGAAAAAGAAAAATTGTTTTTCTCGCAAATTGTGAAGGAAATTCATAAACTTGGAATCAATTCAATTGGAATTGTAGTAATTATTTCTCTATTCATGGGAGCCGTTATTGCATTGCAAACGGCATACAATATGCTTAACCCGCTATTGCCTGACTATTTGGTAGGTTATACAACCAGAGAATCCATGCTTCTTGAATTTTCATCAACTATTGTTGGTTTGATTCTTGCCGGTAAAGTTGGTTCAAATATCGCTTCCGAAATTGGGTCGATGAGAGTTACAGAGCAGATTGATGCCTTGGAAATAATGGGCATTAATTCAGCCAATCATTTAATTCTTCCAAAGATTGTAGCTGCTCTTTTTATTAATCCATTCTTATATGTTTTAAGTGTTTTCGTAGGAATATTGGGTGGATTATCAGCAGGATACTTAACCAGTACAGTTCCTATATCAGAGTTTATTTATGGAATTCAATATGGTTTTATCCCCTATTATATCACTTATTCATTAATAAAAACCGCTGTGTTTGCCTTTATTATTACAGCCGTTCCATCCTACTATGGTTATTACGTAAAAGGCGGAGCACTAGAAGTTGGTAAAGCCAGTACAAAAGCGGTTGTAAACAGCAGTATTTTAATACTCTTGTCTAACGTGATCCTAACACAAATACTCTTAAAATGATCCGACTGGAAAACGTAAATAAATCATTTGGCGATTTAAAAGTCTTAAACGATATCTCTATTATCTTCGAATCAGCAAAACCAATTTAATCATCGGACAAAGTGGATCGGGTAAAACCGTTTTGCTTAAATCGATAATTGGTTTGCATGACATTGATGATGGTGCAATATATTACAACGACAGAAATTTTACTGAGTTAAATCGCAATGGCAAGAAAGAAATCCGAAAGGAAATGGGAATGGTTTTTCAGGGTGGAGCATTGTTTGATTCTTTAAATGTGGAAGAGAATGTGAAATTTCCTTTGGACATGTTCTCAAGCATGTCGGAAAAAGAGAAGAACAAAAGAGTAGCATTTTGTTTGGATAGAGTAAACATTCATAATGCCAATCATCTTTATCCTGCTGAAATTAGTGGTGGAATGCAAAAACGTGTTGCAATTGCCAGGGCAATCGCTTTAAACCCAAAGTATTTGTTTTGTGACGAACCAAATTCTGGTTTGGATCCGGTAACAGCAATTGTTATTGATAATTTGATTCAGGAAATCACCAAAGAGTTTAATATGACAACTATTATTAATACTCACGACATGAATTCAGTTATGGAAATTGGTGAGAAAATACTTTTCATTAGTAAGGGATTTAAAGCATGGGAAGGAAATAAAGATCAAATATTCAATACCGACAATCAGGCATTAAATGATTTTGTGTTTGCTTCAGATTTGTTTAAAAATATTAAAAAATCAACCTGATTGCTTCTAAATCCATAGATTACGCAAGCAATTATTATCTTTGCCAACAAACAAGTTAAGTTATTCGATGAATAAAGTATTGATAATTACAATAGCCACCATTTCGGTTTTTCTATTTTCTTGCTCTAAGGAAAAAAAGAATGTTCCTAAATTAAATCAGGAAGAATTTACAAAAATGCTAATTGATATTCACATTGCAGATGGTACGATGTCTGCACAGAATATTTACCGAGCTGGTAAAAATTATCGACCAAGTTATTACTACAACTCCATTTACGAAAAGTACAACGTACAACCTGCTGAGTTCGATTCATGTGTAGCTTATTATGCTGAAAACACCGCTAATTTTACAAAAATTTATGATAAGGTGATTGACTCTCTAAACCGATTAGAGACCAAATATCGTATTGATATAAAAAATGCGAAGCTTGAACAGGATACCATTAACCTGTGGAAAAGAAAAAACCACTGGATTGTACCAAAAAATGGTAAACCAACTTTTGATTTTAGAATTCCTATCAAAGAAACTGGAGTTTACACTGTATCTGCTGATATCAGAATATTTGAAAAAGATCAAACGGAAAATCCTAGAATGGAAGCTTATTTCTGGAAAAAAGATACCACTAACGGTCCTCAAAAAGTACATTTTGATCCTGTTAAGATTGAAAAAGATTCCATTTTTAAAACCTACACCATACAGTTAGAATATCCTGATACAACTTACACTCATCTGGTAGGTAATCTGTTTAACTGGGATAACGATCTTAAAACATTTACTCAGGAATATGAGATTAAGAATATTAAAATTTTCAATCCCGAAATGAAGCCTGACTCAATTGAGATTGAAAACGAAATAAAAAGACACCTGGATCGAGAAGAATTTATTCCTGACTTAAGATGAGAAAAATAACTGCAAATTATATTTTTCCAGTCAGCTCGGCTCCATTAAAAAATGGCATAATTGTTCTTGATGATACCAACAGAATTGTGGATATTATTGACACAAAGAACAATTTTAAGGAAATTGAAAATCTTGAGTTTTACGGTGGAACAATAGTCCCAGGATTTGTTGATGCATTTACATTACTTTCCTACAGCAACTTTACAGCTCAAGATTTTAATGAATGTGCAACCGGGAATTTTCATGCAAACCTAAAATCTAAGGTAAATTCATTAGAAGCTGATTTACCATCTGTGCAAAGAAGCATTAATCATTTAGAGGCTTTTGGAACAAAAGCAGCTGCTGATCTATTTCCTCATCAAGATTCACAATCGAAAAAGGAAAAGTCGAAAGTTCATTTTATTACACCAGATGAAAATGTGATCTATCAACTTGCGGGAAATGAAAAATCGCACACCAATTCCATTACATTAATAAATCATTTGATGATGGAAAAGTGCAAAATAGAATCTGGTAGCTACAATCAATTTTGTATTGGAACAGGATCACTTGGTACGCACCAAAAGCTTTCAGTTTTTGAAGAGATGAAACTGATTCAGCAAAAATTCCCTAAGCTACCTGTTTGGGAAATGCTAAAATGGGCAAGTTTTAACCCTGCACAAATTTTACAAATTGATAATGAATTTGGATCTTTAGAAATCGGTAAGAAACCAGGATTAAACCTTATTTCAGGAATTGATTTTACCAGCAATCAGCTAACCAATCAAGCTGAGCTTAAAATTTTAATTTAAGAAGAGAATTTGGCGGCTTTATCCAAAAGCTCAACCAATTTTTCTTCTAAAGTATCAAAAGAAAAATATTTCTTACCCAAGTGGTAATTGTACTCCCCTATTTCCCGATTCAGCTTTTCATTATGAATTACTTCTTTCATATCGGCTAATGCTTTATCGGTTATTATATTATCCTCGAGCATGACCGTTTTAAATCCTCTACTCCCAATATCAGGCCAATAAACTGGTTTGTAATTGTTCACAAAAATTGGACATTTTGCCAATACCGATTCGATAAACGCATTCCCAAAACCTTCGTAGGTACTAAAATAAGTACTTGCCTTGGCATGAGCATAGGCATCCGAAAGAGCATAGGATTTGCTTCCTGGTGTTTGCCTTCTATTGTTCTTGATAATATGAGAGGCAAACATTACCTGTCCTTCCAGTTTTAATTCATGAATCTGCTCAATCAGTTCATTGTAGTACACGTTTCCCTCATCATCGGAATGACTGCCAGTAATTACCAGTTTTGCATTTGCATCATCAAGCATATGAATTAGCTTAATAGCTGTTTCAATTCCTTTACGACGCACAATTCTGGTAACCTGAGCAAGAATATAGTCATTCTCATGCAAACCTAAATTTCGTTTTAAATTGATATTAGTATCATTGATCTCTCCAAAAGGCAAATCAAAATTCATCACATTAGGCACAACAACCGATTCTCTTTCGAATCTTGTTTGCAATGTATCTTTTCCATAGGTATTAATTACTGCATGAAAAACATTTGGCAATCGTAATGGAAAATTATCGGCAACAATTTGGTTAATTTCAGCATATGGAGACAGATATCTATCTCCTCTTTCCCAATAAAAATCATGATCGTGAGTAATGGCAGGTAATCCGAGTTCTACAATTGCTTTTTTAATTCCCAAGCCCATTTCCAAATGAGCTGGCAAAGCTGAAGCATTCTCAGAAACAAAAACATCAATTTTTTTTTCTCTTGCCCAATTAATAATCTTATTACCAATCAAATCAGCATAGAAATGTATATGCTCCAAAAGTTCTGGTAAGTTATTATCAGGAAAATGAAAAGCTTTCTTTTGTCCCCAAAAACCTTCTGGTGAAAAAAAAGACATTTCAGGAACCAATGTTTCAAACTGAGGATCTAATTTTCTTTCTTCGAACTGTCCTGATAATGTGAACACTTCGTGCCCCATTTTTCGGAATACTTTAATCCATTTTTCTGTTTCCAATGCAACCCCATCTACACCTCCAATTCTTCCTATAAGTATTCCGATTCTCATACCTAATTACTTTTTAACTATTCATTTACAACAACATTTTCAATTGTTTCTACAATTTAAGTGTTTTTTGTGGAAGGTGCGATATATTATTTTTTTGCTTGCTTATTGACTGTAAAAGTATAACTTTAAGTTTATTACCATTTCAAAACTTAGAATAAACACATAAATTATGTTAAAATTCACTATCAGAGTAATCTGTTTCTTAATGATTTTTACAAATACATTACTGTGCTTTTCGTGCAACAGCAATACCAGATCAAAAGAAAATACACAGGAAAATAATCTCGCACAACCCCAGAATTTTGATTCTGTAAAAAAACTCTTCTACAATGTGCCAAGCCCTATACAGGTAACAGAATTAATGAAGAAAATGGACCTTCCTTATCAGCCAGATTTAATGAACTCTGTGAACAACGCCGACAACTATTTATCGCAAGCTGATATGGCCATAAATATTGGAATTTATGGTGCTGATTTAAGTTATATCCGTATTTACAATCAATTTCAGGATGCTGCCCATTACCTTGCTGTCATCAAGAAGTTTACTCGTGAATTGGGCATACCTGAAGAGCAGGAAAAGCTTACAGCCAAACGTGTGGAGGAAAATATTGAGAATCAGGATTCCTTATTAAATATCATATCGGAAACATTTACCCAATCAGATAGTTATTTAAAAGAGAATCAGCGTGGAGGAACTGCTGCACTCATTGTTTTTGGTGGGTGGATAGAAACCCTATACCTGGCCACAAACATTATCGACTTAGAAAAACCTCAAAAAGAGTTGGTAAGCTTAATTGCCCAGCAAAAACATTCAGTTAAAAATTTAATTGGTTTGTTAAGTCAATATCGAAATGAGGAAAAAATTAATGAGGTATTACCTGATTTAAAGGAACTAGATGCCAAATTCAGAGAAATTGAGCAAGTTAAAAAAACACCATCGAGCTTAAAATCGAAAAACGGAAAAACTATAATTCAAAATAAAGTTACTCTAACCGCTTCGAACGAAACGATTAGAAGCATTCATGAAATTAACAATCGAATAAGAGCCAAGCTTACCGAATTATAATTTCTGTTAAAACTCACTACTTATGAAGATATTATTAAAATTCGCCATATTCACAATTTGTATTTTAGCCTTACCAAAATTCACTTTGGCCCAGTGTAATGAATACACAAAAAAGGAATGTATCCCTCTATTGAATCCATACACTTTTAATGGGCAATTAAATAATGCGGTACTTTCGCAAGGAGAAACGGCTGAACTACAATTAACTTTCTATAAAGATCAGGAATATAGAATTCTTGTAAAAGGAGAAACACAACTGGGTAAGTTACAGTTCCAGTTGTTCGACACGGAATACAACCTACTCTACGATAATGCAGATGAAGACCATACCAACATTTGGGATTTTATGGTTGAAAGTACCGATGATTTTATCATTCGTGTATTGGTTCCCGAAAATATGACCAAAGGGGAGATTGAAAGTGGCTGCGTTTCGATTCTAATTGGTTTTAGAGCTTTCGGTTCGAGAACAATATTTAAGTAGTAATGCTGCTTGACAAAAGTTCACAGCAAAAAATAAGCTTGACAAATTTGTCAAGCTTATTTTTTATCTAGTATCGTAGAAAAGTCTACTTCAATATAAACTTCGCGTTTCCGATGTGATTTCCTTCAGCAAATACATCAATTTTGTATTCACCTTCAATTAAGCTGCCATCATTGTCCCAGAAAATTGCTACTTCCAGCTCATCTCCTTCATAATCGATTTCACGCTTGGCAGAGTACACCAATTTGGTATTTTCAAAGTCGAATAACAGATTCTGTGGATTTCCAAGAACCACCTCATCCGGACGAGTCAAACGAACAAAAATTTCTTTAGCCCCTGTTGATGCTGTAATATTCTTTCGCAAAGTAAAACTGGTTTTCAATTTTACTGTTTTAGAAATCTTTTTAACCGTTTTTCCCTTTTTATTGATTGGATAACAAGCAAGTCCGGCAACATCAAGAGCAGCAGCCTTACTAATTACTTCTTTCATATTCTCGGTTGATTCCTCAAGCTTTTGATTTCTCTCTTTTACCCAATCAATTTGCTTTTTCACTCTCTGATTTTCAGCAGTCAATAATTGGTTTCGAGTGTTCAATGAGTCAATTTGAACAATATAATCTCTAAGAACTTCTTTTAATGTTCCTAACTCACGCTTGTATTTGTTAATTTCCGCATACGAATTGTTTCGAAATACTTTCATTCTTTCCAGAAGCTCCGAGATTTTCTCTTGCTCCATTTTTAACTGAACATTTAAAGTATCGTTGCTTGTTTGCAATGAATCATAGTCCGCCGAAAGCAATTCAAGTTCGTTCTGTAAGCTTAATTTCTCTAAGGTAATTTCACCAATGTATCTTTTGTTTTCGCGATGTTCCGAGTAGTACATTACTGCAACAACAACCAATACTATTCCCAATCCTATTAGTACGCCTTTGTAAATCTTATCTTTCTTCTCGTTTTCCATATCTCCCGTGGTAATTCAGTCTTTTTAATGTTTCGTGCAAATTTACTTATCTTTTTTAAAAAATCCCTGTATCCATCATGTTATACCAATTGTATATCAAAAAGATTGCTAAAATCATTTTGCTTCTTACAATGCTTAATTCAGTATCGGTATTATCATACCATAATTTCTGATTTAAAATGAATACACCATAAAACTTCAGTCAATTATTGTACCAAGTTAAAAATTGAAGCACAAAAAAACGGAACTGTCATAAAATGAAACAGTCCCGTTAAAACTAACCCACAGTTTTTACTACAATTGCATGTAGAAATTTTCTACTAAAAGTTGCCAATTTTCACACCCAAGTAAATGGTTCTTGGATTTAATGGCCCGTAAATGTATCCTGCATCACGGCTTGGACCTCTATCAAAATCATCCTGGAACGAATTGAAAATGTTCTTCACACCAAAATCCAACTGTAATTTTACTTCTCTACCTAAATCGAAGTGGTAAGCAAAATTGATTCCCATATCCATAAAATCATCAGACTTTACAATGCTCTCTGTTGAAATTTCCTTTTCGTTTGGATCTAAACCTCCAGCAAGGTGAAGAACATCCATGGCACCTGTATACGAACCACTAAATGTTGCTGTAAACTCATGAATTGGTTTCC
Organism: Marinifilum fragile JCM 15579; assembly: GCF_001310955.1. Classification (GTDB taxonomy): domain Bacteria; phylum Bacteroidota; class Bacteroidia; order Bacteroidales; family Marinifilaceae; genus Marinifilum; species Marinifilum fragile. Next base: position 21,716 of record NZ_BAZX01000026.1, read on the forward strand.
AGTTCATGGCAAAATATCCGTAACGCTCTGGAGTTCTTAAAATATTTTTACTCGAACTATTTGATGCATCATCATCGTCACCATGGTCGATTACCTCATCGTATTTGCTTGACTGAAGTGTCATTCCCATCTGGAAATCTAACTTGTATGATGGAGCCATTTTGAATTCAATATTTGCTCCTTTTACCACAGCTCCTTCGGCATTTTTTCTTAAGGATACCACATTTCCATCTGCATCAGGATCGCTAAACTCATTCACAAAAGGGTCTTTTAAATCTGTATAGAAACCTTCTACCAAAAAGTAGGTCTGTGTTTTGCCAAAGGTTTTGGTAAAATCTAAAGAAGCAGTAAAACTGTTCGAAGTTTCCTCTTTTAGGTTGGGATCATTCTCATGAATGATTCTTCTTGCGCCTGAAGCTTCAATATGCAAATCTTCGTTAAAAATTTGGGGAGCTCTAAATCCTCTGGCATAGCTGAAACGAAGTTGTGTTGGCTCTGATAATTTGAACAAGACATTCGCACGAGGACTGATTACAACATTCGAATCATCACTTCCATTCTCGTCGTTGGTAATGCTGTAAGAATCCATTCTAACTCCCAAAAGGAAATTCATAAATCCCAAATCCCATTTACTTTGAGCAAATGCTCCAATGGTATTCGATTTTTGATCAGCAATGTTAGTCGTTGGAACAAATTTCGAAGTTTCGATATCGTAATAGCCCAACTTATCATCTTTCAATTGGTTGTATACATTCTCAACACCAAAAGTCAAATCAGCAGGTGAAAGCAATAGATTAGCCACTTTTGTGTGAAGCTGTGCTCCTAAAGAAACAGCCAAATCATCAGTCGTACCATATGAACTAAAATCTGGAATTGGCACATCCAATGGATTTCCATTATCATCTTCCAAGGTAGCAGCACCATAATAACTATCTCTATCGATATGCTGCGCAGACGCATAAACAGATAATTTGGTGTGGCGATCCTGATTGAAGAACTGATCCCAAACAACTCCTCCTGAGTTAATTCTGTGTTTTACCTGTTCAGCAACCAAAGCCTGGTGTGCAGGTAAATCCAGTTGATCACCTCCTCTACGAAACTCATCAACAATATGGTATTCAAGGGTAAGTTTGCCTAAATCACTAAATCTGTGATAAGCTCTTAAACCAGCACTTAAATTTTCGATCTTCACCAAATCAGAATATCCATCTTCATTGGCATCCCAATCGTCACGCTGGCGGTTCATACCAAAGATGAAAATACCACTCTTGTTGTCCTCTGAAACCACCGAAGCATTAAAATCTGCAGTAAAATCATTTGCTACACTTCCGGCTCCATCAGCGCCTACTCCAACTGCACCATATTTAAAACCTGCTTTAAACGAATCACTAACAGGATCTTTTGTGATGATATTAATGGTACCTGCAATGGCATTCCCTCCAAAAAGAGCTGATCCTCCACCTCGCACAACTTCTACACGTTGTATCATATTAGATGGAATGTGTTCTAGTCCGTATACTGCAGCCAAACCACTAAAAATTGGACGGCTATTAATCAGGATTTGAGTGTAAGGCCCTTCCAAACCATTCATTCTAACCTGTGAGAAACCACAGTTGTTGCAGTCATTTTCAACACGCAAACCTGGTGAGAACACCAAACCATCAGCCAAAGTTGCTGCTGATGTTTGCTCCAACAATTTTGTTGAAATAGAATTTACCACAACTGGCGCATCCTTACGCTGTATATTGTTTCTATCGGCAGTTACAACAACCTGTTCCAGACCAATAAAATCTTCTGCTATAGAAAATTCAAGAGATATTCCCTTGCCTGCTTTCAAGTCACACTCTTTTGTTTTGATTTGATATCCTACACAACTTGCCACCACATGGTAATGTCCCATAGGAACATCTTCAATTACAAATTCTCCTTCGAAATTGGTTACGGCACCAACAGAAGAACCTTCTAATGCTACAGTAGCGTATGGAATAGGTTCTTTGCTATTTACATCAATAACTTTTCCTTTAATGCTAGCGGTAAGTTTTTCTGCATTAGCAGAAAACGAGAAACCAATCAGCATGCAAATGCCGACAAGTAGATGAGTTAAAATTCTCATTTCTTAGTATTTATAGTTTATGTAAATGTTTGTCAGAATTGACGTGTGTAAAAAGATCTACAGAGCCATGAAAGCACCGCATCATCAATATTACACCAATAAATAATAGGGTTCTGTACTCAAGCCATTGAATACAAAAATGAATTGCTATGCCAATACAGGAGGAGCCCGATTGGGTAAAAGGGTAGCAAGTAAATTTTTCTTTACATGGTAATGATAGACTTTCGATACGTCAACCAATTTACCAAGTTGCAGGGCTACAATAATTACTGCAGCCAGCACAAATAAGAAACTTGTTAGTTGATTAATCGAAAAACAATCCTGAGCGGAATGTGAATGACCACTTGCTCCCTGAGTATTTCCAGAATTGTGAAAAGGGTGAGCGTGAACAATTAATTGTCCTTGATCATTTTTATGAACGTGCCAGTTGAATACAGCATTGCCTGCCAGCATCAACATGGCTGGTAAAAGGATGCAGACAATTGCCTTCTTATATTTTTCAAACAAATTCACGTTCTATTCTATTGCATTACGTTAATAACACAACAAAAATAGACCACCTATGTTCAGCAAACAATACCTAATAGTTGGTATATTATATAAACAGTATGTTCCACAACACTTTTGGGGTGATTATACAAAAAGACACTTATTCATAACCTCTTCATCGATAGATAAATTCGATGGATTTGTCTTATCTATAGAATTTATTCGAGCATAATAATCATCCATACTACAAATCATTTCATGCTTGTACAAGTACCACAATTGCACATTTTGCCACAATTTTTCACCGGGACCATATTTTGCTCGCCACTCGTAAGCCAATTCAGTTAATTGTTCAGATTCGGAACCAAATCGGTAAAAAACATTTTTAAAAGAAATGGGATCAATTCCTGTTTGTTTTGCTTCATCGTATTTAAAGTCGGCAAATTCTATCAACTCCTGTATTTCCTTTCGACCTTCGAAGTGTGAATCGATAATGGAAAACTTGTGCAATCGCTCTACAAATTCAGATCCTGAAACATTCAAATGCTGCTTGCAATACTTCTCTAAAACCGAAAGTTGTTCTTTTAAATTGTCCATGCTATCTACCAAAACAATTTGAGAAGATATAATATCATCTTCGCTAAAAGATATTTCGTGCACAAACATCGAGCTCAATTCATCCAATACCTTCTTCACAAAATCAAGATTCATATCATCGCTTTCGCAAATCAATAAGAAATGATCCTGATACCTGATCAATCGAACCAATTTGTCCTCGACATGAAACTTTAAGCTTCGCTTTAAAAACAGGCCTTTCTTGTTCAAATAAATCTGTAGCTCGGTTTTTTGCTCACTATTCAAATCGGCAAACTGCGCCAACTTGTTGTAATGAATCGAATAAGAATCCTCTATCAGATTCAAACGATCCGACACAATTAAATCCCCCTCGCTTCCTGGCTCGCAATCCACATGATTTAGAATACACACCCCATTCTCAACTGCCGATTTAATAATCGAAATCAACAATCGGTTGGCATTAATTTTAAACTCATTCTCCAGGCTAACAGAAGCACCTTCGCCTAATTGCAAGGCCGATTCATATCGCGACAAATCCTTTTCTTTAATGGCATTGGAAAATAATCCTGCAAAACGCTTCTTCTCTTTCTGAACATGAAGGTATTCATCAGGAAGAATCAAGTGAGGGAAACGCTCACGCAAACTGATAATGGATTTCTTGCCTGCATCTTTGGTATCCACAACGGTATGAAGCTTATTTTCAAAATCGTACTTGCAAAACAAAGCACAACGAAAGCCCAGCCCCGAAGCAATTAAACAGAACAAAGCCTCCTTGAAACCACAGTTTGTAAATACAAAATCAAACTTGCTGCCAGTAGCTTCCTCTAAAAATTTTTTCCTGTTTTCTATCGAAAATGAAGATGAATCAACCATTTTACTTTTATTAACTTATTTTTGTACTTAAACTTTGTAATTTTGTTACGAATTTCAATTATCAAAACCAATCAATTTGAAAAAGATAGCTTTAAACATCCTTCTGGGATTATCAGTTTCGTTATTTATATATTCTTGTGCTAATCAGGGTTACCCAACCGGTGGACCTGAAGATAAGACCCCTCCAAAGGTTACGGAAACCAAGCCTGAAAATTACGCTCTTAATTTTAAAGGTGGCAAAGTAGAGATTTTCTTCGATGAATTCGTCAAACTTGAAAATATCAATGAAAAGTTTGTGGTTTCGCCTCCGTTTAAGAAAGCTCCGATCGTAAAATTAAAAGGGAGATCGATATATGTAAAACTAGAAGAGGAATTAAAAGAAAATACCACTTACACCCTTGATTTTGGAGATGGTATTGTAGACAACAACGAAGGAAATCCTCTGGGTGACTACCAATTTGTATTTTCAACTGGCGAAACAATCGATTCTTTAAGTATTAAAGGGAAGATTGACAATGCTTTTAACGAACTTCCGGTTGAAAAATCGATGGTAATGGCATACCTGAACACTCACGATTCAGTGCCTTTAACCAGCATTCCCGATTACATTGCATTAACAGACTCGGCAGGATATTTTCAATTGAATAACCTGCGTGAAGGAACCTATAAACTTTTTGCCCTTGTTGATGGCAACAGAGACTATATGTACAATGGTCCTGGCGAAATGATTGGCTTTTTCGATGAATTGATTGTTCCTTCGGCTCACCGCTTTGAGCAATTGGATTCAATTGGTGGCGACTCTGTGGTGCTAAGCAAAGCTACCGCTTTGGAACCAAACAACATTCACATCAGAATGTTCGACGAAGAAAATCCATTGCAATACCTTACAGGATATAAACGACCAAGAAGAGAGAAGCTTGAGTTTGAATTCAATGCCAAAAGAACTGATAGTTTAAAAATTGATTTTATAGGATTTGAAGAGAATCCAAATTGGTTTTTGGCTGAAATCAATCCAAGAAAAGACACACTTGCTTTCTGGATTACCGATTCGACCATTTACAAACGAGATACTTTATTGGCAGCATTACAATACCTGAAAACCGACTCTACAAACCAGCTTAGCCTATTTCAGGATACCGTAAAACTGAACTTTAAAGACAAGAAAGTAGCTAAACAACCGAAAAATAAAAAGAAGCAAGTAAAAATTAAAAAGCCTCAATACCAGTTTAGCTTTAAAACCAGTTCGTCGCAAGATTTGCACAAAAACATTGCAATACATTTCGATGAACCCTTGGCTAAGATCAATTACGACAGCATTCATTTTTACCAAATGAAGGATACTTTGGAAATTCCTGCCGATTTTAAAATCGAGAAAGATCCAAAAAATCTTTTACAGTACAATTTCATTGTAGATTGGGAGCCTGAAACCAGTTATAAAATTGACATCGACTCAACGGCATTCCAAAATATTTACGGTTTGTACAGCGACTCATTCCAAGGGAAAATTAAAACCCAGGAGCAAGAACATTACGGCAAGTTGTTTATGAATGTATCGGGTGTGAAAATGCCTACTTTGGTGCAATTGCTTGAAAGTGGAAAGAGTGAGAAGTTAATTCAAACCAAGAAAATAGAATCCGATCAAACCATAATTTTCAATTACCTGGAACCAAAAACTTACGTGGTTAAAGTAATTGAAGATCGTAACAACAACGGTGTTTGGGATACTGGTAACTACAAGGAAAAAGTACAACCCGAACAGGTATACTATTTCTATAAGGAATTAAAAATAAGATCGAACTGGGAGGTTGAAGACAGAATCATGATTCCTGCCAGCAAAGAGGTGGTATTCCAATCTCATGACCACAAGCACGATCTTGATCATGAGGCCAAAGAGATGAAAGAGGCGATCGACAAAAAAGCCAAGAAGAACAAACGTAAAAAATGATACCGATCCTTTAATGAATAGATCGGCATTGTATCCATTATTAATTTCATCTGATTATAATTTTCATTTTTAGGTCAGATGGAAGCCGCAAGATCAAAATAATCATTATCGAGTTTGATTAACAATTATTTTAATCATGCTTGTTTCATTTATAAACGATATAAAATGTCAGTTTTAGTTGAATTTGCAATATTCCCAACCGATAAGGGCGACAGTGTTAGTTCAGAGGTTAGCAAGGTAATTGACCTGATCCGCGAAAGCGGCTATAACTACCAACTTACTGCTATGGGAACCTTACTGGAAACCGATACCATGGCTCAGGCTTTAGAAGTGGTAAACAAATCGCACGATATTTTGGCCGAAAACTCGAATCGCATATACTGTACCATGAATATCGATAGCCAAAAAGGCAAAAACAATCGCCTAAAAACTAAGGTTGAAGCCATCGAAAATAAGATTGGAAAAGTAAGCAGATAATACAAGTATAAAGTAATAAGGATAAAGTATTGTTGATAAAACTGATATTCCCGCCAAGACTACAATATGTTCTCATATTTGTATTGCTGTTGCCTGTTTTCTGTAGCAATTATGCTTCGGGACAATGCCTCGAAAAGAATTTTGCATTCGATACTGGCGAGAAACTAACCTATCGTGGATACTACAACTGGGGATTTATATGGGTAGCTGCCGGCGAGGTAAACCTTAGTGTTGAAAAAAGCAAATACAAGGAAATGGATGCCTACAAATTTTATGGTACAGGTAAAAACCTAAAGGCCTTCGATTGGTTTTTCCACTTGCGCGATACGCTTACTGCCTATACCGAAATAAAGAGCCTAACTCCATTGTATTTCGATAGACGAACCCATGAGGCAAAGTACCATGCCCATCATGAATATTGGTTCAACTACTCCGACAGTACCATACTTTCGAAAATTCAGAAACGTGAGAAGCCTGAAAAACTAGATACTTTGGCCAACAAGCCATGCACCTTCGACATTCTATCGGTGGCCTACTATGTGCGCAACCTGGATTTTAGCCAATACAAGAAGGGCGATAAAATTCCATTATCCATGTTGGTTGATAACGAAATTCATTCGCTATACATTCGCTACAAAGGGGTGGAAATTATTAAAACCAAATCGGGCGAACAATTCGAATGTCTAAAATTTTCGCCTCTATTGGTGGAGGGAACCATGTTTAAAGGCGGAGAAGACATGACTGTTTGGCTGAGCAACGACGACAACCGCATTCCCATACAGGTTGAAGCCAAGGTTTTGGTAGGAAGTGTAAAAGGAATTCTGGATTCCTACGAGGGATTGAGAAACTCCAAGAATTCCTTTTTCAAAAAGCGCAACGGCAAATTAGATATTGAGGAGTAGGTTTATTCAACCACAACTTCCTCATCGGTGGTCAAACGACCAACTCTTTGTGCAATAATATTATTGGTTTCTTCAGTTACAATATTGATCTCTTTTGCCAAATTGGAATATGTAGCATCCGTTTCGATATCACACATCACGTCAAGGTATTTATAGAACGCTTCAAACTCCTTTTTAATTTGTTTGCAAGCAAGAACACTATCATCCTCATTTCTTTCCGTTTTGGCCTCATCCCTTTTTGCAACAGAAGCCTCAAAATCGGTCTGTGCGCTTTCCAGCTCGTTCAACCAGTCTGCACCATTCATCTTTTGCAGTGCATTGGTAAGTTTGGTTACAGTTTTCATTTTTTCAATCATTCCGTTAATAATGGCAGATTCTTCCATCATCGGCTTACGAATAATACCCGAACCCAAACTGTCAATTTCATTTAAAATGATCTTTCCAGATTCGCTGATCTCAGTATCCAGCCTTTTCGAGCATGCCATGGCAAAATACTCCAAAGCCGAAAATGCCTGATCTCTTCTGGCATCACGTTCTGTTACATTTATGGTTAGCAACTGGGTGTTTACTTTTTCTGTTGCCTTCTCCAATTTTCCGATCACATTCTTAATTCTGCTTTTAAAAGGCTCAAAAGTAATGCTTTCATTAGCCGATTCAGAAATTAACTTAAAAATACGGTTCGAATAGGTTAGATACTCCGCAATCCGCATGCGGTAAAACATAGGAATTTTAATCATTTTAGGTAATTTTAGTTAGTAAAATTTAGAATTATTCATATCGAATTTATAAAATACAATTGCTACCAACAAATTTATTTTGTTTATTATTTACAATTCCATACTATTTTTTAATATCTATATTTAAGACATTTATATAATCAGCATCCATATAACGCATGATATTTATATATATTGTATCATTTAAAAAAGCTAGCAAATATAGATTCTTCAATTGGCTTACAAAGAAATTATCTCTAAGGTGTAAATGCATACGTAAAATCTTTTAGCAGCTACAAAAACACGATTACATAATGATAAAATTCAATCAAATATCCTCATCATAATATCAAGCAAAGCATTTGCATGAATTGTTTACCCCCTTTTTACAAGCAAGCAAGTGCCCTGCGCATTGGTTTACCCTCTTTCAGCCATAAAGTAATATGCTTTAAACTTTTGTTTACCCTCTCGGCACTATTGGGTAAGGCAGCTACAATTATCATAAGCCCATTTCGCAATTGCAGGTAGGCAATATTAAAAAGATGTTTACCCCTTTGGCGATTCCAAGCAGACCTCCTGCACTTGTGTGTACATACCTATTGCTAACTGGGCCAGTGTAAACAAATATGCAAGGGCTATACTTGTTGTTTGGCAAGAGGCTTGCAACATTGTGAGATATCTACTCACTATCACCGATGGGGTAAACAAACTTGCACGAGGTCTACTAGTTATCAGCCAGGGGGCAAACAAACATGCAGGGGCCTTACCCAATAGTGCCGAGAGGGTAAACCAAAATGCTAGAAAGCTAATACCGATTGTATAATGAAGCTGGCCTTATCTGCATTATTATTTGATAACACCATTCATTATTACATCGGCATTATACCTATTAAATAGTTCCTCTTTCGTGATTTAAATTTATAACCACTAGTAACAATTGAAGAAGAGTTTATACTCTTGCAAAAATAAGAATGCATTTTTCTTCAATTTTAGCACACAAACAAAAGATTTTAAATAACTTACAAAAAGCCACAGATAAAGAGATATAAAGTGCATTGCACTTTATACATACGGTCATATCTCATAAAAAGGTGACGAGACATACCGCCATACCGTTGTAGCCAATGATAAGCAACGAGTGCGATAAATCAAAATACTAGGAGTAAGCCGAAAATCCTTAAGAGTAGGCCTAATTAAATCTTGAAGAGATATGAAAATTATCAAAATTTTAGCTTTGCTTCTGCTATTAATAACAGTCTTAATATTTGCATTCCAAAACCTTGTAGAGGTAGATGTTAATTTTATTAGTTGGAGTATCACTACCCCTTTTTCTTTAACAATTATATTAACTTTTGTCGTTGGAGTAATAACTGGAAGTCTGTTGCTATTATTAGTAGAAAGAAAGAAGAAAAAAGATGATGTGGAATAAATAGGACACAAATCTGACAAAATAGATGATCTTGTCTGATTGAACCAATTGTTTTTTTTTATCTTAAATGTATAGCATTTTAAAAATTAAATTGTGGGCGATTACCAGGAACCATCGATAGAATATTAAGGATAAATAGATTCAATAATTAAGTATTTAATTAACTAAAAAGCTGAAAATGGACAAGGAAAATTTCAAGAAAGAGGCAAAAAAAAGTCTAAATGACCTGTTTGCTAAGATTGACGAACTGGAAACTAAAAAAGATAAAGTTAAGGCCGACGCTAAAGCTGAGTTTGAAGAAAAGCTTTCGAGATTGAAATCACAGAAAGATCACATGCAGTCGAAGTATGATGAGCTTATCAATGCATCGGAAGAAAAATGGGATGAAGTTAAAAGTGCTTTTTCTTCTGCAACAGATTCATTTAAAGATGGATTTTCGAAAATCGCATCTCTGTTTAAATTAAATTGAATCCTTGGAGGGAGAGTCCTTCAAAGCTTTAATATTAAGTTGTTAAATAGAGGTGTATAGAATTTTTTAATGAATTAAAGTCAATTTTTTGGTTTATTTTGGTCTTGACCTTTTTGTTACAAAAAGATCATTATTAAACATGCAAAGATAACTTTAAATGTTGGTATGTAATCTTTAAAAAATGACCTCAAAGACTTGTCAGAAAGTTTAAAAAAGTAGGGAATTAAGAACCACTGGCTACAATAATGTGTAAAAATAATAGCTGGTACAGTAGTAAATTCAAGGGTTGTAGCCCGATTCAGCTTTTTTGTAACTTGACAGGAAAGTGCCACGCAGTCGGCTACAATTCTTATACTCACCGTTGTAGGACAGGTAAAAAATTAAACTTTTAAATATGAAAACTCAAAACCTTAGTCAAAAATTGATTAGTGCTCATCTTGTTTCGGGTAAGATGAATCCCGGGAATGAAATTGCATTAAAAATTGACCAGGTATTATTACAAGATGCTACAGGTACCTTAGTAATGCTGGAATTGGAAGCGTTTAATTTAAATAAGATCAAAACAGAGATCGCAGTTCAGTATGTGGATCACAATCTACTTCAAACGGATTATAAGAACATGGATGATCATATTTTTCTACAGTCAGCCGCTGAACGCTTTGGATTCTGGTTTAGTAAGTCTGGAAATGGAATTAGTCATGTTGTACACATGGAACGGTTTGGCAAACCAGGAAAAACCCTATTGGGTTCAGATAGTCATACTCCTGCAGGAGGTGGCATTGGAATGCTTGCTATAGGTACAGGTGGCTTGGATGTAGCTCTGGCTTCTGCAGGTGAGCCTTATTATATTAAGATGCCAAAAATTATGGGTATCAAGCTCACTGGAAAGCTACCTGACTGGATAAGTGCTAAAGATATTGTTTTAGAAATGCTTCGAAGGTATGATGTGACCGGAGGGCGTGGGTATATCTTAGAATATTTTGGGGAGGGCTTGAAATACTTGAGCGCTTGGGATCGTCATGTTATCACTAATATGGGCACAGAGTTAGGTGCCACTTCTTCTGTATTTCCTTCCGATGAAATCACCCGTAAATTCCTTCGACAGGAAGGAAGAGAAGACGAATGGGTTAAATTGGAAGCCGATGAAGGAGCATCCTACGATCATTACGAGGAAATAAATTTATCTGAGCTAGAACCTTTAATAGCACTTCCCAGCAGCCCGGGAAAAGTTGTCCCAGTAAGGGAGGTTAGCGGATTAAAAGTAGCCCAAGTCGTTATTGGCTCTTCTGCGAATCCCGGACTACGTGATTTTTGGATCGTATCTCAAATTGTAAAAGGAAATGTGATGTCTCCACATATTTCATTCGATGTCAACCCAACTTCTCGTCAGGTCTTGGAAAATTTAATGGAAATGAAGGCTCTGGGACCATTAATTGCTGCGGGTGCAAGACTTCATCAATCTGGTTGTATGGGATGCATTGGTATGGGACAGGCACCTGCTACCAATACGATTAGTCTTCGAACAATGCCTCGTAATTTTCCCGGACGTTCAGGCACACTCGAAGATCAGGTCTATCTATGTAGCCCGGAAACCGCTGCAGCTGCAGTACTAATGGGAGAAATTACGGATCCGAGAGAACTCGAAACACTCAATAATATTTCATATCCAAAATGGGAAGAACCAGTCTATATTAAGATAAATAAGAATCTACTTATTGCTCCTAATGGGGTATCCACTGAATTAATTAAGGGTCCGAACATTAAAACACTTCCCGATTTTGAAGAGCTTCCTGATGAAATGGAAATTCCTATTTTGCTGAAAATGAGGGACAATATTTCAACCGACGGAATATTAAAAGCAGGGAGTGACGTGCTGCCATTGCGTTCAAATATTCCGGAGATAAGCAAGTTTGCTTATTATGCCATTGATCAAAGTTTTTATGAGCGTAGCATTGAAAATCAAGAAAAGTATGATGGCTTTTGTGTTATAGCAGGTGAAAATTATGCCCAAGGTTCAAGCAGAGAACATGCAGCTTTGGCTCCCAGGTATTTAGGACAAAAGTTTACTATTGCTAAATCCTATGCTCGTATTGGCTGGCAGAATCTAATCAATTTTGGTATCGTTCCTTTTGAGTTTAAAAACCCAGTTGATTGGGACAAACTGGAACAAGGGGATGTTTTACGGATAGAAAATATTAGGGAAACTATCAAAAATAATGATTCAATAACTGCCATTGTAGTTGGAAAAGCAATAGAAATTCAGCTAACATTCAACATCAGTAAAAGACAAGTTGAAATCATTTTGAAAGGTGGTATTATTAATTATATAAAGCAAAGGTGATTTACAATTTTGTTGTGTTTCTGGATATGTTTTTACAAACAAATTAGTATCAAAAACCCGTCCTACAGCATAACCTATAAGCAATAGCCCCCTACGGGATGCTACTATTCATAGCCTAACTGTTACTTCTTCTCAATCTTAATCTCGAATAGCTTCGGCCAGCGTTTACCGGTAACAAACATTCGTTGTGTAGCCTCATCCCAGCTATGCCGTTTAGTACATCGTCGTTTTTGTCCAGGTGGATTCTATCCGATTGTTTCAGAATAGATCCCAAGTGAATACTACCTTCAACTCTACCCGTTTTAGGATTGATGATTACAATTCTGTCGGTCAACCAAACATTGGCATAAATCTTTCCGTTGATGTATTCCAATTCATTCAGATTTTTAACCTCTCCTAAATTGTCATAAACCTCAATGGTTCTCTTTTTGCCGTAATTGATATCGTCAAGAATGGTAAGAATATTGGAGCCATCAGAAACTACCAGCTCATTCTTCATAGTGGTAATTCCCCATCCTTCGTTGTTGGTGGTTTGCGGTTCGAAGAAATCAATTTGCTCAAAAGTCTCAGGATCAACCACAAACACCTTTCTCGAGTTCCAAGTCAATTGAATGATTCTGTTTTTGCTATAGGTGATTCCTTCTCCGAAATATTCCTGCTCTAGGTTCTTAATGGAAATGGCTTCCCCATTTTCCAGACGTACTTTTCTTAATGATGATTCTCCATGCTGTCCCGTTCCTTCGTAAAGAAATCCTTCATGAAAAAACAAACCTTGCGTATAAGCACGTCTGTCGTGAGGAAATGAATTTACAATTTCATAAGCATATTCAACAGGTGCCTGATTCGACTTTAAGTTGATGTAAGTAGTTATCAAACCAACAGTACCATTCTCATGATAAGCCATCAACTTCAGGTTGTGTTTGCCCATTTTATCCTTTGCTGGCTTCCACTTTAAATTCCAAGGTTTTGAGCTAATGGTTTGCACCAATTCGCCATCGGCCCACAATTGCAAGGAATCAATATCACCTGCTTTTTTCTTTGGCTGAACCAAAATTTCAATCTCTTCGCCATAAGCAAATACATCTCCTCTTTTTGGTGCTTTTAATCTCATGCTATTTACAAACTCCACGGTTTTTACAGCAGGAGCAAGATCCTTTTTCTCAGTTTCAGGTTTTGTAGCACCATTGCTACCACATCCCGACAGAATAAAAAATAGAGAAGATAAGAGAATTTGAAATTTCATTGTAGTCTTGGTTTAATGTTTGGTTTGATAAAAATAAAAAAACTGTCCCGATTACTCAGGACAGTTTCAATGATTATTTTGTGATTTCCCATTCAAAACCATCTTTGGTGTCTTTCACCACGATGCCTAAATTGGTCAATTCATCTCTTATCTTATCGGCAGTAGCCCAATCTTTGTTCTTTTTGGCTTCGTTTCTGGTTTCAAGCAAAAAGGCAATTACTTTATCAAGCAATTCATTGTTGCCACCTTCATCCGATCCTTCTACCTGCAAACCTAAAACGTCAAATACCAAGGTGTTGTATAGTGTTTTCAGACTTTCCAAATCTTCAGCAGTAATGCTTTCGCTTCCCGCTGCCAAAGAATTAATCATTTTCACTCCATCAAACAGGTGAGCGATTAATATTGGTGTGTTCAAATCATCATTCAATGCCTGGTAACATTTGGCTTTCAAATCAGCAACCTTAATGCTCGATGATGCTGAAGCCTGAATTTTATCCAAAGTTGCAATCGCTGCCATCAATCGGTTGAATCCTTTCTCTGCTGCTTTTAATGCATCGTTCGAGAAATCAAGCGGACTGCGGTAATGTGCTTGTAACATGAAGAAACGAACAGTCATTGGGCTGTAAGCCTGATCCAACACATCGTTTTCTCCCGAGAACATCTGCGAAAGTGTAATAAAGTTGCCCAATGATTTACCCATTTTCTGACCATTAATGGTAATCATGTTGTTGTGCATCCAATATTTCACAGCTTCTTTGCCATATGCTCCTGTCGATTGCGCAATCTCACATTCGTGATGTGGGAATTGAAGATCTAATCCACCACCGTGAATGTCAAACTCGGCTCCCAAATATTTTTGGCTCATTGCCGAACACTCCAGGTGCCATCCCGGGAAACCATCACTCCATTTCGATGGCCAACGCATGATGTGCTCTGGTGCTGCTTTCTTCCAAAGAGCAAAGTCGAAAGAATTTTTCTTTTCGCTCTGTCCTTCCAGCTCACGAGTGTTTGCAATCAATTCATCAATCTTACGACCCGACAATTTGCCGTACTCATGTTTTTTGCTGTAAGCTTCCACATCAAAATAAATCGATCCTTCGCTTTCGTAAGCAAAACCATTTTCCAATAATTTGTCAATCACTGCCATTTGCTCAATGATATGACCCGATGCACGTGGCTCGATACTTGGCTTGCGTACATTCAAATCGTCCATATCCTTGTGGTAACGATCTGTAAAAAACTGAACAACTTCCATTGGCTCAAGCTGATCCAAACGAGCTTTCTTAGCAATTTTATCTTCTCCCTCATCGGCATCGTTCACCAGGTGACCAACATCGGTAATGTTACGAACGTAGCGAACTTTATACTCTAAATGAGTAAGATATCTAAAAAGTAAATCGAAAGTAATTGCAGGACGAGCGTGACCTAAATGCGCATCGCCATAAACTGTAGGACCACAAACATACAAACCAACAAATGGTGCGTTAAGTGGTTCGAACAATTCTTTCTTTCGATTTAGTGTATTATAAATGAACAACTTGTTTTCCATATCCGTAATATAATTCGAATTTTTGTTTGGGGCTGTAAAATTATAAAAAATTATGGCTCTTATGACCTATTCTTGTCAATATCTTTAGAATCCTGATAGATAGCTTAAGCATAGTTTAATAATTATTTTACCTAAGTTTTTGCTGAAATAGATTTGTACTTCTATCTTTGTGATAGCAATTCCGCGCTTGAATATCTTGTTTGGCAATGAATTCAGCAAGATTGATAATTCCGGATTTACCTCTCTACGGAATTTTATCAGAACTCAACAAAACGTACTACTAATTTAATTTTTAGTACAATTCTGCATTTGTATTTAAATGCAGGGAATAAAAAAGTAAAAGAGAAGTAATACCGATTAGTAGTTAAATCACTCACTTATTACTCTTTATTTATAATCGAGTTTTAACTATCTATCGGCAATACGAATTAAAAATTAGTTTATAGAAGTATAATGAGTTCTATACCCATTTTAAGATTATTATCACTACATTAATGATTGGGTAAAAACTCACAAAATCTTAAGGCTAAGATTTAAAGAATATGACTAGAAAAAAAAGAAAACAATCAGGTCAAAGATATAATCGTAAAAGCTTAGAAAATCTAATTGTAGGGATTTTCAGCAATAATCCTGAGAAAACATTTAACTACAAACAAGTTTCCAGACAACTGGAAATTAAAGAAATTGGAGTGAAACAATTGGTGGTAGGCATTCTGTATGACCTTACCGATTTGGATTTCCTTCATGAAGTTTCAACTGGCAAGTTCAAACTTAAATCAAAAATTGGTCACATCACCGGAACTGTTGATATGACTGCAAGAGGTGCTGCATTTATTGTTTCTGATGATTTGGAAGAAGACGTATTTGTATCGCAGTCCAACTTGAATCGTGCACTTCATGGCGATGTGGTAAAAGTGTATCTATTCGCCAGAAGAAAAAGCAAGCAACCCGAAGGCGAAGTGGTGGAAATCATAAAGAGAAAGAAGACCACCTTTGTGGGAATCATCGAAATTTCGAAAAACTATGCTTTCCTGATTTCCGATAGCAGACAAATGCCTTACGATATCTTTTTACCACTTACCAAACTAAATGGTGCAAAAGATGGTGAAAAGGCGATTGTGCAAATCACCGAATGGCCGAAGAAATCAAAAAATCCGGTTGGACAGGTGGTGAGTGTTCTTGGAAAACCAGGTGAAAACGACACGGAGATGCATGCAATTTTGGCGGAGTATGATTTGCCTTACCAGTTTCCTGAGAAAGTAAACGAAGCAGCCGAACTAATCTCCGATAAGATTACTGAAGAAGAAATTGCTTTGCGAAGAGATTTCAGAGAGGTGATCACTTTCACCATTGATCCGCATGATGCCAAAGACTTTGATGATGCATTATCATTGAGAAAATTGGAGAATGGCAATTGGGAAGTGGGTGTTCACATTGCTGATGTTACCCACTATGTGAAGAAAGGGAGCATTATTGAGCAGGAAGCATTCGAAAGAGCAACTTCGGTTTATTTGGTTGACAGAGTAGTACCCATGTTGCCTGAAAGACTTTCCAATGGTCTTTGTTCTCTCCGACCAAATGAAGAGAAACTAACCTTCTCGGCTGTTTTTGAGATGAACAACAATGCAGAGGTTTTGGATACCTGGATTGGTAAAACCATTATCAATTCGGACAGAAGATTTACTTACGAAGAGGCACAGCAAATCATTGAAACAGGCGAAGGTGATTTTAAGGAAGAAGTTCTTTGCTTGGATCGATTGGCTAAAATTCTTCGTGAGCAACGTTTCAAAAAAGGAGCCATCGATTTTGATCGATACGAAGTAAAATTCGATATTGATGAAAAAGGAAAACCTACACGTGTATTCTTTAAAGAATCAAAAGATTCGAACAAGCTGATTGAAGAGTTCATGTTGCTGGCAAATAAGAAGGTTGCCGAATCGGTTGGAAGAGTATCAAAAGGTAAAAAAGCCAAGACTTTTGTATACCGAACTCACGACCAACCAAATCCTGATAAGTTGAATTCATTCAACCAATTCATTCGAAAGTTTGGATATGGAATCAAAACTACCAATGCAAAAGCGATATCAACATCGATGAACAATTTATTGCATAGCGTAAAGGGTGAAAACATTCAGAATTTGGTTGAAACTTTAGCTATCCGATCAATGGCAAAAGCAGAATATTCTACTGTGAATATTGGTCACTACGGCTTGCATTTCGATCATTATTCTCATTTTACCTCGCCAATTCGTCGTTATCCAGATATGATGGCACATCGACTATTGGAAAAATATGCGAATGGCAGCAAATCTGTAAATGCCGACAAATACGAAGAATTCTGTCAGCACTGTAGTGAAATGGAACAAAGGGCTGCCAATGCAGAACGAGCTTCCATCAAATACAAGCAGGTTGAATTTATGCAAGATCACTTGGGACAAGAATTCGAAGGAACAATTTCGGGTGTTACCGAATGGGGATTCTATGTGGAAATCGACGAAAACAAGTGTGAAGGAATGGTTTCTATCCGAGAATTGGAGGATGATTTCTATGAATTCGACGAAGAAAACTACTGCATTGTTGGTCGTCATCACCGTAAAATATACCAATTGGGAGATAAGATTAACATACGCGTTGCCAAGGCCAATCTGGTAGCAAAACAACTGGATTTTGTGTTGGCAGACAAGGCAGAATTTTAAGAGACAAATAATAGCTTAATAAATCATAAAAGAAAGCTCGGGATTTCATTGATCCGAGCTTTTTGTGTAATTTTGGTTGTAGGCCTTAATCCAGATGCTACCATAAAAGCCAAACAGATTAAGATCTAATAAACAAAACACTATAATTCCGCATGAAGAGAATACTAATTATAGACGATGATGCTACCATATGCCTGATGCTTCAGGGATTGCTTAAACGTAAAGGATTTGATGCCGATACTGTTTTTTCGGCAGGCGAAGCCATTAAAAAACTAGAAAACGAAACTTTTGATCTGGTTTTAAGCGATTTTCGATTGCCTGATTTTGACGGTTTGGAACTTTTGCAGAAAATCAAAGCCATGCATCCATCGGTTCCTGTAATTATTATGACTTCGTATGCAGATATTCGCACTGCGGTAAGTGCCATAAAAATGGGGGCTTTCGAATATGTTACCAAGCCTTTAAATCCTGATGAGATTTTATTGCTGATCAACTCAGCTCTGGAAAAAGCCCAGGAAAAGCAAGAAGCTCCTCAAAAGAAGGAAAAAAAGAAGAAACCTGCGATTGATTTCGTTCGTGGCGAAAGTTCAAGTTCTCTTCAAATCGACCAGTACATTCGCTTGGTAGCTCCTACCGATATGTCGGTAATTATAGAAGGGGAAAGTGGAACTGGGAAAGAGATTGCAGCCAGAAGAATTCATGCTGAAAGTAACCGAAAAGGAAAAACATTTGTAGCTGTTGATTGTGGTGCATTATCAACCGATTTGGCAGGAAGTGAACTGTTTGGTCATGTAAAAGGATCATTCACAGGAGCAATTACCGATAAGGAAGGCCAGTTTGAAGCTGCCAAAGGTGGTACGCTTTTCCTGGACGAAATTGGAAATCTTTCCTACGAAATTCAGGTAAAATTACTCCGAGCTTTACAGGAAAGAAAAGTTCGCAGAATAGGTAGCAACAAAGACATCGACGTGGATGTTAGAATTGTTGTTGCCACCAATGAAGACTTGGCTTTATCGGTAAACAAAGGCGATTTTAGAGAAGATTTGTATCACAGATTAAACGAGTTTAAAATTACAGTTCCTGCACTAAGAAATCGCGATGAAGACATTGTATTGTTTGCCAACTACTTTTTGGACTTATCGAATAGTGAGCTTAACAAGGAGATTGAAAAGTTCTCTGATGAAGTTTTGGACAAATTCAGAACCTATTCGTGGCCAGGTAACCTTCGCGAACTTCGTAATGTAGTGCGTCGTTCGGTATTATTAAGCCAGGGAGATCAGGTTGAAATCATCAGCTTGCCTAGCGAAATTCTGAACGATCAACCCAAAAATGATGTTGTTATCGAAGGATCGAACTTGAAATTGATTCAGGCAGCAAACGAAAAAGAATTGATCATCTCAACTTTGCGCAAGGTAAATTTCAACAAATCAAAAGCTGCTCGACTACTAAATATAGACAGAAAAACACTTTATAATAAGATTAAACAGTACGGGATTGAGGTGTAAATCATACCACCATTTCATCTGTGATTGATGAAATTACAATTTGAGAGTTTTGCTCTACCTCATCAACCAACTCATTGATATAATCCGGAGATTCAACAACTTCGGATTTTTTATGCAATAAATCTTCCAATTCCTTAAGCAAAGGTGCAACGCTCACTACTTTTAACTGATTAAACGAGCTCAACATTTTATGCGCAATGGATCCAATTTCCAGGTAATTTTTCCTATCTGATGCTTCACGAAGGGCTTTTAAGTTTTCCTTGGCTGAATTTATAAATTGATTTAAAATCTGCTTAATTAATTCTGGATCATCTGAAGTAAACTGCTTAATTTGAGAAAGGTCGAACAAAGGTTCATCTTCTATCGCAGAGATATCAATTTCATTAATCTTTGGCTGGGCTTCATACTCTCCCAATAAGAGTTCGCTTATCATTGAACGCAAAAGCTCTTCATCAAAAGGTTTTACCAAACATTCCGTCATTCCTGATGAAATGTACTGTTTTAGATCAGACTCCAATACATTTGCAGTAAGTGCCACAATTGGAATATCCTTATAGTTACTATTCAATCCTCGCACCTTACGACAAAGCTCTATTCCCCCCATTTTGGGCATATGTATGTCAGTAAGAATCATATCGAAATGATTCTTTTGAATCAAATTCCAGGCTTTCTCTCCATTATCAACAAATTCTGCTTTTAAATTCCATGTGTTAAAAATGGTTTGCAACAACAACAAGCTGTAATCATCATCATCAGCAATCAAGAAATGTTTGTCCTTAAGCTCTTCCGAAATCGATATTTTCTGCTGAGTAATAGTTTCTTCGACTGATTTTGTAGCCTCTTTTAATGGCAATCTTAAGGTAAAGGTTGATCCTTTCTCAAGTTCACTTTCAACAAATAAATCACCTCCCAATAAAACAGCCAATCGCCTGCTTATAGCCAAACCCAAGCCCGTACCACCATATTTTCTTGCAGAAAAAGAATCAGCCTGACTAAAATCTTCAAAAATACTTTCCTGTTTGTCTTCAGCAATTCCAATTCCAGTATCCTCAACATCAACTTCAAACACATGTGTGTTTCCTTCTTGGATTACAGAAGCTCTGATGGTTACTTTTCCTGTATCTGTAAATTTAATTGCATTTGATCCAAGGTTTAAAAGAATCTGTTTAATACGGAAAGGATCACTAAGCAATCGAATATCATTTTTACCAGTATATTCTATTTCAAAATTAAGATTCTTGGTGCTGGCATTTACTTTCAATAGGTCATATACTTCATAAACCAATGCCTGTGGATTAAAATTGATATTCTCAACATGCAATTTGCCTGCTTCAATCTTCGAGAGATCCAAAATTTCATTAACCAAACCCAACAGATGCTTCGATGAACTCTTCAAAACACTCACAAAATTCTTTTGTTTCTTCTCCAGGCTGGTCTTATCCAACTGATTGGTAAAACCAATAATAGCATTCAAAGGAGTTCTAATTTCATGACTCATTGTAGCCAGAAAATCCTCTTTTATTTTTGCCAATTTCTCTGCTTTACCTTTCGCAATGATTAACTCTTTTCGGTAATAGTTACTTCTTGAAATATCTGTAAGAATAAAAATGATGAACAAAGTTCCCAACACAAATCCAACTATAATGATAATGGATATCATAGATATGGTATTACTGGCAACTTGCTTTGCTTTATCCGATTCAGATTTAAGTTGTACAAACTTTTCTTCCTCTAACTGTCTGAGTAATAATTTTATTTTTTCCCAAATAATTGCATTTTCCTCAACAAGACGTAATTCTTCCTTATAAACGATATCTCTATTTAGTCGTTCAATTTCCTGAGCTCTTTGCAATTGACTTTGAAGGCTCTGTAGCAAACTATCCGATTGAGGCAAATAGCTAGTATCAACCTGAACTTCTGTTCTTTGTATAACAGTTTCGATAGAATCTACTTTTTCTTTTTTCCCAAATACTCGATTAAAGAAATTGTTCTTCTTGGGTTTTACCTTTTTTGCAGATGTTACCGTATCAAGTATAGTTGTGGTAGTTGTGGTAGTTTTAATCTTTGTTTTTGAAGAATCAGTAGCTTCACTTAATTGCTGCATTGCTTTTTTCGAGAGGTTTGCTCTTTCTTTAGATTGCTTTAAACGAACAAATTTTGCTAATTTATCCGCTCGATCCTCCAAAAGAAAATCCATTGAATCTATTAGAATTATAGCACGACTGCTATCCTGACTATAACTGCGCAATGAATCTAAATCATTCTGAATTTCCAGAATGTTCTCATAAAAATTAGTTAAAAACTTCTCCTCTCTCGTTAAGGAATAAACCCTGATTTTGTTCTCCGCTTCCGATAAATTTGTGAGTACACGGTTCATTCTTGTGATTTCAATATCGGGTTTAGAAAGAATCGCTACAGAATTTAATAATTTATTATAAGCCTGCTTTGCAATAAGCAATGATGCAACAATAGCCAGAAATACAAAAATGTATCCCAACACAACTTTTATTTTAATGTTACTGCGTTTCTCTGAACTCATTGCCATTTGAATTATTGCTTTCTAAGTTTAGTAAAGTTAATAAGATTTTTCTTTGTACGCTCTGTACTATAGTGGGTATGAATAGAATCTACACATGGGGAATAATTACACGCAAAGTGTAGAATAATTCTACATTTTTAATTTCTTACAATATTGTGGCATGAAATTCACAATTACAACACTCATTATTTTACGCTTGATTTAATGACACTTATGCATCATTAGTTAATTTAATTTAAAATAAAATTGATTTCGGCACGATATTCACATATAACTAATACACACATTGCGAAACCTAATCTCTAAAATTTATTTATATGAAACGTCTAGCATTAGTATTGTTGATTTTACCATTTTTTGTGGCATGTAACCAAAAAGAGTTAAAGCAGCTAAGAGAGCAGAATCAACAGCTAACTTCAATGGCTAAGCAAAAAGATTCTACAATTAACGATTTTATTGAGTCTTTAAATACCATTGAAGAGAATCTTGAAATTATTAAAGAAAAGGAAACAATTATATCAGTAAACTCTGAGAATCCTAATAAATCGCAGAAGCAAAAGATTGCTAGTGATCTTACTTCAATCAATAACTTATTAGAGCAAAACAGAGAAAAAATTTCTGATTTAGAGAAGAAATTAAATAATAGTTGGTATCAAAATTCAAAGCTACGTAAGCTTACCGATCGTTTAAAAACGAAATTAGAAACAAAAGAAACAGAAATTGTCGCTTTAAACGAAAAGGTTTCTCAGCTAAACATTGAAGTTGAAAACTTAAACGGACAAGTAACCGAATTAAACGGTACGGTAATGGCTCTGAATACAGAAAATGAAACTAAAACAAAAGAGATTGCTGACAAAACAGCTGCTCTTAATACCGGTTATTACATTTGTGGAACCAGCAGAGAATTGAAAGAAAAGAATGTAATTACCAAAGATGGTGGATTCATCGGAATTGGTACAACTGCTGTTCTTAATGAAGATTTTAAAGAAAGTGAATTTAAAAAAATTGATATCACGCAAACTACTACGATTCCTGTAAAAGGAAAGAAGATTAGTTTAGTAACAAGTCATCCAACAGGTTCTTATAAGGTTGAGGGAACTGATTCGGTTGAAGGAATTACTATTCTTGATCCAGCTGAGTTCTGGAAGTCTTCAAAGTATTTAGTAGTTGCGGTACGATAATCAATTCATGGTTGAGTTTTAAGGTTGTCCAAGAAAGGCTGTCCAGTAGGGCGGCCTTTCTTATTTTATACCTTATGAATTTCGAAATGATTTAGGTTTAGGCCAATAGATGTTCAAAGATCAGTAATAAATGATGTGAACTTATTGATATAGCGACAAGAATTAAATGCTAATCGGCAAACATTTGTCAAGTTCATTTTGAATGTTCCTGAGTTTTTGTATTTTAGTATTTAGATTTTTTCTAAATAAAAATAACAAATATGAAAGAAGCATATCAAATTAACAAAGTATACTCGTTGGTATTGATTTTGGCAGGAGCATTTGGTTTTATTGCAAGGTACTACGAAATAGGAGATTGGCAATTTACAGCACTTATTCCACTATTCTTTGGAGTAATCTTATTTTTTTGTACACCCGGAATCAGAAAGGAAAATGCAGCCATTGGTCATGTTGCAGCTCTTTTAACCAGTTTATTGGTAATTACAGCAATTGTAATGCTCTCAAAAGGAATTTTTGGAGATGCAGGCTGGGGACGTAAGCAATGGATTTTCCTTGTAGTTATCCTTGGAGGTATATGGAGCTTACAAAGTCAGATTAATTATTTTAGAGCACAACGTAGAAGAAAAGCTGCACAAGCCAAGTCATAAAAAAAGCCCTTTAAAGGGCTTTTTTTATTTGCAATATAGTTTCGTTAGTTCTTTTCGTCTTTTACGAAATAGTTTCTTTGAAACAACAAAATAAATGCAACACCAATGGTGATGTATGAATCGGCTACATTAAATACCGGACGGAAGAAAATAAAGTGTTCGCCTTTCCAAATTGGAAACCAATCCGGGAAATTTCCTTCTATCAATGGGAAATATAGCATATCAACAACTTTTCCATGCAAAAAACTTGAATATCCACCTCCTTCAGGCATAAATTGAGCAACCTGGTAATAGCTATCATTAAATACCATGCCATAGAAAGCACTATCGATAATGTTACCCATAGCACCAGCAAAAATCAGCGAAATAGCAATAATCAATCCAGTGGGAGCTTTCTTCTTACAAATATCCAGCAAGTACCAGCCAATTCCGAAAACAGCTATAATGCGAAACAAACTTAAGAGCATTTTTCCCCATTCGCCTTCTAACTCCATTCCAAATGCCATTCCATTGTTCTCGATGAAATAGATTTGAAACCAATCACCAAAAATATGGTAAGATTCTCCCAACATCATGTTGGTTTTAATCCAAATTTTTAGCACCTGATCTAAAATCAGAAGTACTACAATAAATGCTACCGATTTTTTAAATAGCGACATATCTTAACTTTAAATGTTTTGTTCGTGTTTTTCAGGCTTTAAAGAAAAGAAAACCTTAACTTCTAAACAAAAATGATTGGAAGAATATACTCTTCCAATCATTTTCTATATTCAGTTGAATACTTTACTGCTTGTTTTTAGCTTCGATACTTAAAGTAGCGTGAGGCACTGCTCGTAATCTTTCTGGAGCAATTAGCTTACCAGTTTCACGACAAATACCATAAGTTTTATTCTCGATTCGAATTAAAGCTCCTTCAAGATGAGAAATAAACTTTGCCTGGCGCTGTGCCAATCGGCCAGCTTCCTCTTTAGAAAGAACTGATGCACCTTCTTCCAATACTTTAAAAGTTGGAGATGTATCTTCAATATCATTACCTGAGCTGTTAGAAATAACAGCTTTCAATGTTTCGTAATCCTTCTTGGCCTTCTCAAGTTTAGAGATTATTAATTTTTTAAACTCTTGTAACTCCTCGTCTGTATATCGCTTCTTTTCTGTCATTGTTTCTATAGTTTTATTCGTTTTCTAAAGATAACAAAAAATCGATTATTCACTAACTTTTTCAATCTTAATGAAGCTTTCTACACCTTGTTCTATCTCTACCGCCTTCGCTTCGTTTTCAGCTAATTTTTCTACCAATTCAACACTCACAGCCAAAGTTTGGCTCCCAATGTATTCTTTATGAGCGAGTACCGCATTGTTGATAGAATCATGCATCATAATTTCAAGCTTGATCTTATCGGTAACATCAAAATCGCTATCCTTTCTAAGGTTTTGAATTCTGTTGATAAATTCACGTGCTATACCTTCTTGTCTCAACTCATCGGTAATGTTTACGTCCATTGCCACAGTAAGTTTCCCTTCATTGGCAACCAACCATCCTGGAATATCTTCCGAAATGATTTCAACATCCTCTAGAGTAAGATCTACATTCTCATCATTTACAGTAATTGCATATTCCCCAGCCTTCTCAAATGCCACGATATCCTCTTGAGTCATTTGACCAATAGCAGCAGCAATTTGCTTCATGATTTTACCATGCTTAGGACCTAAAGTCTTAAAGTTTGGCTTGATTTTCTTCACCAATACACCTGAAGTATCCGTAATGAATTCCATTTCTTTCACATTAATTTCTGAAAGAATGATATTCTTAACAGCCTCTAATTGAGGAACCATCGTTTCATCCAAAATCGGAATCATGATCTTTTGAAGTGGCTGACGAACACGGATTTTCACCTTACGACGCAATCCTAACGACATAGAAGAAATCTTCTGTGCCATATCCATTCTTTCCTCAAGGTCCTTATCGATTTCTTCCTCATTATATTTAGGGAAATCAACCAAGTGAACAGATTCTACTGTGTAACGACCAGTTACAGAATTCAAATCTTTGAACAATTGATCCATATAAAATGGAGCAATTGGTGATGCAAGAATTGAAATGGTTTCCAAACACTTGTAAAGTGTCTGGTAAGCTGAAATCTTATCAGCGTCGTACTCTCCACCCCAATATCTCTTACGACACAAACGCACGTACCAGTTAGAAAGGTTTTCATTTACGAAATTCTGAATTGCTCTACCAGCACGAGTTGGCTCGTAAGATTCGTAACACTCTTCAACTTCCTTAATCAAAGAATTCAAAAGAGAAAGAATCCAACGGTCTATCTCAGGACGCTCTTCCATCTTGATATCAGCATCTGAATAATTAAATCCATCAATATTAGCGTAAAGCTGGAAGAATGAGTATGTATTATATAGTGTACCGAAGAATTTACGACGAACTTCTTCAACACCGCCTAAATCAAATTTTAGGTTATCCCATGGTTGAGCATTTGTTATCATGTACCAACGCAATGGGTCTGAACCATATTTCTCGATGGTTTCGAATGGATCAACAGCGTTTCCAAGACGCTTAGACATCTTGTTACCTTTTGCATCCAATACCAAACCATTAGAGATGATATTTTCGAAAGCAACACCATCGAAACACATCGTCGCAATTGCATGCAGGGTAAAGAACCATCCACGAGTCTGGTCAACACCTTCCGCAATAAACTGTGCCGGGAACAACTTGTCGAATTCCTCTTTGTTTTCGAATGGATAGTGCTGCTGTGCATATGGCATCGCTCCTGAATCGAACCAAACGTCGATCAAGTCTAATTCACGAACCAATTTCTTGCCTGAATCTGAAACCAAATAAACGCCATCAACATATGGACGGTGCAAGTCGAATTTTTCGTAATTCGCTTTGCTGTTATCTCCTTCAACGTAATCAGCAAGAATGTTTTCAGTCATGAAACCAGCTTCGATTGATTTTTCAATCTCTGCCTTTAACTCAGCAACTGAACCAATACATTTCATTTCTGTACGATCTTCGCTCACCCAAATAGGAAGTGGAGTTCCCCAGTAACGAGAACGAGAAAGGTTCCAGTCCTGTAGATTTTCCAACCATTTTCCGAAACGACCTTCACCAGTTGATTGAGGTTTCCAGTTAATGGTTTTATTTAGTTCGATCATACGATCGCGAACATTCGTAGTCTTGATAAACCAAGAATCCAATGGATAATACAATACAGGCTTATCAGTTCTCCAACAGTGTGGATAGTTATGAACGTGTTTCTCTACTTTAAATGCAAGGCTGTCCTTCTTCAAAGCAACAGAGATATCAACATCTAAAGTAGCATCTTTCTCAGTTAAGTTTGGATCGTAAGCGTTCTTTACAAAGCGACCTGCATACTCACCATAAGCTTCAACATTCACATAGTTCTTTACAAACTCAGGATCCAAATCTTCAATTAAGAAGAATTTACCAGTACGATCAACCATTGGCTGCATCTTACCTTCCTTATCGCGAAGAATTAGTGGAGAAATATCAGCTGCTTTCGCTACTCTATCATCATCCGCACCAAAAGTAGGAGCAATGTGTACAATACCGGTACCATCTTCGGTGGTTACGAAATCACCAAGAATTACGCGGAAAGCATCACCTTCTGGCTTCACCAATGGCATCAATTGCTCATAACGGATTCCTTCCAAATCGGTTCCTTTGTGCTCCGAAAGAGTTTTATAAGTCAAACGCTTGTCTCCCGCTTGGTATTCGCCCAACTCAAGACCTTCATATTTTTTATCGAAGAAATTGTAGAACAAATCTTTTGCAAGAATTACTACACAAGGAATTCCTGTATATGGATTGAAAGTGCGAACACGAACGTAATCAACCTTAGGACCAACAGCCAAAGCAGTATTCGATGGAAGTGTCCAAGGAGTAGTTGTCCATGCAATAAAGTAAGCATCGCAATCAATACCTTCATATAAGAACTCACTCTTCTCGTCGCGAGCTACTTTAAACATCCCCACTGCAGTGGTATCTTTCACATCCTTGTAACACCCTGGCTGGTTCAGCTCGTGAGTAGACAAACCTGTACCTGCAGCTGGCGAGAATGGCTGGATTGTGTATCCTTTGTAAAGTAAATCTTTCTCGAACAATTGCTTTAACAACCACCAAAGTGTTTCGATGTAACGGTTATCGTAAGTGATATATGGATCTTCCATATTCACCCAGTATCCCATTTTCGAAGTCAAATCCTCCCACTCGCGGGTGTATTTCATTACATTGGTTCTACAAGCTTCGTTGTACTCATCAACAGAAATCTTAGTACCAATATCTTCTTTAGTAATTCCCAGTTCTTTCTCTACGCCAAGTTCAACAGGAAGACCATGAGTGTCCCATCCTGCTTTACGATTCACCTGAAATCCCTTAAGTGTCTTGTATCTACACACAATATCCTTAAGCGCACGAGCCATTACGTGGTGAATACCTGGCATTCCGTTAGCCGAAGGAGGTCCTTCATAGAAAACAAAAGATGGATGGCCCTCGCGGGTTTCCAAACTCTTTTCAAAAGTCTTGTTTTCTTCCCAATCTTTTAAGATATCCTTATTGATCTGAGAAAGATCAAAGTTTTTGTACTCTGGAAATTTAGTGCTCATTTATATTAATTTTATCTTGAATTCTCAAATTCTGATTAACATCCGTATTCCTTGTGATTTGTGGTCAAGCAACACTGATTAACAAATATTTTTCATTCTTATTTAATGCCTAAGAATGACATTTAGAATAAAAAGTTTACAAATATAGAAAAAATACAGGAGCCTCAGACCATATCTTCTGCATATTCAGGCAGCTAACCATTTTTTAATCAGCATATCAAACCTTAGGATACGAATTGAAAGTGTGAATACTTATAATCTGAAATAAAAGCATAACGAATATTTTAAATTTAAAAGTATATTCCTAAAAATACCTCCAAATAATCATAGTATGGAGGTATACAAGTAAATTAATATTCATACGAGAATTTCTTCATTATCCTTTCTTCTTTTTTACTTTATCCAATCCTAAAATATGCATTAGAAACAATGCAGCGGTAATTACAATACTAGAGATTGCATTATCCCAGCTATCAAACTTGTCTTTAATAATGTAGTTTAGTATTGAAATGGTGATGAAAATTACAATTAAATTCACCCCTGTAAAAAGTAAGTATTCGTATGGCTTTTTCATTTTTATAAAAAATTAAATTTATATGAGCTTATACAATTCTAAATGAAAAGAGGGTGGGTTTAATTTGAAAAAAAAGCCACAAATAAGGCCTGCCAAATTGGGTATATATAATTCGGAATTAATAGATATATTTAGCTTTAAATTTTAATTCAAAATATCATGACAACTATAAAATCCAAATATTTGGGTGATTTACGAACAGAATGCGTTCACTTACAATCAGGAAACAAAATTTTTACTGATGCGCCAACCGATAACAGAGGTAAAGGAGAAGCTTTCTCTCCAACCGATTTGTTAGCTACCTCTTTGGGTTCTTGCATCATGACCATTATGGGAATCGTTGCTCGCGATAATAATATCGATATTGTAGGTACTGAACTGGACATTACAAAAATCATGGCTAGCGACCCTCGCAGAGTTTCAGAGGTAATTGTTGAATTCAATTTCCCTGATAAAGAATATACTGACGAAGAGAAAAAAATTATTGAATCGGTTGCAGGAACAAGTCCTGTACCTTTGAGTGTGCATGATCACTTAAAGCAGACAATTAAAATGAACTGGGTGAAATAATTTTCACCCCTTTTTTAAAATATTAAAAATCTCCATCAAATGATTTTAGTTACTGGAGGAACCGGTCTTGTTGGTTCGCATCTACTGTTTGATTTACTAAAAAATGGCAATAAAGTTCGTGCTTTAAAAAGATCGAGCAGCAATATCGATTTGGTTCGAAAAACCTTTTCCTTTTACTCAAAAGATGCCGATCAACTTTTCGAATCGATTGAATGGTTTGATGGAGATATGTTGGATCCCGATTCTTTGGAAGAGGCCTTGGAAGGTGTAAAAGATGTTTACCACTGTGCAGCTTTGGTTTCCTTCAAGAAAGAAGACAAAAAGAACCTTCTAGATATTAATGTAGAAGGAACCCGAAACCTGGTAAATGCTTGTATCGACAACAATATCCGCAAGTTTTGTATGGTAAGTTCCATTGCTGCACTGGGAACTCCCGAAGAAGGTGAAGACACTGTAAACGAAACCACTCCCTGGAGTCCGGAAGATAAACGCTCGGGTTATTCGCTTAGTAAATTTCAATCGGAATTGGAAGTATGGCGCGGAATTGAGGAAGGCTTGAATGCTGTAATTGTAAATCCATCCATTATTTTGGGTCCGGGCCAATGGGATAAAGGCAGCTCGCTATTATTTAGTACTGTTGCCAAAGGGTTAAAATATTTTACAAGGGGAATTACTGGCTATGTTGACGTTAGAGATGTAAGTAAAGCATGATTCAATTGATGGAAAGTGACATTGTAAACGAGCGCTTTATTTTAAACGGCGACGACTGTACTTATGAATTTATATTTAAGACCATCGCAAAACATATTGGATTGGAAGGACCTACAAAATATGCTTCTCCAAAAATGACTGAAATTGGATGGCGATTGGCTTCTCTGCAGAAGATATTTTTGTTCAAACAGCCAAGTTTCACAAAAGAAACTGCTCGCGCTTCGCACAACATCAGGAAGTATTCGAATCAAAAAATTAAAGATGCCTTAAACTTTGAGTTTATTGATATTGAAAAAAGTATAAAGGATACGGTGCAGCATTATCCAATCCCCGCAAAGAACGCAAAGAATTAATACGGTAAGAACGCAAAGAGACAATATTTACGTCATAACTGAAAACGAAATTTCATATCAAATAATTGGACGAGCAATAGAATTACACAAAACGGTTGGACCTGGACTATTGGAATCAGCTTATGAACATGCCCTTGCTTTTGACTTAAATGAAATTGGGTTAAAAGTAAAAACACAAGTTCCAATGCCTTTCATCTATAAAGAGGTTAAGCAAGATATTGGGTATAGGTTAGATTTATTAGTTGAAGAAAAAGTAATTGTAGAAATTAAAGCAGTTGAAAATTTGCTTCCTGTACATTTTGCTCAACTGCTAACTTATCTCCAATTGTCTGATAAACGACTTGGTTTACTAATAAACTTTAATAGTAAAACTCTAAAAAACAGTATTCATCGTGTCGTAAATAATCTGTAATTAATCTTTGCGTTCTTACCGTATTAATTCTTTGCGTTCTTTGCGTGGAAATCACTTTCCCCCCAACATTCTAATTACTTCTTTCAAGGTGTTATTTTCTGATTCTAACTTTGCCAAACGGTCATCAACGGGATTAGCAATTTCAATCTTGTCAGCAAGTATTCTGAAGAAATTAATTTGTAATATTTCACAAATCTCCCATAGTCTATCGGTTTTAATACTATTTCGCTTTAGTATTTGATAAACTGTATTTACATTAATTCCTAATTTTCTGGATAACTCGAGAGCTGTTACTCCTTGCCGATTCATCTCTTCAATAATTAATTCATTAACATGTAAAGAGGGAGATTCTTTCGTAGAAACCTTCATGATTTTATCCTTTTAGATATAATAACGAACAATTTATAAAATTTTATCTACTTATTATAATTTAATTTTATCTATACCTTGATATATTCTACATTTCATTGGTTCGATTCTATTTATCTTTTGTTATCACACATATTTTAAATAGCATAATCCATTTATAATAAAAAAAGCCATCCCTAATAGGAATGGCTCACCTTTAGAATATCTGATTATTAAATTTCATACAATTCTATCATTTCATTTAATGTATTGATTTCTTTTTTGATTTTCTTCCTGATGAAAAATATCAACACCACAATGATTACTACAAACTCAACAAGGAAAAATTTAAACCAGAAGGCAGACAAATACTTGTAAAACTCTATAAATAGTAATCCTACACCAATTACATAAAGCGAAAAGGTCAGATAAGTTGGGTATTTATGAATCTTCTTGCGCCATTGATAAAAAGCTTTCAAATCGGAAATGAATTGATCGGATTGACAAAGTATATTCAAGCTCTTTTTTCTTCGATAACTAAACAGCTCAATTGTAATTCTAATGACCAAAGCCATAATCATGGTAATAATTCCAACTTCGAATAATACACTTGTTGATGTAAAGTAAAATAGATCAATTCCTATAATAGCCAATGCTGTAATTGATAGAATGATTATATTTTTAATGTGACTATTGTTGACCAAATGATCGGCTTTTTTGATTCGTTTTTTAAGCTCCTTTGGCACTTTTGTTGGCTCTGGGGACTTCTGGTTATCGTATATTGATTTTATATCTTTGAAATTATTCATTGTTCAAGGCGTTAAGCGTTTTGTTTTTTTTTACTAGTCATACATTTGAAGAGTTTTCCTTTGTTACGGTGAATTTGAACTCTTACATTCTCGTTTGATAAACCAACTGCTTCGGCAATTTCCTTTTGTGGGACCTCTTCCAAGACTAGTGAAATTAATATCTTACCCATTTCGTTTAATTTCTTTATGCAAGCACGCAGCATTTTTAATCTTTCATCCCTATCATCTTCCTGATCTTCGTATAAACTTTCAGGTACTTGATCGGTAATTTTTTCCTGCGTTTTCTTAATCTTGCGCAGATGCATTAAACAGGTATTCACTGTTATTCGGTATATCCATGTACTTACTTGCGACTCATTTTTGAATTGATCCAGATTTTGCCAAATTTTTACAAACACCTCCTGTGATAAATCATCAGCCAAAGCTTCATTTCCTGACACATAGGTCATACACAAACGATAAACTTTAGTGTAGTTTTCTTTGTAAAGCGTATTAAATGATTGGTTCATTAGTTTAAAAGTTGTTTCAATTCATTCATATAGGTTTCGAACTGATCGAACATGATGAAGTGTGCTGAATTTTCTATGTAAACAATCTCTTTGCTTTTAAGTGCAGCAAACTGGTTGTTGTAAACACCTTCAACCATACTTTTGCTTGGGTTAGCTGCAGCTAATATAACGACTTGCGATTCAATATTCTTAATATCTTCTCTCAAATCCAATTTTAATAAATCGGTAAAACCATATACATAAGTTTTGCGATCTGCTTTAGTCATCCAATCCACAATTTGTTGATGTCTCGAGGTCGATTTGCTCATAAACACTGCAAAATTCATTGCCATTCCTCTGAAGTCTTCATCATTCATTTTAAGCAAGTTGTTATTATATTCGGTATTGTAGCTTATTTTATCGCTTGAATAATTTGGTATCATCATCGCTCCCATGCATGGCAATGCATCAACGATTAATAATTTTTTAATATCAAATTGCTTTTCCGAGGCCAACCACAAAGCCAAAGTACCTCCCATACTATGACCAACAATTGAGATTCTTGAAAACCCATTTTTCCGAATGTACTGATCGATATCCTTTTTAACGGTAGTTAACCACATGCTGTCAATTGCAGGCACATCACCAAATCCGGCATAGCTAACAAGGTGACATTCGTGATTCCGAGAAATTTTCTCAACGGTTTCAGCCCAAACTTCTCCCGGACAAGTAAAACCTGGTAGCAATAAAACTGGATCTCCTTGTCCAACAACTTCAACTTGAATTGAACTAATTTGAGCTAAAAGAGAAAAATTGACAATAAATACTAAGGCTAATGATACAATTAATGATTTCATGATTCTAAAATTTTAATTTGTTTGTTTGCCCTTTTGATGCACATCTTTTTCAAATGTTACACTTGTCGAAAAAATTTTCTCATTTTTTTTCTAATCAGTTTAAAGCATAAAAAAAAGCCACTCCAAAAAAGGAATGGCTTCTCAATATATTTTGTGATTATCTTATAAGTTGAAAGCTTCTTTTACTTTCTCAACATAGTCAAGTTTTTCCCAAGTAAACAATTCAACTTCTTTTTCGATATTTCCGAAATATGGAGATTCGAATTTCTTGGTAATGGTTTTTGGCGTACGTCCCATGTGACCATATGCTGCAGACTCTTCGTAAATTGGATTACGCAATTTCAAACGCTGCTCAATTGCTGCTGGGCGAAGATCAAAAAGTTCTTTTACCTTCTCTGCAATTTCACCATCGCTTAATTCTACATTCGACTTGCCGTAAGTGTCAACGTAAATTCCTACAGGTTCAGCAACTCCAATTGCATATGAAAGTTGTACCAAAATTTCATCGGTAACACCAGCTGCAACCATATTCTTAGCAATATGACGCGAAGCATAAGCTGCAGAACGGTCCACTTTCGAAGGATCTTTTCCTGAGAAAGCACCACCACCATGAGCACCTTTACCTCCATAAGTATCAACAATAATCTTACGACCTGTTAATCCAGTATCACCATGAGGGCCACCAATCACAAACTTACCGGTTGGGTTTACGTGCAAAATAAACTCATCGTCGAATAGAGCTTGTACTCTTTCTGGCAATTGCTTAATTACACGAGGAATAAGAATGTTACGAACATCTTTCTTGATTTTTTGTAACATCAACTCATCGTTTGGACCAAAGTCATCGTGCTGAGTAGAAACCACAATCGTATGAACTCTTTCAGGAGCATCCTGATCGTTATACTGAATGGTAACCTGCGATTTTGAATCAGGACGAAGATAAGTCATCTCTCTTCCTTCACGGCGAATGGCAGCCAACTCAATCAACAAACGATGCGACAATTCAAGTGACAATGGCATGTAGTCATCAGTTTCTTTAGAAGCATAACCGAACATCATTCCCTGGTCACCAGCGCCTTGAGTCATTGGATCTTCACGATCTACACCACGATTGATATCATCTGATTGTTCGTGAAGCGCATTTAAAACACCACAAGATGATCCATCGAACATGTATTCGCTTTTTGTGTAACCAATACGGTTAATCACCTTACGAGCAGTTTCCTGAATATCAATATAAGTTTTTGTTTTTACCTCACCGGCAATTACTACCTGACCAGTAGTAACCAAAGTTTCAACTGCAACTTTAGAATTAGGATCAAAAGCCAGTAGTTTATCCAAAATGGCATCTGAAATCTGATCAGATACTTTGTCTGGATGTCCTTCAGAAACAGATTCTGATGTAAATAAATATCCCATAATTTTTAAAGTTTTGAGCACAGAAAAGTCTACTTAATCAAATAAGTCCCCCAGACCTCAAGTACTGTATAAATAAAACTTACGGGAAAGCAATTGGTTGTTGTATTAACGCAGAAAAAGGATAATAACACCATTTAGCATTTTTTTCTGTGGTTGCAAGCAGCCAAATCTTTCCACTTAATTCTCGGCAAAGGAAAACATTATTTCGCAAAGAAACAATATTATACCAAGAGTTTTTAATGCTTTTTAACAAATGCTAATGCTGTAAAACAGGGAGTTCCGCGCCAATAAAGAGTTATAAGTCTTAATTTGCCAAGATTTTAATTAGAGAGAATCCGAACCTCAGTCGGAATCTCAAACAAATAACTGATTACTGATCATCGTTAACTGTTAACTGATGAAACAAGTCTTCCAGTCTTTGAGTTTTGCTCTTCATTTCAAGTAGTTCCCAATTGTTATTTACGGCCATTTGAAAAATGTCTTTACGGATATCATCAGAACTTGAAATGCGAAACTTGTTATCTCCCAAAGAAATTACCTCCTTAATTCCCTTGTGCTGACTTAGGATATCCAACGAAATATCACTAGAAAATTCAACTTCAATCATCTTTGAAGACAATTCGGAACTTAGATTTTCAATCTTTTTATCGGCAACCAAATTTCCTTTGTTGATAATTAGGGCACGTTCACAACAGGCTTCAACCTCCTGCATGATGTGAGTAGAAAGCATAACGGTTTTCTGTTTCCCAATTTCCTGAATCAAATTTCTAATTTCGACCAATTGATTAGGATCCAAACCTGTAGTTGGTTCATCCAGAATCACCACTTTCGGATCGTGTATTAAAGCCTGTGCAATTCCTACCCTTTGTCGATATCCTTTCGAAAGTGCACCAATCTTTTTGTTTTGTTCCAAGCCAAGTCCAGTAAGGTCAATCATCTCAGCAATTCTAGACTTTTTTACTTTCCCCAATTTGTATATGGATGCAACATGATCGAGATATTCTTTCACATACATCTCCAAGTAAAGCGGATTATGCTCTGGCAAATATCCAATTTGCTTTCGCACTTCCAAAGAATGCTCCTCTATATTCAATCCATTTACTTCAACCAAACCGGAAGATTGTGGAATAAAACCAGTAATAATCTTCATCATTGTGGATTTTCCCGCACCATTGGGTCCTAAAAATCCAACAACTTCTCCCTGGTTAATTTCAAAGCTAACTTGGTCAAGTGCTTTTTGTTTTCCGTATAGTTTGCTTACTTCCTGAACTTTAATCGACATAAAACTGGGTTTGAACTAGTACTTTAAATACTTCTTGTTATCAAAACTTAAAGTTAAAAAAATCTTATTTGCTGTGAATTTAATCATTCTCGCTTTGTTTCCCTTGTAATTCATAATAGCTAATTCATAAATCATTCTTGAAATAACTACCTTTGTGGTTCAATTCAAATCAATAACAATGAGTTTTTCACAGCATAATAATTTCTGTAAAGATCTTTTCAATTATTCCCGTCGCGAATCAAGCGAATCAAACATTGGCAACACCCCAATGGGTAGCAACAATCCTATTCGAATTCAATCGATGACCAACACCGATACAAATGATATCGAAGCTAGTGTTGAGCAAGCAATTAGAATGATAAAGTCGGGAGCAGAATATGTTCGTTTAACTACACAGGGAACGAAAGAAGCTGAGAACTTAAAATTCATTAAAGAAGAATTGGTAAAAAGAGGATATGAAACCCCTTTGGTTGCCGACATTCATTTTAACCCCAAAGCAGCTTCAATTGCTGCAAAATATGTTGACAAGGTTCGAATTAATCCAGGAAACTTTGTGGACAAACGTGCCGATTTCAAAAACAGCGAATACGGAGATATAAAATATCAGGAGGATTTAGAGAAGATTCGTGAGAAATTTATTCCACTAATTCGCATTTGCAAGGAACACAATACGGCTCTTCGAATTGGCACCAATCATGGATCATTGTCAGATCGAATTATGAGTCGTTACGGTGATACACCAAGAGGAATGGTTGAAGCCACCTTAGAATTTCTTCGCATTTGTAAAGAGCAAAACTTTACAGATGTTGCCATTTCTATTAAGTCGAGCAATACGGTAATGATGGTGAAAACCGTTCGTTTGTTGGTTTGCGAAATGGAAAAGGAACATATGCATTTCCCTTTACACCTAGGTGTAACAGAAGCTGGAGAAGGAGAAGATGGAAGAATTAAATCGGCCGTTGGAACAGGCGCTTTGTTGAATGATGGAATTGGAGATACGGTTAGAATTTCTCTTACCGAGGATCCGGAAATCGAATCGCCAGTTGGTAAAAAATTGGTTGATTACGTATTGGCAAAAGAAAATCACGCTACAATAACTCCTGTTGAAAACACAGAGGTTGATTTGATTAATTTTTACAAACGATCTACAAATTTGGTAGTAAACATAGGCAGTTCAAAAGTTCCTGTGGTTATCTGCGATTTATCTCACGAAAGATATTTGACTGCTGATTTGCCTGAAAAAGCGGGATTCAAACAAGATCAAGATACTTTGGAATGGGAAAAAGGAAACTTGGCTGCTGATTTTATCTATGTAAGTGGTTACGATCCGGTTTTCACCGATTATCCAAAAGATTTAGGAATTATCGTTGATCAGGAGTGTTGGGAATATTCCGATCAGTATACCGACAAATCCTATCCTCTATTTCAAACCGAGGAGTTTCTTCATGATAATCTTACAGCATTTGCCAGCAACATTCATTTTGTAGAATGTGAATATACAGACCTAAGCGAAGAGTTCATTTCCAAATTAAAAAAGAATGAAAAGATTGTTTTGATTTGTAAATCTAAACATCAAAATGCTTTTGCCGAGCAAAGAGCCTTTGTTTTCAAATTGGTTCAAGCAAAATGTAAGGCTCCGGTAATATTTAAACGTGAATTTACCGATGCAAACCTGGAAGATCTTCACTTAAAATCATCTGCTGATTTAGGTAGCTTGTTTTTTGATGGTCTGGGCAATGGTGTTAGCATTGTAAACCAAGGAAATCTTCCGCAAAATGAAGTTTTATCTACCGAATTTGGGATTTTGCAAGCAGCTCGAGTAAGAACTACCAAAACCGAGTTTGTATCCTGTCCAGGCTGTGGAAGAACTCTATTCCAATTGCAAGAAGTAGTTGCTCAAGTGAAAAAGGCATTCTCTCACCTTACACATCTAAAAATTGGTGTTATGGGCTGTATTGTAAATGGACCTGGTGAAATGGGCGATGTTGATTACGGCTATGTAGGAGCAGGGCCTGGAAAAGTATCATTGTATAAAGGTCATGATGTTTTAATCAAGAACATTCCAAGCGAAACTGCTATCGAAGAATTAAAGAATATCATTAAAAACAATGGAGACTGGATTGACGATAATATCAATTAACTTGATTAATTCTTTTTTTTAATACACATTGTTTCATATCTTGCAGATAGATCTAAGCACTAATCTATCAAGGTGAAAAAGAATCTTTTACTCATATTTTTCATTTTTCTGTTTTCATTTGCTTATGCCGATAAACTTGAGCTAAGCGGAATCTACCTTGGGAAAAATGTATATGTAATGAATCCCTTTTCGGATTCAGGGGTAGGGTATTGTGTTTACCAGGTTACTGTCAATGGTCAAACCTCTTCTGATGAAATAGGAAGTAGTGCATTCGAGATTGATCTTTCGCAATTTGGCTTTGATATCGGCGAAAAAGTAAACATCGTTTTACATTATAAGAGTGGGTGTTTGCCACGTATTGCAAATCCTGAAGCCATACAACCAAAATCAACATTTGAAATTCAAACTGTCGAAGTAGATAAAAACGATATTTTGCATTGGACCACAAGAGAAGAAAGTGGTTCAATACCCTTTATTGTGCAACAATACCGTTGGAACAAATGGATCACTATTGGCGAAGTTGAAGGAAGAGGATTGACAACCATCAACAAATACAAACTAAAAGTCCGAACGCATACAGGTAAAAATATTTTTCGACTATCTCAGACTGATTATACTGGAAATGCGAAATATTCACCAAAAATAACTCATGAGTCAAAAAAGCCAAAAGTTAGTTTTGGACCTGAAAAAGTAAAGGATGAACTTTTATTTACTTCCGAAACTCTTTACGAGATTTACGACAAATATGGAAATATCGTTTTTAAAGGTTTCGGAAATAAAGTCAATCTTGAAAGTCTTCAGCCAGGATTATATTACATCAATTACGACAATACCATGGGAAGTTTTCGTAAGAAATAATTCTATTCCGAAAACAAATCCAATACCGTTTCGCCGTCCTCTAATTTTAAATGATGAGCAATCATACCAACTGATCTTGCAGCTTCGGCATTAGCAAGCATATCATCAACAAATAATGTTTCGCTCGCTATTAAACCTTCAGCATCCAAAACTTCCGTATATATTCTTTGATCTGGCTTTCTTAATCCCATATTATGCGAATAATAGTCCTTTTCAAAAAAATCAGATAGGCAAACTCCATGTACATCCTGAATCATGCCCATATATGCATCCCAATGGATGATATTAGTATTACTCAGTAGAAATATCCTATGGGTCTTTTTTAATCGATTTAAAAGCTCTAAACGCTCAAAAGGCAAATCTAAAAGCATCGAGTTCCAAGCTTTGTCAATTTCAGCATCAGTAACACCATTTGAAATAAAATTCCTGATTTGAGTCCTAAATTCCTCTGGTGATACAATCCCCTTTTCCAAATTATCAAACAATCCGTTCTCTGAATATTCTCTTTTAATTAATTCTACATCATGTAAACCGATCTGCTTAAAACTGTTAACTGCCTTTTGAGGATCTATATTTAATAGTACACCTCCAAAGTCAAAGATAATATTAGGTATTGAATCGTATTTTTGCATAATTTTTTTCCTTGAAATATTGAATTATTGGATACAAATATGTAATATTGCACACCGAAAACAAAGATAAAACATTGCTTTTATTTTATAAGTTTTTCGAGGGCCTATAGCTCAGCTGGTTAGAGCACCTGACTCATAATCAGGGGGTCCCTGGTTCAAGCCCAGGTGGGCCCACCCTCTGAATCAAGCAGTTACAACAATGTTGTGGCTGCTTTTTTTGTTTGTTTTCATTGCTATTGGTTTTGTCTAGCAAATTCTCTCTCACAAAATACATATCTATTAAAGATTGTACCATTAAAGATGAATTCAATATTTAATAAAGAACGAGGTTTACTATTAAGAGAAATATCCTCATGCAATTCTATAAAAAATGGGAATTCTCTTTCCCCAACAATCCACTACCTATTAAAAGAAAATTCTATGCATAAAAAAAGGACAGTAAATCCTTAGACTTACTATCCTTTAAAGGTTGGCGTCGACCTACTCTCCCACATTTCTGCAGTACCATCGGCGCTAACAAGCTTAACTACTCTGTTCGGAATGGGAAGAGGTGGATCCTTGTTGCAATAAACACCTAAAATCGTTTTGACTCAATCGAAGTGATTAAGAGTATATATCTTATTTGTATAAGTATCTCAT
>NZ_BAZX01000027.1 GCF_001310955.1 Marinifilum fragile JCM 15579
GAAACGCAAATGTTAATGCTTGAAACGGTCCTGTAAATGCTTAGGGAGTACATGTAAAAGCATGAAACATCAGTGTAAGAGCTTGATGTAGCAGTGTTAGAGGACTAAACGGCTCGTTAAATGTTCTGGTACGCCATGTAAATGAACAGGTCGGCCGTGTAAAAGGAACGGAATTGCCATTAAATGCTTTCGAAAGCGCATGCAATCCTTTGGTTTGGCTTATCAATTTATTGGATTGTGCGGTTAGTCTTTCCGAATGAAGGTGTAATGCCTTTGTATGACTTGTTAGGATCATGTGCAAAGCTTACATCCATTTCATTCTCATCTATCCTTCTCTTGTTCTTCGCTAATGCAGTAAATTGATAATATATATCGTATTGTTTAGCTAAACTCCTTTCGAATGTATAAAAATATAATTAACAATACAAAATATTTATTGGCTGTTTGAATTTGAAGAGTGAAGGTAGTTAACCTGCACTTATTGAAATTGCTAATGCTTCCGATAATTTTAATAAAAATTAAATAAATGTAGTTTAGAATCATTCAAAATATGATAATTAATAAAAGGGGAGTGTTTTTACTATAAATGAACTGTGGTTATCCTAAAAGTCTAATAATATGTGATGAAAGTATTTTTAGTTGATGTGAATGGCTTTGCTTTGCTTGTCAACTTGTTTGTTGTTTTCTGCATTTTGTTTGCAATTTCGGGCCGTTTGAGGGTATTTTAAATGACATTGATTTGGATTGAATGGATTTAACTGGATAATTTGAATGGGCAATAGCTTTGTGAGTGAAATTAGTTGAGCATAAGTTTTGAATTGAGGGTGGGGTTTGGTAGATTTGGGGGAGTGATGTTTGAATATCAATCAAAATGATAGGTTCTATATAGTAAATTGAATAAATATGAGTAAGATAGTTTTAGAGAAAGGACACAAAAATACAAATGCTGATTCTGAAGAATTAAATAATATTGAATTAGTTAATTTAGTTGTACATTACCTTCATAAGAAACAGGAGTCCGACCCAAGTGTTAAGCTATCAGATAAATGTTTGCCAATAAATGAACTCTCCATCAAATTTATTAAAAAGGTTAAGGATCGATATTATAAATGTAATCCTATTTATGGAACTTTTAACGAAGATCAACAAGTGTATCCATATCAAACGTTAGTGGATGAATATTTAAAAGAAGGGTTGAGTTTTATTGATTATACAACTAGCTCTATGAAGTTACTTGAGAAATCAATAAAAAATACAGGAGGTACTGGTGGATATATGCTATTTGCTCATTATAAGATTTTAAAGGATGAATTTGTATGTGTTATTATGCTTCATAATACAATTGGTTTCAATATTAATAGTTCATTAGAACTAGAAGAACTTACCAATTTGGATATTGAAAAATTAGATATAGCAAACTTTATTAATGTTGATAAATGGAGAAGTGCTACGAGTGAAGATTCATACCTATCGTTTTTATCTGGTCGGAAAAATGTGACAGAGTATTTTAAGGATTTCATAGGCTGTACAAATCAAAAGTCATCTACAATTGCATCAAAGGCTTTTTATAAAGCTTTAGAATCTTTTTTAACAAAAGAAGATCTTGATGTTAATGAGAAAATTAAACTGAAAAATACCGTTTTTGAATATTGCTCAACTCGTATCCACAATAAGGAAGATATAAAATTAAGCGCAGTATCATCTTTACTTAATCCAGATGATGCTAATAAATTTAAAATTTATGCCAGCAAAGAAGAATTTCAAGTTAGTGCTGTATTTAGAGGAAGCAGAGATGTGTTAAAGAATTTGAAATATGTAAACTATAAAAGTGATGATTTATCAATACAGTTGAATAAAAAATTAATAAACGATACAGTCCATTATAATGAAGAAGCCAATGAGTTATTAATAACAAAAATTCCATCGGACCTTAGAGAATTGCTAAAGAACAACTAATGAAAACAATAGAACACTTTAAATTGCTACGTGATGCAATGGATAATCCTAAAATAAATAATGGTTCTATATGTGGAGATGTTTTGTTGACTGAAGAAATTATATCATCTACTAAATGGTTGTACAATAATAATGTATTGGAATATTCTGATGTGAAGGTGAATGATGATATCGGTTTTGAAGAACATCTGAAAGTTGGAGATATTGCATTTTATAATCTAAATGGATTCTTGGTTGATAGTTATTATGAAACTTTGAAAGATTATGTAGAGAAAAATCAATTATCCGTACCAACTGAATGTATTTGCATTTATGAGTTAAATTGGATTGGTTGTGCAGATTCATATCCTAAAGAAATTATACAGCACAAAAAGATAATAGACGTAGTTAGTTTATTAGAAAGACTTTCGGATTATAAAACCCAAAAAGGTAAGGACTTAACATTTATATTTTTTACAAATACTCATAATCAGTTATTGATTAGTTATAATGCTGATTTGCTTAATAGGTCAAATTTAGACTTTAGTAAAATTGAAAATATTATTGAAGGTAAAGATGATAAATACATTGATGATAAAATTTCAATTCTTAAAGCAGAGATATTAAGCTCAATTCTTAAATTCAAAGAAGAAAGTAGATTCGAAAATTTAATTGATAACTGGTCATCTATAATTGAATCTTATGAAAAAAGTGTATACTTTTTCTTAGAAGGTTTTTCAGTTGAAAAGATAAAAAATGAACTAAGGGAGGAGAGTATTAATTTAAGTAAAAAGTTCCATGATGCTATAGATGGAATGGCGTCAAAAATGGTAGTTATTCCAATTGGATATTATCTGCTGGTGACAAAGTTAGAATTAATAAAAGGGTTCTCTGTGGTTAATGTTTTAATTATCATTGTCGCACTTACTTTTACAATTATACTACATGTTCTTTTAGAAAATCAAAAAGACTACATCAAATTATTGTCAAAAAGATTTAAAGAATTAAAATCAAATATTTTAAAGATTGATAGTAATATAGAATCAGAAGAAGTTACATCAATAATTGAATCTTTGGAGCAGTTGAGAAACAATCAGTTTTTAAAAATTAGGATAATACAATATACCATATGGGGAGTTTTTGCTGTTGTT
Organism: Marinifilum fragile JCM 15579; assembly: GCF_001310955.1. Classification (GTDB taxonomy): domain Bacteria; phylum Bacteroidota; class Bacteroidia; order Bacteroidales; family Marinifilaceae; genus Marinifilum; species Marinifilum fragile. Next base: position 3,087 of record NZ_BAZX01000027.1, read on the forward strand.
TTTATAATGATTTTTTCAAAATCAATTATAAATTTCATTAACTAAGATGGGGGTTGTCAAAGGTATAGAATAAATCCAAAGCTAAATGAAAACAATCATTCCACACTCTATTTTCTTCATTTTGGCACTGACATTAACTTCGATGAGTTTATGTCACAAAGATCTGAGTGAATATGGTAAGTGGTTACAATATTATGGCCTTTATCACGAAGACTTTCAAGAAACAGGAGAAGATTTAAAGTTTGATATGAATTGGGTTAAGTATGATCTGAATAGTGAAGGGATTAAGCTGTATGAACCTTTCTTTATTTACTCACCTGACTCAACTTATTATTTGGATTTAGATAGTTATTCACTCTCCATTGAGAACAAAGAGGGCAAGTTGATATCGTATGGCAGTGGTATTGATATGAAAGTGCAAGTTGTCCGCTTATCGGATAGTAAAAAGCCTTACGGTACTGTTTTGTGGAAGTACTTGTATTCCTGAAACTGCAAATTGGGTTTCGAATAAAGTAGTGGAAGTCATAGGTTTTACAGTTGTTGAGCAGGGAGGAATGATACCAACGAAATGGGAGCTTGAATTGAAAAAGGGACTTTATAAGGAGTTCCAGATGGATACGGCTTTGAATTTGACTGATGATTTTTACCATGAGAAGGTGAGGTTGAAAATGATTGAATTTGTAAATAAATAAGTAATTCTAATGATGAGAAAACTATTATTTGTTATTGTATGTGTTCTAAGTGTGCTAACGATTAGTGCTCAGGAGTATAAAGAATATTTGCGTCAGTTTGAAGTAAGTTTTAGCGAAGGGAATTATGCTGCAGCTGAGAAGCATATGAATAAAGCAATATCCATTCTTGAACAAACGGGCAATAACAAGGAACTGGTTTATTCCTATTCAAACCTTGGAACAACTTTAAGGAGAATGGATAAGAATGAAGAAGCACTTCGTGCCTATAAAAAAGCTTTGGCTTTGCGTCCTGATGCCGTGTTTATATTGGCGAATCGAGCATCGCTTTATAATGTGATGAGGAAATACGATCTGGCTATTGCTGATTTTAATACAGCATTAAAGCTTAAACCAAATGAAGAAGGATTGTTGTTGAACCGAGCACATGCATTTAAACAAAAAGGTGATAGCTTGGCAGCAGAGAAAGATCTTCAAAAGATTATGGAGATCAATCCTGAAAACTTTCGTGCAGCAAGTAACTTATGCGGTATCTATGCCAACAGAGGAGACTACAAGCGTGCTATAGCTACAATGAGTCAGCTAATTGATAAGCATCCCTATGAATTTAGATTGTACAATAACAGAGCCTACTTCTATTTGAAAACCAAGGAGCTTGATAAAGCAATGCTTGATGTGGACAAGTGTATCGAGTTGAATAAAAACTACGATGTTGCTTATACCACAAGAGGGGAATTGTATATGGAGCATGGTGAGTTTAAAAAGGCACTGAAGGATTTAAGGAAAGCTGTAAAGCTTGGAAATAAGGATGATGAGACATTCAAGTTGATTGATAAATGCAATGAGCATTTGAATTAGACTTGAAGCTAGAATTAGCTAAAGAAGAACTGTATAGTATGAAAAATAAATTGAATTTGCTGGTGTTGCTGCTTTTCTGCTGTTCGATGTCGGCCTGTGCACAAAAAGAGTTGAACTTGAAGGCTACTGCTTTAAGCGATACTATTGTTATGGGCAAAAGTGTAAAAGTGCGTTTGACACTGGAAGGAATTGAGAGTGATATTTTTAAAGACAGAGAGGCTAAAAGTTGGGATGGTTTCTTTGGCGATTATCATCAGAACCATGATTTTAGAACTTTTGTAAGCGAAGTGCCCAATGAGTTAGGGACGAATGTAATGGGGCCTTATACCATAAAGATGATGGGCAGGGAGTTTGTTTCGAATACAGTAATTATTGAGGTGATAGAACAGCCCGAAGAGATTTTTAAGATTGAGATGCTAGGGAAGGAAGAGTGGAGAGGAAATTACAATCAAGTTACGTGGCAGGTTTAATGGATCGCTTACAGCTATAATTAAAGAGAGTGAAATTTTTAAGGTGAATGCCAGGTCGGTTACCACAAGTATAGTAAATGGCGTACATAACACGGTATGGGAGTTTGGTGTGAGGCTAAAGAAAAAGGGTGTGTTTGAAATGAATAGAAGTATGTTTAGGAATCTGCCGGATCAAATTAAAATTACGCCTGTGACATTTGAGGTGAAATAAGCGGAGGCTATACAACTTGATCATCTAAAAATTAAATACATGAGATTCCTGATTGTCGTTTTCATCATTTTAGGTTTTACTGGATGTAAAGAGAAGATGAATTGCTCTTATCGAGTGCCGGAAGATAAGGGGGATGGCCTAATGGTATCTACACTTGCAAAGCATGCTTTTGATAGCCTCCGATTTGCGGATGTGAATAAAGACATTTGCCAAGGGAAATATGGAAATGTTCATTCGGTCTTGCTTCTTCACAAAAAAGAATTGTTGGTAGAGCAGTATTATAATGGGTGGGATGAAAACGAGATGCATTTTTTAGCCTCCACCACAAAAAGTTTCTCTGCCATTTTAATGGGTATTGCCATTCAACAAGGAAAGATTAAGAATGAGAATGAAAAGATGTTGGATTTCTTTCCTGAGTATTCTGTTTTACCTGCTGATACATTAAAAAAGAGAATTTGTATCAAGCATTTGTTGACCAATACATCTGGATTTGAATGGGATGAGCATGCTTTGGCGGTTGATGATCCACAGAATATGGGTGTACAGATGGATAAAAAGGAGGATTGGCTGAAGGAATCGCTGGAACTGCCAATGGATACCATACCAGGAACTCGGTATGTATATAGTGGGCCAAATAATATCATTGTGGGAGAAATCATCAGAAGAGCAACAGGACAGAATGTGGCAGAATTTGCCAATGAAAACTTGTTTGAGCCATTGGGCATTAAAGAGTATGATTGGTTTTTCAAGAATGATGTATGTGATATTAGTGGCGGCTTGAAACTGAAAGTGAGAGATATTGCTAAATATGGCTTGTTGCATCTGAATCGTGGCAAGTGGCAAGGCAAGCAAGTGGTATCATCGGAATGGATGGAAAAAATATTTGAGCCATATATTGAAATCAAGCATCCTTTGTACAGTTGCTTTCAGTGGCGAATGGTAGAAACGGAATACGGATTTAATTCATGGTTTATTCCGGGAAATGGAGGGCAGATCATAAATGTTGTTCCTGAATTGGATTTGGTGATTGTAATCAATGCTGACAATAGAAGGGTTCGGAAAGGGGAGTGTATTCCCTTGGAGTATTTGTTGAAGGCATTAACGGAGCTGCATCCTGAATGTAAAATGAATTGATTAATCATTAAATCAAAAGCATAAAATCATGAAAAAAATAGTATTACTTCTCTTTTCCTTTGTGGCTTTTTCATTTGGTCTTATGTCGCAAACCAAATATTACAAGGAGTTCGGTAAAAGCAGAATTATCGATCAGGCCGAGTATGATCAGATAGTAGATGTGCTGATTCACAAGAACAAATTAAAGCCTAATGTAAATGTGCATTTGATGATTGTGGATGAAAGCAAGCATAATGATTCTCTTGTACTTACCTACAAAAGACAATTGGTAATGAAAGGAGGTATAACAATAGATTTATCGGGTGCCGAGCAGGTGTATGGCATGGTAGGAAAAAAGTTTCCGAAGTTTACTCTTAAAGATTTGGATGGTCATCCTTGTTGTTCTGATAGTTTGTTAAATGGTCCCATAGTTATAAATTTTTGGTTTAATGGCTGCAGACCCTGTAAGCGAGAGATGCCAGTTTTGAATCAGATTAAAAAGGAGTACGAGGAAAAAGTTCGCTTTGTATCCATTACGTTTAATAATGCAGGTGAGGCAAGTAGGGTGTTGGAAGACAATCCTTTTGATTTTTACCATTTGGTGGAGGGCAAGGCACTTATTGATCAAATTGGAATTACGGCTTATCCTAAAACCATTATCATAGATAGAAATGGCGTTGTTCGGCAGGTGATGGATTGTGTTGAAAGTGTAGTAAATGAAAATGGAGAAGTCGTTTTGGGTAAGGGTGATGAAATCAGGAAAGAGATAGAGAAGATCTTATAGACCTTTTGCAAATGCGAATACAAAAATTATAAGCGCATGAAAAAAAGAATTGGAAAAAGATACTGATATGATGTTGGGTTGTGCACTGGAGTATCTCTCGAAGTAATAAATATTTGTAAAATATCGAATTGTATCGTTTCACAAAATAATTAAAGACATGATTAGATTGTTTTATTATTCGCAGTATTTGTTTTGGCCCTTTTTTGCCTTAACAGTTTTCTATATTATTAAAGGTTCTGTTTTTGAGCCTAACCTTAACGATGTTAGTCTGGGTGTTTTGTTTATGGGAATTGCATTTGGATTTAGTAGTATGGGTGATGTCTCAGATATTTCGAAGAGAGAAGAAAAATTGTTTTTGAATGAGAAGAAATTTAAAATTCAGGTAATATACATTGCAACATGTGGGATAATGACTGTTTTTATGACATTGTTCTTTATGAGTTTAAAGTGGTTTGGTACTAACGAAAGTGCCGATGTCTATTATAATTTAGGATTGAATTGTTCTCCATTGATACTTGCTATGTTTTTTACCTTAAAGCAGTTCCTTGATAAAAAGGCATATTTTGATATAAAGAGACAAGAGGATTTGCAATTGGAAAATCAATGTGTTGACAGTTAATGTGATGATATCTAAAATTTAATAATTATGGGATTGTTTAAAAAACCAGAACCACAGAGAGTGGAAATAAAGGGACATCTACTGAGGTGTCCGGTATGTGGAGCAGAATTATTTTATCAGCGAGAAGCACAATTGAATACGGCAGTGGCTTCTTTCTTTAATTTTGATTGGGCAAATCGTTCGGCTACATGCCTTGTGTGTGCGAATTGTACGCATATATCCTGGTTTTTGGGCGAGTGATAAGTATGAAGATTTAAGCTGGATTAACCTTAATTAGGATAATATTAACATGTTTTAGATTGAAAAATATGTTGTTTTGCAAAGAGACAAATTAAGTGTGAGTTCAGCTAACCACTAAACTAACTAATCTAACTTATCCCTGCGAGTTTAATTTGCAGGGATATTTTTATGAAAATTGATTATGCTTTGATGATTCTGTAGTATCTGGCATTTTCAAATCCATGGCATGTACCACTTTTCCAATATTGCATTCCCAACTTTTCAAGAACTTTAATGGAAGCTGTGTTTTCAGAAAGAACTCGTCCTATAATTTGATCGAATCCTAATGTCTCAAAACCGTATTGTATGCAAGCTTTTGCAGCTTCGCTGGCGTATCCTTTGTTCCAATGATTTTTGAAAACTCTAAAGCCAAGATCGATGAGCTTTTCTTCGTTTAGTTTTAATCCACACCAACCAATGAATTCATTTTCTGCTTTTGTTATCATGGCCCATCTACCAAAGCCATTCTTTTTGTAGTCGTTATAGTTCTGAAGAAATGCTTTGGCCTGCTCGACTGATTCGAAAGGGGGATCGCCAGTATATTTGATAACCTCAGGATCGGCATTTAGATCAAACATGCTTTGTGCATCCTTAGGAGTAAATTCTCTTAATCGTAACCGCTCTGTTTCCAATATAACTTTCATGCTTATCGTTTAATTTAGTTCAACCTTAATAATCTAATTTTATCAATGCGAACATCATTGCGCTCACCATTCATGTTGTTGTTGAACTCTTCGAAACTAATCTTGAAAAAATTATAGCCTTTTTTTAGATCTACATGAAAGGAGTTGGAGTAGTTGTAATCGTTCCATTTACTTTTTCCCCTTTGAGGAAAAACAATAGTGCCTATGTATCCATTGTTTTGCCAAAGGCTTCTGCTTGCACATTTGTCACCGGTATTAACGTCTCCATTTCCATTTGCATACAAGAAGCTCAGTTTGTAGCTTCCATCTCTTGGTGCTATAACCTGAAAGTAGTATGACTCTTTATCTGTTTTCTTCAATGTGACAAAAGATGATTTTCGCCTGCTTAGAAATATCTCTGCTTCTATCAGTTTTTCATACCTGCTTTCATAGAGAAGAACTGGTTTGGAAAGAAAGGAGTGATGGTTTAAACTATCCACGGATTGTACACAAAATTCGGCAGGATACGTAAAATTAACTTCAACCATGTGGGTGTCTTTTGTTTCGAGCAAAAGTTCTCCGTTTTTATAAACCTTGTAATGCGTTGCATTGTTTATCTCATTCCATTGTAATTGATTGTTTTTGTAGGATAAGCTTGGAGTTTCTGGCGAATACAAATGTTCGACCATATTTATTTTTTCATCAATTGGGATTTCGTTGTTCATTTTAATCACAATTTTGTGATGCCCTTCGATGTTTTTAGGTACAACGGCTCTTTTGTAAGGTGTTCCATCAAAAGTAAATGAGCTAATCCTGTTTCCAAATCCCAACACTTCAATATGAAGAATGGCCTTGTTGTATCTGAAATTACTTAGTACTTGCTTTCCTTTAAATTCTCGTGGAATAACAGGTTTAAATTCTAATTCTTCTGCAGTGAGGTGGATTCCCATCAGAACATGAAGAAAATTAGATATGGCTGAGGATGCACTTAAAAGTTGATCATTTGAATGGTTTTCTGTAGGCTGGAAATCTCCATTTTCAATCGAATAGCTTCTTTTGTTGGTTAGGAATAGTGCCGTAGATCTAATCGAAGAGGCAAGTCCCCAAAGTACAGCTTTTGTATTTTTGTTTTTTGCTGCTGCCCAATTCCATGTTGCCTGAATAAAAGGCCAAATTTTGTTGTTGTGATAATTGGCTACGTTCGGAATTTGTGGATAAAAACAAGCTACTCCAAATTGATGTATTGGAATGTTTTCTACTGAATTTTCTCTTGCATCCCAAATGTTGGCAAGAGATTCTCCAAGTGCATCGGAATGTGGTGATACCAAATTGTAATTGTTGTATCGAAATTGACCAAGGTATTTTTTGTCTTCTATTATAAATTTGTTGTTGATGCTCTTTTTTAAAGCTTCTGAAATGTGTTTGTACTTTTGTATATCCTTGCCGAGAAGGTTTCCCATTTCAATAAGTATTTGCAAAGCCTTATAGTGAACAACTTGGTTAGAGAGGGAATAGGTTTCGTAAATATCGGTAGGCGACATCCATTTGGGGTAGGATTGTTCCTGTTGATTGAGGAATGAAGCTTCTCCTTTGAAAAGATGAGAATGATAATCCCAAATTGAATTGATGTCATCATCAATGCTGTTTTTAATAATAAAGTAGGTTCTTCTAAGCCAGTCAATATCTCCTGTTGTTTTGTAAATTTCCCATGCAGCTGTCCCCCAAATTAAGCGATCCGAACTTATGGGCCAGGAACCTCCAGTGCCTGCATCTTGAATAATCCTATCGTTTTTTACTCTTTGCATTAGGCTGTTTTGGCATACTTTAGGGTGGAGTAGTGCTAATGAGAGCATGCCAGAATATCCTAAGGTAGTGCTTGTAATATTTTCTTTTGAGAAGATACTGTCATTTAGAATTTTCCGGTCTATCTCTTCTAAGGATAAATTGTATATCGCATTTAAAATTTCATGATTCGATTGGTATGAGGGATAATGAAATAAGCTGCGTTTTAGTTTCCACTGGTTGCTCTTTAGATGAGGGTATGAGGAATTAATTTCCTTTTTGTTTTTAGCGATAGCTAGGAATTCGCCTTGTTCAACACGGTTTGGGTAGATATTAAATTGATCCGACTTGAAAATTGGATTGTTGTCTGATTTACAGGCAAGCATATTCAATGTAAAAAGAAGAACAATTACAAAACGTATGTGTTGATTTAGCTTACTTTTTTGCATAGCTTATTTTTGAATCAGCATTAAAATTAACAAATCGATTTTGAATTGAAATTCTTATTGTATGTTTTATAGCGATTGTCTGTTAAAATGTGATAAAAAAAAACGGACGAAGCCGTTTTTTCATAGTGGGTAAAAAGTAATGTTGTATGTAGTAATTGAGATTACCATTAAATTTATATAAAATAAATTAAACGATCAAAAGTTTATTATAAAATTTATTGAGATTTTGTATTGTTTAATCTTTCTGCATTCTCTAAAAGCACATCATATTTGTATCCGGCTCCAAAATCTTTGTCGGTAATTAAAACGCCTTTAAATTCAACGATCTCACCAATGCTAACCTTTTGAGTTGAGGTAATCGTTAAATCAAAATTACCATTGTGCTCTGTGCCGTCTTGAATGTGTATCCAGTTTCTGTTTAATATATTTTCGTTAAACTTGGTTACTTTTCCTTTTACTTTAATAACTGAATTAACTAATTCGTCTTTATTCTTGAAAATGTTTTGGATGTTTGTAAAGTCGTCGCCAGCTTCAATGTCCACTTCAACTTTTACTGCATTTGGTTTTTTCATTTGTGATTTGCTGTGAGGATCTGCTTTTCCAGATGGTTCACTTGAAATTGAGTTTAAGAAATAGATTAGTGGGAAAGTTTTGTCTAATTCTTTGCTGTGAAAATCTTTCATTGGCAAGGCATTCTTGTAAAAATAGGTTTTACCAATTTCTATTGGCTGTTTCCTGATTGCAACCCAAATTTCACTGTTCTCGTTGTTTCCCTTGATGTATGTGTATGTGTTACCATTAATCAATTCAGTTACTTTGATTTTCTCTTTTCCATCAGGAATGTCAATCGAATTACTTTGTTTTTCATTTTTGCAGGCCGATAATAATATGGCAGTAATAAAAAGGCAGGATAATAATAGATTTTTCATAGATGTATGTCTTAATTTGATCTACAATATAATGGTTTTATTTTGATCAATTCTTATAAGAAGAAAGAAGAAAGTTAAAAACTTGTTAAAACAGTTTTAAATATCCAGAGCCAATTAATAATGCCTTTTATTTGCTTTGGGTGAGTTTAGAATGTTATTGTAAATAAAATAAAGACTTGTAAGTCTTAAAAGTTCAATAACGGACGGTGATGTAACGTAAACGGACACGATTAGATAGATTCTAAATAGTGTTGAGTTGCCTACAGTAGTGGACAGTAGTTGTTTTTCATGTTTGGTACAAAAAATGCTAGGTGAATTGCATTTTTATTTAGACCTAAAACATATTTGATGGTGTAGGGGTGAATTTGTCTATAATAAGACTCATTGCAATTATCTTTATAGAGTTTTAACAAATATAAATGATTCAAGCATGCTACGTACTTTTTTATCCCTGGTAATTCTTATTTCAAGTTTTGCTGGTTTTGCACAGAATAACGCTCAATGGCGCGGAGAAAACAGAGATGGTAAATATCCTGATTCTAATCTTTTAAAATCTTGGCCTGCTGAAGGTCCCAAAATGTTATGGCATTTCGATCAATTGGGTGATGGACACGCATCTGCAGCTGTTACTGAAAAGTATGTGTACACTGGAGGTACTGAAGGTGACGAAGGCTTTGTGATTGCATTTGATCATTCAGGAAAACAAATTTGGAAACAATCTTATGGCAAGGAATGGATGGATTCTTATGATGGTGTGAGAACTACTCCTATGATTAACGATGGAATGCTATATGTATTAACAGGACATGGAGAGCTTGTTGCAATGAATGCTGATGATGGTACTGTTGTTTGGAAGAAGAATGTTTTAAATGAATTTGAAGGCAGTAACATTCGCTGGGGAGTAACAGAGAACTTGTTGGTTGAAGGAGAAAATCTTTTTTGTACACCAGGAGGCAGTCAGTCAAGTGTAGTTGCATTGAATAAAAAGAGTGGTGAGCTAATCTGGAAATCTGCTGCAAAGGGTGAAAAATCGGCCTACTGCTCGCCTGCTTTGATAAAATTAGATAACAGAAGTCTATTGGTTACCCATACGCAAAATTCAATTGTTGGTATCGATACAAAGGATGGTAAAATGCTATGGAGTGTGGATCATCCCAATAAATATTCGATTCATCCCAATACTCCTGTTTATAAAGATGGAATGTTATACTGCTTTAGCGGATATGGAAAAGGTGGCGTAATGTTACAATTGGCTAGTGATGGTTCAAGTGTAAAGGAATTGTGGCGAAATGAGAAACTGGACAACCAAATGGGTGGTGTAATATTGCTGGATGGTAAGATTTATGGATCAGGGCATGTAAACAGAGAATGGTTTTGTCTGGATTGGAAAACAGGAGAAACCCTTTATTCTTCGAAAATGTTGAGTCGCGGAAATGTGATTTATGCTGATGGAATGTTATACTGCTATGGGGATAGTGGAGAAGTTGCATTGGTTGATGTAAGCAATGGTTCATTCAATAAGGTAAGTTCATTCCGTGTTCCTTATGGTGAAAAGCAGCATTGGGCTCATTTGGTAATTCACAACAAGAAGTTATATGTACGTCATGGAAGTTCATTAATGGTGTACTCAATAGCGAAATAAAAATTATAACACTACTATAACCTATAACCAATTAAATTATGAAACGATTACTAGGACTGGGACTTGTTGCTTGTTTAGCTTTTTCTCAAGGAACCATGGAAAGGGTTTTTACCGAATGGAGAGGACCAAATAGAACAGGCGTTTACAATGAAACAGGACTCTTGAAGGAATGGCCTGCTGAGGGACCAAAAATGTTATGGTACAATGATAGTATTCCTGTAGGATATTCTTCGGTTGCCATAGCTCACAATACAATTTACCTAACAGGATTAGTTGATTCTTTGGATTACCTTCTGGCTTTTGACATGGATGGAAACAAGAAATGGCAGGTAGCCTATGGAAAAGGATGGGATGCCTCTTTTGTAGATAGTCGTGCTACTCCAACCATTGAAGATGATAGAATTTATCTTTCCAGTGGAAAGGGAGATGTTGCTTGTGTAAATGCATTGAATGGAGAAATCAACTGGAAAATAAATGCCAGTGAAAAGTTTGGTGGAACTTTTGGTAAATGGGGGATTGCAGAATCGATACTTCTTTACAAAAATATGGTTTATTATACTCCTTGTGGAGAACAAACTACCATGATTGCTTTGGATAAAATGACAGGTGAAACGATTTGGCAATCAGAAAGCTTGAATGACAATCCTGGTTACGTATCTCCATTAATGATCAATCGCAATGGTAAAAATCAAATTGTTACGGTAATTGAGAAAAATGTATTTGGAGTAAATCCCGATACTGGAAAAATAGAATGGCGATTTGATTATGGAGCATATGCTGGTGGCAAATGGAAAGCAAATATCAATACCAATACTCCTTTGTACAAAGATGGTAAGATATATGTGACCAATGGATACGACCACAAATCGGTAATGTTGAATTTGAATGAAGATGCAACAGGAGTTGAATTAGCTTATGTAGATTCTTTACTTGATGTTCATCATGGTGGTGCAGTATTATTGGATGGCTACATTTATGGTTCTAACTGGGAGAATAACAGAATGGGAAATTGGTGTTGTTTGGATTGGAATACAGGTGCTAAAATGTATGAAACCCAATGGCAAACCAAAGGCTCTATTATCTCGGCAGAAGGCATGTTGTATTGCTACGATGAAAAAGGAGGAAATATCGCTTTGGTGAAAGCTGATCCTAATGAATTTAAAATAATTAGTGAGTTTAAAGTTCCATATGGAAAAGGACCTCACTGGTCTCATTTGGTGATAAAAGATGGAGTGATGTATGTGCGTCATGAAAATGCACTTATGGCCTATTCAATAAAAGAATAATGTAAATGCTAAACCTGTTGGGATTTTAAAAGCCTGACAGGTTTCTTACGAATAAGTATATGCTGTCGAAAAGAAGCGAAAAAGGATTAATTCTCTTAACTGTTGCTGTGGCAACAGTATTGTTTGTGTATTGGTTGTTATACAATCCGGTTAAAGATATTCATGCAAGTATTCCCGGAATGGATAATCGTCCGAAGGAAAGTGAATCCAGTGGAGGAAAGGTTAAGATTGGTGAAGGATTTGATTTCTTTAAAGAGTTATCTACTGATCTAAAAGGAAAATGGGTTCAGTTTCGCGGAGCTAATTCAGATAATATTTCAGCAGACCAAACAAAATTGATTAATTCATGGGGAAATGGACCCAAAATTGATTGGCAGGTAGAACTGGGAGAAGGTCATGCTGCTCCAGTGGTTTACAATGGGAAGGTATATGTGCTGGATTACGATGAGGTGAAAAAAGCCGATGCTTTAAGATGCTTTTCATTGGAAACAGGGGAAGAGTTGTGGAGAAGATGGTATCGAGTGCATATCAAACGAAATCATGGTATATCCAGAACTGTTCCGGCTATCAACGATAAGTATATTATTACCATTGGACCTCGATGTCATGTGATGTGTACCGATCCCAATACGGGAGATTTCTTGTGGGGAATTGATTTGGTTAAGGATTACATGTCTGAAATTCCTTTTTGGTATACTGGTCAGTGTCCGATTATCGTCGACAATATTGCCATTTTAGCTCCAGGAGGATCATCTTTATTAATCGGTGTGGATTGTGCAACGGGTAAAGTAGTTTGGGAAACTCCAAATCCTGACGGATGGAAGATGTCTCATTCATCTGTTATGCCAATGAATTTGAATGGCAAAAAAATGTGGGTATATGCTGCCGTAGGTGGTATTGTTGGTGTTTCTGCAGAAGGTGATGATTTGGGAGAGATCCTATGGAAAACAAAAGATTTTGCTCCTTCGGTTGTGGCTCCTTCGCCAATTGTTTTTGGCAATGGAAAAGTATACATGACAGCAGGATATGGTGCAGGAGGTATTTTGTTGCAGGTAAAAAAATCAGGTAATAAATATTCGGTTGAAACTTTACAGAAGTTCAAGCCAAAGGATGGAATTGCATCTGAACAGCAAACACCTATTTTATATGATGGACACATGTTTAGTATTCTTCCTAAGGATGCCGGTGGTTTAAGAAATCGTTTTGTTTGCGTTGATCCAAATGATAGTCAAAAGATACTTTGGGATAGTGGTTCAGCACATCGATTTGGTTTGGGACCATATGTAGTTGCAGATGGTAAATTCTTTATCCTTAAAGATGATGGAACCATAAGCATTGCTAAGGCTACATCAAAGAGTTTTCAGTTTTTGGATAAAGCTAAAATTATGGATGGACATGATGCTTGGGGACCTTTGGTGGTTGTTGATGGACGTTTGTTAATGAGAGATGACAAGCACATGCTATGTATTGGTGTGCGAGCCAATTAAAGAATTCAGATATGAGGAATAAGTTGATTTTATGGTTGTCTGTTGTTTTGCTAATCGTATTGATCGCATTCATGGCGAAAGATCTGTTTAAAACAGGTGAAGTAAGTCAGGAGAATGTGTACGAGTATGATTTGAATTCTTTGCGCCATGCAGATGAATCAAAAATAAGTCATAAGGAGAGCAAGCAAATCAAAATTGATGCAGATGAAATTCATACCATTGCCGTAGATCAGGATGATAATATCTATGTTGGAACAGATAAAAATGTACTTGTACTCAACTCAGAAGGCAAGCAAATCAATAGTTTGAAATTAAGACAGGCTGCATCTTGTATCACAGTAATGGAGAATGGTAATATTCTGGTAGGAATGAGTAATCGTATCGATATACGAAAACCTGATGGAAGCTTAAGAAACAGTTTTGTAGTAAAAGGAGATCGAACCTATATCACTTCAATTGCGGTTCAGGATACCAATGTTTTTATCGCCGATGCTGGTCAGAAAATCATTCATCATTATAGTATTGATGGAATAAAAATAAAGGAAATTGGTGAAGAGAATCAGGCAGAAGGCATAAAAGGTTTTGTAATTCCTAGTCCATATTTTGATTTGCTAATTGGAAGACAAGGTGAATTATGGGCGGTAAACCCGGGACGACATGCTTTTGAGGCATACAATTTTGAAGGTGAACAAATATCAAGTTGGAATAGAACCTCTATGGGGGTGGAAGGATTTAGTGGATGTTGCAACCCATCGAATATTGCCATCTTATCTGATGGTTCTTTTGTGACTGCAGAAAAAGGATTGGAAAGAGTAAAAATACATCTCCCTTCAGGAGATTTTAAATCGGTAGTAGCTGCTCCGGATTTGTTTGAACCTGGAACGGTTGGTATTGATTTGGCAGTGGATTCAGAAGATAGAATTTTGGTTTTGGATCCGGCTAAAAGCTTAGTTAGAATTTTTGAAGCAAAATAGAATGGAAAGAAGAGATTTTTTAAGAAGTGGCTTGAGAGGATTAATAATCGCAGGATTGGCTGCAATTAGCGGGGGGTTTGTTTATAGAAACTATACAACCAATGAAACTTGCGAGTTTACAACTCCATGTCAGGATTGTAAACAGTTAAAAAGTTGTAAAAAACCAGAAGGCTTAAAATTCAAAAGAGATCAAAAAGTTTCTAACAACTAGTTACTAATTACTAGTCAGTATGAAAAAAGACAGAAGAGAATTTATAAATACATGCTTTCGTTTTGCGGCGGGAGCAAGCATTGTTGGAGTTGCAGGAGTTCTGGCGAGCAAAAGTGTAAAAGGAGATTACCTTTGGCAACTTGATCCAACCAAATGTACACAATGTGGACGTTGTGCAACCAGTTGTGTTGTAACGCCATCGGCTGTAAAATGCATTCATGTTTATGACATGTGTGGTTATTGTGATTTGTGTGGTGGATATTTTAGACCTAATGTGAAGAATCTATCTACAGGAGCAGAAAACATGCTTTGTCCGACCGGAGCCATCAAACGTACTTATGTAGAGGATCCTTATTTTAAATATGAGATCATTGATGAGTTGTGCATTGGATGTGGCAAATGTGTAAAAGGTTGTGGTGCTTTTGGAAATGGTTCCCTGCAATTGCAAATCAGTCACGATTTGTGTGTGAATTGCAACGAATGCGCCATTGCACGCGATTGTCCTTCAGATGCATTTAAACGAGTTCCTCTTGAAGAAGCCTACCAGTTTGCCGGCTTCAAAACCAATAAAAAGATTTAAGAAATGAAGAAAATCTTTTCGATATTCTCTCTGTTAGTACTATTGATCATGGATTTTGCAGCTTTTGCGCAAACTCAAAGATTTCCTAGACCTGAATTTGAATCGGGCTATACGCAGCCGATAACTTCCATGCCAGAGCCTCGGGCAGGAATATTCGCATTGGTGGACGTATTGCTTTTAATTGCAGCTTTAAGCTTGATTACTTGGTTTATTCATAAAAAGCGTTCACGTACAGGTGTTATAATTACTTCACTATTTTCCATTTTATATTTTGGATTCCTTAGAGAGGGATGTGTATGTTCTGTAGGATCAGTTCAAAATGTTGTGTTGGCTTTATTCAATCCAGGATATCATATACCACTCTCCGCTTTAGCATTTTTTGTGATTCCATTGGTTTATACTCTGTTTTTCGGAAGAACCTTTTGTGCAGGAGTTTGCCCTTTAGGTGCGGTACAAGATGTTTTTCTGCTAAGACCGGTTAGTTTGAAGAAATGGTTGCAGAAAGTTCTGGGATTGATTCCATGGATATATCTTGGTTTAGCGATTCTTTATGCAGCTACGGGGACCGATTTTATTATCTGTAGATACGATCCTTTTGTTGGAATATTCAGGTTCAACGCAACTTTCTTCATGTTTGCCATTGGTGCAGCATTTCTACTGATTAGTGTTTTTATTGCTCGTCCTTACTGTCGATTTTTATGTCCTTATGGTGTGATTTTGAACTTGGTAAGTAGAGTTTCTAAAAAGCATTTAAGCATTACTCCGGCAAGTTGTATACAGTGTAAACTTTGTGAGAATTCATGTCCATTGGATGCCATCAACAAACCTGTTGAAGTCAAACAAATGGAAGATAAGCGATCGGCAACGAGACGTTTCATTCTTTTGGGAATGATTATTCCAGCCTTAATGATTATTGGAGCTTGGGTTGTTTCTAATTTCCATGAAAATTTGGCTATGGTGAATTCGAAAGTACGTTTGGCCAATGAATTGCTTCATTTCGATTCGAATACGATGAAGGAAAGTTTGGAGATCGAAGGATTCAGGACCTCGGGCAAAACCAAGGAGGAACTATATCTGGAATCAGCAGCTATATTAAAGCAGTTTTATTATGGATCGTGGATGCTAGGTGCCTTTATTGGTTTGGTATTTGGCTTGTCATTGGCAGGATTAACAATATATCGTTATAGAGAAGACTATGAGCCAGATAAAGGGGAATGTGTGAGCTGTGCCAGATGTTTAAAATATTGTCCTGTAGAAAAATAAAATACTTTGAAATAATTACTAACCTATGAATAATAAGTTCAAATTAAGAAAAACCAACCAATTTCTATGGAGAAATATTGCAATTGTGGCGGGGACTTTCTCGTTTATCATCTGCATGTTGGTTTTGGTGAATTATATACAAATCAATCGAATTGATCCTGTAAATACAGAATTAATCAATTCATTGGT
The DNA here is from genome assembly GCF_001310955.1 of Marinifilum fragile JCM 15579. Lineage (GTDB taxonomy): Bacteria > Bacteroidota > Bacteroidia > Bacteroidales > Marinifilaceae > Marinifilum > Marinifilum fragile. The sequence continues at coordinate 19,525 of NZ_BAZX01000027.1, forward strand.
GCAACGATTGGAAGAAAATCCAAATGACAACCAATTGAGAGAGCAGATTCGTGAAATGGATCTTTTGGTGCGTAAAGCATACTTCACCAATCAATGGCAGGTGAAAGCTGGTGGTTATCTTTTGTTATTAGGTGTTATTGTTACAGCAATTGCTTTACAGATGTTTTATGCAGGCAAGCAAAAACTACCAGAAGTAACGGAGAGTGAACAAGAGAATATTGTTTTATTCAAAGAGAAAGCCCGTAAATGGATTGGCCTTGGCGGTTTTGGATTGGTGGCGATAACCTTATTGATTGCCTTTCTGACTCATAAAGAATTGGGGAATCAATTTACCCAAGCTGCTTTGGTGGCACAATCAACTCCTGAAGAAACCAGTGATAATGTGGAAGTGATTGAGCCAGTTAAAGAAGTTGCGAAGGAAGAGTCTGTTGAAAAAGAAGAACCTGTTGTAGAGAAAACTGCAGAAGTGGTGAAAAAGGAGGAACCTAAGAATCAAGAGACTATTGTGGCTGAAAAGAAGCAAGAAGTAGCGGAGAAGAAAGAACCGGAAGTAAAAAAGGAAGCTCCTGTCAAAAAAGTTGCTGATAATGCATCATATCCTACAAAAGAAATGATGGCAAACTTCCCTGCATTCCGTGGAGCAGGTGGACAGGGAGTATCTTATCAAAAGAATATCCCAACCGATTGGGATGGCGCAAGTGGCAAAAATGTATTGTGGAAGGTTCAAGTGCCAATTCATGCCTACAACTCTCCCGTAATTTGGGGAGATAAACTGTTTTTATCAGGAGCCAATGCCACCCAAAGAGAAGTATACTGCTATGATAGAAATAATGGGAAGCTACTTTGGACAGCAAAAGTGGAAGGCATTGCAGGTTCTCCTGCAAAATCACCTGAGGTAACACCAGACACAGGTCATGCGGCATCTACCGTTACTACGGATGGAAAATCAATTTTTGCCATTTTTGCCAATGGCGATATTATTGCCTTGGATTTTAATGGAAAACAGAAATGGGCAAAGAATCTAGGTGTTCCTGATAATCATTACGGACATTCTTCATCTTTGTTGGTGTATCAGGATAAACTGATTGTACAGTATGATCACAAGAAAGATGCGAAAGTATTGGCACTTTCAACTGCAAATGGTGACGAACTGTGGAGTACAAAAAGAAAAGTTCGTGTATCCTGGTCATCGCCGGTGATTGCTCAGATTGGAGAAAATACAGAACTTATTCTGGCTGCTGACCCTTGTGTAGCCTCATACGATGTGAATACAGGAAAGGAACTTTGGAAATTAGATTGTATAACTGGCGAAGTTGGTCCTTCTGTGACAGTTGGTAATGGTATTGTATATGCTTTGAATGAATATGCTAGTCTTGTGGCCATTAAACCAGGAGCAAATCCAGAAGTTCTTTGGGAAGCATACGATTACTTGTCGGATGTTCCTAGCCCTGTTATTTCAGGAGATAATTTGATAATTGTAACCAGTTATGGAGCCGTGGTATGTTATGATGCCAAGTCCGGAGAAATAAGTTGGGAGCAGGAATTCGGTAGTGGATTTTATGCATCTCCTATTGTTGCCAATGGGAATGTATATCTGCTTGACAGAGATGGTGTGATGCATATTTTTAAAGCTGATAAAGAATATCAGGAGATAGCAGCTCCTGCACTGGGAGAGAAGTCAGACATGACACCGGCATTTGCTGATGGAAGAGTATATATCCGCGGAGAGAAACATCTTTATTGCATAGGGAAATAGATATGATGGAGATTCAAAATATTGTTGACAAGATAATTGCTGAAAAAGGGAAGGATTCTGATAAGGTAATTCCGATTCTTCAAGCCATTCAAGGGAAATTCAACTATTTACCAGAGGAGGCTTTGAAGCGAGTTTGCGATACTACGGAAATTACGGAATCTCAGATTACAGGAATCTCTACCTTTTACTCTCAGTTTAGACATCATCCAGTAGGAAAACATATTGTTAAAGTATGTGTGGGAACGGCTTGTCACGTAAAAGGAGCCAAGCAGGTTTACGATAGTTTTAAGCGTGAATTGAAAATTACTGAAGGTGATACCGATGTGGATAAGCTATTTACTGTTGAAGAAGTGGCTTGTTTGGGATGTTGTACCATTGCTCCTGTTGTACAGATTGATGATGTGACTTACGGACATGTAGAAACCGGAAAGGTTGCTGAGATCATCGAGGATTTTAAAAATCTTGCACCAAGTGAAGAAAAGCAGGTAAGAGAGCTTACAGAAGATGGAATTTCACAGGGAGAAATTCGAATCGGATTAGGTTCCTGTTGTATTGCAAGTGGTAGTTCGGGAGTAAAGGAAGAACTGGAAAGAACTCTTGCAGACAATAAAATTAAAGTAGATGTAAAACAGGTTGGATGCGTTGGTGTCTGCAACCAGGTGCCAATGTTGGAGATTCATAAGGATGGTGAAGAACCCGCTTTTTATACAAAAATTAAGGCGAATGAGGTAAGTGAGATCATTAAAAACCACTTTCGCTCCGAAAATTGGATGAGTCGCTTCAAAAACAGGTTCTACAATTACGCCGAGAACTTGACCTTTTCGGATGTTCCGGTTAGCTCAAATAGGTACAATTCAACTGAAAAGGATACACCTATTGCAGAATTTTTAAAAGGACAGGTAAACATTGCTACTGAATATAGAGGAGAAATTAAGCCATCAGATTTTGAAGAATACAAATCAAAACATGGATTTGAGGCATTCACAAAATGTTTGAAAGAACTATCACCAGATGAGATTATCGCTCAGATAGAAGAAAGTGGATTAAAAGGCCGAGGAGGCGCGGGTTTTCCATCTTTTATCAAGTGGAATTTGGTGAAGAATGCCAAGGCTGATAAAAAATACATCATCTGTAATGGTGATGAGGGAGATCCGGGAGCATTTATGGATCGCATGTTGCTGGAATCCTATCCTTTCCGAGTGATTGAAGGGATTCTAATTGCTGCCTATGCGGTAGGTGCCAATGAAGGGCGCTTGTACATTCGTGCAGAGTATCCTTTGGCAGTAACCCGAATAAAAGAAGGACTGGAAATCTGCAAGAAAGAAGGATTGATTGGTGAGAACATTTTAGGTTCAGGATTCTCTTTTGATTTGAAAGTATTTGAAGGAGCCGGGGCCTTTGTGTGTGGAGAAGAAACAGCATTAATAGCTTCTATTGAAGGGAAAAGAGGTATTCCGGAATTGCGTCCGCCATACCCGGCAGAAAAAGGTTTGTGGGGCAAACCAACTTTAATCAACAATACTGAAACCCTTTCGTTGGTGCCATTTATTATTCGCAATGGTGCTGAAAGTTTCAAGGAAATTGGGACTGAAAATAGCAAGGGAACCAAGGTATTTGCTTTGGCAGGCAAGATCAATCGCGGAGGTTTGATTGAGGTGCCAATGGGAATCACCATTCGTCAGATTGTGGAAGAGATTGGTGGAGGAATAGCCAATGGAAAGAAATTCAAAGCTGTACAGATAGGTGGACCATCAGGAGGATGTATTCCTGCTGAAATGGCGGATACAACCATTGATTTTGATTCGCTTAAAGAAGTCGGAGCCATGATGGGATCTGGAGGATTGATCGTCTTGGACGAATCGGACTGTATGGTGGATATTGCTCATTATTTCTTGTCATTTACCCAAGACGAATCGTGTGTAGATGCACCTTCTGTAGAATTGGTACAAGACGAATGCTTGAGATTTTAGCGAAAATCAAATCAGGAAAAGGAAAATTGAGTGATTTGGATTTGTTGGAGCAGCTGGCCATTAATACCCAAAAGGGAAGTATTTGTGGTTTGGGAAAAACAGCGCCAAATCCTGTACTGTCAACATTAAAATACTTCCGACATGAATATGAGGCACACATCAAAGGCGAATGCTGCCGGGAAGTGTGAAAACCTGATTCGCTACGAAATCAATGATGATTGTACCGGATGTACCAAGTGTGCTCAACGTTGTCCGGTGGATGCCATACAGGCAAAACCATATGAATTGCACACAGTGGACAATGAATTGTGTATCAAATGCGATATCTGTAAACAGATTTGCCCGGTTGATGCAGTAGAAATAAAATAGGCCCGGAAGACTGATAGCGTTTGCAAAACCTTTCAGCGTCGGATTGATAAATAATGAATTACGAATTATCAATTACGAATTACGAAAATGCCAACAATAAAAATAGACAATCAGACCATTACAGTTGCAGAGGGAACTAGTATTCTAAATGCAGCTCGTTCTGCAGGAATTCACATTCCTAGTATGTGTTATATGGAAGTATGTAGCAATCATCCAACCTGTATGGTTTGTATGGTGAAAAACAATGCCAATCAGCAAATGATTCCTTCCTGTGCTACGAAAGTTGTGGATGGAATGGATTTGGCAAGTGAGGACACAGAAGTAAAAGAAGCCAGAAAGGAAGCCATCGAGCTTTTGATGAGTGATCATGTTGGTGATTGCGAAGCTCCTTGTCGTGTAGCTTGTCCTGCCTATATGGATATTCCAAAAATGAACCGTTTCATTGCCAATAATCAGTTCGATAAGGCATTGAAAATTGTAAAAGAGGAAATTGCTCTTCCAGGGATATTGGGATACGTATGCTCGGCTCCTTGTGAGAAAGTGTGTAGAAGAAAAGATGTGGACCAGCCAGTTTCCATTTGTTTGTTGAAGCGATTCTCAGAAGAGGAAACTCAAAACTATTTGCCTGAGAAGAAAGAAGCAAGCGGTAAGAAAGTAGCTATTGTTGGTGGAGGAGCATCTGGACTTTCTGCAGCTTATCATTTGTTGTTGAATGGACACGATTGTGAGCTGTTTGAAAAATATGAAGGTGTTGGAGGAATGTTATTGGCATCAGTTTTAAATGGTGAATTGCCAACAGAAGTGATAGCTAGAGAAGTTGCTGTTTTAGATCAGTTGGGATTAGTTACGAATTGCGATGCTGAAGTTTCCCAAGTGAAATTTGAATCCTTAAAGCAAGAATACGATGCAGTGATCCTTGCCAATGGAACAGATGGAGAAACATTTGGACTGGAGGCTGGAAAGACTGGCTTGAAAATAGATGCTGGAACCTATACAACATCAGATCCGAAGGTTTTTGCATGTGGTAGTGTAATTCGAACTCAGAAAATGGCGGTGAAAGCTATAGCTATGGGAAAAGAAGCTGCCTGGTCGGTTGATTCTTATTTAAGCGAAGGAAAAGCTAAAGCAACAGAAAGGTTATTCAATTCACGATTTGGCACCCTTCGAAAAGAGGAATTGACTGAGTATTTGAAAGAATCGCTTGAAGGAGATAGAGTGGATGCAAAATCTCCGAATGGATATACAAAAGAAGAAGCCATTGCAGAAGCAAAGCGCTGTATGCATTGCGATTGCCGCAAGCTGGACAATTGTCGTTTGAGAGATTGTGCCGAAGAATACAAGATTGATCGTAGAAGATTTGCATTAGGCGAAAGAAATTCTGTATTGAAATACATCAATCATGATTCGGTGATTTATGAGCCGGAAAAATGCATCAAATGTGGATTGTGTATAGAAATCGCCGAAAGGCATGGTGAGAAAACGGGATTGACCAATATTGGTAGAGGTTTTACGGTGAAAGTGGCTGTTCCTTTTAATCAGGAATTGAATGAAGCATTGACAGTTGCTGGAAAGGAGTGTGCCGAGGCTTGTCCGACGGGAGCTCTGTCGCTTCGCTCTAATTAAGAATGGGTAATTAACAATTAATAATACTAGAAAATGACCTGACAGAGGTCTTGAACCTGTCAGAGTTCGGTAACTATGAAACATTTATTCCTATACATATTTACAATCGCATTGAGCCTATCATCAATAGCTCAAAACAAACACAATTGGCTTTCCTTTCGTGGGAATGCACAGTTGAGTGGTGTTACGCAAGCAGAATTGCCAAAGAATCCATCTCTTTTGTGGTCCTACAAAACTGGTGATGCTATTAAATCATCGCCCATTGTTCGTAATGGCATCATCTATGTTGGATCGAATGATGGAAACCTTTATGCCTTAAGTAAATTGGGGGAGTTGAAGTGGAAGTTCAATGCGGAGACTTCAGTAGAGGCATCGCCCATGTATCTGGATGGGAATGTATATTTCGGAGCTTTGGATGGGACGTTTTATTGTTTGAATGCGAGCACTGGAAAAGTGAGGTGGAAGTTTGTAACTGAAGGTCAAGTTTCAGGATCGGCCAATTGGTTTTACGATAAGGCAAGCAAGCAAAAAAGAATTCTATTCGGTTCTTACGATTTTAAATTGTACTGTTTGGATGCCAAATCGGGAAAGAAATTATGGGATTATGAATCGGATAACTACATCAACGGAGCGGCATCATGCAATGGCGAAATTGCCATGTTTGGTGGTTGTGACGGTTTCCTGCATCAGGTGGATGTGAAAACAGGAAAAGCTAAGAATAAGTTGGATATCCAGACCTATATCGCATCATCAGTTGCCTTGGATGGGAATCATGCATTCTTTGGAAATCACGATGGGGAGTTTTACTGTGTGGATTTCAGGAAAAATCAGGTCAACTGGAAGAAGGAAGGAGCGATTTCTTATTTGGGATCGCCTGCCATTGCCAGTGATATTGTGATTATTGGAGCAGAGAACAGACAGGTGTACTGTTTCGATAAGAAATCAGGAAAAATAAAATGGCAATTTAAAACCAGGAACAAAATAGAGGCATCGCCTGTGATTGCAGCGAATGAGGTAGTAATGGCATCTGGAGATGGTCGCATATATTTATTGGATAAGGAAAATGGTCAGAAAATATGGTCATATGAAATTGGAAGAGCCTTAATTGGAACACCGGCCGTGGTTGAAGGAATGATTGTGGTGACAGCTATGGATGGATCTGTTTATGTTTTTGGAGAAAGGTAAATCTTCTGAAAGCCCTGTGGAGAACGGATTTTTTACTGGAGAACGGGTTGTTTTGCTGGAGAATTGGGTAAATGACTTGGAGAACGTGAAAAAATGCTGGAGAAATGAGTGATTTACCTGGAGAATGGATTATTGTGATGGAGAAAGATCGCATGGAGGCGGTGAAAGCTTTTAAATAATGATGAACCAATAACAATTTGCGGAGAAAGTGGATTTTATCAGGAAAATTGAGGCATAGAACGAAAAAAAGTGATTTAAAAATCGAATAGTAATATTTTAAGGATTCGAAAAGATTACAAGTATGAAAATAGAGTTAAAGCAAATTTCAAAATACTATCAGGTTCCGGGCAAGGAAAAGAGAATGGTTCTTGACGATTTATCCTTGAAAATAGAATCGGGTGATTCGATTGCAATTGTAGGACCATCGGGTTCTGGCAAGAGTACTCTGTTAAACTTGATTAGTTCGTTGGATCATGCCAATTCGGGAGTAATTCTTCATGGCGAAAGAGAAATTGGGAAGCTGGCAGAAGATGAAGTTGCCCAGTTCAGAAATAGAAATTTGGGTTTCATTTTTCAGTCGCATCATCTATTGCCTCAATTGAGTTTAATTGAGAATGTATTGGTGCCCTTGATCCCTGAAAAAGATAAGAAGTTAAAAGTTGAGGCAGAGCAAAGGGCTCAAGAATTGATTGATTTTGTTGGTTTGTCTGGTCAAATAAGTCAATTGCCTGGGCAAATGTCGGGTGGAGAGTGTCAGAGAACTGCTGTTGTTCGTGCATTGATCCATCAACCAGGTTTGTTACTGGCAGATGAACCTACAGGATCTTTGGATAAGAAATCTGCCGATCAGCTTGGAGATTTATTGGTATCGATTAACGAAAAACAAAAAGTAACACTTGTAGTGGTTACCCATTCAATGGATCTGGCAAAAAAAATGAAGAAAATATACAAACTTGATAACGGAAAACTAACTAGAATTTAAATAATAAACCCTTACAAATGAAGAACTACATCCTAATCTTAATGGCATTATCGCTGTTTTCATGTACATCGAAACAGAAAAAAGTAAGCGAATGGAGAGGTGAAAACCGCTCAGGAATTTATGCAGAAACGAATCTTTTAAAAGAGTGGCCAAAAGATGGTCCAAATCTTCTTTGGGATGCAGAAGGAGTTGGAAATGGTTATGGATCGCCTGTTGTTACTGATAATAACATTTATTTGAATGGAGAGGTGGATAGCATTGCTTATTTAATTGCAATGGATTTGGAAGGGAAGATGCTTTGGAAAACAGAATTTGGTAAAGATTGGATGAAGAATTTTATCGGATCCCGTTCTGCACCAACTGTTGTTGATAGTTTGGTTTACGTAGCTTCTGGTTTGGGAGATGTTGCTTGTATTCATGCTGAAACAGGTGAATTGAAGTGGAAAATCAACATGTTGGAAAAATTTGAAGGTAAAAATACACGTTTTGGATATTCTCAATCTCTTTTGGTCGATGGTGATTTGGTGTTTGCTGCTCCTGGAGGGAAAGAAAAGAACATTATTGCATTGGATCGATTTACAGGAGAAACCAAATGGATCAATTCGGGAGTTGGTGAAATTCCTGCATACTGTTCTCCTCTTTTAATTGAATATCCAACAAGAAATATATTGGTAACCTTCTCGGAACATGCACTGTTAGCCGTAGAATCTCAAACTGGTAAAACCTTATGGACTCACCAGCAGGATACTACAAAGGGTGATGTAAATGGAAATACACCGATTTTTGAAAATGGATATTTGTATTACGTTACCGGATGTGGAAATGGTACTGTGAAATTGAAATTGGAAGATGAGGGTGCTAAAATCACAGAAGTGTGGAGAAATGAAGAGTTGGATAACATTATGGGCGGTGTAGTGAAGCTTAATGGGAAAATCATTGCTTCGGCACATCGCAAGAAATCTTGGAAGAGTGTTGATGTAGAGACAGGTGAAACCAGAGATACTTTGAAATTTGGTAGAGGCTCGAGTATTGCTGCCGATGGTATGTTGTATTGTTATAACGAGAGAGGACAAGTTGGATTAGTAGAAGTAAGTCCTGAAAAGATGGAATTGGTAAGTCAATTCAAAATTACCAAAGGAACCAAAGAGCACTTTGCTCAACCTGTAATTGCCAATGGTGTATTGTATATCCGTCATGGTGATGCATTAATGGCATACGATATTAAGAAAAAAAGCTAATCAAATAATCAAAATATGAGTAAGCAGATATTTATATGTGGTTGTGAGAAAGATGGAAAAATCGAAAAAGAGTCTGTTCAAAAATTGATAGAGACCCTGGAAGAGAAGAATATTGGCTTCACTTATATTGAAGATATGTGTGGCACAATTCTTAAGAATCCAGATGATTTGGAAAGTCTGTACACAGCTGAAGATGCTGTTGTTTTTGGCTGTCAGGCTCGTGCCATGCAGAATTTGGTTGACAACTCAGGAAGAAGAATAGAAGAAAGTACAACAACGTACCACCATATTGATGATGACAAGGAGGAATTGATTTCGAGTTTGGAATCGGGAACAGGTGAACCACTCAAGATTAAATATTCTGATGATTGGAAACCTTGGTATCCTGTTATTGATTATGAACGTTGCAATGGCTGTAGAAAATGTTTGAACTTCTGTTTGTTTAGCGTTTACTCTGTTGAAGATGATGGAACAGTTGTAGTATCGGCTTCGGCAAATTGTAAAGACATGTGTCCTGCCTGCGCAAGGGTTTGTCCACAAGATGCAATCATTTTTCCTAAACATGCCGAAAGTCCGATTGATGGAGGAGAAGGCGATGGTTCTGAAAATGAAAAAACAGATATCCTCGAACAAATTCAGAATGATGATGTTTATTCAGTACTAAGTGCAAGAAGAAAGAATTTTCAGGTGTCATTATTGAAGAAAGATCAATTGCAAATGGCAGAGGAAGAGCGACGAGCTTGTTGCAGCGGAGCAGATAAGGCGGAAGAGAAAAAAGAAGAGAAATGTGATTGTGACTGCAATTGCAAGGAAGAACCAGAGGCAAGCTGCGATTGTAATTGCGATTGCAAGGATGGTGATTCGAATTCATGTTGCTGTTAAATAGGAAAGAATGATATTTTCATTAGGATCAAGAATATTACGCACTGTTGATTTAAAGTTGCTTTGGAAATTAGGCTACAATCTTGGCTTTAAAGGCATGAAGGCAGTTGCAAAGCATAAAAAGCGTTTAAAGAATGGAGAATTGTATCCGGCTTTCATGATGATTTCCGTTACGGATAACTGTAACTTAAATTGCCAGGGTTGTTGGGTAACGATTAACAATACTTCCAAGGGAATGGATGTGGAAACACTGGAAAATATCATCAATTCCAGTAAGAAAAAAGGATCATACTTTTTTGGCCTTTTAGGTGGTGAACCGCTAATGTATCCACAATTAATGGATGTGATCGAACGTCATTCCGATTGTTACTTTCAGCTTTTTACCAATGGGACTTTGCTGACCGATGAAGTGGCTCAGCGCTTAAGAAAGTTAGGGAATGTTTCTCCTTTGATTAGTGTGGAAGGCTTGAAGGATGTGAGTGACATCAGAAGGGGAGCGAAAAATGTGTATGGTCGCACCATGACGGGAATAGACTCTGCCATTAATAACAAACTATTTACGGGAGTTGCCACCAGTGTTTGTAAATCGAATTTTAGAGATTTGGTGAGCGAGGAGTTTGTGAATTCATGTATCAAGAAGGGAATTCATTACTTGTGGTACTACATTTATAGACCAGTGGGAGAACGTCCCACCACTGAATTGGCTTTATCGGAAGAAGAAATTCTGGAGCTGAGACAATTCATGGTTGACATTCGTGTAAAAGCACCCTTAATGATTATTGATACCTATTGGGATGAGAAAGGAAATGCGCTTTGTCCGGGTGCCATAGGTTTATCGCACCATATTAATCCATATGGAGATATTGAGTTTTGTCCGCCAATACAATTTGCAGGTGAAAAAATTGAGGCGGATTCCAATATTCCTGAATTAATTGAAAATTCAAAATACATTTCAGGCTTAAGAAATGGGATAACTGATTGTACACAAGGATGCATTTTGTTGGATGATCCAAAGCAATTACATACCATGCTGAAAGAGGCTGATGCTTACGATTCATCGAAAAGAAGCAAAGCATTCGAAGAATTACAAAAAATGAAGCCATGTGCTGGTCATCATATCCCGGGAAAAGAAATTCCCGAAAAATCGTGGGTATACCGATTTGCAAAGAAATATTCATTCTTTGGGTTTGGAGCATATGGATAAATGATTATTGTAGAGACGCACGGCCGTGCGTCTGTACAAGGGAAAATCAATAACGGCCGTGCGTCTGTACAAGAGGAAATATAGAAGATTACGATAATGAGATTGCAATGATATTAAGGAAAGATCAGATAAATACCAATTTAGGAAATGCACTACCACAAACTCCTGAGAAGCTAAAGCAAATCAGGGATTTGATACGTGATTATGCTGCTGAAACGGAAATTATTCCTCCTTTGCAGGAATCGGAGGTGATTTTTCATTCAGGAGAACTAATTAAAATGCATCCTGAATTGTTTTTGTATCAGAAATTACTGGCTGTAATGATTAATAATTTTGCATGGCAAAATATTGTAGCTGGTATTCCTTTTAATCGTCGAATACTATTGTTGCCAAAATGTTTTAGCCATGCCGATTGTCCTGCAAAGTTCGATGAATTGGGTTTACTCTGTGAGCAATGTGGCAGATGCGATTTGGCTGATATTATTTCCAGAGCCGATGATTTGGGCTATCATACCATAGTAAGCGAGGGAACAACATCAGCAAGTGTGTTGCTTTCATCTGGTCAGGTAGAGTGTATAATTGGTGTAGGGTGTTTACACTCATTCGAAAAATCTTTCCCTTTGGCGGTTAAAGAAGCTGTTCCATCCATTGCAATTCCATTGTACAATAACAACTGTAAAGATTCCAAAGTCGATGAGATTTGGTTGAATGAAGTTCTTGCAGTAAGAAAAGAAAGCAATTGGCATGGTTGGATTGATTTGGACCATCTGAAGAAAACTGTAAAATCATGGTTTAGCAAGGAAAAATTGCAGGAGTTTTTTGATTACAAAGACGGTACCGTAGATATTGCAATTGACTGGATTGAAAAAGATGGGAAGCGTTGGCGTCCTTTAATGATGACTGCAGTTTATGATGCCTTAAAAGGAAAATCGGGAGAATACAACGAAACCATTCAAAAATTAGCTGTTTCTATAGAGTGCTTTCATAAAGCATCTTTGGTGCACGATGACATTGCCGATGATGATGATAAGAGATATGGTAAACCTAGCTTACACAAGGAGTTCGATGTGCCTGTTGCTTTAAATGTTGGTGATTTAATTGTTGGATATGGTTACCAAATGATTGCTGAATCAGGGGCTAAGCATATTAAAAGTTTGCTAAAGGTAGCTTCTCGTGCTCATCGCGATTTGTCTTTAGGACAAGGTGAAGAGTTGCTTTGGAGATCGAATGGTAAACTGCTTAATCGAGAAGAAATCATTCGAATATTTAGTAATAAAACTTCACCAGCCTTTGAGGTGGCGTTGCAATTTGGAGCGATTCATGCCAATGCAGGAAATGATGTTATCGAAGTGATTACGGAATACAGTACAGCGCTTGGCATTGCTTATCAAATTAATGATGATTTGGATGATTTCAGGCAAAATGAAATTGCCAGTGGATTTAATACGGTTCAACCCTCTATGATTTCATGTATACTGAATGAAAAGTATCCCCAGAAGATGAAGGAGTGGAGGAAAAATCAAAATTCAGATATTCTGAAATGGGATGAAACCAAAGAGGCAATACAAGAAGCAGAAGAAATGCTGAGCGAGTACAAATACAAAGCAATGAAAAGCCTATGCATGTTGTCCAATTCAAATTTAAAGATATTATTAACGCGATTATTGAATCGGATTGTACCTGAATAAATATGACATTGTCCAAAAAGTCAGTTAATTGTAACCAAGTTATACTAGAATTCTTGTTAGGAGCCAGAGAAGCTTTAAGCGAGGATGCTCAAAATCATATTATTTCGTTTTTACGTTCCCAAAAATGTGAATCAGGAGGATTTATCGATAAGGCTGGCAAATCAGATTTGTACTATTCGGTTTTTGGATATACGCTTGCTTTGGTTTTGGATTTGAAATTGAATATAGCTGATGAGAAAAAATATCTGAAGCAATTTGAACAACAAAATCTTGATTTTGTACATTCAGTATGTTTGGTAAGGGCTTTCTATTTGCTTCACCTTATTGATTTAAAACAAAAAACAGTATTTAAGTCCACCAAATATTTAAGAATAGGATTTGCTAAAGATTTAATAATAGGAAAATTGGTCAAAAGAACGATGATTGATTGTTCAGAAGTACTGTGGGAACTGGAAAATTATATCGCAAAAGATGAAGGTTACAATCACAATAGAAAAGACGCAGAACACTCTACCGTTTATGCCAATTATTTAATGTGGACTTTATATCAAGATTTGCAATTAGAAGAGGATACAATTGAGGAAATTCAAAATGCAAATCAGTCATTAATATTGGAGAATGGTTCTTATGCGAATGAAAATAACAGTTCAGATGGGGTAACTTCAGCTACTTCTGCTGGTATGATTATGAATTTGGATCATGGAAAAAGTAAAGATTGGTTACTTCAAATGAGATCGAAAAGAGGTGGATTTATGGCTGCTAAAGATGTACCTGTTTCTGATCTTTTATCAACAGCAACTGCATTGTTGGCTTTGAAATTGTCTGGAGAAAATATGGACTCGTTTGCCGAAAATTCCTTAAATTTCATCAACCTTCATTGGGATGAGTCAGGAGGCTTTTTCGGTAGCATTGCTGATATGTCCTGTGATGTGGAATATACCTATTATGCTCTTCTGGCTTTGGGTGTTTTGTCTTAATTAGGACAAACCCATTTATGAAAGAGATAACCAATTGCTAAATTGAACCAGATCATGATTTCCAATTACAACCACATGCAAAACCTAAAACAAAGACTAGATACTTATATCCTTTCTCTTCGAAATGAAAATGGATATTGGGATGGAAAATTATCTAGTAGTGCATTGTCAACTTCAGTAGCGGTTTTTGCATTGTGGAAATACGATAAAGAGAAATACGACATTCATATCAACAAAGGGTTGGTTTGGTTGGTTAAAAATGTCAATTTAGATGGTGGCTGGGGAGATACCATAAGAAGCAAAAGTAATTTAAGTACTACTTTGCTTACATGGGCTTGTTTTTCGATTGCCAAAGATCGTCCTGAGTTTGCTGAATGCATTCATAATGCTGAGAATTGGTTGACTGATCGTCTGAAAAGATTGGATCCTGAATCGATAAGTACAGCCATACTGAATCATTATCAAAGTGATCAAACTTTTTCGGTACCTATACTTTCCATGTGTGCACTTTCGGGAAGGTTAGGAGAAGATGGTTGGAAGCTGGTTCCGCAACTTCCATTTCAAATGGCGGTTTTCCCAGATGAACTTTTCAAGTTTTTGAATTTGTCAGTGGTAAGCTATGCTATCCCGGCATTAATTGCCATTGGTTTGGTAAAGGCACAAAATAGTAAGCTAAATAAGTTAACAAAGAAGCTGAATCAATTGGTAAAACCTAAAGTTTTAAAGATTCTATCTGAAAAACAGCCTGGCAATGGAGGTTTTTTGGAAGCTGCGCCTTTAACCGGTTTCGTTCTAATGAGTTTGATTGGAGCAGGAGAGCGGGATATAGAAGTTTGTCAGAAAGCAGCAAGCTTTTTGATACATTCGATTCGTGAGGATGGATCCTGGCCTATTGACACACATTTAGCAACTTGGGTAACTTCTCTGTCTATAAATGCTTTGGATAATAATATGTTAACTGAAAATGCTGATAAAGAGAAGCTTGTTTCATATTACCTTGATTATCAGTTAAAGAATATTCATCCATTTACAAAGGCAAAACCAGGAGGTTGGGCATGGACTCATTTACAAGGAGGAGTGCCGGATGCCGATGATACTTCGGGAGCATTGATTGCTCTGCTTAAATTGAACGAATGTCAGGATATTCCCATTGAGACGATAAAAAATGGTGTGAATTGGTTAATTGATTTGCAGAATATTGATGGAGGATTACCTACTTTTTGCAAGGGGTGGGGAAAATTGCCTTTCGACTGTTCTTGCCCTGATATTTCAGCACATGCTATAAAGGCATTATCTCTTTGGCGGGATAAATTGGATGTAGATACCATAAGTAAGGTAGATAAAAGTATCCAGAAGGCATGGAGATATTTGCAAAGTTCACAACTCGATAATGGCTCTTGGTTGCTTTATGGTTTGGAAATGAAGACGATTTGCAGCATGAAAATCCTGTGTATGGGACCTCAATAGTGTTATATTCTATAAGTAATTTAAATCCAGATGTTTTAAAAGGTTTACGTAAAGTTAAAAATAAGGCTCAGACCTTTCTGCAATCTGTTCAAAATGAAGATGGCGGATGGGGAGGAAACGCAAATCTGATCTCTACTATTGAAGAAACTTCTTTGGCAATTCGTGCTTTGGCTTGCATGTATAATCAGGAAGAAATAAGTAATGGATTGAAGTGGTTACAAGCTCATCTGCCTAATGATTTGAATGACATCAAAGCTACCCCAATTGGATTGTATTTTGCCTCACTTTGGTATTTCGAAGATATGTATCCTTTGGTATTTGCAAGCTCTGCAATGAATGAAGTAGAAAAATCAATCGCGAATTGCGAATTAATAATTACGAGCGAAGCCTTTTGAGGATCGCTTTAAGTGAGATATGTAAGAGTTAAATCAAAAAAGGCGCGATAATTCGCGCCAATATTAGTCATACCAATTGTTCATTATTCATTATCCACCTGCACTCCGATCATCTCCCAAAAGATTTCTTCATCTATCACATTTACATGATATTCCATGGCTTTCCGATTCTTTCGACCTTTACCGGAGAATTGCTCAGCATGAGCTGTAATCAGGTAATCAACATTTTTAGAAACCACTCTTTTAACGAATAAGCCACGTTCTTTTACTAATTGTTGAGCCAATTCACGATCGATTCGTTTTCCATTAATTTTGCAATTAAGGTGGCCAGAGAAACAAACGCTCTTTCCTTTCAATGACTTCAATTGTTTTTGAATTCCAGGTGTAGTAATCGGAATTTTGGTACGCTCATATTCAATTAGCAAATCCAATTCTTTGGGAAGAATACAAAGCAAATCTGAAACCAAATGAAGGTCATTCATTTCTGCATTAGTAAGAATCTCATCCAAAAGGTAAATGCGAATTAGCTTGCGCAAGTATTCTTCATGAATTTCCATTACCTGATCTTTGGAAAGCTTGTAATCGGTGGCCAAATCAACCAGAGAAATAATCTCTTTTTCAGTTAAAATTCTATCGGCCAAAGCACGATCCAGAACATTCAGATACTGACGTACAGGAACAGAATCTCCAGCACTGGAAGTTAGTCTGTTTAATAAGTCGTAAAGTTTGGTTTTTTGGATGTTAGCTATGTTCTTAGCTTCTTTACGTTTAATGTAAACGTTGCGCTCTTTTGGACAGTCTTTAATTTCAATCCGATGAAGGAAGTTTTCAACAAAGTCTTCAATCTCATTTTGTTGAGCGTATAGATTTTTCAGGATGGAGAAAAGTTTGGCTGTTGCCAATGAATCAGACTTCGCACTATGGCGTACTGAAAATTCAATATCGTAATAAGTACAAAGTTGTTCCAATCGGCGTAGACCAGATTCCGGAGCAACCAAATCGAACAGCTTTAGAGTACAGATACCTTCCAATTTAGGCATGCTATCATTTAGAATTGGGTCTAAAAAGCGAATGGTAAAATCTAAATCGTGAGCAACTAAAGTTTTTCCATTTAAACGGGAAAGGATATCAGGAACAATTTCTGAAGCTGAAGGAGCATTTTTAACCATGTCATCAGTAATGCCATGAATTTGAAAACCTTCAATTTCTTTTCCCGGATGAATTAAAGTTTCGTAGCTATCCAGTAATTCTCCGTTCCAGTTTACGGTTTGAATGGCCACCTCAATAAGGTGATCACCATGTTGGGGTGAAATACCAGTTGTTTCAATTGAAATGATTGCAAATTGATGCTTATTTAGTTCCAGTATTGGATCGTTTGTCATAGGCAGTTTTTATTAGGGTAATTAGATTAGAGCAAATATAAAACTATTGAACGAAAAATGAATCGATAAGCCGCCTAAAGTACTTGCCAAACCTAAAAATTAATGTAGATTTGAAATTCAAATTTTGAAGACAATATTAAAACATATACTATGAGTAACTCAAAACAACAAGCACAAGAATTAATCGATTTTATTCATGGAAGTCCTAGTACTTACCATGCGGTAAATAATATCAGAAAGGAGTTAAACGAGGCTGGATTCGAGGAGCTGGACCTTCGTGATGAATGGAAAATTGAAAAGGGAGGAAAATACTTTACAACAAAGAATGGATCGGCTATTTTCGCTTTTCAAATCGGAAGTGGAGAGATTGAAGAGGAAGGATTCCAGATGATTTGTGCCCATTCTGATGCTCCAGGATTTAAAATTAAACCAAATCCTGAAATTGAAGTTGAAGAAAACTATATCAAATTAAATACAGAAGTTTACGGAGGTCCGATTTTGAATACTTGGATGGATCGTCCACTATCAATTGCTGGTCGCGTATCAGTAAAATCAAATGACCCTTTGTATCCTGAACATTTGTATGTAAAGATTGATCGTCCTTTGATGGTGATTCCAAATCTGGCGATTCACTTGAATCGTGAGGTTAACGAAGGTGTTGAGTTGAACAAGCAGAAAGATATGCTTCCATTACTATCTATGATTACAGAAGAAATGGAAAAGGACAATTGTTTGGTGAAATTGATTGCCGATGAATTGAAAATTGATGCTGAATCCATTATCGATTTTGATGTGAACTTATTTGAAGTTGAAAAAGGATCTATCTTTGGTTTGAATGATGAGTTTATTTCATCACCACGTTTGGATGACTTGGCAATGGCTCATGCTGGATTAAAAGCTTTATTATCAGTAGGAGCTTCGAAGAAGACTCAAATGCTAGCCATTTTCGATAACGAGGAGGTGGGAAGTGTTACCAAGCAAGGAGCAGGTTCTCCGGTATTGCGTCACATCTTGCAGCGCATTGTTTTCAAATTGGGGAAAGATATGGAAGCATTACATCGTGCAATCTATAGTTCTTTCATGATTTCGGCAGATATGGCTCATGCGGTTCATCCAAATATTGGAGAGAAGCATGATCCAACCAACCGCCCATTCATCAACAAAGGGCCAGTAATTAAGATTCACGCAAACCAGAAGTATACTACTGATGGAGATTCTGGTACAGTGTTCGAAACTTTGTGTAAAAATGCGGATGTTCCTTATCAAAAATTTGTGAATCGTTCCGACTTAGTTGGAGGTAGCACACTAGGTAATGTGTCAACGGGTCAGGTTGATATTCGTACAGTAGACATAGGTAACCCAATGTTTGGAATGCACTCGGTTCGCGAAACAGGTGGAGTAGAAGATAATTCTTACGTTCGTAAGGTGTTCACTTATTTCTTCGGATTGTAAGAACTCAGCTTATTAGAAAATATTTTAAAGGCAGCACGTTGTGTTGCCTTTTTTTAGGCATTAATTTCTTGTAGGGATAGATTTTATTTGGCTCCGACAAATATTTCATCCATCAATTGAAAAAGTACTTACCTATTGAATCATTTTCGAACTCAAATAGCAGCCTTGGAAATTCAATTCGCATGAGTTCATTTCAGTAGGTTAAATACGAAAGTATTGTTTCTATCTGCTTTTTTGCTCTAATTATCAGGATAATAAAAAGTACTGCTATGGTATTGCTAAGGTAGGTAAGGTAAATTCCTAAGGAGGAAGCTTTTTGTTTGTAAACAAATTTTCAATTCTTTCGATCGAACCAAAATATCATCGTATGAATATGTTTGATGTAATTAGCCCTGATGATTGGATTCTGTTACTTGTTGTTCATTTACTATTCAGTGTTGTGTCTATCTATTTTGTAATCCGAAATGAAAAAAACAGATTCTTACTGATTTACTCACTTGTTATTCTTTTGATTCCCATTGTTGGTGCAATGGCCTATTTATTTAATTCTTACCTGAAATGGGATTCTTCACGTTATCTAAACAAATAAATATTTTTCCCTGTAAATTTCGTATATTCTAGGGTATGGAAGTGTAAGCAAGAATTTTGAAGAAAAGAGATTGTTCATACGCAACCATCGGGTATTGCCTGCATCGTATAAGCAATGTGCCAAATTATTTGGCACATCAAGAAAAATTACAAACAACCAAACCCCACAATCTATGAAACGCTACGTTTTACTATTAATTCTTTTATTCCCATTGATGCTTCTGGCTCAGGAACGTTTTCTGGTCGATAGCTTGAGTATGCGAATGGATGCAGCAGAAGAAGATAGTACGAAAGTTAAAATCCTACTTAAATTATCAGATACCTATCAGAATACAGATTTTAAACAGAGTCTTGAATATGCAAATTCTGCCCTAGCAATTGCTAACTCAGGAAAGTTGAGATTACAACAGGCCAGAAGTCATAAGAAAATAGCTGATATTTTATTTCGAAAGGGTCTGTACGATCGTTCCCTGGACCATTACCTAAAGAGTAAAAAGATATTTGAAGAAGAAAAGAATCATACCGCACTGGTTGGTGTTGAGCACAATATGGGGAGTATTTTTTATCGCTTGTTGGAATACGATAAAGCACTGGAACATTATAAGGTAGCTCTTTCCATGCAAAATAAAATTCTAGCCATGGGAGATTCTACTTACTATACTCAACATCATGCTTTTTACAATAGCATTGGGAACTGTTACAATGTGAAAAAAGAGTATGAAATAGCCAAAACTTACTTTCTAAAAGCTTTGAAAGGAGCCCAAAAGTTTGATGATAAATTGAATTTGGGTGTTATCTATAACAATCTTGGAAAAGTTTCTATGGAAACGGGCAAGTATGATGAGTCATTGGAATATATGAAACTCTCGTTACAAGCACGTAAGGCAATAAACGATAAAAATGGCATGTCTCGTTCACACCTGTTTATGGCAGAGTATTATCGGAAAACAGGAGCGTTTCAAAAAGCTTTGGACGAGGCTAATATTGGGAAAGATTTGGCCAGTGAAGCAGGATCGATGCTGTCTTTAATGGAAGCCTACCAGACCATTTCACAAATAAAAAAAGAGTTGGGCGATTCGGATGGACCTTGATGGCTTATCAGAAATTTCATGCATATAACGATAGCATTATCAACGAAGCATCGGTTCGCGAAGTTACCAGCCTACAAATGCAGTACGAGTTCGATAAACTTGAAAAAGAGAGACAGGTGAAGCAGCAACGAAAGGAAATGATTTACCTTTTTCTGATGGCTATTTTGGTTTTGGGAATGATTATTACCGGATTGCTTTATGGTTTTATAAAGAGTAGGGCTAAGGCGATTAGTTTAGAGAAGCAGACATTGGAAAAAGATTTGGTGCTGAAGAATCAGGATTTGGAGATTAAGAACAAGGAGCTTACCACCAATGTCATGTATCTTTTAAAGAAAAATGAATTGATTACTAGTGTTTCCAGCCGTTTGTTGCAGCTGAAATCCCAACTAAAACAAGAAAATAAGGAACCTATTCAAAAGATCATTTTCGACCTCCAGGCTGGTGCCGACCAGGATGTGTGGGAAGAATTTGAGCTGCGTTTTCAACAGGTTCATAACGATTACTACAAGAAATTACAGGAACGATTCCCAAACTTGTCTCCTTCAGAAGTTAAGCTTTGTGCATTTTTAAAGCTGAACATGACCAGCAAGGAGATTTCCAGTATCATTCACCAGAGTGTGAAAAGTATTGAAGTGTCCAGGTCCCGCATTCGCAAGAAACTGGATCTTACTGGCAAGGATGTCAATTTGGTTACTTTTTTATCCGAATTGTAAAGATTCATTTCCCTTATCGTAAGTATTTACAACATCCACAACGTGAGATGTTAATGCCAATTGGCTGTTATAATACAGATCAATTGATCAGGGCATCTCTTATCTGATTTATTTCACTCCCTAGAAATATTCTTTTTTATTGATTTAATAAGCTGAGTTTGATTTGAAACATGGTGTAGTTTTGAATTGAACTCAGCTTATTTTTTTTCTGGTTGTATAGGACTTTTTCTTTTAATTCTACTTCCCAAAAGCCAACCGTTTTCCCCCGAAAATTGTATTCATGCTCTGTTTTAAGATTTAGAGTGTTTTTAGTGTTGTTTATTTGTAAGTGACAGATAATGAAGTGTTAGGATGCTTTTGTTAAGGTGCCGCTATGGTGCCTAAATAGGAATGTAGATGCATTTCTAAGGTCATTTTTAATTGTTGAAGATTCCTGATAAGGCACATCCTTCTTTTCTCTATTAAATACCGTCTATCATTGTGAGCAAATAAAATTGCCAGCATATGAATTGGGAAAAGAAAACTAAAGAACTAACAGATCGAGAGAAAGAAATTCTTGAACTCATTGACAAGAAAAAAAATGAGACAGAAGCTTTGCGAAAGATATTGGAGTCGATTGAGAAAAAGAGAGATCAAAAAACGAAATAAAAACAAGTGTTGGTCTTTCGAACTATAAAATTTGGAAGTTGAAATCATCAACCTCTGGTTTTGTGCAATGGTCATGAACGATTGTTTTTGGTCAAGTGGAAAAGACGACAAGACAAAATAACCCATAAACAATGAACACCCAAAACAACAGCCCATAGTGGATGACCTGAACCTAATGAATTAATACAGTGATTTACTCAAAACAAATTTCTATGAAAAAAAGATTACGATTGAAATCTTTATTCTTACTACTCGTTTCCTGTATCCTTATAACAGGAGTTGCAAATGCACAGCAATACGAGAATGGAGCACAGAAAGGTGTCATTAGAATAAAGTTTAAGCCCGAATTATCAGCAGCCACGAAAAGTTTTAAAACTACACGTCGTGGTGTTAAGACTGGCATATCTGCTTTTGATGCAGTATCAGCAAAAGTGTCAGCATATCAGTTGGAGCGCGTATTCCCTTATGCTCCAGCACATGAAGAAAAACACCGTAAACATGGTTTACATTTGTGGTACCAAGTAAAATTCGATGCCAGTTTAAATGCTGCAGAAGTAGCAAAATCTTATAAACAATTAGGAGAAGTAAGCATTGCAGAAACCATTGGTGAAGTTCAGTTAATTGATGGACCTCAACCAAGCGAGGCTCCTGTTCTCACCTCTGAAGAATTACCAATGAATGATCCAGCTTTGAATGCACAGTGGCATTACAATAATGATGGAACTGTAGTGGATGGAGCTATAGCTGGCGCTGACATTAACTTGTTTGAAGCCTGGAAGGAAACTACCGGTTCATCAGATGTTGTGGTAGCCATTATTGATGGTGGTATTGATGTGGATCATGAGGATTTAGCCGCGAATATGTGGGTGAATGAGGCAGAGTTGAATGGCGTGGAAGGCGTTGATGATGATGGTAACGGTTACCCTGATGATATCTACGGATACAACTTTGTAACGAACTCAGGTGAAATCACGGATCATTATCATGGAACGCACGTTGCGGGAACTGTAGGTGCGGTAAACAACAATGGTATTGGTGTTTCGGGTGTTGCTGGAGGTGATGGAACCGAAGGAACCGGTGTAAAAATGATGTCCTGCCAGATTTTTACTGAAGATGGTGGAGTTGGTGGTTTCGCTAATGCCTTGGTTTATGCAGCTGATATGGGAGCTGTTATTTCTCAGAACTCATGGGGATGGAAGACTCACAATCATTACGATCAGGCTGTATTGGATGCCATTGACTACTTTATTGCGGAAGCAGGTAACTATGCAGGTAGCCCAATGAAAGGTGGGGTTGCCATTTTTGCCGCTGGTAATAATGGAGTTGAGATGAATGCTTACCCGGCTTATTATGAGCCTTGTGTTGCTGTATCTTCACTTGGTCCAGACAATGGGCGTGCAGGTTACTCCAATTATGGTGATTGGGTTGATGTGGCAGCTCCTGGTGGAAACATGGGAATTGCGCGTGAAGCTGGGATTTTAAGTACTTCCCCTGGCGACAAATATGCATATTTGCAAGGTACTTCAATGGCTTGTCCGCATGTCTCAGGTATAGCTGCTTTGGTCGTATCAAAGTTCAAGGGGAATATTACAGCTGAGGGGTTGAAGAGACACTTGCTAACTTCAGTTCACGATATTGATCCTTTCGTTGAAGATTTTGCGAAAGGGAAGATGGGGAATGGATATATTGATGCAGCCATGGCTCTTCAATCAGGTGATGCAACCAAAGCTCCCGAAAAAATTAATGACTTAGCAGTTACTGCAGCTCAGGATTTTGCTTCTCTAACCTGGTCTGTTCCTGCAGATGAAGATGATGGAAAAGCAGTTAGTTATTCTATTTATTGGAGTAAAAATGAGTTTGATGCTGCAAAGGTTCAATATGCAAATTCTGCCGTAATTAAATCATTCTATTCCAATGCAGGTGATGAACTGAATTACCTGATTGAAGAATTGGATGCCAATACTCCATATTATTTCGCCATTAAGGCTTATGACCGTTGGGGTAATGAGTCAGAACTTTCTGATGTGAAAGTTGTTTCTACCAATTCAGGCCCTGGCATTCGATTGGGAGAAGATGTAAACATGGCCGTTGATGTAGCAGTTAATCCTAAAGTTTCTGATGCTCTTTGGGTTTACAATGACTCTATTGGTGTCTTAAACTGGAATGCTCACGTTGGTTTGGTGGGTCTTGAGCCCGATGCTTTTAGTGTTAAGGATGTCGTTTATCCAAATGTAAGTACCTTTTCGCAAAGTACAAGTTTGGGTGGAAACGAGATTCCACAGGTTGAAAAAGTAATGGCTCCAACCTCCATGGCTATTGACGAGAGAATGGGTAATAGTGAAGGGTCACAAGCCTGGAGACTTATTGGAGATAATGATGTTACAGTTACCAATTCTTCGGCTTCCCGTTTTTATGTAGAGCAGGATAAAGGTTTTAATTTAACGGGTTTGTGGGCCCATCTAAAATTTGATCCAGAGATTGGCCCTGCTGTGCTTGAAATATGGGAAGGTCCTGTACTGGAGGAAGCTAAGTTAATTACTGCTCAAAATATTTTTTCAGAAGCAAATGTTGATTATTCTCGTTTTGTGCAAATGGACGAACATGTATTCATGAAAAAAGGATCTTATTACTGGGTGGTAATCCATGTGCCGGCAGGGAACTTATATCCTTTGGGGATTTCTCCTGAAAAGACGGAAACAGGATCAGACAACTGTTTGATGAGTTTTAACGGCGGACAATCTTGGCAACCCCTTGCAGAGGCTATAGAAGATGATACTTGGGCCTGGGCAATGATCCTTAGAAGCCAGTTCGAAGATCTTGGAGAATACATTACCTTAACTCCTAATAATGGAGTAGTGGACGGAGGGGATTCCCTTCAGGTTGCTATTGATGTGGTTTCGGAATTCCTTGTGGACGGACAGTACACTGAAAATATTGTGTTTACATCCAACGATCCTGTTAATAAGGTGATGAAAGCCAAAATTAATTTGGATGTTGATGGACACCTTCCAATCTTGAAATCTGAGAAAACTGTAAATTTTGGAGACGTATTTGTTGGCAATACAAAAACTCTGGATATTCAGATTGTAAACGAAGGGTATGTTGGTTATAAATTAGGTAACTACGCTCATTCATCTTCCAATGAAAATATATTCTTCACGGACAACAAGACCAGTGGGAATAACATTCCGGCTCGTGATGGAGGTTGGGTAAGAGTGACTTTTAAACCAACAGAAGCAGGTACTTTCAACGAAACCATCACCATTACTGATGGAAGCAATCCATATACATTTAATGTACATGGTGTTGCTACAGAACCTGCCAAACTTACTATTTTACCTGAAAGAGATACTATACCGGGTGATTTAACTATTGGCGATACAATTGCAGATCGTACCTTTACCATCCGCAACGATGGAAAGTATCCGCTGGATTATATGATACCTAAATTTGCTCCTGGTTACGAGGTGGAAGGACTGAAAAGACCTTTCAACAAATTTGGATACTCATACGACTATGTGATCGGCGGAACCTATAATGATTCAAAGGAATACGGCTGGAAGAACATTTCTTCTAACGATATTCTTCCTCAGATCAAAACCAACCAGGTATTTGCGATTGAAGTAGACCTTGGTTTCTCTTTCCCATTCCGTGATAAATTTTACGACAAGGTTTGGATCAATTATGAAGGAGCCCTGATTTTTGGTGAAGATGGTAACGTAGGATTAGATTGGATTACTGGAACCCCTCTTGATCCGCGCTATTTGAAGGATCGCGATATGATTACCGCAGTAATGGCAAGAGCAGATTTGAATAATACAAATGCTGCAATCTACTATGAAAAAGAGGATGGTACATTCCGTGTTCAGTTCAAATATTTGAAATATGGAAAGTCTCTTCCTAACTACCAGATTGTATTGCACGCCAATGGTGATGTAGATGTACTCTTTAATAAAACTGGTACTGCAGATGAAGGAGCCAAAGGCTGGCTTGTAGGTTTGATTGACGAAAAAAATGAGGATGTTTGTTTTGCCACAAACAGTGAGTACAGTTTGAATATGGGTGAAACAACATCTTATCATTCTTACTTCAGATTCTATCATCCTGGCGAGGATATGATTACTGCTGCTACCAATGCATCAGGTATTTTGATGCCAGGTCAGACAACTGATATTACTTTGAGCTACAATACCGATAAGGTTTTACAGGATTCAATTTATCAGAAACTGCCTATTATTAGTAATGATATTACTTCACCAATTTCAACCTTTACTACATATGCCAATTTTGTAGCAGGTGGCGCTCCTGTAATGAGTGTGAAAAAGGATACCATCGATTTTGGAGAGGTTTTCAAAACGGCTCAGGACTCAATTGCTGTGCAGGTGGTTAATGCAGGAACAGCGAAGGAAACTATTACTGGTATCCGATTCGAAAATGGTAATTTCAGCACTAGCAAGTTAGCTCCTATCGAAGTGGGAACCAGACAGTCTGCTTACATTCCTGTGAAGATCAATACGGAAGTTGCTGCCGTACTGGAAGATGCAATATATATAACTACTGCTGCAGGCGAGGAGTTCAAAGTAGTACTGAAAGGAAATGTGGTGGAGAATCCATTGATTAGCATTGCTCCTGCTGAGGGTATTACCTGGGAAATGCCTGCGCGTACCATAAAGGATACCGTACTTCAGATAACCAATGATGGTTTGGGAGATTTGGAACTTGCCATCCTTCCGGATTCATGGTATTATCCTTTGGAGACATCCTCTCCAGCAATGGATATCAAAGATTTTGAGTACATCAATGTGGAAGGTGATGGAAATGGTTGGATTGATATCACAGAAACTGCTGCGGAAACGAATTTGAGAGATCAGTTTGTTTTTGATGAGATTCCTTACAAGGCTGTGAAATTGAATAATCCAATTCCTTACTATGGACAAACCTACGATACTTTGTACATTGGTTTCATGGGTTGGGTTAGTTTTGTAAAACCTAAAGGAGAATCAATGTGGGATCGTGTACAGGGAATTCCTTTTGAGGATAATGTTCCAGGTGCAATTGCTCCTATGGGTGGCTTTCATGTTCCTAATGGAACTGTCGCTGATAAAAAGGATGGTATTTATTATCAGATAGACGAAGACAAGGTAATTGTAACCTGGAATGAATACATAGACATGACTGCTATGAGTCAAAATTATGATTTCCAGGTGATTCTTTACAACAATGGAAGAATCGATTTCAACTATAAGAATTTTGAGATCGTAAAATCATTTGGTTTTGTTGGTGTAGAAAGTCCGGATGAAAAAGAAGGTCTTTTGATACATTACGGGCTGATGCCTACTGGGGTTAATAGATACTCTTATACGGTATTCCCTGTGAAGAAGGAAATTGTTCCAGCTCAAACAACAAAGGATATAGCCCTACGTTTGGATGCAAATAATTTGCATGATGGTACTTACAATGCAAATATCGTTGTAAATAACAATACCGTTGGTGAAAGTGTGAAACTTGTACCTCTGAACCTAACTGTGATTGGTTCTCCAGAATTGACGGCTTCAGATGTTGAACTTGGAGATATCTGGTACACAGAAGGAATGGAAGTGGTAGAAGGTTTTACCATTACCAATACCGGTACCAAAGCCATTCAGTTAGATTCAGCTCAGGTTACCATGAATGCCGACATGAAAGTAGAGTTTTACTATCCTGGAGCTCCAGGGATCTTCGGATATCCAGAAGGATATGTTCCGATTAAGGATTTTATTGGCGAACAAATTATTATTCCTGGAAGAAGACCTATTCTAGTTGCTGATGGTTCTCAATTGGCTCCTGGTGATTCTTGGCAGTTCTTTGTAACCTATACACCAACAGCACCAGGTGCATCCAATGCCAATGTTGTGGTTGTTGATGCGGATGGCAACGAGGCTCTGGTTTGGAATGCATCTGTAAATGCGATGTTGCCACCTGTCGCTACCATTAGCGATGAAAGCATTACTTTACACGCTGACGATTATACATTTACTGATACTCGTGATTTTGTAATCGGCAACGAAGCTGGAAATAATGATTTGGAGTGGAATCTTGAGTTTGTTTTCAATAGAGGAAAAGTGGAAGAGGCTGTTGCTCCTGCACAAACATTTGCTGTTAAGGCACCTGTATCTCTGAACTCAGAAATGAATGACAATCCTGCTCCATCATCAGTAAAATCTACCAAATCGGGAGAGTACAACCGTGTATTGGAGTATGATAACAATGATACGGAAGTGGATAACTGGTTAGGATTTGGTGCTAGCTTAAGCTTTACTTCAGCAACCAAGTTTACAGCTCCATCGGACGGATTCTCTGTTTCAGATGTGAAAACATGGTTCCGTAGAGAAACGGTTAATTCTGGCGTTCTGCACGCTGAAATTCTTGCTGGTGGTGATGGTATTGCAACTGCATCGAAAGTGGCAGAAGGAAGATTGGAATATTCGAAAGACGGTAACGACGATATTGGCGAATTCTTTACCATTGCATTGGATGAAGCTGTTTATATCTATCCTGGAGAAGATTTTTATGTGGTAATTCACTACCCATTAGGAGTAAGCAATCCTCAGGGAACTAGAATTCTACAGAAAAAAGACGATGCTGTAGCAGATCGTTTCTTCTTCGAGTATGAAGGAGATTGGTATGATCTTACTTCTCAGGGGGGTTTTGAAACTTATACTTACATGGTGAAAGCCATGGAGAGAGAGCTGGATATGAAAACCTGGGTTACAGTTGATCAAATGTCAGGAACTGCGGCAGCAGGAGAGGTTTCAACATTAACATTGAACTTTAAGGCAGAATATGCTCAGGAGATTCGCAACAATGCTACGATTCTGGTAAATACCAATGATCCGAACAACCAGCAGTTTGAGTTGGATGTAAATCTGTTAATGAACGAAGGTCCGGATATTACAACCACAGTACCTTACCCAACTGTTATTGAGGCGGAAACTTTGGAAGTACCATTTACAATTACTGATAAAGAGGGCGATAGTTATAATGTTGAAGTTAGTGGAGCTGGTGATTATTATACCTATGTTTCTACTGCAGAAGGCATCACGATTAGCCTTGCGCCTGGATACTTCGATCAGGGTATTCATGATTTAGAGTTGATTGCAACCGATGAGCATGGAGCAAAGAGTTCTTATAAGTTCCAGGTAGAGGTAGTCAATGTGAATCGTGCTCCTGAATTGACAAATTCAATTGCAACTAAAGAATACTATGAAGACGAAGAGTTGGAAAACATCGATTTAAATGAACATTTTATCGATCCTGACGGTGAGGAATTGAGGTATGAAGTATCTGTGGACAACCAGTCTGTAGTGAATATTTACACTTCAGTTACAGGTATTGTGATTGAGCCATTGGCAGAAGGTACTGCAACAGTGAAGGTGATTGCTATAGATCCTTTAGGATTGAAAGCAGAAACTACTTTCGAGGTAATAATTGCAACTGTTACAGGTATTGAAGAGATCACAGAATCTTCAACCAGAGTATATCCTAACCCAACCGATGGTCCATTAAATATTGTATTGGGTGGCGAAATTGAGGGTGAAGTAATTATTGATGTATTAAATATTATTGGTAGCAGTCAGTATAACACAAAGATTACCAAATCAAAAGGTCAATATGAAACGAAGCTTGATATTACAAATATGCCATCTGGTATTTATATGGTTCGTATTCGTACGAACGACGGTGATATCGTAAGAAAAGTTGTTAAAAAATAAGAAGAGGAAGCCTTCGTGGCTTCCCTCTTTATTTAATTCATGAATTACTTTCAACTGGTGATTCGTAGCTTTTTTTAAGAGCGGAGGAGTTCCTCATTTGAGAAGCATGAACGTAGTAAGTAATTCTGAATTATATGGTACTAATAACTAAAAACAAAACAAATGAAAATAGTAAATCATACCATTTGCTTACTTATAGGCTTAGTCCTGTTTGCATGTAGTAGTGGTGGAGATGATCCGGTTGATGGAACAAAACCAAGTATCACACTAAATAGTCCAACAGAAACTACTAGTATCTTGCCAGGTAGTGTATTGAAAGTTAATGCCAGCCTGTCAGATGATTTCGGATTGGAAGAATATGTACTTACCATTTCTGCTGGAGGCACAAAGTCTGTTAAAAATGTAGAGGAGTTTTCTTTTAACTCTTATACCGATACGGATGCTTATGGAAATTCACTACCTGTAATAAAGGGGATGAAATCTATAGAATTGAGCTTTGATATAGGTATAGCTGATAATGCTCGTGCCGGTTTCTATACTTTCACTTTATCGGTGAAAGATCAATCCGGTAACGGAAGTGAAGAAACATTACAATTGGAAATTTCCCGTCCTTAATTGGAAATTGATATGCGAAAATGGGGGGTCTGCTGCAAAGTAGATCCCTTTTTTTTGAGCTTAATTTCCTCATTTAGATTGTCTGATTTTCAGTTAAGAGCGTTTTTATGCGCTAAATTGGAAGTGTTAATTAATGACAACTGAACTCAATTCAGAAAAGATTGGGATTTTATAGAGCAAATCGAGGATCATTAGTAGATTACTCCATGGAGAACAAAAGTACGGTTCTCCTAATTATTTTAAAGCTGTATACGATTTGCGCTCCATATTCGAAGTTGAACCTTAGCTTCCAAAATTGAAGAATAAGAGAAAGGGATTTTCCAAAGTGAAAATCCCTTTTCTATTTCTCATTGCCTTGTTGATTTTGAGATAATGTAATGGAAGATTTCTTCAAATGGAAACATTCTGTACTTCTTTTTAAAAAACTCACATTAAGAGTTGGTCAGATTATAAGTGGCATAAAACCAGATATAAAAGCCCTGCTTGTAGTGGTGTTGATATGCTGAAGAAACATGGGAGTAGTAATAAATATATGGCTAAAAGCCTTTCGTGTAGGAGTTATGATAGGGCTGTTTTTTTAAGAATAAAAGTAGGAAGATTTATCCTTGTGCAGCTCGAAAAATGGAGAGGATTAGAAGGGGAAAAGATACAAGAGAATACTTGTCTCGGGCAATGTAACTGATGAAGTGGAATTCAAAATAATGTATAAGGATTACTTGATTGGATTTCAATTTTAAAAAGCCTTATAGCTTCTCTTTTCAGGCGAAAAGAGAATAAGATATGGGAATGAGAAATACTAAACTAATTGTCTCAATTACTAATTTAAAAAGTTTTCTATGAAAAAAATCATTGGACTGTCGGTACTCTTCTTTGTGTTGGGAGTGCAGATGGTAGTCGCGCAAGCCAAACAAATTACTGGTAAGGTTACCAGTAAGGAGGATGGACTTGGAATCCCCGGCGTATCTGTTGTAATAAAAGGTACAACGGTAGGTACGGTAACCACTATTGAAGGTGATTATTCCATTCAGGCAAACAGCAAGGATGTATTGGTATTCTCTTTTGTAGGGATGAAAATGCAGGAAATTGCCATTGGTGCAAGAACTCTTGTAAATGTAGAAATGGAAGCAGAAACCATTGGTATGGACGAAGTTGTTGTAACAGCTTATGGTTCTAAAGGTAAGGTAGGTTTGAAAGGTGCTGTAACATCGGTACAGTCATCCGAATTGGAGCAAGTGCCAATGGCAACTTTCGATCAGGCTTTGCAGGGTAAAACCACTGGGGTTTATATTAGTTCTGGTTCTGGTCAGCCAGGATCGGGAGATACAAAGGTGCGTATTCGTGGTAATGCATCTATTACCGGTAATAATTCTCCATTGTATGTAATGGATGGTGTGCCTATTGAGCCTTCAGTATTTGCATCTTTAAATGTGAACGATTTTGAATCGATTTCTGTTTTGAAGGATGCTTCTGCATCATCAATTTATGGTTCTCGTGCATCAAATGGGGTAATATTGATTACAACCAAGCGTGGTAAGGCAGGTGAGACCAAGTTTAACTATCGCTTTCAAAATGGTTGGACCAGCAGAACTCGTGATAAGTTCGACATGATGAATTCAACCGAGAAGTTGGCATTTGAAGAAATGGCCATGAGAGGGGAAGGATGGAGATTGTCTCCTTTGAATCCAGCCAATGCTGGTTTGTCTGAAGCTCAGTTGGCTGCCAATGAAGGAGAATTGAATCGCCTAAGAAATACCAACACTGACTGGAGAGATGTATTTACTCGTACTGGGCAAACACAAAGTCACGAGATTAACATGTCTGGCGGTAACGATAAAACCAAATTCTATTTTGCTTTACAGCGTTTTGAGCAGGAAGGACAAGCCATTCGCTCCGATTTGGAAAGAACGGCTGGACGTATGAACCTGGATCATAAGATTAATGACAAGTTGCGTTTCGGATTGTCAACTTCTATGGGTTACACAACTTCAAGTATGATTGAGTCGGAAGGTGGAATCGCTTTGGCTAATCCATTTGCTGCAGCTTACCTGGCAAATCCATATGAAAATCCATATGATGAAAAAGGAAATATTGTAACTGGTGGTGGTCGCACAGGTTCTAATGCTTTGGATCGTTTGTTGAATTCATCGAATAACAAAGCAGAAACCAAAGGTGTTGGAGCCATGCACTTAGAATATGACCTTATTAAAGGTTTAACCATTAAGTCGCAAGTTGGGATCGACTATAGAATGACGACATATGAGCGTTGGCTTGATCCAAATTCATATGCAGGTCAACAAGTAACCAATGGAGAGCAAGGTTCTATTAGTGAAAATTTTGCCCGAAGAAGTGAAATGAACTTCACCAATACTGCCGATTACAAAACTGAAATTGGTGAGAAGCATGTAATTGGTGCTTTGGTTGGTTCTGAGTTAATCAAAAGAAAATATGATGGTTTTGGATATACAGGTTATGGACTAAACGGGAAATTACCTGAAACACCTGCTGCTGTAACTCCGGGATCTCCTGATAACAACTTTATTCCAAATGTAAGTGGTTACAAATCGGAGAGAAACTTATTTTCTGTTTTCTCAATTCTGAATTATACTTACGATTCAAAATATTCATTCTACGGAAGTTTGCGTAGAGATGGGTCTTCGGCGTTTGGTAAGAACAACAAATATGCGGTATTGTACTCTTTAGGTATTACCTGGAATGTTGCTGAGGAAGCATTCATGAGCAACCTTAGCTGGGTGAATAACCTGAAATTGAGAGCAAGTTATGGTACAACCGGTAACCAGGAAGGTATCGGAAGCTATGAGTCGCAAACTCTATATGGTGCAGGATCATATAATGGACAGCCTTCAATGGGCTTGACACATGCAGGAGATCCAGACATCAAATGGGAGATCGGGAAGAAATTCAACATTGGTATCGATTACAACTTGTTTAATAATCGTATTTCGGGTTCTGTTGAATTCTATAATGACATCACTTCTGATCTGTTTATTGTACAAACGCTTAGCTCTTGGGCAGGTGTTCCTGGCGACTCAAAAAGCGTAAATGCTGGTAAAATGAGAAACCGTGGTGTGGAATTCCTATTCAATGCCGATGTAGTTCGTACCAAAGACTTTACCTGGAGTGTAGGAGCTAACCTTTCTTATAATGACAATGAAATCTTATCGTTGGGTCAGGTCGATGAGTTCGAACAGGGAACTTCTATTGTGAAAGTAGGATTGCCATTGGGATCGCATTACATCGTAAAATGGGCTGGTGTTGATCCAACAACAGGTAACCCAATGTATTATACAAAAGATGGACAGCTAACTGATACTTACCGTAGCTCTGATGCAGTTACCGATTTCGGAACCAGCGAGCCTCCATTCATTGGTGGTTTCAATACCAAAT
The DNA here is from genome assembly GCF_001310955.1 of Marinifilum fragile JCM 15579. Taxonomy (GTDB): domain Bacteria; phylum Bacteroidota; class Bacteroidia; order Bacteroidales; family Marinifilaceae; genus Marinifilum; species Marinifilum fragile. The sequence goes on from NZ_BAZX01000027.1 coordinate 52,906, forward strand.
TATCTTACAAAGGAATTGAGCTTTCTGCAAACTTCTCATTTGCACATGGATACAAGCGTTTCAACAACCAGAGCTTCTTCCAGGAGAATCCAAACTTTGCACAGTTCAACCTTTCTACAGAGATGAATACCATCTGGCAAAAACCGGGTGATATCACAGAAATACAGCGTTTGGGAACCGAGAGAGAATTCTCTTCTAAAGACATTGAGGATGCCTCATTCTTGAGATTTAGAAACCTGATGATTGCATATACTTTACCTAAGAGCTTGCTTCAAAATCAAAAGGTAATTGATAATGTAAGAATCTATGCGCAAGGACAAAACTTGTATACCTGGACCAGCTACACAGGTTTCGATCCTGAGGATAGCGACAACATTGCAAAGTATGAATATCCATCTTCAAGATTCTTTACTGTAGGTGTTGATGTTGCTTTTTAATTTTTAGAGATTAATTATAAATATAATGAACAAGATATTTTATAGCCTGTTATTGGCAGTAATGGTTCTGTCCAGTTCCTGTGAGGATCTGCTGGATTTGAAACCAACCGACTCAATTGACGAAGGGAAGGCCTTTGAAAATGTAGAAGATCTTGAGCCAGGAATGTTAGGAGTTTATTCCTCTTTTGGTGGTTCAGGGGCTATTGTGAATTCATCCCGTGCAGGTGATGATTTAAGACTATCTGACGAGAATACAGGTCAGGGTGTACAAATGCACAACTGGACTTTCACAGCTAGCGAAGGAAGTACAGGGAGTGTTTGGGTTGATATGGCTCATACCATCGACCGTGCAAACCGAGTATTGGCAGCTGCAGAAAAATTTGCTGCGAATAACGAAAATGCTGCATTGGTAAATAGAATTGTTGGAGAAGCTAAATTTATGCGTGCTTACTGTCATTTTGAATTGGTGCGTTTGTTCTCTGGCAACTATTCTCCAGATGCTTTGGCAGTTCCTTACATACTTGAATCAAATGTAGCTGCTGAGCCTGCAAGAGATAAAGCATCGGTGGTTTATGCCAATATTATTAATGATTTGAAGGATGCTCAGAGTCTTCTTCCTGCTGATTTTACAGATCGTACTCGTGCAACCAAAGATGCTGCTACAGCATTGTTGGCAAGAGTTGCTTTGTACCAAAACGACTGGGCAAATGCCATTGCTTATGCAAGCGATGTGATCGATAATTCTGCTGTAAGAATGGCGAATGCTTCAGAAATTGCAAGTCTTTGGACAGATGAGTCTGCTGACGATGTAGAAGTATTGTTCCGCAGAGCTCGTACCACTCCAGGCGAAGGTTTATTGGGAGATATCTACACTCGTTCTGGTAATGGTGATGTCTTTTTTCATCCGGGAGTTGACCTGATGTCAAAGTATACTGCTGAGGATGCAAGATTCAACGTTTATTTTACTCAGGTTGATGGTAAGGATGTTGTTGCGAAGCACAGAGGCAAAGTAGGTGGAACATTAAACCTTGTAGATGTGAAACTGTTGCGTATTTCTGAATTGTATTTGATTCGTGCCGAAGCTTCAGCAAGAAGAAATGAAGGCAACGACCTTGCAAATGCAGCTGATGATATCAATATGCTAAGAGCAAATCGTATTGCTGATTATACCAATATCAGCTTTGCTTCACAAACATTGGCAATGGATGAAATCCTATTGGAAAGAAGAAAAGAGTTGGCTTACGAAGGACATCGATTCTATGATTTGAGAAGATTTGAGAAATCGATTCATCGTATCGAAGAGGATGCGCTACTTGCATCAAACGTAAATCTTGAAGCGGGAGACTATCGATTTGTATTCCCAATTCCAATTGAGGAAATCTTTGCAAATGACAATATGGTTCAAAACCCTGGATACTAAAAAATTAATAAAATGAAAAATATATATTGGCTTTTTATCTTACTGGTTTCCATTGGTTTTGGAGCCTGTGATGCCGATCCTGAATACTTTCAGGAAGATGATTCTTACATTGCATTCAATGTGGCATCTGCTTCAGTAGCCGAGAATGCAACTGATGAATTGGAAATCCCAGTAAGGATTTCAACAGTTAACCCGAAAAATGTAACTCTGGACTATGAAATCGTTCTTGAAGGATTAGACGCTCCGGCTGAAGAAGGAGTAGATTACCAAATCATGAATGAATCAAAAACATTGAGCTTCTCATCTACTCAGCTTGTTGATGTGATTCGCATCAAGACCATCGACAATGACAGTAAGGATGGCGACAAGCAGTTTGTGATTAAATTGAAATCTAATTCAGCTGGCATAAACCAAGGTTTGGCAGATGGAGCGGATACACAATGTTTGATTACCATTTCTGATGATGAGCATCCTTTAGCACTAATCTTGGGTAACTATGTTCAGGATGACTATTTTACTGATGGATCGTATGATGCAAATTCAGGAAATAATATGGTGATCCAGGCAGATCCTAATGATGATACTAAAGTTTTCATGACAGGTTTCTGGGGAATCAACGACAAGATCATTGTTGCGTCGGTTGATATTGAAAACCAAACGATGAGTATTCTTCCAGGACAGTTATTATTTGTGCATAGTACGTATGGTGACTGTTTTGCAGTGAGTTTCGAAATCGTTCCTGATAATAATGGTGATGGCAGAAATGATGTGGTTTATCATCCTCAGGATAACATCGAATGTACAATTGATGAAAATGGAAACATTACCACTGGAATGTGGGCTCCAACCGTATCTGCAGGATCTTTTGCATACTATGGAGAAACCGTTTTCACCAAGCAATAGTAGATTATTTTTTATAACAACAACAACTAGAGTTTTCCCCCAGTTCATTGGGGGGAGCTCTTCTCAATAACTCAATGGCCAGTGAAGTAAACTTTACACAAATTTTAGTTAGTGGAAGACTAGAGAAAAGGGGAATATACCCCTATTAAGTCCCCTTTCTCTATTCTCCTAAGAAAACATGAATGATATGTCTGTGGGCAGGTTGGCATTATTCTATAAATTGAATTATTAACATAGTCTGCAAATATAACTATAAGCCGACCTGCCAAAATTTTTTACCAAATGAAGAGAGCATTGCAGAAATAATGCAAACAACATTCTTCTTATAGAAAATACGATATGAACCACTTTTTTAGCGCAGTACTTCTAATGCTTACAACACTTTTTTCTACAGATCATTCTAGAGATGTAATAAAGCCCAGCATCGATTTAATTAGCCCGGTTGATGCGGTAAGAGTGATGCAAGGTGAAACGGTAATTGTGAATGCGCTTGTAAAAGACAATCAGGCCTTAAAGGATTTCCAAATCAAGATAACCAAGGGTGGGGATAGCTCACTCTGCTTTGCTCGGTATTTTTCCTGCAATCATATGGTAAATGCAAAACGAGATGCAAAAGGGAATGATATCCCTGTTATATCCGGAAAGAAAGAGACCTGTTTGGAGTTTGCCATAGGCGTTGATGAAAATGCAGTGGTAGGAGATTACTACTTCCAAATCGAAGTAGAGGATGAAGCAGGAAATAGGAGCATGAAAAAAGTAGGTTTCTATATAGAAAGAAATTAAAACGATTCATAAAACGGAATACAGTAAATGCTTGGTTGATGTACAAGAAAATCTTGTATGCAGCAAATAGGTAGTTGTAAAGTGTGAGTGATGGTTGGGAAGCCATCAAAAGACCGGATGGAGTAGGCATTCGGTCTTGTTTTATATGTTATGGTGACAGTTTTATAAGAACCCATTTAAAATGAGTATCCATCAAGTTGCATACTGCAATTCAATCAACTTTTTGTATTTCCCTTGCCTGATCTTCATCAGTTCCTCATGGGTTCCCTTTTCCACAATGCTACCATGCTCCAATACTACAATTTCATCGGCCTTTCTAATGGTGGATAATCGGTGAGCAATCACAATGGAAGTTCTTCCTTGCATGAGTTTTTCCAAAGCTTCTTGCACCAAAAGTTCCGATTCTGAATCTAAGGAGGACGTGGCTTCATCTAAAATTAAAATCTTTGGATCGTTCAAGATGGCGCGTGCTATGGCAATCCTTTGGCGCTGACCACCCGAAAGCTGCGTGCCGCGTTCACCAACAATAGTATCGAACTTTTCAGGGAAACGATCGATAAACTCCAAAGCATTGGCCTTTTGTGCAGCTTCGAATATCTCCTGATCGCTGGCATTGGGCTTTCCGTAGCCAATGTTTTCCCTGATACTGCCGCCAAACAAAAATATGTCTTGTGGAACCAGCGAAATCTGATTTCTTAAAGCCGATAAGGGATAGGCATGGCAATCGAGTTCATCGTAAAACAAACTATTGCCCGGTGGTTGGTGCAACATTAAAAACAAGGAAGCCAAGGTGCTTTTACCAGCTCCACTATGACCAACCAAGGCCACCATTTGATTGCTTTTAATCTCCAAATTGATATCATTCAAAACCTTTTGTTCCAATCGGGAAGGGTAGGCAAAGCTTAGCTTTTTAAGCTGTATGGAGCCATTCATTTTGTATTTGGCATCGATCTCCTTGATGTCCTCAATTTCCTCGGGAACTTCATCGTAAATTTTAAACAGGTCTTCGGTTGCTCCAATAAATTTCTGGATATTGGTATACACGTTAGCCAATCCGCTGATGGTTCCCCCCACAAAAACAGAATAGATGACAAAGGAAAACAGGTCTCCGGCAGCCATTTCTCCTGCCTGCAGCAATCTCGATCCCTGCCAAACCATGGCAGCAATGGCTCCAAACAATCCCAAAATGATGAAAGAGGAGAAAGCACCACGATATTTCCCACGAGTCATGCCCAAATCGGCAATTTCCAGAGTTTTCTTTTTGTAACGGGCAATCTCAAGAAACTCATTGGTAAAGGCTTTTACACTTTGTATGCCTTGCAGGGTTTCTTCAATAATGGTATTCGAATCGGCAACCTTGGTTTGTACTTCCTTGGAGAATTTTCGGATAAATCTCCCAAAGAACCTCGCGGCAATCATGGTAGGAGGAAGCGTAATCAGCATAAAGGCGGTTAGCTTGATGGAGATCACCGCCAATAAGATGATTCCACCTGTAATTACAATAATTTGTCGAATAAAATCGGCCAGGGTACTGGTCATGGTTTCCTGCAACTGGATTACATCTGCCGATATTCTGCTGTTGAGTTCACCAACCTTCTTTTTTCGAAAAACTGCAAGGGCAGCTTAATCAAATGGCGATAGCTGGCCTGGCGCAAGGCAGCTAAGGATTTTTCGGTAACATTTACAAAGAGTACAATGCGAAAGTAGGCAAAGGTAGCTTGCACCACCAGAATAATGGCAATCAGGATAACCGTTTGGTTCAAACTTTGTCCCAGAGTGGTGCTGTTTCCAGTATTTACCAAATCGCCCAGCAGCTTTGGAAATGCCAAACTTGCCAAACTCGATCCCAAAAGGAAAAATATTCCTAAAAAATATTGTCCCCGGTAAGGTTTGATGTATTTGTACAGGCGCAAAGCGCTGCTTAATCCGCTGCGGTTAATCTTTCCTTTCGGAACACTAGAGGTGTCGGAGCCGTGTGATCTTGCCATTCTGTGGTATTTACTTTTGGTTTTAGTCTTATACCATTTAAATATTAAAATGAGCTGGTATAATGCCGATACATATTCAATCCCGAATTTTTGGGATTAGAAGTGAAATGCTATAAAAGCGTTCCCGATCGTTATTGAATAGTAATCGGTATTAATAATACACAAAATAGATGAGATATTGTTTGGGCTAAAGCTTATTTGTATGATTAATATGGACAGAATCCTGCTATAAGCTAGAGCTAAACAACTTGTCAGTAAAATAATTGAAAATAGTAAAACTATTTCTTTAATGGTGGTTGTATAATTAACACCAACGGTTCACAAGTAAAATTTAGATGGAGAGTACCGCTGCGCTTCATGATCACCCGTTGAAAACTCAAACGAATATAATATTGTTAGTCAACAAACAACCAAATGCTCCACTTGGTTTAGACTTGATGTTAGGGGGTGTTGTTTGTGTTATTTTAGCTTGACTTTTAGGCGATTCATGTCGTAACTTGCATTATCAATCAACAAAAACAGAACAATGAAATTATTAGTGAATTTATCAAACAAGCTTGTCACAATTGTCAAGAGGTTTCTGTTAGTTTTATTTCTATTAAGCTTTGTCCACTCCACAACTTTAGCTCAAAAAAATGAAACATTCTCCATTGGAACAATTGAAGCAAAAAGCGGAGAAAAAGTTTCAGCTAGTTTAGTTGTTGAAAAAGGAATTGATGAAGGAACGTTTATTCCAAGAACAATTATCAATGGAGCAAGCCCTGGTCCGGTTTTAACACTTTTTGCTGGAGTACATGGAACTGAATACGTTCCCATTATCACATTGCAATTGTTAAATGAAATTAAGCCTGGTGAAATATCAGGTACATTAATTCTTGTAAATATTGCAAATATTCCTTCTTTTAGCCATAGAAACGTATATCTATGTCAAGTAGATAACAAAAACTTAAATAGAGTTTTTCCTGGTAAAAAAGATGGAAGCATCTCTGAACGTATTGCTTTTACCTTAACAAATGAGATTATAAAAAAAAGTAATTATTTCATTGATTTACATGGTGGTGAATTTAATGAAGCTTTGGTTAATTTCATTTACTTTTATTATGGACATGCTAATACCGAACTATGTAAAAAAACAAGAATGTTGGCACATGCATGGGAAACAAATATTTAATACCCGATAATTATAATTTAGTTCCTGATTCATTAAATACTTATTGGTCAGAACTTGCTGCTATTAAGAATAACATACCAGCTATTTCAGTTGAATGCAGCGATAGAGGTAATATAGAATTAGAAGAAATAGAATTTGCAAGGCGAGGAGTAATAAATGTCATGCGCACAATAGGAATGATGGATGGAGAAGCATTCAAAGTGGAACATCCCTTATATCTTTTCGAAGAAACTACGCTTAGTAGTAATAAAAATGGAATATTTTACTCTAAGGTTGAGGAGGGACAATATGTTGTTAAAGAAACCTTGGTAGGATATACAACTGATTATTGGGGCAATATTATAGAAGAATTTCATTCTCCTATCAGTGGTATTGTCACCTTAATATTTAAACTCCCTGCAGTAAATATTGGAGAATCTGTTTTTCATGTACATAAAGTCAAAGATAAATTTGAAGAATAAAGACAAGTTAGAACAATCAATTGCCCGTAACAGTTGGTACATGATGTCGGGGCGAATTTCGAAGAACATTCCTGTAAGAAGGATATGGAATTGCGATGTGAGAATTGGAGCGAAGCGGAAATCGGACTAAAGCCAATTCGCAGCTGGCGCACCACCAAACCCCGCACTGCAATATGTACTGTGTG
>NZ_BAZX01000028.1 GCF_001310955.1 Marinifilum fragile JCM 15579
GTTCGAATCCTATATTCGCCACAAAAGCAAAATTTTCCAATAACAAGGGCGATTAGCTCAGTTGGTTCAGAGCACTTGGTTTACACCCAAGGGGTCATAGGTTCGAATCCTATATCGCCCACAAAAATCGGTTTTCATTTGAAAGCCGATTTTTTTGTTTTGTATAAAATCCCAATTATACATTTGCTCTTTGTAGAATACAATTAATAATATTCCGCAATACCAAAATTACTATAATCTATCAAGTCATTTATTGTCCAATTAAAATTTCAAGCATAATTATTCTACTAGACTCTGACATATTAAGGTATTCACATCATCATTTTGAACGCTTACATGTTTTTTTTACTCTTTCATCATTAAATAATGAGCTTTTACGGTAACCTAATTTGAATATTAATAGTATATTGCTTTGGTTTATGATAATAAATTCAAAAAAAACAAAAAAAAACAGTTTTTTTTCATCTTTTATTTATTTAATTTTCAATCACTTACACACAAAGTTGATATTTTTTTAATTTTTTTTCACTTTTTGAGGGTTACCTTTTTGCCATAAGAGGAATAAAGGGATAGAAAATATGGATTACACTACTGAAGCGATACTTGAGGGAATAAGTATGAGTAACAATGATGTATTAAATTACATCTACAAAAAATTCTTTCCAAGTATTCGCAATTTTATCGAGAACAATAATGGGAACGAGGAGGACGCACGCGATCTTTTCCAAGAGGCTATTATTGTAATCTATCGTAAAATGAAAAAAGAACCACTGGTTCTTAGTTGTAACTTTAAAACATACATCTATTCCATTTGCAGACTTTTGTGGTTAAAGCAACTTGAAAAGAAAAAGAACAGTAATGAAATCAATTCGGAAGGAGTTCTGGATAACCGATTAGACGAAGCTTCTGAGACTTATGACCAAACTGAGAGGTATCGACTATATCAGAAACACTTTCAAAAACTTGGCCCGGATTGTAAAAAAGTTCTTCAACTTGCTTTAGACAAAATCTCACTAAAAGAAATTGCCGATATAATGGGCTATAAGAGTGAGAAGTATGCAAAGAAAAGGAAACATCAGTGTAAACAAATGCTGATAGAGAGTATTAAAAGTGATAATGAATTTAAAGAAGTATATGATGAGTGATATGAATTTTGACCGTATTGAGGATTTCCTAGATGGTGGTTTATCTGAGGACCAGCTTAAGGAATTTGAGAAAGACCTTCTGAATGATCCAGACTTACAAATGGAGTTGGATTTACATCAAGAGGTTGACGAGGCCATAATGGAAAATGACATTATGGACCTAAGAAGCAAACTAGAGGCGATAGAAACACCTCCAAAAGAACAAGAGAAGCGTAAATTTAAATATCTAACCAAATGGAATATTGTTGCAGCTTCATTAGCTCTATTTATTGGTCTAGGTAGCTTAATGTTCCTTGTAAATAACAAGAGCTCTTATTCGAACGAAAAAGTATATAGTAATTACTATAAGCCATATAAAATGGTAGTAAATACTCGTTCCGCTGATGCTAATATAGATAATATGCTTGTTACAGCATTAAAAAGTTACGAAGCCAGAGATTATCATACCGCTTTAGCGCTTTTTAAGCAAATTTTAGACAAGGATAGTACAAATATCACGAGTAACTTTTATTCAGGTATTTCTAACTTGGAAATTAACGAATATGGTAAAGCGAATAAGAATTTTACAAGAGTTATAAAGCACAAAAACAACTTGTTTATAGAACAATCCGAATGGTACTTGGGCTTTTGTTACTTAATGACTAACGAAAGAGATAAAGCCATTAAGCAGTTTAATACCATTGCTCGAGGAAATAGTTTCTATAAAGCAAAAGCTCAGGAAATTCTAAGTAAGTTGGAATAGATTACACTCATTCATTAACACATATACAAAGCCGTTCAATTAGATTGAGCGGCTTTCTTTTTTTTGTATAAAATGTACATTAATACAGTAAGTATTCATGAATCGAACAATCGCATTTGGAGTACCGCTTAAATAATTTTTAAGTAATTTCAAGCAATAAGAAAATTCTTCCTCTCTTCCCAAAGTCCACGTACCTATAAATAAATTACTAGTACCTTGATTTAAATAGCAATTTTAAGGAAGATTGTGATAGGAGTAAAATCACATTAATTCTCGGCATAAATCAAAATAGTTGATAACCTGGATAACTATCTACCTCTTAAAATCAAAAAAGTCTGAAACAGTGTCTCAGACTTTAAAAATATCTTATTAAGCAACTTTTCTTTTAATTCTTCTTCTGAATACAACAAGAACTAATAATACTAAACCTCCAAGTCCCATATAAACCAAATTATTTTTAAGATCGAAATCGTATAGTGGTTGAACATCACCCATGGTTACATATCCCGACCAAAAATACGGATGAGATTTAAGTGGATCTGCAGTTTCTAAATACTTTAATTTAGCCTGGCGCAAAGATTCATCCTTATATAATCCTTTTGATAGATATGAATAAAAATTGGTCATCAAATTAGACCCTGTCTGGTCTTCAACTGTCCATAAAGTCATAATAATACTTGGACAACCTGCATAGAAGAATCCTCTGGCCAAACTCATAACCCCTTCTCCTTTCAGAAGTTTACCATCACCAGTATTACAAGCACTAAGAACTACCATTCTAGCATTAAAATTCATGTTATAAATTTCATGCGTATTTAATAATCCATCCTGAACTGTATCATTTGTTTGAGTAAAAACCAGTTTTGAATACATTGGATTCTCATCATCTATAATTGTATGCATTGCAAGGTGTAGAACATCATAACCATTTGCGTGATCCTTAAAATTTTGTTCGGTTGCAAGTTCATCCAGGTATAAATCACCTTCCATTACATTCGAAATATTATTGACTTCTTCTTTAGTGTATGGCAAAGGATATAATTTATCTCTGTATGCTCTTTCCGTGTACAAAATTGAATCATCAATTCCATTGTATGAGGGTGCAAAAGCCAAAACTGATTTACTTGTAGTGAAACTAAATCCTGCAGGTTCTATTGAAAAACCAATTGTTGCCGAGTTCTGATAAGTTATTGTATTAGATTTGATTAAATAATCTAAATCCCTATAATTCATCCGATTAGTATCAGCTTCATGTCTAATTAAAACACCAAATGGAACATAAGCCATTTTTCCATCTGGAACAATAATTAGTTTCTTATTTTGTATTTGCTTACTATGAGGAGCTATAAAAGTTTGATATAAATTAAAAGCTGATTTAGTATATCGTTGATAATACTCAGAACTATTCTCTGCAAAATCATTGGTTTTTAAGGCACTCCTAACCTCTTCAATCTGATAGTCTAAACTATCAGAATTGATCTCTTGTTTCGTTATCTCAAACGAATCTGAGGTAATAATGAAGGTGAAAAGAGAAGAATCAGAAATAGAATACTCAATTAATATGTCATTCGAAGATAATTTTGATTGAAGCTCTGACATTTCAATTGTACTATTCTTATATTTAAGTTCGTAGTACTTGGGATAATCTTTCTCAAAACGAAGTACCATTTGGTTATAACTTTCATTCAATTGGAATAATTTTCCTTGCCACTCAGTGATCTTATCTCGATCTGATTTTATCTTTTTTCTTTCCTCGTAGATCTTTTCACGATAGCTAGCAATATCCTTTCTTAACCGTTGCTCTTCCTCTTGTAATTCCACAGGAATTCCACCGATATTCTTGGCATTAATATCATTTAAAGAAGACATTAAACTGGCAGCTTTAGAGCGTTCTGCATATTTAAAGGCTCTTTCTTTATAGCTAATATCTTTAGTTAATCCGTACAATTGCACTGCAATTTCAATAGCAACTGTATAAGTATCTTTTTCATTCTGTGATAAAGCAAACTTACTTTGCTCATCCTGATAACCAATTCTGATTTTATCGATAATATCAAGGCATAAATCGTAGGTTTCCAAACTAAAATCTAAATCACTTATCCGAACTTTTTCATCATATAATTGTTTTAACCCCTTCGCTTTTCTTTTTAAAACCCTCAGAATAGAAATTTGTGGTTCTATTTCTTTAATTTTAGGGTTAGTATAAATTGTACTGTCAGAAAAATTATCTAGTTCAGAAATAATGGCTTTCTGATAATATTTTAACGAAGTAGTATTCTCCTTTTGTTCTCCATAAAAATCACCTATATTCATTAAGCAGTTTGCAACATCAGGGTGTTTAGTACCAAAATTACTTATATAAATGTCTGATGCAAGTTTAAAATACTTTAGTACATTTTGATCATTCTTAATTTCATTCTGAAAAATTCCATAGTTTAAGTATAAAGAACCCAACCTGTAATGATTCTCATCTCCTAAGTCTTTTATATTATTAATACTTTTAAGATAAAAATAATCAGCCTCTTTATAATTTTTTAATTGCTTATAACAGTTTGCTATTCCATTTAAAGTTGAGGATATATCTTTCTCTTTAGCGTATTTTTTAATTTGTAAAGATTTTTTGTAAAAATCTAAAGCAGTATTGTATTCTTTTCTGTTATAATGGATGTTCCCAAGATTATTATTTATTTGTTGAAGATATCTAGAATTACTATTACCAATTAGTGATAAGGCCTTCTCATAATAACTTTGCGCTTTGAATAAATCGAATAAGTCATGATAAATATTTCCTACATTAACATAGATAGGTACAAGTTTAGCAGATTCTAGACCATAATTCTCTATAGTAAACTTCTCGGCTATATTTAAATATTTTAAAGCATCATTTCTTTTGCCTAATCTTTTTTTAATCACCCGAAAATTAACATAAGTTCGATAAATCATATTTTTATCCTTAACCCCACCATTTTCAATAGTTTGAGTTGCATTTTGGAAAGATTGTACTGCATATTGAAATTCTCTCGCCTGATAAAATTTTAATGCTCTATTAACTTGATTCACAAGAATGGAATCTGGAGTTAAATTTTCAACATTTTGATCTTCAATGAAAATAGATGTAAGTGCTAAATTCTTGTTTTCGCCTGCCAGCAAAACAAGTAAAAGAGAGAAAAGCAGAACTTTTTTTAGATTTTTTTTCACGCTCAAGTAGTTTTTCTTAATCTTCTTAGAAACAATGCTTTATATACGCAGTCTTTCCTAAAAGGATTTAAATATATACAGTTTTTTTCACTTTTTTTAAAAAAAACATTCAATCTCAGGGTTACCTTTTTCTAAAAAGCGGAATAAAGGGGTGTAATTATTTTCTTAAAAACTAAAAAAAAGACCCAATAGCAATGAAAAATTTTGAAGTATTAAACACTAAAGACTTAAAAAACATTAAAGGTGGTTATCAAGACAAGTCTATTTGTGACGATATCCTTGTTTAACCATACTCGACCCAAGTAATCCAAATTTTCCAAAAAGTATTTTCCTAGTTAGTAACGACCAAATAAAAATAGCAATGAAAAATTTTGAAGTATTAAACACTGAAGACTTAAAAAACATTAAAGGTGGTTATCAAGACAAGTCTATTTGTGACGATATATTGGTTTAAAAAAAAATTTGAATAAGTAGATGGTATTTTTTATATTTACTACTCTCTTATCCAATTCACTATGAACACCTTTGAAGAATTAACAATTCAGGAGTTAGACAATACGCTTGGTGGTTATCAAGACAAGTCAATAAATGACGATATTTTAGTCTAACAAATTCCCATAATATATTTTAGTAATACTATCTATTAAAGATGTATTAGATTAAGTCTTGTTGTATAGGCTTAATAAAGAACTGTTATAAGTTAAAGACAAATTCATTTAAATGGAGAAACGTCCTACATATAAAGAATTGCAACGACAATTAGCAGAAGCACGTGCTCAGCTTGAAAAGACCGAAAAGCTGAAGGATGCATTTCTTGCCAATATGTCGCATGAAATTCGAACACCTATGAATGCAATTGTAGGGGCATCGGAACTTCTTCGTGATGATTCTCTTTCGAAAGAGGATCGAAATGAATTCACAAAAATACTGTCATCGAGCAGTAAAGAACTTTTGGATCTATTCAATAGAATCCTTGAACTATCGCAATTAGAAAGCGGAGCATTGGAATACAACGAATCGGAAGTTGAAGTACACGATTTATTGGTTACGTTGTATTCAGCCTACGGGCAAAAAATTAACATGAGCGGTAAAAATTTGGTATTAAACTATACCGAAGATTTACATGAGAATAAAATATTTACTGATCAGAAAAAATTAACTAAAGTCCTGTCTTATCTTCTGGATAATGCACTAAAATTTACCAATTCAGGAGAAATTGATTTTGGCTGTGCAATTCAGGACAGACACAATATTCTTTTCTATGTAAAAGATACTGGACCTGGAATAAGCGATCAGGAACAAGCTAAGATATTCAATAAATTTACTCAGGTAGACAATTCATATACCAGAGAACATTCAGGTGCTGGTTTAGGATTAAGTATCAGCAAAGAATTGGTTGAATTTCTTGGAGGCAAATTGTACATCGATTCAAATTTAGGTGATGGTTCTATTTTCTATTTTACCATACCATTTAAATTCTCTGAATCAAATCTTGTACTAAAAGAAAAAATTGAAGCTATATTGAAACAAAATATTAACGAAATATATTCATCGTCTAATACTCGAAAGAATATTGCTATTTAGGAAAATAACTAGGGATGTTAAAAGGAGCTTGCTGGTCACAAGCTCCTTTTTCTATTTTGTTTTAAGAGATATTTCTTTGTAATTGATAATAACATCGAGTACCACAGCTAAAATCATCAAGTTGAACTTTTGATCTGATTTAGTAAAAATCAACATACAAGCTACAAGCATGAAAAGAATTCCAATAATTTTTATTATTTCTGAAAATTTTAATTGCTTGACCTTTTCTAAATTCAAATTAAAAATCCTGTAAATTATATTTAAACCAACACCGGAAGCCAACATTGCTATTCCATATGATTCGGCTTGTAAAATAAAAAGAGCACCAACAATAATTAACACCGTTGCGAGCGTATAAAGAATTGATAAAAATCGTTTCATTTTTAAGTATTTCTAGAAAAGTAATTCAGGATCGTTAAAATTGTTTTTCCCAAGATGCGAATAAGCTAATGGAGTAACTTCTCTTCCTCTAGGAGTTCGCTTAATAAATCCTTCTTTAATCAAGAATGTTCATAAACCTCTTCAATTGTTCCACTATCCTCTCCAACTGCTGTCGCAATTGTTGAAATTCCAACCGGTCCTCCACTAAATTTATCAATAAGCGTATTTAGAATTCTATTATCCATCTCATCTAAACCATGCTTATCAATGTTTAAAGCTTCTAATGAAAATTTGGTAATTTCTATGTCTATAGATCCATTTCCTTTTACCTGTGCAAAATCTCTTACTCTACGTAAAAGTGCATTTACAATACGGGGCGTTCCTCTACTTCTTGACGCAATTTCTCCAGCTGCTTCATGTGTTATCTCAACATCCAGAATACTTGCGCTACGTTCTACTATTTTTGATAAAACAGGTAGGTCGTAATATTCAAGATGACAATTGATACCAAATCGGGCTCTTAAAGGTGAAGTTAATAATCCGGAACGGGTAGTTGCACCAATTAAGGTAAAAGGATTTAATTCCAATTGAATTGATCGTGCTGCAGGCCCTTTATCAATCATGATATCTATTTTGAAATCCTCCATTGCGGAATATAGATACTCCTCAACAATTGGACTTAACCTATGAATCTCATCAATAAATAAAACATCATTGGGTTCCAAGTTGGTTAATAATCCAGCAAGATCACCTGGTTTATCAAGTACTGGCCCTGAAGTAACTTTTAATCCAACGCCCAATTCGTTGGCAAGAATATTTGATAAAGTTGTTTTTCCTAGCCCAGGAGGTCCATGAAGCAAAACATGATCTAAAGCTTCCTCGCGCATTTTTGCAGCTGCAACAAATACATTTAGATTCTCAACAATTTTCTTTTGCCCACGGAAATCTGAAAACTGAAGTGGTCTTAGTTTATTATCTAATTCTTTTTCTTTATCCGAAAAATTATGACTTCGTATGTCCAGGTTATCATCCATGCGACAAAAATAATCTGAAAATCTTTAATTCGAGTAGAAAACTTTACTCAAATGCAAACAATGCTTGTTAGAAACTTTTGAAAATATCCAGAATTGGTACTTATAAACCTAGATTTGTTAAAACCTTAAATAAATGGTCTACATCGAATGGTTTTGACAAATGGGCATCCATACCATTCTCTAAACATTTTTCTTCGTTAGCGACCATTATATCGGCTGTAAGAGCAATAATTGGAACGTGTCCTTGACCATTTTCAATTCCCCTTATGATTTTCGTGGCTTCTAATCCGTCCATTTCTGGCATCATGACATCCATCAGAATAAAATCATAGTTTCCCTCTTTGTACATATCGACAGCTTCCAAACCATTATTAGCAACATCGATTAAATAACCATATCGCTTTAAAGTAAATTTAACTACAGTTTGATTCAATTTGTTGTCTTCAACAAGAAGTATCGAATAATTTTTACTTTCCCAACTCATTCTCTTCAGTGTGGATTTTCTATAGTCTGCAAGATAACAAAATCATTGAAATAATTAAGTAAACATACCTAACAATTCACAGTTGAATTTTATTCCTGAATTTAGACCTTATTACAATTATCAACACTCATATTATTAATATTAATTTTTTTAAAATTTCTAAAAAATAAGATGATTATTATATCCTGTTAATAATGTTGGTAAGAGAGCATGAATTTTGTTGTTTTTTTAGTAGAAAAAAGTCTAATAACACGATATGAACAGGTGTTGTTAATATAGGAATTCTGTAAATCAATAGGATGCATACTTTATAAACTTCTTGTTAATAACTTTAGTTTTTGATAATTTAATCCTGTTCGGATATTAACAGCTTGTTGAAAACTGGTTGAAACCTTTAATAACACTGGTAAAAAATAAAATTGGTGGCTGAGAAATATTTTTCTATACAGATATAATCTTGTTAGTTCCAAAGAATACTTTGTAAATTTTAATAAGGAAAAATCAACAGTATGTTAACTGAATGTGAACAAATCTGTTCATAAACGAAAAGACTATAGCTAAATTATTCTTTTATAGATAGATGTGTTTCAACAATTAATTTAATAAATGACTTTAGATAAAATGTGGGGTTTTGAACTTGGAAAATTGGACATTTTGAAAACAACTCATATAATTTACTTAGTTTTGTACTCCAAAATTAACTTGAACAAAAACCACATAAAGGCATAATGTCTTTAATAATTTTAATAAGATGAAAAAACTAAGAATTGCATTAGCTGCTGATCATGCAGGATTTCAGTTTAAAAATGAATTGGCTGAAATTTTGAAGGCAGAAGGATATGAAGTAAAAGATTTTGGTACTAATTCTGAAGAAAGTATGGATTATCCTGATACAGCTCATCCATTAGCTGAAGCTGTTGAAGCAGGTGAGTTTGATTTTGGTTTTACTCTATGTGGAAGTGGAAATGGTATTACCATGACTGCTAACAAGCACCAAAAAATTCGTGCAGCTTTGTGTTGGACCGCAGAAATTGCAGGTTTAGCAAGATCGCATAATGATGCAAATGTGTGTGGTATTCCTGCTAGATTTATTTCATTTGAAGAAGTGAAAGAGATTGCTAAAACCTTTCTAAATACTGAATTTGAAGGAGGCAGACATCAGAAGCGAATTGACAAGATTCCTTTGTAAACTTAGGCTTCTTGAATAATAAGAATCATAATAAATAAGGAATTAAAGAATTAAAGATGCGTAATTAGTTGTAATTATTGTTATCTTTGACCTGATTGTTAGATAAATGTGGAGTAAAAATAAAAATTAAAGATGTTATCGAATACTTGTAAATATGCAATTCGCTCAGTAATTTATTTGTCGATAAATGCAAAAGAAGGCAAAAAAATAGGAATAAAGAAGATATCAGAGGAGCTGGAAATTCCAACACCATTTTTGGGAAAAATTTTACAAAGCCTTGCAAGACAAAAGTTACTTACATCAACAAAAGGGCCTCATGGTGGATTTGGAATGGGTAAGGATCCTAGTGAAATCACCTTGATGAATATTGTTGAAATAGTGGATGGATTGGATATGTTTGAAAATTGTTTAATTGGAATTCGTCCATGTAAGTCTGATGATAAAGCACAAGCAGCTTGTCCTGTTCACAATCAGTTTGGACATATTAGAAAACAGATTTACGATTTGTTTAAAGGAAAAACAATAGGTCAGTTGATTACCGAAATGGAAAATGCGAATGAGTATATTACTCTATAAGATTTTCTTTAGAAAAGATATTTCACTAAAGGGCTTGCGATTCAATAGTAAGTCCTTTTGTTTTTTTATCCAAGGATAAAGTAAAATAGCAACAATTGCCCCAAGAATATCTGCCGCTAAATCCATATAATCACCACTACGATTTATAAAGTAATTTTGCTGTAAATATTCTATTGCACCACCATAGACAGCAACCAAAAATACTATAATCAGAATTATTAGAGATTTTTTCAGTTTGGTTTGAAAACTTAACTCTGCCATCAAAAAAATTCCCATAATAAAGAACATTCCAAAGTGAACAAGCTTGTCGAAATGGGGAATATGAATGGCAGATGTTTTAGGTAAATCATTGCCTGGAATAGAACACAAAATAAATATAATTATTGCCCAAATAATATTTCGCCAGAACAATTTTCTCTTCATAAATTTATGCATATCGATAATAGTTGCTCAAAGTTAGCAAGCTATTTTTAGTTTTCAAGTTTATGGTATAAATATGTTTGAATCAATACGCTATTGATCTATTTAGCAGAATTTCGTAATTTGAATATTATTTGAAATTTTGTTAAACTGAATTCTGTATGTTATGACTATGATGGCTACTGAAATGATGGAGGTTTTGTGTTCTGAAAACATTAAAACATGGTTTGATTTAGGATTGTTTATAGATAGATTTAAGGAAAACAAACCCATTCCAGCTGTTGAGTTTAACCAAAGTTTTGAAGCTTTTAAATCTGAAATTTATAAAAAGGGAATTGCTTTTTCTACTTTCTACTATTCAATTGATGGAGTTAGTATAGAGGTTGAGAAATATGCAAAAACCTTTCGATACAATTTTGGAGATGATATTGCAATACATTATATAGCTGGTAAATTTCATTCCGAGGCTTCTAAAATTATCGATCCAAGAACAAAAACCTGCACTATTGAAGAAATGCAGGGATTTGATGATTGGACACTGTATAAAGATTTCTACTTTACCAAACTGGAACGTGGAAGCAAGGAATACAATGCTTTGATTATACAATTTTGGAAACAAACTCTTTCTATCTGTGAAAAATTAGGTTCGTATATCGAGAATAATAATATTGGCTTGTTATACCTCATTAATTTGTGTTCAAATCCAGGAAATGTAGCTGCTGCTTTGGCTACAGTTTTGGTTTCAGAATATATGGGTATTCCTGTAATCAATAACAATCATGATTTTTATTGGGAAGGGGGAAATTCTGAAATCACCAAAGAGGTAAAAGGATTGAAAAAAGGTCCGCGTGATTTCTTTTTTCTGAACTCACATTTGGGTGAATTTTTTTCACAATTAGAGGTACTATATCCATGGGAATCTCGTTCTTGGATGAATGTAAATATTAACAAAGAACAATGCGATTATCTGATACATTATAAAGGACACAACCCTGCAAATGTGACTGAAATTGGAACTGCAGTAGATAGTGTAGAATATAATAACATTAGTAAAAGAAGAAGGATTGAATCTCTTTTTCAAATGGAAAAGATGTTGAGTCGTTATCACAAAAAAGCACTTGTTAGTTATTCGGTAAGAGATGTATTGGAATATAAATTGGTGAATAGAAAGGACCCGGAACCCATTTATATTGGTTACAAAACAAAAGCAATGCACAAGTTTTTGTCTGAGAATATTATTTTTCTGCAACCAACCAGAATAATTTCAAGAAAAAGGATTGAATTGGGATTTGACCTTGTGGGTAAGATGTTGCATGTTGAGAGTTTAAAAAAGAAAATTAGAGAATCGAAAGATTTAAAAATTACCATATTAATTACAGGACCAATTCCATTGGGGCAATATGCTTATTTTCAAAAATTGTTAAAAAGATTTCAGGAGCTTTTAGAGAAAATAGATCTCGAATTTAGAAAGAGAGTTTATTTGGGATTTTTATTTAGTGAGATGGATAAAAAAAGGTTTAGGAATCACTTCGAAAACCCTATTGGTATTCCTGAATTGTATAGCATTTCTTCTTTAATATTATTGCCATCTAAAACGGAGGGCAGAGGCTTGCCTATCATAGAAGCAGCAGCTGCTGGGGTACCTATTTTTTGCCGAAGATACCAACCAGAAAATGTATATGCAGAAGTTATTGGAGAACATTTACCAGAGAAGGATAGATTAAAAGTAATTGAATTTACAGGCAGAAGAATACACGATTCACATGTGAATGAAACCATAGAAAAGGTATTCTTTCCTCACATTCATCACCGAAGTGTGAGTCATAATAAAAAAGTGATAGAAAAGCGTTACAGCATTAACTCTTTAAACTTGGGCATAGAAGAAATTGTAAGGAAACTCTTTTTGCAGTTACAATCAAATAAAGAAATCTTAAACGAAGTTGGTCAATTATACAAGTACTACAAGTCAAAAGTAAAGTTTACAAACAATGATGTAAAAGCCTTGTTGAATACTGAGAATAGACATTATTTACCAGGATATGGTAGATTGGGTTTTATGCTTTATTTAAAATCATTAATTGATCCGAGTTCGTTTAGAATGGAAGAGCAAGAAATTAGAGGAGGTACCTTTTATTTTGCAAAACGACAAATTGAAGATCATCCAGATTCAGAGAATTTAGACTTGGAACAGATTCATAATTTTTACAATTCAATTGACAATCTTTTTGCAGTTCGAAATGGTGAAATTTCAATAAGACACGATCATTCTTTTACCTATCGACATAGAAATAAAAACCATTATCTGTTTCATTATTTTACTCATCAAGAATTATCGGGTATGGTAAATCTTCTTAAATCGAAATATTTACCTCTCGGTATTGGCAGAAAAGTAAGTGGTGCATCAAGGTTTTTTATAGATAAAAATTTGGCTCTTTCTCAATTAACTTCTTCTTCTATAATTTCTATTGATGATAGAAATTTCCTTTTCAAGAAGATGAAACAGAATATTCCACTGGCATATTTTCCGGGTAAGTATGTGAAATATGAGCTTGAATATTTTGTGCTGAATTCTATTAAAAGTCGATTGGGTATGGATATGCATGATCCGATTACGGAAGAAATTTTAAAGGAAAAAAATATTGAAAAGGTGTATGTATTTGCTCCGGAAGAAGCATTAACCAATTGGACAACTGCTAGTGATATTTGTGAATTTATTGAGAGTGGTTCTGATCTGGAATTGAAACTTTTGTATGATAAAAAAATTCTGCAAGTGGTTTCTATTGATTCCCTAACTGTGGGAATTCATATTCCGCAAATGGGAGAGAAGGCTTTATCGATTTTACGAAAAGTAATGGATAAGAATGGTTACTTAATATCGAACAGAAGAAATGCTGCTTTTATGACCGATATATTGAATCTGGATAGATTTCATATTGGAAAAGTAACAACCGAATTGGCAGCAAATATAATGGGAATTCCAAATAATACTGGGTACATTCAGTTTGTTCCTGCAGGAGTTCGATCAACTTTGGCTTACCCAACTCCAGTGCAAACCGCTAAGGATTTTTCGGACCTATTGCATTCAGATTTATTTAAAGAATTAAGTGAAAAGCTTGGTGAACAAGAATTGCTGCAGTTGATAAAGAATGATGCCCAAACCAAAGGATCTCCATTAAAATTGGTTTTGGAAAACATATCGAAGTCAAACAATCAAAAAAAGGAAGTTGAATATTCTAATGTTACCGGAATATATGAAGATGGATATCCATGGAATGGAATTTTGGCCAGGGCAAACGTGCAAGATGATAATGAAAATTGGGAATTTACTGCAGTTAGTTCATTCCAGACAAAAACGGTAACAAGCTTTGTAAAAGAGTTTGAAGAAACTAACAAATGCCAAGCTAAAATAGCGTGGAATGGTGGTTATATATTAAATCCTGAGTTGGTTGGTAAATTGGGTTTATCAGAATCCTATATTGGTTCTCCTTTAGGATTACTAATCTCAAACGGAAAGTGCTTAAGTACGCCTCTCTTTAATAAGCCGGCATTGTTAATTTATCAATCAGGTAAGCTTGACATAGAAAGAGTAAATTGTAAAAGCGGTATTCGAATCAAAACGAGTGATGTCGAATTGAAATTTGATCCCAAAAATTACAATCACTTTCAAGTTGGAAAATGTGCTTACTTTGATTTGATGTACGATGAAGAAATGATTCCATCCAAGGATTGTATCGTATATCGATTGGCAGGTAATACCGTAAAAGAAATCATTTATAATGCTGACGAAGTGAAACAAATTCCTGTTGGATTAACTCTATGTATCCCATTATCACTAATGCAATCAGCAATTGCAAGTGTTGGTGACGAGCTTGAAATTATTGTGAATGGTCTGGAGGATGTTTTACATGCTGTTGAAGCAGGTCCGATGTTGCTAAATAAAGGAAAGCAATGTATCGATATGGAAGTGGAAGGGTGGAAGAAACAGAATTCGATAAAAACACAGGCTGCCCGATTGGACTTTACAGATATGAGAGGTCCAAAAATTGCCATAGGTATAGATGAAAAGGGAAATTTATACGTTCTAACCATTAATGGTAGAATTCGTGAATCGGTTGGTGCTACTCATATTGATATGGCTAATATTCTGGAAAAGTATGGTATTCAAAAAGCAATGGGATTCGATCCAGGTGGAAGTTCGACTTTGGTTGTTAACGGAGAAACATTAAATATATCTCCATACAATTCGAATTATGAACGAAATATCTTCTCTTTGCCACCAGAACCACGTGCGGTTTCCAATGCCGTGATAGGTTTTAAAAAAGAATAATTTTAAAGTAAAGGCATTAATGCATTCTCTATAATGCAAATTAAACTTAGTCTCATAAAACAAAAGCTCTGCAAACATGCAGAGCTTTCTATAATTGACACTTTATGGGATACTACTCTATAAATTTCGTAAGTATTTAATTTTAGTATTTCTTCAAGCTTCCAAGGAATGAAATATCACTGGTTACCTTAGGATCTCCCTTATATTTTACCGAACCAATTCCTGAGATACTAACTCTTAATTCATCTAAAACATATACTTTTCCGCTTCCAACACCACTAATATCTATTGTTCCTTTTAGCGCTTTCATATCAACTGCATTTACACTACCTGCTCCCGAAATATCAATGTTAATTTCTTCTGATTTACCGGCAAGTTTAATTGTTGAAGCACCACTGTTGTCAATACTTAGACTGTTTGCAGTTAGTTCTAAATCTGCAGATGATGCACCATTAATTTCAATTTCCAACTCGTCAAATCTTAAAACCTGATCAGATTTTAATGAAATTGCACCATTTGCTTTTATCTCACTTAAATGTTTAAAACCAATGTACAGTTTTAATTCTGTTGATTTGTATATGCTTTTTTCAGTAGTGATATACAAAACATCACCTTTCATTTTACTGGTAATAACATCCAATAAATTTTCGTCGGCAACAACTTTTAAGCTGTAATCATCATCTTGCGATAAGTAAATTGTGAAAGCTCCATTTACCTTAATGGTTTCAAAATTGCCAACTTCTCTCACTTCCGATTTTACATTACCATTTCCTTTAATACCATCGGCAAAAGTTGGTAAAGCAGTGGCAACACTAATTAATAAAATTAAAATCGGTGAAATTATTTTTTTATATCCTTTCATAGCTCAATGGGTTTATATTTTTGTTCTTTGTATTAAAGACTTTAATGTATTGCAAAGTGTTGCATGAAAATAAAACTCGTGCCACTTTGGTGTGATATAATACACGAAAGCTTGTCTAAATTAAAATCAAACATGGAAAATAAAAGAATTGCTTCTACCTTGCAAGAAAATTGATTTTATATGTCAGGAATTTATTTTCATATCCCTTTTTGTAAACAGCTTTGCCACTATTGTGCTTTTCACAAGAGTATTTCGCTGCAATCTACCAATGATATGCTTGAATGCTTTAAAAAGGAGTTGGAATTACGAAAGGATTATCTAGATCAAAAATCTGTTTCGACCATATATTTTGGTGGAGGAACACCTTCGGTTTACAAGCCGGAACAGATTCAGATGCTAATTGATGAGTGTTCGAAATATTGGAACATTGATACAGATGTTGAAATTACACTAGAAGCCAATCCTGATGATTTAAATAAGAAATACCTCAAACAACTTCGAAATTCGTCAGTGAATCGATTAAGTGTGGGAATACAATCATTTCATGATGAAGATTTAATTTTAATGAATCGCCGACACACTGGTAAGGAAGCATACGATACCATAAAAAGAGCACAAGATTATGGTTTTGATAATATCTCGGTAGATCAGATTTATGGTGTTCCAGGATTGAGTATGGAAAAATGGATTGAGAATCTTGATTTGGTTTATGATTTGGATATTCAGCATATCTCTTCCTATCATTTAATGTATGATCCAAATACGGTTTTTTCCAAAAAACTGGAGAAAGGTCAGTTGGTTGAATTAGAAGAAGAGGAGAGTTTTAATCAGTTTAAATATTTGATTGATTCGGCGCGCGAAAATGGTTTTACGCATTACGAGATATCCAATTTTTGCAAAGATGGATACATATCAAAACACAATTCGAGTTATTGGAAACAAAAGCAATATCTTGGAATTGGACCTTCGGCACACTCCTACAATTTAAAACAAAGAGAATGGAATATTGCACACAATTATAAGTACATGAAAGCCGTTCAAGAAGGAGGAGAATTTTCGGAGAAGGAAGATTTAAATTTCTTTGATCGATTTAATGATTTAATTCTTACCTCGCTTCGAACCTATTGGGGATTGGATTTGGGTTTGGTGAAAGAACAGTTTGGAGATGATTTGTATCGACATTGTGAAAAAAAGGCAGCAAAGTATATCCAATCAGAACACATCCGTAAGGAGAATAATGCTTTAATATTAAGCGATGAAGGTGTGTTTATTTCCAATGATATCATGTCTGATTTCTTTTTTATAGAAGAAGATTAACGAATAAGAAAATGAAGTATTTAAAGATAGCACTGATCGTATTTTTCACCCTGATTGTAAATCAGAATGTATTTGCACAAACTGATACGGTTCAGGTATTAAGTCCAAAGCAATTTTTAAGGGTTGCCAAGTTAAATCCGCAAGCTGTAGTAATTGATGTTCGATTAAAAAAAGATTTTAAAAAGGGGCATATAGATGGTGCCATGTTAGCTGAAACATCAGACAAATTGTATCAGATAATCGATTCGTTGGGAGAGAGGAAGACCTATTTGCTTTACTGCAAATATGGTGAGAGAAGTATTGCTGCGGGCAAAATGCTATTTAAAAAATATAAGATTAAGGTTTGTTCTTTAGAGGATGGATTGGATTATTGGAAAGAACTGAAAATGGAAATTGTGAAATAACTTTCCGATTTTTGTCATAAACTTTTTCAGGTATGATAGATCATCAGAAAAATAGAGAATACTTGCAATAATACAATGTAAAAAAAGCAGACCCATTTGAGCCTGCTTTTTTTATATTATTGTGAATTCAGATTATAATTCAGCTTCGATCCATGACCAAGTTGAGATATCAACTTTAGCAGCATCTTTACCTGAATTCAATTCATACTTCTTAGTTTCTCCATCTAATAAAGTAGCATCTGCATCAGCTCCGTTAATCTGAACGTTAGCTAAAGCTCCATTATCTTTCATATCCAAATCAACAGTATAACCTTTTAGGTATAATCCTGTAATTGTAGCACCAGAGGTACTTTTGAATTGAAGTGCAGTACCACCAACAGTTGAAATTGCAGTTACATTTTCGAATTGTGGGTTGTTGTTTACTTTATCACCTTCGAATGCAGTAGAAAATCCTTCAATAGTGTGAGAAATGTAAGTGTTAGTTACTTTTCCGCTCCATCCTTCAGTCCAGTCTACAGAGTCATCTTCGTTGTTTTCCAGGTATAGATTGCTTACTGATACAGTACCACCAAAGAACTCGATACCATCATCAGAACCGTTGATTACAGCTACATTTTCGATAGTAGTTGCAGAACCTACAGCGTATAATGAAACACCGTTGTACTGAGATTCTGAGTTAATTTGAGCACCTGTTCCTTTGATAACAAGGTGAGAAATAGAACCTGAATTATCATCATCAGTAGTACCACCATAAACAAAACCACCAACTTCAGCAACAGAGTTTGCACCAGCAGTTGTAGTAGCTTTACCACAAATGGTTAATCCACCCCAGTCACCTGGCTGACCTAAGTCAGAAGAAATTACAACAGGATCCTTAGCGGTTCCCTGGATATCAATAGTACCACCCATTAATACAGCAATGTATACTTCAGTACCACCTGCATCAGCGTGAATTTTGGTACCAGCAGGAATAGTTAATGAAGCACCGTCTTGTACAATATAGGCGCCAGTTAAACGGTATGATTTTGTAGCATCAAGTGTTACATCAGAATCAACATTACCCGATAGTTCTTCAACAATAGCAACGTCTGCATCAACCCATGTCCAAGCGCTTGGATCAACAGTAGCAGGAGCATTATAACTATTAGCAGGATCAGCATTAACACCTTCAATTTGTACATTTGCTAAATCGCCACCATCTTTCATATCGATACTTTTTGTGTAACCGCTTAATGATAAACCTGTAATTGTAGCACCAGAAGTACTCTTGAATTGAAGAGCAGTACCACCAACAGTAGAAACAGCAGTTAGGTTGATCAACTTAGGATTGTTGTTTACTTTATCACCTTCTACAACAGTTGAGAAACCTGCGATAGTATGCTCTACATATGCATTTGTTACGGTTCCGTTCCATCCTTCAGTCCAATCAATTGCATCATCTTCGTTGTTTTGTAAGAATAAGTTCTCAACAGAAACAGTTCCACCAAAGAACTCAACACCATCATCAGAACCGTTGATTACTGCAACATTTTTAACTACTGTGCTTGATCCTACAGCGTAGAAAGAAACACCATTATATTGTGACTCAGAGTTAATTTGAGCACCTGTACCTTTAATTACAAGGTTTTTGATGTTACCTGAATTATCATCATCAGAAGAACCACCGTAAACAAAACCACCTACTTCGGCAACAGAGTTTGGACCAGCCGTAGTAGTAGCTTTACCACAGATAGTTAATCCTCCCCAATCACCTGGCTGGGCAGCAGAAGATGTCATAACAACAGGATTTGATTCAGTACCTTGAATATCAATCATACCACCCATTAAAACTGCAATATAAACATCAGTACCACCGTTATCAGCAATAATTTCGGTACCAGCAGGAATTGTTAAAGTCATTCCATCAGGTACAATAAAAGAACCTGAAAGATCGTATTGAACAGATGCATCAAGAGTATAATTCTCTGTTAACTGTCCATTCATAATACCATTTTGAAGATTTTCGATTACTTCTTCAACCACGGGTACTGGATCTGGTTCTGGATCATCATCATCAGAACAGCTTGTAAAGAAAGGCATTACTAATATTGCCAAACCGAAAATTTTAATAGTTAATTTTTTCATTTTTGTTTTAATTTTTGGAATATAAAAAAGTTATTTAGTTACTTACTATAAGTTGATTTTAACACCTAAACTAAGGCTGATGCCTTTTTTATAGGATTTTACAATCTCATTGGTAGAAGGGGCTCCTGAAGTAGGATCTACTTTTTGAGATTGCTCTATATCAGGATTTAGTAAGTTTTTACCTGATAGTTTCAAAGAGATACGATCTGATAATTTTTTGCTAATTACCATATCAAGAGTTACAAATCCTTTCTCAATAATTTCATTATTATAAAGTGTTGCGGAGTTCGCGAAGCTTTCAGGAGCTCCAAGCGCATATATTTTATCTGATGAATAATTTCCTGATAAAGCTGCTTTGAATTCTTTTTCTTTTCGGTTAGAAAAACTTAAAGTTCCATTCATGATAAAATCTGATGCTCCTTGCAAGTCAGTTTCAGTTTTATTGTTGTATTGAAATTCTTCAAGTAGATCTTGGTTGAACCACATTTTTGTTGCATTTAGAATTAAATTTAATTCCGGCATTCCTGTAGTTTCAGCCTTTATTAAAGCCAATCTAGTTTCAAACTCAAGGCCATAAACATCAGCCTTATCTCCGGTATTTGCGAAATAGAAATACCCAGATGAACCTCTGGTTAATGCGAGATTGATTGGATCATTTATCATTTTGTAGAAAGCAGAGACAGAAACAAGTTGTTTAGCAGTTGGGAACATTTCCCATTTTAAATCAAAATTGTAGTCATCAGAATTCTTCAGGTTTGGATTACCTTTGGTAATGCGACCAGTAGGGGAAACATACTCAAATGGAGAAAGCTCCTTGAATTCTGGCAGTGTTATGGTTTTACTAAAAGCAAAACGAAGTGCACTCTTATCAGTTAATTGATATTTTAAATTAAGAGCAGGTAATACATTGTTGTAGTCATTTGAAATGCTCCCAATTCTTGTAGTTTGTGTTTCTAAATTAACGTAATTGGCAACGTCCCAATCTGCTTCAATTTTGTCCATTTCGTAACGAACTCCAACATTACCTGATAACTTATTTATTTGGAATGCTGTATTTAAATATCCAGCGTAAACATCAAGTGTAGCATTAAATATGTCTGGTTTACCAACTCTAAGTCTTAAATCGTTATTCAGATTCCCATAAAGAGAAGTATTTAGAAGAACATCATCTAAATCATTAACACTCGGTACTTGAAATTGAGTTCCTTTTGCTCTAACCCCAACGAATAAAGAGTTAAAGTCTCTTTCTTTCTTTCTAAAATCTCCACCAAATGTAATTTTCAGTTTTCTATCGTCGGTATCAACAAGTTTTAATTCATCTTTTAGATAACCGTTAATTTCAGAGTCTTCTATATACTGTTCTGATTTTCTTTGTTGATAATCACCAACATGAGCAAACTGAACGGTATTGGCATCAAAAATATTTACTTCGTTACGAATACGATTTGGTTCTTCTGCTTTAACTGTGTTAAAACCAATAGCCCAGTTTATTTTGTTATTATCTCCAATTTTGTGAGACCCTAACATTTGGTTTATGAATAGAATTGTTTCTTTAAGATTTTGATCTCTTACAAAAGCACCTTCTTGCTGAGGATCCTGATCACGAACAAAACCTTCACCGTTTCCACCTTGCTCATAAAGTTCATCCTTTGTTTTATGAACATACAAAGTGTTTAAATTAATACTATGATTAGGATTTAGATGCAAAGTAAGGTTTAATAAACCAGTAGTATTTATTTTGGTTTCGTATTTCTCTGTAAAATTGAAAGAGTTATTTATATTATTCATACGAAAATTCTGGTATTCACCCTCTTGATAAGAAGATTTATTTTCGTGAGAAATAGTAGCAAATACAGATAAGTCTTTCTCGAAAAGCTTGAATTTTTTACCAGCTAAAATTGAAAAATCATATCCTATTGGAAAATCTCTTTTATCAGTACTCCAACTTTGACTTGTTATTGCCTCTTCAGTATCATAGGGTTTATCGTAAAAACCCAATGTCATGTCCTGGTAATTTTGGGTAGTTCTGAAATTGTCAAAAATTCCGCTTTTTAAAACATTTGTATTGGCTTTTGTTGATAATCCAATACTAATTTTATCGCTAAATGTTTTAGATACAATATCTACATTTCCAGAAGACTGATCAGCATAGTTTTCTGCTGAATAGGTTTTATTAATACTTATATTTTTAATAATATCAGTACCAAATAGGTTAAGATCAATGTTTTTCTTTTCAACATCATCCGATGGAATTGGTAATCCATTCATGGTTGTTGAAAGATATCTGTCACCCAATCCTCTTACATATACATCTCCGGATCCTTCGTTTTTGGTAACACCTGAAATTTTTGAAGCCGCTGCTGCTGCATCCGAAACGCCTTGAGTTGCCAATTCTTGTGCACCAATTGATTGCTTAATGCCTACAGATTTTTTCTGATCCAATAAAAGAACTACTTCAGATTCTCGGTTTGCCTTGGCAACTACTTTAACATCTTCAAGTGCAACTGTTGATTCTCCCATTACAAAATCAACAACCGCTGAATTATCTTCAGCTACATTTAAATTTTCTTTTGAAGAGGTTTCGTAAGAAATAAAAGAACATTTTACTGTTACTGTTCCAACAGGAACATTAGGAATGGTATAATTACCATCAAAATCGGTTACTGTTCCTAAAGTAGTTCCATCCACATAAACCGAAGCTCCAATTAATGCTTCACCGGTTTTTCCATCCTTCACATTTCCAGTAATGCTTCCCTTCTGCGCATATAAACCAAATGAAGAAAGAGTTAGTAATAAAACTAATAATACTTGTTTTGTCATTTTTTTCCTTAATAAGTCAATACGATTTTTACTTTCAAATCACATTGCGATGTTAGGAATGATATATGATCAGAATAATAAGATGGCTTTAAATAAAAATTATAAAAATTGGCTGCGGTGTTAATTTCAAGTTAATGTGCATTAGGAATGTTAAAGCTCTGTAAATACAGGGTTAAAAATGGGAACCTATTTTTAATATTCTTGAATGGTAATTCTTTGTATAACAGTGAATAAAGAATATTGGTTACAATAACATGAAGGAAAAATTACACAATTATTACAGACTTTAATTCTTTTAAAAAAGTAGAAAAAAGATGATTTTTTACTTGAGATATTTAGCAAGTAAAATCTTAAAAAAGAACTCTGCTTTTTACATCATTTAAAGTTCCTGAATACTTAAGGCAATATTATTGAGGAAATGTTAAGATTTAATTAAGATTCAAGCTTCTGAAATACAATAAGATTAACGAAAAGTTAACTTCTATTTCAGAAAATATCCTACTTTTATTTAAATATTTGCAACGCATTATAAAGTGTGAAACGCAATGTTATTGACAGAACAAAACACCTGGAGATTTTTATTTTCAGGTAAGATAAATAGAGAAATGAAAATTATTTCATCAACAAAAGTTAGTCTTTTTGTTAGTTTACTAGCAGGAGGTATAGTAATGGTATTTTGTGCCATATGTTTATTCTTACCAATTCAGCCAAGCTATATCATAGTTTTTGGAGTACTTTCTACTTGGATTATTTATAGTCTGAGTAAAGTTTTGGTAAATCGATTTTTATACTCCAAAGTGAGAATGCTTTACAAAACCATTCACGACACCCAGATAATCGATAAAGAACTAGGTGATAAAGTTAAAAGTACTGACATTTTAGTTGAAGCAGAAAAAGAGGTCAGAGAATGGAGTGAGAAAAGAGGTTCTTTGGTGGCACAACTTAAAAAACAAGAAAAGTTTAGAAAGGAATTTATTGGGAATGTATCACATGAATTAAAAACTCCTATTTTTAATATCCAAGGATATATACTAACACTGCTTGATGGTGGTTTGGAAGATAAATCTATAAACCGAAACTATCTGGAAAGAACCGAAAAGAGTATAAATAGAATGATTACCATCGTTAAGGATTTGGAGGTCATTTCTAAATTAGAGTCGGGAGAGTTAAAGCTAATGCTCGAAAGATTCAATATTGCAGATTTGATAAATGAGGTTTTGGAAATGCAGGAAATGAGAGCTCATAAGAATGGAATAAAGCTAAACTTTATTCAACGTGTCGATGCTCCCAAATTTGTATATGCCGATAAAAAGGAAATCTTTCAGGTTTTAAATAATTTAATAGTAAATTCGATAAAATACGGTAAAGATAAAGGTACCACAACAATTGAAGTGATGAGCATGGATAATAAAGCACTCATTGAAGTAAGAGATAATGGTATCGGAATTGAATCGGATAATTTACCACGTATTTTCGAGCGATTTTTTAGAGTGGATAAAAGTAGAGCACGAAATATGGGCGGTTCGGGCTTAGGCCTTGCAATTGTTAAGCATATTATTGATGCTCACAATCAAAGTATAAATGTAAGCAGTACTTATGGCGAAGGTACGAGTTTTACTTTTTCACTGGATAAATCAAAATAATAAGAACTAAACAACCAATACCAAATGGAAAGTAGTAATTACAAAATTTTATTGGTAGACGATGAGTCGGATATTCTGGAATTCTTAAGTTATAATCTTAAAAAGGAAGGTTTTCAGGTGTCAACTGCCGGTGATGGCAAAGAGGCAATAGAAAAAGCTAAAAAATTGCATCCACATTTAATTATTTTAGATGTAATGATGCCGGAAATGGATGGAATCGAAACATGCGAGAAAATCAGATCGTTGCCTGAGTTTTCAGATGTACTGATTTCTTTCTTAACAGCAAGAGGAGAGGACTATTCTCAAATTGCAGGATTCGAAGCTGGTGCTGATGACTATATCAGTAAACCAATAAAGCCAAAAGTTTTTATTAGTCGTGTTAAAGCATTACTAAAAAGATCGGGAAGAGTTTCTGAGGAAGGAGGCAATACTAGTAATGGATTAATAAGCATTGGCAATATTTCAATTGATCGTGAGAGATATTTAATTATTCAGGATGGAAAAGAATTCTCATTGCCACGAAAAGAGTTTGAATTATTGATTTTGTTGGTATCTCGTCCACAAAAAGTTTTCACTCGCGATGAGATTTATTCTTCAATTTGGGGTGAAAAAATTATAGTTGGAGATAGAACAATTGATGTTCACATCAGAAAACTTCGTGAAAAAATTGGTGATGATTACATTCAAACGGTAAAGGGAGTTGGTTATAAATTTGTTGACGCAGCAAATTAAGCATATGCCAAGGTAGCAATACTTACTTTGCTACCTTTTGCTTCTAAAATTGCCTGTGCGCAGGCTTCCAATGTAGAACCTGTTGTGACTACATCATCTACCAATAAAATATGTTTGTGTTCAAATAGTTTTGTATCACGAAGCTTAAATATATTATCGACATTTTCCCAACGCTCCAATTTGGATTTTTTGGTTTGAGATTGGGTATGAACTGATCGATAAAGGTTTGAACCATTTACCTCAAGTTTCATAATTTCTTTCATTCCATTGGCAATTACTTCTGCCTGATTGTATCCACGAATTTTCTTTTTTTTGGGATGCAACGGAACTGGAACAATTAGATCAACATCATCAAAGAACTTTGAATTTCTTAATTGGTGGGCAAGTTGTTTACCAAGTTCAATACCGATATCAGTTCGGTGATGGTATTTTAGCTTGTGAATTAATTTTTGGAATTTACTTCCCTTAGAAAACGTAAAATAGGAACATGCATATTCAATTTTTACTCTTCCCCAAAAGAGAATCGAAACAGGATTGTTTTTTTGTAAATGAAAATCAGTTTTTGGAATTTGGTACAAGCAGCGACTACAAATGGCAATCTCGTTTTTAAATAAAACGTTGCCACACGACTGACAAATATTGGGATAAAACAGATTGATAAAATCATCCCATAGTCCAGATATCCTGTGATTTAACTGAGAAATCATCCTTTTGTAATATTATCTCAATAAAAAGTTAACCAACACTTAAGGTTTTGATAAGCTTCTTATAATCAAAGCTAAAATATGTCACCTTATTTTTGTAGTGTTAATCAATATGAATAAAAAATCAAATTTGATCTCAATTTAAAGATAGACAAATTAAGTTCATTATTGAGAATGAAATTTAAATAAAAATTAGAGGATTTATTACTAAGACAAAAAATTAGAAACAATGAAAAAGCTTGTTTTCCTTTTTATCGCATTACTTGTTGTTGGACTAGAAAGTCAGGCAATCAACGTAGTTACACCTAATGGTGACAAAGAAATAGAAGCCACAGAATTGGCAGCAATTGAAACGACTAGTCTTTCTGGTGTTGTATTGGATAATGAAACCGGTGAAGCATTGGTTGGAGTAGCCATCCGTTTTGAAGGATCAAAAGAAACAGTGTATACCGATTTTGATGGTAACTTTAAAATTGACAATGTAATTCCTGGAAAGTACAATGTTCTGTCTAGCTACATTTCGTACACAGATAATAAAATGAAGGAAGTAAATGTTAGTGGCAAGAACAATGTTATTCGCCTTGTACTTAAAAAGGACTAATTAAGAGTAAATGATAAAAAGACTTGGAGTAATATTAGGCGTACTATTTTGCCTGATTGCGAATCACTCTTTTTCTCAAGCCATTGAAGAAATAGAGGGATTATATTACACTACAAAAGGAGATTTATACACCGGAACATATACAGAATTTTATGAGAGTGGTGTAAAAAGAATTGAAATGAATATTGAAGAAGGAAAGAGAAATGGTAAAATTACTCTTTACTTCGAAAATGAAAAAGTTCAGGAAGTGAGATCCTATGTAAATGGCTTAATGGATGGTACCTGGATTACTTGGAATGATAAATCAGTAAAAATTGCCGAAGCAAATTATAAAA
Source organism: Marinifilum fragile JCM 15579 (assembly GCF_001310955.1). GTDB lineage: Bacteria > Bacteroidota > Bacteroidia > Bacteroidales > Marinifilaceae > Marinifilum > Marinifilum fragile. Next base: position 26,623 of record NZ_BAZX01000028.1, read on the forward strand.
AGAATAAAAAGCACGGCAAGTGGTACATTTGGGACGACAATGGTGTAAAACGCTATGAAATGGAGTATTACGAAGGAAAAAAAGTCGGAACATGGTCCATTTGGGATGCTAAGGGCAATTTAATTAAAGAACGGAAGTTTTAGTAAATTCAGATAATAGAAGTTCTCTTGAAAGTCGCTTAATTTTATTAAGCGGCTTTCTTTTTTGTACAATCTTTTTTAATTGCATTTGATGCCATATATATTTCTTAATAATTTTGAATAAGAATCGTTAATATTGCAGAAGCTTTAAGAAATTACCGTAAAAAATGAAGTCTCTTTCTGAATTAGGAAAAATTGTTGTTGAGCAAATCAAAGAATTTGTTCCATTTGTGATATCTGAATTCAGAGGTTTTTTAAAAAGGAACAAATACGGTGTGATGGGGACATTGGCCTTTCATATGATACTTTTGATTCTTTTATTTTCATTTAAACTACACACTAAGAGAGAGTTTCTCGAGGCAGAAATTTTCATTGATATACCACAAGAATTAGTCGAACAAATTCTCGAAGAGAAAGAAGAGGAGATTAAAAAAGAGATCGAAGAAAAAAATTCAGAAATAAACGAAAGTGTAGACAAACTTCTGCGATCAATTGCCGTAAACCAAGACGTTAAAAAATCAAATTCCGATCCAAAACAAAAGGTGGAGGATATGATTGATGAGATTAAGAAGAATTTGGATGAATATGGATCTGACGATGCATCGGGTGGTGATGATGGTTTAAATGAATTTAAAAAAGACAGTTTAAGCATAGCCGAAGAGAGAGAAAAACAGCGTGTTTTGGACTCATTACAAAGTATAGAATATAGTGGTCCAAGTAGTGTTTATTATAGTCTCGAGGGGCGTCATAAGATCTATTTACCCATTCCAGTTTTTAAGTGCGAGGGCGAAGGTAAAATAGTTGTAAAAATAGGTGTTAGCCGTAGTGGAAGAGTAGTGGAATCTAAAATTGTGAAAGATCAGTGCAGTGTTCAGGACGATTGTTTGTTTGATGCTGCTTTGGATGCAACCAATCGATCAAGATTCAATGTAAGTACTACAAGTCCACAAACACAGTTTGGAACAATTACCTACAACTTTGTAAAGCAGTAAGTAACAAAGGCATTCTTCTATTCAAACCAATTCGGATTATGATTATTTACTGATATTATCTAAATTGGCATTCGTTTTTATCCTAAAGAATTAAAAAAATATGGGCTTTTTTTTAGCATCAAAACTTCGTAAGGCATCAAATACTGTTGCTATCGAGAAAAAAAGAGATGAGCTTAGAAGTGATTTTGAAGAATTTGAGCAATTCTCGAAATCGGATGAATTAAAGCAATTTAATGAACTTGAATTGTTGGTATTATCTGATGAATTCAAGAGAAATAAAAAAATGATAGAGAGCAAATCCTTTAAAAGGAGTGAGCTGTATCAGGAAGAGAGAGCTTTTAAAAAGTATCAGCAATCAAAAAAGTTTAAAACCTATTTTCGACTGAAGGATTCTTCTGAATTATCTACTTTTAATTTGGTTGAAGAATCAAAAGATTTGGAGCGCTTTAAAGAATTGGAAGCGCTTATGAAATCATCCAAACTGAATAAAAAGAAAAATGCTGAAGAAATTTCGGAATACAAAAGGCTAAAAAGTTCTGCCAGATTAAAAGAGTACTTTAAGTTTAAAAAATCCAAAGCATTAAAAATCTACAATGAGGTAGATAAATCATCTGATTTGCAAAAATACTATCAACTTGAGGAAAGAATAAGCTCGGAAGAATTTAAAGAGGAGAAAGCGTTTCTTTTGGACAAAAAACGATTTGAAAAAACAGAGGATTTTAAGAAACTTCAAGAGTATAATAGCTTAAAATCATCAGAGAAATTTGTAAAACATTTCAAGTTAAAAGATAAAAATCCATTTGAAGAAATTAAGAAATGGGAATTAACTTTTGCGGAAGAATTTGATACTGGAAATTTGGACACCAATAAGTGGATTACACGTTATTATTGGGGAGATAAATTAATGGATAAAGGATATTCATTAGATTCGGACTTGCATACATTTACGGATGGAGAAAATGTTAAAGTTTCAGGATCATCAGCTTGTCTGTTGGCAAAAAAAGAATCAAAAGAAGGATTGGTTTGGAATCCAAAATTAGGATTTGTACCTAAAAGCTTTGATTATACTTCAGCCATTATTAATACAGGTGATTCGTTTCGCCAAAAATTCGGAAGATTCGAAGCTAAAATTAAAGTGAAGAACCCTGCCCAGGTTCAGAATTCATTCTGGATGGTTGCAGACAAAAGCTTACCACATATCGATATTTTTAAAACCTTTAATGGTGGAAAAATAATGAATGCCAATTTTTGGGGAAGTGAAAATTCTCCTCAGAAGAGTGAGTTCAAGGTAAAAGGTATTGATTTGAGTAAAGGATATTTTATATATTCACTTGATTGGAGTGCAAACGAATTGGTTTGGAAAATAAATGATGTTCCTGTTAAAACTCAAACAACAGGAATTCCTCAAGATCCAATGTATTTGAATTTTAGCCTTGCAGTAAAAGAGGCAAGAAATGACTTAAATGCAGAAATGGAAATTGATTGGATAAGATGCTACCAAAGAAAATAAATACAATAAAAAAAGTGCCTTTCGGCACTTTTTTTAGTTTAAGGATGTCCCAACGTTGAACACACTAAAGTAATTATCTATGGAATCGGCCAGTTGATCTTTTAAATCATCCAACTCTTGTTTTTCCATTTCATCTTCGTCCCAATAGGTAAGAACGATGTTTAGATAATCCTTTATCTGTTCCGGTGAAGTTTCCAATCCCAAATCTTTTCGGAGCAAAACATTAAACTCGGCAAACCACAACAAAGCAATCTTGTGCTCGTGTACTGTTCCTTCAACAAAAGAACTTAGAGATTTAAATTCTAAAAACTTCCGAATGGTTAGTTCCGAAGCTAAATAGTACAGTCGCGTTCCAAGCTCCAAAAACTCTTTTTGAAGCCTTTTAAAGTTGCTCTTGCTCTTTTTTTCACACAAAATCTTCATAAAAAAAGCATTGATTCGAAGAAATTCTTCTCTCTTCTCATCGGAAGCAGCAAGTGAGTTTGTGGTTGATTCTTTCACTTTTGTTTCAGCTTCTTCTTCATTTGAATTTGCGGCAGCATTCCTTTTTTCCTGAATTAAAAAGGAAATGATGAAAGCAAGGGCAGCTAAGATTAAAATTTGCAGTATTACCGAGATGATTTCCATGTTTAAAGGTTTAGTGAATATGATTAATTTGGTTGATTGGAAATAACAAACTCATCTTTAAAAATTTACGAATTATTATGTTTTTGCCCAAAATCAGTTTGGTTCATTTTATTTACTTTTGATTTTTGTGGATAAACAAATCATATTTAATGATGAAAAAATCATTTTAATTTTTAATAAATAATTGTATAAAATTGGTTAAATCAGCATGTTATCAATTATGGTTTAAGATACATGAATATAATGAATGCAAACGAAATATGACAAATGTTTTTTTCAAACAACACATATTGTTTACATGAAATAGATCTGAAAATAACATGATTATTAGGATAATAAAAAAGCCGACTAATTGTCGGCTTTCCTATTTTTGTTGTATATGTTTATTTCTTTGAGAAATAGTCATAAAATCGATGTTCAATTTGTGTTGAAAGTCGGAACATCACAGGTGCAATTACCAATGTTAAGAAAGTTGCAACGGTTAGTCCAAATATCACAGTCCATGACATCGGTCCCCAAAAGGCAGTACTATCACTACCAAACGAAAGGTGTGGATTAAATTCGCTCAATAGAGAGAAAAAGTCGAAGTTCATTCCAACAGCAAGTGGTAATAAGCCAAGTACCGTAGTAATTGCAGTTAACAATACCGGACGTAAACGTGTTTTACCTGCTTTTGCGATACAATCAATCTCTTCTGCTGAACTCAGATACTTTCTATCACTCATATCGGTTTCCTTAATCTTTCTTTTTCGAAGCAAATCAATATAATCGACCAAAACAATACCATTATTTACTACAATACCAGCAAGGGATATAATACCAATTCCTGTCATTAGAATTACAAATGGCATTTGGAAAATACCCAAACCTAAGAAAACACCAATTGTACTAAATAGTACTGTAATCATTATAATAAGTGGCTTAATTGCAGAATTAAACTGAGAAACCAAAATTAAAGTAATTAAGGCCAATGCAATCATAAGTGCCTGAGTAAGGAATGCCTGAGTTTCCTCTTGTTCTTCCTGCTCTCCTGTAAGTTTATAAGAATAACCTTTTGGCATTTCGAAATCGGCCAACAATTCTCTTACCCTTGTGTTTATGATATTAGCATTAAATCCTTCCTTTACGTTTGAGTATATGGTAACAACACGTGTGTTTTCGATACGATTAATTCTTTCATAGGTTGAACCGTAAGAGTAATCAGCAACCGCCGAAATTGGAACTTGTACCATTTCGTTACTAATTGGACTCATCACACTAATTTTCTGATTCATTAATGCTGGTACATCATATCGATATTTGTCATTCAATCGAAGCATGATATCATATTCATCTTCACCATCTTTAAATTTAGATACCTCCATACCATAAAGAGAGTTACGTAAGGCTCTTGCAACCTGGTTTGTAGATAATCCAAATCGACGAACTTTATCGCGATCGATATTAATTAGCATTTCAGGTTTACCTTGATCCAAATCTAACTTCAACTCTTCAATTCCTGGAATTCTATCATCATCAATTAATTGCTTAACGCGATTTGCCTGAATCAATAAATCCTCAAAGTCATCTCCCGAAACCTCAATATTGACAGGATATCCAACCGGAGGTCCCTGATCATCTTTTTCCACGAAAATTTTAGCACCAACAAAACCTTCAAAATTTGCAGTCAGTTCCTGCATAATCTCAGATGTGCTAATGCCGCCACGATCTTTAAATTCCACAAATGAAATTGTGGTTAATGATTTGTTTGCTGCACGACTTGATTCAAACATTCCACCTTTACCAGAACCAACGTTGGTTGATTTCGATCGGATGATGTCCTCATATGGTTCCATGGTTTTATTCACAATTACCTCAACACGTTTTGTAAGCTCATTTGTTTTGTGAATATCTGTTCCCAATGGCAATTCCATGGTTACATAAATGGATTTTGGATCATTATCCGGGAAGAAAACGAATAAAGGTTTTGTGCTAAAGTAGAATACAATTGATAGAATCATCAGAACAAATGTTCCTACAAAGAACAAAAGTGGCCTAATTCCTTTTAATGCAAATCGCAGTGTTTTCTCGTACCTGTTTTCTAGTATTACCAGTAATTTGGTTTGAAACCAGCGAGCAAATGGTTTTAAAGCAACCAGGTTGAACAATACAATAACACCAATAAGCATCAAAAGATTGGCAATAAAGAAGCTTTCTATTGTACCAAATATCTTCATTAAATAAAATGGCAGAGATACAACAAGAAAAGAAGTTCCAATTAGGATGAATTTCTTCTTGTTCATTTTTTTATTTACATCATCTAACTTCACAAAAGTTGCAGTAAATACTGGGTTAAGAATCAGTGCAACAAACAATGAAGACGACAATACAATAATCAATGTAATTGGAAGGTATTTCATAAACTCACCCATGATTCCACCCCATAAAAGCAATGGGAAGAATGCAGCCAAGGTAGTTGCTGTTGATGAAATAATAGGACCTGCAATTTCACTAACACCCTTTTTGGTGGCTTCCAATTTCGATAAACCCTCTTCGTGCAGGCGGTATACGTTTTCGACTACCACAATGGCATTATCAACAAGCATACCCAATGCCAAAATCAAAGAGAACAATACCATTTGATTTACCGTGTAACCAATTTGGTTTAGGATGATGAAGGAAATTAACATTGACATAGGAATTGCCAAACCAGAGAACAATGCATTTCTTAATCCCATGAAAAGATAAAGAACAATTATTACCAGTAGCATACCCATGATGATAGAGTTCTCTAAATCGGCAACCTGACCGCGAACATCTTCAGAGGTATCATCAGTTACGGTTACGATTAATCCGCTTGGAAGTGAACCATTTTCTTTTTCCTCGCCAATAATTTTGTAAATGGCATCGGTTGCTGCCAATAAGTTTTCACCAGATTTTTTAGTAATCGATAAAGAAACAACAGGTTGGTTATTTAATCTCGAAATGGAAGATAGTTCTTCATAACCATCTTCAACTTCTGCAACATCTTTCAAATAAACCGCTCTACCATTAGAAACTTTAACAATTGTGTTTTCAATTTGTTTCATGCTGGTATAATCGGCACTTGTACGTATACTTCTTCTGGTATTATCAGTAATTAATGTACCAGCACTAACCGTTACATTTTCATCGCTAATTGCCAATTCGATATCGTGGAAAGTAACACCGTTTGCTTCCATTTTGTGCAAATCGGCATTGATTTTAATTTCTCTTTCGTCAATTCCTTTGATATCCGCCTCTGAAACTTCAGGAAGAGTTTCAAATTTATCTTGTAATTCTTCTGCAAACTCTTTTAAATCTTCCAATCCAAAATCACCTGAAAGGTTTACGTTAAGGATTGGGAAATCTGCAAAATCAACATCTTCAACAATTGGATCTGTATCCAAATCATCAGGTAGTTCGCTTAAGGATTTGTCAACCTTGTCTTTGGTGTCTTGAAGAGCTTGCTTAACAGGTACATCTGTGTTAAACTCTACCACAATTAAACTCATGTCTTCGTAAGAAGCCGAACTTAATTTCTTAACTCCTTTTAATGATTTTAATTCCTTCTCAATAGGCCTGGTAACCAGGTTTTCAATATCGATAGGAGAGTTTCCCGGATAAGGAGTTGTAATCATGATATTTGGTATCACAACTTCAGGGAAATATTCTCTTGGCATGCTTTGGTACGAGAACCATCCAAAAAATATAAGAATGAAGGTCAGAATAAAAATGGAGTTTTTATTCTTTAACGCACCAAATGTGGGTTTAAACTCCCGCTGAACTTGCTCGGCAGGAGTATTATCTTTTATATGATCCATTTTCTGCGAATTACTTTGTGCTAATTAGTGTTCCGTTTACAACTTGTGAATAACCTTCTGTAATGATTTTATCTCCTAGTTGAATTCCTGATTCGATTAAAGAAAGGTTGTTGTAGGTTTTCGATATTTGGATGTAAGTTTTTTTGGCAACCAAATTCTTTCCCTCTTTTTTAGCAAGGTACAGGTAGTTGCCTTCAAAATCTTTCTTCACAATTATAGATGGAACTACAATGGCATTGTCAATTTCGTAATCTTTAATTTTAAGAACAGAAATAAGGTTTGGCTTAATTTTATGTCCTGGATTGTTCAAATTGACACGAACTTTAAAACTTCTATTTCCAGGATCGATAATATTTGATGTACGATAAATCGATGCATTGGTACGAAAATCGATAGCTGGAAATTCCAATTCAGCTTTTTCCCCAGCTTTAATATAGTTCAGGTAAGTTTCAGCAACATCAGCTTCAACATATACCTGATCGATATTTACCAATTGAGCAAAAGGAATGGTTGGCCCTGCCAACTCACCTTTCTTTTGGTGAATTTCATCGATAATACCATTAAAAGGAGCAGTAATAATTGCCATATCTTTCTGAGCTTCTAAAGCTTTTAGTTTGCTTTCCAAAGCCTCTTTATTGGCTTTTGCCTCCAAGTATTCAACTTCCGAACCAATTTTTTGATTCCAAAGTCTTTCTTGTCTTTCAAATAGAATTGTAGATAACTTCAGATTGGTTTTTACTTCATCAATGCTTCTTTGAATTTGAGCAGTATTTAATTTTCCAATTACATCACCTTTTTTTACTTTTTGCCCTTCAATAACATCAATGGAAATGATATTACCATTGGTTTCAGGAGTAATTGTGATATTCTTGTCGGCTTCAACATTACCAGTTACCTGTATAAAATGCTCGAACTTAGAATTTGTGATTTCTGTAACAGCTACACTTATTGCTTCATCAGTATTGCTTTCACTCTTAATTTCTTTTTCAAGTGCAGAGATTTTCTTTTTTAAAGCAGAAAATTCCGTTTTATATTTTTTCAATTGATCTTCCTTGCTCAATTCATTGTCTGCATTCTTGGCAGAACATGCAAATAGTAGAGGAATAATTGCTGCAATTAATATTTTTTTCATCTGTTTATGGTTTTTGTAGGATGTTTCTTAATTATAATTTTCCAAGAGCCTTATCAAAAGCAATTTTCGTACTCAGCAATCCAAGTGTTGAATTAATGTAATTCGAATGTGCATCCAGGTATTGCTTTTCATTTTCCGATAATTCCGTGCTAGTCGAAATCCCTTCGTTGAATTTGATAATGGTTTTGTCGTATATTCTTTTTGCGATATTTACAGCTTCCAAGTTGTTTTCGTAAGTTTCCTGAGCATTTAGCAAATTCGAGAATGATAAGCTCAAATCCTTTTTTAGGTTTTGTTCTGTACTGGCCATATCATTTTCAATTTTCATATATTCAATTTTTTGCTGCTTTACCTTTGATCTTTTTTGGCCGGCTGAAAAAATCGGCATACTTAAACGTAAACCAATAACTGAAGATTTAAACCATGGAACTTCTGATTTAAATACGTTTCGGAAATCCGTACTTGTATTTTTCCCATAATTATAAAAAGCAGATATGGTTGGTAAATACTGAGCTTGCTCATTTCGAATCAGCAACTTTTGCGATTTTAATTGTGTCTCTAAAATTCTGTAATCAATATGAGAAGAAAAGTCGTAACTACTTACTTCAGGAGTTGTTGAACGAATTGGATCCACAAGGTTTTCAAGATTGTTGCCTAATTCAATTTTTTTCTCAATATCCATTCCCATGGTATATTTAAGAACAGTTAAAGAAGTAGAAATAGCCCTTTTTGCATCTGACAATTGAGTTTTGTTTCGATTCAGATTCAATTTGATCTGATCTACATCCAATTCTTCACGAAAACCATTTTCCCAATAGGCTTTGGTTTCATTCAGTAACTTTTCATTGATGGCCAGATTTTCTTTAACGGTTTTGTAATTGTCTTTGGCAACCAAAACGGCATAATAAGCCTGAGCAACTGCATCTTTAATTTCAATTTCCGTTTTCTCTTTCTGATCTTTTGAAAGTTGTACGAAAACTTTAGCTGCCATTGTACCCACAATATACGAGCCGTCAAAAATTTTCTGATTCACGCTAATTGAAGCGGTACTTCCATATTGCTGACCAAATTTTACAGGAGTATAACTTCCGGGTTCACCACCAAAAAATTCTGCAGGTAATAAAGACACAGCTACATCCAAATTGTTACTATAGTCTGCAGAAAAATCTACCTGTGGTAACCCATCGGCAATGGTTTCCCACACCTTTTTTCTGGCTACCTGTAGGTCATAATCGGTCCCCTTTACCGTATATGAGTTTTCCAAAGCGTATTCCTGTGCTTCGGCAAGAGTGAAATTTACTTTGTCTTCAGTTTGAGCTTGTGTGGGATAACTGAACACAAGAAAAATCACTACAAATGATAGTAGGATGTTTTTCATTATTTCTGATCTATTTAAAATTATTTTTAACGTATTCCATTCCTTTAATTGTACAAACGCCATGTAAATGGTAAAGCCCGAGTTCTCGGTGATACTCAATATTTGAGATATCTTCTTTTTCGAGTATAAGAGTATCTGATTCTGCCATATTCATATAAAAGCGAGCCATGGTTTTGCTAATCCATTCTACATTGATTTCTGGTCGAAACAAACCTTCCTGTATTCCCTTTTCCAGGTTTTGAGACAATTCATTTTGAAAGGTTGTAAGTTTTGTTAGATGAAACTTGTTCCACAACTTTGGATAATATTTTCGCAAGTCATAGCGCATAGATTCACATGAATTTGCTATCTGATTTACAATAAACTTGTAAAATTCTATGTATTGATCAATTGCATTTAAATGGCTGATTTCTTCTGATTGAAATGAAAAAAGAGGATGGTTGATTTGCCACTCTATCGCCTGTTCAACCAAATCATTTTTGTTTTTGAAATGCTGGTAAATGGTTTTTTTTGAGATGCCAAGTTTGCTGGCAATATCATCCATGGTTACACTTTTTATTCCAAATTGAAAGAACAGTTCCCAACTAATTTCAATTATATCTACCTTCTGATTTTTCATCTTGCAAAGATAATCACTTAACACTAAGGAAACTTTAAAAGTACTTAAAGTTTCCAGTAGTTTCTGTTAAATTTTGTTAACATTCAGCATTTCAGTATATCAAAGCGATTTTTGGGATAAAAATAAAACTTGGAAAATGCATATTATGTCATAATTAGGTAATTGTTTCAATTTTATCGGTAAGTGGTAATTTTTATTCGGTTTTAACATTTTCCAAAAATTATTTCGATTTTATAATAAATTGAAGAATTTTACGCTTACTATTTAAAGCTATAACCTATGAGAAAGTTAATTTTTTTATTCCTGGTAAGTACTTTCTATATATCAGCGGCATATGCTCAGGTGCCGTTAGTTGGAGGAGAGAGAATTGATTATTACAGTTCCTGGACAGATAGAGGTGCAAAGGTTGTTCCAATGGGCGAAATACACTTAAGTGTTTTGGCCAAAAGTAGGTATGGTAATTATCCCAAAACTGAATTGAACTCGGAATTATTACTTTTTCCATTGGCACCAAATATTGGATTTAAACATCAATGGTTTGGGAAGAATACCATTTTATCGAGTCAGCATACCTTTTATTATCCTACTGTAGGATTAAAATGGGCAAAAAGTTCAGGTTTTAAGGATCAGATACCCAAAACTGCCGATATTCCGCATATTTTCACATTTAGAAATGAATTGATATTAAGTCGAATACTTAACCCACAACCTGAAGATTGTTTTATTCGTACACCAGATTTGGTATTAACAGCTCGTGTTGGTTTTGATTTCTCTTTGAAAACTGGCGATGATAATTTTCCAAAGTTGGATTATTATTTCCTGTATCAACGATCGGCTTCCTACTATGATGACCAAAAAGTATATTTTGCAGGTTTAGAGTTGGCAGGAAATGTTTATCGAAATTTTAACTTTTCAATTTCGGCCGACTATTACAATATCGATTTTGGTGGAGAATATGCAATAGAGAGTCAAGGGAAAATACATTGGCATAGAGACAGTAAGTTTTCAGTATCGGCAGGATACAAAACTTACTATTTAAATAACGACACAAAAACACAATTGTTCTTAATGCCTGTAGTTGATTTGGTATTCAAATTAAATCATCGCACAAAATTGCAAAGAGGATTGTTTAAAAAATAAGCCGATCTAAACAGATCGGCTTTCTTTTTACTCGCGATACAAATTTGTATACAAGTATCGTTTAATATTTCGCTTAGGAGTTTTCTTAAATTCTTCAGGGAACAGTATGATTCTCGAAACCTTCATGTAAGCAGGCAAAGACTTGTTAATAATCTGCTTGTCTTTATCTAAAGCTTGTTGAATTTCATCTTTGTTCAATCCTTCTGCATCACAGGCTTCATAATCCGGATAGATTAAGGCAATAAGCTTGTGATCTTTATCATCGGTAACTATGGATTCCTGAACAAATGGCATATTATTCAAAGCCGCTTCAATTTCTTCAGGGTAAATGTTCTGCCCCGATGGTCCTAAAAGCATGTTTTTACTTCTACCACGTATATATATTGTATCATCGGCATCGATAATTCCCAAATCGCCGGTGCGTAGCCATCCATCTTCGGTCATGGCTTCGGCTGTAGCTTCAGGATTTTTGTAATAGCCTTTCATTACATTGTCACCTTTCACCTGAATTTCACCTACAACCTTATACGGATCCTCTGAATCGATTCGCACTTGCATGCGATTAACCACCTTACCACATGAATGAGATCGAAATTTTTGTGTAGGACTGTAACTAATTAGCGGACCACATTCTGTCATTCCATATCCAACAGTGAAAGGGAATTCGATTTTCTTCAGGAAATCTTCAACTTCTTTGTTTAAAGCAGCACCACCAATAATTACCTCAATAAAATTACCTCCAAAGGTTTCGATCAGTGAGGTTCTGATTTTCTTATAGATTTTCTTCTCCAACAGAGGAATCTTAAGCATTAGTTTTACCCTGCGGCTTTCCAGTACTGGAAGAATTCTTTTCTTGTAGATTTTCTCCATAATCAGTGGAACCAAACAAATCAGTTTAGGTTTTACATCCTGAAAAGCTTTGGTAATGATTTGTGGAGTAGGAACACGCGATAAAAATACCACATGGCATCCACAGCAAAACTCGGTTAAGAATTCGAACAAACAACCAAAAACGTGAGCCAAAGGCAGAAAAGAAACTACTGTATCTTGTGGGTTCAAATCAATATGATCAAAACCTATTTTTACGTTTGAGTATAAACTTTTAAAAGGCAACATTACACCTTTCGAGAATCCGGAAGTACCCGAAGTATAGGAAAGAACCGCAATGTCATCCTTTTTAGGATCGGCAAAGTTTAATTTATCCTTACTTACCTCTATTTCCTTCGATTTCTTATTTGCTTTTTCTATCGCCTTATTTAGTTTATCGCATGAAGAGCAAAGAGGTTCAAATTCTCCAAGAGAAATGATCCCCATCAACTTTTTCATTTTGTCATCATCAATTTTATTGAAAATGTTCTCGGTGGCAAAAAGCAATTTCGACTCAGAGTGAGTAACAATATGGTGAATGTCACTTGAATTAAAATCAGGCAGAATAGGAACGATAACCGCACCATAAGTAAGGGTGCCCAAATAGGTAACAGCCCAGTTGTTTAGGTTACGACCAATAACTGCAACCTTATCGCCTTTTTTAATTCCGAGTTCTTTAAACAGAAAGTGCATCCATTGAATTCTTTGGGCTACTTCCTGAAATGTAATTGTGTCTTTTTGGTAGTTTGTAAACGCTGGGTGTTCCCAGTTTTTTTGAATCGTTTCCTGAATGGAACTGACTAACTTATTTTGAATCATTGATTTACTTTGATTGATGCAAGCGCTAAAGTTAATAATCTCGTTAAAAAATCATAAACCCCAAATATGATATTTTATAATTCTGACACTAAGATTTCAGAAAATCAGTTATTTACACAATTGTAAAAAATCTTGAAAAAAATCTTGAAAAAAATATTTATTTGATCCTTAAACGAGTTAGTTGCCACATCACGTTTTTTACATTGTACTTTATAGAAATCACAAATACAGAGATCATTCGCAATTAAAATTCTTTTAGAGAGACTACCTTTATACTGTGCCCTTGTATATCCTAATGTGATCTAAAGACATGAAATAGAATTTATATTTCTTATTTATATTCAGTTCAAAATATTAAACAAAAGATATAATACTTGACTTTAATGTTTAATTATATTAAATTTTACCCCGTTTGATAAATGACTTAAACTAACCAGCATAAACTATGAAAAGATTCTACTTGTTTACACTATTAACTTGTATTTGGAGCATAATAAACGCTCAAACTACTTTCGAAAAAGTTCTTCACCATCCTGATGATGAATGGGAAGAAGGTAAAGATATTTGTATCACCTCTTCTGGAGAAATGTTAGTGCTTACAAATACAGGAATAGGTTCTTCATTATACAAATTAACAACACAAGGAGATACCCTTTGGCGCAAGGTGTTAACACATACCGATGGTAATATTCTTGGTAAAAGAATTTGTAAAGGGGCCGATAATGGTTTTGTAATTGGGGGGGAATTAAAGTATGGAAACTATTATGATATCTATATTTTAAAAATTAATGAGGATGGGACCAAATTGTGGGATAATAGATTTGGTGATAATAATACCTACAATTACTGTCATGACCTGATTGAAATTCCAGGTGAGGGATATGCAATTGCCGGACAACAGTCAACTCCTGTGACAAGTCCTGCTCTTCTCAAGGTGGATTTGAATGGAAATTTACTTTGGGCAAACAATTCAATTATTGTTGACGGGGTTTCCGACTCTAACAGTTTTACACCAAGAGCCGTTGTTAAAATTCCTGGTGGATACATTATTGGTGGAGAGTACTACCAGGATAAAGCCGCAAATACTGCCATTGTTAAACTAAATGATACTGGAAATCTTCTTCAGACGGCTCATACTCTCAGTATTGAGAATGAGTATTTAAAAAGTTTATATTACTGTAATGATGGTTCATTAGCATTTGCAGGACGATTAGAGTATGATGACAATGGAACTCTCAGATCAAATTTGTGGTTTGGAAAATACGATTCTAGTTTAAATATTCTTTGGAATAAGAATACCTACACAACCAATAACCTTGTAGGTGACGATATATTAGAGAATGAAAATGGCGATTTATTAATTGCAGGCACCATAGATAGAACAGAATCCAGTACAGATCCTTATTTAATCAAAGTTAACCCTGAGGGAACTTTGATATGGGAGAAGTTTTTTGGATCCAAATTAGGAGGCCATTTGGATCGCATTAAAAAGCAGGGAGATTTTTATTATGGCTTGGGTTACCATTGGGCAAACTCCAGCTGGGGAGTTAGTGGAAATAATAATAGAGCCTTTATATTAAAGACAGATGTAAATGGAGATGTGAATCATTTAGGCATTATAAATGCGAGCAATAATATTTGCGAGGGTGTAGAGAGAGAAATTAGGGTGTATGATTTTATGCAATCATATGAATGGGATACAAACGTAGATGTTGATAAAACCCGCCCAGGAATAATTGTAGATAAGACAGGAAAGTACTCTGTTTCAGCTATCGATAAAAATGGAAACACCCGTTTATCCGATACACTTACAATTTATACTGGTACAATTCCTCAAATTGTTTTTACTGAAGATTCGAAGTTTTGTGGAGAGGGTGATAAAATTTTAAGTACCAAAAATGAATATGCTTCGTACGAATGGTTTTTTAATGATATTGGAGAAAGCCTTGTAAGCATTGGTAGCGAGAGAAACCAACTGGTGGACAAATCGGGAAATTACAGGGTTAAAGTGGCAGATGACAATGGGTGCTTAAACCAAATTAGTATTGATGATGAAAATTATCTGCATGCATATGAGTCGGCAGAGCTGGAAGCATTTGTTGCCGACAGTACCAATATATCAAGGTCCGACCTGGCCGATGGTTCGGCAACCATTGGTGTTAGAGGTGGAAATCCTCCCTATTCATTTTTGTGGGAAGAGTCAGGTTCTACCTTGAGCAGTGCCAATAATTTGAAAGCTGATCATTTTTATCATGTAACGGTTTTTGACGATAAGGGTTGTCAAACAAGAGTATCCTTTGTTCTGAAAGTTGTTCAGGTGGTTGAAAATAACCTCTGTAGTTTTGCAAAAGAGGGAGAAGGTTTAAAGTTAAGCAACACCTCTTTTAATGCAATTGAAAGAGATTCAGAAGGGAAACTGTGGTTTGCAAGCATACAACAAATCGGTGAGTTTGATGGATCGGATTGGAATATTATTGAAACAACTTATGAATATGAATGTTTGCATGCAGATAAAAGCGGAAAGGTATGGGCTGGTACAGACTTTAACAGTATCGGTTTGCACAAATATGATGGAAACACCTTGACTATTTATAGTAAAGATGATGGTTTAGCAGGTATGGATGTGAGGGATATCGAAGAGGATCAATATGGGAACTTGTGGATTGCAACCAGCGAAGGGCTCTCTCGATACAATGGCACTGAATTCGTTAATTTTGGAGTTTCCGATGGTCTGCTTGATGCAAATTTATATTCGTTGAACATCGATAGTAATGATCAATTGTGGATAGGATCCAATGATGGTATCACTAGGTTTAATATTCTAAGTGATACTCAAATAGGATCTTGTACCACTTTTATGGTGAGTTCGGAAGGGAAATCTATTGGTGGAATTAAAAATCTTGAAGAAGATGAAAATGGAACAATCTGGGCAAGTAGCGATTGGGTATCAGAAGGAGTGTCTGGACTTCTTAAGTTCGAAGGAGATGAATTTATCCGTATCAATCCAAACTTAAGCAATACACTTACGTGGATTTATGATATTTGTGCTGATGCCAATGGTGGTGTATGGATTGCAACTGAAACTGGAGTAGTCTGCTTAAGTAATGAAGTCTGGTATGAATATTCCAGCGAAACTGGATTATTATCTGATAGAGCTTTGGCCATTGGTGAAGATTTATTTGGAAACATTTGGGTAGGTTATAATCCTGCGGAAGGTTTAAGTAAATATTCAAATGGAACTTGGGTAACCTACAATACTCAAAGTGATTTATATAATAATGGAATTAAAAATTCAATTATAGATAAAGACGAGAACCTGTGGGTGAGTGTAGATACCGGACCAAACAGCCTGCAAAAGTTTGACGGAACGGCTTGGTACAAGTATACGGAAGAAGAAGGTTTTACTGGTTACATCTATGACCTGGCAAGCGATTCAAAAGGCAATGTATGGATTGCCACAGATATCGGTTTGTACAAATATGCTGATAAGCAGTTCGAGAAACTGAGCACCGAGGATGGCTTAAAAAACAATAAAGTGATGGGCGTAACTGTTGATAAACATGATAATGTTTGGTTACGATTCGATGGCCAAAATGGAATCAATAAATATTCCAATAATCAGTTCTATTCTTATACACAAAATGATGGATTGCTAAGCAATGCTGTAAATGACATACAAACCGATTTGCTTGGAAACGTTTGGTTTATTTATAGTGGGTCGAAGTTGAACAAATACGATGGTAATGCGTTTAGCGAGATTGAA
This sequence comes from Marinifilum fragile JCM 15579, assembly GCF_001310955.1. Classification (GTDB taxonomy): domain Bacteria; phylum Bacteroidota; class Bacteroidia; order Bacteroidales; family Marinifilaceae; genus Marinifilum; species Marinifilum fragile. Next base: position 43,431 of record NZ_BAZX01000028.1, read on the forward strand.
ATACCACTAACTCCTGCTGGAAATACAATGATAAATTGTAAGGCTCTTGTTGATTCTCAAAATCGTTTGTGGCTGGCTTCTGAGCAAAACGTCGCTGTTCTGGAAAATGACGCTTGGACTTTCTATAATGGGGAGGATTATGGTGTGAGTAACGAATATTTCCCATCTACATTTGGAGAAGATGCAGCTAAAAATGTGATACTTGCTTATTATAAGAACCTTGATGAAAGTGAAACAGAACCAAAATTGGTTCAATTTACAGGTGCCAACTGGATTGATATTGAACCAAATAATGGTTTACCTGAAGCATCAGTTTACTGTATCCAGGATGATTTTAAGGGTAATCTGTGGTATGGAACTGCTAAAGGCTTGTTGAAATTTACCAAATGTACCAACGAGGAGGTACTGATTACAGTTGATAATGGATCATGTTCGGGCGATAGTAATCGTTCTTTAATTATTACTCCAACTGGAGGAAATCACCCATATCAGTATTCTATCGATAATGGAAACACATTCCAGGGCGATAGTATTTTTGCTGATCTTCATGCCGATACTTATCATTTGTTGGTAAAAAATAAGAATGGTGAATTGGTTACCGATAGAGTATTAACCATAACTGAACCACTTCCTTTGCTGGTAAATGTAGAAGGATTTAATGTTAGTTGTGAAGGACGAACTGATGGTGTTGCCATTTGTAAACCAACTGGTGGTTTACCTCCTTACACATATCTTTGGGATAATCCAAGTGCCAGTACAACAAGCAGAATCGAAAACCTGGAAGAAGATGTAGAATATACTGTTACTGTTACCGATGCTAACGGTTGTACCGAAACTGCAACAATTAGTGTAGGACATGATCCTCTGTTGAAATTTACCGATAAGAAAGATGTTTCTTGTTTTGGACTAACCGATGGTATGGCAGTAATTACACCTATTGGAGGAAAAGCTCCTTATACTTACCAGTGGGATGATGTTGATAATACAACAGATTCTATTGTTACTTCTCTTAGTGGAGATAAATATCATTTTGTAACTGTTACGGATGCAAATAACTGTTTATCAGTCGATAGCATCAAGCTTAATCAGCCGGAAAAGATACAGGTTGAAATGAAAAGTTTTAACAGTTGTGGGAATGAGAAAACTGGAGGAATTGAAGTAACTGTAACAGGAGGAACGCTTCCTTACGACTATCAGTGGGATGATTCCAACAGTTCAACAAGCAAAAATTTATATGATTTAGGTGCAGGGACATATAAATTAATTGTAAGAGATTATAATTCTTGTGAGTTTTCTGAATCTGTGAGTATTGAACAATTAAATACCGTGGAGGATGTTGTAATCATATCTAATAAAGGGGATTACTATTGTCCAAATTCTACGGAGTTAAGTGCAAGTGGCGATTTTTTTTCATATAAGTGGTCAACAGGATCTACAGATAAAATTATTGCTCCGGTAGGTGAAGGTAAATATTGGTTGAGAGTTTACAATGAAGATGGATGTTCTGATATTGACACAATTTCAATTAATGTATTAAATACCTACAAGGAACAGAACCTGTGTATTGTATCTGTTAATTCTGAAAATAAGAATGAAATTGTTTGGGAAAGGCGAGAAGGAAATGGAATCGAATCTTATAATATTTATAAAGAATCTAATATTGCTTCTCAGTATGAATTCATGGCAAACGTATCTTTGGATCAGGAAAGCGTATATACTGATGAGAACTCCGATCCAAGTTCTCGTTCTCATACTTATGCTATTTCTGTAATAGATGTATGTGGCGTTGAATCAGAATTAAGTGAAGAACATCGAACAATGCTACTACAAGCTAACTATGGTGTAAATGGAGCTATTAATTTATCTTGGAACAAATATCTTGGACTTGATTTTGATACTTACTACATATATAGAGGTACTTCGGTTGATAATATGCAATTATTAACTTCTATTTCAAATTCAGAATCAAAATATATAGACAATAATGCCCCTACAGAAGAGGAATTTTTGTATTATGTTCTTCAAATTGAAGCACGGGGAGTTTGTGATCCGACTATCATTAAATCTACTACCAATGATTATGGAATATCCAGTTCCAATGTAGTAGATGCAGGAAATAAATCTACAGGCATTGTTGAAAGAACAGGAAAAATTGAGAAATTAACTGTTTATCCTAATCCTATGACAGATAGATGTTATGCTGAATTTAAGAATCCTGGCTTCAAGGAGTTTGTTCTTACAGTGTTAGATTCAGGAGGAAGTGTGGTTTATCAGAGAAAAGGAATTAAATCTAATAAGGTAGAGATACCGAGAGGCAATTTATGTTCTGGTACTTATATCATTGAGTTAAAAGGAAAGAAAATTTATAGAGGCAGATTGATTGTTCAATAAGACAACTAAGAGTAAAGATCGAACCTTTAGGTTAGGTCTTTTTTTCAATTAATTAGCACAGAGTAAACCGTATTGCAATCAATTTTTATATTTTTGTAGTTCGATTTTGCGTAAAGTGATTTTTAGATGCATTATCGTTCACAAATAGAAATATTTAGAATAAGTTATTCCTGTTTGAGAATGGGAATAGCTGAGAGCTGCCAGCTTGGTGCTGCCAGCTAAAAAGTCTCATTAAGTATTAATTAAAATGGAACAGAAAAGAATTAAGATCAAAGAACTGTTGGCTTCTGCAGAAGCAGGCAGTACGGTGAATGTGAAAGGATGGGTAAGAACAAAGCGCGGTAACAAGCAAATTAATTTTGTGGCTTTAAATGATGGTTCTACTATTCAAAATCTTCAGGTAGTTGTTGATGTTCCTAATTTTAATGAGGACTTGTTGAAAAAGATCACAACGGGTGCAGCCATTTCGGTTGATGGAGAAATTATTGAATCGCAAGGTAGTGGACAATCAGTTGAGATTGCTGCTAAAAATATTGAGGTTTTAGGTGTTGCCGATCCTGAAAAGTATCCGTTGCAACCTAAAAAACACTCTTTAGAGTTCTTAAGAGAAAAGGCGCATTTGCGTTTCCGTACCAATACATTTAGTGCAGTTTTCCGTATTCGTCATGCAATGGCTTATGCTGTTCACGAGTTCTTTAACAAGAAAGGATTCTATTACATGCATACTCCATTAATTACAGGTTCGGATGCTGAAGGTGCTGGCGAAATGTTTAGAGTATCAACACTTGATCCTAAAAATCCACCTTTAAACGAGGATGGAACAATCAACTATAAAGAAGATTTTTTCGGAAAAGAAACCAATCTTACCGTTTCTGGTCAGCTAGAAGGTGAGTTGGGAGCTATGGCTTTGGGTGAAATTTACACTTTTGGTCCTACTTTCCGTGCCGAAAACTCAAACACAACTCGTCACTTGGCAGAGTTCTGGATGATTGAACCTGAAATGGCATTCTATGATATCAAAGATAACATGGATTTGGCTGAAGAATTCTTGAAGTATATGATTAAATATGCTTTAGATAATTGTATGGATGACCTTCAATTCTTAAGCAAACGCCTGCAAGAAGAAGAAAAAGGTTTGAAAGAGGAAGATCGTTCAATGGAGTTGATTGAGAAGTTGAACTTTGTATTGGAGAACGATTTTGTTCGTTTGACTTATACAGAAGCTATTGATATTCTTCGTAACTCTAAGCCAAACAAGAAGAAGAAATTCCAGTATTTGATTGACGGCTGGGGAGCTGATCTACAATCGGAGCACGAAAGATATTTGGTTGAGAAGAAATTCCAGAAGCCAGTGATCCTGATCGATTATCCTAAGGATATCAAGGCATTCTACATGAAGCAAAACGATGATGGAAAAACTGTTGCAGCTATGGATATCTTGTTCCCAGGTATTGGTGAAATTGTTGGTGGATCGCAACGAGAGGAAGATCTTGACAAATTATTGACCAGAATGAAGGAAATGAATGTTCCTGCAGAAGAAATGGATTGGTACTTGGATACTCGTCGTTTCGGATCTGCAACTCACTCTGGTTTCGGTCTTGGTTTCGAAAGAATGATGTTGTTTGTTACTGGTATGGGTAACATCCGCGACGTAATTCCTTTCCCAAGAACACCTAAGAATGCGGAATTTTAGTAGAGACGTAGCATGCGACGTCTTTACATGAAAAGATATAAAGCCGTGTCACTAAAGTGATGCGGTTTTTTGTTTCACACAAAGGGAGCAGAGATTTTAATTTAAAAGAACGCAAAGATTAAGATTGGTGTTTTGCAAATTAAGCACTTGGAGTACGTAATAGCCCAGAGAAATGAATTTTGGTTTCCTGCGACGAAAAAAGGTATACCTATATATAAGGTATTGCAAAATCTTAATACATCATGAAAATCATTTGCGTTCATCTTAATCATCTTATTTAATCTGATTCCTAATCAATAATCCAATAGGCGATTTATTCGTACCCCGAAATCAACTAGAAACACGAAATTCATAAGATTAGAGGCAGATACCTGTGAGCTAAAAGCTGATTGCTATTTTCCTTTAATCTTTTTTAACCTTTTCGTTTTGGCTTGATATTTGTTAGTTCAGCGGAGATTATGTACCTTGCTTCGACTAAACCAGAACATGAAACAGAATGCTAAAGCAAAGTTTACAGCAAAAGTTATTACAAAAGTTATCGCCGCAGCAAATACAGGTGATAAAGCTGTTGGAACTTCCAACTTTGCAGCTTGAGGAGAGAATCAAGAAGGAGCTGGAAGAAAATCCGGTTCTTGAAGAAGGCGAAAAAGTAGAAGATTTTCAAGAGTCAGTTCAAACAGAAGATAGCAACGATCGTGATGCCGATAAAGAAGAATTTACTTTAGAGGATTATATGAACGAAGAGGATATACCTTCTTATAAATTATCGGCACAAAATTATTCCAAAGACGATAAGCACGAGGAAATTCCTTTTTCAGGAGGAACTACTTTCCACGAATTGTTGATTTCTCAATTGGGATTAAGAATATTGGAGCCTGAAAAAGCTGCATTAACCGAATATCTGATTGGGAATATTGATGAAGATGGTTACCTGAGAAGAGATATTGATAGTATTGTTGATGACTTGGCTTTCTCAACAGGAATCGAAACTTCGTTCGAAGAGTTGGTAGAGCTGCTTCGCGTAATTCAGGATTTCGATCCTGCTGGAGTAGGTGCACGCGACTTGCAAGAATGTTTATTGCTTCAGATATCCCGAAAGGGAAAACACAACCCAGATGTAAAGCTGGCTCACCTTATTCTGAAAAAGCATTTCGACGAATTTACCAAGAAGCATTACGATAAAATTCAGAAACGCGTTGGTGCCAATGATGAAGATTTCAAATGTGCAATTGATGAAATTTTGAAATTGAATCCAAAACCAGGAGGAGCTTTCAATAATCCGATGATTAAAGCATCGCCGACCATTATTCCTGATTTTATCCTGGAAGAGGAAGATGGTGATTTGCGATTAAGCCTAAATGCGCGTAATGTTCCTGAATTGCATGTTAGTCGCACCTATTCTGAAATGATTCAGGATTATGCTGGCAACAAAAAAAATCAAAGCAAAGAGCAGAAAGATGCAGTAATGTTCGTGAAACAGAAACTGGATTCTGCAAAATGGTTTATTGATGCCATTAAGCAACGCCAAAATACGCTGATGGTAACCATGAATGCAATTATTGAATTCCAGCGCGAGTATTTTATGGAAGGTGATGAGAGAAAATTGAAACCAATGATTTTGAAAGATATTGCTGATATCACAGGATTGGATATCTCAACCATTTCTCGAGTGTCGAATTCGAAATACATTCAAACACATTTTGGTATTTTTTCGTTAAAATATTTCTTTTCGGAGGTTTGCAAACCGATACTGGTGAAGAAGTTTCTACTCGTGAAATCAAAAAGATTCTTCAGGAATGTATTGACAATGAGGATAAGAGAAAGCCATTGACCGATGATAAGTTGGCGGCCATTTTAAAGGAAAAATCCTACCAAATAGCACGTAGAACAGTGGCGAAATATCGTGAGCAATTGAATATTCCAGTGGCTCGTTTAAGAAAGGAATTGTAAGATCGAAGTATAGAAAAAGTATAATATTATCAGAGACTGCTGCAAAAAGAGTTATTTTTGCAGCTTTATTTTGTTTGATAAATAAGTAATAACATCATTTGTTTCCCAGCACAAAAGTAATAATATGAATCTTTCAAGAATAATTTCAGGAGTAGCGCATCCAATGTTAATGCCTTTGTATTCAATTTTTGTAATATTTCACTCAGGTACTTTTCTTGATTTTACTCCACCTCAATTGATTCGTGTTATTTATCTGATAGTTGGAATTTCAACCATACTTCTTCCAATAAGCGTACTTCCTCTTTTAAAGGTCCAAAAATTTGTTTCGGATTATGGCTTAAGCGAAAGAAGTGAGAGAGCCATTCCATTGATCTTTACCATTGTTTTTTATGCATTGGGATTTTATCTTTTAATGAAATTCCCAATTACCAGAATTATTGCTCACCTGCAATTGGCTGCAATTATTTCTATTGGTGTAATTGCTTTAATTTCTACCAAATGGAAAATTAGCATTCACATGGCTGGTATTGGTGGATTTATAGGAATGGTATTAAGTTTTACCATTCTTTATGCCGGTTCCTTAAGAGTATATTTTATTGCAGGAATTTTATTGGCAGGATTGTTGGGATACTCCCGATTAAAATTAAACCTGCACACTCCTTTACAGGTATATGCAGGTTTTATGCTAGGTTTGGTTGTTATCTTTTCAACAGTAATGCTTCTTCAACTTTATTGACGAAGCAACCACAAATCAGGTTTTTTATTCAGCTTTCTCAAGCGTTTCAATTCTTTTATTGCCGATTCTTTGTTATTAAATGATTGAAGCACTACTCGAAATTTACCGTTATTTTCCAATACAATGGAAGGATAACCTTTTTGATACAATCTGTCTTTAAAGGCATCTGCATGTTTTTGATAATTGTAGCTGGCTGCAACAATATGATAGTCGAAAATTTCACGGTTTTTGGCAATTTCAGCACTACTTAATTTAGGTTCTGGTTTTTCAGGCGGAGGCGTTAACTCCGGAACCTGTCTTTTAGCTGTTTGCTCAACAACATTGTCCTTACTAACAGTAGTAACCTTTTTCTCATCTTTACAGGATATCAGTAAAAGAAAAAGGGGAATGAATAGATAGCTTAGTTTTGCCATGTCCTAAAAATTATCGTTTGATATATAGCCAGGTGTCTTTGTGTTCTTCAGTTGTTCGAACAGATGCCAATTCCTGAAATGCTAGTTTTCTATCCGAAAAAGCTTTGTAAGAAACTCTGAAGAATCCATTTTTTGCATTATGAATGTCAGCAACATAGCCTTCCGTCTTTAATTTCGATTGAAGTTTCTCAGCATTAGCTCTGTTTTCAAAACTTGCAACAATTAAAAAGTACTTGTTTGGAACTTTTTCAACAACAGGTTCCAATTTTTTCTTTTCAACAGGTTTTGGAGTTGTTTTTTTAACCTCTTTCTTTGGGGCAACTTTTTTAGTTGTTTCTTTTTTTACTGGTTCTTTCGCCTCTTTCTTACAAGAACTTAAGCCAATTCCACATATTAGAACGGACAATAACAGTATTTTAGATAGGTAGTTCATATTGCTAGCATTAATATAATATTAACAAATTTACGATTTTATTACTGATTTGAAGAATACTTTGTTTATTTGTTGTACTAATCAGAAAAATACAAAAAACTTAATTGAATAGATAGAGTTCTTTTAACAAATGCGTTTTTTTTTGATTTCATACACTTGTACTACACTATAGATTTTAAGTATAAGATTAAAAATTAATAAGAGATTAGATATGGAAAGTAAAAAAACAATTGCCTTAGTTGCGCATAACGAAAAGAAGAGTGTGATGCTTGCATGGGTAAAAAGACATCTTGATGAATTGAAAAAACACAAGCTTATAGGAACCACAAATACGTCTGAAATATTGAACTCAGTGCTCGATCTTGAGGTTGAAGCTTTTGGTCATGGACCCAATGGTGGTGATATTTTATTGGCGGCTCAAATTCTGGAAGGAAAGGTTGATGAAGTAATATTTTTAATAGATGCCGAAACTCCTCATGGTCACGAACATGACATTCAAACGTTAATTAGAACCTGTGTAATTAACAATGTTCCAATGGCTTTAAATGTTGCTACTGCAGATTATTTAGTTAAGCTTAACAAATCTGAAGAATAAAAAAAGTTAACACAGAGTTAACACAAACGTAATAAAAACGAAACATTTTAGTCTCCATGTGTTAGTATGTTTGCGATGAATTTACGAACTTAATAACATGGAGAACTTTTATTTACTAATTGTGGTAGTGCTATTTGCGCTAGCCATTAGCGATCTTATCGTGGGCGTGAGTAACGACGCCGTTAATTTCCTAAACTCAGCATTTGGCTCTAAGGCCGCCCCACGTTGGGTAATTATGACTATTGCCAGTCTTGGGATTTTGATAGGAGCAACTTTCTCGAGTGGAATGATGGAGGTAGCCCGTAAAGGGATTTTCCACCCAGATCAATTCTACTTTGCAGAAATCATGATCATTTTTATTGCGGTAATGCTAACAGATATTATTCTGTTGGATTTTTACAACACCGTAGGTCTGCCAACATCAACTACAGTATCGATTGTATTTGAGTTGCTTGGAGCTGCTGTTGCAGTTGCCGTGGTTAAAATTATGAACTCTGCCGATCAAAGTTTGCTTGATTTAGGAAGTTACATTAACTCAGCTAAAGCACTAGCAATTATTACTGGTATCCTGTTGAGTGTTGTTATCGCTTTCTTATCCGGTTCATTGGTGCAGTGGGTAACACGATTGGTTTTCACGTACAAGTATGAGAAAACATTCAAGTATTTTGGTGCCATTTTTGGAGGTATTGCAATTACAGCAATTACTTACTTTATCCTGATTAAAGGTGCTAAAGGATCCTCTTTCATTACCAAAGACACTTTGGCTTGGATTAAATCCAACACTTTAACCATTCTTGCGGTTTCATTTGTTGGATGGACAATTTTATTGCAAGCTTTGGTTTTGTTCGTTCGTTTAAATATTCTTAAGGTAATTGTACTGGTTGGTACATTTGCTTTGGCAATGGCCTTTGCAGGTAACGACCTTGTAAACTTTATTGGTGTGCCATTGGCTGGTTTCAAATCGTTCCAGGCATTTGCAGCTAATCCAGGAACAGATCCTTATGGAATGACAATGGGTATTTTGAGTCAAAAAGTTCAAACGGAAACTTACCTACTGGTGATTGCTGGTATAGTAATGACCTTAACACTATGGTTGTCTAAAAAAGCAAGAACTGTTACCGAGACAGAAATTGGCTTGAGTAGTCAAAATGAGGGAGACGAGAAATTTGGATCATCATTCTTTGCACGTTTATTAGTTCGTCGTTCATTATCAGCGAACAGCAATATTAAACGCATGATGCCGGCAGGAATTCAACAAGGAATTGCTAGTAGATTTGCTAAGCCTGAAGAAGTAGCCATTCCAGGAATAGATCCTAAGGATAAGCCTGCTTTCGATATGATTCGTGCATCGGTTAACCTTACCGTTGCTAGTATCCTGATTTCGATTGGTACTTCCTTGAAATTGCCATTGTCAACAACCTACGTGACATTTATGGTGGCTATGGGTACCTCATTATCAGACAGAGCTTGGGGTAGAGATTCTGCTGTTTACCGTATTACTGGTGTACTTACCGTAATTGGAGGATGGTTCTTTACTGCATTTAGTGCCTTTACTGCTGCATTTATTTTCGCGAACCTGATTAATTGGTTAGGAGGATTTGCTATCCTTGGATTGTTAACTCTTGCAGTAGTCTTCGTGGTTCGTTCTCACATGTTCCACAAGAAAAAGTCTCAGGCAAAAGAGCAACAAATCACAGAGGATGACGATACGATCATCATTAAGGGTGGAATTTTTGAGCAGCTAACTTTTGCAGTTTCTGGTATTACAGTTAAGATTCCTAATCTATATGGAAAAATCATTAACGGATTGGCTTTCGAAGAACGTTCTAAATTGAAGGAATGCAATAAAAAAGCAGGCAAATTAGATAAAGAAGCGAAACAGATGAAAGATCAGGTGCCTATTATGATGAAGAAATTGAGTGAAGATAGTATCGCAACAGGTCCTTTCTACGTTCAGTTGATTGATTACTTACGTGAAATTGCGCACTCGATGAGCTTTATTGCTGGTCCAGCTTTCGATTACGTTGATAACAACCATAAAACTTTAATTAAGGAGCAGGTGAATGAATTAAATATCATTCAAACCAATCTTGATGATTTCTTCAGAACAATTAATCGCTTGTTGAAAGACAGCAATTATGAAGCGGCTGAAATTGAAAAAGCTCTAGTAAAGCAAAAAGATTTGTTGAAATCTCTTCGCAAATTCAGAAAAGAGCAAATCAAGAGAATTAAAGCTGAAAAAGTTGGTACAAGAAATTCTGTTCTATACTTAGGTATCTTGAACGAAACCAAGAACCTTACTTTACATGCTGGAAATTTATTGAAAGCTTCAAGAGACTTCTCTGGTTTTAATGGAGAAGAGGTTGATTCAATGATAGAAGAAGAATCTATGGATGATTAATCTAAACCATTAATTATATAAGAAAGCCGGAATAATATATTCCGGCTTTTTTTTTTGAGGAGTTTTCCTTAACCGTTTAAATTTTAGAGTGAGCTTTCAGCGAAACTATGAAATCACTATTATTCGAGTTCGAGAATTTCGAAGAGTTTTTCCATTCCTACACTTGCTATTTCTGTGATAAAAGTGATTTTTTTGTTGGAATGAACAGCAGGTTGATTTGGATCAATGATGTAAACAGGAGTATTGTTTGGTGCATAATCAATCAGTCCTGCAGCAGGATAAACATTTAGTGATGTACCTATAATTAAGAGGATATCAGCTTGGGCTACTATTTCAGCAGCTTCGGATATAGCAGGAACACTTTCGCCAAACCACACAATGTGTGGGCGGAGCGGAGATCCTTTCTCACATTTATCCTCTAAACCAAGCTTCCATTTATCAAGTTCATAAACCAGGCTTGAATCAACTGTACTGCGTGCTTTCTTCAATTCGCCATGCAAATGCAAAATTTTTGAGCTGCCAGCTCTTTCATGTAAATCATCAACATTTTGAGTTACAATGTGCACATCGAAGTGTTTTTCCAGCTTTTTTATTAGATGATGGCCTTGGTTGGGTTCACATTCAAACAATTGCTTTCTTCTTTCATTGTAAAATTGATGAACCAGCTTAGGGTTATTATTCCAGGCGGTAGGACTTGCAACTTCCATAACATCGTATTCTTTCCACAATCCTCCCATATCGCGAAAAGTTCTGATACCACTTTCGGCACTCATTCCTGCACCGCTTAATACAACTAGTTTTTTCATGAGTTTAGATTTATCGGGCTATTCGTTTAAAATCTTTTTCTAAAAATGAATCGCTTTGGTTCTTTTTGATCATGTGATAGTCAAAATAATAAAAATCTGAATCACTGGCGCCAACCAAAATCTTAAAACATCTGGCTTTTATTTTTGAGCTTTCTGGTCCTACTTTGTGCAGAAACACTACATTTTCTTTTTTACCATTAATTGCCTCTTCAACCTCTTCTTTTGTTACAATTTTTACCTTGCCTGGATAAACTTTTCGGATTTTAGTCAGACTATTCACCTCTTTTTGTAATTCTTCTTTAATAAGGTACAATGTTTTGCCTTGAAGCAAGGATGCATTTTTATTATAGTATTTTAATACATTGGCCGATATAATTTCAGGATTTTTACTTACCAATTTCACATGATTTTGTATAAATCTAATAAAGCAAGGCAGTTTGTAGGAATAAACATCTTCGTGAACATGTTTGTACGATAAGGGAACCGAGCACAAATCAGGCATGTTGGTTATTCTTTTTTCCTTACCGCCCATAACCAGACTTAGAAAGTTATACCTGGCTTTGGTTTTATCTTTATTAAAAGTAACAATGCTATTAATAATAAAGGAATATTTGGGATCGAAGCGTTTATTCTCGAACTCTTTATTCGAAATGAATCCATATTCAGTAATTGTCCAATTGTTTTTAATTACATCTTTTATCCTAAAGTTGTATTCGCTCATAGGATTATCATCTAAAACAATTAGGGTTTTGGTTTTTGCAAAAGCAGAATAATCTTCAATAGCTGGCAAATGTTCTTGTGCTTTACCAATAAAGTCTAAAAGGCAAATAAAAATTGTAAGTAGTAATGTTTGTTTCATTATTTCGATTTGTTAAAAATTCAAGTTACATATTATATATGTACTAGTTGAAAAAATAGCAATACTAAAGTTCATGATTATAAAACTTGGTAGCCAAAATTATAGTGTGTTTGTTTTAATCAAATTTTAAAAGTTTTTAATCGGTGATCGAATATCAATCTTGTTTTCTATTTTTGTTCGTATGATTGATCAGTCTACGATATCAAGAATTTTTGATGCTGCAGAGATATCTGAAGTGGTTTCGGATTTTGTTACTCTTAAAAGAAGAGGTGTAAACTATTTGGGTTTATGTCCCTTTCATAATGAGAAAACACCGTCATTTACAGTATCTCCAGCAAAAGGTATATATAAATGTTTCGGATGTGGTAAAGGGGGAAACTCGGTAAACTTCATCATGGAGCATGAGCACCTCGATTATGTAGGTGCATTAAAATATCTGGCAAAAAAATACAATATCGATGTAATCGAACAGGAATTATCGCCAGAACAAGAGAAGCAAAAGAACGACAGGGAAAGTATGATGATTGTAAATTCTTTTGCCCAAAAAACTTTTACCCACAACTTGCACCAGCATCCGCAAGGAATGGCTGTAGGAATGAGTTATTTAAGAGAGCGTGGTTTCCGTGACGACATCATTAAAAAGTTTCAGATAGGATTTTGTCTTGAAGAATGGGAGGCATTCTCGAAACAAGCTTTAGATAGTGGATACAAGAAGGAATATCTTGTAAAAACAGGTTTGAGTATCGATAAGGAGAATCGCTTAATTGACAGGTTTAAAGGAAGGGTAATTTTCCCGATTCATGGAATTGCAGGAAGAGTATTGGCTTTTGGGGGGCGTACGCTGAGAAATGATAAGAAAGTGGCCAAGTATCTGAATTCTCCGGAATCCGAAGTATATCACAAAAGTAGAGTACTGTATGGTATTTTTCAGGCAAAGAAATCAATTGTTCAGAACGACAAATGTTTTTTGGTTGAAGGTTATACTGATGTAATTTCATTTCATCAGGCAGGAATCGAAAATGTTGTTGCATCTTCCGGTACTGCGCTTACTCCAGATCAAATCAGGTTGATAAAAAGATTTACCAATAATGTTACCATTATTTATGATGGTGATGCGGCAGGGATAAAAGCATCTTTGCGAGGAATTGATTTGGTTTTGGAGCAGGAGGTAAATGCTAAAGTTTTGTTGTTGCCTGAAGGTGAAGATCCGGATTCTTTCTCGAAAACTATGGGAGCGACTGAGCTTACCAATTATATTGAGCAAAACGAAACAGACTTTATCGTTTTTAAAACAAATCTGCTTTTAAAAGATGCGCAGGATGATCCGGTAAAACGTGCAAACCTAATTATTGATATCGTTCGTTCCATTGCAATTATTCCCGATGCCATTGTGCGTTCGGTTTACGTAAGAGAATGTAGTGGTATTCTGAATGTAGATGAGCGTGTTTTATATACCGAGATTAATAAAATCATTCACAAGCGCAAGGAGGAAGCCTGGAAAAGAAATCAACGACCAGATTTTGATGAACCTGAACCCGCTAAAAGAATGGCGGAGAATTCAGGATTTCTGAGATCGGGCAACGAATGCGATCTGGAAGAGCGTGCATTGGTTCGCTTTCTTTTGAATTTTGGTACCGAAGTATTGTTTAGCGATAAAAATGAAAATGGGGAAGAGATAATTACTCTGGTTGGTACATATATTATATCTGAATTACAAAATGATGAACTGGAATCGATAAATCCTTTATATCAATTGGTTTTTGATCAATACGGCTCGAACATGAATAATGCAGAATTTAATGCAAAAACTTTTTTCCGTGATCATGCCAATGAAAAAGTAAGTCAGCTTGCCGCAGATATTTTAAGTGAACCTTACGAGGAAAGTAAAATTTGGACCAAGAATGGAAGTTTTGTAGAGTCTATAATTGAAAAATTAAAAGATTTGGTTCCAAAAATGGTGAACGAATACAAGGGCAAAAAGGTGAGAATCCTAATGAAGGAGGTTTTGGAGGAGATGCAAAAAGCCCAGGAAACGGGCAATTCTGAGCGTATGATGGAACTGATGCAGCAAAAAATGGTGCTCGACCAGATTAAAAATGCAATTTCAAAAGAATTAGGAAATCGAACAATACTTTAAACTAATACTAACCTAACTGTAATTGGTTTCCGTACTGCTTACAGGATATATGATACTAAAAGGATGAAAACAATATTTATAGAAGACAAAACACAGATTGATGAGATCATTCGTTCGTGTGAAATCTGTAATCTTGGAGTTATTGATACTGAAAACAGACCATATGTTGTACCAATGAATTTTGGATACCATGATGGTTACATTTACATGCATGGTGCCGATTTTGGTAAGTTAATCGATGCAATGAAAGCAAACCCTCAAGTTTGTGTTACTTTCTGTACGCCTGTAGAACTTGCTGCGCAAGATGCGCATATTGCATGTAGTTATAGAATGAAGGGAAAAAGTGTGGTTGCCCGAGGTAAGATAGAGTTTGTTACCGATTACGATAAAAAAGTTGATGCTTTAAATATTCTTATGGCACAGTATACCGATCGTAAATTTACCTATAACTCTCCGGCAGTAAAAAACGTTGAAGTTTACCGATTAAAACCCGAAGAATTAACTGCTAAAGAATTTGGTGCGCCACATGGCAATAATTTCCCTTGGCAAATTGAAAGGGATAGAAAAAAATCTATGAAAGATTTATAAATAATACAAGCCTTCTCCCTAGAGAAGCTTTTTTAATAAACCTTAACAAATGTTTTAAGAGCTTAACCAAAATGAATGCTACTTTTGAAGCGACATATTTAAGCAGTTAAAAATTCGGTTAGAAACGAAAACTAAGGTTGGAACCATCTCAAAAGTTTCAGCCTTTCTTTTT
>NZ_BAZX01000029.1 GCF_001310955.1 Marinifilum fragile JCM 15579
ATCAAAGCTGTATAAATTCCTTTCTCAGAATCCACAGAAATTAATTGGTTACCAGTCATCTTGCACCATGCTTCTACATCTTTTGCAAATCCAGGATCGGTAACCTTCTGTTGCAAGCGTTGCCCATTTTCCAATTGATCCATCTCTTTTTTCAATTTGATGATTGGACCAGGACATTGCAAACCGCAAGCATCAACTTCTATTACCTTTGTATCTGTGTTGGTTCCTTTATTTTCAGATTTGGGTTTCCCTCTGTAGATATGACTGTCTCTTGCAATATAACTCGACTCAAAAATATCTTCATTACTTTGTTTACAGGTTGCATGTTCGTAAGTTTTGTAGCCACCACTTAGGTTGTATACTTCCGAAAATCCTTTTTGCATTAAAATACGTGCGGCAAAATATCCTCTTAAACCAACACCACAATAAATAACAATCTTTTTATCTCTCGGAATTTCATCCAGGCGGTTTCTGATCTGATCAACTTCGATATTTACCGATCCCTCAATATTTCCCAATTCATATTCATCCGGAGTTCTAACATCCAAAATGAAGTTGTTTGGAGCATGAAGTTGATAAAGCTCATCCCAATGCATGATTTTCACCAATTCTTCGATGATATTTCCTGCAGTAAATCCAGCTTGGTTGACAGGATCTTTTGCAGACGAGTAGGGAGGAGCATAAGCATGTTCAATTTCTTGAAGATCGTAAATGGTGCCGTTATTTTGAAGAACTGTAGCAATCATATCCGTACGCTTGTCAACTCCTTCGTAGCCTAAAACTTGTGCTCCATATAGCTTCCCATTTTCTGGATGGAACATCAGTTTAATACTGGTAGGAGTTGCTCCTGGATAATATCCGGCATGTGATCCTCCATGAGTGATATTTGAGATGTAATTGATTCCTTCCTTTTTCAATACTTTCTCTGCCAATCCGGTAGACCCAACAGTCAAATCGAATACTTTAGCGATTGCTGTAGCAATTGCACCTTTGTATTCGTGTTTGTGACCCAATACCAAATTGTTAGCAAGCAAACGTCCTTGCTTATTAGCGGGACCGGCCAAATAAGCATTGGTATATTTTCCAGTAATAGGGTGAGGAAAGGCGATTGCATCCCCCAAAGCATAGATATGCTCATCACTGGTTTGTAGGTATTTATTAACTTGGATACCACCATTTGGAGCAAGATCAATTCCAGCTTCTTTAATTAATTTTGTCTCAGGACGAACACCAATTGATAGAATAACCATATCGGCTTCAATTTTTCTTCCCGATTGTAAACGAATTTCAAGATAATCGCCTTTGCGATCAAATTCACTTACTCCATCCTTTAAAAAAAATTCTACTTTCTTAGTTTTCAGATGCTGATGAACTACTGCTGCCATTTCATAGTCCAATGGAGTCATTACCTGTTCTGCCATTTCAACTATAGTAACCATCATTCCCAGGTGGTGAAGGTTTTCTGCCATTTCCAGTCCAATGAAGCCTGCACCTACTACAACGGCTTTTTGTGGCTTGTTTTCATTGTAGTAAGCTTTTATTTTATCTGTATCTTTTACATTTCTTACAGTGAAAATTGCAGAATCGTTGATGCCAGGAATAGGAGGCTTAATTGGTTCAGCTCCTGGTGAAACAATCAGTTTATCGTATGTTTCTATATATACAGTATTGCTTTTTAAATCTTTTACTTCAACTTCTTTCTTCTCTCTGTTGATTTTAATTACTTCATTAAGTATTCTCACATCCACATTTAGTCTTTTGTTGAAACTTTCAGGAGTTTGTAACAAAAGATGTTCCCTTTCGGTGATTACATCTCCTACATAGTAAGGCAATCCACAGTTTGCATATGAAATGTGTTCACCTCTTTCAAACATGATTATTTCTGCTGATTCATCCATTCTTCGAAGACGAGCAGCCGTTGTTGCACCTCCTGCAACTCCACCAACAATTAAATATTTCGCCATTGTATATCTTGTAATAATTATATCTGTACAAAAATAAACATCCAGATATCTAGATGTAATAGGTGCAAAAGTAAGATTTGATTTAATGGATACAAGACTTCTGTACAGTTTTGAGATGTGTTTTGTAGCATGTTTTTAACCTATGTGCTTGTTAGTTGTTGAATATCTGTTTCATATGTAAGGTGTGATATATCTCACACTGTATTAAATTGAGAAATATCTCAATATTATTATCGTGGAATTTAACTTACTCTACAAGTAATGAGCATCTAGAGCATTACAAAAGATCAGGAATAAGGAAATCTATCAGCAAAATAAATGTGATAAATGCACGGGTAAAAAGGTAAAATAGGCTTATTTTCGTTTTAAGGATAATACCGATTTTTAATTAGTAAGCGCTATTTGTTCGTATCACTCCAAATGTAGAACTAATTATATATCGGCATTTTAATTTAAAATTTCAGAGTAAGTTTTAAGCGAAACTATGAAATTTAAATGGTGTAAATTACAGTATGATAAAATTTGATAATGTAAGCTTAAAATTCTCAGATCAAATTATTTGTGAGAGACTTAATTTCGATGTAAAATGTGGCGATTCATTTTGTTTGAGTGGGCCTTCTGGAAAAGGAAAATCGACTCTGTTGAAATTGATGCTTGGAATTATTTTACCTGATTCTGGTGATATATTTATAGATGGTCACAAACTTGCTTCTGATAATGTTGAAGAACTCAGAAAACAAATGAGCTGGCTTCCTCAAAATGTTAATCTACCTGTTGATTCTGGACAAGACTGATAGAATTATTACAGTTGAATGAAAAACAGGTAGAAATGTTTAAGCATTATCTGCAGCAGCTTGAAATAAATAATGGAGAGCAGGAGAGAGTCTTTACTGAAATTAGTGGTGGACAAAAACAGAGAATTGTATTGGCAGTAAGTCTGAGCCTGCAAAAGCCAATTATATTATTAGATGAACCAACTTCTGCACTTGATGAAGAATCAATAGAACTATTGATTCAACTGGTGAATAGCCTTAAGGATAGGACCGTTGTATCTACTTCCCACAATAGCCAATGGGTGAAGAGTTGCTCAAATGTATTTGAATTGTAATGATTTGATAAAATCAATCTGGCATGCAAGAAATAGCTGATATTGGAATAATACACCTAATTGTTGGAGGTTTTTTAATGATCATCCCTATTGTGGGATTTTTGTATTTCAAAGTTAAAATTATCAAAGAAACTTTGATTGCAATGATTCGAATGATCATTCAACTGTCATTGGTGGCACTCTATCTTGAATATATTTTTGAATGGAATAATGCGTTCATTAATTCAGTCTGGGTAATTGCCATGGTGTTGGTTGGAACTTTCACTACCATTAAACGAACTGGCTTATCTTACAAGCATTTTGTACTTCCGTTTTTTATATCTGGATTGACCAGCATATTTATTGTAGATACCTTTTTTCTTGGTTTCATCATTCAATTGGATTATGTATTTGATGCCCGTTATTTCATTCCCATTTCTGGTATGATTTTAGGGAATGCATTAAATCACAATATTGTTGGAATTAGCAATTACTTTTCACGATTGCATAAAGAACAAGAATTGTATTTCTTTCTCTTGGTGAATACCAATAGTCAAAAACACTCCTTGTTACCATATATCCAATCAGCCATTAAGAGTGGTATGAACCCTTTAATTGCAACCATGTCGGTATTGGGCTTGATTTCCTTACCAGGAATGATGACAGGACAAATTTTGGGAGGTAGTTCTCCAGTGATAGCCATAAAATATCAGATTCTAATCATGATTGCCATATTTGTTGGATGTTCTTTAAATTTGATGGTAAGTATCATCTTGACCAATCGATTTGTATTTGATTCTTACGGTAGATTTAAACCGGGTATTTTTGCAGCTAAGAAATAACTTTTTGCCTTATGATGTGGTAGATAGATTAGTCTTGTGATATCTACGCAACCGTTTTCGTTATTTGAAATGAATCTAAAAAATCTCTGGGGAATATTTTTTTATTGGCTTTAATCCAAATAATGGTATTTTAGCAGCAAATAAAAGTAGAAAGCTCATTTGAGTTACAATCTATAAGTAGAAATGAAAGATTATTTTGAATTTTACTTTTACGTTCTCGCATACTTAGTATGTTTTTTTGAAATCTTCGGTGGATTATAAAATCCACCTCTTACCGTGATCCTTAAATTTTAGGGTCCGTTTTCCTATACACAATAATTTGTAACTGAGTTTTTGAATTTGAAGTATTTTTTACTTCAAATCGTAAAATCACATCTCTCGCATACCTGCAATTTTAGATTGCAAGTTGTCTGAACATATAGAAAACTAAATAGTTAAACAAATATAACATGCAAAAGTCTTTACTATTAGGTGTTGAAGCCATTGCACAAGGTGCAATCGATGGCGGAATGTCTGGAGTTTATGCTTATCCAGGAACACCTTCAACCGAAATTACAGAGTACATTCAACACTCTAAGCAAGCACAACAATTAAATATTCACAGAGACTGGGCAGCCAATGAAAAGACTGCTATGGAATCTGCATTGGGAATGTCATATGCTGGAAAACGTTCTATGGTGTGTATGAAACACGTAGGTTTGAACGTTGCTGCTGACTGTTTTATGAATGCTGCAATTACTGGGGCAAATGGTGGTATGTTGATCGTTGTTGCTGATGACCCATCAATGCACTCTTCTCAGAACGAGCAGGATTCACGTGTGTATGGTAAGTTTGCCATGATGCCAATCCTTGAACCATCTAACCAGCAAGAAGCATATGATATGGCTCGTTTCGGATTTGAATTGTCTGAAGCTTGTGAAATTCCAGTATTAATGAGAATTACTACTCGTTTGGCTCACTCTCGTGCAGGAGTTACTCGCGCTGCTGAGGTTGTTGCTCAAAACGACATGAAGTTACCAGAAGACAAAGTACAGTTCGTATTGCTTCCAGGTATCGCGCGTAAGCGTTACAAGTTGTTGTTGAACAACCAGGCAAAATTCGAAACTGCTTCTGAAGAATCACCATATAACAGCTATAACGAAGGTACTGATAAATCAATGGGTATTATTGCTTGTGGTTTAGGTTACAACTATTTAATGGAGAATTATCCTAACGGAGAATGCCCGTATCCAGTTGTAAAAGTAAGCCAGTACCCAATTCCTCGCACAATGATTCAAAAAATCACCAGCGAGTGCGATAAGGTAATGGTATTGGAAGAAGGATATCCTGTAGTTGAAGAAATGTTGAAAGGATATTTGGAAAAAGAAGCTGTAATCGGTCGTTTGGATGGTACTCTTTCTCGCGATGGTGAGTTGACACCTGAAATGGTTGGTAGAGCTTTAGGTTTTGATGTTGAAGAAGGTGCCGAAGTTCCAAGCTTGGTATCTGCTCGTCCACCAGCATTGTGTGTTGGATGTTCACACATTGATGTATATACTGCATTGAACGAAGTTGTAGCTGAGTATGGTGCAGGTCGTGTATTTGCAGATATAGGTTGTTACACTCTAGGTGCATTGCCTCCATTTAATGCTATCAACTCATGTGTAGATATGGGTGCTTCTATAACCATGGCTAAGGGTGCTGCTGATGCAGGATTGATTCCATCGGTTGCAGTAATTGGTGACTCTACATTTACTCACTCGGGTATGACTGGTTTATTGGATGCTATTAACGAAAAGACTCCAATTACAGTAATTATTTCTGATAACGAGTCTATTTCTATGACTGGAGGTCAGCATTCATCTGCTAAAGGTAAATTGGAATCAATTTGTGAAGGTTTGGGTGTTGAGCCAGAACATTTACATGTATTAACTGCTGTACCTAAAAAACGTGATGATTTAAAAGATCTTCTTCGCAAAGAATTTGAATACCAAGGAGTATCTGTAATTATTCCTCGTCGTGTTTGTGTTCAGAAGAACGTTCGCGATCAGAAAATCAAGAAAGCCGCTATAGCAAAAGCAGCTGCTAAAGCATAATTCAATTAATAACCTGAAAAACTAAAAAGACGATGAAAACAGATATGGTCATAGCAGGTGTTGGTGGTCAAGGGATTTTATCCATTGCTGCTGCTTTAGGATCTGCTGCTCTAGAAAATGATTTATATATGAAGCAAGCTGAAACTCATGGTATGAGTCAGCGTGGTGGTGATGTTCAGTCATTCATGAGAATTTCTGACAAGCCAATTTATTCAGATTTGATTCCAAAAGGAGGTGCTGATATCATTTTATCAGTTGAGCCAATGGAAGCGCTTCGTTACCTGCCTTACTTAAAGCAAGGTGGATACGTAGTAACCAACTCAACTCCATTCGTGAACATTCCTGATTACCCGGAAATGGAAAAGTTAGAGAAGACAATTAAAGATCTTCCAAACTACGTTTTGATCGATGCTGATAAGATTGCTGAGGAAACAACTGGTTCTAAGCGTGCTTTCAACTTCGTAATGTTGGGTGCTGCTTCACCATTTATCGATGTTCCTTTCGAGTATCTTGAAGCAGGTATTCGTAAGATTTTCGAAAGAAAAGGAGAGGAAGTAATCGAAATAAATATTAAAGCACTTCACGCAGGACGTAAGTTTGCTGAGGAAAACAAATAATACCGTAGTATAGTAACAAATATTCCGGTATTATGCCGATGGATATTTGATATTCAATATCAAGTTTATGCAGATAGAGAATTAATCAAATACCAATCGGTATAGTATTTGTACCTAACCTAGACTACTATAACTCAGAATCCCCGTCAGGAATTTTCCTTTCGGGGATTTTTTGTTTCCAATTAGAGAAGATCTTAACCTGTACTTATTTATATTTTAAGTATTAGAGTTTTTTTTCTAGTACTACCATAGGTTTATTTCCAATGTAAGACGACAAGTTAATCTAGTACTAGTCAAGACTTTTTTCTACTACTAGAGAGTAATCTCATCCTGCACTGGTCATCGGTTTAATCTAATGCTAGAAAATAATTTTATCAATCTTCAGATGATTTAAATAGCCAGCTCTAATTTAAAAGCATTGCACTTTTATGAGTAAGTTAAAATTTAGTTTAATCAGGATATGTCAATGTGAAGGCCATATTTTTATTGAATTGTTTATAATAATGTTTTACTTTGCGCAAAAATTAAAACTTTGGCAAAAAAGAAGAAAAATAAACTGTTAAGTTGGATATGGTACTTTGTTGTGGTGCTAATTGTTTTGGGCATTGGCTTTAATCTTCCATCTTTAAATTGGTTAGAATTCAATTTAAAATTGGCCTTACAAATCATCATTACCACAAGCATTGCAAGTTTTATAGGTAATCTTATCGAGGAGAGAAACTGGTCACAATTGATGAAGCGATTTACCAGTCCGATTACCCGATGGGCAAAACTGCCAAATATTTCCGCTACCGCTATATTTAGTTCATTTTTCTCTTTGATTACTGCAAACAGTATGCTTACATCTGCATACGAAAACAATCAGATGAGTCGCAAACAACTTCGAGTAAGTGCAATGTGTACTTCTTTCATGAGTTATTTGTACCATAGCCTTCGAATCATGTATCCAACCATTGCAGCAGTGGGAGTGGTTGGAGCCAGTTACTTTGGATTGCTTTTCGGATTGGGTTTTCTTGTAGTTTTAATAGCCTTATTGGCATCGAGATATAGCAAAACGATTCCTGATATTCAGAATGATATTCAAGTTGAGAAAGAGGAGAGAAGTGCTGATACCTGGAGGGTGAGCATAGAGAAAGCTCGCAAAAAAACTTACTTGGTGGTGCAAAGGATGTTCCTTATCGCAATCCCGATGTTTTTGTTTTTCTCTTTTTTAAATGAAATTGGTTTTTTCGATTTATCGGATAGTTTGTTTAAATCTTCAAGTTTGAGAGAGTACTTTCCTCCGGAATCTGTTGCTGTGGCAAGTTCTATGTTGGGCGGCATTCTTAGTGCAGCTACTGTTGCTGCAGGCTTTTTAAAAACTGGAAGTTTACAGGCTTCTCATGTTTTAATAGCTTTGCTAATGGGCAATATTATTTCACTTCCCATAAGAAGTTTAAGAAGAAGTTTGCCATCAGCAATGAGTGTTTTTCCTGCTAAAGAAGCACTTGTAATTGTATTGCTAAATCAAGGAAGTAGGTTGGTGAGTAATATATTATTATTAGGAACGATATTACTACTGATGTATTATCATATCATTTAAAAAGCAGACTGCTTGTACTTGTTTCGGTAAGTATAGATGCTATAAATTGCTTTTGACTCAGGCCATTCACCTGAGTCTTTTGATCGAATCATTAATTACAATCAGAGCATTGGTTTAGCAATTCATCCGCCTCTTCGAGCATAGGCATTATATTTTCACCAATAAGCATAATGGTTGGCATTTCAAGAGGATTTTGCTCCAATTTACTCATGAAATTGCTCAAGTTTCCAAATAGCATCTTTTCGTCTGGATAGGATACTTTCGAGATCGCACAAATGGAAGTGTCTGCTTTAACACCATTTCCAATTAGTTTGTCAATGATACTACCAAGGTTATTCAAACCCATGTATATCATTACAGGAGTTCCCAGTTGAATCATGCTTGAAACGGCATCGAACTGTTTCATGTCGCCATCCAAAGTAGTGCCTGTACAAAATAATAGGGTGCGGTTTATTGAGCGCTCGGTAATTGGAATTTGGCAATGGTTTGCCGCAGCAATACCAGCTGTAATTCCTGGGACAAGTTCATAATCAATCTTTTCGTTTCGAAGAAAGCGTACTTCCTCAATTCCTCGACCAAAGATTAGAGGGTCGCCGGTTTTTAAACGAACAACACGTTTGCTTTCTTCAACACCTTTTTTCATTAAGGCATTGATTCTACACATGCGCTTTATTTGGTCCTGCTGATCTTTATAAGTTTTCCCAACATAGATTTTTTCACAACTCTCAGGAAGCATTTCAAGAATTTGTTTTCCAAGCAAAGCATCGTATAATACCATGTCTGCCTCCATTAAAACCCTGTGAGCTTTTACCGTCAATAAATCCGGATCTCCAGGTCCTGCCCCTACAATGTACAATCTATGTTGCATTTCAGTTCTCTTATATGATCAATTCTACTTCTGTAATTTATAGGATCACAAAAGTAGAATATTCTTAAAGAACCTCAAGTAAATTCAATTTAAATTGTGTCAAGAGGACTTGTGTAAATAAATTTATAATTCAATTTCTTGATTAATTTGGATGAATCAACCCATTTGTAAGCCATTTGTTCATCTTCTAGAAATTCAGGTTCGGGCAGATTGGCTGCACGAGCTGCTTTTTGGTAAAAATCTTTTCGAGTTGGGTGCTCCGGACAGCAAGCATTAAAAACATCTCCCCAAACATCTTGCCTGATAATCTCAGATATGATTTTCACGCAATCATCCTGGTGAATTAGATTTACCGGAACCAAACCATTTTTTAATTTCTTTTTGTTCGATAAAAATCTTCCAGGATGGCGATCATAGCCTATTAAACCACCAAAGCGTAATATGGTAGTTTCAAAATCATTTGATTGGGAGAGTATTTCTTCCGCCATAACTAAAGCTTTACCACTTGCCTTTTCAGGAGTTAATTGAAGCTCTTCGGTAACTTTTTCAAGTGTATTTGGATAAACGGAGGTACTACTAATGAATAGTATTTTTTTTACGCCATGTTTTTGGGCGTTCTGTTTTAGAGCCTCAATTTGTTTGGGATAGAAGGTGTCAATATCCTCTCTTCGTTTAGGAGGAATACTGCATACTATAAGATCTGTATTAAAAAAATCATCATCACTACACACCTCTAAATGTGGATTTAATACTACTTGGTAGGCTTTTAGTCCAAGTTGATGCAGCTCTTCCAGGTTTTCTTCTTGCATTACTGATCCTTTTACCTCAAAGCCTTGTGAAAGCAGTTTTTTGGCTAAAGCCAAACCTAGCCATCCACAACCAAGTATTGAGATGCGCTTCAAATTAGAAGTGTCTGTCATAGTTCAATGGATTTTATGAATTAGGTTTGTTTTCGTCAAGAATTTCGGTAATGCTCACCAGGCAGTTTGCAATTTCACGTTTAAAAGGATGATTTGGCATAATACCACTTTCAGCATCCAAGCCATTCAATATTCCCATCCAAATTGCACTAATTCCAAAACCAACCAAAATGTCTTTCTGATAATTTTTTACAAATACCTTTCTAAACTCTTCAGTAAAATTGTTGAATTTAACCGCGATTTGAAATGCATAACTTGAATCGGTATTATTTCTATTTTCAGTATGATAGTTAATTGCTTCAACAAATGCTGTGGCAAGTTGATTGGATTCAATTTCAATTTCGTTTCGCTTGTCCTGATTGATATCCATGTCATTAACTCCTTTTAGAATCAGATCATTGATATCCTTTGTATTTAGTGAATCCTTTAATAATATAGCGTCCATATTGTATTTGTATTTTATAAGAGGATCTAAAATAGTAGAAAAAACTGTGACTTGGATATTATTTATATTTCAAATGCTTTATTAATTTTGATTCATACTTAAAATAAACACTATTATAACCTTTAAAATTCACAGATGAAGAAACTATTATCACTTGTTATATTAGGCGGAATTATTGCATCGTGTACCCAAAAGCCAGATGCAAATCTGGAAATGAATCAAGTTGCAGAAAGTTACGTGAAAACCGTATTGGAGATTGGTCTTTACGATCCATTGTATGTAGATGCTTATTATGGGCCAAAAGAATGGAAGACAGAAGTGGAGCAGCGAAAAATGAATCAAATTCCATCGGCGGAGCTCTTGAAACGAATTGAAGATTTAAGTCAAAAAGTGAAGACGCTTGATGTTTCGGAAAAAGACGAAATGTTGAAATTGCGTAAGCTATACATGTTAAAACAATTTATTGCAGTTAAAGCAAGAATTGAAATGCTATCAGGAAAGAAATTTACATTTAATGAAGAATCTAATGCATTATATGATGCAGTAGTTCCTGATTTCGAAGACGAGCACTTTGCAGAAATTATCAATGAATTGGAAATATTGCTTCCTGGTAAAGGTAATTTAATCGATCGCCTGGCCAAATTTCAAAAGGATTTTGTAATTCCCAAAGACAAGGTAGATACTGTTTTTAGAGCTGCAATCGAAGAATCGCGCAAGAGAACAAAACAACATATTTCTTTGCCGGAAAATGAAAATTTTGAATTGGAATATGTTACCGATAAAGCTTGGGCTGGTTACAATTGGTATAAGGGGAACAACTTTAGCTTGATTCAGGTTAATATCGATTTTCCGATTCTTATCGATAGAGCCATTGATTTGGCAAGTCATGAGGGATATCCTGGACATCATGTTTACAATTCATTGTTAGAAAGTAATTTGGTGAAGGAAAGAGGATGGGTTGAGTTTTCTGTATATCCATTATTTAGCCCTCAATCATTAATTGCAGAAGGAACTGCAAATTATGGTATTAACGTGGTTTTTCCTCGCGAGGAAAGGATGAAGTTCGAGAAAGAAGTTCTATTTCCTTTGGCAGATTTAGATACCGAAAAAGTTGATTTGTATTACCAAATTCAAGAATTAACGCACGAGTTGACTTATGCCAGAACTTCGGCCATGAGAAATTATCTGGATGGAAAATGGACGAAAGAAGAAACCGGTAAATGGATGGAAAAATATGCTTTGCGCAAAGCAAATGAATCAACTTTCAGATTTCCGGAAACTTATCGTAGCTATATCATCAACTACAATTGGGGGCAAGATTTGGTGAAAGAATACGTAGAGAAAAGAGGAGGAGTGGAAACCAATCCCGATAAGCGTTGGGAGATTTTTACGCATTTAATTTCGACACCTCAAGTTCCAACCAATTTAAAATAACTAGAAACAATTATACAACGCCATTGAAATTCATCAATGGCGTTTTTCTTTAAAAATCACTACAAGTAGGTATATGTTGTTAGGCTGATAAAAACTAGCTTTGAATAGAATGATTTTTAATGCTAAGCATATGAATTACCAAAATGAGGAATTGCCAAAAGGAGCAATAAAAGTGGGAAGTACACCTAGTATGAATGAGGAGACAGTAAAGCCTGCCATACTAAAATCGCATTTAGCCCCAAAAGGTAAAATTGGTTTGTTGGTGGTAGAAGAGGGGCATTGCCAATATGTATGGGAAGATGAAGAAGGACCTGCTTTAGATGCTGATCCGCAACATCCGATTGTTATTTATCCTGAAAGATATCATCATGTAATAATAACCGGACCTGTAAAGTTTAGAGTAGAGTTTTATACTCTATTGGATAAGGTGATTGAAATAAAGCACCCTGAAGAGAAGGAAAGACCGGGACAAGATTTTTTATAGCTGCAAGAAACAGTGAGAAAAAGCCATTGAAATTGTTTTCAATGGCTTTCTTATTTTTGTTTACGTAAGTTTTTTCAGACCAAAAGTTAGCGTTGCTGCACTAATTATTAGAATTAAGGACAAGATTTTATGGGATCAATTTTCAAATTCACTTAATATGAGAATTTTGATCATATCATTAACAAAATTGAATGACATTGGATTTGTGGGTAAGCGCATCATATACCAATAGTTTACCTGATAGAACTTCACCAATTTCAAGAATGATTTTAATTGTCTCACAAGCTTGCATACTACCTATGATTCCAGCAAAACGCCCAGGACTCCCGAAGGAAGACTTGCTTCCTCTGGTGTTTCAGGAAACAAATCGAAATAGGAGGGCCCATTTTGATAATTAAAGACAGCAATTTGCCCTTCGAATTCTCCAATGGATGCATGAACAAATGCTTTTTCCTGTTTTTTTGTCACTTTATCAATGCATTTTCGTGAGTTAAAATTATCCGTTGCACCTACTACAATATCATATTTAGAAATGATTTCATGTGCATTATCATCATCCAGCATGACTGAATAGCAGGATATTTTCACATCAGAATTCAATTGATTTAATGTTGCTTTGGCTTGCTCAGCTTTCGATTTACCAATTTCATTTTCTCGGTAAAGGATTTGTCTTTGAAGGTTGGAAAGACTTACATTATCGGCATCGACAATACCAATTTCACCCACTCCGGCAGCTACAAGATATTGAAGAACCGGAGCTCCTAAGCCTCCGGCACCTACTACCAAAACTTTAGCATCTAATAATTTCTTTTGTCCTGATTCGCTAATTTCAGACAAAATAATATGTCGATTGTATCTCTCTTTCTGAATTTCGTTCATATTACTATTGTTGCATAAAGTTATCCCAATCTTTCCAAACAACTTCGTAGCCATTGGTTTGAATCATCTTGGCAATTTCAGAAGGACTTCTGTCATCGTTTACAGAAAACTGTTCCAATGATTCCTTTGCATTCGTGTACCCGCCAGGATTGGTTTTAGAACCAGCGCTATATGAAGTTGCACCAAGTTGTAACATGTTGTCCCTGAATTTTTCACTTTCTCTGGTTGATAGTGAAATCTCAATGTGATGATTCAAAATCCGATATGCAGTGATCAGTTGTGCCAGGTCTTTTTGAGTGGTTTCATAATTAGGCTGAAATCCACCAGCGTGAGGACGAAGACGAGGGAAGGAGATGGAATATTTACTCTTCCAGTATTTTTTCTCAAGATACTGAAGATGAAGTGCGGTAAAGAAAGTATCAACGCGCCAATCTTCTAATCCTAGCAAACAACCTAAGCCAATCTTGTGTACGCCGGCTTCCCCCAATCTGTCAGGCGTTTCCAATCGGTATTGATAATTCGATTTTTTTCCCGCCGGATGATATTTTTTGTAATTGGTTTCGTTGTAGGTTTCCTGATAGATGTAAACTGTATTCAATCCCTTGTGAGTCAATTTCTCATACTCATCAGTTGATAAAGGTTGTGCTTCAAGCGAAATCAATGAGAATTGATCTTTTATGCTATCCATCATTTCTCCTATATAATCGCATCCACAGTTTTTTTGATCTTCACCGCTAACCAAAAGAATGTGTTCAAATCCTAACTTTTTAATCTCTTCAGCTTCCTGTTTAATCTCTTTAGAAGTAAGGATTTTGCGATCAAATTTATTTTTGTGATTGAATCCACAATAAACGCAAGTGTTGGTGCAGGAGTTCGAGATGTACAAAGGAATGTACATCTGGATGCACTTGCCAAATCGCTTTTGTGTGAGCTGTTTGCTTTTTTGCGCCATTGCTTCCAAACAGGCAGTAGCAGCTGGTGAAATGAGGGCTTGAAAATCATGCAAATCAATCTTCTCTTTTTCCAGAGCTCTTTTCACATCGGCTTCCGTTTTTGAGTAGATCTGTTTCCTGACTTCTTCCCAATTGTATTTTTGTATTTCGTTATAGAAACTCATAAGTGTAAGATTAGTTGATTAGTCCAAATCATCAAGAAAAGCAGTTAAAGGACTGCTGGCATTGGCACCAACTGATCGTTCCGCTAATTTTGCCTCATATGCCATTCTTCCTGCTTCAACTGCCATTTTAAAAGCTTTAGCCATTTCAACTGGGTTTGGAGATACAGCGATTGCAGTGTTTACAAGCACGGCATCAGCGCCAAGTTCCATGGACGCTGCAGCATGAGAAGGAGCTCCAATTCCTGCATCAACCACTACCGGCACATTGCTTTGTTCGATGATGATTTTTAAGAAATCGATGGTTTGTAGTCCGTTGTTTGATCCAATAGGAGAACCCAATGGCATTACGGCAGCTGTTCCAATTTCTTCCAGTTTTTTACAAAGAACTGGATCGGCTTGTATGTAAGGCAATACATGAAAGCCCAGTTTCACCAGTTCCTCTGCCGCCTTTAAAGTTTCTTCACCATCAGGGAGCAAATATTTTGGATCGGGATGAATTTCCAGTTTTAGCCAATTGGTTTCCAGGGCCTCACGAGCCAATTGTGCTGCAAATACTGCTTCTTTTGCATTTCTGACTCCTGAAGTGTTAGGCAATAGGTTGACATTAGGAATATTGAGATGCTGTATCATGTTGTCATTCTCATCCTTAATGTCAATTCTTTTCAATGCCATAGTTACCAGTTCTGATCCTGAAGCTTCAATGGCTTGTTTCATTATTTCGTTTGAGCTGAACTTTCCGGTTCCTGTGAACAAACGCGATTTGAATATTTTGTCTCCTAGTTTTAAATCATTCATGAGTTTGGTTGTTTAGTGTTTTTAATAAAGCTCCTGAGATGGCAACTCCATACATTCCCGCTTCCAACAGTTTTTCAATTTCATCCAGAAGTATTCCTCCAACGGCAACAAGTGGAATTTCGATTCTTTGTACATTCATTTCTGAAATGATTCTTTGATATCCTTCCATTCCAACAATAGGGCTTAGCTTCTTCTTTGTAGTAGTATGCCTGAATGATCCCACACCAACATAATCGGCACCACGTGATTTTTGAAGAATGATATCATCTAATGTGTTAGCCGTTCCTCCAATAATCATTTCGCTGCCCAGAATTTTTCTGGCTTCATCAATGGGAGTATCTTTCAGACCAAGGTGAAGGGCATGAGCACCAATTTCTTTGGCAATATCAATGGAATCGTTTATAATTAAAGTTCCATTGCTCATATTGGCATATTGCAACGCTCTTGTTGCTTCCTCCAAAATTTCTTCCTTA
Organism: Marinifilum fragile JCM 15579; assembly: GCF_001310955.1. Classification (GTDB taxonomy): domain Bacteria; phylum Bacteroidota; class Bacteroidia; order Bacteroidales; family Marinifilaceae; genus Marinifilum; species Marinifilum fragile. Next base: position 15,583 of record NZ_BAZX01000029.1, read on the forward strand.
CTGCTGTTTTTCATCCTGATTTGAACTGCCTCAATGCCTTTTTCAAATGCCAGTTTTGCTTGCATGGAGTGAGACAATTCATGATGGTCTTGTGTAATGTATTGAATTTTAGGAATTGCTCTTTTCATATATGCTTTGGATTATAGAGTAAATTTTTTTGAAATTTGATCGAATCTTATCCTGATTTTGATGAGGATCATTGGTCCAAACAGCACCTAAAACAGCAAAGCCATCGAATCCCAATTCTCTAATTTGTTCCATATTTCCGGCTGCTATTCCTCCAAGTGCATGTACCTGAATCTTTCTGGACTCATTGAGGAACTTTTTGATTTCATACACATCTAGCTTTCCCTTGTATCCTGGTTTTGAAATGCTATCGAAAATCGGACTCAGATAGACATAGTCATAGCCGTCATCTAACTTTCTGATTTCATCTATTGAATGGCAAGAAGTTCCTCTATAGCAATTTCCAGCCAGGTAATTTCCATTCTCTCTATTCAAAGTGGAGAAATGAATTCCTTTCACTTTGAACCTTTCAAGAATCTCAATCGAATTAGAGACTACTATTTTTTCATGTAGGTAATCAGGAATTTTTCTAAGGAAACTCTCGAGCTCATCATAACTTGCATCAGGTTTTCTCAAATGATAGGTAAAATCAAATTGATCCAGTAAAGAGGAAACAAGATCTGTTTCCCCTTTAAAAAATTCAGGATAAGAAATCAAAATCAAATACATTTCCTTAGCTGTACAGTTCATTACCAGCTTGTTCAAATTCTTTGGCTTTTTCCTGAGCCTTTTCAGCCAATTCACGTACCTCCATAGTAGCGCGCATCGAACAGAAGTTTTCACCGCACATTGAACAGAAATGAGTGGATTTGTAACCTTCATCCGGAAGTGTTTCATCATGGAATTTCATGGCTTTTTCGCTATCTAATGCCAACGAGAATTGATCTCTCCAACGGAATTCAAAGCGAGCTTTGCTCATTGCGTTGTCGCGATATTGAGCTCCAGGAAATCCTTTTGCCAAATCGGCTGCATGGGCTGCCAATTTAAAAGTGATTACACCTTCCTTTACATCATCTCGATTCGGTAATCCTAAATGTTCTTTTTGAGTTACGTAGCATAGCATGGCGGTACCATGCCAGGCAATCATTGCACCTCCAATTGCCGAGGTGATATGGTCATAACCAGGAGCAATATCAGTAACCAAAGGACCTAAGGTGTAGAAAGGAGCTTCGTCGCAATGTTTCAATTGCTCATCCATATTTTCCTTAATCATGTGCATTGGTACATGACCCGGGCCTTCAATGATAACTTGCACGAAATTTTCGCGCGCAATCTTGGTAAGATGACCTAAGGCTTCCAACTCTCCAAATTGTGCTTTGTCGTTGGCATCGGCCAAGCATCCTGGTCGCAATCCATCACCCAAAGAAACTGCCACATCGTATTTTGCCAGGATCTTACAGATATCTTCAAAATGAGTATAAAGGAAATTCTCTTTGTGATGATTTAGAATCCATTTCGCCAGGATTGATCCACCACGCGATACAATCCCGGTAGTTCTGTGGATGGTCATTGGAATGTGTTTCCAAAGCAAACCTGCATGAATGGTAAAGTAATCAACACCTTGTTCGCATTGTTCAATTAAAGTGTCTTTGTAAATTTCCCAAGACAAATCTTCTACTTTACCATTAACTTTCTCAAGCGCCTGGTACAATGGAACGGTTCCTACCGGTACCGGACTATTTCTAACAATCCATTCTCTCGTTTCGTGAATATTCTCACCAGTAGACAGATCCATAATGGTATCTGCGCCCCAACGGAATGCCCAAACAGCTTTTTCAACCTCTTCTTCTATGCTCGAAGTAGTAGGGGAGTTCCCAATGTTTCCATTGATCTTTACCAAAAAGTTTCTGCCAATAATCATTGGCTCTGCTTCTGGATGGTTGATGTTTGCCGGTAGAATGGCACGTCCTTTGGCAATTTCATTACGCACAAATTCTGGAGTAATGTGGGTTTCAGGAATCTGAGCACCCATGGGACAACCTTTGTGCTGAGCGTATTTTTCCTTGATCTTATCGATGCGTTGGTTTTCACGAATGGCAACATACTCCATTTCCGGCGTAATGATTCCCTTCTTGGCGTAGTAGTATTGCGATACATACTTTCCTTCCTTCGCCTTTAATGGTTGGGTGCTTACATGATCGAAGCGCAAATGATCTAGCTCTCATCCGTCAAACGGATGCGTCCATAATCCGACGACAGCCCATCAAGTTCTTCTACATCTTCACGATCAAGAATCCACTGTTTACGAAGTTTTGGTAATCCTTTTTCAAGATTTACCTCAATATTTTCATCCGTATAAGGGCCTGAGGTATCATATACCGTTACCGGATGATTCTTAATTACATTTCCATTTTTATCAGTGGTATCTGCCAATTCTATTTCGCGCATTGCCACTTCTATGTTATGGATTTTACCTTTTACATAGATTTTTTGGGAGTTTGGAAAACTACCTTGAGTAATGTTTTTTGTTTTCAATCTTCTATGAATTTAATTGTTCTTCTTGCATTAGAAGAGGCAATTAAGCGACAGAAGAATATTGAAAGTTTAAGCAGTGGAGCCTGGGATCATCCACCTTTTGTAGCCGAAACAATCAAAACTTTGTCGTTTTCCTGAAGTTGGTGAGATTCCCAATCCTGTTTTTTCACTACACAATTGTTTACTGCTACTGCAATACCTTTTTGATCCACGTATTCAGTCACCGATAAAAGTGTAAACAACGAAGCACAATCATCCAAAGCAATTGGATTACCATTACAAAAAATGTTCATTTTCAAAAAAGATTACAGGAGTAGAAACAGGAGATACATACATCCCTTGGCAGCATTACTTGCCCAGGTTCATAGGGTATAATCTCAGCCGTTACAGGCACCCCTTGTTAATAATGTTGACAAACTTAAATGAAATATTTTGAATTTTTACTGTAAACGATTGAAAAATTTATTGGGATGATTTTATTGTGGTGATATTCAGTAGAATAAAATGTTATTTATTTTACTCTTTTTTCTTCTTCAATTTCTCTTGCTTTAGATAAGGATGTAGCTACCAAACCAGCCGGAACCGTAACGACACCTACACCAATTAGCAATACAAAAAATGTAAAAATCTTACCTCCTACAGTGATCGGGTAAACATCACCATAGCCAACTGTGGTAAGAGTAACAATGGCCCACCACAAACTATGAAAAACAGAGGCGAATACTTTGGGTTGGGCCTCATTTTCAAAAAAGTATATTCCAGCTGCCGATAAAAAAATTAAGATACCTGTTACGATAAAGAACAGAATGATTTCTTCTTTTACAATTTTAGCTGCGATATGAAATCGGTGTAAAGCTCTGTTGTATCGAATCAACTTTAACGTTCTGAACACTCTAAAGATTCTGAATGCACGAATTGCTCTAAAATCCAAAGTTCCTTTAAGATAAAAAGGCAGTATGGCCAAAAGATCAATGATTCCATAGAAACTGAAGATGTATGAAAGAGGACGTTTTGAAACAAAAATTCTAAGGATGTATTCAGCGGAGAATATGATGATACAGAAGATCTCAAAATATCCCAGAAACTTTACTACATGAGGAGAATTATTAGGTAATGTTTCTACTGAGAATGAAATCAGCGAAAGCATAATTAGAGTTTGGATAAAATAATCGAATATTTTTCCATTTTTTGTTGTATTGTCTTCAACAATGCTTCTGATAATTTCCTTCATTACTGATAGATATGTTAAAAAATTCTTAAAAATAATTTAAAGTTATTCTAATTTATTAAAGATTGTTCCTATTCCTAAATTATACAATTATTGTAAAAAAGTATTAGAAATAAAATTTGTAATACCAAATTTGGATAAAAAAAATAATTACGCATACAACTTATAACGACAAGTTTATACGCTTTTGATGCGTCAGCTCATCTGTGAACCTTATAAGTATAAGTTTTTTCAATAAATCAGAAATTATGTTTTTAGGAGCTTGATTTTTCGAGTGTTATACATATTCAGAATTTGTATTATAAGTTGTTGGAATGCTTAAAAATAGTTAAAATTGCTTATCAAATAAGGATAGCAGTTATTAAGAGGAGGTGGTAGAGTATGGATTATTTGTTTGTGATTTGTTTGGCCATATTGGGATTTTTATGGTTTCCATCTTGTCGCGTAAGGCAAACCATTTATCTGATAAGATATTCTCAATTTGGCTTTTTCTTGTTGCCATAGCTGAACTAACTTTCTTTTTATCTTCTCAGAATCTATTTCACGATTTTCATTGGGTTTATGAATTAGCATGTGCCAGTCATGTGATGCATGGAACCATGTTCTATTTTTATATTTTGAGTCTTGTCGACCCAAACTTTAGTTTTAGCAAGAAGCATTTATTACACTTTATTCCTTTTGCTGTGTATATGGGATACAAAACAACTACCAAATCATTGGGATTGGTAGATTGTCTTGGTGAAGGCGGTTGTTCTCATTCCGATAATATCTACGCCATTATTTCTGTTTATTTGAAATTCTTGATCATTTTGGCCTATGTGGTAATGGGTTACTTGATGATATTAAAGTTTCAGAAAAATGAGATATTTTTAAAAGGAAATCCATACAGGTTGAAATGGATCAGTAGTATCGGAAATGGTGTAATGATACTGCTATCGGCGGTTTTCCTGATTAAATTACTAGGTGTTTTAGGCTTTCACTTTGTAATTGACCAGGTAATGCTTATTAATATTATTGTATCGGTGTTTGTGATATCATTTGTTTATATCTACAGTAAGTACTCCTACATATTTGCACATCCTATGAATAATAACATTGCTATTCCAACATCTGGGAGTACCAATTCAGGAAGTAATTCAATGGATGAAAATCCATATGATGAGCAATTTCAGAAAATTTGCAATTTCATTGAAACAAAGGAGGTGTATAAAGATGGTGATTTAACACTGCGAAAATTGTCTGATATGATTGATATGCCGGAACATATCATTTCACAAGCAATCAACCGCAGTGCAAATCGATCTTATTCTGATTTTGTGAATTCTTATCGTATTAACTATTTCATCCAACTGATAGATCAAAAAGCACACGAAGATAAAACCCTACTTTACCTGGCTTTCGATTGTGGATTCAATTCCAAATCTTCATTCAATCGTGTATTCAAGCAATTCCATGAAATTACTCCTACGGAGTATATCAAGTCAAAATCCTAAATCTTGCCCAATTTATAGGGATTCTACTTTATAGTTTAAGTTACAACTACAGAGTATTTAAATGGTGTTATTTCGTGAAATGACACATATTTAGTAAGACTGAGAATCAAAATACTGAGGTTATCTATTAATGATTCTGTTATTTTAAGTTAATAAAGTTTAAGACTCCTTTTCGTTAGTGCATGATGTAATAATGAAAAGAAGTCTACTAACTACATTAATAATTCGATAACAAAAACATTAAAATTATGAGGATTTTATTTTCACTTCTATTTTTAGGTATTTCATTGGTATCAATTGCTCAGTCAAGAGAAATTCCACAATCTTATAAAGATTACGATTATCTAACTCATAAGTATGAACATTTGGATAAGGATTTTAAGATTCATATAGAATCTGTAAAATTTGATTCTATCATGACGAAATATCAATATGCACCTCAAAGAGTAGATTCATGGAGGGATTCATTAAGTGTTGTGCTAATGGGTGAATTTGGAAATTGGGATCAGCAACGAATTGCTAGCAATCGAATTTCTTATTCAAATTTAAAAACAAGCTATTATCTGTGGATTACTCCAGAAGAAGCCAAACAAATGGCAGAGAAACGAGGATTTAAACATCCTTATAGGTTTTATGAATATTTCAGGTATCATGAAAATAAATGGGACAAAGAGATGAGGGGGTTCATGAAAAAGCTTAGAAAAAAAGTAGCAAGTGTTTCAGAAAGAAAGGATGTTTTAGAAATGGATAATAGGAGTTTTTTGGGTGAAGCTTTAAAATTATCACCTCAACGAGTTAAGGATTTTTTAGAGTTGAGAGAAAAGCGCATGAAGAATCGTTCAAGGAGATGGTAAATATTGAATATTAAATAGAGAGCCTGCATCATTAAATGCAGGCTTTTTTATAACCTATAGCAGAAATACCAAAATCATGCGATTACATACTCGAACCCATACAGACAATTTTGCAAGCAGAAGGTTAATTGTGTGAGGTAATCACGCTGAAAAAAGAAAGCCTCAGGTGATTGTCAAAAGTGAAAAATCTTTTGAGTTGTGTAGAACGATTCAAAACAGTAGGATGTCATACATATTTTAGAGTGAATCCAATTAAAATCATAAGTGGCAGAAAAAGAGAGTGGTAAAAGTGTCAGAAGCCAAAATGATACGGTAGCAAAAGTCTCATATTCCAAAATGCAGCGTGTAGGATTGTATCATTTCCCACTTTTCGGTTGAAATCAAAAATCAATCTAAATCTTATGAGTAAAAAACGAGTTAGCCTATTCAGAAACATTTTGCAGTTTTCTGTTCTTTCTCTGATTATCCTATTCTTTATTGGAAATCAAGTAGGCTTAAGTGTAGTCGATTTTGAGACTTATTGTCCGATGGGGGGAATTCAAGCCATTCTTACTTTAATGAAAGATGGCCTTATTGCTTGTAACATGACCGTAACACAAATGGTACTTGGAGCAATTTTTATATTCTGCATATTGGTTCTTGGAAAATTGTTCTGTAGTCACCTTTGTCCTTTAGGTACAGTATCAGAAGCTATTGGAAAAATAGCTGACAAATTTAAAATCAGAAGAGATATTAATGGTGTTACCGATAAAGTATTAAGAAGTTTAAAATACATTCTTTTATTTTTCACACTTACCATTACGCTTGAAACCGGAGAATTGTTCTGCAAGACATACGATCCATTTTATGGTTCTGTTACCATGTTTGGGCACAGAGTAAACTTTTTGTTTGCAACAATCTCTATTTCTGTATTTCTTCTGGGTTCAATCATTTTCAGATTGTTCTGGTGTAAGTACTTGTGTCCGCTGGGAGCAATTTCAAACATTTTTAAATATTGGATTGGAGTTGGAGTTGTTGTTGCCGTATTGTCTTCAATGTACTTTTTCGAGGTAGGTGTTGATATCAGCATTATTGTTGGAATTATCTGCTTGGTAGGATATGCTTTGGAGGTTCTTAAGATTCAAACAAAACAACAATCTGTTTTAAAAATTACTCGTCACACACATACTTGTATCGATTGTGGTCTGTGTTCAAGAACTTGTCCACAGGGTATTGATGTTGCAGATCTTGAGATGGTAAAACATCCTGATTGTAACCTTTGTGGTGATTGTGTTTCTGCATGCCCAAAAGATGGTGCACTTACATTAAACGAAAAGATGAATGTGAAGTGGTTGCCTTCTGTATTGGTAGTGGTATTGTTCATTTCGGGATTACTAATTGCAAGTCAATATAATTTGCCAACTGTTTCTAAAGCTTGGGGAAGTAAGGAAGATATGGAGAAGTCGAAGGAGTTTACCATTAATCACATGAGTCATTTGACTTGCTTTAGTAGTTCTATGGGATTTGTGCGTCAGATGAAAGAAGTAGATGGAGTTTTGGCTGTTAATACTTATATCAGCGATCACAAAGCAGAAATTACCTACGATACTACAAAAATTGATGAGCTAAGCATCAGAAAAATGCTTTATGCCAGATCAAAACAATTTGTGAAGGCTCCACAATTGGATCAGGAGTTAACCGTTCACAAACTTCGTGTTGCCAAGTATCTTACAGAGGCTGACTTGAAGATTATGGCTGAGGCGCTAAAAGATAAAGGTGTTTATCAGTTGGAGACTCAATTTGATACTGAGATTAGATTATTGGCATTCTGTGATGCTGATATGAGCGAATCAAAAATTGAGACTTTGATTACTACCATTAAGCATCGCAGAAGTTACCCATACGAAGTGAAGGATGTTGTTAAATCTAATGTGCCAATTAATGGAATGGGCTTAATGAAAAGAACCTTTAAGAAGCATGAGGCAACCTTCAACAACTTTAAATCTTATCCAAGAGAGCAGTTGAGATCAGTATTGTTGGTATTGGAAGATTTTCCTAAAAATGAGAACAAGTTTAAGGAGTTGTCAAACCATGTTGCTAAGAAATACAAGGGAGTAGTTGGTATTCAGGCTGATTACCAAACACAACCAACCGTTCGATTCTTTTACATTCAGGATAAAGTAGATCCGGATGAAATAGTGAGTTGGGCAGCGAATAAGGAAATGACCTTGGTTTATACCAATGGTGAAACCGAGCAGGTTGCAAATCCATACAAATTTAAATTTACAAACTAACCCATACTAAAATCAATTAAATAACAAGTCTATGATAAGAATTTATTTAATAGCACTTCTTGTTTTACTTCAGTTCCAGCTTTTTGCGCAGGGACTGACGGTAACGGGAACGGTAAGAGATGCAAGCGATAAGCTTGGTATACCTGGGGTTACCGTGCTTGAAAAAGGCACATCGAATGGGGTAACAACTGATTTCGATGGAAAATTCAATTTGAAAGTAAGCAAAGCGAATGCTGAATTGATGTTCTCGTTTATTGGATATGAAACCCAGTTTATTCCAGTAAAAGGACAGAAAATCATTAATGTACAATTAAAATCGGCAGACCAAAAGTTAAACGAAGTGGTGGTGCTAGGTTACGGTAGTGTTAAATCACGTGAAGCTGTAGTAGGTTCTGTCGAGCAGGTAAAATCAGATGAGTTGTTAAAGCACAGTAACGCTCAAAGTGTTGACCAAATGTTGGAAGGTCAAGTTGCTGGTGTTTATTTGGAGTCGGATGATGGAGATCCAACAAGTCCCGTTAAAGTTCGTATTCGTGGTAATAATTCTATTCCTGAAATTGGAACTAATTTTTCCGCTTCGAGTGAACCGCTATACATACTAGACGGAGTGCCTTTGATTGATGCGTTGAATCCTAACGTAAATACAGGAACAGAAACGGTTATTAACCCATTGGCTTTGATTAATCCTGAGGATATTGAATCCGTTTCAATTCTGAAGGATGCTTCAGCTGCAGCGATTTATGGTGCAAATGCGGCTAATGGAGTGGTTATTATTACTACCAAAAAGGGTAAACAAGGTAAAACCAGAGTATCATTCTCTCAAAAAATGTTACTAAATACTCCAATCAATAAAATTGATTACTTAAATACGGAGCAATATGTAGAATTAGCAACTGAATTTTACAGAAATTCTGGATATCCTGAAAATGACATCCCTGATTTGGTTGGGCCATCGGATGTTTATACCAATTGGAGAGATTTAACCCTACAAAATTCGGTTTCTCACCAATCTAATCTTACAATATCAGGAGGTGGTGATAAGTCAACTTTTAGATTATCTTTAGGTTACAAGGATAATGAAACTACTACCAAAGGGAATGATTATGAATCAATTACTTCTCGTTTAAGTCTGGATAGTGAATTGGCAAAAGGTGTTAGATTGTCTTACTCGGGAGGTATAACTTCATTTAAAACCGATAAGTATAGTGCTTATGCAACTTATGCATATCAACCTAACATTCCTGTTTATGACGAGAATGGTGATTATACACAAATGGAAACCTATGCCAATCCTTTGGCAGCTTTAGAGCAAAACGAAAACTATACTAAAAAATTCTATTCGAATAACAGTTTAGAATTAAATGTGAAAATTTCGAAGAATTTTAGCACCAGAACCATGTTTGGTTTGGATTATACAAACACTAAAAACTATACTTTCTATTCAAAAGAAAATGGATTGGGAAGAAAAAAAGGTGGAGTGATTAAAGAATCCAGACGTGAAAATATGAACTGGATTGCTAATACCCAGTTGGAATATAATGGTTCATATAAAAAGCATTCGCTTGGTGCTACCGCTGGTGTTCAGTTAAGACACGATAACACCAATAGTACATCTGTTTCTGAAGATAACTTAGTTACAGAAAAATTGAAGATTCCTGGCCAATCGAAGGAGGATGAAGACAGTACTGTAAAGGGATATGAAAGTGAAAATGCAATGAGATCATATTATGGGAGATTGAATTATGATTTCAATAAAAAATATTTCATGTCTATTAACTATCGTGCGGATGCAACATCTTATTTTGGTGGGGATCAGCAGGTGGAAAACTTTGCTTCTATTGGTGGTTCATGGATCATTTCAAAAGAAAACTTTTGGGCAGAAAATGATATCATCAATTTCGTAAAACTGAAAGCATCTTACGGTAAATTAGGTAATGCAAAAGTAGGATCGTACTCAGCAAGAGGATTGTATAGCTACAATACGTCATCTAATTACAATGGTAAATTGGTTGCTCAACCTTTTGCTGCGCCAAATGAAGAACTTGGATGGCAAAAATCATTTAAGTTTAATACAGGTTTAACCATTAAGTTTTTGAAAAAGTTTAACCTGGATGTTGAATATTATAACAACAAAACCAAGGACGGGATTATGTCACTTAATGTGGTGCCTGAAACTGGTTGGGACCAAATCTCTGTGAACACTGCTGATTTGACCAATTATGGTTTAGAGTTTACCTTAAAAGCAAATGGAATTAAGCTAGGTGAGGTGAAATGGAATTCAAACTTAAATGTTGGTTTCAATAAAAACCGTTTGGATAAGTTAAATATTTATGCCGATAGATTAATTTCCGGAACTGCAGGTTTGATTGTTGGAGAGTCTACTTCCCTAATTATGGGGAACAGATATGCAGGAGTAAACCCAGATAATGGTAACCCCCAATGGTATAAAAAAGATGGTACAATCACTGACGTTTACAGTGACATTTCAGGTGATTCGAGTGAAAAAGTTAAGATTGGTAAGAGTAATCCTGACTTTTCGGGTGGTTTCTCTAACAACTTTAGCTACAAAGGATTCAATTTAGCATTTATGATTTCTTTTGAATATGGTGCTGATAGAATGCTTCCTTATGCGGCTCGTGATATGGAGAATATTAAAACTTTCCATTTGTACAATAAAAGTATAAACCTAGTAGATAGATGGCAAAAGCCAGGTGATATTACAGACATCCCGCGTTTGGATCAGAGCATTTCATTTAATGCTTATAGTGATAGATTCTTGTTTGACCAGACTAACGTATCACTTAAATCAATTTCATTGTCATATGCTTTCCCTAAGCATATTTGCCAAGCTCTTAAATTGAATAAAGCTTCCCTTAGTGCCAATGTTTCAAATATTTATACTTGGTACAAAGATCCTGGTAAATCAAATCGAAACGGATTGGCTGAATATCGATACACATTCCCTCAGTCAAGAATATTTGCATTCCAATTAAGCTTAGGAATTTAATCATTATTTAAAAAAGAAGAAATGAAAAAACTAATATACATAGCATTACTGGCAATTGGTTTTGCATCTTGTTCCGACTTTTTGGACATTGATGATGCAACAAAGATTTCCAATGATAAGTTATTTTCGACTTTAAGTGGTGTTGAAGAAGCTTTGAATGGTATTTATTATGGAATGACAGATTTCGACTATTACGGTTGTAATATGATTATGGCAGCTGAGGTAAAAGGAGGTAATCTGAAAATTAATGATCTTACTTTTGAAAATCCATTTTCATTCAACTACATTCCAGCTTTTCAATTTACTCATACCGAAGATGGACAGGATGATTATTTCGATGGCTTTTATTCTGAAATTTATAAGATTATTAGCCAGGCAAATAATATAATAGAAAATATTGAATATGCTGAAGATGCCACTGAATCTGAAAAGGCACAAGCGGTAGCAGAAGCAAAAGCAATTCGAGCTTTGGCTCACTTTGATTTAACCAAGTTATATGCACAACCTTACGCTTATTCAGCAAACGCACAACATTTGGGAATTCCTTATATGCTCAGGAATATTGCCTATGATGAATACACTACACGCGATCTGTTATTCAATAACTACGAAGCAATTGTTACCGATTTATTAGAAGCTGAAGCTGTTTTGGGTACTGCTATCGGAATTGAAGAAGCAAATTATTCTAAAGCTTACATGTCGAAACTAGCAGCACAGGCTTTATTGGCAAGAGTTTACTTGTATAAAAATGACTGGGATAGAGCCAGAGAATATGCAACCAAAGTTATTGAGAATGGTTCAGTGTCATTGGTGGAGAACCCGGAATTAGTGGATTACTATATTAAAAATGAGCCAACAAGAGAGGATATCTTTATTCTTGACAATGCAGGAGTGAATCAATCTGCACCACTTTCAGATAGAATTGGAATTAGTGATGACAGAACAAAGCTTCTGTTGTTGGCAACCAATGATATTATTGATTTATATGAAGCTGGTGACGTGCGTGCTGAATTGATTGGACAGCAATTAGGCGGGAACTTAACACGCAAGTGGACAGAATTCTCAAATAAAGATCATTATACTCCAGTAATTCGTCTTGCTGAGATGTATCTGATTCGTGCAGAAGCATCGTTGAATTTGCCAATTACCGATGAAGTGCAGGCACGTGCCGATTTGGATGTGATTCGCAAGCGTGCAAATCCTAATGCTACAAATCTTCAATTATCTGGTGCTGCTTTAAAGGAAGAATTGTTCCAGGAAAGAAGAAGAGAATTGGCATTCGAGGGGCACTTGTTTTTCGACATTGTACGTATGGGTAGAGATCTTAGAAGAGTTGATTGTAACGCATTGCAAAATGTGAACGTGGATTACCCTAGCAATTTGTTTGTATTACCTATTCCTGAAGACGCCATCAGAGGAAATTCTAGCATGGTTCAAAATCCAGGGTACTAATATTTAATGAGATAAATAAATTCTAATAAAGGATCTTACCGATTCCCTTTGGGAAGATCCAACCATAACCAAAAATCTATTAACACATGAAAAAAAGTTATTTAAACATGCTGTGGCTAATGATCGCTGCACTAATCCTGGCAAGTTGTAGTAGCGATGATGATCCTATTATCCCTAAACTATCGCTCACTGCTGATGTAATTGAAATTTCGGAAATGGCTACTTCTGCTTTGGTTGTAAAAGTAAATGCTGATGCTCCAATTGAAACAGCTTATACTGTAGGTATTGCTTTATCGGGTACAGCTGTTGAGGGAGTAAACTATCAGGAAATTGCAAAGACGGTAATCATTCCTGCTAATCAAACTAAAGCTAATATTTTTGTTACTCCGATTAATGTTTCGGCAATCGAGGACAGTAAAGTTGTGAATATTGCATTACAAGCTGGTACAGGTTATGAATTATCTACTCCTGCAAATGTAGACATTATTATTGTTGACAATGCAAATCCTCCTTCTGATGCTCCTGAAGTATCGTTTGCAACTTCTAACATGGTTACGAATCCATACATGGAAGAAGTAAAAACCATTACCGTTGGTTTGAGTAAAACATTTGCTACTGATATTGTAATTCCATTAACAATTACAGGTGATTTGCTTGCTGATACGGATTACGAAATTGCTGGTTTAACTAATAATGCAATTACTATTCCTGCAGGTAATGTTTCTGCTGACTTTACTGTGACAATGAAAAATACTGCAGTTGTTGATATGGATAAAACAGTAACTTTCGGTTTTGCAACACCATCTACAACTGACTATGCTGTAAAAGCTACAGAAAATACTTTGGCAATTAATGCTGTTGATCCTCAGGTTGATTTCTCCGTTTGGTTCAATGTTGATAACCAATTCAACTACCTGTATGCACAGTGGAATACTCAAGACAATGTTTATATTACCGATGCCGACGCTTATTGGTTGAAGCGTTACTATTGGGATGTAATCGATGGAGCGTGGAAAACACTAACAGGTGAGCATTACATGCACATAACTCCTAACGATGGTAACCAATGGGGCGAAGTGGTAAATATCTTCAAGAAAGAAATGGGAGGTAAGTTTATTGATATTGTTGAGCAGGAAAGATATGAAATTCAGGCGTTCGATTATTTAGGTCTTACTAAATATTTCTCAAACGAAGCTACTTACGGAAAAACTTCTATTTATGCACCAGAAGGATGGTTCCGTTTTGTTTCTACTGATGCTTCAGCATCTGAAGGTACTGTTGTTGTTCCTGCTCAAACATTAACTCTTTACAAAATTAAAGAAGGTGTAGATTGGAAAGCTAAAACAACAGTAGATGTTAATGGTAGTGCAGAAAGCTATTATTTCTGGTACGAAGATTCAAGAAATACTCAAGGTGATCTTTCTCTATCAACCAATGTAACTCCGGTTTCTATTGAAGTTGCTAAGTCTGTTGGTACTTACAATATTGCAACCAAAGAAGTTCAGGTTGATATTACTTTCACCTGTGATGACGCTGATTTGAATATCGACCCTAAGTATATCTATGCTCAAGAAGGAGATACTTATACAATTAGAATTAAATACATTAACAGATACTAGTATTGACAATAAGTGATCGGCAATTGCCGATCGCTTATCTATATTTTATTCAGAAACAAGCCACAAAACTATAAATAACAAAAAATGTTTCGATTTAAATTATCTTTTCTCTTCATTATAAATTTGATGGTGTTTCACCTATCCGTGAATGCGCAGTCGAATAATGCAGTATTAGCAAAAAAATACCAGACTTTGGTAAGCAAAGCTGAAATCAGCGACAGCGGGTTTATTAGCATTCATTTGAATGATAATGATTTGTGGCTTGAAATTCCCGATAGCATTATGGGGAGAGATTTGTTAATTGGCAGCCGGGTGGAAGAGATTAGCTCTACCAAAAATGCAGTTGCAGGCCAAATGATGCACAACCCAATGTTGGTAAGGTTTAGCCAGGATGATAAGAGTGTGTATTTACATGTAATAGATACTGAGAACGTAATGGATGCCAAGGATCCAATCAGTATTTCTTTCGATCGAAACAACATTCAAACCATTTATACTGCTTTTAAGATAGAAGCTAGAAACGCAAGGAATGATGCATCAGTAATTGATGTGACAAAATTCTTTAGCAACCAAATTCCTCAAATTTCTCCATTTGGAGGAGGAGGCAGTGGGAAAGTAATCCCTGAGGTAACAAAGACTACCGATGCCAGAGCCTATGATGGCAATGTTGAAATTATTACTCAAATGGGATTTATGGGGAAGCGCAGTCAATTTATGTGTTCATTGCATCGCTCAATTGTTTTACTTCCCAAAGAACCTATGCAACCTCGTTTAGCGAGTGCCCAAATTAACTACTACGAAGAAGTAAGAAAAGAACTGTCATCTGAATATATAGATGTGAAAAACTACTCATATATAAGAAGATGGAGACTAGAACCTAAAAAGGAAGACATTCAAAAACATAAGAATGGCAAATTGGTTGAACCTACGAAACCAATTGTCTTTTACGTGGACAATTCGTTTCCGGAAAAATGGAAACCATTTATTAAGGCTGGTATTGAAGATTGGCAAATGGCATTTGAGAGAATTGGATTCAAGAATGCAATAATTGCTAAGGATTATCCGGTAAACGATACATATTTCCATGCTAACGATTTTACAAACAATTGCTTTAGATACATTACAACGGAAAAGGCAAATGCAATGGGTAACCATTGGATTGATCCTCGCTCCGGAGAAATCCTTCAGGGAGATGTGCTGTTTTATCACAACGTAATTAGCAAATTGTACCAGTGGCGTTTTTCTCAGACAGCGGCAAACGATCCTGCCATTAGAGGAAATATGAATGATGTTTCAGATGCAATAATGGGTGAGTTAATTCGTTATGCAGCAGCTCATGAAATTGGACACTCTTTGGGCATGAAGCACAACTATCGTGCATCCTATGCTTTCCCTGTAGATTCATTGCGCTCGCCAAGTTTTACCAAGAAATATGGAACTGCCGCTTCAATTATGGATTATGCCCGCAACAATTACATCGCTCAGGCTAAAGACAAAGGAGTATGCTTAACCCCACCTTTATTGGGAGTATATGATTACTTTGCGATTAAATGGGCATACCAACCTATTTACGAGGCAAATACTTCAGAAGAAGAAAAGGCAACATTGAACAGGTGGTTCGAAGAACGTAGCAAAGATGATATGTATTTGTTTGGTGCTAAAAATGGTATGGGAGATGGAACTTTAGATCCTTCTGTTTTAACAGAATCCTTGGGAAATGATGTGGTGAAAGCAAGCCGTTACGGTGCTGTAAACGCAAAGCTAATCATGAAGAATTTGATTGAATGGTCTGCTGCTGATGAGCTTGGAGATGATCATTTGCGTTGGATGTACGATGGTGTAATCAAACAGTACAACAGGTACTTTAAACATGTTGAAGCCAGATTGGGTGGTGTTTTCGAATTTGATGTTACCAATGAGATGCATCCTGAAAAATATGTGGCAGTAAGTCGCGAAAAACAAAAGGAAGCATTAGACTATATCATGGATGAATTACTTGGCCAATTTGATTGGATGAAGAGTGAAGATTTAGAGAAAAGATTGGGAAGTCTGGATGAAGAGATCATTAAAGCACAAGGAAAAAAGATTGAAGATCTTTTGAATAGAGCTGTTCTGGTTAGAATGTATACATGCACAACAGAATCAAAAGATCCATACTCGGTAAGTGAATATCTATCAGATATTACAAAGAGACTATTTAATTTATCGGCTAAAAAGCAAAGTACAGACTGGGTGAGAAATCTACAGGTAGAATATGTAAAAGGTTTACAGAAACTATTGAAAGATAATGCTGACAAAAGTGGTCATGTATTTAATAATCTGATCATGGCTGATATTCATTCAGAGTTGGAATCTATTAAGAATATTGCAAACAAAAGAGCTGAAAAGGGAAATGAAAATGTAAAAAAACATTTTTCCTTCCTTACATATATTTTGGAGTAGTAGAAGAAAGTAGCAATAACACTTAACCCTAAATCCCCTAAAAGGGACTTTTCTAGTTCAATTGATTTAAGCCTTTTAGGGGGTTGAGGTAGAAGGAATTTGTCAAATAAAACAAGCTTACAACTAAATACTTAAAATGCTTAGACTAAAATTATTATTGATTTGTCTGGTGCTGTCAGTAGCATCGGTAAAGGCAGACGAAGGAATGTGGATTCCATCTCTATTGAAAAAATACAATATCAAAGACATGAAAAAGGCAGGATTCAAACTATCTGCCCAAGATGTTTACGATATCAATACAATATGCCTGAAAGATGCCATTCTTGGATTGGCAACAAAAAGCAATCCGACTACATTCTCAGGAAGCGGATCTTTTATTTCGGAATCAGGATTAGTATTAACCAATCATCATACAGCAGTTTCGTATTTGCACAAACATAGTAGCGAGGAGCATAACTATCTTAAGAATGGATTTTATGCGCAAACACAAGCAGAAGAGTTGCCAGCAAAAGGTTTAACATTAGCGCGCCTGGTTCGAATGGATGATGTGACTGAATCTTTGCTAAAAGAAACTGAAGGTTTAGGTGATGCGGAAAAAAGCAGCTTAATAGATTCAAGAGCTAAAGAACTTACGGCAAAGGCAAAAGAAGGAAATCATTACAAGATAAAAGTGAAGTCTTACTTTGGTGGAACTCAATATTTCCTTGAAGTATATGAGATCTATCACGATGTCAGAATTGTTGCAATGCCTCCTTTGTCATTGGGAAAATTTGGTGGAGAAACCGATAACTGGAAATGGCCAAGACAATCGGCAGATTTTGCGATACTTAGAGTATATGGAGACTCTAACAATGAATCGTTGAAATATTCGATTGCGAATACTCCACTTAAGCCTGCGAACCATCTTGATCTATCATTGAAAGGATACCAGGATGGTGATTTTGCAATGGTATATGGTTTTCCTGGTAGTACAAAGCAATATGTAACAGCCAGAGCCATTGAACAGATTGTTGATGTTACAAATTACCACGGAATCAAGATCAGGGATGCCAAAATGAAAATCATTAAAGATGCCATGAATAAAAATGAAGATTTATGGTTGAAATATTCCGATTTCATGGCGAAAACATCTAACCGTTTGTTGCGATGGAAGGCAGAACTTCGCGGTATTGAAAAACTAGATTTGATTAAGCTGAAAAAGAAGGAAGAAGAAGAATTTACAGCTTGGCTTAATTCCTCTGAAGAACGTAAAGAAAAATATGCAGATATCATTCCTGGAATTGAATCGTGTGTTGCACGTTTAGATACCATCGAAAAATTGAATATGTATGTTTTCGAGGGTGGTATCAGTGGTGGAAATTTTGTTGCTTTTGCAGGTAAGTTTGATATGCTGAATGCCATAAGTTCTCGTAAGAATGTGAACGAAAAACGCCTGAACAAAGAGTTGAGAAAACTAAGAGTTGAAGCCTCAAACTTCTACAACGCTTATGATGTGGAAACGGAGAAGGCCTTCTTAAAAACTCTTGTTGCTTTATATGATAAAAATGTTGGAGATCAATACAAGCCAGCTGCGATTGTCAATGCACGAAAAAAATACAATGGTGATTTCGACAAGTATATTGATGATATTTTTAGTAGGTCACTGTTTGCATCGAAGGAAAGCTTATATAAGTTTCTAAAATATTTCACAAAAGAGGATCGTGAAAAGTTAGCAAACGACCCAGTATTCGATTTATGCTTGAGCTACTTCTTAATCAACAAAGACATGGTATACATGCAACGTGCTACCATCAGAAAGGAGTATGGAAAATATCATAAGAGATATTTACAAGCAGTAAAAATAATGAAAGGTGACGAAAAAATCATTGCTGATGCAAACAGAAGTCTCAGAGTATCATATGGAAATATTGTTGGGATTAATGATGAAGGAATAGAATACTCTTATATGTCTGACTTAAATGATTTGGTTGAGAAAAGTAAGAAAGACGTTAAAACTTATGAAGTTCCAAATGGATACCTTGAGTCTTGCGAAAAAGCAATTCAGGAATCGAAGAAAAAAATTCCAACTTGTTTTATCAGCAACTGTCACACCACAGGAGGAAATTCAGGTAGTCCTGTTTTAGATGCCAAAGGGAGATTAATTGGTTTGAACTTCGATAGTGCAGGTAACGGATTGGTAGGCGATTACAAGTTTATGCCTGAGCTTACCCGTCAGATATCTGTAGACATTCGCTATGTAAGATTTGTATTGGAACATCAGCTAAAAGCAAATGCTTTATTGGAGGAGTGGAAGTAATACTTTGACGAAACTTATGAGATAAAAACATTTACTTATGAAACATTCACACTATCTAATCTTGATTGCATTGCTACTATCAGCATGTAATTCTTACGATCATGAGTCCTATATTGCTCAATTTAAAGCTGATTTTGATAATGAAATTAACAGTTATCAAGTGAGTGCACAGGATTCTGTTCGTCTTCTTAAGGAAAACAAGCAAAGCATTCAGGAATTTCGAACCGAAAAGATTGCAAACGATCGTTTCTACATTGATAATTATTCGTGGTACCAGTTGGGTAAAAATCTAATGTTATCACCTGAGGAAGCCAAAGTAGAAGCCAACAAATATGGTTTTAGTCATCCTTATTACTTTCTGGAATTTTTAAAGAGCGAAAATACCAAGGGACCAGTTAAAAAGCAGGTGATGAAAGATGTGCGCAATCGCTTGTACGAAAAACATGGAAAGGACTCGGTTGAGATCTATGCTTGCATTGCCAAAGATTTATTTCAAGCTGTAAAAAGGCATGAAAAATCTAAATACTACTTCTTTTTAAAGGTAGATTTTGAAAAGGTGAAATATGCAAGTGACAAACAAAAGAGAGTTGCTGCACAAATGACGCAGGGAGCATTTAAAAGATTGCTGGAAAAAACAGTTGTAAAAGACAATCTCTATCATATTACCATTACCAAAGGAGAGGAGATAGGTATTTCTGAAGATCTGTTCGTAATTGGAAAAGGACTGTTAGATGAATCGAATCTAGGATTTATCAAGATGAGAAAAACTCAGCCTAATAATATGGTGGATTTAGATCCTAGCCAAGCAAGATTGGTAAATTTTGATTGGGATAGTGCATATAGTTTTTACAAAAGATATGTGAAGTAATAAAAAGCATTAGGTATTCTAATTGTTGGTTATTAGAACATCTGATTTAGTTAGTGTTATCGAAAAGAGCCCTTGCCACGGGCTCTTTTTTTGTTTAAATGATAAATAAGAGGAAACATATTTATATCTTAATTGTTTGTACAGATAAGTAAGATAAAAGATAGATACAACAAAATGAGAAAGCAACTATCCTTCCTTTTTATATTCTTTGCCTTTAATTGCTATTCGCAAATTAGTACTTCCATATCAGGATATGTTACAGATGAGACAGGAATGACCTTAATTGGTGCATCAGTTTATCTTGAAAATACAACGAAAGGGGCCATTACCAATGAGAATGGTTATTACCAGATTACAAAAGTAAAGCCTGGATCTTATAATTTGGTGGCAAGCTATTTGGGCTATAAGAGTCAAACACGTTACAATATTGATGTTAAATCGGTAGGGAACCAGGAATATAATTTTGTTCTGGAAGAGGCCTCAACCAATCTTTCTGAGGTAACAGTTTCCAATCAGAATAAGATTACCCGACCAAGAGAGACGCCACTTTCAACACAATCCTTATCAGCAGTTGAAATTGCCACCTATCCTGGTGGAAATAATGATGTAGTGCGTGTGGCACAAACATTTCCCGGCATATCACCATCACCCGGAGGTTTTCGAAATGATTTGATCATTCGTGGTGGAGCTCCCAACGAATCGGTTTATTATTTGGATGGAATCGAGATCCCCAATATCAATCACTTTAGCACTCAGGGGAGCTCGGGAGGTCCGGTTGGGATGCTGAATGTATCCTTTATTGATGAAGTAATGCTTTCTACCTCGGCATTTGGCAGTCAGTACGACAATGCACTATCCGGAGTACTTCAATTCAGTCAACGCGAAGGGAGTAGATCTTCCTATCACACCAACTTTCGCTTGAGTGCTAGCGAGGCTGCCTTAACTCACATAGGCCCATTGTTTAAAAAAGGAGAAGTGCAGGGCAAAACCAGTTACATGATTTCCGTGCGTCGTTCTTACCTTCAGTTTTTATTTGAATTGATTGGATTGCCAATACGACCCGATTATTGGGATTACCAATACAAAGTCACACACAGAATCGACAAATACAATACAATAAATCTAATTGGATTGGGATCGATTGACGATTTTGCCGTAGATGATAGTGGAGATATTGAGGGAGATGAACTATCAATATTGGAGCAAGCTCCTTTTATCGAACAGCAGAGCAACACCATTGGGTTAAGTTGGAGGCACCGATTTAAAACGGGAAAGGGATTCATGCAGACCAGCCTTAGCAATAACTCGTTAAAGAATGATTTTTCACGTTATGAAGACAATCGAAACCAAAGCGGCCTGTATTTTAGAAACGATTCGCGCGAAAAGGAAACAAAACTTCGTTGGACATTAACTCACTTTAAAAAGGATTGGAAGTTTCAAACCGGTTTGAATCTTCAATACAGCGATTACGAAAACAAAACCTTTGACTTGAATGATGGTTTTGCCTACAAAACAGAAATTGATTTCATAAAGTATGGTGGATTTGCCAACATCACACGAAGCTTTCTAGACGAGCGATTGGATCTTTCTTTCGGCCTTCGCATGGATGGTGACAGTTTTACCAAAGGAAACCCTTTGCTTTCGACCTTATCGCCTCGAATGGCTTTATCTTACGAGTTTGTTGATGATTGGAAACTAAAAGTATCAGTGGGAAGATATTACAAAATAGCACCATATACCATACTTGGATTCCAGGAAAATGGAAACTTTGTGAATCAAGATGCTGATTACACCAGAAGCGATCACTTTGTGCTTGGACTGGAAAGAATATTGGGACCAGCAGCTAGCATTAGTATAGAGGCATTTTATAAGAAGTATAGCGATTACCCGGTATCCATAGCAGATCAAGTATCCTTGGCCAATAAGGGTGCCGACTTTGAGGTCCTGGGAAACGAAGCATTAGAGACTGTAGGGAAAGGAAGAAGTTATGGTCTGGAATTGCAGTTTCAGCAAAAGTTAAGCAAGAACTTTTACGGATTGCTTGCCTATACCTTTTTCTATAGCGAGTTCACAGGTTTCGATCGTAGCAAATACTTACCATCAGTATGGGACAGTCGTCACCTTTTGTCATTTACCGGAGGATACAAGCTCAAAAAAAATTGGGAGATCAGTGCCCGTTATCGTTTTGCAGGAGAAACGCCAATTGTGCCAACCAATTTGGACGAAACATTGAATCGCTATCCCGAAATTGTTTTGGATTACAGCAGAATGGGAGAGGATAAACTGGGTGTTTTCAGTGAACTGGATGTGCGAATTGATAAAAAGTACAATTTCAAGAAACTATCACTCGAGTTCTTCCTGGAGATACAAAACCTCTTGATGCATAAAACCCCCGAAGCTCCCGAGTACATCCTTGCAAGGATGAGAATGGAATTATCACGGAACCTAGAAGCCTGAAGCAGGTGGTAGAAGAGGAAGGATCACCAATTCCTACCATTGGGATTGTGATTGATTTTTAATTTGAGGTAGGGCTTCGCAATTCTATACTTTGTGCTTAAATATTCAAAAAGGCGGCATTAATGCTGTCTCCACAATTAAGATAATGCTGTCTCGGTTAATTCCAGGTGTTGATTTGGTAATCCAGCAAGTGATATTGTGTAAATAGATTTATTGAAGGGATAATTTATTGTTGTTTTCACTGTATTTAAATTTAACTAAAGTTCTTTAGTAAGGCAGTAAATAAAGGGAGTGATGAATTTAATGATGTAATATTGATTATTTCTAATGTCAATAAAGAAATAAATATATGTTAATAAAATATGATTTTAAATATTTGCAATTTATCCTTTAGTAACTCTATTCAAGTTTATTCTGCTTAACTATTTTGAAATTCTTTTGTACCTTAGACTATATCTATTGAAAGATGATTTTTGTGAAGCTTAAAATAAAAATCATAAGTAGCTTCACTTTTTTTTATTTTCCATGTTTTTTAAATCGAAAAAAATAGTTTATTTGCAAGGTTCATAATTAAAAAACAACACTTATATTTTATGATTACATAGATGAAAAATACTTATTTTGATTTGATAGATCAAAGCTATTACTTTCCTCAGGAAGGCTTTGATTTGCGAGATAATCTTCTCACTTTTCAGGGAATTTCCTTGAAATATCTAATTGAAAAACACGGAACACCTTTCCGTTTTTTCTATTTGCCAAAAATTGGCGATCAAATTAAGAAAGCACGTAACTTGTTTAATCGTGCTATCAAGAAAAACAACTATAGCGGTAATTATCACTATTGCTATTGTACCAAGTGTAATCACTTTGCCCATGTTATTGGCGAAGCGCTAAAACACAATGTCAACCTGGAAACATCTTCATCATTCGATATCGATCTGATTTTAAACCTTTACAAAGAGAAAAAGATTGATTTGGATAGAGTGATTGTGCACAATGGTTACAAAACTGATGAATACCTTAAGAAGATTGTTAACCTTCAAAAGTTTGGATTTAAAAACACTATTGTAATATTCGATAGTGCGAATGAGTTAAATCGCTTGGAAAAAATTGCTACCGATGAGACCATAAAAATTGGAATCCGTATGGCAATTAATGAAGAGCCACAGTCGTCTTATTACACTTCTCGATTGGGTATTCGAGACATTGAAATAAAAGATTTCTTCGAAACGAGAATCAAGAACAATCCAAAGTTCGAATTAAAAATGCTACACTTTTTTGTGGATTCGGGTATAAAGGATAGCTTGTATTACTGGGGTGAGTTTCAGAAAGCACTTAAGGTTTACATCGACCTTAAGAAAGAAAGCGAGCATTTGGATTCTTTCAATCTTGGAGGAGGATTTCCGATTCGAAACCATTTGGGATTTGAATACGATTATGAGTACATAATTAACGAGATTGTAAGCAATATTAAAGATGCATGCGTTAAAGAAAATGTACCAGAACCTAATATTTACACGGAGTTTGGGAAGTATACGGTAGGAGAGAGTGGTGCCATTGTTTTTAAGGTATTAGAGCAAAAACAACAAAACGACACGGAATCGTGGTACATTATCGACAATAGTTTGATGAATACCATTCCAGATGCCTGGTCGATTCATGAAAAATTCATTTTGCTTCCGATAAACAAATGGAATAATGAGTACAAACGTGTAAACATTGGAGGAATCAGTTGTGATCATTCAGACTATTATAATTCCGAAGATTTAAACCAAGAAGTACTATTGCCAGATTATTCAGAAGATGAAAAAGAGCCTCTCTATATTGGTTTTTTCCATACTGGAGCATATCAGGATGCCATTAGCGGATATGGAGGTATAAAGCATTGTTTGATTCCATCACCAAAGCACGTGATTATTGATCGAGACGAAAAAGGCAACTTCTTCGACTATGTGTATCGAAACGAGCAATCGGCTGATGAAATGTTTAAACTCTTAGGATACAATCAGGAATGAGAAATTTTGCCGGAATAGAAGATGAGTATTGCGCATTCGAGAATGCTGCGACTCTGTTGCAATCTATACCATACGATGGGACCAGTACCTGGGGTAAAGGAGCCGATAAGGCATTTCCTGCCTTTTTGGAAGCATTGGAGAATATGGAATTGTATGATATTGAAACCAATTCTGAAGTATACAAAACAGGAGTTCATATTTTACCTGATATTGTTGAGGATGAATCGCCAGAGGCAATGGTGAAAGCGGTTTACCAATCTGCTAAAGAGAATCTGGAAACAGGAAAATTTACCACCTATTTTGGAGGTGAACATTCTGTAAGTATTGGTGTAATTCGTGCATTTCATGAAAAATTCGATAATCTAACGGTTTTACAGTTGGATGCACATGCCGACTTAAGAAAAGAGTACGATGGAACTCCATTTAATCATGCTTGTGCAGTGCATGAGGCCAGTAAAATAGCTAATCTGGTTCAGGTAGGAATTAGAAGTATGGATTCTTGCGAATTGGAACATTTAAACAGAAAGCAATGCTATTTTGCACAGGACATTTATCAGCAGACAAGCTGGATGGATGATTCCATATCTAAAATGACTGAGAATGTATATTTAACCATTGATTTGGATGTGTTTGATCCATCTATCATGCCATCAACGGGCACACCAGAACCTGGAGGATTGGATTGGTATACTGTAATCAGCTATTTAAGAAAAGTATTTAAACAGAAGAATGTTGTTGGATTCGACATTGTGGAATTGGCACCACAGGAAGGACAGAAAGCTCCTGATTTTTTAACTGCCAAATTGTATTACAAGTTATTAAGCTACAAATTCGAGAGAAATGAAAAATAGAGGACCGATTTCAAAATTTATGTTAGAGCATTACCGTCATTTTAACTCTGCAACGGTGGTTGATGCAGCACAAGCATACGAAAAACATTTGGATGAAGGTAAAAAGATGATGATTACATTGGCAGGAGCAATGAGTACTGCTGAATTGGGCAGATCACTTGCAGAAATAATTCGTCAGGATAAAGTTCAAATTATTACTTGTACAGGTGCAAACCTGGAAGAGGATATCATGAATTTGGTGGCTCATTCACATTACGAAAGAGTGCCACATTACCGTGATCTTACTCCTCAGCAAGAATGGGATTTATTGGAAAAAGGTTTAAACCGTGTAACGGATACCTGTATTCCTGAAGAAGAAGCATTTAGAAGACTGCAAGGACACATCTATAAAATCTGGAAGGATGCTGAAGAGAATGGAGAAAGATACTTTCCGCACGAATTCATGTACAAATTGCTTCTTTCAGGAGTATTGGAGCAATACTACGAAATCGATCCTAAGAACAGCTGGATGCTAGAGGCAGCTAAGAAGAATTTACCAATCGTTGTTCCTGGATGGGAAGATTCAACTATGGGAAATATTTTCGCCTCTTACGTGATTAAAGGTGAGTTGAAGGCTTCAACCATGAAATCGGGTATTGAATACATGGCTTGGTTAGCTGATTGGTATACTGATAATGCAGAAGATAAAGGAATAGGTTTCTTCCAAATTGGTGGAGGAATTGCAGGAGATTTCCCGATTTGTGTAGTGCCTATGTTGTATCAGGATATGGAAAGAACTGATACACCATTCTGGAGTTACTTCTGTCAAATTTCTGATTCAACTACAAGTTATGGATCATACTCAGGAGCTGTACCAAACGAAAAGATCACCTGGGGGAAACTGGGAATTGATACTCCTAAATTTATTGTAGAATCGGATGCTACCATTGTAGCGCCATTAATATTTGCATACCTGCTAGGATGGTAAAAATAATTTTATGCCTAAATCATTTTAAAAATAGCCCAAAATGAACAAGCCACGAGTAATTCAGAACTACGAGAAGTTAAGCAAAGAAATTCAGGAGCAGATAAAATTGGTTTATCCTGCCGGATATATTGATTACTTAATTGAATTTACAAATGCCAAGGGAGAATTGGTAAGCGCTTTGCCTTTTGAAACCGATGAGAAGATCTATATGGTAAGAATGTCTGTAAGAAAAGCTCAAGAACTGGTTGATAACGATTCGGATTTTGACGAAGATGGTGTTTTGCTTACAAGCAAAAGAGAAAAATATGAGGATAAGTATTCCGATGTAGATTATTTATTTGAAGACGAAGACGACGATTAAGACCAAATAGTGAATCAGGCAATGTCATTTTTAGGTATCTAAATTTGATATTGCCTGTTATAACAATTGTATATCAAAATGATTGATCAAATCTTTTTGATTGTTACAATAGCCTGTCCCGAATTTCGGGAGTCATTGCCGATACAGAATCACAGATTGATACGTAATCAGTATAATCCTGTCAGTTACATTACTTTTTTGTAAATTATGCTATCATTTAAATTGATTTGTTATGCTTTTAGTGATAGATAATCAAAGTGCATTTATAAAAAAGTTTAAACGCCAGTTTTTGGCAGAACAGGATTTCGACTATGTGTTTTTCGACCACAATCAACCTATTACTTTATCGGCAAAATCAGAGATTAAAGGCATTATTCTTTCAGGAGGTAGGGGAAATCCATATGAACCATTAAACCTGACTTCAAACTTTATAGCATTGATGAATTTTGATGTCCCTGTTTTGGGTTTCTGTTTGGGGCATGAAATCATAGCGGTATCCTACAGGGGAAGAATCAAGAAATTACCTGAATATCATTCCAAGAAAGAAATTGTTACCATTCAAAAGTTTGATGATCCTATTTTTAAGGGTTTACAATCAAATAAACTGGAATTGGTAAAAAAACACTCTTTTTACATCTCGGAATTGCCCGAAAGCTTTGAATGCTTAGGTTATTCAGATACTTGTCCTTATGAAATAATCAGACATAAGGAGAAAGCAATTTATGGGTTCCAATCTCACCCGGAAGTTTCAGGAAATCACGGAATCGTAATGATTAAGAATTTTCTGAAAATGTGTAATATTTTATAAGTACCAAGAGGTTTGTCCTAATGTCATTTTATTACGCATAGGGTAATTAAAAAATAAACGTAGTGAAAGTTGCAATAATTTATAACAAAGACATTACCGGGGTGATCAACACTTTGGGGATGCAAAACAGGGAATTCTACAAGGAAGAACAAGTAAAACGTGTTGCAAATTGTCTTGAAAAGGCAGGTCATAATGTATCCATTTTGGATGGCAATATGTACATCATTGAGCGATTGCAGAATTTTATGCCACGTACCATCGAAGGAGAACAAATGGGAATGGTATTTAATATGGCCTATGGAATTCAGGGAGAGAGCCGTTATACGCATATTCCTTCTATGTTGGAGATGTTGGGGATTCCTTACGTTGGTTCAAATCCTTCAGGTCATGCATTGGCTTTGGATAAGGTCATGACCAAAATTATTTGGCAGAGCAAAGGCTTGCCTACTCCTGATTTTTGGGTGTTTAATTCGCCCAATGATGACTTATCGGGAGTGAAATTTCCGGTGATCGTAAAGCCGAAAATGGAAAGTGTTTCTTTCGGATTAAAGGTGGTTTATAACGAAGAAGATCTGAGAGAGAGTATCAATTTCGTAGTGACCGAATTTCAGCAGCAAGCCTTGGTGGAGCAGTTCATTAGGGGACGTGAGTTTTGTGTTGGTCTATTGGGCAATACGCCTATCGAAGCTTTTCCTGTTTTGGAGATCGATTTGGAAGGTAATCCTGACGGGATACAAACCGTAACCGATAAGAAAGAGAAGCCCAAGCAAAAGATATGCCCGGCAAACATTTCCTCGGAATTGTCTGATGAGATGATCAAATATAGTATTGAAGCTTTTAAGGCACTTGAACTAAGAGATTTTGCCCGTGTAGACATCCGATTGGATGAGAATGGAAAGATCTATCTTTTGGAAATCAACTCCATGGCAAGCTTGGGTGCAACAGGTTCTTATCCAACAGCAGCGAAAGTAGCAGGCTACGATTTCTCAAAATTGGTGAACAAGATGCTGGACGTGGCATCAGTGCGATATTTTTCCAATAGCTTAATGACAGAATTGCCAGAGGAGAAAAACAAAAGTTTATCCTTTAATTCCCGAGTTCGTTCCTTTTTAAGAAGTCGACAGCAAAATTCGGAAGCCTTATTGAAAAAGATGGTAAATATCGATACCCATGTAAGAAACATCGAGGGAGTGAACGAATGTGCTTCTCTCATTCGAAATGAGTTGAGTCAGTTGGGTTTTGCGCATGAGGTTTTTCCGCAGTACGAAGTGGGGAATATGATGTACTTTTCCAATTCATTTTGGGAAGATGTGGATTACTTGATTTTAATGCCGATTGATGACTTTCAGAAGCTGGATCAGCATGAGAATTTTTCAGAAACAGAACATCGCTTGTACGGAACAGGAGTTTGGGAGAGTAAAGCTGGAGTAATGGCTTGTATTTCTGCATTACAGTCTTTGCGATTTACCAAGCAGATCAGAAAAACGAAAATTGGTATTGTACTGATTACAGATAATGCCATTAGCGGAAAATTCTCACGAAAGCTAATTCGGGAAAAAGCAATGAAGGCGAAAACTGTTTTATCCTTGCATGGTGGAGGATTGGAAGACACGGTAGTGACTTCACGATCAGGATCGGCTTTGTTTTCTTACAATCTCAAATTAATGGACAATACTCAGGCAGAAAATGTTACCAATATCTCTCAGCTGTATTTTAAGACATTGGCTTCTATTATCGATTTGAGTAAAAACAACCCAGAAAATGTGATTGCTCCATACGAATCGGAATTTAAATCGAATATTTTCAAGGTTCATGCTTATGGTACTTCAAAAATTAGTATCCGATTTAATTCTGAAGAAGAGTTCAAGCAGTTGGAAAGCAAAATCAAAAAAATGATAACGCTTCCTAAAGTGCGCAAAAAGGATTGTCAGGTGCAATTTGAAGGGGGAGTAAGTCGTCCGCCAATGGAGTGCAACAATGCAAGTTCGGCACTCTTTAAGCGAATTAAGTCTGTAGGAAGAAGCATTGACACCAGAATACAGGAGGAACACCGATGGAGTTCTTCTGATATCTGCTCCATTGATAAAAATATTGCAAAAATTGATGGACTGGGCCCAATTGGTGGATTCGACAAGCAAAAGTCGGAGTTTATTTTAAGACACAGCCTGGTGGATCGAGCACTGTTGTTATCTCTCATTTTAGGGGAGAAATAAAAAACTTGATGTAATCTCTACAGCAAGTATATAGTTAGAAACAGTAAATCCAAGGTGTTGCCTTGGATTTACTTATTATTTTTTCTCTTCTCGTAAAATTTTCTCCATTTTACGACCTTTGGCCAATTCATCAATCAGCTTTTCCAAACGTCTACATTGTCTATACACTTCAAATTCATCTTCTATTTCTTCAATTCGATAGCCACAAATAACTCCTTTAATCAAGTGTGCGTTGGGATGTATTTTAGCTCTTTGAAAAAAACTTTCAAATGTTACCTTCTCATCAATAAGTTCTTGCAATTTCTTTTCATCAAACCGGTAAACCATTCTATTACCTGGTTGAGTTCTTCTTTAGTTCTACCATTCTTCTCCAACCTGTTCAGGTAAAGTGGATAAATGGATGCAAAGATCATTTTGGCAACTTGTTCATTCTTTTTTGCGGTGACTTTCATGTTAAGGGATTTGTATCAATAGCTGTTGGTGAATGTACAAAACAATCAAACCATTACAAAGGCATCCTATTTATTTAAGCTGAGTGAGGGGAGAGACACGCTACCGCACGAGAATCCTCCTGTGCTTACATTTTTCCAATGAAATGCGAATGAATAGCTCACTGGATAGGGGGTAATTCATTATTCAACCCACATTTGCTCTCTATTTTTTATGACCCACTTGTTATTTACTTTTTCGATTGTTACTAATTCTCCATACTGATATGAATCGTAGGTAAAATATCCCAAATTAAATTCTTGGTTAAATATAATTCTTGAAAAAATAAAGTGCATTCCAGTTCTACTTCCTCTATATCTTGAAAGTTTTTTCAATTTAAATGCATTAACATATTTAAGCTGATGAATATCAAACTTTCGAGGAGAGCTAAGTACATGCTTTAATAATTCAGATTTTGAAAAATAAATATCTCTATTGAATTTAATTAAAGTGTCATGCACGTATAGTTTCATTGGCTTATAATATGAAGTATCAATGATACCTCTTTTCTTTTCTTCTAATTTCTGGCTATGAAACTTTAACTCATTCTCAAAGCGAATAGAATCATTTCTGGTGGCATTTTTTTGTAATGGAGCAGGAGGAGGACCAGGACTGTATCCATCTATTAAGAATTCTCCGAATAAATGAATAAAAACGTCATTTAGAGCTTTTATTTCTTCCTTTTCATAGATTGCCTTTTCCTGTTGAGATACTTTTTCAGCACAGGAAAAAGTTAATGATAGAAATAAAATTAATGTTATTTGTTTCAATTTCATTTTTTGAGTTTTTCAAATGTCACACAAAGGTTGGCTGCAAATCTGCCCATCTAAAGTGCGCTGTTGTCTGCTATGCAATATTTGTCAGCTTATTGGCAGTAGTTTTTTCAATTTAGAATTGAAGTTATTTTACTACTTGTGATCTCATTCATATCGTCCATTACAATTGCTTCTATGGCACCTGCGTGTTCAGCCAAATCTCGATAGGCACGTTTTTCAATCTCGGAAATGCCGTCTGGGAATTCAACCATTTGTTGTATAATCATAATCAGAGTTGGACTAAATAGACGTTTGTTTCCTAGTATCTCCTTTACCATAGAGGACAATAGTTTTTCAGCATTATTGAAGTCTGCTATAATAAGTCTCTCAGTTGAAAATTTATACTTAGCAATTCTTCTCAATTTTAAATTTTTGTCCAATCGTATTACTTCAATTTCATTAGTGTAATCTAACGATGATTGGTATTTTCTTAAATAGTCCCGTCATTTATAACTTAATTCTGAATGTTTTTTTCTCTATACTTTAAAAGTTCATTGTTTTTGTTACTTTCCTCTACCGCACGAATCTTCCCGCGTGTTTAAATTTTACTAATGTTATTTGTCAGATTTTAATTTGCTGTAAATTTCTAAATCGGTAAATACATTTCCCGTTAGCAGTTCTCCATCTCTTTCTATTCCTTCAAATTTGAATCCTAATCTTTGAGGAATTTTTATACTTGGTTTATTCCCTACAGCACATTTTATTTGGATTCTATTGATCCCTTGTTTGTTGAAAGCAAAATCACAAAGCTTTTCTACTGATTTTGTTATAATTCCTTGTTTTTGATGTTTTTCGGAAAGCCAATAACCAATTTCTGTCTTTTGATTTAGTTTATCAGTGTCTTTAAATCCAATAAGACCAATGAATTCGTTCTGTATCCGAATAACGAATACATATTCAAACCTGTCTTCTGGTGCATTGACAATAGAATGTATAAATTTATCGGTATCTGATACCTCTTTGGTAAACTCCACGAATGGAAGCCATTTTCCTAAGTATTCCCTTTGACTGTCAATCATTTCAAAAATAGCTTTCGAATCTGACTGCTCTATTTGTTTTAATTCAATTTCTGTATCAACTTTTATTATTATCATCTTGTTTTATTTTTGCTTGGTGTTGCTGCAACTTGTTAATTCTTTTTGATCATATTTACTGAAAACCACCCGAGTAATGTGATTATTACGATCATGATCACCCACAGCCATATCTTATTTTTGAAAAGAGGCTCTGCCCCTTGCATTTCCTTTTTCTCTATTGTCATTTCCTCACCCAATTCTAATGTTATTAGTGTCTCAGGAATATTGTTGGTAAATCGCTTAATATCGTAATTCGGACTTGCCGCACTTTTATTTCCGTAGGTCAGGAAATAGCTCGCCGGGATTGTAAAACGAGCAACCAATTCATGAATGTATCCTTTCACTTCGATTGTATCGATCATTAAAGCTTGATTGTCGCGATTGTCAATAAAAATTTTTAGTTTTTGAACCGTTTTGCTGTTGAAGTTAAACTCGTTTTTCTCTAAGGAATTTAATATTCCGGAAGTCAATGTGCTGTAATTGTATTTCCATCCTTGCTCTGTTCTAAAGCTGTCTGTCAAACATTTTATTGTCACAGGTCTGTAATAGTCATAAGCATCTGCAATGCCTATGTTGATGTGACTTACACGAACAGGCAATTGCAGCTCAATATCAACTTCAGTCTGTTTGCTTTGTTTGTTCTCTTGAGTATTGATTTTCTTGATGTTGTATTTTCTGAATTTGCCATCCGTAATTTCGTGTTGTTCAATTCTCGCAGCACTCAGTTCAGGTTTCTCTTTACTGTGAATGAGCAGTCGGAAAAAACGATACTTTGAACTCGGTAAGGTGACTTTCGTGAATTGAAAATCAGTATGGTCATTTTTGATGGATAAAATTCTGTAATTTTCAATCAGTTTGAACCACTCCTGTTGGTCTTGACTTCCTTCCAAGTCAATTCGCCAGTCAAAGTTTTCTTGAGCGAAGTTCAGCTTGATCTGATTGATGGATTCTATGGTTGGAATCTCAAAAGTGAAATAGTAGCCCTTTTCGTTATGAGAAGCATTGAGTGTTTTAAATGCTACCTCTTTACGGGATATTTTTTCGGTGATTTCTCGCAAGAGAAAAGGAGCTTCAATAGTATCATTACTAGCTGTCAGTCCTAAAATCCTTAGGTCTGAGAGGTCTTGTGAAGTTTTTCCGAAAATTTCATTGGGTAGAATGATCTTACTCCATGGCTCTGAAACTTCTTTTAATTCTCGCTTGTAATTGTACTCAGCCATCTGCCCATAAGAAAATGAACATGTCGCAATGAGGAACAAAAAACATGATATTCTAATTGGGTATTTCATCCGAAATAATGTGTTTGTATTTGTTGTATAAAAATGAAATTATCAGTAGCAGAACACCTAAAGACACGAATACAACGGTTTTTGCGATAGTGTCGAGATGTGAAATATCATAGAAAAACAGCTTGACAAGTGTTACACCGAACAGTGCAATGGCTCCGATTCTCAAATGCTTTTTCTTTTTCCAGATTCCCAAAGCAATTAGGAATAGTGAATAAACTCCCCAAAGAATGCTCAATCCGAGTTTGTACGATTGTGCTGATTCGGCGATGTCCATCCAATTGATTAACTCGCTACTGGCAATCCACAAAATAGATGTGTGCAGCAAGAAATCAAAGGCCATCCTGAGATCTCTTTGGATAAACTCTTGTCGAAGATATTTATAGCAGGCAAAAAATGTCACAGAGACAAATGCGAATGAAACGTATCTCATTCCAATATTGAAAATGCCCCTTTGATAATATTGCGATAAAGTTTGTTCCAAATAGCTTTCCCGTAATTCGCTTAAGACATACAGCCCCTGAATTAAGAATACAACAAGCGTTAATGTAATCAAGCCGAGATTAATAAGCCCCAATTGCTGATTTCTTAGTTTCTTGAAATTCACGAAAGCAAGTAATGAAACGAACAGGAGGGTGTAATTGATTATCCAGATTGTTTTGAACTTGATCAAATCGTAATTCCAATAGTAATTTGCGTACTGCTGACCGTCCTCGTTAATTGTAAGTGCGGAGTCTTTATAAAGCTGATGCCAGTAGTTTGCAATTTCTATTCGGAAAGCATAGTAAATGGTGAAAAGCAGTATTGTTGGTATTGAAAAGGAAATGATTTTTGAAAGTCCTTTATGTGATATCAATGCAGAAGTATGGTTCTTGTTGCGATTCAGTTTGTTGATGAAACCGAAAGCAGTAATAAACAATATTGAGCTTAAGAAATTGATATTGAGCAAGGGAGTTATTCTTGTTTCAGGCATTTCAGGATAATAGCTATTGTATACTGTCATCCAGTCGTGGACAATGCTGAAAAATGCCAAAAACATAAGCGGATACGACAACTTTTCGTAGACCGGAATATTTTTCATCCTGCCAATCCAAAACAACAAAGCTGCTTCGCCTGCCCATAACAATGTGACCCAGTTTCCATCTAGTTGAACAGGGATGGCAATGGTGATAAAAACCAACACCAGACCTGAAACCAGGTAGAATAGGTTTCGATCAGCAAGTTTTTGACGATAAATTGTTGCGCTTACAATAAAGTGCACAATGGCATTGCAAAGTGTAAATACACCTAATAATTGCTCTCCGATATTGTGCTTGTCAAGAATTACATAACCAATTCCGTAAAAGATAAATGAGTTGGTAAGCAACAAGATAATATCGTCAGTTTTAAACTTTTCCTTTTGGAGCAATTTGTAGGCAAGAAACATCAGGTAAAAGGTGACAAAAAATATAGAAAGGAATGCCAGAGCCAAACCAAAGTATTCATCGGTTCGATATTTAGATACATGCCATATTAAATACATCAACCATGTTAGCCCGAATGAGGAATAGTAGAGTGGTTTCCAGTATTTTTTGAAGGCAATGACAAGAATCCCTATATTAATAATAGCCATGTAGGCAAACAAGATAGCTACCTTTCCTGAACCTTCACTCAGCAAGAACGGAACCGCATAAGCGCCTACCAATCCAATATGAGCAATTACCTGTCTGTTGTAATTTATAGCTGCTATTACTGTGAAAGCCGTAAATACAACCATCAGTGCAAAAGCTATGCCTTGCGGAATCAAGTCATAAAAACTGTAGGCGGAATAGGTGATGAAATACAAGATAGCCATTGCTCCACTGACAAGAACAGCACTATAATTCTCATATTTTTTCTTCAATTTTATTCCGAATCCTAAAAGCCCTAATCCTGACAAATAGCCTAAGATTATTCTTGTAAGTGGACTGATTAAATCGTGCTCGATAGAATATTTTGTACCGATTGCAACGCCAATAACAGTAATCGCAATTCCGATTTTGTTGATTAAATTTTCACCGATGAATTTTTCAAGATCAGATTTCACTTTCGGTGTTTTGATAACAGGTGGAGCAGTCTGTTTTGTTGGCTCTTGCTTTTGCTGTTCCTGTTGACGATAATCAAACTTAGGCGTTACCTTTTCCTTTTTGAATTCAAGGTTTGTGTCGGTTACAGGTACGTCCTGTTCCATTTTTTCTTTTTCAACAGTCTGCCCTTTATCGGTGGTTTTAAGCTTGTCAATCTCATTTCTCAGATGATTGATTTCTCTGGAAAAGTCATCTTGTCTTTTCAAAATAGAGTCCAGCTTGTCAAGGAGCTGATTTATTTTGTCTTGATTGTCAGTCATATTGTTTTTTCAATGTGGAAACGCATGTATAAACGCAATGTAGCATATATTTCTCTTCTATCGCTTATTGCACAATGTATCCCATTTTTACTAATGGAACAAGATAAAATCGCATACCATCTGAGGCTTAAATCCCTATGCTGTATGACTTACAGTTGTAGTTCGTTTATTTTACTTTTTTCCGTTACCCTTTCCTTTGCCTTTGCTTTTTCCCTTGCCATTGCCTTTATGCTTAGCCTTATTCTTTTTAGAGCTCGCATTATTTTTCAACTGATGAAATTCAGGAGATCCTGGTTTTATCCCAGCTTCCTTAGCTATATATCCCCAACCTTTACTCTTATTTCTTTCATAAATGGTAATCACTCTATCAATTGGCGTTTTGGATAATTTAGATATCTCTAAGGCCAAATAAATCTCACCTGGAGCCATATTCACGCTCCCTTTCATAAATTCAATTTTCTTTTCTGAAATATCATAGGAGACAAGCAATTTTCCTTTAAAGGCTCCAAAATCAACTGATGCATTCGCATTAATGGTGTTTAAATCTGTATCAAATTGAACATTTCCAGTATTGAATGAAATTTGAGCCGAAGCTGAAAATACAATAAATGGCAGAAGAATTAATAATAATTTTTTCATGTAATAATTGTAAATTTTTTTGTTGAATTTCAAATGTTTCTAGTTTATTTAAATAAGTGTCAACTATGTGTCTTGACTGTACCCAAATGAGCTACAACGGTGTTGCTAAAATTTGAGGGCTCCCGATAATTATGGGGATTAAAACCTCCACTTAATCAAAGCGGATAC
This sequence comes from Marinifilum fragile JCM 15579, assembly GCF_001310955.1. GTDB lineage: Bacteria > Bacteroidota > Bacteroidia > Bacteroidales > Marinifilaceae > Marinifilum > Marinifilum fragile. The sequence goes on from NZ_BAZX01000029.1 coordinate 52,166, forward strand.
TGTTTAAAGTTGTGTTTTATTATCAAGTTGTGCTTCACTTCCATTAAATTTTAACTTTTGTTAGAGGTATGTGCACTTTCTAATATAATATTGATTAATTCTTTTTTGAATCCACCAAATTCCAAATGGTAAATAGAAAATTAAAAGCATTTCAACAATAATGTCTGACGTTCTTACATTTTCTTGGAATTGAATTGTCTTTAAGGTTTTTGCAACTCCATAGATTAGATAAATAAAAGTGAATAAAAATGCAGGCATCAATATTGCCGATAGAACAGTTAATTCACTAAAGTAAGTTTGTAATTGTAAAAAGACAATTACATAAAGTATGACAACAACAATCAATCTATTTACCCATTTTAAATGTGATTCGCTAAGTATTTTTTTTGGCTTATTAAAGTGGTTTATAACACTGTAATTCCAGCACATATAGACGACATAATAAATTAGGAGTGACATACCTCTAAGTATATCTAATTCATATTCTCCTAGGTCAAATAGCTTAAATATTGTAAGGGTTAAAATTAAGGGCAAGACAATCATCAAGGCAAAAATTTGCCAATGTTTCATGGTTAAAAGTATTTTCATGTTTTTATAAAGTTTTTTCTGTATGTGTTTCACGTTTTGCGTATGATTACCTCTAAACGTAAGTATAAACGCAATATTGCATTTATTTCTCTTGTATCGCTTATTGCACAATACATAGCATATGGGAATATATTGTGCAATTATAGTTTGTGAATGTACAAAACAATAATTCCATTACAAAAGTATCATATTATTATTTAAGCTTGGGTGATGTGAGGGACTCGCTTTCGTACGATTCCTTTTGTATGGTTAAATTTTTCCAATGGAACAGGATAAAATCTCTTCAGCTGGGAAAGTTAACTTTCACTAACCACTATGGTCTCAATAATTATCCATTTTTGATTTATTTTTCTCATTAATACCAATTCACCCCAACCACATAAAAATCCACAATGAGTCCAATATTCAACAATTGCATGCGATCCATTTTGTGAGAATACTGGCTTGTAAAAATAACAGATACCACTTTTGTTGTAATTTTTTTCTACGTAATACAATATTGGAGATTGGAATGGATCAATTCCCTTTTTAAGGCAGGTATCGACATTAAACTCTAGATTGTTGTATTTAAGCAATGAATCCTGTTCAACAAGTTTGAAGTATTTATTGCTATTTATCAGTAGCGTGTCAATCGGTTTTTTTATGAACTGTTCTTCACAAAAATCATATTTCTTGACAAGGTAAGGAATGTCCAGATCCGAAAAACAGACTGTTTGTGTGATCAAAGGGGAGATAACAAATGAAATGCTTGTATCTTGAAATGTAGAGCTTAAATCATTAATCAAACTTTGTTGCATTTCGTTGACCGATGCAAACTTTGTATTTTGCCCAAATGATTTAATGCTTAACAAAAGGCTCAAGAATAGGAGTATAAGTATGATTTGCTTCATGGTTTTTGTTGCTATGGGGTAAGGATTTTTCCCTTAAGATTATGACCTATTAGTAGTAAACTCTTTAGATATCATCTTTTAGTACTTTATATTTATAAACCCAAGTGCAATCAGTAAATGTTAGATTCTTATTTTCTTCAACCCAATAATAATTGTTGATAGGGAAGAATTGTCCTCCGCATTTGCAATTGAGTTCTTTGTCAAAGTTCTTTGAATGGTAACAACTGTCACATAACAAAGAGTTTGATTTTCTCTTCTTAGAGTTGGATAGTAATATATTTGCCAAACTTGTTAAGAGGCCAATATTAATTGAATTATTTATTACATTATATATTCGATCTGGACTGGATATCGCTCCAATGACAAAGGAAACTAAAGAGATAACCATGCCAAATTGCAATGATTCAATTAGTCTGTCTTTTAGAGTGTTTTTCTTATGTGACTCCTCCTGCATTATACTGTCTTCTTTTTTAACCCACATGAGATAAGGTATTTAATACTGTTCGAGAAATATCTATGTTTTCTTTGTCAAATTTACATGCACTTTTGAGGTCAATAAAAAGCCCATTTTCTAAGGCCAATTTCATGCCACGGGAAATGTTATCCAAATCATAACCATCCTTGTACATTCTGACCACTTCCAGAAAATCGATATTTATTTTCAAAGAAATTAACTGTTCAAATATTCTATTTATTATTCCAAGTGGTACCTTTTGAAACCGTAATGAAATTAATTTGAACATTGAAATATTAGTTCCTTTGATTTTAAGTGTTACATATAGTGGAAATGGGAGATAAAAGAGAAATATTATTAGTATTGATATGATTAAAACTGTTTTCATTGATTTTGTGTTGTTTGAAGTTAAGTTGTCGCCTCTTTGTAGGTTTGTTATTTATAGTTCTTTCGTTCAGTTTTTCTCCACTACGCTGCCGCACGAATCCTTTCGTGTGGCTTTACATCATAACAATTACATTTTCCAATATTCCTTTTTCGCCTCTATAATCTTTAGCACTGCTATAGATGTATTCTTCCGGATAGCTTACCAGTGCTTCGTCAACAGGATTGTTATGGATGTAATTTATTTTTTCATCAATCACTTTGTTGCTCCACAATTCAATAGGTTTGTTATCATGCCTCCAGAATTGATAATGCTTAACATTGCAGGACTGTGATGCTGCTAATTTAAATCTCTCAAGCAGCCACTCTTTTCTACTTTCTTTAGGATTTTCCTTTATTGCTTTAACCAGAGCATTACTGGTAAATCGCTTAAAATCTCCTAGTAAAAGTTCTGGTTTTTGTTCATTGACACTTCTGAATATTAAATGAACATGGTTTGTCATTATACACCATGCAAAAATTTCCATTCCTTTATTTTGCTGACAATAACGCAGACTATCCAGTAAAATTTCTTTGTACTCTAGCCTAGTAAACACATCAATCCATTCAACTACTGCAAAGCTAACAAAATAAAGTCCTTCGGGATTTTTGAACTTATAATTTCTACTCATGACATGAATTGGTTTGGTAACAATTAGAGTATTAATGTAAGATAAAATCATGAATACAAAAAAGCCTGACATTTCTTTCAAGCTGTATTTTCTGTTTTACTTTTGTTATTACCACACGAAAGGATTCGTGCGGCAGCGTGGGGCCTAACTGCGGCATGTGCTATGACCTGCTTTTGGCTGCAGATTTTTTTCTCTTTTCTTGTCTTATTGCAATCAATATTGTCGAACCAAAAATCAATCCAATTATGTAGAATATCATTCCAACCTTTTTATCTGTTGATGTTCTCTTTTCTAGATTTATTATAGTTTCCTGACCGTATTGTATATTGTAAATGTGTAGATTAATACCATCTTCTACCTTTCCCCAAGAATCAAGATACGTTATTTCAATTTGCTTATCCTTATTCTTAATTTTTTCAATAATAGAGTCATAATCTTGCCTTGAACTAAGGTACAGTCCTAATTTGTCATTCGAGTTTTCAATGAAAAATTGCAATATTGGTCTTTTGTATGTGTTTAAATTTGAGTGTACCTTTATTTCAGATATTTCGAAATCAATGAGACGCCCTGAAATAGTCTTTAAGTCTTTAGCTTCTTTTGAACCTTTGATTATCATTAAAGTTCCGTAAGTAAACCACGCAACAACAACAAATGATATGTAAATTATTTTGGTCTTAAATGAGTTTCCCATAATTATTACAGGCGTTAATTAATGCTTTTTAAGTTGCAGCCAACGGATGGCGGTAAGAAATCGTTGCGCACTTAAATGTGTTTCAGTATCAAGCCGCGAAGCCGTTTGTTAAATGTTGTGTCGTTGCAATTTTGCACTTTCAGCGCAATGTTTTTTACCGCGTGTG
>NZ_BAZX01000030.1 GCF_001310955.1 Marinifilum fragile JCM 15579
AATATTTTGATATATATTAAAATTTAGTATCATATATATTATAAATTGATTTGATATATATTAAAATAATTAAAAGATTAGTGTTCTACATAAAAAAACCATCAGTATTTCTACAGATGGTCTTTATTCTATTTTTGTAAGATCGGTATTACTTTACAATTCCAAACAAATCGTAATCTTCACAATCTGTGATTTCAACATTGTAGAATTCTCCAATTTTTAAATCCCCATTCTCTGCAGAAATCAATACTTCCGGATCTACTTCGTACGAATCAAATTCGGTTCTTCCGTAATAATAATCATCTTCTTTTCTGTCAATCACTACTTTTAACACTTCGCCCAAACGTTTTTTGTTGGCCTCCATGCTAATGTCTTGCTGAATCAGCATGATTTCCTCTTTTCTTCTCTCCTTTTCTTCTTGTGGAATATTATCGTCGTAGTGATTTGCAGCATAGGTATCTTCTTCGTCGGAATAAGGAAATACGCCCAAACGTTCAAATTTCATTTCCTGAACGAAATTTTTAAGATCTTCCATATCTTCCTCTGTTTCACCTGGATGGCCAACCAACATGGTAGTTCTAAGCGTAATTCCCGGAACTTCTTCGCGTATTTTCTTGATAAGATCAATGGTTTTAGCTCGATCTATACCTCTTCGCATCAAATTTAACATGTTGTCACTTGAATGTTGCAAGGCAATATCGAGGTAACGGCAAACTTTAGGATTCTCACGCATTAATTTTAAAATCCCGAAAGGAAATTGGGTTGGATATGCATAATGCAACTTGATCCATTCCAAGTCTTCAATTTTAGATAGTTCTTCTATCAATTCTGCCAATTTCGATTCTTTGTACAAATCGATGCCATAATAAGAAAGATCCTGAGCAATTACCAAAAGTTCCTTCACTCCTCCTTTTACAAGATTTCTTGCTTCTTCAACAATATCTTCGATAGGACGAGAAACATGTTTGCCTGTTATAATTGGAATTGCACAATAGGAACATGAGCGATTACATCCTTCCGAAATTTTTAGGTAAGCAAAATGCTTTGGAGTAGTAACAACTCTTAAATTTTTAAAATCTGGAACATAGTCTTTATTCAGCTCTTTTACCATGCCTTTCCAGTCGAACTTTCCAAAATATTTATCAACTTCCGGAATTTCCTCACTTAGTTGCTCTCTGTATCGTTCCGATAAACATCCCATCACAAAAAGCTTATCGATTCTACCATCCTTTTTCGCTTCTACATATTGCAAGATAGTATCAACCGATTCCTCTTTCGCATCGCCAATAAACCCACATGTATTAATAATAATGGTTTTGGCATCGCTATTCTCTTCTTCACAGGTAACAGAAAACTGGTTTGCATCGAGTTGTTTCATTAACAATTCTGTATCGACCAAGTTTTTTGAACAGCCTAAGCTTATAATGTTGATTTTATTTTGACTCATACGATCTTCTTATCTCAAATTAAATTTTGGCAAAAATAGGATAAATTACTCTTTTCACCATCTAGATATTTATTTTTGAATCTACTTAAATGAAAAAGGCTACCAAAAATGGCAGCCTGTCTTATATTATTTTGTTCGATCTTTTCAATCAAATAATGAAGCTACAAATTCTTCGCGGTTAAACACCTGCAAATCTTCCATTCCTTCACCAATTCCGATATATTTTACTGGTACCTTAAACTGATCGGAAACTCCAATCACAACTCCACCTTTAGCAGTTCCATCCAATTTGGTAATTGCCAATGCATTTACTTCGGTTGCCTTGGTAAATTGTTTTGCCTGTTCGAATGCATTCTGTCCGGTAGAACCATCCAATATCAATAGGATTTCATTTGGAGCACCAGGGATTACTCTGTCCATTACACGCTTGATTTTACTCAACTCGTTCATTAAGTTGATTTTGTTGTGTAAACGTCCGGCAGTGTCAATGATAACCACATCAGAACCTTCTTCTTTGGCCTTGGTTAAGGTTTCGAAAGCAACAGAAGCTGGATCGGCTCCCATTCCCTGATTCACAACAGGAACTCCAACTCGCTCCGACCAAATAATTAACTGGTCTACAGCTGCAGCACGGAAAGTATCGGCTGCACCAAGCATTACTTTTTTTCCTGCGTTTTTAAATTGATGTGCCAGTTTACCAATAGTAGTAGTTTTTCCAACACCATTCACACCAACTACCATGATAACATATGGATATTCTGATTTTGGAAGTTCGTAAGCATCGTAATCACCTTTATTGTTTTCTTCAAGAAGAGCAGCAATTTCCTCTTTTAAGATTCGATTCAATTCGGATGTTCCCAAGAATTTATCCTGAGCAACTCTCTCTTCAATTCGTTCGATGATTTTTAATGTTGTATCCACCCCCACATCAGAAGTAATCAATACTTCTTCCAATTCATCAAGTACATCATCATCAACGGTAGATTTACCAACAACAGCTCTGGAAAGCTTTTTGAATACACTTTCCTTTGTTTTGGCCAACCCTTTATTAAGATTTTCTTTTTTCGATTTCGAAAAACTTCCAAATAATCCCATTTCTTCTAAATTTTAAGCTGCTAAAGTACAAAAAATCGTAAACACAAACAATTAACAATAAACGTTTTAAAATAAAACAATAAAAGTTTTGATTTAAAGCACAAAAAAAAGCTTCCCAAATAGTCGGGAAGCTTTTATAATTCAGTATGATATGAATTCTTTACTTTTTAGCAAAGAAATCCTTTACGTTTTCATTTGGAACAATCTCTTCTTTAAAAGAGTATGCACCAGTCTTAGGTGACTTCACCATTTTGATTACTTTTGCGTAACCACGGCCTTCACCTTTCTGTAGGGTTGCTACTACTTTCTTAGCCATATCTTAAAATTATTTAATTTCTCTGTGAAGGGTTACTTTCTTCAAAATAGGATTGTACTTCTTCAACTCCATACGATCTGGAGTATTCTTTTTATTTTTAGTAGTGATGTATCTTGAAGTTCCTGGCATACCGCTTTCCTTATGCTCAGTGCACTCAAGAATTACTTGCACTCTATTACCTTTTTTAGCCATTTTCTATGCCTTTTTTAATAATTTTTAATAAATCCTTTTTCTTGAGCTTTAGTAAGTGCACCTTTTACACCTAATTTATTAATTAGACGTACTCCGGCAGCAGAAACTTTCAATTCAATCCAACGATCTTCTTCAGGAAGATAGAACTTTTTAACGAAAAGATTTGGATAGAATCTTCTTTTAGTTCTTCTCTTTGAGTGAGAAACATTATTTCCCACCATTACGCTCTTTCCAGTAATTTGACAAACTCTTGACATAGTCCAGATTATTTTTTTCCTTAAACGCTTTTCAAACAGGTCGCAAAATACGTAATAATTTTCTAAAAAATCAAATTATCTTACAACTTTTTACAGATATATTTTCAATCAGCCTCAATCACTCGCTAATCTGCAAAAACAATACGTTTTTATGATCTGCCAGATTTCAGAATAACAAACAATAAATATCTGAATTGTAAATTGAAGTGATCCTACATGCAAAAATAAAAAAATCCCTCCGAATTTGGGAGGGATTTACGCATTTATATTGAATTATTATTTATTCTTCCTCATTTAGAGATTTGAATCCTTTACCAATAATTTCATTTGCTTCGGTTACATTTACAAATGCTTCAGGATCTACCGATTTTACGTGAAGTTTTAAGATCTCAAGTTCTCTTCTACTCATTACAGAGTAAACCATTTTTCTTTCTTCACCCGAATAAGCTCCTGTACCAGTAAAAACGGTTGCACCACGTTTTAAATCTCCTTTAATCTTAGATACAATAGACTCATACTGATCTGAAACAATCATTACCGTTTTGTGATAGTTTGCTCCACTTACCACCATATCAATAATCTTACCCTCAATATAAATAATGATTAGTGAATAGATCGCAAACTCCCAACCAATTGCTCCTGTTTCTGTTGGCTGTACCAATGTAAACAATACAATTAAACCATCAACAATCATTACCAGTTTACCTAATGACAGCTTCGTATATTTTGCAAAAATCATTGCAATGATATCCGAACCTCCAGAGGTGGCTCTTGATTTAAAAATCATACCAATAGCAATACCATAGAAAACACCTGCCACAATGGTATTCAACATTGGATCGGCAATCACTTTTGGATACCCTGGAACAATGTGTGTTTCCATTACCCACACAGTCAATAAAATCGTAGCAATACTAACTATGGTTTTAATCCCAAATCGAGGACCTAAAATAATTGTACCAATAATTACCAACGGAACCTCCATTGCAAAAGTACAGTAACTAATTTTCCAGCCAAACAAAGTGTTTAGTACTGTTGCAATACCATAAACTCCACCTGGAGCCAATTTGTAAGGTACAACAAATAAGATGTCAGAAACAGCAAAAATGATACTACCCAAAATCAGGTAAGTGTATGCCGTTAACCATTCATTCGACAAGAACTTTTCTTTAGTAATAAAAGCCATTTTAATAGTGTTTGTTAAAGTGATAAAAATTCGCCGACAAAAATAGATTCGCCGATTTTATTTGCAAGGTTTTTACCCTTTTTTCTCGCTTTTACAAACACCTGAAAAACAGAACTAAAAGAAAGTTTGGCATATTTTTTTAAACAGTTTTTCAAAAATCGATTAAAAAAGACGTCAAATTTTCACTTATGAATAGGCAAGTACAAGTATTATTCCTGATTTTAAAATAGTAATAGAACAAAAAAAATAGAATATAAAACTACGATTATGTATACTAAATATATGTTTCAAGTTGTCACATCACGAAATTTTGCGTTATTTGAATAATTACTGAACATGTAAATATCACAAAAAGAGAGATTTCAACCTAAAACCACATCATCGATACCTACATTTGGCATTCGCTCCATTTTACTCACTTCTATGCTTAGAAACCCATATTCATCCATCACCCTACCTTCTATAACATAACAGCCAGGTCCACGAAATGGATATCCTTTAGCAACAGGAGGAAAATGCACAGTATCTAACCAATGTCCATCTAAATCTATCCAAGTTCCGAAATACATAATTTTACCATTATTGGCTTTTGTAGGCTTGCGATGAATTAAAAAACCAACAATTCTGATGTAGCGATTGATTAAACGAGGCAAATGACAAGCTTTTAGGGCGGAAGGCAAATCACCTTTTACCAACCGAAATGGTGATTGAACTGATAATCCTAATAATTCCAACTCGTCAAATGCATCTTCAAGCTTGTGTTTCCACAATTCAGGCAACTCAAATTCCTTTACCTCTGCCTGAAAAAGTGTTCTCTCTGGTTTGTTCTTCTTGTTATGCCCTAATAAAAAATGGGCATCCCACAATAACTCTTTCTTTCCTTTTCCTGTAAATCGAAAAGCTCCAATACGTATTAATATTATCAATTGCTCCAAACTGATTGGAAAACGCTTTACGAAATCGCGCAAGTTTTTAAAATTGCCATGCTCCTTGCGTTCTTCAATCAATTTTTTGCCTGTTGAGTGTTCCAAATCTCTTAAGAGATAAAATCCCAGCCAAATGGTATTTCTATCGATAATATTTTTCCATGAACTCTGGTTTACACAAGGCATTTCTACTCTGGCTCCATGCATTACCGCTTCGTGCAGATAGAGTTGTGCAGCATAAAATCCTCCTCCATTATTTAAGGTGGCTACCATGTATTCCAAAGGATAATATGCTTTTAAATAAAGTGCCTGAAAACTCTCTACTGCATAACTGGCCGAATGCCCCTTTGCAAAAGCATAATTGGCAAAACTCTCTATTTGCCTCCAAATATCGCTCACCACTGCATCAGCATATCCTTTTGCTTTACAATTGGAGAAAAATTTATCTCTCACCTTTGCAAATTCGTTTCGCTGTTTAAATTTCCACGACATTCCTCTGCGCAAGACATCTGCTTCATCTAAACTTAGATCGGCAAAATAATGAGCCACCTTAATTACATCTTCCTGGTAAACCATTACTCCATAAGTTTCCTCAAGTATATTATACAACTCAGGCAAGTTGCGTTGTGCCTGTTCTCTCCTTTCCTTATTCTGAAAGCGAATAATGTATTCTCGCATCATTCCACTTTTGGCCACTCCCGGACGAATAATGGAACTGGCTGCAACCAGGCGTTTGTAATCTTCTGCTTTCAATTTGGTTAAAAGCATGCGCATGGCAGGCGATTCCACATAAAAGCAACCAATAGCTTGTCCTTTTTTCAACATGCGCTTCACGCGGATATCCTCCATGAACAATTTGGTATCGTTAATGTCAATATCAACCCCATGGTTTTGTTTGATGATCTCCAAGGTATCCTTAATTTTTCCAAGTCCTCGCTGACTCAGAATATCAAATTTATGCAAGCCCAAATCTTCCGCTATATACATATCAAACTGAGTTGAAGGAAAACCTTTTGGCAATAACTCGGTAGCCGAATAGTTATTAATGGGCTCATCTGAAATTAAAATTCCACTAGAATGTATGCTGTTGTGACTTGGGAAACCACTTATATATTGACTGTATCGAATCACCCACTTTCCATACTCATCAGCTTGTGCTGGATTGGGATTTTTCTGCAAACGACTGATTTCTTCATCGGGCAAACCAAACACTTTGCCAATTTCTCGAAAAGCCGACTTATGACTAAAAGTGATGAAGTTTCCCAGCAAAGCAACATGATCCCAGCCATATTTGTCAAACAAATAACGTGTTACATCATCCCGATCTGTCCATGAAAAATCGATATCAAAATCGGGAGGTGATGATCGGAACGGATTGATGAAGCGCTCAAAGTAAAGGTCTAAGTCAACTGGATCAACATTCGTGATTTTCAATAAGTAAGCAACCAAACTATTAGCTCCGCTTCCTCGTCCAACATGGTAATATCCTTTGCTTTGTGCATAACGAACCAGATCCCAATTAATCAGGAAGTAGGAGCAAAATCCGAGCTTGTAAATCACTTTTAATTCCTTGTTTAAGCGATCTAAAATTTCATCTGTCACCTCTTTGTATCGGTAAGGTAATCCTTCAAAAACTTTCTGCTTTAGCAAAGTAAAATCCTCTTCTTTTGAATGCTGAAAAACCTGTTTATTCTTATTTGTTCCAAACACAAAGTCCATGCAGCAAGCAGCTAACAAGTTTTTTGTATTCTCAATAATTTCAGGATAATCTTTATACAATTCCAACAGTTCAGACTTACTTCTATATCTATCTTCAAAACTCGCCTGTTCTTCTTTCGAAAGCTTACTTAGTAGTGTGTTTCTATCAATAGCCCGCAACAGTCGGTGAATATTGTAATCTTTTTTGTTGCGAAAGCTTGCTGTTTGTAGAATTACCAGCTTATCTAGGCGATTCTTCCATTCAGAAAAAGGCAAATAAGGTAAATCCTGTGGTCTGATTCCAATGCATTCATTTGCTTTTAGATATCTATACTGGCTTTGAAATGGATAGATCACAAAAACTTCATTCAAATCAGGAGCTTCTGATTCAAATACCTTACTGGCATGCAGGTTTCCTGACAAAAACTCATTAATTTCCCGAAATCCGCTAGCATTTTTGGCCAGTAAGACATACTGCTGTTTCGCTCTATTCCTGATATCTGCTCCAACAAGCGGTCGTACATTAAATACCTTTGCCTGCCGTACAAAATCGAGACTCACGGCTGTATTATTAATATCAGTCAATACAATGGTATTGTGTCCTCCCGCTTGGCTTTCCTTTAAAACCTCCTCTACAGAAAGAGTTCCGTACTTAAAACTGTAATATGAATGGCAATTTAATAACATGCTATACAATGAAGAATTAACAATTAGTAATGATCAATTATCTATACTATTACTCATTGTTAATTATTAATTACTAACTGTTTTATCGTCTACGGTGAGCAGGAATAATTGGAGCTTGTCCGTTAAAAGGATTCATTCCTCCAATGGTTTTTACATCCATTCCTATGGCTCGTTTCACTGCATTTTTTCCATATCTATTCCGCAAGTAGTCCATTTTCTGATACAACTTAATGAGCTTTTCAGAATCTTCGAACAAACGAATTTGGTAAGTTCCTCCCACCAAATTGCTAAATCGAACTCCAATGAGCCGAATCAAAACCCGACGTTCATACATTCTATCAAACAGGTCGAGCACTGTAGCGATTAGTGTGTGATCGAGCGATGTGTAGGGAATTCGCTTCTGTTTGGTGTAAGTCTGAAAATCGGAATAGCGAATCTTAAGCGTCACGCAAGCAGTTAGTTTGTTTCCATTTCGCAGCTGATAAGCCAAGTTTTCAGCCATTGCAACCAAAATACTACGCATTTTCACTACATCAGTAGTATCTCGCTCAAAAGTTCGTTCTGTAGATATGGATTTTCTCTCACTCCAGGCAATCACTGGAGTATTATCAATCCCCTGTGCTTTTTTCCAAATCACTTGCCCATTTTTCCCCAGTACGCGTTCCATTAGCTCCATAGGCATTTCTTGTACAGTTCGTACTTTTTCTATTCCCATACTTCGCAACTTGTGGTAAGTTTTATCGCCTACCATAGGAATCTTTTTAATGGAAAGTGGAGCCAAAAATGGAACTTCATATCCTGATTCTATATTGATATGATTATTGGGCTTGGCCTCACCTGTTCCCACTTTAGAAACCGTTTTGCTGGTAGATAAACCAAAGGAAATGGGTAAACGAGTCTCCTTCATGATCTTTTCTCTCAGTTCCTTTGACCACATGTAACTTTCCTTTACAAAGCGATCCATTCCTGTTATGTCCATATAAAATTCATCAATCGATGATTTTTCGAACAAAGGCGAACGCTCCTTAATGATTTCTGTTACATGATCGGAATATTCGCTGTAAGTTCCACTATTCCCCCTAATCACAACAGCTTCCGGGCAAAGCATGCGCGCCATTTTCATGGGCATGGCAGAATGGATGCCATATGCACGAGCTTCATAAGAACAAGCGGCTACCACTCCTCTATCTGATGTTCCCCCTATCAAGACCGGTCGATTTTCCAATCTACTGTCCAACAACCTCTCACACGACACAAAAAATGTGTCTAAATCCATATGCAATATTGTCCTTTTCATTAGATGTCGATATTTTCGTCATAATCCTGTCAATAATTTAGTCTATTCTCCTTATCTTTGAAAGAAAAAAGCATGTTTTTTGCAGATAATATCAAGTTCCTTCGCAAGAGAAGAAGAAAATCGCAAGCCGATTTGGCTGAACAATTGGAGATTACAAGAACCACACTAGCTGGCTATGAAAAAAGCGTTCAACCACCTTTTAAAGTACTGGTGAAATTCGCTGAATACTTTAATGTTTCCATTGATGCTTTAATAAGGTATAACCTGCAGGAATTATCGGAATTTCAGCTTTCACAGATCGAAGATGGATTTGACATTGATGTAACTGGCAAAAAACTTCGTTTGCTTACCATATCGGTAAATCAGGATGGAGAAGAAAATATAGAAATGGTTCCCTTAAAAGCACAAGCTGGCTATACAAATAGCTATGGCGATTTGGATTTTATAGAATCACTACCAAAATTCTCTCTCCCATTCTTGCCCAAAAATAAGACCTACAGAACTTTTCAAATTGAAGGAGATTCCATGCTTCCCATTCCCGAAGGATCGTGGGTAACGGCATCTTATATTCAAAACTGGGAAACGATTAAAGACGGCACGCCTTGCATTATTGTTACCCAGGAGGATGGTATCGTATTTAAAGTGGTATACAAGCAACTTGAGAAAAATCAATCTCTCCTATTGGTTTCTTCAAACAGAAATTATAAACCTTATGAACTGCAAATTGGGAAAGTAGTAGAGATCTGGAAATTTGAGACTTATAATGGCTTTGAGATTTTATAAGTAAAAAAATCAAAAAAAAAGTGTAACTAATCATACTCCTCCCTTACTAAATAGATAAAGAACAAAACACACTCACATTGAAAAAAGAAGATCTATTTAATCAAATTCTATCGGATAATAGTGATCGAATACAGCGGATATGTCGTTACTATAATTCGAATGCCGAAGATCAAAAAGATATGTATCAGGAAGTACTGATTAATATCTGGAAGAGTTTGGATCAATTTAAAGGAAAATCGGCAATTAGCACATGGGTTTATCGTGTAGCTGTTAACACATCGCTAAGCTTTACAGGCAAAAGCTACAGAGAAATGCAGCTAATAATAAACACCGATACGCAAAATCTAAGTTCTATTCTGGACAATGAAGATTTGGAAATCAAGCGAAAAGAAGAAAAGCAATTCAACCAACTTCAAAATGAACTAAATATGCTTTCTGTGATTGACAAAGCCTTAATATCTCTTATGCTTGAAGGATTAAGCATGAGAGAAATTGCAGATGTGATCGGCATTAATGAACCCAATGTGAAGGTGAAAATTCACCGCATTAAAACACAATTAAAAAACAAATTAACAGGAGGTAAGCATGAACTTAAATAAAGCAAAGAACGAAAAAGTTAATCTGGATCAATTATTAGGAAAACTTAAAAAGGAGGATAGCAATTATTCTAACCTATGCAAACGAATGAAGATTGTTTATTGGATTTTCATCCCACTTTACACGATCATTGCCTTTATACACTATTTTGACACAAAAGAACTTACTGATTTGATTGCAGGACTGCTCCTTGTAGCAGCATTTTTAATATTTGCACTAGTATTTGGAAGCTACCAAAAAGAATACAAAAATGTTGATTACTCGCTGCCTACCCTTCTCATGTTAAAGCAAGCAGCAGAAAGGTATCATCCATTCCGAAAAAAGAGCATCCTGATATTTCTTGCTGTTTTTTTAATGAATGCCAGTTTTAATCTCAGATCTCAACCATTATTTAATACTATTGAATCTCAAATTGTTTTCTTTTCGGTTTTTACGCTTGCAATCATCATAGGTCTAATAATTTGGTATTTTAAATACAAACCACTTCGCGATAATGCACTGGCAAATATTGCCGAAATTGAGGGTAATTAAACCTCCAGGTAATTTTTTAACATCTCATTAAAACAAGCTAAACAATTGCAAGCTTACCTTTGCATTATCAATCAAAAAAACACAAGCAAATGAAAGTAGTCGCATTTAATGGTAGCCCAAAAAAAGAAGGCAACACCTATCATGCATTAAAATTAGTGTGTGAACAGTTGGAAGAAAAAGGTATCGAGACCGAAATTGTAAACGTTGGTATAAAAAATGTAAAAGCATGTACGGCCTGTAATATGTGCTTTAAAAATAGAGATGAAAAGTGTGTCATCAAAAATGATGATGTGAATATTTGGATTCAGAAAATGAAGGAGGCCGATGGGATTATTCTTGGTTCTCCAGTACACTATTCATCATTAAGTGCCGGAATGAAATCCTTCCTCGATCGTGCATTTTATGTAGCTGGTGCTAACGGATCATTGTTCCGTCATAAAGTAGGTGCTTCAGTCGCAGCCGTTCGTCGTTCAGGTGGATTACCTGTTTTTAATGAATTGAACAATTACCTGACTTATTCGGAAATGATGATCCCAACATCGAACTATTGGAATGTGATTCATGGATTAATGCCGGGTCAAGTTCATCAGGATGAAGAAGGGGTTCAAATCATGAGGGTATTGGGTAAAAATATGGCTTACCTAATGGAAGTAATGAAAAATGGAAAAGAAACAGTAGAAGCACCTGAACAAGAAAGAAAAATACTTACCAATTTTGTGAGGTAAAGGCATATCATTGTTATAGAAGAAGCTGTCAATTTATAATTGTCAGCTTTTTTGCGATTAACAAATCATTAACAACCACCACACTTGTTGATATTCAACATACTACACATCCATGTAACCATATTTCAGCTCTGTGCGATATTGATTTCTTTCCTCTTTAGCTCTAACATTGCAGCGTATTTCAAACAAGAATGATGAGAGCAATTTTAATTTTACTAATGAGCATCAGCCTTTGTTTTTCGCTTGATGCACAAACTAAAACAACAGAGATGAAAGATCAAAAAGTTTATCCAAAGAGCTTTTCCCATATTGGGATTACAGTGCCTGATTTGGACAAGGCAGTGAAATTCTACACCGAAGTAATGGGTTTTTATGTAATTATGCCTCCAACCGAAGTCTTGGAAGAAAATGAGACAGCAATTGGACAAATGTGTATCGATGTATTTGGCAAAGGATGGAACAGTTTCCGCATTGCGCACCTTTCAACAGGCGATCGCATTGGAATTGAACTATTCGAATTCAAAGAAAGTCAACCAAAAGCTCCGGAATTCAATCCATTCCAAACTGGATTGTTTCATTTCTCGGTTCAGGATCCGGATGTAGAAGAATTGGTTCAAAAAATCGTTGAACATGGAGGAAAACAGCGTATGCCTATTCGCGAATATTATCCAGGTGATAAACCATACCGTATGTGTTATGTAGAAGATCCATTCGGAGTAGTATTCGAAATCTATTCCCACTCCTACGAACTTCATTATTCACCAGGAGCGTACAAGTAATTCTCTTTCGCAAAATTTTGTCCCCATTGATCCAGTTCAAGAATGATGGGGATAATGCTTTTTCCCGCCTCAGTTAATCCATACACGACTTTTGGTGGCACTTCAGGGTAAACCTCCCTACTTACCAAACCATCACGCTCCAAAGCCCTTATCGAGAAGGTAAACATACGATTAGAGATACCATGAATGCTTTTTTGTAACTCACCTGAACGCATTTCACCATCTTTCAAGTGAAACAAAATAAGCGATTTGTACTTATCACCTATCAATTGTAAAGTAAAGGCCAGAGAACAAACAAACTTCTTTCCCTCGTAATTGATGATTTTTGAGTTGCAACAATCTTTGGTCATAGTCGAATCTTATTTGATAACAAATATAAGCTTTTGCTGGCAAAGAAAAATCGCCAGTCTATAACTAATAGAGTGACGATTTAAGATTATCATTACAGTTTTTTAATCTACTCTACTTCAAACCACTGCGCTTCAATAGAGGATCGATCGATGGTTCTTTTCCGCGGAATTTCAGGTACAAATTCATCGGATGATCGCTTCCGCCCTTTTCCAAAACATTTTCTCTGAAAGCATCGGCTGTTGCCTTATCGTAAATGCCATTCTCTTTAAATGCCTCGAAAGCATCAGCATCCAACACTTCAGCCCATTTGTAACCGTAGTATCCAGCAGCATAACCACCTGCAAAAATGTGTGAAAATGAGGTACTCATGCAGCTTCCGTTCACTTTAGAGAATAATTCAGTTGAGGCCATTGCCTGGTCTTCGAACTCTCCCACTGGATTCGTAATTGGCTCTTTTACACTATGCCAAGCCATATCATTTAAACCAAAGCTTATTTGGCGAACAAAGCCATATCCACTTAAGAAATTGCTGCTATCAATAATTTTCTGAATCAGTTCCTGAGGAATTTTCTCTCCTGTTTTATAATGCGCTGCAACTTCGTCCAACCATTCTTTACGGAAAGCAAAGTTCTCCATAAACTGCGATGGCAACTCTACAAAATCACGATACACATTGGTTCCCGACAAAGCACTGTAGGTACATTTCGAAAGCATACCGTGTAATGCATGACCAAACTCGTGCAAGAAAGTGGTTACCTCATTAAAAGTCAATAAAGATGGTTTGGTTTCGGTCGGACGAGTAAAGTTACATACAATTGAAATGTGTGGTCTGTAATCCTTATTTTCCTTCATGTACTGATCTACAAAGGAAGTCATCCATGCACCACCTTGTTTGGTGCTTCTTGGGTGGAAATCGGCATAAAATAGCGATAAAAAGTTTCCTTCTTGATCTGACACTTCGTATACATCCACTTCTTCGTGATATTTAGGGATATCAGTATTCAACTTGAACTGAATGCCATACAATTTTGTAGCCAAATCGAAAATTCCCTTTTTCACCCTCTCCAACTCGAAGTAAGGACGAGTGATTTCATCGTTAATATCAAATTTCTCGGTCTTTAACTTTTCAGCATAGTAGGCCCAATCCCATCTTTGCAAATCGAAATCTGCCCCAAGCGATTTTGCATATTCATGCAACTCCTTAAATTCCTCTTGCGCTTTTGGCATTGATGCATCCAAAAGTTCATTTAAGAATTTGATTACATTGTCTGCCGATTTTGCCATTCTTTCCTCCAACACGTAATCCGAATAGGTTTCGTAACCTAATAGGTGAACCTTTGCCAAACGCAATTCCACAATGCGATGAATGATCTTTTGATTGTCGAATTTATCGTTAAAACATCGCGAAGAATAGGCCTTGAACATTTTCTCACGCAATTCGCGCTTATCGGCGTATTGCATAAAAGGAACATAGCTAGGAAATTGAAGGTTAAAGATCCATCCTTCTTTCTCTTTTTCCTTGGCTAAAGCCGATGCAGCTTCAAGAATTCCTTCAGGCAGGCCTGCAACATCCTCCTCTTTCGTTAAATGAAGTTCAAAATTATTGGTTGCTGCCAAAACATTCTCGCCAAATTGCAAGGTTAATTTTGAAAGTTCTTTCGAGATTTCTCTGATTTTCCCTTTCTTCTCTTCATCCAAATCAGCACCTGATCTAACAAAAGACTTGTATCTATCTGTTAAAAGCTTAGTTTGTTCTACATTTAAATCAAACTCATCTCTTTTTTCGTACACCTGCTTCACTCTTTTAAAGAGTTTCTCATTCATGATAATATCATTTGAAAATTCGGTAAGCATAGGTGATATTTCACGCGCCATAGCCTGCATTTCATCATTGGTGTGGGCATGATTTAAATTGAAGAAAACCGAGCCTATTCTATCCAGTTGCTGCCCCGAATATTCAAGACCCTCAATGGTATTTTTAAAAGTTGGTTCTTCAGTAGAATTGGCTATCGCATTAATTTCCGTTCTGGCATTTTCGATACTTTGCTTAAAGGCTGGCATGTAATGCTCCAATTCAATTTTATCGAATGGAACAGATTGGTATGGTGTTGAAAATTCTTCTAATAAAGGATTTTTACTCATAATATATCGTGATTTAATAATTTCTCAAACAAAGATAAGAATTGAACATACAAAATCAGGGCTGAAAAAATCTTATTTGAAAAATTTTAACAAACATTATAATTTCAAATACAAAACAGTCATATATCATTTATTTTCTACACATTACACAGCTCAATCATAAAAGCTTTTCAATTCAAATATTAATCTCGGAAGTTTTCGACAGACTACACACTCTCAATAATCTTGTTTGCAATGAATTAAATCCCAAAAGAATGTTTATATTTGACTTGGTTTTATTAGGGGGAAACTTAATAACCAAATGAATTCCATTATGAAAGACTTAAGATTATTACACAAAAAAGCTGATTTGCTTGTATCATTCTCTGGTACATTCAACTCTTTCATTGCCCCTCTTTTCCCTAAATCACCCAATTCTTTTCGCTTTCCCATGTGGGTACGATAATTTCTTACTAATTAAAGTATTGCTTTAAGTAGTAAATCACTATTCATAAAGCATACAAGCATTTATTGCATTTTTCGCATATAGAAAAACATGCAATACAATCATTTTCATCTTGCACCAATATTTGGGCAGCAAGATGTAGTTTCGTACACCAAAGAAAATCAAGTTTCATGAAGCGAATTTGCATCAAAATAGGCTCTAACGTACTTACCAAAAGTACGGGCCAAATCGACAAACAAAGAATTAAAAACATTGTATTTCAGATATCAGAATTAAAGAAGTTGGGATATCAGTGCATTCTTGTATCATCAGGTGCTGTAGCAGTTGGTAGAAGTAAAATCAACCTGAATCAAAAAACAGATACCATATCAGCACGCCAGGTATGGTCATCGGTTGGGCAAGTTGAATTGCTAAACATTTATTCAAAATACTTAAAAGAGTATAATCTACAATGTGCACAGGTATTGGTAACAAAACAGGATTTTAGAACCAGGGAGCATTATCTGAACATGAAAAATTGCATCAGTTCCCTCCTGGCCAATGATATTTTGCCTGTAATCAATGAAAATGATGCGGTTTCGGTTACCGCGCTAATGTTTACCGATAACGATGAGCTTTCCGGTCTTATCGCATCGATGATGGACTGTAAAGCACTTTATCTGTTAAGCAATATTAATGGGATCTATACAGGAAATCCAGAAGATCCTAATGCAAAATTGCTAAGAACCATCAATGGAGATATCAATCGCTTAAAACAGTATATCACCACCAAAAAATCAAATTTCGGACGTGGTGGGATGCTTACCAAATGTAGTATTGCCGGAAGAATAGCCAAATCAGGTATACCTGTACACATTGCCAATGGTTCAAAGGATAATATTGTTCTTGATTTAATAGCAGATCATGAAAATGTGGATCACACCGAATTTACAGCCTATAAAAAAGCATCAACGGTAAAGCAATGGCTTGCCGGATCTGATGGATTCGAAAAAGCACATGTAATTATCAACCATGGCGCTGAAGAGGCTTTAAATTCAAATAATGCCACAAGTTTGTTACCTATTGGTGTAACTGATATTAATGGAAATTTTGAAAAAGGAGATATTGTAAAAATCATGAATGAGAAAGGCAAAGTTTTAGGATTAGGCAAAACTTCCTACAGCAAAACCAAAGCAGAACTTCACATGGGAAAAAGTGGAGCCAAACCATTGGTTCACTACGACTACCTATTCTTATATTAACAATTAATTTACTGATGATTACATATCTTTATCTTACATTTAAATTCAAATACCATGAATACCAAAGAACAATTCCATAAAATCAAAGAAGCATCCAGAAAAATGCCTCTTTTATCTACCCAAAAGATTGATGAAATTCTATTAAAACTATCCATAGCAATTGTTGATTCCAGCTCTGCTATTTTAGCAGCAAACCAAAAGGATTTAGAACGAATGTCAGCCGAAGATCCAAAATATGATCGATTGTTACTAAATCATGAGAGAATAATTGGGATTGCAGGCGGTGTAAAAAATGTTGCCAGATTAGATTCTCCATTAGGACGCAAATTATCTGAAAAAAAGCTCGAAAATGGTTTGTTGATTGAAAAGATGAGCGTAGCATTGGGCATTGTTGGCGTTATTTATGAAGCGCGACCAAATGTAACCATTGATGTTTTTGCGCTTTGCTTAAAATCGGGAAATGCTTGTATTTTAAAAGGCGGAAGCGATGCCATGCACTCTAATCAGGCCATTGTGAAGATCATCAAAAACACATTGGAAGAAGAAAAGGTGGATCCTGAAATTATTCAGTTGCTGTCACCAGAACGAGAAGCGGCAGTAGAGTTAATGAATGCACAAGGATTTGTAGACGTTCTGATCCCACGCGGATCACAGAATTTAATCAACTCGGTTCGTGAAAATTCTAAAATTCCGGTAATTGAAACTGGTGCTGGCATTGTACATACCTATTTTGACAAAGATGGAGACCTTGAAAAAGGGAAAAACATTATTTACAACGCCAAAACAAGGCGTGTAAGCGTTTGTAATGCACTCGACTGCCTCATTATTCATTCTGATAGATTAAATGATCTTCCTGAACTTGTAAATCATTTAAACGATAAAAATGTAGAAATCTATGCTGACCAAGACTCCTTTGAAGTTCTAAAAGGTTCATATCCTAATCAACTTTTGATTCAGGCAAGTGAGGAGTCTTATGGAACAGAATACCTAAGTCATAAAATGTCAATCAAAACAGTAAATGATTTTGAGTCTGCACTTAATCACATTTACAAATACAGTTCAAAGCATAGCGAAGCAATAATTAGTGAGAACAAAGAAACCATAAAAGCCTTTTATTCAATGGTTGATGCTGCAGCCATTTATTCCAACACTTCAACTGCATTTACTGATGGTGCACAATTTGGATTGGGAGCTGAAATTGGTATCAGTACACAGAAACTTCATGCGAGAGGACCAATGGCTTTGGAGGAGTTATGCTCTTACAAATGGATTATTACTGGTGATGGTCAGATAAGAAATTAAATGCCATGCCCGAATGAAATTTAGATCATTCGGGCATTTTTTGTCCATTTTATATTTATCATTGAACATTTTCTGGTTTATATTGTATTAAGAAAAAACAATAAATGAAGATGATGGACAAATACGCTTTAATTTGGCTTAGAAGAGATTTAAGATTACAAGATAATGCAGCGATATATCATGCCTTACAATCGAAATACAAGCTTTTATTCTATTTCAATTTTGATACAGAAATTCTAGATCAATTGGAAAACAGAAATGATGCTAGAGTAACTTTCATTCACACCGAACTTCAAAGAATCAACCAACAACTCTCACAATTTGGATCTTCCTTAATCGTAAAACATGGTCAAGTACAGGAATGTCTATTACAAGTGATAAAGGAATATCCAGTAGCGAAGATCTATACTAATAAGGATTACGAACCATTCGCTATATTCAGAGACATGAACTGCAAAGATATTTGTGAATCTCAACAAGCAAAATTTCAACTTTTTAAAGATCAAGTGATATTTGAAGAGCGAGAAATCCTTAAAAAAGATGGAAACCCTTACACGGTTTATACTCCATACATGAAGAAATGGCGATCTGAATTCAATTCAAAGGAACACCTACCCTATTCATATGAACTAAATTCCTCGAATATTGCTCAAGTTGAATTTAGAGAAATACCATCTTTATCGGAGATTGGATTCAGTAAATCTTCGATTAAGATCCCAGCCATTAATTTATCTGCGGACATGCTCAACCATTATGATTCTAGAAGAAATTTCCCAGCCTTACAAGCCACGTCAAATTTAGGTGTACATCTTCGTTTTGGCACCATTAGTATTCGCCATGCAGTGCAAGAAGCGTTAAAAGGTGATGACCAATTCTTAAATGAACTGATTTGGCGAGAATTTTTCATGCAGATCTTAGTCAACTTCCCAAAAGTTGAAAGCGAATGCTTTAAATCGGCTTACAACAATATTCAGTGGCTGAATAATGAAGAAGAGTTTGAACTATGGACAAATGGCAAAACAGGCTTTCCTATTGTAGATGCCGGCATGAGAGAATTAAAGGCTACAGGCAACATGCACAATCGCGTTAGAATGATTGTTGCCAGTTTTTTGGTTAAAGACCTATTAATAGATTGGCGTTGGGGTGAAGCATATTTTGCCAATCATTTGCTTGATTACGATCAAGCTGCCAATAATGGCAATTGGCAATGGGTAGCCGGATGCGGCTGTGATGCAGCTCCCTATTTTAGAGTATTTAATCCCATTGAACAACAAAAGAAATTCGATCCTAATTTTGAGTACATCAGAAAATGGGTTCCTGAATTGGGTACAGACTCCTACCCTGAACCAATGATTGATCACAAATTTGCGAGAAATAGAGCTCTGGAGACGTATAAAAAAGCTATCAATACATTTTAACAATTTATTATCTGCTAAGTATACTATCCTATTTCACAAATAATCAAACTTTTATAAAGTTAACTATACCTACGTTCATAATTTTTTACAAGAAAATTTTAACTTGCCTTGTAACCATTCCCATATTCCCGGGTAACCAATACAGAAGAAAGAACAAAACACGCTAGCAATTAATTTTATTGTGAAAAACAGAGATGACGAACAATTAATGATTTTGGTAAGATCTGGTGAATTGAATGCATTATCACCCTTGTTCGATAAGTACCATATAAGACTTTATAATTTCTTTCTGAGATTGACAAAGAACCAATCTATTAGTGAAGATCTTGTACAGTCGGTATTTCGAAGAATATTGACCTATCGAAAGACTTATAATGAACAACACAAATTCCGATCGTGGATGTATCAGATTGCAAGAAATGTTCATGCGAATTATTATCGGGATAATAAATTAGTGATTTCAGACTTTAGTGAACCTGAAAAAATCGAATATGAAACCGATTCGGCCATAGAAGAAATGGAAAAGGAATCCAGAAAGAGAATCTTATATGAGGCGATGGACGGATTACAAACAGATCAAAAAGAGATCATAGAGCTCAGTCGATTTCAAGGTTTAAAATACCGAGAAATAGCCGAAATAACAGGTCTAAGCGAAACAGCTGTAAAAGTAAAAGCCCATAGGGCCATAAACAAACTAAGAGAACTTTATTTTAAACTGGCTTAAATTAAACAAGAATGAATTGCAAATACATACAAGACCTTCTAATAGAATTCCTAGAGAACAATTTGAATCAGGAACAAACAAATGAAGTTGAGAAACATCTTACCACTTGTGAAAATTGTAGGAATGAATACCAACTTGCCAAACAATTTTTGCATACGATAAATGATATTGAAGATGAACAACCAAGCGCTAATTTAAGTGTGAATTTCAACCAAATATTAGAAGAGGAGAAAGAAAATCTGCGCCAAGAATCGATTCAATTTAAAGATCAAAAACAAAACAATTATAAGTTTGGTGAATTTCTGAAGTATGCAGCAGCTATTTTTATCATTTTTGGAATTGGGTTTTTATTGGGTAAAAACTCACCCTCTACCAATGATCAAAACATGATAATTGCAAGTTTGCAATCGGATTTGAATAACATGAAGCAAAATTTAACGATGGCTACTTTAAAACAACCAACCAGTAGTCAGAGATTAAAGGCTGTAAACATTTTGGAGAAGCAAGCTGTAGCAGATGATAAAGTTTTGTCTGTATTGGTACAAACCTTGCAAAGCGATGCCAATGTAAATGTTAGGATGGCAGCAGCAAATGCACTTACCAAATTCGCACAGCATCCCTTGGTTAGAAATGCCTATCTCGAAGCCTTAAAAAATCAAAAAGAACCTTCTATTCAAATCACTTTAATCAATATACTCATCGATATTCAAGAAAACAGGGCTAAAATTTTACTGGAGGAGATTTTAAAGGAAGACAACAACCTTCCGGTAGTTAAAGAAATGGCCAAAGAAGGAATTAAAGTTTTTGTTTAGAATAGATTTTGAAATACAATATGCCGGCAGCTCAATTAATATCAATTTTTAAAACATCGAATAATGAATACACTGAATAGACTCCTAATTATCTGCATCCTGATTACAGGAGCATTAAACCTTAAAGCTCAAAATTATGAATTGGCAGTTAGACAAGGTGATCAAATTTGCATTGAAAATCTTCTTGGCGAGATTAAAGTTGAAGAACACACTGGTTCAAAATTGATCATCGAGACGAATTATGAGAAAAAAATTCCAGCACGAGCCAAAGGCTTAAAACCAATTTATGGTAGTGGACTAGATGACAATACCAATATAGGAATCAACTCTTCAAAAGAAGGATCAATTCTTACCTTAACGGGATTAGGTAAAGTTACTCAGCACAAATATTACTTCTTTAAAATCCCTAAAGGCATAAACCTTAAAATTAACTGCAAAAGTCCATTTGCTTCATCAAAAACCATTGAGATTAATAATTTCAGCTCAGAAATAGAAATCAATACCTTAATGCCAAGTGTCAAGCTTGATGAAGTTACTGGTCCTGTAATCCTTGATTTGATCAATGGTGATGTGGACATCAACTTTAATAGAATAAACCAGGAAAGCCCTATTTCTATCTCCGCAATTAATGGAACGGTCGACATTAAAATGCCTTCCAATACGCCGGCCAATATAGCATTGAGTAGCATTAATGGCGAATTCTATACCGATTTTGACATTAAAGTTGACGAAAAAGAAAAGAAAGGTCTTTCGTATGTTGGTGGTGGCAATAAAATTAAAGCCCAAATTAATGGTGGTGGTGTAAACTTTAAAGTAAAAACCATCAACAACAACATTTACCTTAGAAAAAAATAGAGCCAACAGGCTGCTTCGGACCCTTGTTTCATTCTAACTCTTGCAAATTAAAGAGAGTTATGCTTAAGAAAATCATTTTTCCCCTGGCAGCCTTTTTTGTGCCCTTTTGTTAACAGTTTCAAAACATCAGAAATATGAAAAAATCAATTTATATCACATTACTACTCTTATTGGGGACAATGTTTGCTAATGGACAGAAAATTGTTGAAAAATCTGTAAAGATCTCATCAGAAGAGAAAGTCTCTTTGGAGTTTAAATTTGCTGATGACATTAAAATTTCGACCTGGGATAAAAACGAAGTGTATGTAAAAGCCTCTGTTAATATCAATGATAATGAGGATAATGATGCTTTTCGATTTAATGTAAACTCATTTTCTAAAGGCATCGAAATCGAATCGGAGATTGAAAACATGGAAGATTTACACAGAACCACAATCATTCAGAGAGAACAGAACAAAGATGGGAAAACAGAAACCATTACAACCAATTCCATTGACATGGAGCTTTTCTTTGAAGTAAAACTACCTCGAGATGCCAGATTATCAATCAATACCATTAGTGGTAACATAAACATTGTTGGCTTACAGAACAAAATGGAGATAGAAACCATTAGTGGATTCATTGACTTGAGTCTACCAAGCAAGCAACAAGCACATCTGGTTCTTAATACAGTTACTGGTGAAATGTATACCGATTTTGATTTGAATACAAAAGACAAGGGAGAATTAAAACATTATCACAACGGTAAATTCACGGCATCATTAAATGGTGGCGGAGAGGAAATTTTCCTAAAAACGATAAGTGGTGACATCTTTCTACGAAAAGACAAGTAATATAATTGCTTTGCTTCTTCTCACAGAAGATTTGTTATTACCTTTTTTTACACAGCTTAAACCTTTGAGATAATTACAACTCAAAGGTTTTTGTTTGTTATAAGCCTTCTTTTAAATTCAATAATTACTCATTGTAAGAGTAGATTTCGTAGTTTTAGCTTTTCAATATCAATTAACCTAAGATAGAAGCAAAATTACACCTATGAATCTTGATTTTTATTCAAAACGCATACAGAATTTTAAAGAGGAAGTTCAGCTGTTAAAAAAAGCAAACCGCAAATATTCAGCAATTAGATTGTTTAGTGCAGTTGGAGCTTTTGTTCTTTTTTATGTCATTCTTCCCTATTCAATGCCTGCAGCTATTTTTGTTGCTGTCATTTTAATTGGAGCGCTGGCCTATTTTGTTCGTAAATACAGCAGAAATGAGAAAAACATCAAGAGGCTTCTGAAATTGATTGAAATCAATGAAAATGAATTGAATTGCCTGGAAACAAGGCATAGTAATCTCTATAACAATGGCAAGGAGTACGAAATACATAACCATCCTTACAGTTCCGATTTGGACATGTTTGGTGAACACTCCATTTACCAATTGATTAATCGTTGCGTAAGCAAGAGCGGAAATGACTGTTTGTCCTCCTACTTATCTGCTCCAGCCAACAACAACACCATTGCCCAAAGACAAAAAGCCATTCAAGAGTTAAGCAATAAAATAGATTGGCGCCAGAATATCATACAATACGGTTTACAACGAAAACTAAAAGCAGATGATCCAGATTTTGTAAGTAAATGGGGCAAAATGCCATCCCCTTTTCATGGCAATAGAAAATTATTGCTTGCCATCTCCATTTTACCATTTCTGTCGCTTCCAGCACTAGTTTATGCAATGATAGGTTCTTCCATTCCAATTTTGATTTTGCTGATGATTAGCATCGCAATTCACTACTTTAATTTCAAGAAGGTAGGCATTGCTCATAACAGCACCTCTAAACGTGCAGACATGCTTAAGATTTATGCAAAAATCATTGAAGAGTTTGAATCTGAAGATTGGCAATCGGAAAAATTGAATGAGATCAAACAAAAGCTAGCGAGTAATGATATTAAATCATTCCAAAAAATTAGAAAACTTGGAAAATTAATTGAGCTCCTTGATCAGCGATACAACATGTTGGTTCAAATCCTATTCAATGCACTTTTCTTTTATGAATTGCACTTGCTTTTCCGCATCGATAAATGGAAAACAAAGTATGGACTTGAAATAGAAAACTGGTTTGAAAGTATTGGTAAAATTGAAGCTTTAAGCAGCATGGCCAACTTAAGTTTTAATCATCCGGAATGGACTTTCCCAATAATTGTTGAGGATCACTTTAGACTGGAAATGAAAGACGCTGGTCATCCTATGATTGATGAAAGCAAGCGTGTTTGTAACGATTATGAAATGAAAGGTCCTGGAATGGTTCATATTGTTACAGGATCGAATATGGCCGGAAAAAGTACCTTTTTGCGTACCATAGGTGTAAATGTGGTGCTTGCATTGAGTGGTGCCCCGGTTTGTGCAAAGCAAATGCTGATTTCAAATGTTGAAGTAAATACTTCGATGCGAATTAAAGATTCTATTGAAGAAAATGAGTCATCCTTTTATGCAGAACTTAAAAGAATTCAACAAGTGCTTGATAAGGTAAACAAAAAAGAAAATGCATTGCTTTTACTTGATGAAATCCTTAGAGGAACCAATTCCAAAGACAAACACACAGGTTCGGCTGCACTAATCAAGCAATTGGTAAAATACAATGCAGTTGGCTTGGTTGCCACCCACGATTTGGAATTGTCTGTTTTGGAAGATGAATTGCCTGGTCATGTGGAAAACAGGTTCTTCGACATTAAAATAGATGGTGAGCAGTTGTACTTTGATTATAAAGTCCAAAATGGTGTTTGTAAAACTTTTAACGCACCTATTTTGATGAAGAAAATGGGCATTGAAATGGAACTAATAAACAATGAATAGTTCGCAATTAATAATTAACAAAAAAAACCGACCCAAAACTGGCTCGGTTTTTTTCTATCATCACTATTGGACGATTTATTCTGCTTCTAATTAAATTAGATAATAGATTGCATTGCTGTAAAAGGAACAGCAACAACTATTCTTTACTAAGGTTGTTCTCAGAATTCTGCTTAAACTTTATAATGGCATTTACTCTTTTGCTTGATCTTATTGTTCCCACTTTTGTTTTTATTTCTTTTGACAGGGATAACTTATGATCAAATTTGCTTTGCATCAATTTATGATCGGCATTAAATACATTTTTTACTTGAATAAATCCTTTTGGATCTTGAAATGTATAATTCAGGCTTATATCTGAAAATTTCCTTCCCATAAATGTACCATGGGGCAATTCATACAAGCTATCTACAACAAATGGTTCCTTTGGCCTCAAGAGCATTTTATCAAAAATACGAATCAGATCTTCCGGGTTTAAATGATTTTGAATTTCGGGAACCGGATTATATTCATTATTAACGGTAATTTCTGCCAAAGGGAATTTAAATTCAGATTGAAAATAGCAGCTATCGGTTTTTATGATTGTAAATTTAAGTCCTTTGATTCTTTTAAGATTCTGTAATGCTTTCTCTTGCTTGGCCACTGTTTCTTCTCCAAAACTTATGCGTCCTGCATTTTCGTTTATTTTCTGAACCAACTGAACACTGTCTTTTTTTGTATCAAAAACAAAGCTTAGAAATGGTCCAGGCATGATATACCGAATATCCATAAGCTCAAAAGTGTACGTACTATCCCGGCTTATTAGTTTCCAATAGCTGGTACTTTGCAAGCTGGTTTTGGTCATATTGATATTCATCGGTACTTTTTTAGAAATAATGGTGTTTTTGTCCAGTTCAAAAAAAGTGGTGTCGTTTTGTTGAGGCTGCAACTGTACAAACTTTGGTTTGGCTGCATTGGTTTGCTGTTGTGTCTTATTATTAGAACAGGCAATACTTACAAAGAGTAATAATAAGTAGAGTGCCGTTTGTTTCATATATCCTTTGTTTAAACAATGATTCATACTAACTGATTTATTGTATTAAATTCTTCTTTTTATCTGAATACTACCCTCTTATCAGATATTTTACTTTCAATTTTTTGTTTTAATTCTTCCAGACAATTATACATCTCGGGATATAATCTTTTATTTACGTCACCTCTTTCCTTATCCAACATCCAGAAATTAATTAAATCGAGAGTTGATTCGCCCTTGTAATTCAACACTCTAAAATCTAGTCGACTACTGTCGGATATTAATTCCTTTAAACAGGCACATGCATCTTTCTGAGCACCCAAACGTAAATGGGTTAGATTATGAATCATCTGCATTAAAGGGGTATTACCGGCTGAATTTTTACTATTCACATTGGTATTAGGATTACTTATTAAAGTTTTTACCAGAACCGTTGCATAAGCATCCACTGCATAATGTAAGGCAGTCGCACCAATGTAGTCAGGCAGGTTTGGATCAATGTCTGGATTTTGCATCAGTTGCCTTACCAATTCTGATCGCAATTGCAAGTTCGATTGAATTTCTTCATCCGAATATCCATATGACCTTTTCTTTGTGTAACACAACCAGGTCAAAGGTGTTCGTGCCAGTTGATTTTCGATTACATTAGGATTTGCATTGTAATCCAGGCAAAGCTTAATATTCTCCTTGTAAAAATCAACTTCATCTATTTTCGCATCAGTACCTATTCGGTTTACAAATTTCGATAATTCTTGGGAAGCTCCGTAATTATACTCGTCATTCGGTTTTAGTTTGTCAACAAGTTCTGTATTCTTATCATCTAACCAGTTTTTTCTTCTTGCGTAGTCAAAGGCAGAAAAATTAACATTGTTTAAACTATTCAATTGCAGGTTATCTCGCGCAAGAAACAAGTTAATTAACTCAATTCCTCTGGCATTTATTCGATTTACTCCACTGTTGCTACTCATTAAATACTGCTGCAATGGGTTATTGTTATAGTAATAGTTACGAATATTTACATCTACCTTGGGACTGTTCAATAGTAATTTTATTAGCTCAATTGGGTGATCACAGGATCTCTTTTCCTTTTCCAAGTAATATGTACCCAAAGCGTAATGCAAAGCGGTATTTCCCATGGCATCCTGAATATTAGGATTCGTACTGTCCAACGAAAGTGCTTCCTGTAGTAGCGCTAGCTTTTGTCTGCCATTGATATGTTTCCACTGTTCAAATAAAAACAACTTATGTAAGGGAGTGTGTCCCAATGAATCCTGCATATTCCAATAAGGAACTGTCCATCCTTTGTAGTTATCTTTAACACGAATGGTGAGTTTCTTACACTCACCTTGGTCTACAATTTGATTTTGATTTCTATCGGTAAATAGCAAAATATAGAATTCGCTTCCCTGTATTTCGGACATAACTGTGGAATGTCCCATAAAGTTTAGGGAGTCAATTTCAAACTCTAACTTAATCATATCCCCCAACGAACCGAGTGAATTCACCCTCTTATTTTCCTCGCTCTGATAAAACAGATAGTGATGTCCATAAGAATTAAAATTTAGAGATTCATAACCTCCATCTTTAGTTGCAGCCATTCCTGTTCCAGGAGCAAAACACCCAATTGAGTCGATAGGCATGCCTGTTTGCATCTTGGGCACTTGTTCTGCATTATAAAATGCAGCAATTCGTGTGGCGCAAAACTCATTTGCTTCAGAATCGTAACACTTATTGTAAAAACGAAGGGCAAATTTGCTTTTATCTATCTCTATTGTATCACTTTGGGTGGATATTGGCAACTCAATACCATTCTGAAAAACATAGACTGTACCATAATTATCCGAATGCTTACTTCCTTGTATTTTTAACATTGAGCATGATTGTAGTACAATCACAATAAAAATAAGCACAATTAATTGTAATGAATATTTCCTCTGCATCCTGTAACTCTTCCTTCTCAAATTGATAGTTAGAACATAAAAAAATCCGAACCATACTGATTCGGATTTTTAAATTTCATAATGAATCTTTATGCTGTTTTTGCTTTTAAATTTCTAATAACGAAATAAGCTCCTAGTAAAACAAATGGTATACTTAACCATTGTCCCATATTTAAAGCCATCCCTTCTTCAAATGCTTCCTGATTTTCTTTAATGAACTCGATGAAGAAACGAGCAGTAAAAATCAATACCAAAAAGGCTCCAAAAATCATACCTGAGCGTTGTTTTGCATCTGTTTTCCAGTACATATACATTAAAACACCAAAAGAAATCAGGTAACAAATTGCTTCGTACAATTGCGCTGGATGACGAGGTGCCTTTGGATCTTCAATAGAAGCTCTAACAAACTCAAATCCCCATGAAACAGATGTTTTCACTCCAATAATCTCAGAGTTCATCAGATTACCCAAACGAATGAAACATCCTGCCAAAGCAACCGGAATTACAACGTAATCCAAAATCCAAAGAATTGATTTTTTGCTTACTTTTTTCGAATAGAACCACAAAGCGGTGATAATACCAATTGCAGCACCATGAGAAGCCAATCCTCCATGCCATACTTTTATTATTTCTGCCGGATGCTGTGAGTAAAATTCCCAGCCATAGAATAAAACATGGCCTAAACGAGCTCCTACCACAGTGGCAATCATGGTATACAGGAACAATTTATCAAGTAATTCAAGCTTGATTCCATCCTTCTTAAACATTTTCTCAACAATATAGTATCCCAACAAAAAGCCAAGGGCAAAAAGTAATCCGTACCAACGCACAGAGAAGGACCCAATCGTAAAAATTTCAGGTTTTACATCCCAAAGGATTGATAGTAACATATCAGTTATTTTTAGAGTTCAGTGTATCAAAACTAAATGGATTGTCCCGATAAACGGAACAATCCATGTGAAAATAATATTAATATTTCATTTTAACCTGAATTCGATTAAAAATATCAACACAGTAAGTCAGATTTATTCAAGATTAAGTTTAAAAATTCTGAAAGAATACCGAGGTATTGTAAAGAATTTTTAAGCTAAAGATTGGATGAAGATGACTTCACTTACTTTATTCCTTATTTTTTGCATAAATCGCTTCATATTTTTTCGAATTATCCCGATAATACTTCAAAAATCTGAAACAATTTCTTCTAAAAAATAATTGAAACTGTGTACATATTTTTATTCAAATTCAGGTTACGAAAATTAAGCAGGAACACCTTTACCATGACATTGCTTAAATTTCTTACCGCTACCACAAGGACATGGCTCGTTACGCCCTACTTTTTGAACGTTTCTAACTGGCTCAGCCTTTTTAGGAGCTTGTTTTCTACCATCCGAACCTAATTCCTCTTTAGAAGTTCTCAAGTTACTCATATCGCGTTTGCGCACTTCTGCTTCACGAACTTCTTCAGGATCTTGCAATGGAATGTGACCTTTTGTCAAACTTGCAACAACACTCTTATTCACATTTTCAACCATTGCCTTAAACAAGTTGAACGATTCAAACTTGTAAATCAACAATGGATCTTTTTGTTCGTAAGATGCATTCTGTACCGACTGCTTCAATTCATCCATCTCGCGCAAGTGTTCTTTCCATGATTCATCAATTGTAGCAAGGATAGAAACTTTCTCGAAAGAACGAACTACATCTTCCGCTTCAGTATCATAAGCTTTCTTCAGGTGAGTTACCACATTAAACATCTTAGAACCATCAGTAAATGGAACTACAATGTTCTCGTACAATTCACCTTTAGATTCGAATACATTTTTAATAACAGGATAAGCTTGTTTTGCAATACCTTCAGTCTTTCTTTTATAAGTATCTAATACTACATCGTAGATTTTCTGCGTAGTATCAGATGGATTGTCTTTCAAGAATTCTTCTTCACTCACTGGAGATTCGACAGAGAATGTACGGATCAATTCCATTTTGAACTCTTCGAAATCACCTCCGTGGTATTCATTTACAATTGCTTCTGCCACATCAAACATCATATTGGCAATATCCACTTGAATACGCTCTCCGAATAATGCATGACGACGACGCTTGTAGATTACCTCACGTTGAGAGTTCATTACATCATCGTACTCCAATAGACGCTTACGAATACCAAAGTTATTCTCTTCCACTTTCTTCTGAGCACGCTCGATAGATTTGGTAATCATGCTGTGCTGAATCACTTCACCTTCTTCAAGACCCATGCGGTCCATAAGCTTCACAATTCTGTCGGAGCTGAACAAACGCATCAAATCGTCTTCCAAAGAAACAAAGAACTGAGATGAACCAACATCTCCCTGACGACCAGCACGACCACGCAACTGACGGTCAACACGACGAGAATCATGACGTTCTGTACCAATAATAGCCAAACCGCCGGCAGCTTTCACTTCATCGGTTAATTTAATATCGGTACCACGACCTGCCATATTGGTAGCAATGGTTACAGTTCCCTTCTTACCTGCTTCAGCAACAATATCAGCCTCTTTTTGGTGCAATTTCGCATTCAGTACATTGTGTTTGATTCCACGAATCTTAAGCATTCTACCCAATAATTCCGAAATCTCAACCGAAGTTGTACCTACCAATACCGGACGGCCTTCGTTCACCAAATTCACAATCTCTTCAATTACTGCTGCATACTTTTCTCGCTTGGTTTTATAAACCAAATCATCACGGTCATCACGCGCGATAGGACGGTTTGTAGGAATAACTACAACCTCCAATTTATAGATATCCCAGAATTCACCAGCTTCGGTTTCCGCAGTACCGGTCATACCTGAAAGCTTGTGATACATTCTAAAGTAATTCTGTAAGGTAATGGTCGCAAATGTTTGTGTTGCAGCTTCAATCTTCACATTTTCTTTTGCTTCAATTGCCTGGTGCAAACCGTCAGAATAACGACGACCTTCCATAATACGACCAGTTTGCTCATCAACGATCTTCACTTTACCATCCATTAAAACGTACTCAACGTCTTTCTCGAATAAAGTGTAAGCTTTTAATAACTGGTTTACGGTATGTACTCTTTCCGATTTTACCGAGTAAGATTGAATCAATTCATCTTTTTGCTTCAATTTCTCTTCATCAGAAAGATCCGACTTCTCAATCACCGCAACTTCTGAACCGATATCAGGCAACACAAAGAATCCTGCATCATTGGTATCACCACTCAACAAGTCGATACCTTTATCGGTTAATTCAATTGAGTTATGCTTTTCATCGATAACAAAATACAATTCATCAGTAATGATGTGCATGTTTTTGTTGTTCTCCTGCATGTAGAAGTTTTCGGTCTTTATTAATGTAGCCTTATTACCCTGCTCACTTAAGAACTTGATCAATGGCTTCATTTTTGGCAAACCTTTAAAGGTTCTCAACAACAGCTTCGCTCCTTCTTCCTGCTCTTTCTTATCTGTACTATTTAGTAATTTCTTCGATTCGGTAAAGATTTTCATTACCAAATCATTCTGAGCTTTCACCAAATTCTGAACCTGAGGCTTCAGTGCATCAAATTGCTGATGGTCTCCTCTTGGAATTGGACCAGAGATAATCAAAGGCGTACGAGCATCATCAATTAATACCGAGTCAACCTCGTCGACGATAGAATAGTTATGACGACGTTGCACCAAATCCTTAGGATTCGTTGCCATATTATCACGCAAGTAGTCAAAACCAAATTCATTATTGGTACCGAATGTAATATCTGAAGCATATGCTTTTCTACGCTCATCCGAGTTTGGAGAATGCTTATCAATACAATCTACCGACATTCCGTGGAATTGGTACAATGGTCCCATCCATTCCGAGTCACGTTTTGCTAGGTAATCATTCACGGTTACCACGTGAACACCACGACCGGTCAATGCGTTCAAGAATACAGGCAAGGTTGCAACCAATGTTTTACCTTCCCCTGTTGCCATCTCGGCAATTTTACCTTGATGAAGAACTGTACCACCAATCAGCTGCACATCGTAGTGAATCATGTCCCAAACAATCTCTGTACCTCCTGCAGTCCAAGAGTTGAAGAATACTGCTTTGTCTCCGTCAATCTGAACATTGTCGAAATGTGGAGCCAAATCACGATCGAATTGAGTTGCCGTTACTTCAATTTCCTCATTCTCTGCAAAACGACGAGCAGTATCTTTTACAATCGCAAAAGCTATTGGTAAAATATGCTCCAATACCTCTTCGATTTTCTCATCAATTTCTCCTTCAATCTTATCAATCTGATCGTAAATGTCTTCCTTCTCATTTACAGAAAGTCTACCATTTTCGATCTTGTCTTTCAAGGATTTAATCTGATCATTTTCTGCTTGTACGTAATCTTGAATACGTTGCTTTAATTTTGCAGATTCTTCACGAATACCATCGTGGCTTAGTTTTGTTACTCTATCATACTCAGCTTTAATCTTTGCCAAATAAGGAGCTAATTCTTTTAAGTCTCTGTCTGATTTGTTACCAAACAGTTTTCCTAATGTTTTATCTAGAAAACCCATAATGATTTATTGATTTCAATATTGATTGCATTCCTCTACAAATAGAGGAAGCTATAATGTATTTAAAATAGAAAGCTGGTTCAAGCTAGAACCTTAATGAATTAGCATGAATAACCTGGAGCACGAATGGGATTATCGCGCTTAACAACTTGGCTAAAACATGGTTCTGAATAAGGAAGATATCCTTTTAAATCCTCTGGTTCAGGATAATTCAGAAAATTTAATTGCTGATTTAATGCAGGTATTTTAGGCAAATTCTTTAATACAGACAATTCCTCTGCATTTGAAAAACATGAACCGGCCAACTTTTCCTGTTCTACATTTATCAGAATTGGTGAAGCAAATGCTTCATCCAGATGTTGAATATGATCGGCATACCATTCTGCGAATAGTTCGTTGTCCATAGTAAAATCCTGAGCATTGGCCATAGGTACGGCTGCCGCACATCCCGTGAGCACACAAAAAACTACTATGAGGTATCTGTTCATATCCATCGAGACCAAAAGTAGAAATTTTTATTGGTTTGAAGTCATTTTTATGAAAATAATTTAGCTGACAGACTTCTCAAACTCAATAATGCTTGTTCTTGTCACTTCTTTCAAATTCCTCAATCCTAATTTTATTTCCCTTTAAAGTGGTGATATCCTAACAAATTGAGTATAAAAAAGAATGTCAATGCTTATGTATTGGACATCCTTTTTAAAATTATCTCGAAAGTTCCATTATCATTCCTGTGTTCTTACCCTCATGTTATTATCCATGATATACATTCCCTCACCCTTGGCATCAAACATCCTCAACTGATCCAGAATCTCACTAACTGAAGCCTCTTCTTCTACTTGTTCCGTTACAAACCAATTTAAGAATATCTTAGAGGCATGATCTTTTTCTGCATTAGCTACGTTTACACATTCATTAATCAGGTCTGTTACCTTTAGTTCATGTTTGTAGGTTTCCTCAAAAACATCTAGCACACCTTTCCAATCATGCGGTACTGAAGGTATTTGTTCCAACAAAACCCTGCCTCCTCTTTCGTTCACATAATCCAACATTCTCATGGCATGTCCCGCTTCCTCTTTCGATTGAACCTGCATCCAATGTGCAAATCCTGGATATCCCAAATCGGCCAGGTAATTAGACATTGACAGATACAGATAAGCAGACCAAAACTCCATATTGATTTGCTTATTTAAAACTTCTTGTACTTTTTTGTTGATAATCATCTTGAAATCATTTTAGTGCGACTTAAAAACCATAAGGAAGAAGTTACAAAATTTATTGCCAATCAGAACTATAAATTTGACGCACGAAAAAAGCCCCATGATAACATGAGGCTTGAAGTATTTCATCAAGAATATCCTTATACTGCAGGAGCAACAAAAGTTCTTGCTTTAAATTCTTTATCCAACATATACAAACCTTGTCCCTGGCAGTTGAACATCTTTAATTGGTCAATAATTTCACTTACAGTTGCTTCTTCCTCAACTTGCTCGTCTACAAACCATTTCATGAAGTTCACAGTTGCATGATCTTTTTCTTCCATAGCAACATTTACACAACCATTAATCAAGCTAGTTACTTTCTCTTCGTGCTTTAATGTTTCTTCATAAATATTTAAAACACCATCCCACTCCGAAGGCACTTCAGCAATTGGTTGAAGAATAACACGTCCACCTCTTTCATTCACAAAGTCCATCATTTTCATCGCGTGGAAAGTTTCTTCTTCAAACTGTACTTTCATCCAATTTGCGAAACCTGGCATTCCGTTCGCGTTAAAATAGTTAGACATTGATAAATAGAAATAA
Organism: Marinifilum fragile JCM 15579; assembly: GCF_001310955.1. Taxonomy (GTDB): domain Bacteria; phylum Bacteroidota; class Bacteroidia; order Bacteroidales; family Marinifilaceae; genus Marinifilum; species Marinifilum fragile. The sequence goes on from NZ_BAZX01000030.1 coordinate 33,949, forward strand.
GCCGACCAAAATTCAGCATTAATCTGCTCATTCAAAATCTTCTCAACATTTTTATTGATAGCCATAATGTATAATCTTTTTTGTGTTTTCTAATTTCATTCAAATGTAAGAGAAATCTATCAATCCCCTATTTTAGTTTATTAAATTTAATGCTTATTTAAACTCAAACTAAATACTAAACAATTAACAAGACTTACCTAGCAATTGTTCTACAAATTCGATCAAAAAATACCCCAACAGAAAAATTCCATTGGGGTAAAATACAAATGATGTAGTGAAAACTAACTTATTGCGAACTACATCTATACAACACTAACAAAATGATGAAAACACTTCTAAACAACACTAAATATAATTTTAATCATGGCGAGATTAAATATTCAACATTTTGTTTTTTTAATCATATCCATTCAAACTTATTATCAAACCTTAGGTGATTGGAATAAATTGAACAATAGCAAAGTAAGCTATACGAAACCTAAGCTACAATCACCATATGTTATGATTTTTTGTGCGAAAAACACTCACCAAAGAGCAGTATGTCTGTCTAAGGTGAGTATCGAATTAATAGCAAAAGAAAAATCTTTATATCTAGCCAACTAACTTCGTATTGATAAGTTCATTATTGATCCCTGTTCGTTTAATATATCTCTCGTATTGCTGATTTCTATCGTAGCCAAGCATAATTCCCAGAATAAAATCCTGTTCATCGGTGAAATCAGATAAAGATTTATCTCCAAAGAATTTCACAATCTGAATACACTCTTCTTTTCCAAAAAATACATTAATCTTGTTTTGGCTAACAGTTTGCAGAAAATAACTAATCCCTTTGCGTTGCAATAAATTTTCTGTTTTTTCCCTCTCACTGCGATGCATGGTGTGCAACACCAAACTTCTTAATCCTTTGTTGTATTCGTAAACGTGGTGAATCAAAATCTGCATGTCAGCAGTCTTATAATCCGAACAAGTTAGTTTCATCCTCTTCTAATTAAATTGATTTTTAAGTTCTGCAACCCAATCTGCAACTCTTTCTTCTGTTTGGTCATCTTGATTGTCGATATCGATAGCCAATCCAACGAACTTATCATCTTTCTCTGCTCCCGAAGCATCATATTCATAACCATCGGTAGAAGTCTCCCCAATAAGTTCACAGTTTTTTTCTTCCAATACCTTAAATAACTCGCCCATACCATCAACAAATGAATCGGAGTACGAATACTGATCGCCTAAACCAAATAGGGCAACTTTCTTTCCGTCCATATTTGCATTTGAAATTTCAGATAAAAAACCTTCAAAATCATCTTGCAAATCGCCAATACCCCATGTTGAAGTTCCCAAAATTAGGTTATCAAACTTTTCAAGATCTGCTACACTAGCATCAGCAACATCAATAATTGATGCGATATCTGCGCCAAATTCTTCTTGTATTTTTTTTGCTACGCTTTCTGTGTTCCCGGTAGATGAACCGTAAAAAATTCCGATGTCTTGCATTTTGTTCTTATTTAGATTAATTATACCAACAAAAGTAAAAGGCCTTTGAATGCCTATCAATCGCTATTTATTGGGATTTTATGTTATTGCAAGTTCTCCACGCTAAGTATTCTAGGAACCAGGACAGTAGTAAAAACCACACAAAATCATTAAGGACAATTATTCAAATAAATGACACCTTTACACCAAAAGATATACCTATATATCATTAGAAATTATTATTGCTCATTGCAGAAGATTTATCTATTTTTAGTATTCCGCAGAAGGAGCGCGGAATTTAATCTCTAAAATTTTACTTATGGATCCGGTATGGTTGGCTATTGCATTTGGTTTAGGACTTGTTGTCAAATTAATTGGACTACCTCCTTTGGTAGGTTACCTTTTGGCAGGCTTTACCTTGAAATATTTTGGTGCAGAATCTGATGATTTAATCCAAAGCATATCCGACCTGGGAATTACCCTTCTTCTGTTCACCATTGGTTTAAAACTTAGAATCAAAGACCTTTTGCACCGCGAAATTTGGGGTGGTGCATCCATTCATATGTTGCTGGTCACAATACTTATGGCAGTTATTCTGTTTGGATTAAGTTATACCTCGTTACATATATTTACTGATTTTAACTGGCAACAAGCATTAATCATAGGGTTTGCCCTCAGTTTTTCAAGTACCATTTATGCCGTAAAAATTCTGGAAGAAAAAAGTGAATTAAAATCTGCGTATGGAGTTTTATCCATAGGTATCCTTATTATTCAGGACATATTTGCAGTATTTTATATTGTACTTGTAGCAGGAAAACTTCCAACCTATTGGGCCATTGGACTCCCTGTGTTATTTGTTGTCATTCGTCCTCTATTATTATTGATTTTGGAAAAAATTGGTCATGGCGAGATATTAATATTGTATGGGTTTTTCCTTGCCTTTGTAGTAGGTGCCGAATTGTTCAAGTTTGTTGGCTTAAAAGCGATTTGGGAGCATTAATAGTAGGCATATTGATTTCCAATCACAAAAAAGCAAAAGAACTGGCCGATTCTTTAATGAGTTTTAAAGATATCTTTCTGATTGGCTTCTTTCTTTCCATTGGTTTAATTGGCCTGCCAAGCATACAAATGTTGATTCTTGCTTTTATCCTTGCTTTAGCCATAAACTTTAAGGTGATATTGTACTTTTTTGTTCTAACCAGATTTAGAGTTCGTGCCAGAACCTCCGTTCTTACATCTTTGGCCTTGGCCAATTTTAGTGAATTTGGACTCATTGTAGCCTCAATTGCAGTAGGCAAAGGTCTAATTCCTTCCGATTGGCTGGTATCTATAGCCATCTCTGTTGCCATCACCTTTATCATATCATCGCCTTTAAACTCAAATGCCCATAAAATATACTTTGGCATTCGTAAATATTTAAGAATATTCGAGACCAATAAACGATTGATTTACGATAAAGCTTTTGATATTGGGGATGCTGAGATTCTGGTTTTCGGAATGGGTAAATTGGGAATGGCGGTTTACGAGCAATTAAACAGAACATATGGACGTAAAGTATTAGGGCTTGATTACAATTACGATGTGGTTCAGCGTTTAAAAAAGGAAGGCAAAAATATTCAACAGGATGATGCAACTGATAGTGAATTCTGGGAGAACATTTTCGAAAAATCAAATCATCACAAAATACGTTTGGTAATGCTCTGCATGAACGATCACAAATCGAACTTGTATGCAGTAGAGCGTTTGCAAAAAACCACTTACAATGGAAATGTAGCAGCCATTGCCCGATTTGACGACGAACGAAAACAACTTGAAAAAATGAATGTTGATGCAGTTTACGACATCTATTCTGAAGCAGGTTATGGTTTTGCCAATCACGTTTGCCATCAAATTAATATTGGATGTGAAACACGAAAACCAATGTGGTAATACTCCACTTTGCTCTTAACTCTTTAATTCGGGCAAATAAAAGCATAGCCATTACATTAAAGAACAAAGATCTTTAATTCAAACACTATCTCCGACAATATAACTACTAATAGATGTTTGAATAGGAAATACGTTTTTGTTAGTTTTGTTCAAACTCATTGAAATCAATTGAAAATTCTTATGGATAGTATTGACAAGAAGATCTTAAATATTCTGCAGGACAATGCAAAAATCTCAAATAGAGAGATAGGTGAGAAATTTCACCTCAGTCGCACTCCCATTTTCGATAGAATCAGAAAAATGGAGCGTAAAGGAATTATCCGAAAATACATCACTCTTTTAAACCCTAAAAAAGTTGGCAGAGATTTAACGGTTTTCTGCTTCGTTTCCTTAAAGCATCACAGTCCGGAATTTACGGCTTCCTTTAAAAAAGAAATTGACTGTAATCCTAAGGTTTTCGAGTGCTACCACATTGCTGGCAATCATGATTTCTTTTTAAAAGTAATGGTTAAAGATGTAGAGGAATATTACAATTTTGTGAGTACCGAATTGGCTGTTATAGAAAACATTGCCAGGTGCAAAGCTCATTTGTACTAAAAGAATTGAAATATGAATTAAAGATTGACCTTACGGAAGACTAAAAAAGCAAAGATCCATGATGATCTTTGCTTTTTGTATCAGTTTTCGAGTATGCTAAATTGTTAATTCCTAGTATATGTCCAAATCTCTACCGACAATAACCTTCCCCGAATAGGTAGTAGAAATCTCATTAAGCATTTCCTTTTCGCTTGCTCCCCAATCAAGCACATGATAAAGTACCACCAATTGAGGCTTTGCTTTATTGGCAATTTCACCCAATTCTATGGTAGAAGTATGCTGTTTTGAATGGTAATTTTGCCAGAAAGCCGATCGAACATCAAATCCTTTCTTGGAGTACACCTCATGTACTAAAATATCAGCATCTTTAGCATATTCAATCACTTTCTCACTAGGAGCTGTATCGCCAGAAATCACAATTACTTTATCAGGAGTTGTAAATCTGAATCCATAAGCAGATGGCCAGGATCCATGAGGAACAGGAAATGCCTCCACTTTAACCAAACTATCAGAATAAATCACACCTTCCTCATAAAACTCATGAGAATTTACTCTCCAACCTTGATTATTGGCAGGTTCAGAACCATACAAACGATATTTTATATCATCTTCATAGGCTGAAAGTATATGTGTTGTCATTTTATGAAGTCCCTCAGGTCCATATACCTCCAATGGTTCGTTTCTTCCCATTACCCAAGGCGTTAGAATCAAATCAGGATAACCTACGGTATGATCGGAATGCAAATGGGTTAAGAATGCTCTTTTAATATTTTTCACATCCAAGGCTTTCACATTGCCACCATAACGAGGAGACAATGCTGCTGCCTGACGAATTAAGCCTGCTCCAAAATCAACAATATAGACCTCATTCTTTACTACAATTGCAAGCGAACTTCCAGAACGAACAGGTGATGGATTGGGATTCCCAGAACCAAGCATTATCACTTTAGTGATCTCGGAATTGGAAAGATCTCTCTGTGCAAACAAATTGCTTAGGCAAAAAATTCCCAATACAGGCAATAACAATTTTAGTTTCATAAATTAGTCTTTAGTTAGGTATATAAATCGTTAGGAAAGCAAATACAAATTAGTCTTTTGTTCTTTAGATTCCTGGTTTAAGTTCATTGTCATATTCAAAATCATACAGGGTAAAAATACACTTCCCTCTTACTACTATCACCTTATTGCATGATATATCTTAAAAAATCAGATCAAATGTCTTTTAATCACAACATACAAACTCAATATGCATCTATTAATACATTTTGATGTCCTTTATCAGGCAATCTGTCGATTTCCACTCAAAAGTTAGAGAAAAAAGATTTTCTGTAAAAAATTCACTTTCGAAAATCCTACTGACATACTGCTGTCACTACTGCCATTTAGCTTTGTTCTATTGTTAATTTAAAAATGGAAATTATGAAGAAAGTAACAGCACCGCCAATGATGGTATTGTCTAAAGTCGTGAGAACAACTTTGGAAGATTTAATAAAAAACATTGAAGACTTTCCTAAAGAGATTGTTCAAGAAGCAGTGAATGCAGGATTACATCCTTCAGGTCCACAATATTGGATTTATAAATGGGAAACTTGTGTTACCTTAGAAGAATTTGAATTGAAAATTTGTTTGCCTGTAGCTACTTTTGGCAATAGCTTTAGTAGCGAAAAATTTAAATTGGAAAAACTAGAAGAATATGCACATGTGAAGAAAACACATTTGGGTGCATGGGATCAACTTAAGGAATCGTACGAAGTACTCATGAAAGAAATGGAAGAAGCTAAATTGGTTCCAGGACAAACATGTCGCGAAATATACATAAATTGCGATTTCGAGAATCCTTCGAATAACATTACTGAAATTCAATTTCAGGTGAATTAAACCATTGTATGTAAGAAGTATCCGGAGTGTTTTAGATGTGATGTAAATACTCTGGATGTTTCAACAATTAAGGGGAAGCTAAATTTTGAACAGAATAGACAGATTACAGGCCATTTTAACTCAATTACAAAGCAAGAAAGTTGTAAAAGCACAGGAAATTGCTGACCGATTTGACATTAGCTTAAGGACTGTGTATCGCGATATACGTGCTCTTGAAGAAGGTGGAGTTCCCATTGGTTCTGAAACTGGCATTGGTTATTTTTTAGATGACAATTACGCATTACCTCCCATCATGTTCACAACCGAGGAAGCTTCGGCTATTTTGATTGCAGGCAAGCTCATTTCTCATATCTCCGATAAAATTGTAGATGCCTCCTTTCAGGATGCTTTGTACAAAATTAAGTCGGTGATGAAGTCTGAGGACAAATTGGTTCTTGAAAAGCTTGAGAACTCCGTGAAGGTATTCACTGGTATCACCAATATTCCCAAAAAGGATTCTATCTATTTGCAGGATATTCAAAAGGCACTGGTAAAGTCAAGAATATTAAAATTGGGCTATTTTGCTCACTACAAGCAAGAACTATCGGTTCGCGAAGTAGAACCAATTGGCTTGTTATTTTATGCCTTAAACTGGCATTTAATTGCCTATTGTCGTTTAAGAAATAGTTATCGCGACTTTAGATTGGATCGGATACAGAAACTGGAAATCACAGAGCAAACCTACCATCGCAAGCTTGATAAAGATTTCGAAGACTATTTGAATCAGGAAAGAGAGCAATATCAACATTTTGAGGTAGAACTCAGAATGGAAAAACCAATGGCTCTGCAGCTTCATGAATCAAAATATTGGTATGGGCATATTAGTGAACATGAAGATGGAAACTTTATTGTAATGAAATTCCTAAATCCGGATTTAAACGGTTTTGCCCGTTGGATTTTAACAATGACAGATAAAGTTGATATTCTTTCTCCACCCAATTTAAAAAATATGGTAGGTGAAATGGTAAAAAAGCTATATGAAAAATACCAGAACGACTTGCCTTAATTTGAATTCAAATAAGCAAATGACTATTTTCTATATTATTAAATTGTGCAGGCAATTCATCTCATTAATTGTAAGCATATTCCTGCTATTTTTACGATTATGAGCTTGATGATCATTCAAACTTGTAATAACTTCTGATTCTTTTTAACTTTAAGAATCTGATAAAGAAACAAACCATCCTATATTAAACAGATTACCTAAAATAAAATACCTATGCCTAAAACTTATGTAGAAAAATCGATCACAATAGCTGCTGGTATCGATAAAATAAAAAGCATTATTGCTGATTTCAATCACTGGAAAGCCTGGTCACCATGTTCATACTGGAACCTGAAGTAAAAGACACAATTTCTGATCATGGTAAAACCCATGAATGGGAAGGAAAACGTATCGGATCTGGAATCATTAAAGTCATTTCGGAGGAAGAATCCGTAATTAAGTATGATTTGCAATTTCTAAAGCCATGGAAATCAGAATCTACAAGCGACTTTATCATAGAGAAAATTGACGAGAACACTACCAAATTGACATGGACCCTGGCAGGATCACTCCCATTTTTCATGTTCTGGATGAAAAATATGATGGAACGCTTGATTGGAATGGATTACGACCGCGGCCTGCTGATGTTGAAAGATTACATCGAAAAGGGGCATGTTGATGCCAAACTTGAGTTTCTTGGAGAATCGCAATTCGAGGGTTGCAATTTTATTGGCCTAAAGAGCGAATGCACCATCGATAATATTGGCGAAGTAATGGAAGCGGATTTCAAGAAACTGGCAGAATTCGCAAAAGAAAACGAAGATGTAGTTACCTGCGATTGGTTCTCCGTGTATCACAAGTTTGATTTTAACAAGAACAAGGTAGTTTACACTGCTGGAGTTGGAATCAAATCAGATCCTGAAAGCGTACCTGCCGGAATGCATAAAGGAAATCTTCCGGCTACCAAAATACAAACGGTACGTCACATTGGCCCTTACGAACTGTCGGGAAATGGATGGAGCGCGATTATGTCCATGGAAAGAGCCAAAGAGTTCAAACAAAACAAGAAGATTCCTCCAATGGAATTCTACCGCAACAACCCAATGGAGACAGAGCCTAAAGATTTGATTTCAGACATCTGCATGGCAATCAAATAAAGTAATGATTTAACTAAGAGGCGCAAAACACTGCGTCTCTTTTTGTTATGGCAAATGTTTTTCCCTCTGACTAGAAAATTCCGCACAAAAAAAACAGCCACCCAATGGGCAGCTGTTCATATACTAGTAATTGAATACTAGTTTACCGCTTCGTCCATAGCTTTACCAGCCTTGAACTTGATTACTTTCTTAGCAGCAATCTGAATTTCTTTTCCAGTTTGAGGATTTCTACCTGTTCTAGCAGCTCTTTCAGTGATTGAGAATGTACCGAATCCAATCAATTGAGTACTTTCACCTTTCACTAAAGATTCTTTAATTGAATCCATCATTGCATTTAATGCTTTTTCGCTATCCGCTTTTGACAATCCTGCCTTTTCAGCAATTGCTGAAACCAATTCTTGCTTGTTCATATAATTTTTCTTTATTAAAATGGGAAGGTAATAAAAAAATTCCCAGTTCATTTGGTTTTATTGGACTTTCTTAAATAAATTTTTTCCAATTGCTCAACAATATAAGCATTTCTTAAGTACAATAAAAATTTTTATTGAGGCTAGTTTGTAAAAATTACCTTAAACTATGGGCGGATTTGAATGCAAAATGCGAATCAATTCTATTCAGGGATATCCACCATAAACATTGGATCCTTATTAAAAGCCGTCCAATCCTTTTTAAGGGCCTTATACATCTCTTCCATACCTTCACCCTCTATTCCACTCTTTTTCAGCTCTAAAATGTACTTCATCAGGTTGTAACAGGTGGTAAACTGGCCGCAGGCAATCAAGGAATTCATTCTATCCAGTTTGATATCTTCCTCGCTCCACCACAGCGTTGTTGGGGCTTCCGAAGCAATCATGGCAACGGTTTTCAATTGTTTTTTAGGGGCAGAAATTTCTTCATTATTTTTCTTTTCCCCATTCAATTCACCAATTACCGAGCTAATTCTTCGGTTTTTCAGGGTATCAGAAGAGTACAGCAACTCATAATTCAGGTACCTGATCTGCTTCAGGAAAACGTTATTAATCATTTTGGCGCCCGATGTGGCACGTTCTATGATCATGCGCTTTACCAAATCGATATCCAAACGCTGGAATGATCTTACTTCATCCAACAGCGACTCTGGTACATTCTTTCTGAATACCGCTCTGAGCTTTCGTATTATATCGTTCTTTACATGACCTACAATGGCACCAATTAAAGTAAAGCTTAAACCAACTCCTGCAAATACACCTCCTACAATGTATAAGGATGCCCAATCTCTTCCCTTAATCAACTCCAAAGAATTGATGAGCATGATCAGAATACCTGCCAACAGCACACACCAATACAACCAATGAACACGAACATACTTCAAAAGGCTCTTCATTTTCTCTTTGATCGACATTTTAGTGGTATCCTTGATACCTTCGGCTTGCCAGGGCTGCATATCGCTACTGCCCACATCGTTTACTATGATTAAATCCAGTGGCTTTTGGCGTTGCCTGGAATTGCTGATGTTCACCATACTCCCAATGCCCTGGTTGTCAACAATGCCTCCGTCCATTACGCCAACCCCATGGCAGAAGTCAGGCAGGCGCTTTAAAGCCTTGTAGTGTGGATCTTTTTGCTCGCGAATGTAATCGTCGGGGAAAACCAGCGGCTCGAAACCAATGGGAAAACAGGAGGATGAAGCCACAATATCGGCCAACTGTACCTTGGCACTTAGCTGGTTCATTTCGGCACAACGCAAACTGCCGTTTCCAAACACACCCACGTTCTGAAAACGGAAAGCCTTGCCATATGAAAACTCGGTGGCATTAAAACAAACATGTTTCAGACTTGGGGATGTACTCTTTTTGAACATGCCAAACTCTCCCTTGAAAATGGGCATATCGGCATAGGTCAAAGCAAAGGCATTGATAAGCGAAGGCTTCTTGTGTGGATGTTTCATCCAGACTTCGGCGGACTCCAGTTTGGCCACCGCATGTTCCACCAGCTTATCATTGCCTGGTGCAAAGTTCTGGTAAAAAGCTTTGTAGAAATCCTGGAAGTCGAAATTCTCTTCCTGAACAGCCTTTGCATAGGCCACAGCCAGCAAAGAACCTCCACTAACCGAACTTACCGCCTCTACATGGCTTAATAAAGACTCTCCCTGGTAGCTAATTTTGTTTAGATAGGACACAACGCCCAAGGAAAAAAAGGTAGCGCGATATCCTCCACCGCTAAAGCACAAGCCGATGGATTCAAATGGGGTGATTGGGGTTTGCATGGGTAGTTTATTTTAAGTTTTAGTTATTTAAAATTGCACTTATAGAGATTATTACCCGTATAACTATCTTCCATCATCATTACTCACCTTAACTTTAGCCTTCTCGTTTCTTTTATACAAAGTGCAAAGGCGTTCTGTATCTGTAACTGCTCCAGAAAATCTTCTGATAGTATCTCTAAAGGGATCTGTGACCTTATAATCTCCTTCAGATATTCGTTTAAGGATATTGTCAACTTCTCCTCGTAACTCGACATCATAGTCTTCTTCGTCTGCTCGAATTGACTCCTTAAACTGCTCTTCTTCTGTTTTAAATCGTTCTTTAAGTTGAACTCCAAGCTTTTGTTCTTTTCCTTCAAGTTCGATATATTGTCTTTTATCCCACTCAAAAGCAGAGATTTTTCCATCCAAATCTCCGATTTCTTCTTCAACTCCTCTTGTTTCTCTTTCAATTCTTTCTTCTTCTGAGATAATATCACTTTGACTTCTTCCGGATTCTTCAATTTCTTCTTCAATTCGTTCGATTTCCCCTCTAAGTCTTTCGATCTCTTGTTCAACATCTTCTGTTTTTCCTGATAAGTCTTTAATAGCTGCTTCTTCTGACTTAATAGATTTTCCAAGTTTTTCTCTTGTGTCTCTATATTTTCTTTCGACTTCTTGTCTATATTTTTCTTCGTATCCTTTAAATTCTGCTCTAACTCCTGTTTCAAGCTCGGACAATTCTCTTTTATTTCTTTCTGTATTATCCTTAACTCTTCGTACTTCAGATTCAAGCTGTGATTCAATGTCTCTATATTGCTCTGATTGTAAACATCGTTTAATTCCTCGTATAAGATTTCTAATCCTCGCCTGGCGGCAGGCTTGAGTTTCTTCAAGAAGTTTTCTTTGGTCCTGATCAACATTCGGTAACTCAATTGATTCTTTTCCGTCAGGAGTTCTATAAACTGCATTTGCTTGTTCATGGTTATATACCCATTTTACGTTTGTACTTCGGTTAAAACATTTTTCTATATCCTCTTTCGATGTATGTGGTATTTTGACTTGAACTGTATCTATTCCAATCCTATTAAACTTTTGAACTTTTTGTTTATCTGGTTTATGAGTATGCACCAATTCAACAAATAATAAAGGTGCACCATCAGAATCGAAAAACACAACATCTGGACGAACAAATAAATTCATCTTTTCATGAGAAGTCTGGTCTCCGTAATGCATATCGCCAGACTCATCCTCATATATTGCAACCTCCTTTCGAACATCTGCAGATTCAATAAAATAAGCCTCTCGTATCAACATCCAAGGATCATCAGGATTTTCAGGGTTTGGTTTACCAATAGCAGGAACTTTAATCTTTTTAGATTCTAATAGTACCTTTGTCGCTAACTTATGCCTATGATCACTATTCGTGTAGATACATTTACGCGGATTATTGACATCCTCCTCTTGATGTTTAAAGTGAGGTCTGAACTGTCTAGCATCAGGATTAATATTCTTTGATAACTTTAATTTTTCACCACAATACTGACAATAAAAAGGACCATCAGATTGGTTTACTGTTGCAGCGTTAAAAATTTTACTATTATCTGCATTTGTAGCAGTATCAGTTTGGTATTCAATACTCATATAAAACAACTTATAAAAGAATGGGAAAATTTTAATTTAACTCTGGAAAATAATACTCTCATTGCTCTGTATTTAGCTATCCGTTTCCATATCAATTATCCATGTAGTTTCATGCAGGAAATCAATGTAATTATGAGAAGTGTTAGTCATATTCTAAAAGTAGTATCTGTTCTTGTCTTGTATGAACAATATGTAAATATAAAAAAATAATATCTACTAAACAGTAATTATTCTCGAGAAATATGCTTAGCAAAACAATCAACAACTTCATTAAGAAGAATCAAATAAGCAGGATAATAATTTTTGCTCTAAGTGTAACAACAATATGGACATTATCCTTTATTTGGAATTATTCTTTAAAGTTATCTTAACTGATCTTTATGATACTTTATTAATTTTAAAAACAGTAGAATAAGATACATTGACATAACTTCCAATCATTAACCTAACACCTATGAAAAAGATAATTCTTTTAACAGTCTTAATAGCATTTATAACTCAGAGTTGTAATCTTGGAACCCATAGAACTTGGAAAGACGAAAATATCGAATCGAGTGTACGAAATGAAATTAGGAAACTAGATGAGAAAGTATTAAAAGCTGTAACTACCAATAATCCAGCTCTTATTAAATCGATAATGGCTAAAGAGCTTTTAGAAGAAAGTGGTGATAATATTGACCAGTTAATTCTACAGGCAAGTAATATCATTACAAGCACGGATTACAGAATCTTAAATCAATTTCAGGTTAAAAATACTACTACAAACATTGGAAACACGGTTGTTTCAGGTTTAAACGACCCAAATGACTACATCATACAATATAAGGCCCTGAACAAAGAAATGTTTGTTTCTCTTCTTATTCCGAAAAATGAACTTAATGAGTTTATTATAACAAACATTTACGGAAAATCTCCTGAAGGATGGAAATTAAATATCCTTCAGTTCGGTCAGTACAAAATTAATGGACAAACAGCTCCTGAACTGTACAGCATTTCAAAGGAAGAATTGGAAAAAGGACATTTAGTTGATGCGGCAAATTCAATGTTCTTGTGCTCACTTGTTGCAAAACCTGCAAATCAATTCTGGCAATATCAAAATGAAGATCAAATGAAAAGTTTGCAGGAAGAAATCATTGGTAAAATAAATGAGCAATACACTTTCCCTTTGACGATTAATGAAATTGAATCTAAACCACAAATTCTAACAATACATCCTCAGGGAGTTCAAGAAGGATTCTATCCTATGATCGAATACCTAACCACCATTGACTTAAAAGATACGATTGGCACCAAGCTTGAAAACAATAAACTCCATAGCTTAATTGGCAAAATGTTTAAAGGCATTGATCAAGACAAGGATTACATTTTATACAAAGCATTCAGCCAAATTCCTGATGGTAAGACTCCTGTCCCAACCTATGGCTTTGTTAAGAAATTAAAATAAAAGTGAATTACTAAAACCAATAGCATGAAACGCATTCTAAGCCTATTTTTGATCTTTAATTTCTCTTTGTCTTTTGCACAAGACAATGCTCTTGAAAAAGCCAATAAACTGATAGAAACAAAGAAATATGAGTCAGCATATCAAGTTCTTAACAATGCTGATCCGAATAACGAAAAGCCTGAAATCACCATTGCCAAAACCAATTTGTTTCTAAACTATTTTGCGACCAGCATAATGCACCAAATGTTTGCATTGACTGATTTGAAACCAGATGAAGATATTATGGATATTAGAGGCAAGGCAGGAAATTTTGCAATGTTTCGATTTTCAGCCGATTCAGTTTTAATCAACCTGATAAAGAAGTATCCAAACAACTATAAATTAAAAAAGGAACTTGGCTATTATTATCACGAAGTTCATTTGAAATATCAAGGCAGTTGGTTGCAACCAGATTCTCTTTTGATTGACCAATTTAAAAAGAATTATTTAGATGCCTATAAGAATGGTATCTATGATTATTGGTCAACTTATGGAATTGGCTATGCTTATCTTATGAATAAAGAGTTCAAATCTTCTATTCCTTTCTTTGAAAAATCCATCGCACTACGCAATGATTATCCATCAAGTCATTACAATCTTGCTTATGCTTATTTGTATACCGATCAGAGAGACAAAGGCATTGAGAGTGCTAAAAAAGCAATGAATTTGTACGAATACCCAAATTACAAGGCGGATGCAGCACGCATGATTGCCGTAATGTATCGAGAAATTGAAGATTACGAAAAGGCCATTGATTTTTACAAACAAGCTGATCAAATCCTGCCTCATGATTACTATACCCTAAGACCCTTGCTGGAATTGGAATTGTCCCTTAAAAAGGAAGAATACAAAGAACGAACCAATCAATTTTTCCTGGTGGCCCCAGGAAATCCAACCATCTACCAGGATTTAATGAATATCTATTGGAACAATCAAAAAGAAGATGAGCTTCTTGCCTTTCTTACGCAACAACACAAAAATTACCAGCAAGACCCAAAGGTAGATGGAAACTTGTATTTCTATACCGCAGTAATTCAATACGACAAAGAAGATTTTAGCAATGCCAAGCTGAACTTTGAAAAGTCAAGAGAGGTGTTCAAAAAAGTGTTTGAAACCAATCATCGTGTGTTCGAGATTATTGACTCTTATACAAAGGAGATGAATTAGCAATTATTCATATTCGAATATGATACATAGAATATTAGCAATTGGATTTATAATCGCATTAACATGTTCATGCGAAAACAAGAACATTGCAAAGTTCGAAATTACCAATCGAACCAATGATAGAATAGATTCTCTTAGAATTGTCCCAAATGGATATGAAAGCAAGCATTACATTTCTTTATTGCCCGGGGAAACTAAAAAATATGATTGCGACATGACCAATATCGCTAAGGTGGATGGAGATTATCAAATTGACTACAAGTTTGAGTCAAGTGATTTTATTTCAGAAACGTTCGGTTATTATACAAATGGATATCCCATTGAAAAATTGAATAAAATAGAAATAAAGACTAATACCCTTTTATTTGATGCAGAATTCAATTCGTATTGATGAATTAATATTCATATCATTCTAAAACAAATTAAACATGATGAAAAAAATACACACCCTAATTATAGCATTCTTGATTTTATCTTCATTCTTAAAAGTTCATGCCCAAGAAAGCAAATCTGATAGTCTTATAGTAGAACAGTCTATAAATAACTTCTTTGAATGGTACATTCATTCAACTAGATATGAGGAAAACGAAGAGAATAGGCCAATATTCATAATAGACAGCAATGATATTGTATGTTTAGATCTTACCAGGTATATAGCAAATCTTAGGATACATCATTTTTCGGAGGAACTAATTACTGCTGAAATAGCCAGCTATAAAAATTGCGATGAGAATCTTAAAAAGATTACAAAAGAAGAGTTTTTAGCTTTCGAAGATATTTTTGCCTACGAGGATATTGATTGTGGTTTTGACAACAACTATAAATGGATAGGTGGACAGGAAATGATTGATGGAATTAGAATCAACAAATGTGTCTTCTCAGATCAAAAGAACTGCCATCTTGAAATAGAATACTATAGTTTAAATGGAGATGAAAAATACTTCTGGAAAAATAACACCATTATTAAGCTGAGAAAAATTAAAAATACCTGGAAGATTGTAGATATGGGTGTTTAAATTGCCATTTACCGCACGAAACAAAGTTCGATGAAATACATTCGTGTGATAATAAA
>NZ_BAZX01000031.1 GCF_001310955.1 Marinifilum fragile JCM 15579
GTTTGACAGAATTTAAAGGTTTAAATACATCCAATCAAGTTGTTTGGGTTCAATTGAAGCTTGAAATTAAGCCCTGCAACTTGTAGGATAGTGATCTAAGCTTTAATTTCCATTTTTCCATTTTGTTTGACAGAATTTAAAGGTTTAAATACATCCAATCAAATTGTTTGGGTCCAATTGAAGCTTGAATTTCCTTCAATCAAGTTGATGGAGTCCAATAGAAGTTTCAATTTGAGTGTTTCAAGTTAGAGTGGTAGTGATTGAAGATTAAAACATCAGTTTGCTATAGGTTTTTGCATGCTTTAAACCCTTGGAATGGTCATTATTCTTTGTTATTGTTCATTTTGATTGGTTATTAAGGATAATTCTAATCTTTAAAGCCCTTAAAAAAGCTGATATATCTTCTTGTTTTTGCAGGTGCAAATATCTATTTTGAAGCTCATTATAAAAAGGTAAAAAGATTAAAATCTAATTTTGTTTTCACCCAAAACGAATTAATGATTGTCTTAAAAGAAACCTAAAACCATAAAAACTAACCCTAACCCAATGAGTAGTTTAGAAAAATATTTTAAAAAGTTTCGAAAGAATACAGTTGGTTACGATGCTAGCTTTTATTCTCCTTTTGGAAAGCAAAAGATTGTATATGCAGATTGGATTGCAAGCGGACGTTTGTACGGTCCCTTGGAAAAGAAGATGTTAAAAGAGTTTGGCCCTTATGTTGCCAATACGCATACGGAAACCAATGAGACGGGAACTTTAATGACTCAATCTTACCATAGAGCTCAGGAATTAATCAAAAAACATGTTAACGCAGGACCGGATGATGTAATCATCCATGCTGGTTTTGGAATGACTGCTGTTGTGAATAAACTACAACGAATTCTTGGATTAAAAGGCTGTGGGATGATTGGTAGATATCAATGCCAAAAAGAAAGAGAAAAACCGGTTGTTTTTCTGACTCATATGGAGCACCATTCCAATCAAACCTCCTGGTACGAAACCAATGTTGATGTAGTGGTTGTTCCACCAGGCGATGATTTAACCATTAGCGTGGATAATCTGAGAGCAGAGTTGGAAAAATATAAGGATAGAGAAATGAAAATTGGTTCATTTACGGCCTGTTCCAATGTAACGGGTATTGTTACGCCCTATTACGAAATGTCTAAAATTATGCATGAATATGGTGGAATCTGCTTTATCGATTTTGCCGCATCAGCTCCATATGTTGATATTGATATGCATCCTGACGATCCGAAAGCCAAACTGGATGGAGTTTTCTTTTCGCCTCACAAATTTCTGGGCGGTCCTGGGTCTTCCGGGGTAATGATTTTCGATTCGAACTTGTACAATAGTGAGGTGCCAGATAATCCGGGTGGAGGAACGGTAGATTGGACAAATCCTTGGGGAAAATACAAGTTTGTTGATAATATTGAAGCTCGTGAAGATGGTGGTACACCAGGTTTTCTTCAAGCCATTCGTACCGCTTTGGCAATTGAGGTAAAGAACCAAATGGGAACCAAGAATATTGCTGAAAGGGAAGAGGAACTTTTAGAGCTCGCCTTTGGTAAATTAAAAGCAGTTAAAGATGTTCATATCCTTGCTGATAATGTTCAGAAAAGACTAGGTATTCTTTCATTTTACGTGGAGTACATTCATTACAATTTGTTGGTGAAATTACTGAATGATCGCTTTGGAATTCAGGTAAGAGGAGGTTGTGCCTGCGCTGGTACGTATGGGCATTACTTGTTGGAAGTTAGTCAGGAACAATCGGATGCTATTACCAGTGAAATTACTTCAGGCGATTTGTCGCATAAGCCAGGCTGGGTGCGCTGGTCTTTGCATCCAACAACTACTAACAAAGAGGTACTTTATTTTATTGATTCTTTGGAAAAGGTAATTGAAAACTATGAGGAGTGGAAGAATGATTATTCCTACAATCGTAAAGTGAATGAATTTTACTACAGTGGAGATCAGAATATCAAGAAAAAAATAGAAGTGAACGGTTTATTCAATCTGTAAACTAGAATTCGTTTAAAATATTCTATGCTTATCTGATTTTTCGATTGAAATCGATTTTCGGATAAGCATTTTTTATATTGCAGATTTTAATTCCTCATTATCAAAAGTTCATCGAAAAATTTATAAATGTGCAAATTCAAATAATTTTATATTTTTGGTGAAGATTAACCAATCAGAAAAAAAAGTGTACGATATAATAGGAGACATTCACGGAGAGGCGGAAACACTAAAGAAACTGTTGAAATTCTTAGGATATACTAAAGGGGATTCGGGATATTCACATCCTGAAAGAAAGGCTGTTTTTGTGGGTGATTTTGTAGATAGGGGACCAGCAATTTTTGAGACTTTAGGCATTGTTATGAAGATGGTAACATCGGGAAATGCTTACGCAATTGTTGGAAATCATGAGTTGAATGTTCTGGCTTATTATACAAAAGACAGTGATGGTTTATTTTTACGCGATCATAATCTGAAGAACAAAACTCAAATCAAAAAAACTTACGAAGAATTTAAGCTGGATAAGGCAAAACGTAAGAAATATCTAAAATGGCTGCGTTCTCTTCCTATTTTCCTGGAGTTAGATGGATTTAGAGTGGTTCATGCTTCATGGGATGATGAGGCTATTGAGATTATAAAGAAGGAAAATCCTGAAAACAGGCTTAGTAAGCAGTTTTTAAGAAGAATTTATTTTGAGCGTGACAAAGTATTTAATGCTTTAATGCTTTTGCTAAAGGGCAGAGAATTTAATATGCCCGACGATATGGTACTTAAAGATGGTTATGGTTTTAAGCGTACGGCCTATAGAATAAAATGGTGGGAACCTATGCAAGGAAAGGGGTTTGAGGATATTTCATTCGGGAATAAATTTAAACTTCCCAATTATACCATTCCGCGCGAATTGTGTTACGACATTCCACTTTACCCTAAAGATGAGTTGCCAGTGTTTTTCGGGCATTATTGCCTAAATGGACAAGCAGGTATAGTTCGCGAGAATCTTTGCTGTGTTGATGGTTGTGTTGCAAATGGCGGCATTATGGTAGCCTATCGATGGAATGGTGGGCAATTGGATTCCAAGAACATCGTAAAAATTAAAAAGGTGAAGAAGGTGGAGGCATTGTAGGTTTACTTATCCATTTTTTTAGAATAGATTAAGAATAAGATTCCTGAAAACGACAAGGGGATCAAAATTAGGAATATCGCCCAACTCATAGTATCCAAAAATCCATAAAGAGCAATTGCTACACTGCTTACGATCATGATGTAGGCACTGATTTTTATTTTCCAAAAGGAGAGGAGAAAGCCAGCACCATATATCATTGCAAGTATATAAAATACAAAAATCCAGAATTCAGTATATTCAGATTTATTGTGCAAGATTTCGATGAATTCAGGAACCATAAACAATAGAAAGACTCCGGCAATTAAAAAACCTATAATTCTCGCAATCAGTAGAAAAAATCGAGATGGATGATCTTGATAATTCGTTCTTCGTTCCATGATTCGTTTTTAAAATGTTGAGAAAAATAGCAGTACTTCGCGGTTACAATTAAAATTAATCAATTGTTAAGATAAAGTCAAGCTAAGGGGTGATGTTGGATTTTATGGGATTGTTCGTAATTTCGCACAAGATAAAATACTTCTTTTATGGATAAGATTAAGGTGATTGGCTTTGATGCAGATGACACGTTATGGGTTAATGAGCCATATTTTCGTGAAACAGAAATGAAATTCTGTGAATTGCTAACCAATGGAATGAGTTTGGACGAGGTTACAAGAGAGCTTTTTAAGATTGAAATTGGTAATATTCCTTTGTATGGCTATGGCACAAAAGCTTTTATTTTATCGATGATCGAGACTGGATTAAAAATTACCAATGGCAAGCTTTCTTCGGAGAAAGTACAAGCGATTTTGGAGTTGGGAAAGGAACAGATTAATAAACCTGTTGAGCTAATAGATGGGGTAGAGTCAGTTTTAGAGACTTTGTTCGGAAAGTATCGTTTGATTGTTGCTACAAAAGGAGATTTACTGGATCAGGAACGTAAGTTGAAAAAATCGGGATTGCTTAAATATTTTCATCACATCGAGGTGATGAGTGATAAGAAGGAAAGTGATTACGAAAAACTAATCAAGCATCTTGATATTAAACCAAAAGAGTTTTTAATGGTTGGGAATTCTCTAAAATCAGATATTCTGCCTGTTTTGAATCTGGGAGGTAAGGCTGTTCATGTGCCGTTTCACACAACTTGGGTACACGAAATGGTTGAAGAGGAGGAAATCTCCAATTCAGATTTTCAAAAGATCGATAAGATTGAAGAGTTAACTACCTACGTTTTATAGATAGGATTTTAATACGCTCGTCTAGCATCTGTCCCTGGTCTTTTTGTGTTTGAATTTTCTTGACCACATCCATTCCTTTTGTGACTTTTCCAAAAGCAGCAAAGCCTTGTCCATCGGGATTGCGCATTCCGCCAAAATCCAGCTCAGGTTGATTGCCAATACAAATAAAAAACTCGGTACCTGCAGATCCTGGTTCCAATCTGGCCATGGAGATTACTCCATGGGTATGTAAAATACCAGTTTCTTTGGTAGTTTCATGTTTTATGGTAGGTAGCTTATCCACGATCGAATCATGGAATAATCCCCCTTGAATAACCTCAATCTTTATATCATTATTCGGCTGATTGTCCAATCTGACAACACGGTAAAAGCAAGCATCCTTAAAAACATTCTTGTCAACATTTTGCATAAAATGTTTGGCTGTAATGGGCGCTTTGTTTTCAAATATTTCCAATTCAATTTCGCCCAATTCAGTACTTATTGTAACTATTGGATTTTTCGAATTGCATGCAAATACAGTTAACACAAATGCGATAATAATGATGCTATAGTTTTTCATAGTTGTATCATGTTAAATCAAACCTCTGGATTTCAATTCCAAATATTTATTCAAACTATTTACCGTTAGGTTTTTGGGATCAGTTAATATTGTATGAATACCATATTTTTCCAACTCTTTTGCGATTAATTTTTTATCGAATAAGAATTTTTCACCAATGGTTTTCACGTAAATATCTTCTATACTGTCGGCTGATTTTTTTGTCATTTTTTCAATTTCCGAATTGTGAAAGAAAATCACAACCAAAAGATGGTCTTTAGCCAATCCCTGCAAATAGGGTAGCTGTCTTTTCATAGAATCCAAGCTCTCGAAGTTGGTATACAGCATAAGCAAACTTCTGCCTCTAACAAAGTGCTTCACCGATGAATAAAGCAATTCGTAATTAGGTTCTGGATAATCGGTTTCCTGATTGTACAAAACCTCCATGATTTTCTTTACCTGGGTTCTTCTGCCTCCTGCGCGAATATTGGAGTGTACATTTCTGCCAAAGCAAAGTAATCCAGCCTTATCGTGTTTTAAAATTGCCGTGTTCGATATTACCAAACTGGTATTTATGGCATAATCCAGCAGGCTGAGTCCATAAAAAGGCATTTTCATAGATCTACCACAATCGATAATCGAATAAACAGGCTGAGCCTTCTCATCCTGATATTGATTAACCATGATTTGTGATTTTCTGGCCGTTGCCTTCCAGTTTATGGTTCTGTAATCATCGCCTTTTACATACTCACGAATCTGGTCGAACTCCATTTGATGTCCAATTCTTCGGATCTTTTTAATCCCAAAATCCATTAATCGGTTCGAAATAGCCATCAGTTCGTATTGGCGCATTTGCATATATGAAGGATAGCAGGGAATCATTTCCGAATTCCCCAATTTAAATCTTCGCTTAATGATTTTTAAGAGAGAACTGGCATAAACATTAATTACTCCAAAGTGATACTCTCCACGACTTAAGGGTCTAAGAGAATAATTAACCAGCTTCTCTTCTCCTGCTTTTAACGATAGTGAATAGTTAAAATCTCTCTTTTGAAACTGAATTGGGATTTCATCAATCAAATCGATATGAACTGTGAAATTGTAGTTGTGCTGTAGCTTAATCAGAATAGGATTTTCATCTCCATTCGATAATTTTTCCGGGCAAGTTCTTTTTGCCTGAACAGCATCTTTAATTCGATACAAGAGAATGATATCAAACCCAAAAGCTATCACAAATAACAAACATGCTAATTTAGCTATGGTGTAGAGTATCGGGATAAAAAAGCCCAATACGGATATCACTGCAATTGCGCTAATCAGCCAATAGAAAAAAGGGTGTAGGTATAAAGATTTAATAAACTTCATTATCGTGGGATTTCAATACCTTCCAAAATGTGTTGAATGATTTCCTTTGGTTTAATTCCTTCCATTTCCTTTTCAGGAGTTAAAATTAAGCGATGATGTAAAACCGGAGCAACAATGTTTTTGATATCGTCAGGAGTCACAAAATCTCGTCCATGAATGGCAGCGAATGCCTTAGCAGCTGTCATTACCGAAACCGATGCACGAGGAGAGGCTCCCAAAATGATTCCAGGATGATTTCTGGTTTTTTGAACAATTTGCACAATGTATTTTCTCAGGTTCTCATCAATATGAATCGACTGAACCCTATTTTGCATTTCTTTAATTTGATCAGCAGATATTACCTTGTTTATGATTTGGGTTTCTAATGCACCTCTTCGTTCATGTTTGGTTTCAAGTATGCTTAATTCTTCCTCTTCGCTTGGATATTCAAACTCAACCTTCATCAAGAATCGATCAAGTTGTGCTTCAGGCAATCGATAGGTTCCTTCCTGTTCAATTGGGTTTTGAGTTGCCAATACCCAAAATGGTTCACCCATTTTATAGGTATTACCGTCAATACTTACCTGGTATTCCTCCATTACTTCAAATAGGGCGGATTGAGTTTTGGCAGGAGCACGGTTGATCTCATCAATCAGCACAATGTTCGAGAATATAGGTCCTTGATTGAATTCAAACTCAGATTTACTCATGTTAAAAATAGTAGTACCTAAAACATCTGAAGGCATTAAATCAGGTGTAAATTGAATTCTTGAAAAATCAGAACTAATTGCTTTTGCCAATAGTTTTGCCGATAAAGTTTTGGCAATTCCAGGTACACCTTCAATTAAAATGTGCCCTTTAGCGAATAGTCCAACAAGGAGTAAGTCAATGTTTTTTTCTTGTCCAACAATTACTTTTTGGATCTCAAACTTAATTTGATTGATTAGCTGATTTAATTCACCTAAATCAATTCTATTTTCGAATTGTGTGTTTCTTTCCATATGATGTGATTGTCTTATTTGCAATTTTTATAAATGTACTCTATTTTGGAGTGGAAATCTTCCAAACCTTCCTGAGTTAAATGAGTTAGTGTTTCTATTGATTTGGATTGATCGAACAACATTCGTAATGTTTTTTCCGGTAAACTCGATCGACTGCTTAATTCTTTAATGTTTTCCTTTTTGAATTCAATATGATATCTGCTTCTAATGAACTCTTTAAAGTACTTGAATTTCTTATCCGCAATGTCTTTGTGGTTTTTCTTTGTGTAATACAAGGAACCTAAAGTTCTAATAAATTCAAGAGAAGTATTTCTTAACGGTTGAATTAATGGCACAATTCTCTGTTGTCTTTTTCCTTGAAACAGAAGTAAGAAGATCAGACAGAAAAACAACAGGTAAAAACCCAATTTTAAAGGCGGATAGGTTAACAGGTATTTTAGTGGTGAACTGTGTCTTAATGCTCTAGTTGGTTTGTAATATTCATCCCAAACGATTGGACGGTTTGGAAGATAACTAAAAGCTCCTGCAATGTAATCAGCATTATTTAATGTTACTACATTGTAATTGGTAAATGCCAATGGTTGGCAGCAATAAAAAATATTTCCTTTGCCAAATTGCTTTTTAATAAATTGTATGTTTTTATCGGTATCCCTTCCCAGTACAATCAAACTGTCTTTGTTAAAGTTTTTAATACTTACAACATCAAAAGCTTTTTCGTACTTATAGGTTTTGTTTAAAGAAATGTTTTGGTTTTCAAATTTTTGAATGCGCACTGTTTTTCCAAGATTGGAAAAAAATACATTTGGTGTAAGACTAAGATCAAGTGTATCTGCTAAAGGAAAACTAATTGATGATGCTGCAATAAAAATTTGGTTTCCATCTTCGGCGAGTTTTATCAATTTATCAACGTCCCATTTTTGCATTTCCAAGTTATTGGTAATGAAAATGTAGTTCTTCAGGGAATCAGAACTGCTACTTTCAGGATAATTAAAAACAGGAATTGATTTGAATTCTATTTCGTGATTTGAAAACAAATCAGTTTTAATCAGATCCATTAAAAGATACGAACCAAAAGGCCTTTTGTCGTCGGAATTGAAGTTTTGCGTCCAGTCGATTGGTGTTGGTGAGAAGAGTTCGACAAGAAACAACAATATTAAGATGACGATAAACGGATAAGTTGATTTTGGAATTATCAGTTTCATTTTATTGATTTCTTGTATTAAACAATGAGTTAAATTTTTCGAAATCCTGACCAATTAGTGCATATTCGTCATGAATTATTGAAAAATTTCCATACCAAACAGCTTCGTATAGATTGCTTAGGTCATTAAAATCTGTTTTTACCTGCTTGTCTTTTATCTCGTTGATGTAATCGTAATTGGTTTTTTCAGCTTTCCAATTGATAAAATTGTTTTTGCTAAGCGATTTTAATGAGGATAAGAACTGGTAACGAACAGCAAGTCTGTATTCTCCCATTTTTACTGCTTTCTCTATTTCTTCCTCCCAATTTACGTTTTCAGGATTTACATCATCGGCAAATGGAATATTAATAATTTTTTGATGCGGACTGAATAATCCACTAGCGTTGCTCTTAAGGATAATATAGATAAGAAGAACTATAATTCCGCCCAGAATGATATATCGTAAGAACCATACTACACCAAGACTTTTAATAAGAAAGGCCATCCAACGATTTATCATCAAGCGAATTTTATCGAATAAACTGATATTTTCTACCTCAGAATATTCGTAGTTAAAATCGCTTTGTTGACGATAGTTCTCAATTCTACTTTGGGTAATGGCTTTTTTATAAATTTCTACTTGACCTTTATCAAGAATTAAAGTATCTGCCTCATTGATATGGGCAGCAAAGAGTTTGGTTCCCGATAGTAACAGGAACCAAATTGATATGAGTAGTATTTTAAATAAGTTATTCATTATTACCAACTGATTCCAAATCCTTTAATAAAGCTGGGCTTTGTCTTCTCTCAATTAAATTAAAGTATTGCATGGCAATGGCCGTTAAAGGTAAAACTTGTATAAGCGCATATCCAATTCCTTGAATAATCGAAAATAAGATTAGTAAAGATTTACTCGGTGTCATTGCATCGCCACTAGCCATAAATATGGTGCTCATTAATTGATAAATTGTTGATGGAAGTTGAAATACAAAATTTAATGCAGAACTAATTAATCCAATAACAAATAGAAAAGCAAAGGTGTTCCACCAATTGTTCTTAATCAGATTAAAGCACGCACTAATGCCATTTCCTACGGTTTCATCTTCGAAAATAATGATTGGAACTACCAAACTGATGCAAACTGCAATGTATATCCCAGGGATGATAAGAATAATGAATCCCAATACAACAATTATACCTGACAAAATAATAGCTCCTAATATTTTTGGAATATTATTTAACATTGATTTTCCAACTTCGTTTACCTCAAAATTATTCGCACCCTTATCGCGATATAGCTTAATGTATTGGGTTACAAAGGCAATTGCTACTGAGTATGAAACTAGCATGAAAAAATAAGATGCAATAGTTGAATAGATAACAGTGGATGATGAATAATTAGCACCTATTCCAGAACCGTTTCCAATTGAAAGTAGAGTTTCATATTGCAATAAGCCCATCACAACGCCATGCAGTAATCCAAAAGGTACAACGTAGTAAAGCATTCCTTTTAATAAGTTTTTGAAGTTATACTTTATAAAAAGGAAAGTGTCGCTAAAAAGAAGTCCAAAATCTCTTACTTTTTCAAGTCTAAAATTCTCTGTAGTCATTTTTTAATATTTATGTTGATTCTTATATACTTTAACAGGATTTATTACAAAATACCAGATGATAAATGAAAAGGAACTGATGATTATAGCCCAACTCAAGGCCATGGGCATATCAGTATGCCTGGTTACGAAGCCCTCTAAAAACCCGGCAACTATGAATATTGGGAAGATTCCGGCAATGATTTTCACTCCTTTTCTAACACCAATTTGGATTGATGTTTTTCGAGGTAGAGTTCCTGTAAATATCATACTATTTCCCAAAACAATACCTGCTGCACCAGCAATTACAATTACCGATATTTCTAAAGCTCCATGTATCCATATTACCCTGGTTGATTCCCAAAATAAATCGTATCGAATAAAGAAGTAAGTGAAACTGCCCAGCATCACACCATTTGAAAATAGCACATATCCAGTTCCGAAAGCAGTAAAAATTCCCAGCACAAAAGCCAATATGGATACTCGTACATTATTAATGGTAATACTCAGGAACATTAAAGTTTGTCCCTGCTGTTTATAAACTGCCATTGGGTCATTGTTTTTAATATTGTCCAAGGTCATGTTTACATAGTCATCTCCTAAAATGGTTCGAACAAAGGTTTGATCTCCTCTTGAAGATAAAATACCAATTAGAACCGATACAGAGAAGATCAAAAATGCATATAGTAATTGCTTTCTTATATCGTATAATGTTAACGGAAGCTCGGTTGTCCAAAAATTTCTAAATGCTCCTTTTTTTGCCTTTTTGTTCTTGTAAATTTGTTGATGAACACGCATACTTAACTGATTAAGGTATGCAGTAGTTGAAGACTTGGGGAAGAATGTTCTGGAGTAAGATAAATCATCAGTAAGTTGGATATATAAATTAGCCAAAGTATCTGGGTTACTTGCCGATTGATTATTAATTAATTGCTCAAACTTTTCCCATTTATCCTTATTTCGGTTAAGAAATACAATTTCTTTCATAAATATTAGAGCCAATAGTCTGTGTTAGATCGCTAAAGTTATTTTAAATAGTTTAATAAACAAATGGTGCTTGATGATAATTTACATCTTATTTTTTTAAGTTGTAGAAAAACAATAGTATATGAATTCTGTTTAATAAATTATGCGTGTAAATTTTTATCTTTTGTTTCCGATAAGTATATTCGTTTTGTATTAAACAAAACTATCTATGTCAAAAATTGGAATTGAAACAACTCAGAATGTACATCTAAGTTTTCCTCTAGCCAGTGTCGGTGAAAGAATAGCTGCTTATTTATTGGATATGGTATTTATTGGGGTTTGTATGTTTTTTATTGCCATGATTATTGGTTTTTTGGGAGAGGCGTTTGAAATAGGATTTGTGTTTTTGTTGCCACTCTTATTTTATTCTTTGCTTTTTGAAACCTTTATGAATGGCCAAACACCTGGAAAACGTATCATGAAAATAAAGGTTTGTAAAGTTGATGGAGATGCTCCTGGGTTTATTCACTATTTAATTCGTTGGATGTTTCGTTTGGTAGATATTACATTGACCAATGGTGTAGCAGCGATACTTACTATTGTTATAGGAGAAAAAGGCCAAAGAATTGGAGATATTCTGGCAAAAACAACTGTGGTTAAAACGAACCATACCATGAAACTTACCAACACCATATTGTCTGAGGTACCAGAGAATTATCAATTGGTTTTCCCTGAATCAAGGAAAATAGAGGATAAAGATTTGGAGCTTTTCAAAAGGGTGATACAACAATTGAAAACGATGAATGACCCAGTAGAAAAGCTAACCTTTGGTTTAAAAGCCAGAGCAAAAGTGATGGAGCAATTAGGCATGAAAACAGAAATGCAACCAGAACAATTTTTCCAAACCTTAATCGACGATTATAATTTCATTCATAAAGATTTATAAATCAGAAGAAATCGACAAAATTTAATTTTTGTCGATTTTTTTTGCGTCCATTTTTCATTTTCTGCGTCTACCCAAATGAGATTAAAAATTAAGATGTAGAAAGTAAAAAAATAGAATATGATTAACGAATGTTGTGGATCTCAATTGTATCATACCGGTGGATGTTGTAACGATGATAATGTAAATGCCGAATTGGTTAAAGTTCTAGATACTTTAGAAGAAAAACCTCTTAAGGATTGCGCTTGTAGGGGACTTGGACCATGTCAGTGTCCTCCGGAGAACAAAGAAAAAAATGATTTTGCCGATCAATTTAAAGATATGAAATACGTGGTAGAAGCGTGTGGCTGTGGCGAAGGTTGCGGTTGCTAGAATATCTGAAATATATTTGCAATACCTATTTAGGAAAATCACTACTAATTAGTTTTCACAAAACCATTTATTTATTATTTCGTGCAAGCGGAACAATAGGTATATGGTTTTTTTATTTAGAATCGTTACAGATAGTTTTTCAAAATTTATATTTTTGCTCTCAATAGTTTAATTGGAGTATGTATGGTAGAGCACATTTGGAGAACATATCACAAACAATTGCTTTCTTTTATTCGAAAAAGAGTATCTGATTCAGCTTTGGCAGAAGATTTATTGCAGGAAGTTTTTATAAAAATTCACAATAATATTGATAATTTACAAGAAGGGAAAAAGATAAAAGCCTGGCTATTTCAGATCACAAGAAATGTCATAATTGATCACTATCGACGTTGCGAAAATCATGAAGATGCAGATATTCAGGTGCTAGAGATGGAAGACGAAAATGATGCGAATGCTATGGCTGATATTCAAACTTGCATCGTGCCAATGATTAAGTCTTTACCGGAGGATTATCGAGATGCACTTTTATTAAGTGAGTTGAATGGTTTGAGTCAAAAAGAACTCTCAGAAAAACTACACATATCATATTCTGCTGCTAAATCGAGAGTTCAGCGTGGTAGAAATCTTTTAAAGGAAGCATTAAGTAAGTGTTGTAGTTTTCAAAAAGATTCAAAAGGAAGGATTATTGACTATGAAAAGAAAGCGTCAAGCTGTGACAATTGCAGGGAAAATTAAAAAAGCCATTAGTTTCAAAACTAATGGCTTTTTTGTTTATTAATATCTGTTGTAAAACCTTCTCAACTCCTGTGTAAGGTCTGTATAAATTGGCTTGGTAAATTCAACAAACAAATCCTGATGGGGAGGTGGCAATATTGGTTCATGTTCGCAGATTTCCAGCTCTTCTTTAGTCAAAGCTCTTTCATCTCCATTAAAATGCCCCCATTCGTAAAACCAGTTGAACTGACCACCAAATTGTTTATCGCTGATGATTTTTTGATTCCCAAACTCAATGACTTTCAAAGAAAGTAATCCTTTCGAAATGACTTCTCGTTTGTGGATGTGCAATTTTGCTTTTACTTTATTATATACTTTAATTTTCTCTCCATTTTTTAAGGTTGTGCTTCCCACTTCAACACTATCGGCACTAATTACGTCTTTCTCATAATTGGTATCGTGAGTTTCTCCAACAACAAAATCTTCAAATCCCATAGAAATAATTTGATCAGGGTATTCAAGTTTTTCAAGTTCAGCTTGCTTAGGAGTGTAAAAACGCACAAATCTTCTTTTGATATTGTGGAAAAGGTATTGGGTAACCTGATCCTGGAAAAACTCTGAACTTAGCTTGTATTTTTGTGAATTGACAGGGATGTGCTCAATGATCACTTTTAAGGTTGCCATGTATTCAGCTTCCCCAAGTTTGATCTGAACATCTTTGTAATTGGGAACAAAACTATTGGCTTTCTGGAAATGATTATAGGCATTAATCCCATTTTGTCTTCCTCCTTTTACAAGTTCATTCAATCCTGCTTGATAGCATTCAGGTGCAGCATTTTGTTTCGTCAATTCCAGTTCATTTTGATATGATTTGGCATTTGGAATTAATTGCAATGCAGTTGGACATCTGTTAATATCATTATACATGCGATTCAACAATTGGTATTTATCCACAGATTTGGTATTCTTAAAAGGATCGGCAGACGCTTGTAAATTATTAATTTCTCTCTCGTACCATTGAACGGCCAGAGGATAGCTGGCAAGTAATGTTTCCTGTGCTTTTGCTTTATCAGGATTTGATCTTAATCGATCAATAGACTTGCTTACTGCAGCAAAATAATTGCCATGCTGTAATGCTTTTTCACCAGAACTACAGGACGATAAACTAATAATAAGTGCTATAAAAATGTAGTGTAAAGTTTTTTTCATGTTTAGTGGTTTTATTCATCGGCAAATTTAGATTAGTACTACGACAATGCCATGGGATTGTTTCTATTTATTTGCCATATTCGTTTAGAAAACTTAAACAAATAGCGAGCCATTTTTTTACCAAGTCAATCTTTTGTAATAATATCTTAACATTCGGGCATGGATTATTACAATTTCTTAACTCCATATGAAATACAATTTATCATTTCATAAACTTTCTTATTGAATAAGTTAACAAGCAGAAAGTACTTTTACCTATAATCAAGTAGTTGAATTTATGACAAAAAACAAGCGAAAGGTAGAAGTTGTAGTTTTATCAGATATACATTTGGGAACAATAGGGTGTAGAGCCGATGAACTACTGAAATATCTAAATTCGATCCAACCTGAAAAGTTAATATTGAACGGTGATATTGTGGATATCTGGCAATTTAAAAAAAGATATTGGCCTAAATCCCATATGCGTATTATCAAACACATTACATCGTTATTATCAAAAGGAGTTCCAGTGTACTACGTAACTGGTAATCATGATGAATTGCTTAGGAAATTTGAGGGATTTACTTTAGGCAAGTTACAAATTGTAAACAAGTTGATTTTAAACCTCAATGGCAAGAAAGCCTGGGTGTTTCATGGTGATGTTTTTGATGTTACCATGCAATATGCCAAGTGGTTAACAAAACTTGGTTCAATTGGATATGACCTGTTAATCATGATCAATTCAGTGGTGAATTACTTTGCAAAATTGATGGGGCGTGAGAAAGTTTCTTTATCAAGAAAAATAAAAAATAGTGTAAAATCTGCAGTAAAATACATCAATAGTTTTGAGCAAACTGCAGCAGAAATTGCAATTGATAAAGGCTATGATTACGTTGTGTGTGGTCATATTCATCATCCGGAATTTAAGGAAATAAAATCTAAAAATGGATCGACATGTTATCTGAACTCAGGTGATTGGATTGAAAGTTTGAGTGCTTTGGAGTATCACAAAGGAGAGTGGAGCATTTATGAGTACCACAAGGATTTGAATGCTAAAAGTCTAGAGCCTGATTTGGAAAGTTATAAACTGGAGGATAATGAAAAAATCTTTAAGCAAATGCTTGTCGATTTTACATCTATGTCTGGAAAAACAATTTCAGTTTCATAACAAGCACAATGTAAAAATGATCTGGGAAATTTTTAGGAACTACTATTTGATCTAGAATTATTTAATGAAAATATTATACGGAATTCAAGGAACGGGTAACGGACATTTGAGTCGTGCCATTGAACTCATACCGCATCTTCAGAAAGAAGCCGAAGTTGACATATTAATATCAGGCTTGCACCATGATTTGGAATTTAATCATCCTATCAGATACAAAAAACAAGGATTGGGATTTTTCTTTGGCAAGAATGGAGGTATCGATATTTGGAAAACCATCAGAAAATTTAATATCATTCGATTTATCAAAGACATTCGTAGTTTGCCTGTTGACGAATACGATTTGGTGATTAGTGACTTTGAACCAGTTACTTCCTGGGCTTGTAAGCTTAAGAAAGTTTTCTGTTTGGGTTTGAGCCATCAATCAGCCATGTTGAATTCAAGGACACCAATGCCTGCGAAAATTGAATTTCTTGGCTATCAGGTTCTGAAAAACTATGCCCCTTGCAATCACAATGTGAGTTTTCACTTTAAAGAATATGGGCATAACATGTTTACCCCGGTAATCAGGAGAGAAATAAGATTATTAGAGCCAGAAAACCATGGCTACTATCTGGTTTATTTGCCTGCTTACTCTGATGAGAGATTGATTTCAGTTCTGTCGCACTTCCCAAATTATAAATGGGTGGTTTTTTCAAAACACAGCAAAAACAAATACCGCTCAGAAAATGTTGAGATTAACCCGGTAAACGGAGAGGCTTTTATTAAGAGTTTGAAAGATTGTGCAGGAGTTCTTTGTGGAGCAGGATTCGAAACTCCTGCTGAGAGTTTGTATCTAGGAAAGAAGCTTGCAGTGATTCCAATGAAAAATCAGTTCGAACAAGTCTGTAATGCTCATGCATTAAAAGAATTGGGAATTCCTGTTATTGCAGATTTGGAGGATGATGGTCCGGTAAAGATAAAGGAATGGATTAATGGGGGAAGGGCAATTGAGAAACTTAACTATCCTGATAATGCACGGTCGGTGGTCGAATTTCTTTTGCAGCATTATGCCGGTCAGGAAAAGGTGGAGTAATCCATTTTAGGCTTGTTCGAAAGTGACATTTGTTGTATTTTGATCTGATCAACAGAAAAATATCACTATGTCAGAATTTATTAATAACAATGCCTCTCGCATTGATTCTCTTTTTCAGTTTTGTCTAGACCTTATTAATGGGAAAAATGGGAAAGAATTAATCAGCATTCATCAGGAGGCTATTGATCATTTATGCCCCAACGATATCATCCAGGTGGTTCATAGGTTGGTTGAGGAAGATTTATCAATGGAAGATCTGAAAATAGGGATCAATAAATCATTGAATGTATTTCACAATGTTATTCTTGATCATGAAAAACCAGAATTGGAACTCAATCATTTCTTGGGAATTTTAATGCGTGAAAATCGCGAGTTGGAGAAACGATTAGGGGAAATCAAACTTTTGGTTAAATCTTTTAATAAAGCACAAACCGAGGAGCAATTAAAGAATGACCTGCAGGAAATTTATGTAAGAATTGAGGAGTTTGAAGAATTCGAAAAGCATTATTCACGAAAAGAGAATATCTTCTTTCCTTATTTTGAAAATCAGTATCCAGAATACAAATGTTTGGGGGTGATGTGGTCCATTCACGACGATATCAGACGCATCAGAAAGGAATTGCTGCAGGCACTTGGTGCCGATCAACCAGACCTCAATTTAATTAATAAGTTAATTGGGGACCTGTTCTTTTTGATGTATACCATTATTTTCAGAGAAGAACACTTACTGTTTCCGGTAGCACTGAATGCTGTATCATCCGATTTATGGGATGAAATGAATCAACAAAGTGTGGAATTAGGGTTTAGTTTTATTGATACTCCTGTTTTTTCTCAGGAACAAAAAAGTAAAGAATCGAAGTTGTTTGCTTTGGAAGGAGAAGAGCTTGATGCTCGCCAATTGGGCAACACATTACTAAATTTTGATACTGGGTTAATGACTTTGGGCCAGGCAATGATGCTTCTGAATCATCTCCCTGTCGATATCACAATGATTGATGAAAACGACAGAGTGAGGTTCTTTTCTAATCCTAAGGACAGGTTTTTTACCCGTTCTAAAGCAATTATTGGCAGAACCGTTCAGAACTGTCATCCACCCGAGAGTGTCCACGTTGTAGATGAGCTGTTGAAAGCCTTTAAATCGGGAGCAAAAGATAGCGAACCCTTCTGGATTCAAATGCAAGGCAGGTTTATTTTAATTCAATACTTCGCTTTGCGCGATGAAGAAGGAAACTACAAAGGTTGTATCGAAGTGAGTCAGGATTTAACCGAGCTGAAAAAGCTTGAAGGAGAGAAGAGGTTGATGGAATAAATAACGATGGAGAAAGTAAAATAAAAGCCCTGAGAGTAATATTTTCTCAGGGCTTACATATTTAGTATTGGTTTATTTACAATCTGCTCATGAATTTTACCGGATCGATAACATATCGAACATGGAAAGCAGAACCAATTTGTCCATCTTCGTCAGATGCTTCAATTTCGAAACTTAACTTTTTACCATCCACTTTAACCAATTTTGCAATGCAAGTAATTTTAGCACCAAGCTTGCTGGCTTTGATGTGTTTGGTGTCAATTTGAATTCCAACCGAATCCATTCCTTCTTCTAGATCTGCATCGATACAAGCTACTGCAGTTCCTTCCATAAAAGCAACCATTGCAGGAGTTGCATAAACATCTAGTTTACCGGATCCGTGATATTTTGCTGTATTTTGTTCGCCAACAATCATTTCCTGTGTGGCAATTAATCCTTCTTTTAAAGCCATATTCTATCTGATTTAAAATTCTGATGTAAATGGAATTCAAGATTCGGATAGTTCGATTGTGCCATTTGTAGCATGTACCCTGAATCTGCCAGGAAAACATCTCTACCATGCTTATCTTTAGCCATGTATTGATATTTTGCCTTCTTGAATTCTTTTAATTGTTCTTCGTCTTCAGTTTTGATCCAACAAGCTTTATGCAGATGAATTGGTTCCCAACGACAAGAAGCACTATATTCGTGTAATAAACGATACTCGATTACCTCAAACTGTAAAGCACCTACAGTTCCAATAACTTTTCTCCCATTAAACTGAGAAGTAAAAAGCTGAGCAACTCCCTCGTCCATTAGCTGATCAATGCCTTTTGCCAATTGCTTCGATTTCATTGGATCAGCATTTTCAATATATTTGAACAACTCAGGAGAGAAGCTTGGAATTCCTTTGAAGTTGATTTTTTCACCTTCAGTTAAGGTATCTCCAATTTTAAAGTTACCAGTATCGTGCAAACCAATAATATCTCCTGGGAAAGCTTCCTCAACAATTGATTTTTTCTCGGCCATAAATGCAGTTGGGCTGGAGAATTTTAATTTCTTACCATTTCTAACATGCAAGTATGGTGTGTTCCTTTTAAAAGTACCTGAAACAATCTTAACAAAGGCAATTCTATCTCGGTGATTTGGATCCATATTGGCATGAATCTTAAATACAAAACCTGAGAATTTATCTTCTTCTGGCTGAATTTGTCTCTCAACTGTCTGACAAGGAAGTGGTGAAGGAGCAATTTTAATGAAAACATCCAATAACTCTCTTACCCCAAAATTATTTAAAGCAGAACCAAAAAATACAGGAGCAATCTTTGCATCCAAATAATCTTGTACATCAAATTCAGGATACACTCCCGATACCAAATCCAATTCCTCGCGAAGTACTTCGGCATCTTCACCAATGTACTCTTCCAATTTTGGATTGGATAGATCATCAAAATCGATACTCTCTTCTACGGTTTGAGTAGCAGGGGTAAACAAACTTAAATTTCGATTATAAATATTATATACACCTTTAAAGTCAGGGCCCATGTTGATTGGCCAGCTTAAAGGATTCACACTAAGTTCGAGTTCTTGTTCAATTTCATCAAGCAAATCAAAAGCATCCTTACCAAGGCGGTCCATTTTGTTAATGAATACGATTACAGGTGTTTTACGCATTCTACACACCTTCATTAACTTTCTGGTTTGTTCCTCAACCCCTTTGGCAACGTCAATTACAATAATTACACTATCACAAGCAGTTAAGGTACGGTAGGTGTCTTCTGCAAAATCCTGGTGACCTGGAGTATCAAGGATATTAACTTTATGTCCTTTGTATTCAAATCCCATTACCGATGTCGCAACCGAAATACCTCTCTGACGTTCAATTTCCATAAAGTCAGAAGTTGCTGTTTTCTTGATTTTATTTGATTTTACAGCCCCGGCAACGTGAATTGCACCTCCAAATAGAAGCAATTTTTCGGTTAGTGTAGTTTTACCAGCATCCGGGTGTGAAATAATTCCGAACGTACGGCGTCTTTTAATTTCTTCTTTGAAACCCATTTATAGAATTGTATTTACTTTCAAAATTTAGCTTGCAAAAGTAATAATTAATACCGACAACTTGTAAGATATATTGGGTTTAAAACTTTAAATTCCGGTTAATAATTGAATCTTTTTCTTATCTTCATGCCTCCAAAATTCAAAACACAAGTAAATGAAGCAAATTGGATTACTTTCCGATACACATGGGCATCTTGATTCAGTTGCATTAAAGCATTTGAGTGATTGTGATGAAATTTGGCATGCAGGTGATATTGGAAATATTGAAACGGCAGAAACTCTTGATCAAATCGCACCTCTCGTTGCAGTTCATGGCAATGTTGATGGCCAGGAAGTTCGCTCGCAATATCCAAAGCATAATCGATTTACTTGCGAGAATGTGGATGTTTGGATGACTCATATAGGAGGATATCCTAAAAAGTATGATTTAAATGTGAAGCCGGAGATTTTTAACAATCCACCACAACTTTTTATTTCAGGACATTCTCACATTTTAAAAGTAGTATTCGACAAGGAGCTGAACTTGTTGCATATTAATCCTGGAGCTGCAGGATTACAAGGATTTCACAAAGTTCAAACTTTGGTGAAGTTTACAATCGATGGTAAAGAGATTAAAGACCTTCAGGTGGTCGAATTCGGTTCAAAGGGAAGATCCTTTTAGGTGAATTAAAATTCAAACCTGAAATCAAATTTATTAGGGGGGAATTTTTCGGGATACACTAAAACTGTGCCAAAGGTGCAAATTTTGAGTTTTCTTAAACAAGAAATTAACTGGCACCTTTTTAAAATACCAAGTTTTTGTTATATTTAGATATCTAAATTTGATCTTACTTAACACTTGTTTATAAGTTATGAGTAGGCTTAAAATATTGAGATTTAGAAATATCAGCATTTGAAAATATGTGTTAAAAATACATATAAAAAGATCGGGAAATCCGAAAATATTGATCTTCATTCTAAGATTTTCGATTGTTAAATGTTGAAAGGCCAAAATTTGAAATATAAATTAATCAAAAATTCACTAGACATGCTGTTTGATTTTGAATTGATAAAATCTGTTTACGAGAAGATGCCCGAAAGGGTGAATGAAGCCAGAAAAGTTCTTGGCAAACCATTAACCTTAAGTGAAAAAATACTGTATTCACATTTATCTGTTGAAGAAAAAGGTGAGAAATTTGAAAGAGGAGTAGATTACGTAAATTTTGCTCCGGATAGAGTTGCAATGCAGGATGCTACCGCTCAAATGGCTTTGCTTCAGTTTATGAATGCAGGTAAAGCTAAAGTGGCTGTTCCTTCTACAGTTCATTGCGATCATTTAATTCAAGCATCTATAGGAGCAGAAAAAGATTTGGCTGATGCCAAGGATCAAAACAATGAGGTATATAACTTTTTGGAATCAGTATCTAACAAATATGGCATTGGATTTTGGAAACCAGGAGCTGGTATTATTCATCAGGTAGTTCTGGAAAACTACGCATTTCCTGGAGGTATGATGATTGGTACCGATTCGCATACTGTAAATGCAGGTGGCTTGGGTATGGTAGCCATTGGTGTTGGTGGAGCCGATGCGGTTGATGTGATGGCCGGAATGCCTTGGGAGCTAAAAATGCCCAAATTAATTGGTATAAAGCTTACAGGTAAATTAAGTGGATGGGTTTCTCCTAAAGATGTAATATTAAAAGTAGCGGGTATTCTAACTGTAAAAGGTGGTACCGGTGCAATTGTAGAATACTTTGGCGAAGGTGCCGATGCCATGTCATGTACGGGTAAAGGAACAATTTGTAACATGGGAGCGGAGATTGGTGCTACTACCTCTATTTTTGGTTACGATCAGAATATGAGTAACTATTTGCGTCATACAGGTCGTGAGCAAGTTGCAGATTTGGCTGATGTAGTAATGGAGCACTTGCGTTCAGATGAAGAGGTTTATCAGAATCCAGAAAAGTATTACGATGAGTTAATTGAAATTAATCTTTCAGAATTGCAACCCTACATCAATGGTCCGTTTACCCCTGATTTGGCTCATGAATTATCATCTTTCGCTAAAGCTGTTAAGGAGAATGATTATCCGCAGACTTTGGAAGTTGGTTTGATTGGATCATGTACAAATTCATCTTACGAAGATTTATCTAGAGCTGCTTCATTGGCTAAGCAAGCGAAGGATAAGAAACTAAAAGTAAAGGCCGAGTTTGTGGTAACTCCGGGTTCAGAATTAGTGCGTTATACAACTGAAAGAGACGGAATACTGAAAGAGTTCGAGGATATTGGTGGTGTGATCATGGCCAACGCTTGTGGTCCTTGTATTGGACAGTGGAAGCGTCATACAGATGATCCTACAAGAAAAAATTCAATCATTACCTCTTTCAATAGAAATTTTGCCAAACGTAATGATGGAAATCCAAATACCCATGGTTTTGTAGCTTCGCCAGAATTGGTAACCGCTATGGCAATTGCGGGAGATTTGTGTTTCAATCCGATGACTGATACTCTGATTAATGAAGATGGAGTAGAGGTGAAGTTGGATGAACCAACAGGATTGGAATTCCCTCCAAATGGATTTGACATGAAGGATTCTGGTTATTTGGCTCCACAGGCAAATGGTTCGGCAGTCGTGGTAGATGTGAAACCGGATTCGGAACGTCTTCAATTATTGGCTCCTTTTGGAGAATGGGATGGTTCAGACTACAAAGGATTAAATCTGTTGATAAAAGCCAAAGGAAAATGTACTACAGACCATATTTCTATGGCTGGTCCATGGTTGAGATTCCGTGGTCATTTGGATAACATCTCGAACAATATGCTGATTGGAGCTGTTAATTACTTTAACGAAGAGACCAATTCCATTTTCAATCCTGTGAGCGGTACTTACGACGAAGTTCCTGCTACAGCAAGAGCCTTAAAGGCTAAAGGAGTAGGTTCGATTGTAGTTGGCGATGAAAACTATGGTGAAGGATCATCAAGAGAGCATGCAGCAATGGAGCCGCGTCATTTGGGTGTTAAAGCGGTTATTGTGCGTTCTTTTGCTCGAATTCATGAAACCAATTTGAAAAAACAAGGTGTATTGGCACTGACATTTGCCGACAAAACGGATTACGATAAAATTCAGGAAAAAGATCAGATCGATATTATTGGATTAACCGATTTTACTCCTGGAAAACCATTAACACTTGTTATTACGCATGAAGATGGTACTAGTGATCAAATTGTTGCAAATCATTCGTACAACAAGGTTCAAATTGAGTGGTTTAAAGCAGGAAGTGCACTGAATTTAATCAGAAAACAAAACAACTAAAACAATAAACATTTCATAATTCTGGAATCAATAACCCCACTTGATTCCAACTCTAAAGTATAGACCATATGAAGAAAACATTAAAACATACTTTGTCTGAAAAGATTGAAGAACACAGACCAAGAACGAAACGCCTGTTAAAAGAATATGGAGATGTGGTTGTAGATAATGTAACCGTATCTCAAGTGATTGGAGGAATGAGGGGATTGAAATCACTGGTTACTGATATTTCTTATTTGGATCCTGAAGAAGGTATCCGTTACAGAGGATATACTCTGGGAGAAGTAATTGAAAACTTGCCAAAACCTAAGGGCGGAACAATGCCTTATGTTGAAGGTTTATTTTATTTGTTACTAACTGGAGATTTTCCTAATCAGGAAGAGGTAATGCAAGTGGTAGATGAATTTAGCAAAAGAAGAATTGTTCCTCGCTATGTTTATGAGGTAATTGATTCTTTCCCATGTTGCAGTCATCCAATGGCGATTTTCTCTACTGCAATTTTAACATTGAATCGTGAATCGGTATTCAATCGTCAATATCATGCAGGTTTGAATAAGAAAGATTATTGGGAAGCTACATATGAAGATGCGCTAAACCTATTGGCTAAACTTCCAGAAATTGCTTCTTATATCTATAATAAATTGTACCGACAAGGACCAAGAATTCAATCAAACCCTAACTTAGATATGGGAGGGAATTTTGCTCATATGATGGGAATTGATTCTCCTTACGATGATGTGTCTCGTCTTCACTTTATCATTCATAGTGATCATGAAAGTGGTAACGTTAGTGCCCATACAGGTCATTTGGTAGCGAGTTCCTTATCTGATATCTATCTGTCAATATCAGCAATGATTAATGGTTTAGCAGGACCACTTCATGGTTTGGCTAATCAGGAAGTGTTAAGATGGCTGCAGGAAGTAATGGATAAGATGGGGAATAAATTACCTACCGAAGATGAGATGAAACAATTTGTTTGGGATACTTTAAATTCAGGCCAGGTAATCCCGGGTTTTGGTCACGCCGTACTGCGTAAAACTGACCCTCGTTACATGTTGCAGCGTGAGTTTAGTTTGAAACACTTGCCAGATGATCCAATCTTTAAATATGCAGATTTACTTTACAATGTTGTTCCGCCAATCCTAAAGGAACATGGTAAAGCAAAAAACCCATGGCCAAACGTAGATGCACAATCAGGTGTAATTCAATGGCATTATGGTGTTACCGAATATGATTTCTATACTGTTTTATTTGGTATTGGTAGAGCCATTGGTATTTGTGCCAACATCATTTGGGACAGAGCACTTGGTTATCCATTGGAAAGACCTAAATCGATTACAACTGATATGCTGGAGAAAATAGCAGGTATAAAAAAAGAAGTGATAGAAACACAAGAAGGTTAAATAATTATTAGCTATGAGGAAAAGCTGATTTCAATTTATTGATTTCAGCTTTTTTTATAAAAAAAACTGTAAAAAAGTCTGGTGACAACCTTTTTACAGTTTTGAAGCAAAAACTAACAATATGGAAAAGTTCCAATAAATAAGTTCAAATAATAAGTGGGAAATACTTCAAATCCTACTAAACTCTAACCCTTACCTAAACAATGTAGGATGAAGTATGTTCGCAGTTGAAAATTAAACTACCTCTCTACTCACTCACAATGATTGTATGGTTAAACATTGTGATTTCCCTTTCACATTACAAATATGCCAGCTTTTGTAACAAGAAAATAGATTGAATTTACCCAAACTTCAGAGTTTATATACTCAAAATGCAATGGGTATTTTACGCCATAAGAGACATAAATAAAGATAAGGTTTAATGAAGTTGTATAGTAGATAAGAAAAAAGCCAATCTTTTAATGAATTGTAAAGATTGGCTTTTTATAAATTATGATTCTGTTTTTATCAGAATATTCCTAATTTCTCCTTCCAGTTTTTCCAGATCTTTAGAGACTTGATTTTTCATGTCATTGTACTTGTCTGAAAATTTTTGAGAAAGATCTTTATAGTAATCAACGCCGCTTAAAAGATTTTTCTTAAATCCTTCAAGAGATTTAATTTGTTTAGGAATTGGATTTTTGATTTCCGACACTTGCTCTTTTAAGTAATCGTAATACAAATTCAATTCTTTAATAAACATGTGAGGCCTGTCTTTCCTTTCGATCAAATTGGTACGATTGTAAATGTGATCAATCATCTCCTTTAGCTTTGCCTTTTTTGTGAAATATGCAAGGTTTGGCCCAGGACAAATCGATACCCCATCACCATCTTTCATGGTATCAATATGATTCACCAAGTACGAGGCAGTGGATAATCCTTTACACAAACATGTCTTTTGAAGCAATAGGCTTATTTCCTTCTCAAGTTCTTCTTGTGGTAAGTTTTGCTCTCTTAAGTGAGCTAGTTTTAACTTTTGATACTGACGCGAAGCGGTGCAAATAGGCTCTTTGGTAAACTCAGTATTTGCAATCATGTATCGCTTAGTACATGGGCTTCCGGGTTTGTTTTGTTTTAACCTGTCCCAAACATCGGCATCTCTGGTGTTGCTATTCAAATTATTGAATCTTACTCCAAGAGGAGAAGCATGACTCAAGGAAAGATCTTTTTCATCTGCTTTTTCAAGCAAAGACAATGTTTTTTCATCAACATCACAAGCTTCAGGAACCATTAAAAATGGCGATCCCCAACCGATTGAATCCAAATTGTACTGTTGCATTAGGAATTCATGCTCCTCAGCAGTTCCAACACCTCCTTGAGCTGTAACTTTAATACCTAGGGGTT
This sequence comes from Marinifilum fragile JCM 15579, assembly GCF_001310955.1. Classification (GTDB taxonomy): domain Bacteria; phylum Bacteroidota; class Bacteroidia; order Bacteroidales; family Marinifilaceae; genus Marinifilum; species Marinifilum fragile. The sequence continues at coordinate 25,857 of NZ_BAZX01000031.1, forward strand.
CGGAAGGAACTGTTTTTCCTTTTTCCTTTAAGCTGTCAAAAAGAATAGGATTAAGACTATCTCTTAGTTCATCTCTTTTCTCTTTGAACTCCTGCAAAATAGGCCCCATTAAAAAACCGTCAGTGGCAAATGCATGTCCACCACAGTTTAATCCAGATTCAATTCGATATTCCGAAATCCAAATTCCCTTTTTAGCAAGAAAACGTCCTTGGATTAGGGCCGATCGGTAATCGCTTACTTTCAGTACAATTTTTTTCTTGATATACCCGTTTTGATTCGGATAGAAATCATCGAATTGTTCAAGATAACCATACAAGCGTGGGTTCATTCCTGCTGAAAGGACCATGGAGCTCTCCAGGTTACTCATCGCAAATCCACGAAGAGCTGCATGGGCATCATTGAATTCAACTGGTAAATCTTCACCTTCATATTGGTTTCCTTTGTCTAATTTGGTCATGATGTTAACATCAATCGACCCAAGAGGAAGGTTGTTGCTCAACCATTCTTTTGCTTCTTTCACATATGGATTGTCAGCAAACCTTTCTTTGAATTCCTTCTTTACTTCTGAAAAATCAGGCAGTAAGTCAAGATATTCTTCTAATTCTTTTCCTTTTTCCTGAATGGATTCTTTAAGATTTTCAAATTTCTCCTTCACCAAATTATCTAATAAATTCAGATAAGATGTAATTCTTTCTGCACGAAAATCTTTGGTTTTTTCTGTAATAGGCTTAAATGGAAGGCTTAACTTCTTGCAGTACATTTCTCGCATTTTCTCTACAAGAACATCATCTACGATTGATACTACCGAAGAAATTCCCAAATGAGCCACTTTAACAGGAGTATCCACTGTAAATCCTGTACCCATAACAGGAATGTGGAAACTATGTCCTAAAATTTTACCCATGAATTGTTTTTATTGATTTAATGATACTTTACCAATGTCTCGCATTGATTTCTTTATCGAGCGGCAAGTTAGATGAAATAGCCATCAAATCAAAGATAATTCAATAGAAAGTGCTCTATATTAAAGTTAAGGTGTGTTAAAATTGAATAAGAAGCTTTAGGTTGTTTTTCAAAAAATAAATTTAAAATAATGCGAACTGTTGTGAATCATTGCCTAAATCTATACCTTCTAGTTGTAATAGTTTGGCTTTAATATCAATTCCTCCAGCATATCCTGTTAGTTTTCCATTTTTACCAATTACTCTATGACATGGAATGATTATTGGAATTGGATTTTTTGAGTTGGCCATACCAATTGCTCTACAAGCATTAGGTTTTTCAATGACATTTGCTATATCTTGATAGGACCTAATCTCTCCAAAAGGAATTTCTTCCAATTGTTTCCAGATTTGCTTTTGAAAAACAGTTCCCACGGGATCTAATTGCAAATTAAATTCAATTAGATTATTATCGAAATAGGCAAGGAGTTGTTCTTTTGCCTGCGACAGTTTTTCTTTATCTTGTTCCCAATTGTTTGGAATTTCCAAGGATCTGAATTGTTCTTCAAAAAGAATCTTTTTCAAGCCTTTATCGCTCGCTAAAAGTAACAGGTCTCCAATTGGAGTGTTGATGATATCGAAATAGAACATATGCTTTTAATCTTCAAATTCAAGAATCAGCCAATAATCCTTTAATCACTACAGATGAGATAAAGCAACCAAACAGGGGTGGCATGTAAGAAATGGTACCTACGTTTGATTTTTTGTTCCTGCTTTCATCCAGTATTACAGCATCTTTAGATACATCTTCGGGAGAGAATACAACTTGTACTCCCTTGTATACACCTAGTTTATGAAGGCGTTTTCGAAGCATACGTGCCAATTTACAATTATAGGATTTTGAAATGTCAGCAATCTGTATCTTACTTGGATCTGTTTTGCCACCAGCACCCATTGCACTTACAATTTTTATATTGTTTTGCAGACTGTGGTAGATCAAGAAAATTTTTGGTGCCAGCGTATCAATGGCATCAACCACGTAATCATATTCATCTTCCTTTAAAACTTCAATCATTCGCTCATCTTTAAGATACTCATTGAGAATTCTTAAATTCAGATTTGGATTGATATCTAGCAGGCGAGCTCCCATAACTTCTGCTTTGTCTTTGTTCAGATTTGAGGTTGTTGCGGGTAATTGTCTGTTAATATTCGATATATCAATAGTATCGCCATCAACAATAGTCATTTTTCCTACTCCTGCGCGACAAATCTGCTCTGCTGCATATGCGCCAACTCCGCCTAATCCAACTACCAGAACATGCGAATTCTGTAATTTTTCAAGTTTTTCTCTTCCCAATAACAGATTCGTTCTGCTCAACCACTCTTCACTCATATTTTAAAAACACTTTAGGTAATTTAATAGAATTTGTTTTTTTAATACTTCAATATTAATTCCTTTTAATTCTGCAGCTTTTTGATAAACTTCTCTCACATTGATATGCTTATCATCAGTTTCAAGAAATATTTTATCCAAAGGGAGTTTCTGAAAAACGTTCTGAAGTTTTTCATTTCTTAATAAGCTTTCTCCAAAAGAAAGAAAAAATCCAAATTTTAATAGATCCTCCGCCAATTGTAAGCTCTTATTATAGCCATGAAAAATCCATTCTGTTCCGGTTTCATTTCCTTGTTTGATTCTAAGAAGCTCTTCTTGAGATTTAACGCAATGAATAATTACGGGCTTTTGCTTTAATTTAGCCAATTGAAGTTGTGCGATAAAAACCTTTTCTTGAATGGAAATATCGATACCAATCAATTTATCAAGACCAATTTCACCAATGGCTATGTTATTTTTGTCAGCAGATAATACTTCTAAATAGTTATCGATAGAATCTATCTCTAATTTTTCAATATCCCAAGGATGAATTCCAATGGAATAGGCTTGATCCTTATTCAATTCAATTTTAGATTCACCAATAGTCATATTAATAATAGAAAGGATTTCTGGATCGGAATCCACTTGATGTGTATGAATATCTATGTAAGGAATTGATGCCATATTTATGAATTAATAAACGCAAAAATAAGAATATTGCATGGTAAGCCAAAGTGAAGTGAATAAGTGGTAAATAAAATTTTTAATAAGCATTTAATTATTTGAGTGTTGCGATTGATTCTTGTTGCGATTCGTCAAAAAGTGTACGAAAAAATCACTGAAACCCTTGTTTAATGGTAGATTCTTACTTATTTTGCAAGTAGAAACAGAACGTTCTTTGCATATAGAATAAAAGCATTCCGCATTAATTAGCGATTGTTAAACTCAACAGTTATCACATACCGAGAAAGCAACATGCTTGCAAAAGCAGGCCCCAACCTTCGGGTTGCTTCGGCACAGGGGAAACTTGACCAAGCAGGCACTCAAATCCTGTCATACAGGAGTTTAAAATCCATTAATTGATGCGGTTTTTTTATGTCTTTTTGTGTGATGTGCTTCAAATAGAATTGCTTTCTACCTGTTTCAATTTATAACTGGTTCCTTTTTCTTCAAAATTGGGTTCTAAAACTTCCCAGCATATTAATTTTACAAGAATTCGTTCCGCTTTATATCTGCTTATTTTTGCCAGTTTGCAAAATTTATTTAAGCTAATGTTTTCATTAATTTTTAGGTGTTCCAGCAGTACACTTTCAGTTTCGGTATATTCCAGGTAAGTTCCAGTTGGTTTCGATTTGCGTTTCCAAACTTCCAAAAGTATTCGATTAGCAAGTTTATTTTCATCATCTTTTCGGACATATGCCAGCCACTTTCCATTTTCATTTTGTGCATAGTGGGGCATATTACTTGATGGTTCTATTGTAATTTCGAGTACATTTTTGCCATGAACGGTCCAAACCTTACTTTCAAATTCGATTTTAGGTTTAGAATACATTTCTGCTGCAGCCTGAATCATATGAAACTCTTCATCAACCTTGGTTCCAGCAATTTTTCCATTGTCTTTCACACCAATAAGCAGTCTGCCACCATCGGTATTGGCAAAAGCCGATAATGATTTGGCAATTTTTCGTGAATCGGTAATACAAAATTTGAAATCTTGCTGTTGGTGTTCACCTTCACGAATTAGTTTTTCTATATAGTGAACCATAATGTAAGACTTTAACGGTTCGTAATATCTGATAAATTAATTAAGTGATTATCCGAAAATAATCTTCATTTCGCAGCGTTGACAGTTGAATTCCAACTTGTAGCGATTTTTATTATCCACCAAAAGCAATGCTTTGTTTTCCTTCTTTTCCGTTTTGGTAAGCTTTTGGCACATTCCAAACTCATGACGCAAACAATGCTTGGTAGTCATGATGGTTTTACCTGAATGATTTTTTTGTAGTTCGAATCCCTTTTCGATTTTTTCTACACCGCATTTATGATAGAACTCTTCAGCCTTACAATTCACCACATTTCCCATATAAGTTAATTCTTTTGCAGGATATTGTGGATGAGCTATAAGTAATCTGCTTTCTTCCTGTTTTGCAGTTTCTATTCTAGTCTGAGTCAATTGATCCAAGCATTGTCTGCGGAGATCATTTAACCTCTTGGCTTGGACAAATGGAACTCTATCAAAGTTGATTTCGATATTGTTGATTTCAAAGATAGAATCTCCACTTTTTTGAAGTTGCTTTTTGATATTGCTTAAAGCCAATTCCTCATTTTTTGCACTTTCAAAATCCTCCTGAATTTGTATGTTTGCTGAGATTTCATCTTCATCTATAGCGGTAAGATTAACACATCCATCGAAAATATCCAGATAGAATTCTACGCCAATTTTTCTAATGGCATTGTCCTTTTTCAAAAGCTTAGCAAATTCATGATCGTTGTTACGAAACAAGTTAGCTCCTCTTTGGAGCATGCTCATATCATTGGGAAATATTTTGTTCCCCTGAACGCCATTCACCTGAAATCCTTTTAAAAGCTTGTTTTTATTGAAGAAACAAAGTCCATCACCATTGTGTAGTTTAAATTTACTATCAACAACAATATGATCTTTTTTCACTTCCAGGATTTTTCCAATTTCCTTACCCATTGATTTTGGCGTATGGAAATTGGCAATTTCAGGAATTCTTCCCGTAAAAAAATAAGGTGTATAACCACGATTAAAGGTAACATCAGGATCAGGTTTAAAACCAGGTTTTATTGTTCCCGATGAAGCTTTTTCATACTCCCTTTTCTTATTAAATATTTTATCCAAAGATTGTCGATAATAACTTGTAACATTCTTTAGGTAAGAACTATCCTTTAATCTGCCTTCTATTTTTAAAGAACAAACTCCAGCATCTACAATTTCACTTAAATGATCAGACAAATTCAGATCCTTTAGAGACAGAAGGTGTTTATCCTTAGCGATAACCTTTCCTTCAGCATCAACCAAATCATATTTCATACGACAAGCCTGGCTGCATTCTCCACGATTTGCTGAACGTCCGCCAATGGCATGAGAGAAATAGCATTGTCCACTTAGCGAAACACAAAGGGCTCCATGAATAAAATACTCCAACTCTACACTTGTATTTTTTCTGATATTTTTGATCTCTTCAAGAGACAATTCTCTTGCAAGAATGATTCTTTTGAATCCAACTTTCTCTAAAAATTGAATTCTATCTAAATCGTAGTTGTGAGTTTGGGTACTGGCATGCAATTCGATAGGAGGTAAATTCATTTCCAGTATTCCCATATCCTGAACAATTAGAGCATCAGCACCCATTTCATACAGTTTATGAATTAACTTTTCGGCCTCATTTAATTCATGATCGTACAGAATAGTATTCATGGTAATAAACACTTTAGCCCAGTATTTATGAGCATATTGTATTAGTTTACCAATATCTTCCAAAGTATTTCCTGCAGCAGAGCGTGCTCCAAATTTGGGTGCTCCAATATATACGGCGTCAGCTCCATAATTTATAGCTGCTATTCCTGTTTCCAGGTTTTTAGCAGGAGCCAGTAGTTCAATTTTCTTCATGCTTATCGCTAATTTCAAACGAAGATACAAAGCAATGTTGAAAGCGCTTAGCAATCTTCGATCATATTTTAGTTTGGTAAATAAAAATATCTATTACCAATTCATTTTAAGATTTTTTAATGAACCTTATTTTTTGATTACTATTCTTATTTATATCTTGTATAAATAAAAATAATAAAAGAATATGACTAAAAATACATTGCTAAGCAATTTCTCTATAGGAGATTTACAGCTGAAAAATAGAATGGTTATGGCTCCAATGACAAGAAATAGAGCTGGGGAAGGTAATGTCCCAACTGAATTAATGGCTGAATATTATAGACAACGATCTGGTGCAGGTTTAATCATTACCGAAGCAAGTCAAATTTCGCCTCAAGGAGTAGGATATCCAGCAACACCTGGGATACATTCCAAGGAACAGGTAGAAGGTTGGAAGCTGGTTACCAATGCAGTTCATGAGAAAGGTGGAAAGGTGTTTATTCAGTTGTGGCATGTGGGAAGAATTTCCCATTCGGATTTTCACAATGGACAATTGCCTGTGGCACCTTCTGCTATAAAAGCGTCAGGACAAGCTTTTACCTACGAAGGATTAAAAGATTTTGAGACACCGAGAGCCCTTGAATTGGAGGAGATCAAATCGATTGTAAGAGATTATAAAATAGCAGCAGAAAATGCAAAAGAGGCAGGTTTTGATGGAATTGAAATTCATGCCGCAAACGGATATTTAATTGATCAGTTTTTGACCGACAAAACCAATCATAGGAAGGATGAGTATGGTGGTAGTATTGAAAATCGAGCTCGTTTTTTATTCGAAGTATTGAATGCAGTTTGCGAGGTATGGCCAAATAATCGAGTAGGAGTGAGGTTGTCGCCAAGTGGTTTATTTAATGATATGGGTGATTCTGATCCAAGAAGCTTGTTTGTTTACGTAATTGAGAAGCTTAATGCATACAAATTGGCTTATTTGCATTTAATTGAGCCGTTGATGCCAATTGATGAGCACCCACAGTTGGTTAAGGATGTAGCATCCGAGTTTGGCAAGTTGTACCAGGGAGTTAGAATGGTAAATGGTGGATTTTCAAAAGATAGTGGAGATAAAGCCATTGAAAGGAATATTGCCGAATTGGTTTCTTTTGGAGTTCAATATTTGGCAAATCCGGATCTGGAAAAGAGATTTGAATTGGATGCAGAATTAAATTTTCCAAACCAGGATACTTTTTATGGAGGAAATGAGGTTGGATATACAGATTATCCGAGTATGAAATAGAAATAAATTAGCGGCAGTCAAATTTGAACTGCCGCTTTATTTTATGCCTTAATCTCAATAGAATATTCTGCTGTGAAATTCTTTCCCGGTTCTAACTTTTGCAACAACTCCTTGCTGGAAAATTCTCTGTTGGTATCAGCACTGTCTGCAATTCCAATCCAAGGTTCAATGCACACGTATGAAGCATGTGGTTTTGCCCACAGTCCCAGATAAGGAAAATCATCAAAGCGCACTTTCAATTCAAAATCTGATTTTTTGCACTTTAAACTAATTGCTGAAGATTTTAAATTTTTCAATATTAAGGCATCGCTGGCAAAAATCTCTGGATGAAGCTTGATCTTGTTTGAATTGTTTAAAATTGATTTGCCTTCAGATCCAATTAAACCACCATCTGCCAAATTCCAGGTGTTTAGCGTTTCACTTTGCTCAAATTCCAAATAGTAATCGCTGTACTCTTCACCATCTTTCAATTGACAATTGAAGGCTGGATGTCCACCCAGATTGAATAGCATTTCATTGCTTCCGGTATTGGTAATCTCATGAACGACATTCAACTTGTTTGATTCCAGAATGAAGTGAATCTTGAACTCGAATTCGAAAGGATAAACTTTTCTTGTGTTTTCATTCGAAGGTAGAATGAAAGTCAAGGAATTTTCCCTTTGTTCAAATAGTTTTACATCGGTATTGTTGCGAACAAATCCATGTTTAGGCATGGCATATTCTTTACCTTCATGAATAAATGCATTTTCTTTTAGGCATCCGATAATTGGAAACAGGTTAGGAGCATGGCTTCCCCAAATATCAGGATTGGCTTGCCAAATGTATTCAGTTCCATTTTCAATGGATTGTATGCTGCATAGTTCGGCTCCCTTTTCAAGAATCGAAACTTTTAAACGATTGTTTTGTATAGTGTAAATCATGAGTTTGTATTTATTAGAATAGATCTAAAGCTATTCATTAGGCTTGTTTGATTTGTTATAGATTTTGAAATTTTAATTGATAGTAGTTACTAAATGATAACGCATCAAAAAAATTGTTTTTCGGCCTTTTATCAAATGATAAAACATCAAAAAAGGAATTATTTATGCTATTATTAAATGATAATCGATCAAAAAAGCAATTTTTCAGTTCTTTATTAAATGATAATTGGGCAAAAAATCAATTTTTTGGTCTTTTATCAAATGATAATTCGAAAAAATGAAATTTCGTTTTTATCAAATGATAATTTGAAAAGCTCGTCTCACTCAATTATAAAAATGACTCTCTCATCATTTTTATAAAAAATAGCTGCTAGTAAAACTAACAGCTAATACTATAAATTGAAAACTTCTATATCATTTCAATGTCTTCTTTCTTTAGCCAGCCTTCGTTTCCATCGCTTAACTGAATGTTTCTCCAATCGCCCAACTGATCAATTACTTTAACCTTAGTTCCTTCGTGTAAAAGGAACAGTTCTGTACCGCTCACATCTGGCGAACCTTTAATAGTAACGCTAGGACTAAAGATGATTGCGTACTCACGATTTGTAATTTCATCGGTTCTGGTTGATGCAAATGAGTAACTAAGAATACTTAGTAATAAACTGATTCCTGCGAAAAAGAACCCTAGCTTTTTTAGTCCAACCTTATTGCTGTACAAGTAGAAACATGCAAATACTAAACACAAAAAGAACAATCCGATGGACAGGTATGACCATAAATCTGCCGAGAAGGCATTTCTTATTCCAGAAAACCATCTTTTAATGAATAATTCTGGTAATACTTCAAGTTTGTCTAAAACATGAGCTTGAGCCATTTTTAAATTGTACTCCACATCTTTGTCTTCAGGGGCAAGAAGTTTAGCTCGCTCATAGTTTAAAATTGCAGGAGCTATTTGTCCTGTTTTGTAATATGAATTGGCAAGATTAAAGTAAATCTCTGGAGCTTCGATATGGGTTTCCAATACGAACTCATATGATTTAATAGCCTTTTCATACTCACCTTTTTGGTAAAAATCGTTTGCTTCACGAATAGGAGTATCCTGTGCCTGAGCAGCAGAAACAAATAGCAAAGCAATAAGGATATATAATAATTTCTTCATTTCTATTCGATTTTACTAGATGCTCTTTTCTAATTTGGTTATGGTATCCATTGTTTTCTTGTACAATTCATCCATTTCAGAAGATCCTGTAGAAGGAGCGTAGCGTGCGAACTCACATGTATTCAAAATGTTCAGAAAGTCTTGAATCAGTTCATCATCCACATTCTTTCCTTGTAGAATTTCAGTAATGTTTTCCTTGTTCAAATCAGCCAATGGAAGGTTCAACTTATCTGAAGTATAACCCCAAAGAGCTTTTAATATTTCATCGTAGAATTCTTCTTTCTTCTGCGCTTTTAGACTTGTCGAAGCAGCTTTTAATCTCTTCATGGCAACTCTGTTGGCACGTTTGTTTTTAACACGAGCAAGGTCAGCATTCTCCTTAATTCGTTTTCTGTTGAAAACAAAGGCAAGAATGAATACCAAAAATGGAATCAGGTAGGCAAGATAGAAATTGGTTGTACCAAAAAATACCTCACCTTTCAATCTCGGTACAAAATCGTTGGTTTTGATAAAACGGATGTCTTTACCAATAAATTTCACATCTTCTTTTGAGAAAGAGCTGATAACTGCACTGGTCGCATCACCACTACCTTTTCCAACTTTGATATTGAATTTTGGAGTTGATCGTGTACGGTAAATTCCTGCTTTTGGATCAAAGAAACTAAAGTCTACAGGAGGAATTTCATAATCCCCGGCATGACGAGGAATAATCAAATACTCAAAGGTTGTTGAACCGGTCATTCCTTTTGCAGTGCTCTTTAAATCCTGATTGGTTTTAGGATCATAAACCTCAAAATCTGCAGGAAAATCAAATTCCGGCGGATTAATTAGTTTCAAGTTACCATTCCCCGAAATATTAACTTTTAGGGTGATCGCATCATTAGCTTGAAGAGAGTCTTTGTCAATAGTTGCTGACATTCTAAAGCTACCAACTGCACCATCAAAACTTGCTGGTTTGTTGGCAGGAAACTCTTTCACGCGAATGGTAACCGGCTTACTTTTTCTTGGAACTCGAATGTCCTGATAGTTATCAAAGAAATCATCAAAGAATCCTCTGTTACCACTGGATCTGCTTTGACGAATGATACATTCCAATTCAAATGGATCTATGGTAATGTTTCCTGTATGCTGAGGGAACAGAATCAATTTACGGATTACACCAGTATTGTAAATGGTGCCATTCACATTTTCTCTTTGCAGAGATATTTGTCCTGATGTTGGAATTTCTTGACTCAGAAATCCGTTGAACGATGGAAATTTCGAGTCGCCAAATCCAGCAATGTTTAAACGAGTGTAAACCTTAATGGTAGCAACAACATGTTCACCCATGTATACGTTCTTTCGATCCACATCAACCTTTACAAACAAATTGGCCTGTGTAATTTTATTGGCTGCAGCCTGTGAAGATTGATTGCTTTGATTGTTTTGAGGTTTTTCGTTGGCTTTAACCACCTCAATACTCACCGAATTGGAACTAAAGTCATAGCCTTTTACTTTAATTTTTGCTGGGTTTACAGTAAATTTCCCTTCTTTTTCGGCCAATAATACGTATGTGTAAGTATACGTAGTTGACGAACTCCATTTCCCATTAATGTATTGTGAGCTGGAGTTACGAGAAGTCGAAGGTCCCATTAAAACTCTAAAACCGGATAAAGAAGGCAACTGAATGTCTTTGGCTTTTTCGTTTACCGTATAAACCAATCGAAATTGCTCGCCCACTTCAACCACTCGGGGTGCTGTAGCTGTAAATTTAACTTCTTCTGCTAAAGAAGCAGAAGTAATGAATAATGTTGCTAATAGTAAGAAAAATATTTTCTTCATCCGTAATATTCTGTTTTTCAGATGTGTTTGTTTTATTTTTTCTTGATGAAAAATCTCGCACAAATGTACTTATAAATCATCATTTAAGTTCAATATTGAACAAGCAATTACCAATCCTTTTTGATTTTGGTTTTTTTCGCTTTCATCGCTTGGGCTTTTGCTTTTTGTACTTTCTCCTGAACTTTTTTCTCATCGTTCTCTAAAGCTTCCAGCAAGCGTTTGGCATCATCTTTCGAGATTTTAGGTTGTTGCTGTTGTTGTTTTTCTTTGTCTTTATCCTTATCTCCTTTGTCTTGTTGATCTTTATTTTTATTCTGGTCCTTCTTATCCTGATCTTTTTTGTCTTGATCTTTCTTATCCTGGTCCTTTTTATCTTGATCCTTCTTGTCCTGGTCTTTTTTGTCCTGATCTTTCTGATCCTTATTTTGATCTTGTTTTTTCTGCTGCTCTTCCTGTTTCTTTTTCATTTGGCGAGCATATTCTAGGTTGTATTTGGTTTCCGGGGAATTTGGATTGTAACGCAAAGATTGTTTATAAGCTTCAATACTTTCATCAATCTTTTTATTTTCCAAAAGTGTGTTTCCCATATTGTGAAACAGGTGACCTAGCTTTTCAGGATTCTTTTCATTAACAGCCAAAGTTTGGAACTGTTTTAGAGCTTCTTCGTATTTTTTTTGCTTGTACAATGCATCACCCAAATTGAATCCTGCCTCATAAGAATTGATTTTCTTATCCAAAGCTTTACGGTATTCAACTTCCGAATTTTCAAATTTCTCTCCCTCGAAAAGTTCATTCCCCGAGCGAATAAACTTTCTTTCCTTTTGGGCTACTGCTCCATGCTTAGAAGACAAATCAAGCTAATGAATATCAATAATACTTTTTTCATAAGTGAGGATTTGTATCGTTCTACTTCGATGGATTAAATAAATTAATGTCTTTTAAATGACGATTCTTACGTTCCAAAACAAGGAATTCAATGAATAAAAGCAACAAACCGATGGCCAAAAATATCTGAAACTTCTCATCGTAAGCAGTATACACTTTAGCTTCCAATTCTGTTTTATCCATTTTGTTGATTTCTTTAAATAGAACGTTTAAACCAGTGGTTGTGTTGTTCGCAATAACTGCTTTTCCACCTCCTGCAGTTGCAATTTCCTCAACCATTTGCTGATCCAGTTTCGAAATCACAATGTTTCCTTCGTCGTCTCGTCTGAAATCACTGGAACCAGCCCCCAATGGAATAGGAGCACCCTCAGGCGAACCCATTGCGATGGTATGAACTGCAATTCCCATTTCTTTAGCCATGTTAGCGGCCTGTACTGCATCATCTTCATGGTTTTCACCGTCAGTAATCACAATAATGGCTTTACTGGCTTCGCTATCCGGAGTAAAACTTCGGGTTGCCAGTGAAATTGCAGAACCAATAGCTGTTCCTTGGATAGGAACTATATCAGTACTAATGGAAGACAAGAACAGTTTGGCTGAAGCGTAATCCGTTGTAATTGGCAATTGAGTATAGGCTTCACCTGCGAAAACAATCAGGCCAACTTTATCGTTGTTTAGTTTGTCAACCATTTTCGAAATGGCACGTTTAGCACGCTCCAAACGATTGGGCTGAATGTCTTGTGCCATCATCGAGTTGGAAACATCCAATGCAATGATTACCTCAACACCTTTTCTTTTTATTTTCTGAAGCTTTGACCCAAATTGTGGACCTGCCACACCAATAATGATAAAGCTTAAAGCCAATATCAAAATTGAAAATTTGTAAACAGGCCTGGTAAATGATGCATAAGGCATCAAATTAGCGATGATGTTCATCTCGCCAAATTTTTGTAAAGCTTTTTTCTTAATTACATGGCTTACCCAGTACAACACCACCAATATTGGTATGAGTACGAATAAGTATAGAAATTCAGGATGATCGAAACGAAACTGATCCATTTATCAATGATTTTCGGTTTATCAAATAATTACAATTAAGGAATGTTCCTTAATACTGAATTGCGTAATGCAATCTCTAACAGTAAAAACAATGCGCCAAACATCGCAAAGATTAAGAACTCTTCACTTTTGGTGCTGTATTGTTTTACTTCAATTTTACTTTTCTCAAGCTTATCAATTTCAGCATAAATTGCCTTTAACTTGTTGTTGTCTGTTGCACGGAAATATTGTCCACCAGTCATTTCTGCAATTTCTTTCAGAACAGATTCATCAAACTTAACCGGCATGTTTCTCATGCTGATACCAAAAGCCGTTTGCACAGGGTAGGGAGCCATTCCTCTGGTCCCAATCCCAATGGTGTACACACGAATGCCAAATGATTTGGCCAGCTCAGCAGCTGTTAAAGGTGCAATTTCACCTCGATTGTTATCACCATCGGTAAGTAGGATTACCACTCTCGACTTTGCTTCACTGTCCTTTAATCGGTTCACCGCATTTGCCAAACCCAAACCAATGGCAGTACCATCTTCAATCATACCACTTTGGATATCCTTGAACAGATTAATCAATACTGCATGGTCGGTAGTTAGCGGACATTGCGTAAAACTTTCTCCACTAAAAATAACCAAGCCAATTTTATCCTCAGGGCGACCTGTAATAAATTGTGTTGCTACATCTTTGGCAGCTTCCAGACGATCTGGTTCAAAATCACGAGCCAACATACTACTCGAAATATCCAAAGACATTACAATGTCGATCCCTTCGGTAATGGTATCCTGAAATTTGTTGCTCGACTGCGGACGAGCCAGTGCTATAACGATAAATGCTATTGCCAAAACACGAAACACAATCAGCGCATGACGCAAATAGTATTTGTAAGTTTTAGGAGCAGCATTAAAACTTTTTACAGTTGAAACCTGAATACTTGCATGAGCATTTTTGTCCTTCAGAATGTACCATGTAATTAATGGCAGCAGAAGCAACAAAAGGTAGAAATATTCCGGATTTGCAAATTCTATAGAACTCATAGTCTATTGTTTCAATGTTTACTTGTTATCCTCAGATTTATCTTCTTGATCCGATTCTTCCTCTTTTTCTCCTCTTCCTTTTCTACCAAAATGGTTGATTCAATGATTTGGTAGGCATATTTCAAACTTTGTTCGTTTTCGTTTGGAAGAGGCTGGAATTTGGCGAATTTGGCCAAATCGGCACGTTCAAGAATCTCTCTAAGATTCGCATGCCACTTGTTGTTTACTTCAACCGATTTAACTGCCTGAAGAATTTCATCAGTAGTCGACTCTTGAGTAGACATGTTATATCTTTCATCAAGATAAGTTCTAATGGTATCCGTTAAATCTGAGTGGAACTGTTTTACTTTTCCTCCTTGCCACAACTTTTGCTGTTTGATCTCATCCAATTTCTTCAGCGCAATCACATGAGCTGGTTCAATTGGTTTCGATATAGCAAATAAAGGTTCATCTTTCTGTCGGAATCTGAAATACCAGATTAGGAATACAATTAGTGCAAGTACCAGTAATCCTCCCAATAGCCAAGGAGCAATTTCTGCAAATGATACTGGCGTTTGAATCGGCATAACGATGTCGAAATTTCCTTTTGTAGTATCAATTTGCATGGTTTTAACGCCTAACAACAAGGTATCGGTACGTAAAATGGTATTTACATTGTCGTACACTTGAAATTCGAAAGGTTTTAACTTGTATACTCCGCCATCGAATGAGGTAATGGTATAATTCTTATTCACCTTAATTACGCCATTGTCAAGAGCAGTTGTATCCTGAGGAGTTTGCTTAATAATTTCAACTCCATTTACAATGCTATCGGAAAAAACAGGGAAGCCAATCTTAAGCTCCTTTGGTTGCTCAACCGATAATTGCAAATTAATCTGATCTCCAATTACAATTACATTGGTATCCAGTTTTACTCCGTAATTGATTCCTCCATCGTTTTGTGCAAACGAATTGTGTGAGAATAATACCGAAGCAAATACCAATGTAAAAGCAAAAGCCTTTGTCAGGAAGTTAATATGTTTTTTTATTTGATTTGCCATAGTTCTCAGTTACCTGATTTTAGTGTCCTCTGCGTTGGAATAAGTTGATCAGTGATCTTACGTAATCCTGATCGGTTCTGATGTTCGCCACATCAACTCCCGAACGCTTAAAAACTTCGGTGGTATTTTCTTCTTGCTTGCGCCACCACCCGGCATATTTTTCACGAACTTTTTTGTTCGATGTATCTACCCAGGAATATTCTCCTGTTTCGGCATCTTTAATTTTAATCAAGCCAATGGAAGGAAGTTCCGTTTCGCGTTGATCGTAAATTTTAAGTGCCACCACATCGTGTTTTTTGTTCGCAATGGTCAAAGCATTTTCATAATCCTTATCATCGATAAAGTCTGATATCACGAAAGTGGTACAACGCTTCTTAATGGCATTGGTCAAATATCGCAATGCATTGCTGATATCAGTACTTCGGTGTTCAGGTTTAAAATCGATTAACTCACGAATAATTCTCAGGATATGAGTTTTCCCCTTTTTAGGAGGGATAAATTTCTCGATGGTATCCGAAAAGAAAATCACCCCAATTTTATCGTTGTTTTGGATTGCAGAGAATGCCAAAACAGCGGCAATTTCGGTAATCTGATTCTTCTTCAGTTTCGACATGGTACCAAACTCACGGCTACCACTCACGTCAATCATCAACATTACGGTAAGCTCACGTTCCTCTTCGAACAGCTTTACGTATGGATTGTTGTAGCGCGCGGTAACATTCCAGTCGATGTTTCGGATATCGTCACCATACTGATATTCGCGAACCTCAGCGAAAGTCATTCCTCGACCTTTAAACGCAGAGTGATACTCACCCGCAAAAATATTGCGGGAAAGACCCCTGGTTTTGATCTCAATTTGCCTTACGCGTTTTAATAATTCACTAGTCTCCATAGTTCAATTAAGAATGAATAATTATTAATTAACAATTACTAATTGATAATTGCTTGCTACGGTACTTCAACAGTATTTAGAATTTCGCTAATGATATTTTCGCTGGTAATGTTATTTGCTTCTGCTTCGTAAGTCAATCCAATTCTGTGGCGCAACACATCGTGAGCTACAGCACGAATGTCTTCAGGAATTACATATCCTCTACGCTTGATGAATGCATAGGCTTTTGCTGCAGATGCCAAAGAGATACTTGCACGAGGCGATCCACCAAATGCAATCATTTCGTTGTATTTTTCCAATCCGTAATCACCAGGGAAACGAGTTGCGAAAATGATATCAACAATATATTTTTCAATCTTTTCATCCATGTAAACATCCTTAACCACATCGCGTGCTTTAATGATATCTTCTGGCTTTAAGATTTGTGATGCTTTAGGAAATGCCTTCAAAAGATTCTGACGCATGATTAACTGCTCTTCCTCTTTTTTAGGATAATTGATAACAACCTTTAGCATGAAACGGTCAACCTGTGCTTCAGGAAGCGGGTAGGTACCTTCTTGCTCAATCGGGTTCTGAGTTGCCATTACCAAGAATGGTTCTTCCAGTTTATAAGTAGTGTCGCCAATGGTAATCTGACGTTCTTGCATAGCCTCCAATAAAGCAGCCTGTACTTTTGCAGGAGCACGGTTGATCTCATCGGCAAGTATGAAGTTGGCAAAGATCGGTCCTTTTTTCACCACGAACTCCTCTTTCTTCTGGCTGTAGATCATTGTACCCAATAAATCGGCAGGCAAAAGGTCCGGAGTAAACTGAATACGGCTAAAGTCCGCATCGATAGTAGTTGAAAGTGTGTTAATGGCAAGCGTTTTTGCCAAACCAGGAACCCCTTCCAATAGGATGTGACCATTGGAAAGCATACCAATTAAAAGGCTTTCAACAAGGTGTTTCTGTCCAACAATAACTTTGTTCATCTCCATAGAAATCATATCCACAAAAGAACTTTCTCTTTGGATACGCTCATTTAGCTCTTTGATATCAACTGTTTGGATCATAGAAATATTAATTTGTTTACTTTAATTTTGACATAAAATGTTCCGGTTTCCCGAAAAACCTCTACAAAGATAAATTTTTGATGATTTTATAAAAGTTTGAGGCCGTTAAAAAGTGTTAACGTTTTGAATGCTTCAAGACTTAAATCCCAAATTGCAATTCGCAAAACCCAAGGATAAAGGATAAAGGAGCTGAATGCTTTTTGCTCTGCAAGACTCTTCGACTATTGAACTGTTGGACTTTTGTTCTTTTTACTATTTTTGTCCCAGATTAAAGAAAAACTCTACGATTTGAACAAACGATATTTTATCAGGTTAAGCTATAAAGGCACAAATTATCATGGATGGCAGATTCAACCCAATGCAATTACAGTGCAGGAGGTGTTGAATAAGGCGCTATCTACCATTTTAAATTGTGAAATTAATGTGGTGGGTTGTGGTAGAACCGATACAGGGGTTCATGCCAGTGATTTTTATGCACATTTTGATGTGGATGAGCAAGTGACTTTTGATTGCGATAAATTAAGCTTTCGTTTGAATCGTTTTTTGCCTCACGATATTGCCATTAAGCAAACTTTTCAGGTGAGGGAAGAGGCACATACACGTTTTGATGCTACCGCCAGAACCTATCATTACTTTATCACCAAAGAGAAGAATCCTTTTCGATTGGAATCGCACTGGAAGCTAACTTACGAATTGGATGTGCAAAAAATGAACGAGGCGGCTAAAATTCTGTTCGAATTCGAAGATTTTACCAGCTTTAGCAAGCTGCACACCGATGTGAAAACCAATAACTGCAAAATTTACCAGGCAGAATGGAAGGATAATGGCGATGAGTTGGTGTTTACCGTTAAGGCCGATCGTTTCCTTCGCAATATGGTTCGTGCCATTGTAGGTACCTTGGTTGAGGTGGGCCGAGGGAAAATGAATCTGGAAGATTTCCGCCAGGTAATCGAAAGCAAGAACCGATCGAATGCTGGTTCATCGGTTCCAGGTCATGGCTTGTTTTTGGCTGCAATTGATTATCCCGAATCCATTAGAGATTTGTAGTTGCTAGGCAGATCATTCTCCTCAAATGAGGAGAGCTTAATTGTCAGGTACATTTTATTGAATGTGAAGTAATCCGGAATGATCTATCAAATAGGTGAAAAACAGGGATAGTAAGAATGCGATAATTGGAGCGATGATCCACATGATAAAAAAACGATCGACTTCAGTTTTTTTGAATATGTTACGAAAGCCTAGTTTGGCAACTCCAATACCGATTATTGCTCCCACGTTAAGCTGAACCAAAGAGGTGGGTATCCCTTTAATTAAGGATGCACCAAGAAGAAGACTGGCCGAAATGAATGCAATAATTACAGCTTCTATTTTGCCAAACAGAACAATTTGCTTTCCTGTATTTTGAACAATCTTATCTCCAAATATGGAACTGCCAATACTAAAACTTGGCGCTACAATTAGTGTAGCAAGTATTAACACCTGTAAATATTGATTTTTTGCAACATTAAGCTCGATACACGCCATGGATGAAAGGGGACCTGCTGCATTGGCAACATTGTTTGTTCCTATTGAAAAAGCAACATACATCGACATTGCAAGGATCAAACCTTTTAAAATATAGCTGTTATTTAATTTTTTTGAAATGGTATAACCCCGTTTTCGAATGGGCCTGTAGATGTATTTCCCGGCCATGTATGCCAGTGCAAAAGAGAGCAGTGGCATAACAAACCATGTTGGAATGATTTCAAACAGTAGTTTGTCTGAATTTAAGGAATCGAAATACAAAGCAGGTGCGGTAACCGCCATAACTGTTGCCTGACTGGTAGATTGTGGGATTCCAAATAGATTGGCAATGAGCAATGAAAAAGCTACTGAGAGCAAAATAATGGATACAATCGAAAAGCTCATCAGTTCGGGACTAAGCAAACCTTTTCCAATGGTTTTAGCCGTTTCTTTGCCTCCTATAATTGCACCAAGAAATACCATTAAGCCGAATAAACCGGGAATTAAATTCTTTTTGATGACATTAGCTCCGTAGGCAGCCGAAAACGCAGGAGCAGTACCACTTCCTCCCATGGTGATGGATAAAAAAATTGCAATGACAAATGGTATTAAAAATGGAATTAACATAGAATGAATATTTTGATTTTATAGAAAACAAAAATATCATCCGATAATTGGGAATGGAACAGTTCTTAAGCGTAATGTTGTAGGTATATGTGCGTATTTTAGCTTGAACCTGGCTAATTAATTACACTTCGAAAATGTGATGCTTGATGGCGTAAACAACAAGAGATGCTGTGTTTTTTGATTGAGTTTTTAAGAGTAAGTTTTCGCGATGTTTGTCAACGGTGCGCTTGCTTATGCATAATTGGTTTGCAATTTCGTGGTTTGATAGCCCTTTACAGATATTATAAAGAATCTCTATTTCTCTTTGGGTAAGATCAGATTTGTTGTTGTATTTATGACTTAGGTTTTTAAAGATGCTTTCGAGAATTTCAGTGGAAAAAAAGCTATTGTCGTTGATTACCGCTTCAATGGCTTGTTGAACCTCTTCGAATTTAGAGTTTTTAAGCAGAAAAGCCTTTGCCCCCGCGTTAATCATTTCCGAATAATAGTTCTCATTGGCGTGCATCGAAAGGGCAATGATTTTTGTGTTGGGGTATTTCTTGCATACCTCTTTGCTTGATTCAATTCCATTCATTACAGGCATTTCGATATCCATTAAAACAATATCAGCATACCAACCTGATAAAAGTATCATTAAATCCTTTCCATTGCCAGCTTCTTTGATTTCACAATTTTCCATTTGCTGTTCAAGAAGAAACTTTAATCCTTCTCTGAATAGTTCATGATCGTCGACTACAGCAATCTTTAGTACTGATTTCATTTTTCAGGAATTTCAATTTTCACATAACAACCTCTGTGTTGTTTATTATTCATCTGAACAGTGCCATTTAATGATCGAACCCTCGATTTGATATTCGAGATACCCATCCCTTCCGTATTGTCCTGTAAAGGAGAATAAGCTTTGCCATTATCAGTATAAATTAACTGCAATTTGCGTTGGTATTGCAAAAGAGATATGTCAATTTTAGTGGCATTGGCATGTTTTATTGTATTGGTTATTAACTCTCCAATAACCCTGTAAATCACGATTTCTATATTATAATCACCCTTTGCATGATTCAATTTCAAATTAAGAGATATCTGAATCTGTTCGGTAGATGTATGCCTTCAATGAATGTTTTAATGGCCTTTTCCAACCCGAATCGCTCAAGAATGTGGGGGCTTAATTTGTTCGATAGCTCTTTAATCGAAAGAATGGCTTCATCGGTAGCATGGTCGACCTTTTGCAATAGTTCTGCGTTTTTTGGATGAACCATGCTATTGTTTATGGCAGAAACAGTCATCTTAATGCTCGATAAAATTGGACCTAAACCATCGTGCAGCTCTTTTGCAAAAATCTGACGTTCGTTCTCCTCAGTTTTAATCACGGCATTTAATATTTTGGCTTCACTGTCTTTTCGAAGTTTATTAATTTGATCCTGAAGCTGAAAAATTCTTCGGATGTAGAAAGCGCCAAAGAACATTAAAAGTGAAATAAAAACAGCAATCCAGTTGGCGAGCGTAAAAATATCGGTATTTGGAGGTGCGGTCCACAGCTGAACCAGCTCGATACATCGTCTGATCGCCATTAACAAAAAACCAGTAGATATGAGTATCCAGGAGCTGTTGAACTTTGTTTTAGGGATTAATTTTATTGTGATATAAAATGCCCCAAATTGTAATAGTACAGATATTATAAGTGCCACATGCAAAATCATGTTACAATATTAGGGATATTATTTATGAAAGGCTTACGTGAATAAACGTATAATTTCAATTGGAATATAAAAGTCTTCTTATACCAGTTAGCTTTCAATACTTGGATGGCTGACATGTGTAAAAGTTGTTTTCATTGAGATCAATTATCCTGAGTTTGTAAGACTCTTTTACATGGTTTTCTTGTTCCGCAAAGCCTTTTTGTTATTCCGTAACATTAGGTGATTGGTCCGTTCGTGAAAATCATCTTTCAGAACGGTATTTTACCATTTCCGCTACAAAGGTTAGTATTTCCTTTATGCAAAGGAGGTAGTGATTTGGTGTGCGGAAGGGGTTCCCTCGTGTGCTGAAGAACCAAACTTGTGTGCTGAAGAACTTCCCCTGTGTGCGGAAGGGGTCCCCTTGTGTGCTGAAGAAGAAAATCGGCGTGCTGAAGGGGTACCTGGCTGTGCGGAAAGGGTACCTCGGTGTGCGGAAACCATTTCTTCGTGTGCGGAACAGGTTTTTAATGTTGCGGAAATAGGTATTGGGGATTATTAAAAACAGACCTCATGATACAAATGAATGTTTGAAAGGTGAGGATACAAAAAAAGACCACTTGGGGCGGTCTTTAGTATTTAATTTCTGACTTGAGACAGAAATTTATTCATTATCAATGTAGCATTTTACTGATTTAGAGACAATCAAAAAATATAAGATCACAATTAAACTTACTAATAGAATTAGATGAGATAGAAGAAACTCATTGTTTACATTAAAAGCAAGAAAGCCTACTCCGGCAGTTGCTAAAAGTACAATAACTCCTAAGATCTGTCGAACGTACTTCCATCTTAATAGTAGACCAATTGCCAGTAGTATTCCCAATCCACCAAATATTTTAAGGTTTCCGCTTTCGGGTACAAATAATGTTTTGAATTGCTTCGTGATTATGGCAATTGCAATAATCAGAATCGCTGTTATTAGTGTTGGAATAAATCCCTTGCGTTGGTAAAATTTTTCTTTCATGTTTAAGGAATGTTGTTTTAGTCGTGATGTATGTTCCTCTGCTACGGCACGAGTCTTTAAAAAAAAGGAACGTGATAGAATCGCGCACCAGCGGGGGGCCAAATGACCTATATTTATTGTTGTAGAGCGTTTTTTCTTATCATTTTTATAACTCTATAAATCACGTATCCGATGACGATTACATTTATTATATGCCATAGATTTAATCCTATGTAATTTGCCTTTTGCCAAAAGGTCATACTTTCTAAACTCCAATATTCACCTTTACTTTCATCATAAAAGTCATCGTAATTCATGAGTAACATTCCAAGAACTAAGTAGACAAATAAATCGAATAGAATTACTCCAATCGAAATCAATATGTTCTTTCCTGAAAAAACTTTTCTCATTTTATCCATCCCAAACTGAATAGTTTATAACCGTATTGTCATTATTAAATTTGATTGTTAGTCGTCCAGTATTTATTCCTCGTTTTGAATATCCTAAATAATACCCAAATTCGTTTTTAGTTTTAGATTCGGGTTCTCCTAATAATTCAATGATTTGGGTTTTCGTCATTCCTTTTAGTTCATAATTATTTCTCAAACTATTCATCATATCCCAACGAAGTGACCATTCAGTTTCCGATTCTGTCCAATTTTTCCACTTGTCAGAGTTAAACCTTTCATGAGAAATTCTCCCTTTAAGTGCAAATCCGATTAGAATTATTATTCCAATCGTCAAAATTCCATATTTAAGTTTCTTGCTCAATGTCACGTTATTTTAAATGTCCTACAACGGATGGCGCTATGTAACGTAGGCGCCTTAGTTGATTTATGTTTTAAATTTTATAAAAAGGCAAGGTAGCTATTTTAGGATTACATTTAACTATAACTATTCTAAAATGGCTATCTTGCAGGTGCTCATTAAAAGCTGAAAACCCTCGAAAACCCGCTACCCGCCTATGTTATACGAGCGCGTGTG
>NZ_BAZX01000032.1 GCF_001310955.1 Marinifilum fragile JCM 15579
TGTATTTTCTAGTTTATACAAGTTTATCTTATTTCTATTTTCTCATATTATATAACGAGACCAATTTTCTCATCATAAAAAAGGTAATTACCTTTATTAAAATACTTGTCTTAATTCAAATACCAGCAATACTTATAAAATATGTATTAATTGGACAAACGGAACATGGTGGAATAGGTACTTTATCAATTAACGCAGGCAGTGTTTCAACTATATTTCCTTTGTTTGTTATCACGATATTATTCTGCCTGTATTTATTTAAAAATAAGAGCAAATACCTGATTTACATCTTCCTTTTTAGTCTTATGGGAATTGTAGGAAACAAAAGAGCTATTCTCTTTTTTGTTCCTATAATCTTGTTACTAATCACTATTTTGTTTGTGAAGCTTGAAAAAGCCAGACAGATTTCGAATTTTTGGAGTAAGATTAGTTTAGCTTGTACAATTGGAATAGCAGTTTTTTATATTACTGCCAGAACCAATAAAACTCTAAATCCAGAGCATAGTAACTGGGGAAGTTTCGATCTAAATTATATTATCACTTACGTGGATAATTATACCAGCTCCAAATCAAATGACAAATACCAAATGAGAAGAAAAGATGGATTGGTTTATTTTATCAATTACACTTTAGAATCTCAACCACAACAAATGTTATTGGGTGATGGTGCAGGTAAATTAATTGAATCAAAATATAATATGCGTATTGGATCCATAAAGAATGAGTATGGTGTTAGATATGGAGGAAGAATGGGCTTTGTGTGGTTGCTGCTGCAAATAGGATTGTTGGGTACCATCGTTTATCTGCTTTTTTATATACGATTGTTCACTATGGTTTTAAACAAATACAGAAGTAATCCAATTTACCTGGCTTTTCTAGCACTTACAATTGTCTTTTTTATGGATACCATTATTTATTCAAACGTATTTTTAAGATATGAGTACCTAAAAGGCTTGTACTTTATTATTCTTGCTTTGATACTGCTCGATCAGAAATACAAAACAAACTACTTTTCGAAAATGATAAATTTTTGATGAGTGAAAAACCAATGGTAAAATAATCATCCCAATGAAAGTGTTAATAATAAGTTCTTTACCTCTTGATTTGAATTCGGTTAAAGGAGGTGTTGATGCTGTGATTATTAATTTAATAAGAGGATTTAAACAATTTCCTGAGGTCAATTTTTTAATTCTATCAGTGGGAAAAACAGAAAGTAGAAAAAGTGTAAAACTAGAAGATCATATTACCATTGAATACATACCCAAAAAGCAGTTTATTGGAGGAGATTTGTACTATTATTTGTTTCATGTGCAAAAAAGTGTTCGTGAAGTAATCGAAAATTATAATCCCGACATTATACATCTACATGGAAGTTCGCCAATACTATTTTGTTTGAGAGGATTAAACAAAAAGAATGTGATTATTACTCAGCATGGTATTATGGCTGAGGAATTGAATTATCAGAATACAATTGCAAGAAAGATTAAGTTTTGGATCAAAAAAGTGATCGAACACTATTATTTTCCAAAATTTATGAATTATATATTCATTTCAAATTATAACCAGAAGTTTTTGCTTGGTTTAAAAAAGAATAATTATACTGGTAAATTAATTTACAATCCTGTTAATCCAATTTTTTTTGACTTGGAACCTCGTAAAGATTTTGGAAAAAGAATCATGTACGTTGGAGTTATCAATTATCGTAAAAATCTCATCTGTTTGTTGAAAGCACTTGCTAAAGTGAAAAATGAAATTGCTGGAGTTCATCTCGATGTAGTTGGTGATTTTGTAAACGAGGATTATAAAAATATTATAATGCAGTTTGTTGAGGAGAACAATCTATTAATGAATGTTGATTTCTTAGGTTGGAAAAGTCAGAATGAAATACTTGAATTGTACAAAACAGCTGACCTTATGGTTTTGCCTTCCCTTCAGGAATCTTTACCAGTAAGTATTGCGGAAGCCATGGCGGCAGGTAGGCCCGTTATTGCAACAAATGTTGGTGGAATTGCAGAAATGATAAGTGATAAATCTGGGTTTATATTTCAACCAAATGATGTGGAGCAACTCGAAAAGTATTTAATATGCTTTTGTAATGGAGATGTATCGTATTCTGATTTTTCTCAAAAAGCCAAAGAAGAGGCAATTAAAAAGTTTCATCCTACAGTTGTTGCTGCACAAACAATAGATTTTTATAAAAAAACAGCTAAGCTGGTTACATGATTTGATTATTGCCTATGAAAGAAGTGACCAAACCTAAAATCGGGGTGATTGGCTTAAAAGGTCTTCCGGCATACGGAGGAGCTGCTGCCGTTGGAGAAAATATAATCAATCATCTTTCGGATGAGTTTGATTTTACAATTTACTCCGTTAGTTCACATACCAATTTAAAATCCGGATACTGGAAAAGTTGTTTTCAAATTGTATTTAAGAAATTACCCTTTAAGAAAATAAATGCAGTTATATATTATCTCCGATCAGCATTGAATGCATTACTATTTAAGAAATTTGATTTGATTCATTTGCATCATCGGGATGCCACTTTTGTAATTCCATTACTAAAATTACGATATCCAATCGTTGTTACAACTCACGGAATGGTTCTTACCTCTAAATGGATACGTTATAAGTTCTTTTTTGAATTTGAGGACCGATATTTTTTGAAACACGCCAATTTTATTACTACAGTTTCTTTAAAAGATAAACGTTTGGTGAAAGAACTCATATCCGAGGAAAAAATAATGTATATCCCAAATGGAGTTGATGCTGATATAAAAATAGAATCGAAAAAAGAAAATTATATATCCTTTGCTGCTGGACGAATGCTACCTGATAAAGGCTGCCACACATTTCTTGAAGCACTTTTTTTACTTAAAGTAAAAGAAAAGGCCATTATAATGGGAGATTTAAAGCAGAATCTGGATTATAAGAAAGAGTTGTTGCAATGGCAGGAAAAAATTGGAGGGATAAAATTTACTGGATTAATTAAAGATAAAAAAAGGCTCTTTGAATTAATTGCAGGTAGTAAATTTTTTGTCTTTCCTTCCGAAAATGAATCTATGTCGATGATGTTATTGGAAGTTGCAGTTTTAAAGGTCCCCATTATTTGTTCTGATATTCCTGAAAACAGAGATGTTTTCAATGATAAAGAGGTTCTTTTCTTTAAGGTAAAAGATGCAAAAGATCTTTCTGAAAAAATTGAATTTGCTTCAAAAAATCCTGATAAAATGAAGGAATATGCGATGAATGCATATGACTGCTTAAATAAAAAATACTTGTGGTCGCAAATAGCTCGAGAGTATAAAAATGTATTTAATAGGTTTATATAAATGGCAATTAATACCACGATACATAAAAGCCTTACAAGTAGTCCCAAGCTTAAAGTAATTAATGATGCAAGCTTGGTAAACCATAAATTCTGGAGTGAATTTGTTCGTAATCATCCTCAGGGAAATGTTTTTCAAACGCCGCAAATGTACGCTGTGTTTGAAGAAACTGAAGGTTTTGTGCCAATTCTAATAGTGGTAATGGATGATGAGTTAATAAAGGGAATACAACTGGCGGTTATTCAGCAAGAAACCAAAAGAAATTTGGGCATATTTTCGAGACGTGCTGTTATAAGAGGAGGTCCACTTATAGACGAAAATGATAAGGAGGTCTTGAAATTAATTTTGGATGAATATAATGACATAATTAAAGATAAGGTACTCTATACTCAAATTCGGAATTGGTTGATACTTCACCCAATAAATCAGTTTTTCTTAAATGTAATTACAAGTATTTGGACCATCTTAATATTTTGCTGGATTTGAATCAGGACGAGGAAGAAATTTGGTCAAATATAAAGAATAGTAAAAGACATAGCATTCGAAAAGCAATACGCGAAGGGGTGGCTGTTAAAATGGAAACATCGGAAAGTAATCTGGGAAACACTTATGAGATATTATTGCAAGTATATAATCGGATAAAATTACCTTGTCCGAATATGGATTTCTTTAAAAATTGTAAAGCTCATTTTCAGAATGATCCCCGCTTTCTTGTTTTTACGGCCAATTGGGAAGACAAAACCATTGCTTTTCGCTATGTCTTAGCTTATAAGAAAGTGTTATATATTACTTATGCAGGAGGTCTAGAGGAATATTATTCTAAAAATGCAAATGATCTCTTAAACTGGGAATTGTTTTTATGGGGAAAAGAAAATGGTTATACAGTTTATGATTTGCAGGGGCAGGAAGTCCAAATGCAGATTATGGAGTTAGGACCAATAAATTACGATTTGGAGGAAAGTTGTACAATCCAGGTAGATATCAAAAAATACATCAACCTCTGCTTTTTTACTTTGTTAAAGTAGCATTTTTTTTAAGGCGAAAGCTTCTACTTAAAAAAACATGATTGTATTTAGGATTAATAACTATCATTTTGTTCTTAAAATTAGAGCTTTTTAATTGTAAATGATTATTTGCTTTGCAATTCGACTTTACTATAGATACATATCTGAAACTACTTGCGAAATTTGAGGAAAAAGGTTATCAGTTTCAATCATTCTCTGATTATTTAAAAAGTCCTCAACAAAAAGTAGTAATTCTGCGGAATGATGTAGATAAATTGCCTGAAAATTCATTGAGATTTGCTCGAATTCAATCTAACCTGGGAATAAAAGGGAGCTATTATTTTAGATCGGTTAGGGAGAGTTGGGATGAAGGAATAATAAAGGAAATTTCGAATCTAGGACACGAAATAGGTTATCATTATGAGAACCTGGCCATTGCTGCTAAACTTGCTCTATCGCATAATCATAAAAATAATTCGAGCGATATTCTGGATCTTGCATTATTAGATTTTAAAAATCAGTTGAACAGGTTAAGAGGTATTGTTCCTGTAGAAACAATATGTATGCATGGAAGTCCAACCTCAATATACGACAGTAAAGACTTGTGGAAAAAATTTAATTATTCTGCTTTTGGAATTATAGGAGAACCATATTTTGATATTGACTTTAGTAGAGTATTTTATCTAACGGATACCGGTAGGTGTTGGAATGGATTCAATGTAAGTGTTAGAGATAAAATAAAAAAATATCAGAAAATATGGAATGCGAATGGAATGGTTTATAAAT
The DNA here is from genome assembly GCF_001310955.1 of Marinifilum fragile JCM 15579. GTDB lineage: Bacteria > Bacteroidota > Bacteroidia > Bacteroidales > Marinifilaceae > Marinifilum > Marinifilum fragile. Next base: position 5,117 of record NZ_BAZX01000032.1, read on the forward strand.
CCTCTTTTAGTATCATTAAAGCACTCGATAATAACGAATTGCCAAATCAAATCATGATGACTTTCCACCCCCCAAAGATGGAATGACTTAAACTATGCTTGGTGCAAGGAACTCATTTTTCAAACTCTTAAAAATCCTTTAAAGAAAGGGTTGCTTCGTTTTCGAAAAATCTAAGATGTCCTTTTACAATAACAAACATATTACACTGATTAAATACTGTTTGTTTAATACTGAAATGGTGACTTTACCGTAAGTTTCAATTTCTAATTGACTCTAAATCCCGATTGTTATGAATGAAGAGTATAAAGTAGTTGACAAGTTTATAAAGGTTGAAAGATATATACAATCGAATAGAACTTCTCACAAGTTCACAATCTATCGTAATAACTATAGTGATCTTGCTAAGGAAATTGGAGACAATGGATTCAATTTTATTAGTAAATATTTTAATCGCTATAACTCAAGGCACATTATAATAAGTTCGAGGAATTTTGAAGATATAAGTAAGTTAACCGGGAAAAATTATAAATTATTGGCCAGCATAGAGCCAATTAATAACATGATAAGTATCAATGAGTTTTTTGGATCTATAAATTCTAAGCTAGAAGATGGAGGTATCTTTATTTGCCGTTTTAAGGATCAAGAGAAAGTAGAAGAAAAGATATTAAACTCATCTCCATTTCCTGTTAATCTGATTAGATATACTATCTATTTTATTTATAGAAGGGTTTTTCCAAAATTATCCATTACTCGCAAACTATTTTTCTTTCTAACAAAAGGGAAAAACAGGTCGCTGCGTAGGTTAGAGGTGATTGGACGCTTATATGCCTGTGGATATGAGCTGGAATCGGAATATAAATGTGATGATTACACCTACTTACTTGTAAAAAAGCGTAAGATACCTGTTTTCGATAAATATTCTTCCTATGGTCTGTTGTTTAAAATGAGGCGTATAGGAAAAGGGGGAAAGGAAATATTTGTATACAAACTAAGAACAATGGTACCTTTTTCAGAGTATTTACAGGATTATTTTATCAAAAAAAACAGCCTGGCCAAGGGAGGGAAGATTTGTAATGATATCCGAGTTACTCCTCTTGGTAAAATTCTTCGAAAATTCTGGATTGATGAAATTCCTAACTTCATAAACCTTTTAAAAGGTGAAATGAAATTAGTAGGAGTTCGGCCTATTAGCAAGCAGTATTTATCTTTATACGATGAGGAACTTAGGAACCTTAGAAAATTAGTCCGCCCAGGAATTATTCCTCCTTTTTATGCAGATATGCCGGAAACACTTGATGAGATCCAACAATCCGAAAAGAAGTACATTAAAGAATATCTAAAGAAACCTTTATCTACCGACTTAAGATATCTGTATATGGCAATAAAGAATATTACAACCAAAAGAGTACTCAGTAAATAAAATAGGGATATTTTAAATAAAACTCCGTAAATTAAATAGTTAGATTGATATACCTCCTGTTATAAATAGAATATTACTAATAATAAAAATCATGTCGGACTCAGATAATTTTATAGAAAAAATGGTATTTGAGGAAAAGAATCGAATAATGGCATTTCGAAATGAACTTTTGTCAAAGTGGTATTGGTTTGCAATCTTTGTTATTCTAGGTGTGGTTATAGCTTATACTTATAGTTATTATTCGCCATCTAAGTTTGAAGCCCAGAGCACCATATTGGTACAAAATGAATCAAATAACCTGCATGGAAAAGATTTTTTTAATAGTGAAAGAAACTTCACTCTCAATAATATTCAGGATCATATTGGAGTCTTGAAATCAAAATTGTTAACTAATAGGGTAATACAAAATTTAAATTGGAGAAGTTCCTGGTCTCAAAAAATGTTGTTTTATGAAGTTGACCTTTATGGTAACGAGCCATTTACAGTAACTGAAAGATTAAACTCACTTAATCCCAAAGGTATTCCTATTTGTATTACAATGCTTTCCGAAGAAGAATTTCTCATTAGGATAGATGAGAGTGAAACAAAAGATGCTATTCTGCAAAAGGGTAGGTTCGGAGAACCATTCGAAAATGAATATTTTGCGTTTACTCTTGACCTAAAGCCAAATTTGATTGTACCCGAAGGTGGAGTATTGTCTTGTTTTTAATGACTTAGAAAGCCTTAGCTTGAAGCTGTTATCTTCTCTGGATGTATCACTACAAGATTTATCAGGTAATCTTATTGCAATAAAAATGAGGGGAGTCCATCCTGCAAGAGTCGTTGATTTTGTAAATGAATTAAGTAAAGTATATATCGAATATGAATTGACTGAAAAAAATAGAATCTCAAGCAACACAATGAGGTTTATTGATACACAATTACAAGATGTAACTGATTCATTAAACCAAACCGGACATCAGTTTAGTGATTTTCAATCGCAAAATAAGAGCCTGAATTTGGAACAGGAGTCTAAATTAATTAGTTCCGACTTGAAGAAGCTTGAGAATGAATATTCAATTGCAGAGAGGAAATTAAATTATTATAAAAGCTTAAATAAATATTTAAATAATAGTTCTCATTTTGAGAAAGTGGAACGCAACTTGCAAAATGAATTTGAAGGTGACAATGGAATTAAAACAATGATAGTGCCCTCGGTAGTTGATATAACCGATCCGATTTTAAATAATCTTGTCTTGAAATTAGCGGATTTAACTAGCAAAAGAGAAGTGCTATCTTATAGTGCAAAAGAAAATGAACCAAATATGCTGGTTTTGGAAAAGGAAATTAGGCATACGAAGCAAAGTTTGAAAGAAAACCTGACAAATCTATTGATTAACTCTGAAAGAGATTTAAAAAGTATTGAAAAGCGCTTAAGTGATCAAAAAAAGCTAATTGCTGGTTTACCCAAGATCGAAAAAAAGTTTATAAATATTAAAAGAAGGTATGATTTAAATAACGATTTATATAATTTTTTACTTAAAGCAAGAGCAGAAGCGGAGTTAACTATTGCATCTAACGTTTCTAATTCTCAAATTATAGATCAGGCTTCTTTACTATCAGTAAAAAAGTAGGGCCAAACACACTTTTAAATATGTTGATTGGCTTGGTTCTTGGTGTATCATTACCATTCTTATTTTTCAAAACATCCTATTTTTTTAATAATACTATAAGTAGTATTTATGAACTTGAAAAAGTAACAAAACTACCGGTTTTAGGCTTTATAACCCACAACAAACACAAAAAAGAGGTTTTGGTTGCAAAACGCCCTCTTGCCGAGATAACCGAATCATTTAGAAGCCTAAGAACAGATATGGAAAATTTATTAGCTGATCATACACAAAAGATAATCTCAGTTCAATCTGTAATCTCAGGAGAAGGTAAGTCGTTTGTTAGTGTAAATCTTGCAGCAATCCTGGCTATGAATCACCGCAATGTAATACTTGTTGAAACGGATATGCGTAAACCTAAATTGAGCAAAATTTTTGGTGTTTGTGGTTCATCTGGAATGAGTAGTTATCTAGAAGATATGGAGAACTTTAAAGATATTATATACCCAACTCAAATTGATAATCTAAGTTTTATTCCTGCTGGTCCATTGCCAATTAATCCAGCCGAACTTATGACTAATGGTAGGTTTAGTAAATTTATAGAAACACTTAAAAGTCGTTACAATTACATTGTCCTTGATAATGCGCCGGTATCGGCCGTAACCGATGGATTACTTTCTGGTAAATATGCGGATATTAACCTATTTGTTTTAAGACATAGATACAGTAGAAAAGATCAGGTAGAATTTATAGATAAGCTGGTAGAAAAAGGCACTGTTAATAATGCAAAACTGCTGTTAAATGATTTTAAGTATACCAAATTTTCATTTGGTAGAAAACCATATGGCAAAGGTTATTATAGTGATGATATTCATATGCTTAAAAGGGTGATGTGATTGTGAGAAAATGAAAAATTAGGGGAATATTATTGAATGCAGGTTTATAAAATCATATTTGGTTGATCGAAGTTATTGTAGTGGATACTTCAGTTTCGTCACCTTTCTTTATTGGGAAAGGTGTTTTTTTTTGTATTCCTTAGTGGTATTGATTTAATTTTCTGTTCAAATAATTAATTTTACTCAACGAATAACTACTAACCAATTTTTAATGTCAGAAAATAAAATAATACCTCCCAAATATTTTATTTGGGAAACTCATGGGATTCATGCAGGTACGGGAAACGATCATGTGAAACATGGTGTGGACGAGTTGGAGAAAATTACCGAAATGGCAATTGAGAAGGCTCACCCCAACATTTCATTTATTATTCATACCCCAAGGTTAACACGCTTTCGATATGCAGCAGAGGAGCGTTTGGGCGTAAAATTTATACGAGGAGATAATGCTTATTTTCATTATCCTGAGAAAATAGACGCGCTTAAAGAAAAATATGGCAATCAAATTTCAATTCGGTATGGGATCGAATTGGAATGGTTGGGACCAAATTTAGGGATGCAGTGGAATCGATCCAAAATTTTTCAAGCACAGAATGCTGATTTTGTAATTGGCTCATTACATTTTTCCAAAGAAGGGATACCTTATGACGGATCACAGGAAGAGACAGATAAGCTCATAGAGATAAGAGGAGGAGTTGAGAATTATTGGTTAGGATATATTGAGGAGTTGATTGAGATGATTGATACAAGTTGGGAGATGATTCAAATCGTAGGTCATCTTGATTTGCCTAAGCTGTATGCGCCTATTCCAGAACCATTATTGGAGTTGGAAACTTCCGATCATATTCTCGCAAGAAGAATGCGTTTCCTTTTGGAGATGATTAGTGAATACAATTTGACTCTTGATGTGAATCTGGCTGGTATCAATAAAGGTTGTGGAATTTATCCTGATATGTCCATTCTAAAAAGGGCTAAACAATTGGATATTCCAATTGCATTGGGTACCGATACCCATACTACCCAAAATTTGGGTAATCACTATAAAACTGGAATAGAATATGCATACGAGGCAGGGTACAAACATTACGTAAGTTTTTCCAAATCGATACCAGAGAAAAGACCATTGAGAAATTCAGGTTTTAAAGAGGAAAAATACAAGGTAATGAACTTGGGAATTGAGATGCTAAATTTAAGATTTGAAGATCGCAAACAAAGACGAATTCCTAAATTCTCTTTCGGTGGAGAATACCGAACTTTTCTCGAACATCATAAGAATGCCACCTCTTTGGGAGAGTTTGATGCCATTCGCATAAGAAAAGGTGAAAAATCGATTACAATTAGCAATTCCAGACCCGAAAATGGAAAGCAGAAAATAAAAGGATTGTTTTCTCATCATAAGGATAAGCCTGGAGTTCTCTCGATGATTTTTAATGCTTTGGCTTCTGAAGAAATCAATGTTGAAACTGCTTATCTAAATTCGAATAATGATGGAACTGCTACAGCGTTTTTAACTTTATCGGGAAAAGAGAAATCCATTACTGAAGCAGTAGAATTTGTAAAAGGAACAGGAGGAGATAACTTTTTCGAAATTCATGTATGCGATAAATTTGATATTCCAGAGCTTCAAAAAGGAAAGAACTACCTGCTCGAAGTGGATGGAGTTAATTTGCCAATTGCTATCAGTAAACATATGATCTTATCGATTCATAACAATTCTTCCGGTATTTTATTGATTCTATTATCTGCATTAGCATCTCGAAGTATAAATGTAAAAGATTTAAAATTAGGACAAAGAGGCAATAAGGGATATGCAATTTTGGGGATTGATGGAAATTCTCAATTGGTCTCTGATGTGCTGAAGAAATTAGGCCCTCAGTTTTTTGAAACTACACATTTGCAATTAACAAGCGAAGGAATTTAATTATTATGTTTTGGAAACGATAAGCGAGAAAAGAAATCAAATCTTACAAGAAATTATAGAATTCTATAAAATTCAACCAGGAATAACTAATGAACTTCTTGAGAAACTTGAAGAGTATTTACTTTTAATGAACTCAATAACTATTGAGGCCTTAAATGATTTGAAAGAATTGTCCTGTTACCAGGTAAATCTCACAGATGCAATTGATGTTTTAAATACCTTCATAAATTCTGTTGTAGAGGAAAGCGATAAAATATTTCCCAATGAAGATTTAGAAATATTACCATTGGATTATGCTGATGAGATTTCGCTTAATGAATTACAGATTCTGGAGTATCTTAACAATTTGAATCAATCAGATTTGAATCGGTTCAAATTACAGAATGCTTTGCAAGAGGTGGATGATAAGTTGTATGAAGATGAGTTCCCAGAAATGATTATGAATATTATCGAAAAACTTATTCTGGCAATTAACTCAGATAGGATTGTTAAGGTAGAAGATTTAATGTAATTGTTTGATGTATTTAGATAAAGCTTGTTTGTTAAGTAGCTTAATGGTAAGTGGTTCATTTACTTCAAGCTCTTTGATCATTTCAAAGGATTGAGATTCGAGAAATTCAGTCACGTCATTCATGCTTCTCCACTCCGATAGAACTATTAATTCATTTTTCTTTCGTGACGTTTGATAAATCTTGCAAGACAATTCTCCACCGATTTTCCGATACTCCAAAAAACGATCGAAGGATTCTCTCCAGGAGTTAATATCTTTTGTTGGTTGTTTTAGTAGCAGATATACCATTACTTTTGTGACTAATTGCCTTAAAATTAGTTAAAATAATAAAGTACCTAATAATAAATTGATTATAGTCATAAAAAATAGGATAATCTTATCTTTTTTTAGTTTGAAAGTAAAATTCAATTAAACTTTTAAGCTATTGATTGACTCTTGGTATTTAAATGAATACTCTAACTGTTTAAGTTTATCTCAATTAATAATTCTAGAATTTTATTAATCTGTCAGGTATGCAATCTACAGTGTTACTCCGAGTTTGGAGGAATGGACACAATAAATCAACATTAAAAAATACGTTACCAAAATTAGAATTGATTTAGGGGGGTAACTCAAAATAGGATTCATAAATATCTCTTTTCTATAATAATTTTAATTTTTCAAATGGTAGGAGTGGACTCTTTAATATGTTTTCCATTTTTCATGAAATTTTCAGTCAGAAGCAAAGTCAATCATTCGTATCCTAATTGCTTTATCTGTATTTTGGAACGTTTTATTCATGTAAAATGATCTAAAAATATCGTTGCTTTTAATTAAATTTATTTTGAATGATTAAATATATTGGCAATGGTAAGATTATGAAAGAAACTTGAATTATTTTAGTATTAAAGATATTAAAATCCTTTTAGAGGTTTTATTATTTTCATAATAATTAAAGTGGTCAATATCTATTCTATGTACTTACTGAAATTAGGAGGTTTTTTGAATAATTACCTTTATATTTGAATCGGCTTGTTACTTCTGCTTTGAAGGGGTTGTAACAAATTAGCAAACAAATTCCGTTTTTATGTCATTACAAATTCGAGAAAATCTACAAAAATTATTTGTTCTAGGAATTAGCTATAGAAAAACGGCTCTGGATGTTAGGGGGATGTTTTCTTTATCTTCAGAAGATCAGGAAAACTTGTTGAAAGAGGCGAAAGAGCAACAAATTGAAGGTATGGTAATCATATCTACTTGTAATCGTACCGAAATTTATGCGCACTCTTCAGAGGTCCAAATCATCACAGATCTGTTTTTAAAATACTGCAAAGGGAATAGAAATGATTTAAATTACAACGGATACACTCTATATGGAAATGAATGTATTCGTCATTTATATAAGGTAACAGCGGGTTTAGATTCGCAAATTATAGGCGATTTTCAGATTGTTGGACAGGTTAAAAATGCCTATCAGCAGTCAGAGCAAATGGGAATGGTGAATTCATTTATGAATCGATTGTTTTCATTTGTATTTCAGGCAAGCAAGAAAATTAAGAACGAAACAGATATTAGCAAAGGTGCAGCTTCTGTTTCTCATGCAGCAGTTCAGTATATTAAAGATAAAGTTTCGACACTTGAAACTTGTAATTTCCTTCTTTACGGAACTGGTGATATTGGAAAAGATACTTGTGGGAACCTGTTGAAGCATATGAACAATCGTTCACTAACTTTGGTAAACAGAACCATTGAAAAAGCAGAGGCATTAGCTAATAGATATGATATTCAACATCAACCAATCGATAAATTAACTCAGGAAGTTGAAAAAGCAGAAGTCATAATTGTTGCAACTGGTGCTACAAAGCCAACTTTAACACTTGATCATTTTAAAGGGATAGAATCATGTAAGTTGGTTCTGGATCTTTCAGTGCCACGTAATGTTGATACAGCAATTGATAATTTGGAAAATGTTTTGGTTATAACTGTTGATGAGTTATCAAAACATATTTCAGAAGCCATTGATCAGCGTAAAGCATGCATTCCTGATGCAGAGAAAATCATTCAAGCTTCAATAGGCGAATTTTATGGTTGGTTAGAGGTAAAGTACCTTTCTCCGGTAATTGTGGCTTTAAAAGAAAATCTGCAAAATGTACAAAGAAAGGAGCTCGATTACCACAAAAATAAACTATCTGAAGATGAGTTGAAAAAGGTAGAACACATTACCAATAACATTGTGAATAAGATTGCCAGAGCATGTATCAATCACTTGAAAGATCATCACAAAAAGCAATCGAGTCCAATGGAAACACTAAATATGATTTTTAAAGATATGGATTCGTAAAGCTTTTATGAGCTTTCGATAAAAAGCTGTATAAACAAGTTTTATATGGCTTTTTTATTTCCAAATAACCTAGAAATACAATCCTAAATGTCAGCTAAGAAGAAAATAAGAGTTGCAACTCGCCCAAGTTTGCTTGCTTATACTCAAACAATGCAAACTGTTGAATTGTTGCAGAAAGCCAATCCTGATGTTGAATTTGAAGTGATTAAATTTAGCACACAAGGCGATAGAGTTTTGAATCGATCATTAACAGAATTTGGAAGTACAGGTCTGTTTGTAAAAGAATTAGAACATGCACTTCTTGAAGGTGAGGCTGATATTGCCGTGCATAGTTTAAAGGATGTGCCAAGCTTCCATCCTGAGGGATTAAAATTGGTTGCTTTTCCTGAACGTGAAGATGTTCGAGATGTATTCATAAGTCGCGATGGAAGTACAATTGACCAGATGCCTGAAGGATTTGTTTTGGGAACGGGAAGTCCTCGCAGAAGAGTTCAATTGGCAGATTTAAGACCTGATACCAACTTTAAAGAAATCAGAGGGAATATTGATACCAGAGTGCAAAAGTTAATGGATGGTGAGTATGACGCCATTATTCTTGCTGCTGCAGGTATGAATCGATTGGGTAAGGAATTCCAGGAGAAATTACTTTTAGATGTTGATCAGTGCATTCCAGCAATTGGCCAAGGTGCAATTGCCATTGAATGTAGAGACAATGATGAGGAAACCATTGCTTTAGTGAAGAAGGTAAATCATGAACCTACCATGCATGCAGTTCTGGCTGAACGTGCTTTTATGGCAGAAATTGAAGGAGGTTGTAAATTCCCATTGGCAGCGCATGCAGTGGTGAGCGATGAAAACTTGACCATGATTGCGATTGTAGGTGATTTAAAGACCAATCAATTCATTGTTGAGCAAATAGAAGTTACAATAGAAAATTCTGTTGAGGAGTCGACAAAATTGGCACAACAAATGAAAGATACCTGTAAGACAAAAGGAATAAATTTTTATCTTTAGGAATCCTACGGTTAAATAAAAAATAATTTCAATAAATAAAAAATTACAAAATACACACACTATGAGTTTACGTCCACTTTTTCCTGATACACGAATGAGAAGATTGCGTTACAGCAAAGTTGTTCGTGATATGGTTGCAGAAACTTCACTTTCTGTTGATGATTTAGTCATGCCTCTTTTTGTTTGTCCGGGAGAGAAGGTTAAGAATCCAATAAAAAGTATGCCAGGTAATGACCAGTTGTCAGTTGATTTATTGGTTGAAAAATGTGGAGAATTATTGGAATCAGGTGTTAAATCAGTATTGTTGTTTGGTATTCCTGAAACGAAAGATGAGGATGGAACAGTAGCAACTCACGATCATGGTATTGTACAGCAAGCCACTCGAGCAATTAAAGCAAAATACCCTGAAATGTACATCATTGCGGATATCTGTAATTGTGAATACACAACACATGGTCACTGTGGAACCATTATAGATGGTGATGTAGATAATGATCAGACTCTGGTTACTCTGGCAGCTCAAGCTGTATCATTGGCCGAAGCTGGTGTTGATATGGTAGCGCCTAGTGATATGATGGATGGTCGCATAGGATACATGAGAAAAGCTTTGGATGAGAATTGCTTCGAGAAAATTCCAATTATGGCTTACTCTGCAAAATATGCTTCAGGATTTTATGGCCCATTTAGAGATGCTGCAGAAAGTGCTCCTCAATTTGGTGATCGTTCAACTTACCAAATGGATCCTAGAAACAGTGATGAAGCAATCCGCGAAGTTGAAATGGACATTGCAGAGGGAGCCGATATTGTAATGGTAAAACCAGCCTTAAGTTATTTGGACGTGATTTATCGTACAAAGCATGAATTTAATGTGCCAGTTGCAGCTTACAATGTAAGTGGAGAGTTTTCGATGGTAAAAGCAGCAGAAGCTAACGATTGGATTGATGGAAAACGTGTAATGATGGAAATCATGATGTCAATCAAAAGAGCTGGTGCAGATATTATTATTACTTATCACGCTCAGGATGTAGCGGAAATCCTTAAATCAATGAATAATTAACAATGAACAATTAATAATAATTAGATGGCCTAGTGGTTATTTGATTTCAGTTGTGTTTGTTGCTAATTATTAATTACTAATTACTAATTGTTAATTATACATGAGCCAATCTATATTTTTAGATACTATTAACGGAGTTAAAAGAGAAAGACCACCAATGTGGTTTATGCGTCAGGCGGGAAGAGTATTGCCATCGTACATGAAACTAAGAGAAACCTATGGTTTTAAAGAGATGATGGAAACTCCGAATTTGGCTGCTGATGTTACCATGTTGCCAATTCATGATTTAGGAGTTGATGCTGCAATTTTGTTTTCAGATATTCTTGTAATTCCTGAGGCTTTAGGGATGGAGTTAAGTTTTGAAGGGAAAGGTCCAAGTTTTGCAAAGGCCTTAAAAGATGTTGCTGATCCTTTGAATTTCTTAACTGAAAAACCAGAAAAGCTTGATCATATTTATGCCGCAATTGACAGAATTCTTGAAATTAAACCTAAGGATATTCCATTGATTGGTTTTTGTGGTGGTCCTTTAACTACACTTTGTTACATGTATCAGGGGTTTAGTAGAAATCAAAATTTCCCTGATTTTGTTCCAGCAATATATCGCGATAAGGAATTAATGAAGAAAGTGGTGGCAAAAATCACTGAAATGAGTATTCATTATGCATTAAAACAGGTTGAGCATGGTGTTCAGGCATTTCAATTGTTCGAAACTCACGCAGGTTTAATTCCTGTTGAGTTATACAAAGAAGTATTCTTGCCATCGGTTAAAGCGATTCTGGGAGCAGTTCGTGAAAAAGGAGTGAAGACCATTTACTTGCCAAAAGGCTTGGGAACTGGTATTAATATGGTGAATTACGACTTGTGTGATTGTGTTAGCGTTGATTGGCAAATGCCATTGCACGAAGTAAGAAGCATTGTGGGAGAGGAGATGATTCTACAAGGAAATTTCGATCCTAGAATTCTGGAATCAACACCAGAAGCTATCGATCGTGAATTTGAGTATTACTTGAACTATGGAAGAAAAGATCACAAGTGGATTTTCAACCTTGGCCATGGTTTACTTCCATCAATTCCTGTTGAAAATGTGGAGTACTTGGTTAAGAAAGTAAAAGAATCTGATTGGGGGAGATAAGCCAATTGAATTGAGGTGGTATTTATACTGCCCTACAAAGATAAGCAAAGGAGAAAGTTAGTAAGCTTTCTCCTTTTTGTATATCTTACTGGTTAGGCAAGGTAAAATAAAAGTTTGGAACCTTTACCTACTTTCGATTTTAGCCATATTTTCCCACCAAGCAGTTCAACAAATGCCTTTGATATAGAAAGGCCTAAGCCTATACCACCATACAATTCGCTAATGGTTTCGTTGGTTTGTGTAAATCGATTAAAGATCTCATCTTGCATGTCTTCCGATATTCCAATTCCACTATCTTTTACGTAGAATTCATACACATCATTTTTAAGATTAACTCCAAATTCTATCGATCCTTTTTCGGTGAATTTGTATGCATTATTTAGCAGGTTTGTAATAATTTGATTCAGCTTGGTTTTATCTGTATAAATTTTGTGTTCACGAAGATTTTCTGGGATATGCTTGATTAAATTAATAGCATTGTCTTGGTACCTCTGTTTGTAGATATCCTCAAGACTTGTAGGATAGTATCAAGGCAGGTGTATTCAATTTTAATTTGATGTTGTTCTGTTTCTATCTCTGAAACAGTTAAGATATCTGACACTATTGATAGCAATTGATCTGAATTTTTTAGAATAACCGAAGAAAAATAATCTCTTTTCTCTTTCGTTAAATCAGGCATTGATAATAGTTCTGAAAAGCCAACAACTGCATTCAAGGGAGTTCTAATTTCATGAGAAATATTTTGCAGGAAAGCCGATTTTAAACGATTGCCTTCCTCAGCCTTTTCTTTGGCTTTTTGCAAAGCGATATTTTGCTTTTTTAGTTGATCTTGTTGTTCTTTTATGGTTTGAATCATTTCTGAGGATTTTATCTCAAATGAAGTTACCATAGCCAAGTCTAGTTCAATTACATCTTTAAATTGCTTTAGAGTTTTTTCATGAGCAGAAGAAAAATAGTTTTCCTTGTTATCCAGAATACAAATTGTGCCAAAAGGTGATTTATCGGGATATAAAATCGGGTAACCAAGGTATGCAATCATTCCCAATTCAATATCTGGATTCTGATCCCAGTCTTTATCTTTTAATGCATTTGCAACCAATAATTTTTCATTCGACTTGATTACTGTTTCACAATACAAGCCATGCCAGTCTTCTTTATCACCAGCTTTGTATGGATTGTTCTTGGAACAACTGGTAATAAACACTTCCATTTGCTGATTTTCAGCTTTCATGATTAAAGCAGCAGGTATAGAGAGAATTTCTGCCAACAAGTCGGCGATTCCTTGCCATTTGTCAAGCATCCATTTAGGCATTTCTTCTAACGCTTTCATCTTACTTTACTTTTATTTTATGCTCAATAAATTTAAGGAAATAATCTGTATGGTAAAAAGATTGTAAGAATCAATGTAAAACTTTTTCACATTGCATGTGTTTCTCAAATATCTATTGGTAGATTCCTATAAACAGTGTGTATAAGTTTTGTGATCATTCCATTGTTATTGATTTCTCCCACAACAGCATGTAAGTTGTTTTGATCTGAACCAACATTAATAGAAATCGTGTTGCCTATTTTTTCATACCACTTTCCTGTTATACTTGGAGATTCGTGAACATGGCCGTGCAGACTTAAGTCAGGCTTTAGTTCTTGTATTTTGTTTCGTATGGCCTTGCTCCCAATATGTTTGTTTGCATAGCACAAATCCAGGTATTCACTAAAAGGAGGTGAATGTGTAATCAAAATCTTACATTGGGGATTTATGTTTTGCAATTCTTCTTCGATACTCTGGTTTTTATCGAAATGGTCTTTTTGAATATATGTTTTGTCACCTTTTCGATTGGTTATATAAGAATCAGGAATTGGCTTGTAAGTGTCGTTTTTCAAATCTCTTAACTCATAATCTTTTCTGTGTAAAGGACCAGGGATAACAAAGGAATATCCAGCAATGGTAATATTTTCATCAATTGTAATTCCATGAGAATCAAGCTTATTGATATCATACTCATCAGGCAGTTTATTGATGGTATGAATGGCGCCTGGCCAATCGATATTACCGGGAATAAAAAGGGTTTTAATGGATATCTCTTTCAGAAAATCTTTTAGGTAAGAGTCAATAAAATTGATCTGATCCTTGAGCTGTCCCGTATGCGCAAACAGATCCCCACCAAGAATCAGGTAGTCGATATCTCCACTCTTATCAATTAACATTTTAAGTTCTTGATAAAGTGATATATTTCCATGCAGGTCAGATGTAAAAATAAACTTCATGATTTCTTGCTTTACGATTTAAAGGTATTGTATTTTGATCTTGAAGTCAATAATCACATGAAGGGAGCTTTTCCACTATGCGGGTGATGTTCTCCCATACAGTATGCAGAGCAAGCACACAGCTTGGGGTGTCTTCCAAACTATCAGGGAGGTCTTCCCAACCAATCTTTGCTGTCATCTCATCATAGAGATTTTCTTGAAAATCACTAAAAAGCTAGTTCAAATTAGTGTAGAGGATATACATATTAGTAAAAAGACTATACAATTCATGATTGAATATACAAAGATCAGTATAGAGATAGTAAAGATCAAAAATGAAATTATAAAGATCGGATCTTGATTTATATTTTAGCGATCTTCATATAATATTTAGTGATTCGCATCATCACATTACTGATCTCCATAATCTTATTACTGATTTGCAAGGATATATTTATGATCTTTACTACCATTATACTGATTCGTACGGTAAAGTTCATGTCTGGGAAACAGTTCACTACAATTTGGAAGTTGTGAATCCTGTCTTGGAAACAATCCCTCGAAGTTGGGAGAGAGTTACGCTCGTCTGGGAGATGCTACTCATGGGTTTGAACAGTCTTCCTTCTGGCATGTAGATTCTTTTTGCTTAAATAATCGCTTTTATAGCCTTTTAGGCGTTCAGGATCATTTCGAAAAGTATATTTGCCACCTTCCTTTAACTGGTTCATCAAGAGTTTAAGATAGGTATAGGCCTGGTCGCGAAAGTGCTTGGTTTCCTTTCCATCTATCTTAAAGTTATTCAATTGAGCTAATATGTCCGCTGACTCCTCACTGAGCTGTTGTGCTTGTTTCAGCTTGTTCATATCAAAACCAATTGCCTGCAGTAGATTTGAATTGAATTCTCCCAACATGGCCAATTTTCCAGTATCCATAACCAAATCGACTTGCTTTTTCTGCCTAGCCATTTTTTTTACTTTACTCAGCAGTTCAGGATGATTTCGAAAAGCAAATCGATAGGATGCGATCAGATCTTGTTTTAGACCTTCCGCTGCCTTTGCAATTTTGTTCCACTGATCCTGAATGGCAGGCATCGATTTTTTGTCTTCAATCCAAGAGGTTTGAGCCTCGCGCAAAGCCGATGTTCTTTGCTGTAGGTCATCCAAATGAGCTTGTGTAATCCCAATCTTAACCAGTTTTTCCAAATCTTTCACCATCCAGCGCGCCAAATCTTCAGCTTCCTGCAAATACACATCTACGGGAATGGAAATGTGCAGAATCTCTTCTTTCTTGATATTGGAGATTTGTTCAGATATATTCGGCTGGGAGGTAATTGTATTCATGACATCTGGTATTTTTAAATTAATAGGCTAGTATGTAATTGTCTTGTAAATTGATTGCTCCCAGAAACTGTTTACCCTTTGAATATCCATAGAAAGGACCTATTCTGTATTTGTGATATTCATCCTGATGCTGATAGCTCATCCATATAAAATGATCTTTAAAATCCTGCAGAAAATCTTGATTGTAGGCTCCTAACTGAACGGTGTATTTGTAAGGGTAGATTTGAGATTGAAGTTTGTTTTTTGTTCTTTTAGTTGTTTCGCGAACAATTGTGGTAGTAGGCAAGTCCATTTTGCCTATTATTTCACAAAACTTCAAAGCTTTTTCCTTTGATTTAAATTGTGCCAAGGGATGATTGTTTTCGTTTAGAAAAAACACTGTGAAATATAGACTTGATGTTGCTACTTTTGGCTCCTTCTTTTTTACTGTGATTTTTGTAGCAGCCTGAACAGTTTGCTGTTTATTCAGCGAAAACTGTTTCTGTTCTTCATCCTGAAATCGAATATTGTAGTAAAATATTGAAAAGCCAATAAGTCCGGTAGCAAGAGCAATTCGATAAAAGTTAATAATTCTACTCTTAACTTTAAGATGTTTTGTTAATCGTGTAAACTCTTTATCTATTGCATCTTTCCTGAGGATTTCTTTCTCTTCTTCTGTAATGAAATCATTGTTGCTTAACTTCATTTGCTTATAGCGTATTGGTTGTAAAGATAGAATTGCAAGTTAAATGTTTTTATTGATAGACAAAATATAGGAGATGTTTTTTAAGTTAATCTTGTACAACTGACAGAATAAACAAGTCCTTATCTTAATGTCGTTAATAATTTTTTGGCCCTCGAGCAAAATCCTGCTGTTCCTTGTTCCATTTGTTCTTCCAAAATAAGGGCAAGTTCGTTTTTAATATCAGGTTCCCTGCTAGAGAAGTTGTAAAGAATCTGCATGGCATGAACTTTAACCGCAACTGCAGTTGTAGCATTAATTAGTAGATCGAAACATCGGTTGATGAATTCACCTGAAATATCCCGAGGAAGCGGTTCGCAACTAATTAATTTTAGGTATTGTCTCTGTTTACTTTCATCTTCCAGTTTAGGAATCAAAGAAATCATTTTGGGAATGTATGGACGAACCAAGTTGGGATCAATACCATAAACCTTATCCATTAACCAGGTGGCACGCCAGGAATGCTTTTCATTACTGATGCACCATTCCCATAATTGCCGAACATGTTTTGGATCTTCCGCAATACTTTGTGCCGCCAACTCAGCCTCCTTTTTTATGGGAAAAGGATCTAGCAATTTCTTTAGGTCCATGAACAATGATTCTAGAATGGTAATTTATCGAGCTGAACATTTCCACCCGAAATGATGATGCCGATTTTCTGATTTTGGTACTTTTCTTTCTCTTTGATGAGCGCAGCAAGAGCGACGGCGCTTGATGGTTCTACAACAATCTTCATTCGCTCCCAAATCAATCGCATGGCGGAAACAATTTCCTTTTCTTCCACTCTGATAATGTCTTCAACATGCTCTTTGATGATAGGAAAAGTTTTGTCGCCAAGAGAAGTCAACAAACCATCTGCAACAGTATTGGGATTGGTTTGAGGAACAATTTCTCCTTTTTGAAAAGATTGCCAGGCATCATCGGCACCCATAGGCTCACCAGCAATTACTTTTGTACTTGGCGAGAAATGATGCGCAGCCAAAGCCGTTCCTGCCAATAAACCACCACCTCCAACAGGAGCAAAAATACTATCCAAATCAGGGTAATCTTCAATTAGCTCCATTGCTGCAGTTCCTTGCCCTTGAATTACATGATAATCATTGTAAGGATGAAGAAAAATGGCTCCAGTTTTGTTTACCACATCGTTTAAAGTACTTTCTCTGGCTTGTAAATTGGCTTCACATTCTATGATTTCACCACCATAACCTTTTACAGCTGCTTTTTTAATTTCCGGCGCGTTTGATGGCATTACAATATATGCTTTAATGCCTTGTAATTTGGCTGCCAGTGCCAAGGCTTGCGCGAAATTACCTGATGAGTGGGTAGCTACACCAAATTCTTTCTCGGTTTTTGATAGTTGGAGAATGGCATTGCTGGCACCGCGCATTTTAAAAGCACCCATCTTCTGAAAGTTTTCACACTTAAAGAAAAGTTCAGCTCCTACCATTTCGTTTATTAGTTGTGAGCTTAGAATAGGGGTTCGGTGTATGTAATCTTTTATTCTCTGGTGCGTGTCGAGGAGGTTCTGTTTGGTGATCATCATTTTGCCGGGGTGTTTGGTTAGTGAGTTTCTTCTTTGGATACTTTGTCTAGATTGAGATATCCATAAAGAATATGATTTATTGAGAGTCTCACTCCTTGTGAGGCTCTCAAATTGTTTTTATTTCATGGCTTCTAAAGACTCTTTAGCCGCCTGAATTGTTTTGTCTAACATTTCGTAAGTAAGAGAGTTAGATAAGAAATAACTCTCGAATGATGAAGGAGGAAGGTAAATGCCTCTTTTCAACATTTCGTGGAAGAACTTAGGGAATTTCTCATTGTTAGCGGTTGCTGCCGTATCGAAATCAACTACCTCAACATCCGTAAAGAATACGCTAATCATCGATCCGCAACGGTTAATCTTGTAATCGAATCCCGATTCTGCAAATACTTTTTCCAAGCCTTTGTGCAGGTATTCAGTTTTTTCTTCCAGCTCAGTAAAATATTGTGGATTCTCATTCAATTCTTTAAGAAGAGTGTAACCAGCAATCATGGCAATTGGATTACCTGATAGAGTTCCGGCTTGGTATACAGGTCCAAGAGGAGAAACAACTTTCATGATTTCATCAGGACCAGCATAAGCACCAACAGGCATACCACCACCAATTACTTTACCGAAAGTAACCAAGTCAGCTTTAATACCTAGATACTCTTGAGCACCACCTTTTGCCAAACGGAAACCATTCATTACCTCGTCGAAGATCAATAGAATTCCTTCCTGATCACAAAGCTCACGCAAATCTTCCAAGAATCCTTTTTTAGGAAGAACACAACCCATGTTACCTGCAATTGGTTCAATAATAATAGCTGCAATTTCATCTTTATTTTCAGCAACCAACTGTTTTACATTATCGATATCGTTGTACTTTGCCGTTAGGGTATCATTAGCAGTTCCCGGAGTAACCCCTGGAGAGTTTGGTACACCAAATGTACTTGCACCACTACCTGCTTTAATCAGAAAAGAATCGGCATGACCGTGATAACATCCTTCGAACTTGATGAATTTGTTACGACCAGTATATCCTCTGGCAACACGAATGGCACTCATACATGCCTCAGTTCCCGAGTTTACCATTCTAACTTTATCGATGTTTGGAACCATTTCCACAATTAGTTTGGCAATATCAATTTCCAATTCAGTTGGAGCACCAAATGAGGTTGAATCCTCAACTTTCGCTTTAATTGCTTCAATCACCTTTGGGTAGGCATGACCTAAGATCATTGGTCCCCATGATGAGATATAATCGATATACTCATTTCCATCAGCATCAGTTAAAATGCTGCCTTTTGCCTTTTCGATAAAAACAGGAGTTCCTCCAACCGATTTAAAAGCCCTCACCGGAGAATTTACACCTCCAGGAATGTATTTGTTCGCTTCATCGAATAGTTCGGAACTTCTTTTGTATTGATACATAGTGTATGGTTTTAAGAATTTAAATATTCATTACAAATTTCAAGCATTGAATAGATGTTAGTTTTTTCCGACATGGCTACATTTTCGGTGTAATCTAACAGTTTAACAGCAGTTGTATTTCCAATGGCAATACATGGGATGTCTTCACTGAGTTGATATTTTGAGAAGAAACTCACAGCTGCACTTGGACTGCAAAAACAAACCGCATCAAACTGATCAAGTTTTAATTCCGGTTGAATCAAATGCGTAATATAACATTCAATTTCCTGATACTTGATTTCATTTTCATTAAAAAAGTTGGTGATGGTTTTTCTGCGCATATTTCCAGAGAAATAGAAATATGAGATCCCCGAAGGTTCTTGCGCTAGTCTGTCTACCAAAGAAAGCGCATTGTGATGTTCCGGAACAATTACTTCAAAATTGTGTTCTAGGAGTTCTTCGGCAGTTTTTTCACCGACAGCGAAACATTTTCGATTTGAATAATTCGAAATATCAGGAATAGATTTTAGCAAACTCTTTACGGAATTCTTACTGGTAAATATCCAGGATGCATTCTCGTGTGTTTTTAGGTTTTCGATTGTTTCACTAGTTAAATTGCTTAACTCAATGTCAATGAAAGGATGATCTTCTAATGATAATCCCAGTTTTTTTCCGAACTCATAATGATTATCGGTAAGTTTTCGAGTGAAGAGTATGTGCTTTAATTTACCAGTGTCCATTAGCTGTTTATTCATATGCTGAGCTAACAAATTTAAGAAATCCGAGCAGTTTTTTATACTCAATGGGCAAGAAATTAACAACGAATTGATAATGAGTTGAGACCTGCCATTTCATTATTTTTTCGTAAATTCTTTAAGCATTTAAATACGTTAAAAAGTATTAATCTTCTTGTCTGTTTTTAATAGCTTTTATACTTTTATTGAGCTTTAAAAAAGCGATAGAAATAAAAATTTCATAAAATTATAGAAGCAGGACTTAAAAACATTTTTCGTTACGTGCCGATATGTGAAAATCTCTTGATTAAGTGAGACAATTATGACAGAATTAAATAGGGAAGAAGAAGAAAGAAGGCAAATATTATTAAGATACAAACGCTTACTTAAGACCTGTAAAAACATCGTTACCAGAGCGGATATCAAGCTGGTAAGAAAAGCATTTGATTTAAGTTTACAAGATCACGAAGGTGAGAGAAGAAGTAATGGCGATCCGGCTATATACCGATCATTGTCAGTAGCCCAAATAGTAGTTGAAGAGCTTGGGCTTGGACGTACATCTGTTATCTGTGCATTGCTATATGATCTTGTTCAAAAAGAACAAGTTGATATTGATGAGATAAAAGAGCTATTTGGAGAAAAGGTAACTCATATTATTACAGGACTGGTTAAGGTGACAAATATCTACAGTCAAAACCTGACTCAACATACCGAGAATTTTAGAAAACTGTTGCTTAGCTTTGCTGATGATGTTCGAGTAGTTCTAATCATTTTGGCGGATCGATTGTTCCATTTGCGAAATATGGAGCACAAATCAAAGGAAGAACAAACTTCCCTGGCAAAAGAGATTGAATTCTTATACATTCCATTGGCTCACCGTTTAGGCATGTACAATGTGAAATCGGATATGGAAGATTTGGCTTTGCGTTATCTTCAGCCTGATATTTATTTCGAAATTGTTCAAAAACTAAAGGATTCGGAAGAGGAACGAGAAAAGTTTATTAACGATTTTGTGGATCCGATAAAAAAAGAACTTGATCAGTTAGGTGTAAAATATAAGGTAAAAGCCAGAACCAAGACCATTGCTTCCATTCTGCATAAGATGAAAAAGAAGCAGGTGGAGTTCGAAGAAGTATATGATATTTTTGCCATTCGTATTATTCTAAAAGCTTCTCCTAAGAAAGAAAAATCGGAATGTTGGAAAGTGTACTCGGCGGTTAGTGATTTGTACAGACCAAATCCTGAGCGTTTGCGAGATTGGATTACCATTCCAAAATCGAATGGTTATGAATCTTTACATACCACTGTATTAGGTCCTGATAAACGTTGGGTTGAAGTTCAGATTCGTACCAAACGAATGAATAAAATTGCTGAGCAAGGTTTCGCTGCTCACTGGAAATACAAAGGAGATAAAGGCGATGGTGGATTAGACAATTGGTTGCAGGATATTCGTGAGGTTTTGGAGAGTCAAGAAAGTGATTCAATTGACTTAATTGACAAATTTAAAGCCGACTTATACAACAAGGAGATATATGTATTTACGCCGAAAGGGGATTTAAAGCAATTGCCACTTGGAGCCACATTATTGGATTTTGCTTATTCCATTCACTCTGATTTAGGTGGAAAATGTATTGGGGGAACCGTAAACCAAAAAAATGTTTCCATTCGTCATGAGTTGAAAAATGGAGATCAGGTTGCCATTACAACTTCTAATACACAGAAACCAAAGTCTGATTGGTTGAATTTTGTTATTACCACAAAGGCAAAGAACAAGATTCGCCAGTCGATGAAAGAGGAAATGCTCAAGGAGTCGGATCTGGGCAAGGAAACCTTGAAGCGTAGGATGAAGAATTGGAAGATTGAGTTCTGTGATGAAAATATCCGCAAATTGATGACAAAATATAAATATAAGCTTGCTGTAGATTTGTATTATGGTATTGCTACCGAGCTACATGATTTGTCAGAAATCAAAGATATCCTAACCAGAGAGGAAATTGTGCAGGAAAAGACCCCGGAAGAATTACCGGATTACAAATCCAGAACCACTCAAACTTCAGGAGAGGATATTCTAATTGTAGATCAGAATATTGCCAATGTAGATTATACGCTTTCAAAATGTTGTAATCCAATTTTTGGGGATGATATTTTTGGCTTCATTACTATTGGAAAAGGCATTCGCATTCATAGGGTTGGCTGCTCTAATGCCAAAGAGATGATGAGCAGGTATCCTTATCGTGTGGTTAAAGCCAATTGGACAGAAAAAGGTGCGGCTTCATATCAGGCAGTTCTTCATATTACTGGTGATGATGAATTGGGTATGGTAACCAATATTTCAGAGGTGATTACGAAAGATTTGCGAGTTCAGATGCGATCCATTTCGGTTGAAACCAATGCAGGAAGCTTCGAAGGCAACCTTACTGTTGTTGTATCGAATATTGAACATTTGAATACTCTAATGGTAAAACTTCGTAGAATTAAAGGCGTACATCGAGTTTCGCGTTATGATACGGTGGCATAAGTAGAGAATATGCTTAAGATTAAAGAAAAAAAATCTATAAAGACTTCTAGTTTTAGAAGTCTTTTTTATTGAAGATAGAATCTAATTTATTGTGTTATCGAGGATAACAAAAAGTTCCCCCAAAAAGCTTTAAAAATCTTCTTCAATAAGTGATGTTTTATTGATATTGATTCTGTATATTTGAAATTCGAAAAAGAAAATCGACCATTTATTGGTCTTATTATATATATGGAAAATTTTATTGTTTCAGCTCGAAAATATCGTCCTTCAACCTTCTCAACTGTTGTAGGTCAGGAGTCTATTACCGTTACCTTAAAAAATGCGATCAAAAACAATCATTTGGCACATGCCTATTTGTTTTGCGGTCCAAGAGGTGTAGGTAAAACTTCTTGCGCACGTATTTTTGCTAAAACCATAAACTGTTCCAATATTTCTTCTGATTTTGAAGCTTGTAACGAGTGTGAATCTTGTAAGGCATTTAATGAGAACCGTTCATACAATATTCATGAATTGGATGCAGCTTCGAATAACTCAGTGGATGATATTCGTACCTTAATAGACCAGGTGAGAATACCTCCGCAAATCGGAAGTTATAGCATATATATAATTGATGAGGTCCACATGTTGTCGGCATCTGCATTTAATGCTTTCTTGAAAACATTGGAAGAACCACCGGCTCATGCAATTTTTGTATTGGCAACCACCGAAAAGCATAAGATTTTACCAACCATTTTATCGCGTTGTCAGATTTTCGATTTTAATCGCATTAAAGTGGAAGATGCAGTGAAGCATCTTAAGAATATTGCAGAAAAAGAATCTGTTAGTATTGACGAAGAAGCTTTAAATGTAATTGGTCAGAAAGCTGATGGAGCAATGCGTGACGCTCTTTCTATTTTCGATCAGATTGTAAGTTTTTCTGGCAAAGAAATCACTTTCGAAAATGTGATTCAGAATTTAAATGTACTGGATTACGATTATTACTTCCGTATTGTTGATGCAGCATTGGAAGGAAAGGTTACCGATGTTTTGGTAATGCTTAATGAGATTTTTGAGAAAGGTTTCGATGGACATCATTTCATTGGAGGATTAAGCGCTCACATTCGTGATGTGTTGGTTGGAAAAGATGAAGCTACCATACAATTATTAGAAGTGAGTGAGAGTGTGAAGCAGAAGTATGTCGATCAGTCAAAGAAATGCCCAGTCGATTTCTTGTATGAGGCTCTCATGATACTTAACCAATGCGATGTTGGATATAAATCCAGTCAGAATCCACGCTTATTAATCGAGCTTAGCTTAATTCAATTGTCCCAGATAATTGAATCAAAAAAAAAGGAGCTAGTTTAAAAAAGAATTCCAAGAAATTATTGAGGATTGCCATTGATGGAAGAACTCTTACTGCTACACAAACTGTACAGAAAAGTGGGAGTAAGGTGTCAACCACTATACAGAACCATGGTAATCCTGTTAAAGCAGATTATAAAACAAGTGTTGATACCGGTGTAGCTAAAAATACCTATACTTCTACGGTATCAATTAAGCAAGCACTAAGATCTGGTATTCAAAGACCTCAAACTTTAAGCAAACCTAAAGAGATCGGAGCGGAAGTCTCTGATGCAAATGGTGCTTATATGAATGCTGAGTATAGTAACACTGGAGTTTTTGCGCAACTTAAGGAGTTTGCCAGAATCAAAAATAAGAGTGAAAGGGTAAGATTGGCATTAACCGTAAACCAGCCTGAGCTTGCCGATAATAAGATTGTTTTGAAGGTAAGTAATCCACTTCAGGAAGACGATATTAAAAGTGTATTGTTGGAATTACAAAATTATTTCAGACGAATATATAATAATGATTCAATATCGGTTGAGACAGTAAAGTCAGCAACTACAAAAACCAAAAGGGTGTTTACAGATACCGACAGATATAATTATTTGTGCAAGAAAAATCCCGCTTTGGCAGTGTTAAAACAAAAATTCTCCCTCGATTTTGAATAGAAAAGTATAAATAGGTTATATAGCATATGACATTTAGACTAAATAAGGCTCGTGAACTCATTCATGGGCCTTATTTATAGTTACTTATAATTAAAGAAATAAATCGTTAAAAATTAAGCACTTTTAAATTGGGAATTAAAAAAAATATCTATGTTTACCACAAGATTGAATTGTGCTTAATTCTTACGTAAAAGAGTTAAACAGACTATTTTTAATTTAAAACACACAAAACAACAACCAACATGGCACAGACAGCAAAGATAATCTATACCAAGATTGATGAAGCTCCAGCCTTGGCAACATATTCATTGTTGCCTATTATCAAAGCCTTTACTAAAACTTCAGGCATTGAAATTGAAACTAAAGACATTTCTTTAGCAGGTAGAATTATTGCTAATTTTCCTGAAAATTTAACTGAAGATCAGAGAATTCCTGATTATTTGGCTGAATTGGGAGAGTTGACATTAACTCCAGAGGCTAACATTATTAAGTTGCCAAACATTAGTGCTTCAATTCCTCAGTTGCAAGCTGCAATTGCTGAATTACAGGAAAAAGGATATAACATTCCTAACTATCCTGAGGAAGCAAAAACTGCTGAAGAGAAAGAACTTCAAGCACGATTCGCAAAAGTATTGGGTAGTGCAGTAAACCCTGTGTTACGTGAAGGTAACTCAGATCGTCGTTCTGCTGCTTCTGTTAAGAAGTTTGCTCAGAAGAATCCACACAGAATGGGAGCATGGTCTGCAGATTCTAAATCTCATGTAGCTCACATGACTGAAAAGGATTTTTATGGTTCTGAAAAGTCAGTAACTATTGAGAAAGACACCAATGCACGTATCGAGTTTGTTGACAATGCAGGTAATGTAACAGTATTAAAAGAAAAGCAAGAATTGTTAGCTGGTGAAGTTATCGATACAGCTACAATGAATGTGAAAGCATTGCGTGCATTCTACAAAAAGGAAATTGAAGCTGCTAAAGAAGAAGGACTACTTTGGTCTTTACACCTTAAAGCAACTATGATGAAGATTTCTGATCCTGAAATGTTTAAGCACGCTGTAGAGGTATTCTACGAAGAAGCTATTGCTAAGCACGCTGATACAATTAAGGAGTTAGGAGTGAACTTCAACAATGGTTTGGGTGATCTTTATGCTAAGATTGAAAAATTACCAGCAGACAAGAAAGCAGAAATCGAAGCTGATATAATGGAAGTGTACAAGTCACGTCCAGATATGGCTATGGTTGATTCAGATAAAGGAATTACCAACTTACACGTTCCAAACAACGTAATTATCGATGCATCGATGCCAGTTGTTGTTCGTGATGGTGGAAAAATGTGGAACCCTGCAGGTGAACTTCAGGATACCAAAGCATTAATTCCAGACAGATGTTATGCTACTATGTATCAGGTTTGCTTCGACGATTGCAAGAAAAACGGAGCTTACGATGTAGCTACTATGGGATCGGTATCAAACGTTGGTTTGATGGCTAAAAAAGCTGAAGAATACGGATCACATGATAAAACTTTCTATGCACAAGGCGAAGGTACAATTCGCGTTATAGATTTTGACGGAACAGTTTATATGGAACAAGCTGTTGAAACTGGCGATATCTTCAGAATGTGTCAGGTGAAAGATGCTCCAATTAAGGATTGGGTTAAATTGGCTGTAAATAGAGCTAAAGCAACTGGTTCTCCAGCAATTTTCTGGTTAGATGAAAACCGCGCTCACGATGCTCAGTTAATCGCTAAAGTAAACAAGTACTTAAAAGATCATGATACTGAAGGCTTAGATATTCGTATCCTTACTCCAGTTGATGCAATTACTGTATCATTGGAAAGAATCCGTAAAGGTGAAGATACAATTTCGGTAACAGGTAACGTATTGCGTGACTACTTAACTGATTTGTTCCCAATTCTTGAGCTTGGTACTTCTTCTAAGATGTTATCTATCGTTCCATTGATGAATGGTGGTGGTTTATTCGAAACTGGTGCAGGTGGATCAGCTCCTAAGCACGTACAGCAGTTCGAAAAAGAAGGTCACTTGCGTTGGGATTCTCTTGGTGAGTTCTTGGCATTAGGTGTATCTTTTGAGCACATCGCTAGCAACTTCAACAACGAGCAAGCTCAGTTATTTGCAGATACTTTGGATGCTGGTGTAACCAAATTCTTGGATGAAAGAAAATCACCATCACGTAAAGTAAATGAATTGGATACTCGTGGTTCTCACTTCTACTTAGCTATGTATTGGGCTGAAGCATTAGCTGCTCAAGACAAAGATGTTGAGTTGAAAGAGAAATTCGGGAAGGTTGCTGCTGAAATGCAAGCTAACGAAGAGAAAATCGTTAATGAATTAAATGATGCTCAAGGTTCTGCAATGAACATTGGTGGTTATTTTATGCCAAACGAAGAAATGGCTTTCAAAGCAATGCGTCCATCAGCTACATTGAATGCAATTATAGACGCTATCTAATCATTTTAGATAAATTATATAGAAAGGCCTTCCATTTGGAAGGCCTTTTTTTATTTCCTTGATTAAATCTATCCAATAAAAAAATCGAGTGCTTTGGATTTGTTGTCCTTTCTCCATACCAAAACGATCTCACGCACAAAATCTGCATCGCAAATTGGAATAAACTTAACACCTTCAATCTCCTTTTCAGGTCGAGCCAATAATGTTATTCCTAAATCGGAATTAACCAATGATGCAGCAGTTTCATTTGTTTTTGCTGAGAAAACTTTTTCCAATTTAATTTGACGCTCATCCAAGGTGGTTTGTACCTCTTTAAACAGTTTACAATTACACCTTTCGATAAATGGCAATTGATGAATTGCCTTTAGTTCCAATTGTTCTTTATTGGAAAGAAAATGATTTGTAGGAACTGCGATCTCCAACTTTTCTTCGTAAACGAGTTTTTTTTCAAAATCATTTTTATCGATGTGTTCATCATCAATGAAAATGGCATCCAACTCTTGCTTTACCAGTTTTCCAACCAAAATATCTTTGGCTGCATCCAGAATCTCCACTTTAATGTGCCCATGTAATTCCTTAAAAGATTTTAGCATGGGAACAAAAGCATCACTAATGAGATCATCCAATACTCCAATTTTAATTGACTTGACTTCTGAATTTTCAAAATCATTTTCTATGGAATTCCATAGAGATAGAAGTTGTTTGGCTTTTGGCAGAAGTGCTTCACCATCTTTTGTAAGGCTCACATTTCGTTTGTCCCTGTGAAATAGTTTGCAATCGAAGTGCTCTTCCAACTTTTTAATACCTGCTGAAAAGGTCGATTGCACTACAAACATTTTTTCAGCAGCTTTTGTAAAGCTTTGAGTTTCTGATAAAACAACAAAGTATTTAATGAATTGAATATTCATGATCGTTTATATCGATTAGTCTATCGTTTTTTTCTGTTTTGTAAATATATATAAATGATTTTACTTTGTATCGAAGAATTAGATAAAATGAACTAATAATTCTAATATAACGATATAATAAAAGATTACAATGAAAAAAGTACTATTAATTAACGGACATGAGCCTTACGCATTTGCAGAAGGTCGCTTCAATCAAACCATGTTTGACGAGATTGAGAATCAGTTGAAGGACAATTTTGAGATTACCAAAACCATTATTAAAGATGGATACAATCCGGAAGAGGAACAAGAAAAGTTCAAGCAAGCAGATGTTATTATTTTCCAGTTTCCGATTTACTGGTTTTCAGTCCCTGCTTTAATGAAAAAGTACATTGATGAAGTCTATGCCCATGGTGTCTTCTTTGGAATGGGTGAAGAAGGGAAAAAGTATGGGTACGGAAATGGAATGATGAATGGCAAGAAATACATGTTCTCTGTTACTGCGAATTCACCAGAATATTCTTACAACGATGCTGCCGAATTTTTCGAAGGAAAAAGTCTTGATGATTCATTATTCCACATGCACAAAACACATGAATTCTGTGGAATGGAAGCCCTGGAGAGTTTCGGAGCTTACAATGTAATTAAAGAACCTCAGCCAGAGCAGGATTTACTTCAATTGAAAGATCACATGGCAAAAATAATTGCACAATTAAACTAATTGATTTAGGTGGCTTGCCATATCTATGGTGTGGCACGCAAATAAAGCTTGAAACTTATGAAACAATTAAAGTTTGATGTATCTAAGGAAGATACATGTATGAAAACTTGGGTGTTTGATATTGAAGAAAATGGTGATGAACAAATCATTTGTAATTTAGATATCACATTCACACGCCAGGGATGCATGGGACACCCGAAATCGATATCTGCATTGGTTAAAAACAGATCAATCGAGTCTATTGATACCGATTTGTTAGTAGAAACAACATGTTCAAGGGGAAAATCTTGTGGTATGATTTTAGGTCAATGTATTTCTCAAATCAGAAATAACTAATAGCATTTCAAAAATATTTTAAATAATATACTAGCGCTAGCTCTTCTGCAGATAAGAATGATATTAAGTGCTTAGTTGTTGATGTTTAAATGATATGTTAATTGAGGGGGGCTTCCGTTTCGGGAGGCCTTTCTTGATTCAAGAAACGCAGAAAGTAAAAGGCAGAAAATTCAATTTCTGCCTTTAGTGTTAAATTAAATATGATGATGAGAGTAGTTTACTCAGCACTTTAAAAATGATTCACCCAGATATTGTTGGTGTGTTTTATTTTGAACCCTTTCAAGTTTCTTAATTATAAGATTTATCAAAACTTATTTCCAATTCATTCTAAATATTACTTTTGTACTCTATTTCTGAAATGGTATCATTTCATATTTGTAAATATTTGCTTATTAGTAAGTTTAGTGCTTATAAAAATCTGTAATTAATGAATTTTCGTAACAAATCCATCATCTTTATAGGAGCGGTTATCATTTTGGCATTTGGTGCGGTAGCTTATTTGATTGGGGATAAAATGACCATTACCGCCCGTAAAATGAGTGTGGATCTGGCTTTATCGAAAGCACAAAATAGTTTTTTGATTGTAAAAAGAGAATTGGATGAAAGCATTTTGCGTACAAAAATGCTAGCCGAATCGATAGAAGAAACTATCGATATGAATACGAAGGAATCCGCGCTAATTAATAATGCGCTGATCACCAAACTGAAGTTGAGAAACGAAATTAATGCAGTTTGGTACATTCCTATTGATTCATTAAATAGAAGAAATGATGGGATAGATTCTTCTTTCTACCAATCTGATTTGAATCTAATACACAATCAATTGGCGATTCAATTTCTGCAAAGTAAAATTGAGAACATATCTGTCCCTTATCAGGGATCCGATGATCGTTTAATAAGTTCTATTCTGGTTGCGGTTGAACGTAGCAATCGTATTATTGGGGTGTTGGGTGCTGATCTGGATCTGTATCGATTTCAGCAACATTTTTATGATAATGAAGATTTGGGAAGAGCCTATGTAAGTATTATTTCCGAACAAGGATTCTGTATATCACATCCCGAGGAAAGTTTTATTGGTAAAAGTATTGATCATTTGAATGATGCAGATGGGATACGAGAGGTGTTGGCAAGTGGTAAAAAAATGCACAACGAAGTTCATTCCCAATTTCTTCAAGTGCCTGTGATTAGGGTATATCAACCTGTTACTATTGGAGAAACCAATACCAATTGGCTAATTACAGTAAGTGTACCACTTTTCAACGTAAAAGAAACGGTGCAAGCCACACGAAATTCAACCATATTAATTGGATTGGTCCTGGCTCTTTTATTGATGGTTTTTCTTTATTTTTCTCAGCGTCGTTGGCTTTATGAATCAACTAAAAGGAGAAGAGCGGAAAGAAGACACATGAACGAGGTAAGTAAATTATCTTCCATTATGGAGAGTACCGATCAAATTATGATTTTTTCGGTGGGAAGAGATTACCAGTATACTAGTTTTAATTCGGTGCATAAAGAGGAGGTTCTTAAATCTGAAAACGAACTTATAAAAGAGGGGAAGAATATTTTGGATGCTTATTATGGTGATTTTCGCATCAAAATGAAAAAGTATCTGGATAGAGCATTGGGAGGAGAGCATTTCTTGGTAGAATATCAACGTCATGGAATAGATTACCAGCAGATATTCAATGCCATATCCGATTCAGAAGGTAGGGTTGTCGGTGTAGCAAGTTTTAAACTGGATATCAGTGAAACTTTACAATTGAGAAAAAAAGCACAGGAGGAAGAAGAGGAGAAGGTAAAAGCACAGTTAAAGAATATCAAAAATCAAATTAACCCACATTTCTTATTCAATTCCTTAAATTCACTGTATGCCTTGGTTGATGGAGAGCCTAAATTGGCTCGTAAATTTATTGTGAGTTTATCAAAGGTATACCGATATCTGTTAGACAGTAATAACAGTAATTTGATTCAATTGAAACAGGAAATGGATTTTATAAAGCAATACGTTTTTTTACAAAGAATACGTTTTGGTGAAAATTTAATTCTGGAATATGATATCCCTGAGGAAGCAATGCAATATAAACTGCCATCTGTAAGTATTCAATCATTGGTTGAAAATGCCATTAAACACAATGTTATTACCAGCGATAAGCCACTAACCATTCGTATAAAGATTACTGATGACAATTGTGTTTTGGTTGAAAACCCTTATCAACCGCGTACCGATTTAAATCATTCGCCAGGTACAGGATTAAAGAACCTTGATGCTTTGTATACTTTTTTGGGCGATAGAAAACCATATTATGGCATAGAGCAGAATCATTTTATTGCAAAGTTGCCTCTGTTTTAGCAAAACACTTTATTGCCTGCAATCCATTCACACCATTTTTTTTGTCTTTCACTCCCTAATATTTCTGATTCACTCCTTTCTTTTTCCTTGTGAGTTTGAAATAATTCATTTTTGTTCCGAATTCTTGCTTTGAGCTGCCATAGCAGTAGCAATAATGAATGCGAAACAACAAATATGAGGAGATTGTTTGGATCTCTTTGAAACAAATCATTATAAATGAATTTAAATACAATTACACCTACTAAGTCGATTGGGAAACTGATGATAATAGCGTGCATTCTGGGGGGTATGCATGCGAATTCCATAGCATCAGAAACTCATTCGATTTCTCCTGAAGAAGGAATCTTTAATTTTTGGAAAAAGAAGAAAAAAGAAACAGAAGTAGATTCTACCACAAACAAAGAATCGAAATCTGATTTAAAAGCTTTTGAAGAAGTAATCACTTCTGATGCTCAAACAAAATTGGGTGTTATTAACATTCATCGAGTAAAGAAAGATTACTATTTTGAAATTGCTGATTCTTTAATGGGACGCGATTTTCTTTTGGTGAATAAAATTTCAAAGGTTCCTTCTCAGGTGAACGAATTGGGCTTGAACAAAGGGATCAATTATCAAAACCTATTAATTCGTTTTGAAGCAGATACCATTCAAGAGAAAATTTGGGTTAAAACTTACCATCCTTATTACGAGGGAAAAGAAGGTGATGCGATTACTCAATCGGTAAAAGACAATTACATTCCTTCAATCAGAGAAGCTTTCGATTTGGCTTGTATTGGAAAAGATTCTACATCCTATGTTTTTAAAGTAAACAAGGTGTTTGATGGATCGGAAAAGAGTTTGAATGATTTGTTTGGTGTTTTAGGAATGCCAGGTAGTGCCATAAAGTCATTGTCCAAAATTAGTGCAGCTAAAAGTTTTCCTGAAAATGTGATTATGAAATCACTTTTGACCACTAAGGCGGAAGGTATTACCGTTTCGATAGAGGTGACTTCTAATATTGTAATGCTGGCTGAAGAACCAATGAAACCTCGTTTTGCAGATCGAAGAATCGGTTACTTTACTACAAAGCATTTCTATTATAAGGATTCTCAGCAAGCAGTTGAAAATCGCGAATTTGTAAATCGTTGGAGACTGGAACCTAAAAAAGAGGATGTAGAAAAGTATTTGGCTGGTGAATTGGTAGAACCTAAAAAGCCAATTGTATACTATATTGATCCGTCAACTCCGCCACAATGGAGACAAGCCATTAAAGATGGAATTACGGATTGGCAAGCAGCTTTCGAACAAGCAGGCTTCAGGAATGCAATTATAGCCAAAGATGCTCCAGTGGATGATCCTGATTTTGATGGTGATGATGTTCGTTTCTCAATGATTACCTATGCAGCATCGAGCCAGGCGAATGCCATGGGACCATCTGTTGTAGACCCACGTTCGGGTGAAATTATTGAAGCAGATGTAATCTGGTGGCACAATGTGATGACCGCTCTTCATTCATGGATTAGAATTCAAACAGGAAGCATTGATCCAAAAGCAAGAGACAACAAATTTACAAATGAACATATGGCTCATGCCATTCGTTTTGTTTCTTCTCACGAAATAGGTCACACTCTTGGATTGATGCACAATATGGGAGCTTCCTATGCTTTCCCGGTGGATTCGTTAAGATCAAAAACGTTTACCCAAAGAATGGGAGGTACTGCACCATCTATCATGGACTATGCACGTTTCAATTATGTGGCTCAACCTAAAGATGGCGTAAAAAACATCACTCCTCAAATTGGGGTATACGACAAATATGCCATTGCATGGGCATATCGTTGGATCGATAAGAATACACCATGGGATGAGTTGCAAGTATTGGGCAATATGATCCGCAAACATGAAGATGATCCTCTGTACCATTATGGACCTCAACAAAGCGGCAAAAATACTGTTGACCCATCAGCACAAAGTGAAGACTTGGGTGACAATTCGATGAAAGCAAGTCGTTATGGATTGAAAAATTTGAAACGCATTGTTCCTGAAGTAGAAAAATGGACCTATGAAGAAGGTGTAAGCTACGAAAAGGCAGGTAAGATGATGATGGGGGTTATCGGTCAATGGTTTACTTATGCCAATCATGTAATTGCAAATATTGGTGGTATCTATTTGGATCAGCCTGTTTATGGTGAAAACAAAGCAGCTTATGCTCATGTAGAAAAAGCCAAGCAAAAGGATGCCGTTCAATATATCATTGAAGAGGTAGTGAAGAATCCTGAATGGATTACCAATGCAGAGATCTACAAAAAAACATATCCAATTCGAGAATCCGTTATTGGAGATATAGAATATGCACCAACAACACTTTTCAGAGATTTAAATTCTCAGCTTTTCTTTTCAATTCTTAAAGATGAGCGATTGCAAAGAATGCTGCAAAACGAAGCGATGAATGGCAACAGAGCCTACACCGTAACCGAAATGCTAAGGGATTTTCACAATGGTGTTTTTGCCAAAACCATTAAGCGACAAAAGCTAGATGTCTTTACTCGTCAAATGCAGAAGAATTTTGTGGATAACCTGATCATTACCCACAATAAAACCATGGAAAAGACTACCAAGAAATCACTTCATGACCATCATAATCATTGTGGCTGCAGACTTCACAATCGCATGCCAATGCTTTGTGATTATGCAGTGAAAAATAAGGAGATGTTTGATACGGGCAGTGAAATAGAGGATGTGGAAAGCAAATATGCAGATAGAAATATTTTCTATGCCACGAGCAATAGGGTATCCGATGTGGTATCGGTGAAGCGTGGAGAACTGTTCAGAATACGAGATCTGCTTTCGAAAAGATTAACAATTAATGATGAAGCTACAAAGTTTCATTATCAGGATTTACTTCTTCGAATTGAAGAAGCACTTAATATACATCTATAAATTAGTTAGTGCAGGTTGGGAGAATTTACCTTCTCCTTACCTGTTTTTTTATATCCAATAACCATTATATTAATAACCAATAAAAAACAAAAGTTTATGAAAAGAATGCTAACCTTGCTTTTGATCTTGTTGCCTGCATTTGTTTGGGCCCAAGAGACGAAGCTGATTAAAGGAAAGGTACTTTCAGGGAAGGATGGAGACGTTCTGATTGGTGCTTCGGTTTTCATCGACAAAGCAACAATTGGAGCTGAAACCGGGATGAAAGGTATTATTGAAAACATTAGCTTAGGAACCATTACTGATTTCGATGGAAATTTCACCCTTGAAGTTCCTAAAAATTTAAATACCATCTCATGTAGCTTTTTGGGTTTTCAAACTCAAGTGGTAGACATTAAAGGAAAGTCTTTCGTAACCATTAAATTGAGTGAATCAACCAGTGAGTTGGGAGAGGTTATTGTTACAGGTTACCAAAAAATTGAAAAACGAAAAGTGACCTCAGCAGTTGTTAAGGTAAATGCTGATAACATTCGTCAGGCGGGTGTTGCCAATGTAGATCAAATGTTGTCCGGTCAGCTGGCTGGTGTTACCAGTGTTGTTCAAAGTGGTGCTCCAGGTGCTCCTGCTAAAATTCGTATTCGCGGTACAGCTTCATTAAATGGTACTCAAGATCCTCTTTGGGTATTGGATGGGATTCCATTGGAAGGAAATGATGTGCCTGATTTTAACGACAAAGATAATATCGATCAATTGTACAATTCTTCGATTGCCGGTTTAAATCCACAAGATATTAAAGACATTACCGTATTGAAAGATGCTGCTGCAACTGCCATTTATGGTGCTCGTGCTGCAAATGGTGTAATTGTAATTACATCTAAAAAAGGGAAAGCGGGAAAAATGAGAGTACAGCTTACCAGCAATACTTCATTCATTTCTAAACCTGATTTTGACAAATTGAACCTGATGAATTCCAGTGAAAAAGTGGATTTGGAATTGTTGATGGCAGGAAGAACAGATTTAACTTTCAACGCTAGCAAGGGTGGTGTAGCTCAAATTTTAAATGCAAATAACGATTGGGACAATTTCCAGACCGGTGGTATCGATGCAATTAGTGCAGAATCTCTAGCTGCAATTAATCAATTGAGAATGATTGATCCTAATTTGGAAGATGAATTGTATCAGAACGCAGTGAACCAGGATCACTCTTTAAGCATCTCGGGAGGTAGCGAAAATGCTACTTATTATTTTTCTGCTGGTGCGCACACCGAGAAAGGTACAACCAAAGGGACATCACTTAGCCGTTATAATGTTACCTTAAAAACGGATTTTAAATTAACAGAGAATTTAACTTTTGGGGTAAGCATGTTTGCCAACCAAAGAAGAAACCAAAGCTTCTTAACAGAGGGTAGTATGTTGACCAACCCATCTCAGTACATTCGTTCTTCAAATCCTTATTTGAGATTAAGAGATGAAAATGGGAACTATGTGTACAACCAGAATGAAAATGGGGTTTATAATATTATCAATTTAGATTATAACATTCTTGAAGAAAGAGAAGGTACAAGCCATATTTTAAAAGGGAACAACCTAAACTCTATCTTCAATGTGAATTGGAAAATCCATCCGAATTTAACTTACCGATCTCAATTTGGATACCAGGTTGACAAATCAAATACCACCAAGGAGGCAGAGCAAGAGACATATTTCGTACGTAGAACTCGTTACAAGAGTGGTTATGGTAGCATAGTTGATAATAAGTATGAAAATTACTTTTTGCCTGAAGGAGGAATTATTAAAAACTGGGATGCAGAGAGTACTTATTACAACTGGAAAAACATCCTTCAATATTCGAAAACATTTAACGATTTACATGAGGTTGATGTAATGGCTGGTAGTGAGATCAGAGAATCTAAATATACTCAGGTTGCTACTTCTGCTTACGGATGGAATAACAAAAACAATACCTCTAAGCCAGTAATTTATAGAGATGAAGAAGATGCGAAATCATTTCCATTGTTTACGAAAACCTATAGAAAGAACAGATATGCTTCTTTCTTTGGAACAGCATCATATACCTTCAACAGAAAATATACTTTCTTTGGTAGTGTTCGTTTTGATGGATCAGACTTGTTTGGCGTAGATTCGAAATACAGATACTTGCCATTGTATGCATTAAGTGCGTCTTGGAATGCAAAGGAAGAGTCTTTCTTTAGAGATGTGAACTGGTTAAGTGCATTAAAATTCAGATCTTCATATGGTTTACAAGGAAATATCGATAAACAAAGCTCACCTTATATTGTTGGAACACCAACTGTTGTAACCAATTTGCCAGGAAACAGTGAGAATGGAATTACCGTAATGGGGCTTCCTAACGACAAATTAAGATGGGAGAAAACTTCAACTTATAATGTTGGGTTCGATTTGTCTGTATTGCGTCATGCTGTTCGCATGTCCTTTGATTATTATAATCGTAAAGGAACTGATTTGATTGGATCACAAGCTGTTCCATTGGAAAATGGATTCAATTCAATGTCGGTAAACTGGGCTGAGATGACCAATAAAGGTTGGGAATTAAGTATCTCAACTCGAAATATTAAAACCGACAATTTTGAGTGGAATACAAACTTTAACATTGCACACAACGAAAATGAAGTGTTAAAAGAGCAGCAACAAATCAATTCATTAACTCCATCTCGTGAAGGTTACTCAGCCAATTCTGTTTGGGTAATTAAAACTGCTGGATTGGATGAAAATGGTTATCCGCAATTCGAAAAAGATGGTCAAATTGTATCGGCGGATGAATATTTCTCTTTGTATGATCAATGGGCTGATTTCTATCCAAACTATATGGCAGGCACAAAATTGTCTAATGAAGAGTTGAATGACCTGTTTGTGAATGTAGGTAGCAGCGATCCTAAATACTCCGGTGGTATCATCAATACTTTCAAATACAAGAACATTGATCTTACGGTTTCTGCCAATTTCAATTTGGGAATGAATGTAATGGAAAGACCACCTTACAGCATGACTCAATATGACAAATCAACCAATACTTCAAGAGTTCTTTTGGATGTATTGAGAGGTGACAACAAATCATTGCCAAACCTAATGGAAAAAGGATCGGCTGATGGACAGTATTGGATGCAAGAGCAATTTTACAATGTAATGCGTCCTGATTTCTACAACCGTTTGGACATTTGGCACAAAGAGGTGAATTACCTAAGAATTAGTAGCATTCGTTTGGGTTATACATTAACTAAGGAAATGCTTCAAGATCTTGGTTTGTCTAGTGTTCGTTTGAGTTTTGAAGCCAGAAATCCTTTCGTGATTTCAAATGGGTATGATGGATATTTCGATCCTGAATCATTTGGAAATATTTATGCTCAGCCACAGCAAAAATCTTATACCATTGGTGTTAACCTTACATTTTAATTGAGAGAAATGAGAAAAATTAGTAAATATTTATTTTTATTGCTGGCAGTAGTATCATTCTCTGCTTGCGAGGATTATTTGGATGTAAAGCCAAAAGATAGAATTATTCCAACTACAGGAGATGATTTTAGAGACCTGCTAAGCAGTGCTTACAATGCAATTCCTGCTGATAAAGCGAAGTTGGCTTTTCGTACCGATGAAGTGAAGTTAAATGAAAGCAGATGGGATTTATCGAATGTAAAGGATATTTACATGTGGAACGATGCCAATCCTGCTGATAATACAATTACCTATACTTATGATATTTTTTACAAAGTAATCATGTATGCCAACCATGTGATTGCAGAAGGTGGTGATGCAACCGAAGCAACACAGGAAGAAGTTGATCAGATTGTAGGAGAAGCTTATTTATTAAGAGCCTATATCCATTTTTACCTAACAAATATGTTTGGAAAGCCTTATCAGAAAGAAAGCACTGCTACAGATCAGGGAATTCCTCTTTCTCTAAAAATTGATAGCGAGGCAGAATACATTCCAAATACCGTTGCTGAAGTATATGAGCAAATTCAATCGGATATTGCACAAGGTCTTTCTAAATTGACTGTGGATACTTATGCAACAGGCTTGAACTACCGATTTAGCAAGGTGGCTGCATTGGCATTTCAGTCTAGGGTGTATTTGTACATGGCTGAATACGCAAAAGCTCAGGAAAGTGCTCTGGAAGCATTAAAGTTGAAGTCAGACTTACAGGATTTGGTAGCTGACAACTCGAAAGCACCACACATGTACGATGCTGTAGAAAGCATTCTTGCCATGGATGATAATGTGGATAAGAACTTACGCGATGAAGCTTATATTTCAGAGGAAATGAAGGCTGCATTCGATCAAACCAATGATTTGCGTTTTGCTTTGTATTTTGAAGCAGATGGTGAAGAGTTTGCCATTAATAAAGGGCTTGAACTGGCTTCGAAATGTACTTTCCGTACTGCTGAATTGTATTTGATTGTTGCAGAATGTAAGGCTCGTTTGGATGAATTGGAAGATTCAAAAGATTATTTGAATCAGCTAAAAGCAAAACGATTGACAGCGGATTTCTATGCTACTGAAGAAACAAGAATCAATGCATTGAATAAAGCAGATTTAATTGCTGAGATTGCCGCTGAACGTTTCCGTGAATTGGCTTTCGAAGGTCACCGCTGGTTCGATTTGAGAAGAACCACTCAACAGAGTTTGACTCATAAATTTAAGGATGAAACTGCAGTTTTAGTAGAGGGAGATCCTCGTTATACATTGCGTTTCCCTCAGGAAGCAATAGACAATAACCCTAACTTGAGAGATTAATCAAGTAGCATATCATTTGAATCAAAAATTGGGGTATTCCGTTACGGAATGCCCCTTTTCTTTTGTAAATTGGCACCTTTAAAAATCGAATACACTATAAGCAAATTTATTTTTAGAATATAGGGAATAGATATGCATTAGTTTTATTTTGGAATTCTCCCTTTTTAGGGGAGATGGCGACAGCCAGAGGGGTGCATTTATTTATATTTTTACCAATTCACCCTTTTCCCTATCGGGATTTTGTTCACATACAATTTTTACATTAATGTGTTCACGAGCTCGGCTTCGCTACGGTTCCCTTACAAGGGAAAAACTAAATTTGAAAAAGCTATGTGAGATTCATCTGTAACTAATCAATATAGTTTTCATATTTGTGTATAAAGAGAGTCGTAAAAAGCAAGAGGAGATGATGGAAGTAGTAATCATAGAGGATGAACAATTGGCAGCACGTGAGTTGGAGAAGATGCTTTTGAGCTTGCGCCCAAATCAAGTTCAAATTACAGCACGTTTAGAGAATGTTATGGATGCTGTGAAGTATTTATCTTCACACAGACCTGATTTGATCTTTATGGATATTCATTTGGGCGATGGCAATAGTTTTGGCATTTTCGATAAAGTAAGTGTTGATAGCCCTTTGATATTTACGACTGCTTACGATCAGTATGCCATACAGGCCTTTAAGCAAAATAGTGTAGATTACTTGCTAAAGCCGATTGATCCGGATGATTTGGAAATGGCATTGCAAAAATTCGAAAAGAGATATCAAAACAAGGAAACTGTAGATTTGTCTTCACTGCAGCAATCTTTAAACCATTTGGTGGCAGGAAATGCATACCAGGAACGATTCATGGTAAGTCGTGGCGATCGATTGTGTTCTCTTGAGGTGGATAAAATCGCCTATTTTATGGCCGATGGCAAATCGCTCTATCTTTTTGGTTTCGATGGGCACCGTTATTTGTGCGATGGTACCTTGTCTTCTTTGGAGGGCAAGTTGGATCCCAAAAGATTCTTTCGCATCAATCGAAAGTTTATGGTGAGTTATGCTTCCATTATCGACATGCATTATTATTCGAAAACAAGAATCAAACTCAATTTGAAACCCGATCAGGCCGAATGTATGGATGCCATTGTAAGCCAGGATCGATGCAATGATTTCAAGAAGTGGTTGAATGACTGATATGTGTAGCTGTTACTTCATCCTGCAAAGCAAGAGAGTAGTTTGTAATTGATTGTTGATATATATAATTCCAGGGAATTACATATTTCAAACTCAAAAGACAACTACTCTGCATAAACTTGTTAGGTTCTATAAAAGCATTACAGGGTTTCTTACTAGAATAAGTATATTTTATTGGATTTCAATCAATCGACTTCATATATAGTTTATCTCGCCAATTCATTGAATTGACCCATTTACTCATCATCACCACGCATTAAATCAATCATATTAGAAAGTGCTTTCATCGATTTTAAAACAGATTCTTCAGTTTTTTGATGATACTCTTCGTTTGCAATATTTTTTAACTCCTCTAATTTGACTTTATCGATCTTTCTTTTTTTGCTAATGCCTTTTTTTAGCTGCTTGATTCTATTTATTTCCTTTTCCTCATTCGCTTGTTTTCCTTCTGCAGTTTGAATTTTTTCTAATTTTCTTTTAGCAGCCATTTCACTAGTAATCTCTTTTAATCTGGCTTTTTTTCGTCTTGCTTCCAGTCTAGTTTTCATCTCCATCAGCTGAAGCGCATTGTAGTCTGAAACACACTTGTTTGCAAATTCCTCAGGAGATAAACCTAATTCAATATTAGCCTTAATCTGTTCATAATATCTAAAAAGAATCTTAGCATTTCTATCCATTATATCTATTTATATGATTATTTAACATTAATAAAATGCTCTTGGGCATATGAGCATTGTAAAATTATAAAAATCGGCGATATATATGAAGATGATGTTAGTTAATTTACAGGGCAATTGTATTTAGAAATATTTTCGCTCATATCAGCAGGTGAGTTTTATGCTAAAAGCTATGCAAGAAAGCTAAATATGCTTTACAGATAATAAATACAAGCTTCCATTAGGTTCAGTCCAATAAGTTGTTGTAAAAATGAAATGCGATTGTGCTGAGCCATTCACTGATAAACAACTATATTTGCAGCCTCAATTCGAAAGACAGATGATAGATACACTAGAACAAGGATTTTTTGGCATAGGAATACAGAATGGAAAAACACCTGAGAATTTAGGAGTGTTGTGGCGATCGGCACAGAATATGGGGGCTAGTTTTATTTTTACCGTTGGCAAACGCTATGCAAAACAGGCCTGCGATACACACAAGGCCACAGGAGCCATGCCGTATTTCCATTACGACAATTTCGATGATTTTTATGCGCACCTGCCCAAGGGAGCTGTTCTGGTAGGAGTGGAGTTGGATGAAAAAGCCGTGAACCTGGAAGAGTTCAAACATCCACGCCGTTGTGTTTATCTATTGGGAGCCGAAGACAATGGCTTAACCAAAACTGCCATTGAAAAATCGCATCACCTGGTAAAATTCGATACACGCCTAAGCGTAAATGTTTCGGTTGCCGGTAGCATCATCATGTACGACAGAAACCTGAAAGCCAAGTTTGGGCAGACGATGTATTAGCTCGGTAGTGATCTTTTGACAAAATGCTGAGCATATTGGAGATGCTTAGGATATTTACAGGAAATCTCAACCCATTGCTTATTAATTAGAAGATCTCTTGCAGTAATTTCTCATCCAGAAGGCTAGAAGATTGTATGTGGAAATCTTTCTCATCAATATTGATCATTTCCATAGCCAATTCTTTATGAATAAGCTTGCCATCTCGAATACCTGTGTAATCGAGATAGGAGCTAAATTCCCAATCATCCAATGAATTGCATAGTCCAGCCAGAACTGGATTCTGATGAATGTAGTGAAAGCAGTTATCTAATAGATAATCATTATCGGGAGCGTCATTTAAGCATTTTGCTTTGGTTTTATGTGCAAATAGGTTGCCTCTTCTTCCAATCGCTTTATTTATAGCTCTAGAATAAGAACTTAGTAAGGTGCCAATGTTTTTCGAAAGCATTTGAGTACTTACTCTATGAGACTCATCTATATTATTGCAAGAATTCTGATTGGCTACTAGAAGAATATGAAAATGATTGGGCATTAAGCACCAAGCTAGGATTTCAGCATTCGGAAGGATCAACTTCTTTATTTTATTGAGAAAGTAGAGGTAATTATCTCTCGAATGAAATAGTTTTTCATTGCTTCTGTTGTAGATGTGATACGTTTTACCCTCTTCAAAATGCATGATTAAATATTATGATGTGGTTTACATGTCTAGCATCTTGGAGATGCTTGACATGTTCTGTTGCTTATTATTATTCAGTCCTTGAA
>NZ_BAZX01000033.1 GCF_001310955.1 Marinifilum fragile JCM 15579
AAAATAACATCTAAGAAATTATTCTATGCTTCAGTTCCAGTTTGCAGCGAATTATATCATCATCAAGTTTTCTCAAAAAAAGATTCAACATACATTCTGGAATTTGAATTCGAATCTTATGACAGTTGGATTAATTTTAAGTTGATAAACGATTCGACAATTACAGCAAACTATACGGGATTCTCTGAAACAGGTAATGAGAAATTTAATTTTAAGCATATATTTCAAAGCAAATAAAAATAAGGAACAACAAAAGTTAAAATGAAAGGGCTATATAGGCCCCGCAACTAGATAATGCAAAAAAAATAAATGCAAGCGGGTTGCTCACTCCGTATCGTAATCTCCTGTTGGTCGGTGGGTAAGACGGTGGTAGTAGTCCCTATAGCTATCGGGAGTCCTCAAATTGTAGCAAGACCATTGCGCAATATGTGTAGAACCGACAAGACTCATTAATACGATATAAGAAAATGCTTATAATTACAATAAGCGTATTGACTGGTTTGAAGATTCTTTGCTAGGGCGGTGCGTTTGAGGGGAATTTATTTTGTCTGCTCCCCTGCGCAAAGATAAATGAACTCCCGCCACCCAAACCAGTAAATTACACACCCTTCGAGTCGCCCCTCAAACCAAGGTTTGCCAAAGAGCTTTTTTTATCCATACAACTTCGTCAACTTTAAATAAATAACTTATTTTGTATTTATGAATCGTTTTATGCGAATATTTATACTTTATAAAACCAATAAGGAAAAAGAGAGCATTGGCTTTATGATGTTAGGCAAAAGCTTAACGAGTTTTTTAAACTTCAAACTAAACCAATATGCCTATTTCGATAGTCGACCATTTTAGAAAATTTGTGACAATTAGTGATGACGATATCGAAATCATTAATAAATACATTAAACGAAATGCGTTCAAGAAGAAGGAAGAATTACTTAGGAATGGACAAATCTGCAAGTCATTATATTTTGTAGAGCAGGGTTGCCTGAGGATGTTTTACATTAATTCTAAATCAACAGAGCAAATAACCCAGTTTGCCATTGATGGATGGTGGTTAGCCGATTTTTTCAGTTTTATGGATAAGAAGGAGTCAGACTATTTCATCCAAACAATTGAGGCTTCAATTGTCGTTTCAATAGATTATCAATCTTTTGAAAGCTTACTTGTCGAAATTCCTCAACTTGAAAGATACTTCAGAATAATCATGCAAAAGAATTTGGCAGCCTCTCAACTACGCACAAAATATTTGTATGAGATGTCAAAAGAAGAATTTTATTACCACTTTACGAACTCATTTCCTGATTTTGTACAACGTGTTCCACAGTATATGATTGCATCCTACCTTGGGTTAAGCCCGGAATATGTTAGTGAATTAAGAAAGAAAAATAAATAATCGATTTTCTTAATCCAGCTTAATTTTTTTCGTTTACTCAGACTATACTTTTGTATTGATGATTTATTAAAACAATTAGTTATCAATACAAATAAAGGGTGGGCGATGAGAATAGAGGAACATATTAAGCGATAGATCTCCTTAAATAATGCAGAATTTATAGTTCTGGAAAAGTTTACTCGTAAGGAATCTTATAAGAAGAATGTTTTTATCTCAAAGAGGGGAGAAATATGCCAATCTCTACTTTTTGTTGAAAAGGATGTTTACGAATGCACTCTACACTCAATAAATCACAAGATATTACGCCCCAATTTGCGATTGAGGGAATGATGGCTTTCAGATTTCTTTAGTAAAGAGAGTACCCCTTAGTATGATACAATCATATTTGGGGATAATTCAGGATGAAGAAACATAAACCATGAACCATACATTGTTATTTGATTTCTTAAACCAGCTTAATTTTTGAGACATTGGTCTACCATAACTTTGTAGCATCGAATTATTAATAAAAAACAAAAATAATGGAAGCAAAAGAACAAGTATTAGAGGCAATGAGAAAAGATGGAACTCCTTTAAATGCAGGGAAAATTGTTGAATTGACAGGATTAGACAGAAAGGTAGTAGATAAAGCCATGGCACAACTTAAAAAGGAAGAGGCCATTGTTTCTCCAAAACGCTGTTATTGGCAGGCAAAATAAGAATTGGTAAAGAAAATTAACAGATAAAGTTTAATTATGAATAAAATGATTTTTTTAGCAGGAGCAACAGGGGCAATTGGTCAA
Source organism: Marinifilum fragile JCM 15579 (assembly GCF_001310955.1). Taxonomy (GTDB): domain Bacteria; phylum Bacteroidota; class Bacteroidia; order Bacteroidales; family Marinifilaceae; genus Marinifilum; species Marinifilum fragile. The sequence goes on from NZ_BAZX01000033.1 coordinate 2,173, forward strand.
GTACTTTCACGCATATTAGTTGCTGAAGGACACAAAGTTTATGGGACAACCCGTTCCCTGGAAAAGACTCCAATCTTAAAAGAACTGGGCGTTGAGCCTGTTGTTGTTGATGTTTACGAAGCCCAAAAATTAAAAGATATTTTGGCTGAAATAAAACCTGAAATAGTAATTCATCAACTCACCGATTTGCCTTATGCTTTAGATGCTGATAAAATGTCGGAAGCTTTGGTTAGTAATGCTCGATTAAGAAGCGAGGGTACAAAAAATCTTGTTGAGGCAGCGGTAAATGCAGGGTGTAAACGAATTATTGCGCAAAGTATTTCATTTGTTTATGATGATGGACCAGTGCCCCATGTAGAAGAAGATGCATTACTGCCATTATCGCATCCGGTTTATGGCGAAACCGCTGAAGGTGTTCGGATTTTAGAAAAACAGGTTATAGAATCCGGAGTAGAAGGTATTGTATTGCGATACGGACTTCTATACGGTCCTAAAACAGGATTTGATGCACCTATTGCACCTGCTTCGGTTCATGTTGAGGCAGCAGCAAGAGCAGCAGCAGTGCTTGTAAAAGGTGGTGCTCCCGGAATCTATAATGTAGCAGAAGCAGACGAATCCTTGTCGTGTGAAAAGGCTATAAAAGCTTTTGAATGGAATCCGTCGTGGAGAGAAGTAAAGTAACTTTTTAATAGCACTTCTATTTCTGGTTGTAAATCCTAAAAGGCTTTACAACCAGATTATTTTTAAGTGTATTGGCCCGTGAGGCTACTTTCAGCACAGAACTTGCCAAAGAGTTAATACATGTCGTACACTCTTACAATCTGTAATAGCAGTTTGGGGTTTACCAACAGACGAAAATTAAATAAATCCGTACTCGATATCAAGATAATTACTGATTCGACACACATGTACCACAAAGAATAAAAACACTATTAAATATGAATAATAAAGTAATCAAACTCTATTTGCGACTCGCAATTTCATTCGGATTTCTATCAGCAGTAGGAGACAGATTTGGTTTATGGAGCAAAGAAATTTCCACTTGGGGAAATTGGGACAATTTTTTGCAATACACAAAATTAATTAATCCTTGGTTTCCAGATTCTATGCTTACAACAATCGGTATTTTAGCAACTATTGCGGAAATTCTTTTTGCTGTGTTCCTTATCGTTGGATTCAAGACAGAACTTTTTGCCAGGTTAAGTGGAATTTTACTGCTGATTTTTGCCTTATCAATGACTTTTTCAACCGGAATAAAAGGAGCATTCGATTATTCTGTATTCATTGCTTCTGCTGGTGCCTTTGCCTTGAGTATAATGAAAGAAAAACATTGGGAACTGGACAATCTGATTAACAGATCAAAAGCGAAGTGATAATAAAAAACATGATATACAACAATGGTTATTCTTAATACGGTGAGATGCCAATTTAAAAGTCAGTACATTTATAAACTAAGCGGCAGATGGACAGTAAAGAGCTTTGGAATACTGCACTAAATATATCCCAATTAGTTGTTTTTCATGTAATTGAATGATGAAGAAGTTAATTTATGTCCTGTTACTGACAATATTTAAACCTCAGCTAATGCTAACTTGCTGCTCGTGCTTTGCAAAAACAATCCTATGTTGCTGCATGACCAATTTATTGATGATATAGAAAAATGTTCCAGGAAGAATTCTTTTTGGAACATTTTTTTTGAATAGCCTTAATACCAGTACAGGAAAAAAAATAAATAATTCTCTTAAAATTTATTACTGTAAAATGTTTCGATTGAAAATGATTGTTATACATTTAGCGGAGTATTATTTGAAAGGAGTATGATACTGAATTGAGAATTTCTAAGACAGAACTCTGAAATAATAAACTTGAGGAATTGACGGTACCATGTAATACCTTGTAAAATATTCTAACACATTAAAGAAAACCTATGAAACTCTATTTAAAAGTAGCTTTAGTATTATTCGTGATGGTGTCTTGTAAAATAGACCCAAACAAACAAATTGACGAAGGGAAAATTAATGAAAACACCTATTATAGTAAGGAAATAGGTTGGACTATGGAAATACCTAAAGGTTGGAAAATAACTCACAGAAGTGAATTGGAGAGAAGAAGTAAAAAAGGAATTGAAGCATTAAGTGAAACAGCAGGGATTGAGTATGATGCAAGTGGATTAAAACAACTTTTAAATTTACAAAAAGATAGGTTCCACATTTTTCAATCAACTTCAGACCCATTCAAACTTGAATATGAAGGCGAGTGGGAAGAAAATAACAAAGCAGTACAGGAGTTATTATATGAAACCTATTCAAGTCGAGGAATTAAAGTAGACACTTCATCTTCAAAGGAAATTATTGATAATCTGGAGTTTCAGGTTATTCATGTCACACTGTATGGACCAGATGGAAAGATAATCCTTTATCAGGATATGTACGGAAGACATATAAATGGTTGCGACTTTGGAGTTAACCTGAATTATATCAACGACAAAGAGAAGAGTGAAATGCTGAATGCTTGGAAGAACTCAAAGTTTAAATGATAACCTGCCTTAGATTAAATCAAAAGGGAACAAAAGTTTAGCACGCCCCTTACAAATAATAGAAAATTCAGATGGATAACTTCGAACTCAATAGAGAGAGTTGGAATGAGTTGATATCTATTACTTGGTTTTATAAAATAAAAGTATACAATTAAGGAGAGAGGTATGTTTCATACAATGAATGACATAAGAAGAATAAATGCAATTGTGTTCATTTATAAATTAGCTGCAAAGCTGAAAAATCTGAATTAAATAAAGCTTGATTCAAAAATGATATTACTTTTGCAATTGAAAATTTAAAAAAATTCAATGACAATGGACGAAGGCCCTTATCATAGTAAATTAAAGTATTAACATTCTGTAGGGCTTTGTGTTTCCTTACAGAATAAAATTGTTGTAAGGAGACATCATCATGATTAAAATCTTCAAAACTTTTGGCGGGTATGTTGAAATTAACAGCCCACAACATGATTGCTGGATTAATGTTACAAATCCAAGCGCAGATGAACTTAAACGTTTAGATGATGAGTTCCATTTGCCCAATGATTTGATAAATGATATATTAGATCAGGATGAACGACCTCGTATAGAGTTTGATGACAAGTGGACTTTGATAATTCTAAGAATACCTGTAGAAGTAAAAAACAATGGAGTTCCATTTTATACCATCCCGCTAGGTATTTTTATTGCAGAAAATTTTACATTGACCTTGTGTGTGCAAGACAATGAAATATTGCCCATCGGACAACCTTCTCCGTTTCGAGATCAATACAAAGAAATTTCTGATAGTTTTAATTTTATACTTCGACTGTTTCTTCGATCAGGAAATTTGTACCTGAAATACTTGAAGCAAATCAACCAAATGACTTCATTGATTGAACAAGACATTGAAAAATCAATTAAGAATAAGGAGTTGAACAAGTTGTTGAAGATGGAAAAGTGTTTGGTTTATTTTATTACCTCAATAAAAGCTAATGAAATTGTTCTGGCAAAACTTCGTAATTCAAAAAAGATAACGAATTTAATCAACGAAGAATTATTGGAAGATGCCTTTATTGAAAATAAACAAGCCCTTGAGATGGCGCAGATTTATTCAGATATTCAAAGCGGAATGATGGACGCTTTTGCTTCTGTAATTTCCAATAACCTGAATATTGTAATGAAACAGTTGACACTAATCTCAATTGTTTTAATGATTCCTACTTTGGCAGCAAGTATTTTTGGAATGAATGTTCCTAACTTTATGGAGAATTCAGCATGGGCTATGCCATCAATCATTTTTGGTTCGTTAATTTTATCATTTTTTGGCGTAGTTTTATTTCGAAAAAGACAGTGGTTTTAATAAAATCCGATTCGAGCAGGTAATTAACTGTATCTAAACAAATAGGCTTGATCGTTTTAATTTAAATGGCTGTAATTTCCAATCAACTGGTTTGAAAATAATCATGCTTGGTTCGTATGAATAAGCTATAAGCAAACCCAAAAACACAATTTACTATGGATTTATTAGTAAAGGCGAAGGAACAATTGGAACGAAATAATTTTGAAGTATACATTTCAGATAGTTCCGAATCTGCATATCATACATTTATTGAGGAAATATTGCCAACATTAAATGTACAAAGTGTTTCCTATGGTGATTCTAAAACAATGCATGAAACCGGAGTGATTGATTATATCAAAACTTGTACTTCATATCAGTTTATAGATACTTTTAATCCTGAGAATAGTTGGCGCGAACAAATTTTACAAAGGAAAAGGGCCTTAACGGCAGATCTCTTTTTAACTGGAAGTAATGCCATAACAGAAACTGGATGTTTGGTGAATCTGGATATGATTGGTAATCGAATTGCAGCACTCACTTTTGGACCGAGGTATGTGGTTTTGTTTGTTGGGAAAAATAAGATTGTAAAAGATCTGGAATCAGCTATGAAGCGGGTGAAAGAGGTTGCTGCAATAAAGAATGCAAAAAGCCATAAAAACTTAAATATACCATGTCAAAAAACGTGTAAATGTGTGGATTGTAGTAGTCCTCATAGGATTTGTAATTCGTGGACTATTACGGAAAAGTCCTACCCAAAAAATAGAATTAAAATTGTACTGATCAATGAAGATTTGGGATATTAAATCAGTGCACAGTAAAAAGGAAAAGTTTTTGGGTAAAGAATGATTTGGCATAAAATATGTATATTGATTTTGCTGTGTTTTAAAGATCATTAACGAACAAGAATCAAAAAAATATAAAACAATGAAGAGAACAATATTAGGCTTACTATTGATAGGATTAATTTCTCTTGGAGCCTGTAAAGAAAGTAAAAATACAGGGGAGAAGAACATCAAAAAAGAAGGAGTAGCGACTTCTGCTGCACCTATCAATAAACAATTATTAATAGGCTCTTGGTTGGATACATCTGCATCTCAACTTCATTTTTCTTTGCTTGAAGATGGAACGGCACGTTCAGATAATATGGCAACACTTTTGTATCAGAAGTGGAGATTAGAGGGGGGCAAATTAGTTTTAACTGTTAAAAGCATCGGGAATGGCAGTTCATCCATTGATGAAGAAAGCTATGAGATTAAAACATTGACGGAAGAAAAGTTGGTTCTACAAAATGGAGATTATGCCATGGAATATACAAGGGAAAAATAAAGTCAATGACACAAGAAATTTATCAGAGAGCATTGAAGTTTGCTGGTGAAAAGCATAAAAATCAGAAAGTGCCAGGAACCAACTCAAATTATTTATTGCACCTTTCCAATGTAGCAATGGAGATATTGATGGCTTTTGCAGCTGAAAAGAATTTTGATGTAGATTTTGCCATTCAACTTGCCATATTACATGATACCATTGAAGATACGGATACCGAGTTTGCAGAACTAAAGGAAAGATTTGGAGAGAGGGTTGCCCAAGGAGTTTTGGCTTTAACTAAAAATGTAGATCTACCTTCTAAAAAAGAGCAAATGTTGGATAGTTTGTCGCGCATTAATCAATTGGAAAAAGAGGTAGGAATGGTGAAATTGGCCGACAGAATCACGAACCTTCAGGAGCCTCCACATTATTGGGACAATGATAAAATTGAGAAATATCGTAAAGAGGCTGAATTGATTAGTCAAACACTTGTCAATAAAAATGACTACTTAAATATAAGATTGGAAAGTAAGATTGAAGAACACAAACAGTACCTCAATGGATGATCATTTGATTGAAATTGACGTGAATCAATAAACTCTAGCTCAATAATTTTAGAAAGAGGCCTCTCCTGTTTTAAAGGAAGCCTCTTGAATTTTTAAATTTTATATTCTTACAATTTGTAAAATTCGTGGTTTCAGATATTCTAGAAATTCACTTCTTCTGCAATATTCAAGAAGTTCTCCAACAGGGGATTTGTATTCACCGAATTCCATACCAATTTCAGGGTGGTACGTTGTGGAATTTTATCCAATTCGATGAATTTGATTTTCATATCGAATCCCAACTTCAATGAGGTTGGAACAATTGAGACTCCAAAATTATTTTCGATTAACCTGAAAATGGAACTTGCATTTACCGTATTGTGAGAGATGATGGGAGCAAAGCCGGCATCATCGAAAATCTGCATTACCTTTTCGTAATAGGATTGACTATAAGAGGAATCAAACAGAATAAATGGTTCATCTTTAAATTGTGATAAACCTATAAATGTGCTTTCATCCACCTTGTGATCAGCAGGTAAAACCAATGAAAAAGTATCCTCGAAAAGAGGCAGGATATTCAGACCTCTTGGCACACGTTCCATTCTAACAAAACCAACATCTATTTCTTGTTTCAGTAGTGCTGTTATCTGTTTGTTGTTATCCATCTCGTTGATATCGAATAACACATTTTTATGCTCTTCTTTAAATTTCAATAATAAATCAGGAATTACCCTTTGCATGGCCGATCCCACATAACCCAACTTTAAGTTTCCATCTACACCATCGTTCAGCAATTTGGCATGCGAAATGATATCAGCCAAGCGCTGAAAGTTATTGATTAACTCTCTTTGCATGTACTCACCGGCTTTGGTAAGCTTTACTTTTCGGTTGTGTCTTTCAAACAGGTTAACTCCCAAAGCTTCCTCCATTTGCTTAATTTGTCGGCTTAAACCGGGTTGAGAGATGAACAATCTTTCCGAAGCTTTTCTAAAATGCAAGTCCTCGGCCAATGCTAAAAAATACTTGAAATGTCTAAATTCAGTTTGATAACTCATAGTTATGAATCCCTAAATAAAATAGTATTGTTACGTATCAAACTTAGTGATAACTTTACACAATTAGAAATTCTATTACGATTACTCGGGTAAAGTAATGAGAAAATTTAAGCAACAAATTTAGATCTAAATCAATATGAAGCAATTAATCGAATGTGTTCCTAATTTTTCTGAAGGGAACGACATGAATATTATTAAGCAGATTACAAACGAAATTGAATCTGTGGAAGGCGTAAGCCTAATTGACGTTGATCCGGGAAAAGCAACTAACCGTACTGTTGTAACTATGGTTGGAACTCCTGATGAGGTTTGTGAAGCAGCTTTTCGTGCGGTAAAAAAAGCGGCTGAATTAATTGACATGAGCAAGCACACTGGTGCTCACCCACGTTTTGGTGCTACTGATGTTTGTCCATTGGTTCCTGTAGCGAATATTACAATGGAAGAAACTGTTGAGTATGCGCACAAATTGGCTCAACGTATTGGTGAAGAGGCTGGTGTACCAGTTTACTGTTATGAGCATGCAGCTCGTAAGGCAGATCGTAAAAACCTGGCGGTTTGTCGTGAAGGTGAATATGAAGCTGTAAAAGAAAGAATCGGAACAGAAGAGTGGAAGCCAGATTTTGGTCCAGCTGAGTTTACTCCTGCTGTAGCAAAGAGTGGTGTTACTGCTGTTGGTGCTCGTAATTTCCTAATCGCATACAACTTTAACTTGAACACTACTTCTACTCGTCGTGCCAATGCAATTGCTTTCGACGTTCGTGAGCGTGGTCGTACCTTGCGTGAAGGAAACCCTATCACAGGTAAAATTGTAAATGATGAAAACGGTAAGCCAGTTATGATTCCTGGTACTTTGAAAGCTACAAAGGCAATCGGTTGGTTTATTGAAGAATTCGGAGTGGCTCAGATTTCAATGAACATGACTGATATCTCTGTAACTTCTATTCACGAAGCATTTGATGAAGTATGTGCTAAGGCTCAGGCTCGCGGTATTCGTGTAACTGGTTCTGAATTGGTGGGTGTTGTGCCATTGAAAGCAATGTTGGATGCTGGTAAACATTACCTACGCATGCAAGATCGTTCTACTGGTATTTCTGATCGTGAGATTATCAAGATTGCTGTTAAATCTCTAGGATTAGATGAATTGTATCCATTCGATCCAGATAAAAAGATCATTGAGTACATTTTGGAGAACGAAGCGAAGAAAGGTCAAAAGAAATTGGTTGATATGACCCTTACTGCATTCGTTGAAGAAACAGCTTCAGAATCTATGGCTCCGGGTGGAGGATCGATCTCTGCTTATATGGGTGCTATGGGAGCTGCTCTTGGTTCAATGGTGGCTAACCTTTCGGCTCACAAGCCAGGTTGGGACGAGCGTTGGGAAGAGTTCTCTGATTGGGCTGAAAAAGGAAAAGAATATCACACCAAACTAACTTGGTTGGTTGATGAAGATACAAATGCATTCAACAAAATTATGGATGCGGTTCGTATGCCAAAAGGAAGCGAAGAAGAAAAAGCTGCTCGTGCTGAAGCAATGGAAGAGGCTACCAAGTTTGCAACTATGGTTCCTTTCCAAACCATGGAACTTTGTTTAGGTTGTATGGATGTTTGCAAAGCAATGGCTGAAATCGGAAACCCTAATTCGGTTACTGATGCTGGCGTAGGTGCATTGGCTGCTCGTTCAGGTGTAATTGGTGCATTCATGAACGTGAAAATCAATGCTGCTGACCTTACTGATAAGGCTTGGGCAGAAGGTATCATTGCTAAAGGACAAGCGATTGTAGACAAAGCAGTGGCTTACGAAAAAGAAATTGTTGATATAGTGAATGCTAAGATTTAATAATTAGTGAATTACTATGTTGTTGTTGAACCTGCCAGTTTTCTGGCAGGTTTTTTTGTTTCAAAATTACAGACTTTTGATGCTCTCACTTGAGTGAGGGTATCAATTGATAAAATGATATTGAGGGCCTCACTTTGAGTGAAACCCTCAAAACACAAAGGAAATAATCCTTTAGGGATTACATATTTATAGCAGAATGTATTTTTGTAATTGGAGGGTGTCCAAAAAGTAAGTTCAATCGAATACAATGTCATGTTGAATGAAGTGAAACATCTGTTAATCAAAGGGACAGATTCTTCTCCCGAGGCTTCGGGATCAGAATGACAATAATATTGAACTTTTTGGACACCCTCTTTTTTACATCATTGTATCTATAAACATTTGAATCATACAGATTCAAAATCACAAAATATTCGATATTTCTTCAAATCCAGAGGAAAACTTCAATACTACTGCCTTATTTTCTTCCTCCCATGGGCAGCAAGCTAATAACACAGCATTATTTTCTTCCTCCCATGGGGAGGAGAGAAATAACGCTGCTTTATTCTCTAATGTTTGCTCAATTCTTAAGGATATATAGTTGGGCAATACACCGGGCAAATGGAATGGTGAAAACACAGATGAGTTTTTAGCCTTTTCCTTATTGGTAGAATGTCGATAGATGATGAAATTCTAAGCACTTGAGGCACTTTAAGTATTTTAGGCATTGATCATACTTTCCAATTAAAATTTCAACTCTCAATTCACATTTTCTATTACTCATTATTAATTGCTCATTGTTAATTGATAACTCAGGGTTATTATATCTTGATAAAACTAGTCTTGTTGGGTATTAAAATACCATTTACATTTGCAATAAATAAAACTGAGTGGTTTAAAATAAACGATATAAAATACTTAAACAATGTTTAAATACGGGATAGATCGACTAACAGTTGATAAAACAATACAGATTGCTCGTGGAGAGCTGAAAGCTGTCTTAACTGAAGAAGCTATTGCTAAAGTAAATGAGTGCAGAGCCAAGGTGGAGACTATGGCGAATTCTGACAAAGCGGTTTACGGTGTAAACACTGGATTCGGGCCACTTTGTGATACTCAGATTTCACCGGAAGAAACCAGCAAGCTTCAGGAAAACTTACTGATTACTCATGCCGTGGGTGTAGGTAATCCAATTGGCAAGGAGTTATCTAAAATCATGATGATTTGTAAGGTTCAAGCTTTATCTCAAGGATTTTCAGGTGTTCGTTTAGAAGTGATTGAACGTATTTTATTCTTCATTGAAAATGATATTTTGCCAGTTGTTCCTGAGCAGGGATCTGTAGGTGCATCAGGTGACTTGGCGCCATTGTCACACCTATTCTTACCTCTATTGGGTGAAGGTGAATTCTGGGTTGGAAAAGATATTGTTCCTGCGAAAGAAGTATTGGCTCAGCATGGATTGCAGCCTATTACCCTTGCTGCTAAAGAAGGTTTAGGATTGATTAATGGTACTCAGTTTATTTTGGCGCATACCATTAAAGGTCTGCACAGAATGGAATATTTGCTTGACCTGGCAGATGTTGCAGGAGCAATGAGCTTGGAAGGATTCATGGGAAGTGCAGCTCCTTACAAATCAGCATTGCACGAAATTCGTCCATTCCCGGGAAATATGAAAGTAGCAGAACGCATGCGTATGTTGCTTGATGAATCAGAAAACTTGGCATTACACAGCAATTGTGAGCGTGTTCAGGATCCTTATTCATTGCGTTGTATTCCTCAGGTTCACGGAGCATCGAGAAATGCATTTGCTCACGTGAAGGAAATGGCAGAAATCGAAATGAATTCGGTAACTGATAATCCAATCGTATTAAGTGAAACAGAAGCAATCTCTGGAGGTAACTTCCACGGACAACCATTGGCAATGGCAATTGACTATTGTGCTTTGGCAGCATCAGAACTAGGTAATATTTCTGATAGAAGATGTTATTTGTTATTGGAAGGAAAATATGGATTGCCTCGTTTGTTGACTTCAAGCGGAGGATTGAACTCTGGTTTCATGATTCCACAGTATACAACAGCAGCATTGGTAACCGAAAACAAATCATTGTGTTTCCCTCCATCTGCTGATAGTGTTCCAACTTCACTAGGACAGGAAGATCATGTTTCTATGGGAAGTATCTCTGGACGTAAGTTCAACCAGATTTTGGGTAATCTTGAGAAAATTTTTGCAATTGAGTTGATGTATGCTGCTCAGGCAATCGAATTCAGAAGACCAAACAGATTGTCGGATATCATTGAAAAGAACTTTGATATTATCAGATCTAAGGTTGACAAATTGGAAGATGACCGTGTGTTGAAAGATGATATCAACGCAATGGTTGAATTTGTGAAAAACAGAGCCTTCATCGTAAAATAGGAGAAAAAAGATGACATTTCAAGAACTAATATTACAGGGAATTCCATCAGAATTGCCTGCAAAAAGAGAATATCCAAAGGATGCCAACAGAGCTCCTAAAAGAAAAGACATTTTATCGGTAGAAGAAAAGCAATTGGCCATTCGCAATGCACTTCGCTATTTTCCAGTAGAGTGGCATGCTGAATTGGCTCCTGAATTTGCACAGGAACTATTGGATTTCGGTCGCATTTACATGTATCGCTTCAAGCCAGAATACAAAATGTATGCTCGTCCAATCGAAGAGTATCCTGCAAAATCAAAGCAAGCTGCAGGTATCATGTTAATGATGCAAAACAATTTGGACCCAGCTGTAGCACAGCATCCAGAGGAATTGATTACTTACGGTGGTAACGGAGCAGTATTCCAAAACTGGGCGCAGTACTTGCTTACTATGAAATATTTGGCGACCATGACTGATGAGCAAACTTTGCACATGTATTCAGGTCATCCAATGGGATTGTTTCCATCATCGAAAGGAGCTCCTCGTGTAATTGTTACCAACGGTATGGTAATTCCGAATTACTCGAAGCCTGATCATTGGGAAAAATTTAATGCACTAGGTGTATCACAATATGGCCAGATGACTGCAGGTTCATTCATGTACATCGGCCCACAGGGAATCGTTCACGGTACTACAATCACTGTAATGAACGCTTTCCGTAAAATGTTGAAAAAAGGAGAGACTCCATCAGGAAAGATTTTCTTGACAGCAGGTTTAGGTGGAATGAGTGGTGCTCAGCCAAAAGCTGGTAACATCTCTGGATGTATCACTATTGCAGCCGAAGTAAATCCAAAAGCAGCAACAAAGCGTCACGAACAAGGTTGGGTTGATGTTTTGGTTGACAATATGGACGACTTGGTTAGCCGTGTAAAAGAAGCTCAGGCTAATAACGAAGTAGTTTCAATTGCTTACATTGGTAATGTTGTTGAGGTTTGGGAACGTTTCGATAAGGAAGATATCTTCATTCATGTAGGATCTGACCAAACTTCTCTTCATATTCCATGGACTGGAGGTTACTATCCTGTTGACGTTACTTTCGAGGAATCGAACCGATTGATTCGTGAAGAACCAGAAGTATTCAAGGAAAAAGTACAAGCGTCCTTGCGTCGTCATGCTGCTGCAATCAATAATCACACTGCCAAAGGAACTTATTTCTTCGATTACGGAAATGCATTCCTTTTGGAAGCTTCAAGAGCTGGTGCTGATATCATGGCTGAAAATGGCATCGACTTTAGATACAAATCATACGTTCAGGATATTTTAGGTCCTATGTGTTTCGATTACGGATTTGGTCCTTTCCGTTGGGTATGTACTTCGGGTAAGCCAGAAGATTTGGATATGACTGACGAGATTGCAATGAATGTATTGCAGGAAATCATGGAATCATCTCCAGAAGAAATCCAATTGCAAATGCAGGATAACATTACCTGGATTAAGGATGCGAAGAAAAATAAAATGGTTGTTGGCTCTCAGGCTCGTATTCTTTATGCCGATGCGGAAGGTAGAGCAAAAATTGCTGAAGCATTCAACAATGCCATTGCAGAAGGCAAGATTGGCCCTGTAGTATTAGGTCGAGATCACCATGATGTAAGTGGTACGGATTCTCCATTTAGAGAAACTTCGAACATTTACGATGGAAGTAAGTTTACTGCTGATATGGCCATCCATAATGTAATTGGAGATAGCTTTAGAGGAGCAACCTGGGTATCGATCCACAATGGAGGTGGTGTAGGTTGGGGAGAAGTAATCAATGGTGGTTTTGGTATGCTGCTTGATGGAACTCCGGAAGCTGATGCTCGCTTGAAGAACATGTTGTTCTACGATGTGAACAATGGTATTGCAAGAAGAAGCTGGGCAAGAAACGATGAGGCCATGTTCGCTATCAAACGGGAAATGGAACGTCGTCCAGACTTAAAAGTTACCCTTCCAAACTTGGTTGAAGATTCATTATTGGAAGACTTGTTTTAATACAAGGATTTCAATTTAAGATATAAAGGCTCAGGAAACCCTGAGCCTTTTTTACGTTTGTAATTTTAATGCTGGGTTGTTTTTAAGATTAGTTTTTAGCCCAAACAAAGGTCGTAGTATAATACTTCGCTTGATAACCAACTCATACAATGCAAAGCATCCTATAAATGTGATTAAATTAATAATAACAAAATTCAGAAATGCAGGCATTTGTAATGGCAATATCAGGTAAGATGCTCCATACAGCATCACCATGTGAATGATATAAACAGGATAAGCAGCCTCGCTTAAGTATGTCAATAATTTGTTTGCTTTATTCAGGTATTGGAAGGCAAAACCGAATACAGTAAAAACCCATATGTTCGACTCTATTGCCATCAGGTAGTTTGGCGATTGCAACTGGAAAACTACCAAACGGACTGTATACAAGCCTAAAGCAAGAATTAGGAAGTGCCATTTCCATTTGATCAATGTTCTTCGAAGAGTTTCTCCAGCCAGAATGAAAACAAAGCCAAAGAAAAAGGCCAGGAATCCCAATATAAATCCATGTAGAGTCATGGCATACATTTCAAAAGGATTCGGATTGATTAGAACAGATTCAAATACAAACGGTATCATCACAATGAATAATCCAAAGGGTGTTTTGAACAGTTTATTTAGCCAGCTTTTTATCAGGAAATGATTCCTTTTCATATAAAGGAACAGAGGCAATAATATCAGTACATAGGCGAATATATTGCCTAAGAACCATAAATGACTTGGATTTACCTGGTAAGCAAGATCTTGATTGTAATAGTTCTTCCATATTAGAAAGTGTAGTGGTACAACACAAAACATCCCAAATACGAAAGGGAGCAGAATTCGAATACTGCGTTCCCGAAGCAGTTGTACAGCTGATCTTTTACGCATGGCAAAACAAACACCCATACCCGAAACGAAAAAGAGTAAAGGTATTCTCCAGACGTTCAGCATCGACATGGGAATCCAAATGCTTTCCAAGGATGTATCACTTTTGATAAAGCCAATAAATGGCGCCCATGGTTGAAATACAATGGCGATGTGGTAGATCAATAACAGTCCAATGGTAATCACTCTCAACCAGTCAATATCGTATCTTCTTTCTGTTGTTGTCATGATTTGTATCTTTTTAAGAGGCATTCGCCCTCTAATTCTCCAATTTAACTCTTTGTCTAACTCTGGTTTCTTAATAATTCGGCTACTTCAGGTCTTGTTTTTTCAATTCTGTCATAGTTCAATCTTAAACCAAGAGGTCCTAATTCCTTATTAAAGAATTCATAAATTCCTTTAACTTTTACAAATGGAGCAGAAACACTCTCTAAAGCGGTAGCACCTGCATTGTTTTTTATGCTTTGGTCAGCACCTTTTGCAATAAGGGCCTTCACAATTTCTGTTCTACAAAAGAATGCTGCAACATGAAGTGCAGTTGAGCCATCATTATTTTTAAGGTTTAAATCTGCTCCGGCATCAATAAGTGCCTCTGCAACTTCAGTTTTGCCAAATAAACATGCAGTAATTAAAGGTGTTGATCCTCCAATTGGCTCTTTGCTGTTTAAATCGGTACCTGCAGCAATGTGTTGTTCTACAATTTTTACATTTCCCATGAATGTGGCTGCATGAATATCAGTTTTAGGGGCTTTCACTTTTTGAGTGGTATTTGTTTTACTATTTCCTGTTTTTGAATTTTTGCTTTCGCATGAATAAACTGCCAATACAAATAGGATATACATTCCGAATGCTAATAATTTATGCGCTTTCATTTTTACTGATTTTTAGTTCAACATTTATCTGATGTAAAGGTCTGGGAATTTGTGATGCAGGTCATATCATTTAAAAATCGAAGAATATAAGCTTTTGAGACTCAGTGTAAATTATGACGCATCTGAATAAAATATGATGCAAAAAGTGAGTTCTCCCCACCGAATGTATTCAATTGAAGAAGAATATTTCCGTGAATAATGTTGATATTATTTGTATCTTTTTCTTGAATTATTGATGACAATTTTACCCCTATATAATGGCCAACCAATTATTTGAAGAGAATGAATTTCTGTTAAAGCTAAAATCAATTGTTGAAGAAAACCTATCCAACGAAAGTTTTGGTGTTTCAGACTTGGCAGATGCAATAGGAATGAGTCGATCCAATCTCCTGCGAAAAGTAAAAAAGCAATGCAATCTTTCCGTTAGCCAGTTTATCAGACAAATCAGACTCGAGAATGCCCGGGAAATATTAGTAAAGGGTGATGCTAATGTTTCCGAAGTTGCCTACCAGGTTGGTTTTAGCAGTACATCCTACTTTATAAAATGTTTCAGGGAATTTTATGGTTATCCCCCTGGAGAAACAGGAAAGCATGAGCTTGCTGAAGTGGAAAGTTTTCCTCAGGATTCAAAAGCACGAAAAAGACCAATAATCATTGTGATTATTGTGTTATTAAGTATTTTATCTGGTTATTTTATTCTGAATCCAGTTCTGTTTGGTAGTGAAGAGGCAGATAAATCAATCGCTGTCCTTCCATTTAAAAATGACAGCAAGGATTCATCTAATGTATACATTGTAAATGGATTGATGGAATCGGTTCTAAATCATTTACAGAAAATTAAAGATGTAAGAGTTATAAGCAGGACTTCGGTAGAGAAATATCGAAATTCAAATCTCACCATTCCTGAGATTGCCAAAGAGTTGAATGTAAGCTATTTTGTTGAAGGAAGTGGTCAGAAAATCGGAGAGCAAATTTTATTGAATATTCAGTTGATAAAAGCTAGTAATGATAAACACTTGTGGGCAGAACAGTACGACCGACAAGCCAGGGATATATTTGAGTTGCAAAAAGAAGTGGCTAAGAAAATAGCCGCAAGTGTAGAGGCCATCATTACACCTGAAGAGGAGAAATTAATAGATAAAAAGCCCACAGATAACCTTGAGGCCTACGATGAACTCTTAAAAGGATTGGATTTGATGCGAAGGGGGAAGAGAGAGTATTTGCTGGAAGCAATTACTTATCTTGATAAGGCCATAGAATTGGATCATGAGTTTGCACGTGCTTATGCTTTTCGATCAATGGCTTACTACTATCTGGATATCTTTAAAGTAGAAAAGTTGTATACCGATCAGGTGATTGCGGATGCTGATAAGGCCATGTTGTTTGACTCAAAGGATTACCAGAGCTTAATTGCCAAAGCACTATCTTATGTAGCAAAGGATGAAAACCAAACTGCCGTTCCTTATTTTGAAAAAGCTTTGGAGTATAATCCAAACTCTGCTTATGTATTGAACTACTTATCTGATTTTTATGCCAATTACATGCCTGATACTCAAAAGTATCTTGAGTATGCATTAAAAGGCATACAAGTGAATATTGCAGCCAACGATTCTGTAACGACAAGTTTTATTTATCTGCACATTAGCAATGCGTTGATACAGGCTGGTTTTGTGGATGAATCAGAAAAGTTTGTAAACAAATCTTTGGAATATAATCCCAACAATTTGTATTCTGAATACCTGAGAGCATATGTATTGTACGCCAAGAATAATGATTTAAAAGAGACAAAGCAATTGATTATTGATGCCTGGAATAAAGACCAAACTCGTCTTGATATCTTGCAGGAAATTGGAAAAGTTTGCTACTGTCAGCGAGATTATGAAGAGGCTTACAGGTATTACAGCAAGTTTGTAAAAGCTAAGGAAGATGCCAATTTGGACATTTATCCAGGTGAAGATGCTAAAATTGCCCATGTGTATGCTAAAGTAGGCAAATACGAAGAGGCAAAAATGTTTTTTAAAAGATATAAGGAGTTTGCCCACACACATCAATCCATATACAAAGATTTGAGTTTGGCTGTGTGTGATTTACAGGAAGGGGATGTGGAGAAGACTTTCGAACATTTGTATCGTTTTGCTGAAGCGGATAAATATCCTTACTGGATTCTTTTATTTCTTGAAGATGATCCTTTGTTTGATGATATTAATAAAACAAAGAGGTTCAAGAATTTTATGAACTTATTAGAGAAAAGGTTTTACAAACGCCATAAAAACCTAAAGAAAGTACTAAAAGAGAAGAAATTGATCTAAAAGAAAAGGGTTCTCAATATATTGAGAACCCTTTTTATATCTGTAAGATAGATTATCCTGTTTCACAAATTCGTTCCAGCCTTTCCCTGTCAAGAATTTCAAGATGCCTGCCTTCCAAAGAAATGATTTTATCGTCCTTAAATTCCTTAATAACACGCGAAAGACTTTCTACCGACATTACAGTTATTTCAGCAAGATCTTTTCTCGACAAAGCCATCTCAAAGTTGTTGCTCTTGTACAAACGATCGGACAAACATAAGAGAATATCTGCTAATCTTCCGCTAGCCTGTTTTTGGGTCAAACAAAAGAGGCGTCCATAACCGCGAATGGTATTTTCGTTTAAGCGTGCAATTAATTTTGATGCGAACCCAGGGTTCTGTTCAATGATTTTACTAATGGTATTCATTTCGAAAAGACAAACGGTAGTATTCTCATAGGCAACAGCTGTGTAGTGAAAAACACTATTACCGAAAAGAGACTGTAATCCGATCATATAACCATCTTTTTCAATGGTCAAAATGATGTTTTTATTATGGCCTCCTTCGATATACAATTTCACAAATCCACTCTTAATATAAATCAAATGTGAGGCTAGCATTCCTTGCTTACAAATTATTTCTCCTTTCTTAAAAGTGACTTCAAAGCGTCCTTGATCGATTAAAACTAATTCTTTTTCAGATAGTTCTTTGAAGCATGCAGATTTACTAACGCATTCTTTGCAACATGTTGTTTTTACTGGCATTGCATAGTAAGGGAGATTTAGGTTGTTGTATCTAGTCCTGTAAATATATACAAATTTAGAGTATAAATACGTGTCAAATGTCAGCAAAAAACATGTAATAGATCAAGAAAACATCTTTCTGGAGTCAAATTATTTGTTTCAAATTACCAATTCTGGATTGAGGGATTGGGGTATGATTTTCTAAAATTCGATTAAGGAAACCAGTAATATTGTAATAGAGAAATAAATCTTTATTTGTGCTTGCTCAACTTGGATCAAAAGTAGTCCATTCATAGTCTACTTTTTTTGTCGGAAGGTTTGCAAACGTTGTAAGAGGGCGCAAAGGTAATAATTCTTACTAAAATGTTGCAGTTTTTAAACTTAAATATCGAATCTATGAAAACAATCAAGGCTTTTTTCTTTATCTGCCTTATTGCTTTAGTAGGATGTAGCAGTAATTCTAGCGGTCCTGTTAAATCCTATGAAAGTGTTGATGAAATGGTAGCTGATATCAGTAAAAATGTTACTGAGATATCTGTGAGTGATTTTTACGCATTAATGAATGGTGAAGATCCATATGTACTATTGGATGTTCGTCTTCCTAAGGAACACGATAAAGGTTTCATACCTGGTTCCGTTTCCATTCCACGCGGTGTTCTTGAATTCAGAATCGGAAGCGAAAAGGTATGGGATGAGGAGGGACTTTATGTGCCAGAAAAAGAGGAATTACTTATTCTTTATTGTAAGAAAAGTAACCGTAGTCCTTTGGCTGCATTGCGTTTACAGCAATTGGGATATAAAAATGTAAAGGTAATAAGTGGAGGTTGGCAAGGCTGGCACGAAGCTTATCCTGAAATCAGCGAAGATAATATCGAAGAAGGTGGGATGGAATATGCAGCCGCAGCGGAAGAAGATTCCGGTGGATGCTAAACTTGAACTATCTAACCTGAAATATAACCTAAACTATTACAAACCTAAACTATTGAGTCATGAAAAAATTAATGAAGTATTTCTTTATTTTTACATTGGTGCCGACATTATTTCTGACCTCTTGTAAGGAAGAAAATGATGTATACACCCCAGAACCAGGTCCTGATCTATCAGAAAATTTTTTAATATTAAAGGATTATATGGTTGCTAATGACCTTGATCTTCCAGATGTTTTAAATGGTTGGATCGTGGGTGCACCGGCACAGGCTGATTTAGCTACTTTCCTTAGTACTTATGATATTATCGATATTCGATCGGCAGATGCATATGCCGCTGGGCATATTGAAGGTGCAGTTAATTCTTCATTAGATAATATTCTAAACACTGCGGCTAATGCGACTAAACCTATTTTGGTTGCCTGTTATACAGGACAAACAGCTTCTCATGCAGTAGTTGCACTTCGTTTGAGTGGTTACACTGATGCGAAAGTTTTAAAATGGGGTATGAGCGGTTGGAACTCAAGTTTATCAGGACCTTGGGCAAGCAATTCAGGTGCTGAAAATGGTGCGGTTGCTGAAGGAAATGCAAATTGGGTTACTTCTCCAGTTGCAACTAACCAAGTTTTCAATTACCCTGGTTTTAACACAACAGCTGCAACTGGTGCTGCAATTCTTGAAGAAAGAGTAAATGCTATGATCATTGGAGGTTTTAAAGGAGTTAATGCCTCTGATGTTTTAACTACTCCATCTAATTATTTCATTAATAATTACTGGGCCGAAGCTGATGTTGATCATTACGGACATATTGCTGGAGCACACAGAATTTTACCTTTGAGTCTTGAAAATAACGAAATTGAAAGTCTCGATCCAGATGCAACAATATGTACTTACTGCTGGACAGGTCAAACTTCATCCATGGTTACTGCTTATTTAAATGTAATTGGGTATAATGCGGTTTCATTGAAATTTGGTACAAATGGTATGATTTATCCATCACTTGAGAGCCATCAATTTGTTGCTCCTACTGTTGATTTGCCTTTGGTTACTTCTGATGTTGTAGAAACCAATGCATTTGAAACACTATCAGATTACTTGGTTGCAAATGATCTTGATTTACCAGATGTTTTAACTGATTGGATTACAGGAGCTCCTGCTGAAGCAGATTTGAATACTTTCCTTTCAACTTACGATATTATTGATATTCGTTCTGCAGATTCATACAATGCGGGCCATATTGAAGGTGCAATTAATTCTACTTTAGCAAATATTGTATCAGATGCAGCCAGTACAACTAAACCAATCTTGGTTGCATGCTATACAGGTCAAACAGCTGCTCATGCAGTAGTTGCACTTCGTTTAAGCGGATACACTAATGCTAAGGTATTAAAATGGGGAATGAGTGGATGGAATTCAACATTATCCGGATCATGGGAAAGTAATTCAGGAGCTACCAATGGTGCAGCTGCCGAAGGACATTCCAATTGGGTTACTTCTGCTGTAGAGAGCAACCAAACTTTCGATTATCCAACTTTATCAACTTCAGCTACTACTGGTGCCGCAATTCTTCAGGAAAGAGTAACAGACATGACTACAAACGGTTTTAAAGGAGTAAATGCTTCGGATGTATTAACATCTCCATCAAACTATTTTATTAATAACTATTGGGCAGAAGCTGATGTTACCAAATATGGTCATATTGCTGGAGCACACAGAATTCTACCTTTAAGTTTGGAAAATGGTGAGATGGCAAATCTTGATTCAAGTGCTCAAATTTGTACCTATTGTTGGACCGGTCAAACTTCTTCGATGGTTACAGCTTACTTAAATGTACTTGGTTATGATGCTGTATCATTAAAGTTTGGTTCTAACGGTATGATTTATCCATCATTAGAGAGTCATCAATTTGTTACTCCAACAACCGATTTACCTCTGGTTAACTAGCACAGGAACAAGATATATTCATACAACTAACCGAATAGGGAATTGTATCGATGAATTATGAAATACAATTCCCAAAACCTAAAAAAAAGATAATCATGAAAAAATTATATGCATTACTATTTGCAGTTGCTTTTTGTATTCCTATGCTGGTAAATGCACAAGGATGTGACGAGCCGTCAGGTGAGGGAGTTAACGTTTTTGGTTTTATTCAGCCGAGATATCAATACAGCGAAAAGGCAGCTAACAATGATACCAACACTTTTGATTTTAATAGAGCTAGAATTGGTGTAATGGGCAAAATTCCTTACGATATCAGTTACTATGTAGTTCTGGAAGCAAGTCCTGATAATCAGAGACATGATGGGGATGCTTATTTGTTGGATGCGTTTGTAACTTATTCGCGTTATGATTTTGCTCGATTGACAATGGGATCATTCAAATCTCCAATCTCGCTTGAATTAAATACAGCTTGCCGTAAATTACATACAATTAACCGTTCTAGAGTGGTTGAGCAATTAGCATCTCCTGATCGTGATCGTGGTATTATGGTGATGGGTGGTGCTGATACTACTTTGTTTCAGTACAGTTTTGCTATAACTAACGGTACTGGCTTATTTGCGAAAGATGACAATAAAGAGAAGGATTATGCAGCTCGAGTTGTTTTAAATCCGCACAAAAACTTTAAGCTAGGGGCTAGTTACTTGTATGGAGAATCAGCATCGGCTACAGCAGGTATGCCTGATGATGAAAAAACAAGATGGGGAGCTGATCTTCAGTACAAGAACGGAGGATTTATGTTTCAGGCAGAATATCTATATGGTAAAGATGTAGGTTCTTATACAACTGGTGGTGGATGTGGTGAAGAATTGGAAGTTCACCAAGGCAGTATTAAACGTGATGGTGGTTTCATCATGGGTATGTATAAGTTCAAGAACAATCTTCAACCAGTGTTAAAAATTGAATACTACGATTCAGATAAAGATATGGGTAACAATACAGAGTTCTGTACTACTTATGGGTTGAATTATTGGTTAAATGATTGGACTAAGATTCAGGCAAACTACGTTTATCGTGCAGAAAGAGCTGATGAAATTGATAACGATATTTTCATATTACAGGTAACTGTGAATTTTTAATAATTAGTTTTCGGGAGTCGTTCTGACTCCCATAGTAATACTCCCAAAAAGACAAGATTATGAAAAAAATGATATTACTAGCATTTGTTTGTTTTTTAGGCATTCAAATGACATTTGCTCAGGATGTAATTTCTGTTAAAGAATTTCTTAAAATTAAGAATGATGATAATGTAGTACTTGTGAGTACACGTAAAGCTACTGATTACGCTAAAGTTCATATTGAAGGGGCAATTCATGTAAATCATAAGGATCTTTATAAAGCTGAACCAAAAAGTACATTAAAATCAACTGCTGAAATCGCTAAAATTTTAGGTGATAAAGGCATCAGTAATACCAATACAATTGTTTTGTATGATAACGGATCTGGGAAATATTCAGGACGTATATACTGGATTTTGAAATATTTAGGTGCAAAAGATGTAAAGATTCTTGATGGACATATGAAAGCCTGGAGAATGGCTCGTAAGCCTGTAACCAAGAATCCTGTTAAAAGAAAAGCAACAACTTTTAATGTTGCTGTGAATAAAGCGGCTATTGCGGATATTGTTCAGGTGAAAAAAGCATCAAATTCTCAAGCTGCTGTTATTATTGATGTTCGATCAGCTGACGAATATAAGGGAATTAAGGAATCAAAATTACCTCAAGGTCATATACCAAATGCTATTAACCTTGAATTTAAAAAGGTTATGGATACCAAAAGCATGCTAAAGTCTAAAGAAGAGTTACAAGCTTTATTTAATGCTGCGGGTGTTACTAAGGATAAAGAAGTTATTCTATACTGTGAGTCAAGTGTTCGTGCTGGTGTGGTTTACATGGCATTAAAATCGGCTTTGGGTTATCCAAATGTAAAAGTATATGACGGAGCTCTATTTGAGTGGACCGCTACTGAAACTGTTCAAAAGTAGTTTCTTTTCATAAATTTAATTCATGCCCTTCGAAGGCGGAGGGTGTGAGTTTAAGTTATTCTGCAACTACATACACATTGATCAAAATTGCAGAAGTTTTAAATCCTGTTGAAAGTTGAAAGACTCAACGAAATTAAAACAAACAGGTGTTTGTTCTAACAGCATCAGTTCAATTATAAAACAACAACCTGATGAACAAGTCGAGAAGAGAATTTATTAAGTTATCCGCAATTGGAGCAGGAGGATTGGTATTGGCTAATCCGCTTTTAAATGCCATGATTGGGCAGGTAAATGCAGCTGAACCAATGGATGCTTCGAAAATAAAGCGCTTCCCAACATACTGCGAAGTTTGTTTCTGGAAGTGTGCCGGTTGGGTTTACACCGACGAAAAAGGTGAAATCTGGAAAATTGAAGGAAATGAGGATGATCCGCATTCTAACGGAAGATTCTGTCCTCGTGGTACTGGCGGTATAGGAATGTATAATGATCCTGACCGTTTGAAAACTCCTTTAATGCGAGTTGAAGAAAATGGAAAACAAACTTTTAAAGAAGTTAGCTGGGACAAGGCTTTCCGTTTTATCGCAGAAAAAATGAATAAAATTAAGGAAGAGAGTGGACCAGAAAGTCTTGCCTTGTTCAAACATGGATCAGGTGGTGCACATTTTGGAAAACTTTTTAAAGCTTTTGGTTCCAAAAACATTACAGCTCCTTCCTATGCCCAATGTCGTGGTCCAAGAGAAGTTGGGTTCAATACAACATTCGGATCAAATATCAACTCCCCGGAACCAGTTGATTTGGAAAATACCAAGTGTTTGGTGTTGATCGGAAATCATATTGGAGAGAATATGCACAATTCCCACGTGCAGGAAATGTCGAAAGCCATCGACCGCGGTGCTACCATCATTACTGTAGATCCAAGATTATCGACAGCTGCAAGTAAATCGAAATATTGGTTGCCAATTAAACCTGCAACTGACATCGCATTACTGCTTGCATGGATGAATGTTATTGTAAGCGAAGAATTATACGATAAGAACTATATAGGGCAATATGCTTACGGTTTGGAAGATTTGCAAGCTCATGTTGCCGACAAAACGCCTGAGTGGGCAGAAAAAATTACAACCATAAGCGCAGATGTAATAAGACAAACAGCACGCGAAATGGCATTTCATGCTCCTGCAACTTTAAT
The DNA here is from genome assembly GCF_001310955.1 of Marinifilum fragile JCM 15579. Taxonomy (GTDB): domain Bacteria; phylum Bacteroidota; class Bacteroidia; order Bacteroidales; family Marinifilaceae; genus Marinifilum; species Marinifilum fragile. The sequence continues at coordinate 26,086 of NZ_BAZX01000033.1, forward strand.
TCATCCGGGACGACACGTAACTTGGTACGGCGATGATACACAAAGATTAAGAGCAATGGCTATGCTGAATGCCTTGTTAGGATCATGGGGAAGAAAAGGAGGATTTTATTTCCCTGAAAAAGCAAAAGTACCTACCTATCCACATCCAGGATATCCACCTGTAAATTGGACTTGGAAAGATCATTTGGATGGCACATATGCATTGGCTGATTCATCTATAGCAAATGTATTTGTTGATATGTCTCATCCTGAGAATGAATCGGATTATAAGATTAAAGGTTGGTTTGTTGTGGGTACGAATTTAATCTCAACAATTCCTAATACCCAGAGAACCTTAGAGGCAATTCAGAACCTTGATTTATTGGTAGTCGTAGATACAATGCCTATGGAAATTACAGGTTATGCAGACATTATCTTGCCTGAATGTACATATTTGGAGCGTTACGATGATATGAGAGTATCGCCAAACAGATTCCCCAATGTGGCGGTAAGAGTACCAGCTGTTAAGCCAAAATATCTATCAAAACCATCGGATTGGATTGTTAGAAAACTAGCTAAGAAATTAAAACTATCAAAACATTTCAATTACGAAAGTTATAGCGAAGTAATCGACTGGCAACTAAAACAAATGGGGTCTTCACTAGCAGAAATGAAAGAAAAGGGTGTTCTGAAAATGGAACGCAAGACTCCAATGTTTATTGAAGAGGGCGATTATCACGAGTTTGGTACATCTACCGGAATGATTGAACTGTATTCTTTGGATTTGGAAATGGAAGGTTTTGATCCTATTCCAAACTATACACCACATCCCGAACCACCACAAGGATTTTACCGCTTGAATTATGGTAGAGCTCCAATGCATACCTTTGGAAGAACAGCTAATAATCCAAACTTGAATGAATTGATGAGTGAGAATTGTCTTTGGGTAAATCCATTTGTTGCAGCTGATAATAATTTGGAGAATGGGCAGGAAGTTTGGTTGAAAAATCAGGATGGTGTAGTTTCTGATTTTCCTATTAAAGTTCGAATTACGGAACGAATAGGAAAAGACAATGTCTATATGGTTCATGGATTTGGTAGAGCCAATAAGAAATTAAAGAGATCATTCGGGAGAGGAATTAGTGATACGCAATTGGTGACTAATGTGATGGTTGATCCAATCATGGGAGGAACTGGAATGCGTGGCAACTTTGTAAGTTTTGTAACCGATAAACCAGAAAGCGAGGTAATATCATGAGATATGCAATGGTAATTGATACAAAAAAATGTGTTGGCTGTAGCGATTGTGTTGTAGCATGCCAAAACGAAAATCGTGTGCCAATTGGGTATTGTCGCGACTGGGTGATTGAGAATGCAAAGGGTACATTTCCAAATGTAAGCATCGAATTAAGATCAGAGCGTTGTAACCACTGTGAAAACTCTCCTTGTGTAAGATGTTGTCCAACCGGAGCAAGTCATTACGAAGAGGGAGGGGTGGTAAAAGTAACTCGCCATGAATGTATTGGTTGTGGCGCCTGCGTTCAGTCTTGTCCATACGATGCTCGCTATTCTCATCCCGATGGGTTTGTTGATAAGTGTACTTTTTGCCATCACAGGTTACAAGAAGGAAAACTACCTTCTTGTGTATCCGTTTGTCCAACTGAATGCATGTACTTTGGCGATTTGGATGATAAGGAAAGCAAAGTATATCAATTGTTGCAAAACAGAGATTGGAAAGTATTGGCTCCCGAAGTGGGAACTAAGCCACATGTTTATTATCTCATTTAAAGATATTCAAGATAATGTTGATCAGCCCAATTAAGTTGGTTTTGTATGGTGGTTGGTTGGCAGGTTTTAACAAGTTCAAGTTTTATAACGGATTCCGTTTGTCAGGATTCTTTTGCGCTGGGGTAATTCTGATGAACGGAATCTAAAAACAATCAAATTATGAACGAAGAAATTATTTTAAGTGGAAGAATGAATCCTAAAATAGATCCTACTTTGGGAATTTGGGGATGGGAAATTCCATTGTATTTGTTTTTAGGTGGTTTGGCCGCAGGAATCTTATTCTTTGCAGCACTTTACACCATTTTAGGTAGAGAAAAAGAACTTCCAACTGCCGTTAGGAAAGCTACCTTTATAGTACCAGCAATTTTAGTAATTGGTTTATTCGCCCTATTCCTCGATTTAAAGAACAAATTGTATTTCTGGCAATTGTATACCACTATCCGATTAGAATCTCCAATGTCATGGGGAGCTTGGGTATTGATGTTGGTTACACCATTATCAATTGTTTGGAGTGTTGCCTATTGGAGAGATTTGGTGCCAAATTGGAAATTTAAAGTGGAATGGCTCGAGTTTGTTGAAAAGCAGGTAAATAAATATCGTAAGCCATTGGCTTGGATGATGATTGTATCATCTGTAATTCTTGGGATTTACACGGGTATTTTATTGTCTGCATTTAATGCAAGACCATTATGGAATACCTCTATTTTGGGGCCTTTGTTTTTGGTTTCAGGTTTATCCACAGGAGCAGCAGTTATCATGTGGATGTCAAAGAATCATTTGGAGAGAACATGGTTTAGTAAAATTGATTTAATATTGATTGGGATAGAAATCTTTTTTATCATTCACTTGTTTATGGGATTTTTAGCGAGTAATGCTGCTCAAATCGAAGCTGCACAATTGTTTCTTGGTGGTGTCTACACTTTGCCTTTTTGGGGTGGAGTAGTAGTGCTGGGCCTGTTGGTTCCTGCTATTCTTGAAATTTTAGAGCTAAGAGGGAAGAAAGTTCCTGTAGCACTACCTGCATTCTTAATTCTTTTGGGAGGAATGATTTTCCGATTTATTATGGTTGATGCAGGTCAATTAAGTAAATATCTATATTAAAGTTAGAATTTAAATTAAGTTTTAGGAAACTAGAACGGTTTAATCAAGTTAATGACAATGGGTGCATGTATATGTATCCATTGTTTTTTTTGAAAAAAGCACATTTCTGTCGTAACTTAGGTAAAAACCGATTTTTTTCATCTAAATGATTGTTGTTATGGCTTCTAAAAATAAATTACCAAAGGATGTTGAGAAAAGGAGGGAGATATTAAACACCGCCTTAGGGATTTTTGTGCAGGAGGGGTATTTTGCTGCAAAAGGAGCAAAAAATTGCAAAGGCTGCAGGGATTTCAGAAGAACAACTATTCTCTTACTTTAAGACCAAGGAAGATTTACTTCATACCATTGTTGATGAAGCTGTTCATATATTATACGATGGTTTAGACCCAAATGAGGATGGAGACCTTCAGGAAGTGGAATTGCTATTCTTTATCGACGATTACTTTGATTCTATTGAGAAGAATTTAAAATTTTTTAAGCTGTTTTATGCTTTACGTTGCAACCAGGAGTTTTGCCTTTATATCAGCAAGAGTTAGATGAAATTGTAAGTTTGAAATTTGATGTGTTGATTGAATATTTCGACAAGAGTGGAGCTGCCGATCCGGATATGGAAACAGAATTCTTGACTTCTATGTTGGATGGCATTGCTATGAATTTTGTATTGGAACCCGAAGGATATCCGATTGATGCCATGCAGCAGAAGGTCTTGAATATGTATATCACCAAAGCAGAATTCGAGGAATGAATCAATTAAGAATTATCATTAATGGATATAAAAAAAACCGATTCACATTGTGAATCGGTTTTTATATTGAATATCGCTAAATGCGATTTTTATTTTAATCCTCTCTTGATTAAAAGAGCATCTTCATTTGGTTCAGCACCTCTGAATCGCTTGTACAATTCCATTGGATCTTCAGTACCACCTCTGGATAATACATTATCGCGGAATAATTTAGCTGTTTGCTTATCGAATAAGCTAGTTTCTTTAAATGCCTGGAAAGCATCAGAATCAAGAACGCCAGCCCAAATGTAAGCGTAATAACCAGCTGAGTAACCACCCGCAAAAATATGGTTAAAGTAAGTTGAACGATATCTTGAATAGATTTCAGGAATCAAACCTAAACCTTCCAAGTAGTTCTTTTCGAAAGTCATTACATCTTCAGTTAATGGTTCTGTTAAAGTATGATATTTCATATCTAACATTGATGCAGCCAAATATTCAACAGTAGCAAATCCTTGGTTGAATTTACCAGCGTTTTGAATTTTCTTAACCAATTCAGCAGGAATTACTTCACCAGTTTGGTAATGCTTCGCATAGATTGCTAACATTTCAGGCTCAAAGCACCAGTTTTCCATTACTTGAGAAGGAAGCTCTACGAAATCACGAGATACAGAAGTACCTGACAAGTAGTTGTATTTACACTTAGAAAGGAATCCGTGAAGAGCGTGACCAAACTCGTGGAATAAAGTTTCAACTTCGTCTGGAGTTAACAATGCAGGAGTATCACCTACAGGTTTAGTGAAGTTACAAATGTTCATGATGATTGGAGTAACTTCCTTATCAGTACCGAAACCTGATTGCTTACGGAATGAGCTCATCCAAGCACCACCACGCTTAGATGCACGTGGGTGATAATCTAAATAGAAAATACCAATGTGAGATCCATCAGCTTCCTGTAATTCGAATACTTGGTTTTCAGGGTTGAATTTAGCAATATCGTTTCGAGGAATGAATTTGATTCCATACAATTTATTCGCTAAAGCAAACGCACCATCACGAACGTTATTAATTTCGAAATATGGCTTTAATTCTTCTTCATCCAAGTTGTATTTAGCTTTCTTCACTTTATCAGCATAGTACCACCAGTCCCATGAAGCTAGCTTGAACTTACCACCTTCTTTGTTGATGATTTTTTGCATTTCCTTCACTTCTTTCTTAGCGTTAGGAAGAGCAGCTTTCCATAGTTTGTTCAACAATTCGAATGCTTTTTCAGGAGTTTTGGCCATGTTCTTTTCAAGAACATACTCTGCATAATTGTTGTATCCGAACAGTTTTGCACGTTCAATACGTAGATTAACCAATTTTTTTGCAATCTCTTTGTTGTCATACTCGTTGTTGTTGTTACCACGGTTTACATATCCCATGTACAATTCCTTACGAAGATCACGATTATCAGCATACTGCAAGAAAGGTAACATGCTTGGTTTTTGAGTTGTGAAAACCCATTTTCCTTCCTTACCAGCAGCTTTGCAGTTTCAGCAGCAGCAGCAACAACACCAGCAGGAAGACCAGCAAGATCTTTTTCGTTGTCGATAACTAGTTCGAAATTATTTGTTTCGTTCAATACATTTTCGCCAAACTGAAGAGTCAAAGAAGAAAGTTCTTCATCGATCTTACGCAATTGATCTTTCTTGTCAGCTGGAAGATTAGCTCCACCTCGAACAAATCCTTTGTAGATTTTATCCAACATGGTTTGCTCTTCAACAGAAAGTTCTAACTGATCTTTTTGCTCATAAATAGCTTTAATTCTTTTGAATAAGTTTTCGTTTAAGCTGATATCACCATAGTATTTAGTTGTAATAGGTGATAATCTTTTAGCCAATGCAGCAATAGAATCGTTGTTTTCCGATCCTTTAATGTTGTAGAATACATTTCCTACTTTATCAAGTAAAGCACCCGATTTTTCGTATGCTAAAATTGTGTTTTCGAAAGTTGGAGCTTCTTTGCTGTTTGCAATTGCCTCAATTTCTGCACGACCTTCTTCCATACCTTTCATGAAAGCAGGCTCGAAATGTTCGAATTTAATTAAATCAAACGGAGGAGTTTGATAAGGAGTGTTGTACTCAGCAAAAAACGGATTGTCAGTCTTTTGCTCACTTTTTTTTCCATCGCAGGCTGTAAATGCCATACCTGCCACAAGTAAATAAAGGAACGTCTTTTTCACTTTGTTAGGTTTAGTGTTAATATTAAAATTGTTTGATCGCCAAAATAGTAAAAACTTACATTCTGGCGATGTATTTTTCACGATTTCGTAACATGTTTTATGCAATGATTAAAGATCAATTAGCAATGAATAATGTGTAATTAATAATTGATAGCCTAAAGGTTGTCTCTTTAGTAATTGTATTAAAACAGATTTTACAGGAAATCAATGTAATATTTATAATTAGATCCTAATGGTGTGAATAATAAATCGATTCTTATATAGTCTTGTTTATCATTCATTACTCATTGATAATTGCCAATTTTCTATTTCAGTCCTTTTTTCAAGTTAAAGCTGGTTGATGGCTGTACTTGTTTCGATTGCTGGAAGTTTTTCATCAGTCTTTTAAAAGTGTTTGATGATACTTTCTCATTGCTTAGGTCAATCAAAAATCTTCTGAATCCTTCTTTAGATAAATTGTTTTTCTGTTGCATCCAGGTAACAGGGTGTTTTGGATAAACAATGGTCATTCCGTCGCGCAATTCTTTGTGATATTCTCCTTGCATATCATCAATTAATTCGTCGTTTACCGTTTTTACCGGCATGCGAGAATAGAATAGCTGAGGGTAGAAGTATACAGGAACAATTCCAAAGCGATCATTGCTCTTCAGCAAGTTTTCCAGGTCATTCTCTTGTGGGTGACAGAACAGGTTGATTTTCTCATCACGTAAGTGAGCAATTGCAGCATCGTTAAACAGGTACACATTTTCGTTGCAAGAAATGCGAGCTTTGTTTGGAAGCAAGAGTTTTTGCGAAAGATGACTCAGCATAAAGTTTTGATAGCCACTTAGCATAGCCTTTTTACATATCTGTTTGTAGAAATCCAAGTCTTTTTCCTGAATGAACTTAGGCAATTCAATAATTAGCTTGTGTGCATTTTTTTGAAGAAATGGCACATCCCATTTTAACTCTTCCCATTCCGATTTTTTAAGGTTAAGAATTAAATAGTTGACCTCATTTAAGTTTACCTTACGCAACCAGGCTAAGGAATCAATTCGAACATAGATTTGTTCTTTTTGAGGAATATTCTTTTTTCCCAATGAGCTTAGGATTTTAGCCTTTTCGCTTCTGTGCATACTAGCTTTTAGAGGTTTTCCTTCTTCTTTGAACTTGTTAGGAAACTTCTCCTGCATCATTCCAGCCAAATACACCTGATCACCTTTATCAGCTACAACATTCCCGATTTCAATTTGATAAGTACCTTTGCTTAATTCCTTAAACTCTTTAACCTTAATGGCTTTTTGTGGCTCACCATTTTTTTGTTTGAATCTGATTCTGTTTCCAATTTGTATGTCATGAGAAGAGGTGAAAATTACCGTGTTTCTATTTCTCTTTTCAACAGAACCAATCAAAATTCCAGTATTTGTATTCTCCGTAATGGCTTTGTTTACATTTCCAGCAAGAAAATAACCAGTTTTTTCACGACCCATATCATAGGCCAAAATTTCTTTGGCTGTTTTCAAGTCGTTATTATCAATTACTTTTCTATAAGCTCTTGATACATTATATACAAACTCTGCTGGTTTTAATCGACCTTCAATTTTAATGGATTCTACACCCATTTTCATCAATTCAGGCAATACTTCAACAGCCTGATTGTCTTTTAGACTAAAGACATAACTCTTCTCATTTCCTGTTTCATAAAATCTGCGACAAGGTTGAGCGCACAAACCTCTATTGGCACCACTTCCACCAAGAAAACTACTAAATAAACACATGCCAGAGAAGGAATAGCATAATGCACCATGCATAAATATCTCTAATTCAATATCAGATTTCTTGCGAATTTCTTTCAATTCAGGAAGCGTTAATTCTCTTGCCATTACAACTCTTTCGAAATCCTTGCTTTTACAGTAAATTGCTCCCAAGGAATTGTGATGAGCCATTTGTGTACTTGCATGTATGGTAATTTTAGGAAAGTGTTTTTTTACCAAGTAGTAAACACCCCAATCTTGAATGATTATGGCATCAACTCCGGTTTTTTGGATTAGATTTAAGGTATCCAATAAGTCGGGTAATTCTTCATTCTTAATTACCGTATTCAAAGTAAGATAAACCTTGATGTCATTTTTCCTTGCAATTTTAATTAATGCCAGTAATTGTGAGCTTGTAAAGTTTGATGCTCTCCCGCGGGCATTAAATTGACGTAATCCCAGGTATACAGCATCAGCTCCACCTTTTACGGCAGCATGAAACATTTCAGGATTCCCAACAGGTAGTAATAATTCAGGTTTATTCATTCTTCAATAATTTGTTCTGCTTGCAAAGATAAAACTGATAATTGGGCTTAGCGAGTTTTAGGCATAAAAAATACCGCTCTTTTGAGAAAGAACGACTGTAAAAATGATAATAAACCTTATGGGGATTGAAATTAGTTGTTAAATAAAATGTGTGTGGTTTAGTTTAATTTGTGATGGGAGAATTTTCCATTACATTTAAACCATTCTCTTTCAGACTTTCTTTTATCACTTTTAGGGCTAAAACTTAAATAGAAAGCTACCCATAACACGAACAAAACAATTGCAACTGGGGTTGAACGATTAAAGTAAATGCCTTTGAAATTATATAGAATTGCTTTGTGAGGATTATCGGGATCAAACAGTATGATAAATTTTTTCCCAAGTGGATATTCAACATTTTCCAATCCTTTTATATGGTAGGTTTTAGCATTAACTTCATATTGAATGATGGAGTAAAAGGAATAGAGTTGTCCCATATTGTCCTTACTGGTTTTAATAACAATTCCTTCAGTTTTATTCCCATTCAATAGCAATCTCCAATTGCTGTGAATTGGAATGAGCAGTATTAATGCAGTAATAATAAAGAATCGAAAACCAGTAATTTTCATGAATTAACGTTGTTTCATTTTCCATAAATTTAATGAAAATTAGGAAATAAAAAAGGTCGTCAGAATATGACGACCTTAGTATCTTTATCTTCTTTATGAATTATTGTGGGTAATTCAAATTTTCTTCCGTAAGATTAGAAAGTACCTCTTTTCTGTATTTATCTGATTCCCATTTTGCAATGGTTAGATCGTGGCTAACGTAGTTGCCACATTCAATTTTGTTGGTTCCAGGAATTTCACCTTCGAAATCAGCCATAAAATCGAACATTTCTTTGGTAACATCAATAATATCTTCTGATTTTAAATCACCATGGAAAATAATGTAAAATCCCGTTCTACATCCCATAGGACCAAAATATACAGTCTTTTCTGACCATTTCTTATTGTTTCTTAAGAAAGTTGCACCAAGATGTTCCATGGTATGCATTGCAGGAATATCCATTGCAGGCTCCTGATTGGCCAATTTGGTTCTGATATCGAATGTTGTGATGGTTTCATCACCAAATCGATCTTTTCTTGATACGTAAATACCTCTTTTCAATTTATTGTGATCAACCGTAAAGCTATCTATCTTTTCCATATTTTTTTATTTATACTATTTTGCTAATTCTTTGGTCATTTCAACAACCATATTTGCTGAGTTTACAGCGGCTGTTTCAACAAATTCTTCATACTCGATTGCATTCTCTTGTCCTGCAATATCCGAAATTGATCGGATAACTACAAAAGGAATCTTAAATTGAAAGCAAGTTTGAGCGATTGCAGCTCCTTCCATTTCCACAGCTTCAGCAGAAGGGAAGGTATCTTTAATTTTTTTAGTGGCTTCAGGATTATTCATAAACTGATCGCCGGTAAGAATTGTTGCCTTCTTGGTTTTTACATCAATCAATTTGTGAATGCATTTATCAGCCAAATCGATTAGTTTTTCATCAGCAACAAAGCTCGCAGGCATCCCTGGAACCTGACCGGTTTTGTATCCAAAAACTGTACAGTCCATATCGTGATGAATCAATTCTTTTGAGATTACAATATCACCAACTTTTAAATCACCAGGAAATCCTCCTGCAGCACCGGTGTTTATTACAAAATCAGGAGAGTAGTTGTCGATCATGATGGCCGCACCAATTGCTGCATTTACCTTTCCAATGCCTGATTGTAACAGAACAATATCATTTCCGTTTAGCTTTCCGGTATAGAAAACAAAACCACCTTTTTTTTGTTCATTTTTATCCGACAATAGTGCTCGAAGTCTTACAACCTCAATTTCCATTGCCCCAATAATACCTATTTTCATGGATACAGTATAAAGTTCAAAGTTTGAATAATAAAGTTCTAATGCCTTTATAGTTCGATTTATTCATAGCTTACAAAGTTATAAACAATTCGTGTTTTTTTATCTTTCGATATTTAATAAAAGTAGATATTACCTGAAATTATGACCATTGCTCATGATAGCTTAGTAGTATTAGATAATTTAATTAAATTTAGGCTATTAATTAAAAATAATTATTGGTGTATGACCTTAAAACAGCTGGAATATGCTTTGGCTTTGCAAAAATTAGGCGGATATGGTAAGGTTGCCAAGTTTATGGGGGTGTCGCAACCTGCTGTTAGCTTGCAAATACAAGCATTGGAAGAAGAACTGGGCATAAAGCTCTTCGATAGAAGTAAGAAACAGGTGGAACCTACTACAAATGGGAATCTTTTTCTGGAAAAAGCACAATTGTTGATTACAGAATCGAAGCACCTAGAAGATTTTGCCGTGAATTTATCTGAAGATATTCAGGGAGAGCTTTGCTTGGGAATCATACCAACCCTTTCGCCATATTTGGTGCCTTTGTTTGTGGATGAACTCAATCAGCGATATCCGAAATTGAAACTTACGGTTAAGGAAATGATAACAGAGGAGGTTTTACAAGGCGTGAAGGATGGTAGTTTGCATGGAGGAATCATTTCAACCCCAATTCAATTGAAGAGCAATCTGGAAGTTTGCCCGGTTTTCTATGAAAAGTTCTATTTGTATGTATCCGATAAGCATGATTTGTTCGCTAAAGATGAAATTGGCATTGATGAGTTAGATCATGAAAGCATTTGGATGCTTAAGGAAGGGAATTGTTTTATGGATCAGGTTACCAATATCTGTTCATTAAACAGAAAAGAGGAAAATGAACTGGTTTATGAAAGCAATAATATTGATGCCTTACGAAGAATTGTGGAATATAAAGGAGGAATTACTTTTGTTCCTGAGTTGGCAACTTTAATGATTCCATCCGATCAGGAGGACTTGCTCAAAGATATCAAGGGAAGCGATAAGGTAAGAGAAATCAGTTTGATTCAACTGAAAAGTGAGGTACGAAAGAACCTTTTGAACTCGGTAATAGGTACCATTAAGGATTGTATCCCAAAGCAGATGCTAAATAAAGAGAATAAGGAGGTGGTAAAAACAAATTTTATAGAACAATGATTGCCAAGACATTTAAAACACCATATTATGCTGTAATTTTCTCATCAGTGAGGGAAGAAGGAGACAAGGGCTATTCTGAAATGGCCGATACAATGATAGAGTTGGCTCATACGCAAGCAGGATTTCTGGGGGTAGAATCCGCCAGGAATGAATTGGGCATAACGGTCTCTTATTGGGAGAGTTTAGATGCAATTCAAAAATGGCAAGAACATCCGGCGCATAAAATTGCCCAGAAAAGAGGTAAAGAAGAGTGGTATAAGAAATATGCCGTTCGTATCTGTAGAGTGGATTCTGATTACTTTTTTGAGAAATAAGGCTTACCTTCGAATTAATCCAATTAACCAGATTAACAGAACGGCTCCTAGTGTTGAGGCGACAAGTAAACCAAAAAAGCCAGGCATATGGATGTGGAGATGATCCAAAATGCTTCCTCCAATGAAGGCTCCAATGATTCCCACGATCATGTTGACTAGAAGTCCCTGGCCTTTTCCTTTAACGATGATGCTGCCCAGCCAGCCGGCAATGATTCCAATGATAATAAAGAGAATGTAGTTCATAATGTTGCGTATTGGTTTTTATTAAGATACGAAAAAATATGTAAGTTCATTTATTCAGGTAGGAATTGACATGCTTTGTCTTCAAGCCAGAAGGCTTGTTTTTTATCCTCAAGCCGGTTTGGCTTTTCATTTTTGGGTTATTCGCTATCATTCATGAGATCCAATTTGTTACGGTAGACTCGAAGCAAAAAGGTCAAGCCAATCAGATACAGCTTGCCATTCCATGGTTATGGTGTGTGCCGATTTGCTCCCGATCAAAATGTCTCTTTTAGATGGAATTGGATTTCTCCCATTCAGGGGAGATCCCGATAGGGAGAGGGGTGTTGTAATAGTGTTGTTTTGTCTTTAAGCCAGACAGGCTGTTCTTATCCTCAAGCCGAATGGGCTCAAACTTTTCTCCTTAGATGAGAAAAGTGTGCAAAAGAATCAAGCCAATCGGATACTGCTCGCCATTCCATGGTTACGGTGTGCCTCGACTCGCGTCCGATTGGCGGCTCCCGATCGAGATGATATCAGTATTGTAAGCTGAAACTTTCAGTGTTCTACATTTATGGATCAAACTGTTAATTTTCTCTTAAATGAGTAGGGTTTTGTGTGTTTGATTTGTGATGCTTTGTTTTTTCATTAACTTCAAATGAGTATTAAGCTTAATGAAATTTGCAATGGAAGATAAAAAAGATATCCTATTGGATAATGACATACTTGTAAACAAATCTCCAATTTTAAATCAGGGCACACCTGAGGAAAAGAGGGCGGAGATTTTAAGATACTTTCAGCTTACCTGGGAGCTGGATAATAGATTGTACGACAGCTTAAAGAGTGAAGAGGCATTCTATATGAGGGCTGATCCGCTTCGCCATCCTTTGATATTTTACATTGGACATACGGCTACCTTTTTCATCAATAAATTGATTCTGGCGGGAGTTCTAAATGAGAGATTGAACCCCAAGTTTGAATCGATGTTTGCGGTTGGTGTCGATGAAATGTCATGGGACGATTTGAATGAACAACATTACGACTGGCCTAAGTTGGAGGATGTAAGGCAATATCGCAGGCAAGTGAAGCAAGTCATCGAAAACCTGATTCTTGAACTTCCCCTGCAAATGCCCATCAATTGGGAGTCTCAATTTTGGGTGATCTTGATGGGGATTGAACATCAGCGAATTCACATTGAGACCTCGTCGGTATTGATCAGGCAACTACCTATTGATGAAGTTCAGAAAATTGATCTGTTTGAAAGCTGTACAGAGAGAGGTTTGGCTCCTGAAAATGTACTGCAAAAAGTAGAGGCAGGAAAGGTGAGCATAGGAAAGGGTCGCGATGATGCTCTTTATGGCTGGGACAATGAATTTGGAAGCTTTAAATCTGAAATTAAATCTTTTAATGCTTCGAAGTATTTGGTTTCGAATCAGGAGTTTAAAGAATTTGTGGATGATGATGGCTATGGAAACGAAAAATGGTGGACCGAAGAGGGTTGGGCCTGGGTGCAATACAAGAAATGTAGCTTCCCATTCTTTTGGTTAAAGGATGGAGAGCAGTGGAAGCTTCGTTTGATGAGCGAGGAGATTGAAATGCCCTGGAATTGGCCAGTGGAAGTAAATTATTTGGAGGCCAAGGCTTTTTGCAACTGGAAATCGGCGCAAGAGGGAAAGAAACTGAGAATGCGACCGAAACGGAGTATTACCGTCTTTACGATAGTGTGCAAATTCAGGATCAACCGGAATGGAAGCAAGCGCCTGGAAATATCAATCTGGAACATTATGCGTCACCTTGTCCGGTAGACCAATTCGAATCGGCTGGTTTTTACGATGTGATTGGGAATGTGTGGCAATGGACCGAAATGCCGATTTCAGGATTGGATGGTTTTGAAGTGCATCCTTTCTATGATGATTTTTCGACTCCTACTTTTGATGCCAAGCACAACCTGATAAAAGGAGGATCGTGGATCTCGACAGGAAATCTTGCGATACGAGATTCGCGTTACGCTTTTCGTCGTCATTTCTTTCAGCATGCAGGGTTCCGATATATCGAATCGGAAGAGGAGGTGGAAATCAAATCGGATTATTATGAAACCGATGAGCTGGTTTCGCAATATTGTGAGTTTCAGTACGGACAAAAGTACTTTGGAGTAGAAAATTATGCGCTTTCATGTATCGGCTTAATAAAAAGCCACATAAAGGATGTGAAGAGAAGTAATGCTTTGGATTTGGGATGTGCAACCGGACGCATGACTTTCGAACTGGCAAAGTATTTCGATCATGTTACGGGGCTTGATTTTTCGGCTCGCTTCATTCGAATTGGTACACAGCTTAAAGAGAGTGGGAAATTGAATTACATCCGACAAGAGGAGGGGCAACTGAATTCATACCAGGAATTTAAATTGAGCGACTTTGGTTTGGATCAATATCGTGATAAGGTAGAATTTTACCAGGCTGATGCTTGTAACTTGAAGACCTTGTACACGGGTTGCGATTTGGTTTTTGCAGGGAACTTGCTAGACAGACTGTACGACCCGAAGAAATTCCTGAAAGAGATTGCCAATAGAATCAACAAGGATGGTTTGTTGGTGTTGACTTCTCCTTATACCTGGTTGGAGGAGTTTACCGAAGTGGAAAACTGGATCGGTGGCTTTAGAAAGGATGGTGAGCCTTATTCTACTCTTCAAGGTTTAAAGGATCTCTTGTCTGATCAGTTTGATATGATGGAAGAACCCCAGGATGTGCCTTTTGTGATTCGGGAAACATCGCGCAAGTTTCAGCATACGGTAGCGGAAATGACGGTTTGGAGAAAGAAGTGATTAGCGATGAGTAATGAATGATTGGGATAAGGGGTGTAATGTTTTGTCTTATCCTCTAGCTGGATGGGCTATTCTGTTTAATCATCATTTTCGCCTATGAGTACCCCACCTGCGTTGCTCATGCCGAACTGGTTTGAATCGGGATTGTGATAAATTGGTGACAGTTCTTAATTGAAGGGATTGTTATTTGGTGGGTTTGCCTGAAGGGCAATGATCATATAGCCCAGGGGAAGGGAGTGATAATGACCGCACCCTGGGTTAATGAGTTTGATTTGGAATCGTCGCAAGTGGGAGTGTTGTTTGATGTGGGTTGCTTATTGCGACGGATAGAATGGCTTGTTATTGTCTTCTTGCCAGACGGGATGTTTTTTTTCCTCAAGCCGGATGGGCTATTCTTTTGTCATTACCACAAAAGAATCAAAAGTCTAGGTGTAAGCACTCGGTGACCCATTACGGCTCAATGATGAAAAGAAATAATAGTTGCGTTCGTACCTCACTCCACAGAATTTCTTTTTAGTCATCATCTTCGCCTATGGGTGCCCCACCTGCGTTGCTCATACCAAGCTGGCTTGAATTGGGGGTAGTTTCCGATCAAAGTGTCTCTTTTAGATGGAATTGGATTTCTCCCATTCAGGGGAGATCCCTACAGGGAGAGGGGTGTGATAAGTTCGCTTTATCTTCAAGCCGGATGGGCTCATACTTTTTATTCATTTATAATTTTCGCGGGCATTCATGAGCTCCCTTCGGTCGGTTCCATTGAAGAGAAAGTAAGCAAAGAATCTACGGCGCATTTACTCAGTGACCCATACGGCTCCAAAGCGAATAGAAATAGATAGTCTCACTCATACTTCGTTCGACAGCATTTCTATTTGTCGCTTTCTCTGCCTATGGGGCCCTACTTGCGTAGCTGATGCCGGTCCCCACAAAAATTGAGGGGTTAACTTTTATTCGAGTTATTGTATTAGTTTGTCTGACCTTGATTCCAATTGCATTATTTCAAATCATGGTTTGCCTGAAGGGCAAATATCATATAGCCCAGGGTAAGGGAGTGATAACGACTGCCGCCCTGGGTTAGTGTGTTCTAAATGTAATCGTCGCAAGTGGGAGTGTTGTTTGATGTGGGGTGTTTATTGCGACGGATAATGGATTGGTTTGTTTTGTCTTCAAGCCAGACGGGCTCTTACTTTTTTATTCATTCATAATTTTAACGGGTATTCATGAGCTCGCAAAGCTCGGTTCCTTAGATGAGAAAAGTAAGCAAAAGAATCAAGCCAATCGGATACTGTTCGCCATTCCATGGTTACGGCGTGCCCCGACTCGCGTCCGATTGGCGGCTCCCGATCAATGTGTCTCTTTTGAAATGTTTTATTGAATAGAAAGAAATGTAGGGTACTTTATTCTACTTTCTCTATTATGACTTCTTCAGCTTCGCCGGACCAATAATGAACAGGAGCTTCTAATTTTTTAGATATTAATTCTTGTATGTCTGGTCTAACAGTCATTTGCCCTTTCATAATAGCTTGGAAGACTGGTTTTGTTAGAGGAAGGGATTCAGTCAGATCATGAAATAAAAGACCTAGCTTTCTTAGTCGTGTTTTTAGGATATCAGGATAAACCAACCTGTGTTGATCTATTGAAGTTTCGAAGACTTGATTGGCATTACAAAAGCGTACTTGCTCAGGGAGTTGATTCCCACAGTTGGGGCAGTAGTTTAGCGCTTCTAATATTAGATGGTTACATGAAGTGCACTTGTGTTGTGTTAGGTAATGCTTTTCAGCTGATTTAAGTTTGTAATCTTTTGTGAAATCAGGTTCAGTGATAAAAGGAAGTGACTTTTCTTCATCCTTATGGTTTTGCTCCCATTTATTTTTGAATGAGTAGTGAGGATCTTGTGTTTTCTCAATGATTTTATGAAAATCGAACTCGAATATTTCTGTTAGTACTAAAATGCTGTATTCATCTATTCTTTTTACCCCGGAAAAAATGGAGTGAGCTCTTAATTCGCTTACTCTTAATTTTTCGAAAATTTGTTCAAAACTAAGGTTTTTTGCCTTCATGGCTTCTTCGAAGACTTCAGGAATAATGTAATATTTTGTCATTGTATTTGTTGAATATTTTGATTAAAAATAACAATAATAATTCGAAATAGAATGAGAATTAGGATAAATTGTTGTTTGTGGTAATAATGTTTTGTTAATATTGGTTTTGATGAAAAAGCTAAGATAAATACCCGAGGGCGAAGTTAAAGCTTGTAAATACGGTGTAAATGCCATGTCAACTATTTATCGAATTTAGGTTTGTCTTACACAAATCATTTTACAGATAAAGCCAAGGGTTTTCCTTGGCTTTGTAATCATTAAATAAATATCGGTAAGGATATTTGTTTTATGCCGGGTGAGGAACCGGGAGTGGCTGCATCTCTACTTTAATACTGAGGTATTCGTTGATGTAACGGTAAACGTCTATAGTTTGGGTTTCGAACCTGATGTTTTCTACCTTTAGGGTGAACTTACCTTCAGGGAAATTCTTGAATGAGAAGTATCCTTTTTCAGTGATTTTGGTTTCCAGATCAGTGTCGAGTACGCTAACAATACCATTTGCAATTGGTTCGCCGGTTTGTTTGTTCACAACAAAACCTCGTATGGCGATGTGCTGATTGATGACCTTCTTTAGTTTACGAGCAGTAAAGTAGGCTTCTACTATTTTAGGGTTTGCCTCGCGATAGCTTTCGATGGACCAATCGAGTTTGTCCTTCAAAAAGGAATCGGTGGTTCGAATCAAGTCCTCAAACTTCTTTTTGTTTTTCTTGTTCTCCTCCAGAATCAAGTCTTTCTCTGCATTTTGGATTTCGATATCGTCGATGCATTTCTTGTAGGCGGTAATAGATTCACCGGTAATGGAATAGTTGGCCAATTCGCTGGTATAATCAACGCTTAGCTCATACAGTATGAATGCGGCTGCCAGGCGCACGATTTGTGATCTGCGTGCCAACTGGTCCTGTACTTTTTCCAGCTTAACGCGTAGTGTTCCATTATCCGTGTCGTTTGCCAAACGAATCAAGCTATCACCATCAATTTGGACTTGAGGCTAAGCTCTTTGTACAATTCATTTTTTGCTTTGATTACCGCTTTTGTTGGCTTGTTCTGTTCTACTTGAAGGTTGCGCAATTTGGTATGGTAACCTGTGAAAGTTGTGATTTGAGCCTTTGTAGATTCATCGGTTTCGAATGCCGATTGGTTTTCTTCCAGCGCATCTTCGATGTGATGATAACTCTGTAGCTTGCTTAAATATCTTGCTATCATATGAGTGTTGTTTGTTCGGTAAATAACTTGTTGTTTATGCATCAACCGAAATTTCAATAGTAAATTACGTATTCGACTCACCCAGTGTAGGTGAGAGGTAGGTAGTAGTTTGATACAGTGGTTTGTATCTTAGGGTGTCAATTCACGGAGTCGTGTTTTAAAGCCTCGAACATTGGTTTTAATGGACGAAACGC
>NZ_BAZX01000034.1 GCF_001310955.1 Marinifilum fragile JCM 15579
ACAATGGCAGGTCTGATGACAAGAATGCGAACTCTTACAAGGAAAATAGTAGGTTGAAGCAGTTTTAAACTTTTCAGGACATTCAAAAAAAAGCTTGCTCCATAATTGAAGCAAGCTCATTTTTAATTATACGAATCGTAATTATACGATTCCTTGTGCAATCATGGCATTGGCAACCTTTACGAATCCACCAATATTTGCTCCATTTACGTAGTTTACAAATCCATTCGAAGTTTTACCGTACTTAATACAAGTTGAATGAATGTCTTTCATGATGCGTTTCAGATGATTGTCAACTTCTTCACGAGTCCAACTGATACGCATTGCATTTTGCGACATTTCCAATCCCGAAACAGCAACTCCACCCGCATTGGCAGCTTTACCCGGTCCAAATAGAATTTCATTTTCCAAATAAACCTCTATGGCTTCTGGAGTAGATGGCATATTAGCTCCTTCGGAAACACAAATACAACCATTTTCAATTAAAGTTTTTGCTTCATCTTCGTTAATTTCATTTTGAGTGGCACTTGGTAAGGCAACATCACATTTCACTCCCCAAGGTCTTTCTCCTGGGAAATAACCTACCTTGTACTTTTTAGCATACTCTTCAATTCTTCCGCGTTTTACATTCTTTAAACGCATAACATAGGTTAGTTTTTCTTCATCAATTCCATCTGGATCATAAATAAATCCCGAAGAATCGGAAAGTGTAACAACTTTACCACCAAGTTCATTCACTTTTTCTACCGTGAATTGGGCTACGTTTCCAGATCCTGAAACGGTAACAATCTTACCTTTTAAGCTATCTCCTTTAGAGTTAAGCATTTCTTCGGCAAAGTATACATTGCCATAACCAGTTGCTTCGGGGCGAATTAAACTTCCTCCCCATTCGGTACCTTTTCCGGTTAAAACTCCGGTAAACTCGTTGCGAAGTCTCTTGTACTGGCCGAACATGAATCCAATTTCACGTCCGCCAACGCCAATATCTCCTGCAGGAACGTCGGTGTCTGGTCCAATATGTTTCGATAGTTCTGTCATAAAACTTTGGCAGAAACGCATTACTTCACCATCGGATTTTTGTTTAGGATCAAAATCTGATCCTCCTTTACCTCCACCCATTGGCAGTGTAGTTAAGCTGTTCTTAAATACTTGTTCGAATGCTAAAAATTTAAGGATTCCAAGGTTTACAGTTGGGTGAAAGCGCAGACCTCCTTTGTATGGGCCTATTGCACTATTCATCTCAATACGATATCCTCGGTTTACCTGGATTTCTCCTTTATCATCAACCCATGGAACTCTAAAAATGATTACTCTTTCGGGTTCTGAAATCCGCTCAAGAATTTTGGCTGTTTTGTACTTTGGATTTTCTTCCAGAAATGGAATTAAGGATTCAACAACTTCGTGAACTGCTTGATGAAATTCTATCTCACCAGGAGTTTTACTAATTAAATTATCCATAAATTCTTTACTGGATGGGGCTTTGAACATGGTTGTCATGATGCAAAAAGTTTAAGTTAGACATGATTTATTCTGGGTGTAATTAGTAAACAGCCTTTTGGATAACCGCTTACACTATTAAAGGTATGAAAGAATTCATTCAAGGTCAAGCTGTTAGAATTCGTTTAAATTCATTAAATTTAAAAGAGCCCATTATTAGTGCCTAAATAATGAATTTTCGCACTTAATTTTTATTGTATCTACGTAAGCCCTAAACCTATGAACTCAGAATCCGATAAAAATCAAGGAATTAACAGGATCATCGCGGAGAATATTGAAAGATTAAAAGAACTAGCCGCAATAAACCAAACTACTGGAATAATAAAGGAAGGAAAATCTATTGAAGATACCCTGCAACAAATCTGCTTTATACTACCCAAAGCATGGCAATATCCTGAATTCACAGTGGCACGAATCATTTATGATGGAAACGAATACCTGAGTTCAGGCTTTAGGTTGTCGCAATGGACCATGACTCAGGAATTCATGACCATTGATAACAAAAGTGGAAGAATTGAGATTTGCTATGTGAAAAAGTTTCCAAATTTGGATGAAGGACCTTTTTTAAAGGAGGAGAGGCATCTGATTGAGAATCTTGCGAGTATAATTGTTGGATACATTAATAGTGAAACCGGGAAACAACTTTTATCACAAGCTAAATATAAGAGTAAAGCAAAAAAGGAAATTATTGGACCTTATGTGCCCGTTACCAATAGGAAACTGCTTCAAAATTTCCTAAACAAGAACAATGCTGATCGAGATATATATCATGATTTGATGCCATTTAAGGTGAAGGAGATTTTGCTGGTTGCAAATCTGTACGATGCATATTGTATTGAAAGAGAAGGGCGTTTTGCAGAGCAAATTTCAGGTGAGTATCAGCAGTTGAATTTGACATCTATGCCTCGTGTAACAGGAGTTTCCACCTTAGAGGAAACCATGGAGCAGTTGCACAGCAAGCATTTCGATATGATTATTCTGATGGTTGGGGTGGATAAAAAAACGCCGATAGAATACAGCGAGAAAATTAAAAGTGAATTTCCATACATCTCAATTTTTCTCTTGCTGAACAACGATGCGGATATCGCCCTTTTTGAAGAGCAGCGAACCAAGCTAAAAACAGTTGATAAAATATTTGTCTGGAACGGAGAATCGCAGGTGTTTTTTGCAATGATCAAGTCTCTGGAAGATAAAGTAAATGTTGAAAATGACACGAAAATTGGACTTTCTCGAGTCATACTTCTTGTGGAAGATTCGGCCAAATACTATTCACGCTACATGCCAATGCTGTATCAGAGTGTATTGGCGCAAACTCAAAGAATTATTGATGATGTAAGCACAGATGCTCAGTATAAAATCCTTCGATTAAGAGCTCGCCCGAAAATTTTGCTGGCTTCCAATTATGAAGAGGCAATGACTATCTATTACAAGTTCAAAGAATTTTTGTTGTGCTTAATTTCGGATGTAAAGTTCCCAAAAGAAGGGGTGTTCCAAGAAGATGCTGGATTACAATTGGTAAAGGCAATTAAGGATGAATATCCAAACCTCCCAGTAATTTTGCAATCTTCGGATGTTACCAATGCGGCTCATACATTTAATTTAAAGTGCAGCTTTATCAATAAAAATTCCGAAACGCTACGTCATGATATTCGCCTGTTTATCCGACAGTTTCTTGGTTTTGGAGATTTTGTTTACAAAGATGCAGATGGTAATGAAATTGCCACAGCCAAATCTTTGAGAGAGTTTGAAGAGTATTTGTATCATATCCCTGCAGAGTCTTTGGTTTATCATGCCAATAAAAATCACTTCTCACTTTGGTTGATGGCACGAGGAGAAATACGCGTTGCAAAAATGATTGCCCCTTATAATATCAGTGACTTTAAATCGGCTGAAGATGTTCGCGACTACCTGATTAATGTGATTCAGAACTACAGGAATGAGAAGAACAAAGGTAAGGTGGTTGAGTTTAATTCGGATCAGGTTTTAAATGCCAATAATATCGTTACACTTTCTACAGGTTCCTTGGGAGGAAAGGGAAGAGGTTTGGCTTTTATTAATTCTATGCTGTTTAATCTTGACTTAAGTCGATACATCAAGGACATTAATATTAAAGCCCCAATGACTGCAGTTATTGGTGTTGACGAATATGAATCGTTTATCGATAGAAATAATTTATTGGATAGGACTATAGACTTGCCTAGCTATAAGGAAGTACAGCGATTGTTCTTGGCTTCTGATCTTTCATTAAGATTGGTACAGAAAATCAGGATCATGTTGATGAATTTTGATCAGCCATTGGCCATTCGTTCCTCTGGCTTATTCGAAGATTCTTTGTTGCAACCAGTAGCAGGAGTTTTTCAAACCTATCTGGTTCCCAATAATCATCCCGATTTGAATGAGCGGGTAAAACAAGTTACAGATGCAATAAAACTGGTTTATGCTTCTATTTTTTCCGAGGAATCACGCGCCAATGTTCAGGCTTCGAATTACAAGCTTGAAGAGGAAAAAATGGCCGTTGTTATTCAGGAAGTGGTTGGTAATCGATATGAAGATACTTTCTATCCACACATTTCAGGCGTAGCACAATCATACAATTATTATCCTTACGGACATATGAAGCCCGAAGAAGGATATGCAGTAATTGCTGTAGGCTTGGGAAAATATGTAGTGGATGGGGAAAAGGCTTTCAGGTTTTCTCCTGTTTTTCCAACTATCGAGAACAATTCGCCCAAAGATCAGTTCAAGAATTCGCAGGTGGAATTTTATGCAGTTGATTTAAAGAAGAAAAATATTGATTTGTTGGAGGGAGAAACAGCAGGTTTAATTCGACTGGAAATTGATGATGCAGAAGAACATGGCAATCTTGCCCATTGTGCTTCGGTTTACAATTCGGTTAATGATACAATTAGTCCGGGATTGGATGCTTATGGACCACGAATTGTAAATTTTGCCAATATTTTGAAGTACGATTATATTCCATTGGCAAAGACAATAGAAATGGTTTTGGATATTGTGAAAGAGGCAATGGGATCGCCAATAGAAATTGAATTTGCGGTTGATTTGACCAAAGATAAAATGGGAAAGGCATCCTTTTACTTATTGCAGATAAAACCTTTAATCGGAAATGTTGATGACTATAACGTTGATTTGGAGGAGATTGATCGAAACAGGTTAATGTTACTCTCTGAAATGAGTATGGGAAATGGTTTGATTGATACGGTATGTGATGTAATTTATGTTGCTCCTGAATTATTTAAAAAGGAAATGACTCCTGAAATTGCATCAATTATTTCATCGGTGAATGAGAAAATGAGATTACAAAATAAGAACTATGTGCTAGTTGGTCCGGGAAGATGGGGAACAAGAGATAAATGGATTGGAATACCTGTGAAATGGAATGATATTTCAAACGCAAAACTGATTGTGGAAACCAGCTTTGCAGATTACCCATTGGAAGCTTCATCAGGCTCACACTTTTTTCACAATGTCACATCAATGAATATTGGCTATTGTTCTGTTCATCATCATTCCGAGACTTCTTTAGTAGATTACGAATTGCTAGGAAAACAGGATTTGATAGCTGAATATGGTGCGGTTAAGCATGTACGTTTTGCCAAACCATTAAGTATTAAAATGGATGGTAAAAAGAGATTGGCAGTTGCCAGTTGGCAGAAATAGTTTAATCGAATTTAATGGCTTTAGCCGGACTAATTTTTGTGATTAAATAGGATGGAATTAGCAACATGGCAACTGTAGCAATTAAACTCCCAACATTTAATAAAAGTAAATGACTAAGTTTTAGATTAACTGGTACGTTGTCAACGTAATAGTTGGTAGGATCTAATGGAATGATTTCGAAATAATATTGTAAAAGACACAAGCCTATACCAATAATATTACCCCATAACATTCCTTTGCCAATGATCATACTCGATTGGTAAAGGAATACTTTTCGTATTGACCAGTTTTTTGTTCCCAGTGCTTTTAAAATCCCAATCATATTGGTCTTTTCCAGAATAATGATCAATAATCCTGAAACCATATTGATGCCTGCTACCAAAATCATAAGTGATAGGATAATCCAAACATTAAGATCTAGCATATCGAGCCAACTGAAGATTTGAGGATATTTTCTAAGAATATTCCGAACCTTTACACTGCCTCCCTCTTGTGTGAAAGAACTTGCCGTGCTTTGTTTTACCAGATAAGTAAGCTCTGATATTTCATCAAAATCATCTATGAAAATTTCATATCCACTAACTTGATTTTCTTCCCAGTCGTTTAGTTTCTGAATATGACGCATATCGCAAACCAAGAACAGTTTGTCGAATTCTTCCATTCCGGTATTGTAGATACCTGAAATAACAAAGCGTCTTTCGCGAGGAGGTTGTTGGATAAAGTAAACTGATATTTTATCGCCAATTTTAACTTGCAGAAGCTTTGATAATTTCTCTGAAATCAGAATTTGATTACTTTTCTTTTCTTCTAGTTTGAATATTTCACCTTCAACCAGGTTTTTACTGAAAAAACTCCAGTCGTAATCCTTGCCAATGCCATTTAATACAATACCTTGAATCTCCGATTTGGTTTTTAGAATGCCTGGTTTTGTTGCAAAAGCTTGAATGTGTTGAATTCCAGGTATTTTCTTTATCAGATTGGTGTCGATAATGCTTTTATCAATTGGCTGAGTTTCAAATGAAGAATTATTATCGTAATTGGTAATCTGAATATGGGATCCGAATCCGGTTACTTTATTGGTAATTTCAGATTTAAAGCCGGTTACAATGGCTACAGCTAAAATCATAACACTAATACCAAGCGAAATACTAAGTTTGGCAATCTTTATAATTGGGCGCGACATTTTCTTTTCGCCCTTTTCACCAGTGGTAATTTTTTTAGCTATAAATAATTCCAGATTCAAATTGATATTCTTTTTGTTAAGATTAACACAAAAGTAGTAATTTCATATGATTAAAATTTACTTTTGTTTGCAATTGGTTGCGAATGTTTTGGGAGCTTCATGAATTTAAATATTCTACAACTAGAATTTCGAAATTCTTGATTGCCACATCTTGTTTAAAATTGAAAAGAATTAAATCGTGAGAGCTTATTTATATACAATTTTGATGTGCTTGTTTATTGTGAGTATATCTTGTGCACAACAGAATGCATTAAAAACATTGGCAGGCGCTGAGAATACTAAGGATTATTTGACATTGCTTCAAGGCAAATCTGTTGGGGTTGTTGGCAACCAATCCTCATTAGTTGGTAATCAGCATTTAATTGATTTTTTAGTTGAAAGAAACATCAAAATTCAAAGAATATTTAGTCCAGAGCATGGATTCCGTGGTATTGCCGATGCCGGAGAAAAAATTAAAAATAGCAAAGATGTAAAAACAGGCATTTCGATAGTTTCACTGTATGGCAAACATTTTAAGCCAAGCGAGGTGGAGGTAAAAGACATAGACATAATGGTATTTGATATTCAGGATGTAGGTGTTCGTTTTTACACTTATATTTCAACCTTGCATTATGTGATGGAAATATGTGCCGAGCAAAACATACCACTTATCGTTTTAGACCGTCCAAATCCGAATGCTCATTATGTAGATGGACCTGTTTTAGAAAAAAAATACGCTTCATTCGTTGGGATGCATCCGGTTCCTGTAGTTTATGGCTTAACCATTGGAGAGTACGCAAAAATGATTAACGGAGAATCTTGGTTAAAGGACAATTTGAAGTGTGATCTTACTGTGATTCCATGTAAAAATTGGCATCGCAATCAAATTTACGATTTACCAGTTAAGCCATCACCCAATCTTCCCAACGCTCTTTCGATTGCTTTGTATCCATCCTTGTGTTTTTTTGAAGGAACTTCTGTAAGTGCAGGACGAGGAACAGATTATCCATTTCAATGTTTTGGACATCCAAAGATGAGGCAGGAAGGCTTTTCATATACTCCGAGAAGTATTCCAGGAGCTAGCAAGTATCCAAAATTTAAAGGTAAAGTATGTTATGGATATGATTTGAGCAATTACAATTTGGAAGAATTTAGAAAAAGAAAATCCCTTGATCTGTCTTTTCTCATAAAGGCTTATCAGCAACTTCATGCAAGTACAAAATTCTTTAATACTTTCTTTAGAAATCTTGCTGGAACCAATCAATTAAGGCTGCAAATAGAAAAGGGAATGAGCGAAGAAGAAATTCGAGCTACCTGGCAAGAAGATTTGAAAGTTTTTAAAAATATTCGAGAAAAATATCTGATTTATCCCGATTGGGAGTAAAATCAGAAACAGAATCGTCGGTGGCGAAAGGAAAGTAGTATCGACTTAGTTGACTAAACCGACGACCTGTTTCTAAGGGATTTCTTATTTAAAGCTATAGAGGTTTGAAATATCATGATTCGAACAGGTCGCTTCCAAATCATGAGACAAAATCTTTAAGCGTTTAATAGCTATATTTTTTTCCAAACTACATTTTTGTAATTTTCGATAAGCCTGATGCAATGCAGGAATTAGAACGTAAGCATGCTTAAGTTCTGATATATTAATGGAGCTATCGATTAATGCTTTGTTGTATTTTGAATTATTCACAATTAAATTGTAGAATGTTTTCATATGATTTAGCCAGCCAATAAATGCTTTGGCATTTTTTTCGGATTCTTCCAATGATTTCCAAAAATCAGGATATCTATTTAAGACTGGTTTAATTAATCGTAAATCCTGATTGTATAAAGAATTTAATTTTCTTCTCATTGAATAAACCAAACTGCTTGCCTCAATCTCTTTCTGTGCGTATTTCTTTGATATTTCAGATAATTGAAAAGCATGTGAGTCATTTGCTTTTGTTATCCGATTAAAAGGACTCTCCATAAGATTTCTGTTCTAAGGTTTTGTTACTACAAGTTTAAAAAATACAGTTCTTATGTATCTAAAACCACTATTAAATGAGTGTTAATATTAAAGGTGAAAAAGAGAGGCGATAATGTTAAATTAATGGAAGATTAATGCTAAAAATCAGACTTGATAATTTAGAACTTATCAAAATAATCGGTATTTTTAAGGGAGTAACAACCTTAAACTAGAAAGAAATGGCATTTACCTTACAAATTGGAGATAAAGCTCCTGAGTTTAATTTGATTGCAACTGATGGTATTCGATATAAGCTAAATGATTTTAAGTCATCGAAATTGTTGGTGGTTTTTTTTACTTGTAATCATTGCCCTTATGTAGTTGGATCGGATGAGGATACCAGAGCCATTGCAGATAAGTATATACCGCATGGAGTTGAATTTGTTGGAATTAATTCCAATTCTCCCAATACATATGAAGAAGATGATTATAACCATATGGTTACTCGAATGGAAGAGAATGACTTTCCTTGGGTTTACTTACATGATGAAACTCAAGAGGTAGCAGTTAGTTATGGTGCGTTGCGAACACCACATTTTTATTTATTTAATGAGAAGAGAGAATTAATCTATACGGGACGAGCGGTTGATAATCCAAAGGATACTTCGAAAGTTACAGTACGTGATTTGGAAAGAGCAATTATTGAGCATTTGGATGGAAAGACAATTTCAATTCCAGTGACTAATCCAATTGGTTGCAATGTTAAATGGGATGGTAAAGATAAACACTGGATGCCTGCAGATGCTTGTGATTTGGTATGAAGAAAAAATATACTTTAAACAAAGAGGCTGTCATTTATGAAGACAGCCTCTTTGTTTTTATACTTTTCAAGAGAAGTACTTTTTATCTGTAATTCAGAATTACAATTGCTTTAATAAGTTAGCCATTTCAATTCCTGATACAGCAGCTTCAAAACCTTTGTTACCTGCTTTTGTTCCAGCACGCTCAATAGCTTGTTCGATTGTATCAGTAGTTAAAACACCGAAAATTACAGGAACTTCAGAATCTAAAGAAACACTAGCCACACCTTTAGTCACTTCGTTTGATACATAGTCGAAGTGAGGAGTAGAACCTTTAATTACAGCGCCTAAACAGATTACAGCATCGTATTTACCACTTTTTGCCATTTTTTTAGCAATCAATGGAATTTCGAATGCACCTGGAACCCAAGCCACATCAACATCATCTTCTGATGCACCGTGACGTTTGATAGCATCCATTGCACCACCTAACAATTTACTTCCAATAAACTCGTTAAAACGACCTGCTACGATACCAAACTTAAGGCCTTCAGCAATTAATTTACCTTCAATTGTATTCATTTTATTATCTATTTTTCGATTATTTTTTATTCAATTCCTTTTACTTTTTTATCATCGTTTTGAAGATTCCACTTCACATCCTGATGTAACATGTGACCCATTTTTTTCATTTTGGTCATCATGTAAAATTCATTTTTTTCGTGATGTGTCATTTCAATTTCTTCACGATCAACAATCTTGATACCATAACCTTTTAAACCTGCTACTTTTAGTGGGTTGTTAGTCATTAGTTTTAAATTCTTAACTCCTAAATCAGCTAGAATGGCAGCCCCAATACCATAATCACGTAAATCAGCTTTAAATCCAAGTGCAAGGTTTGCTTCAACAGTATCCATTCCCATATCTTGCAATTGGTATGCACGAAGTTTGTTTATCAAACCAATTCCACGACCTTCCTGACGCATGTATAACAATACACCTCGTCCGGCTTTTTCAATTCTTTTCAGAGCTTCCTGTAATTGATCTCCACAATCGCAACGAAGTGAACCAAAAGCATCACCGGTTAAACATTCAGAATGAACACGAGTAAGAACAGGCTCATCAGTTTCAACATTACCTTTTACTAGGCAACATGATGTTCGCCAGTTATTTTATTGATATAACCATGAGCTCTGAAGTCTCCATGCTGTGTTGGCATTTCAGTTTCAGTAATCTTTTCAATCATGGTTTCTGTCTGACGACGATATTCAATTAAATCAGCAATGGTGATCATTTTCAGATCGTGCTTTTTGATATATTCCTTCAATTGAGGAACACGAGCCATGGTGCCATCTTCGTTCATGATTTCACAAATCACACCTGCTGGATACAAACCTGCCATTCGAGCAAGATCTACAGCTGCTTCGGTATGACCAGCACGAACCAATACTCCATTTTTACGAGCAACCAAAGGAAAAATGTGTCCCGGACGAGTAAAATCTTCAGGTTTAGCATCATTTTCCAATACTCTTTTAATAGTATGAGCACGTTCATGAGCAGAAATTCCGGTTGTACAATCAGCTGCATCAATACTAACAGTGAATGCAGTTTGCTTGGCATCGGTATTGTTGTACACCATCATATCGATATCCAACTCGTCCAAACGCTCTTTTACAATTGGCATACAAATTAATCCTCCAGCTTGACGCGCCATAAAATTAATTGCCTCAGGAGTTACCATTTCGGCAGCCATTAATAAATCACCTTCATTCTCGCGATCTTCATCATCCACCACTACAATCATCTTACCTTGTTTGATGTCTTCAATCGCTTCTTTAATAGTATGAAATTCCATTACTTATCTAGTTTGTTGTCTTGTTTATGCAAATCCGTTTTCTTTTAAAAAATCCATTGAAATATCAGATTTCTCCGATTTTTCTTCTTCCTCTCTGTGGAACATGAATTTCTCTATATACTTGGCTGTCATGTCACATTCCAAATTGACTTTTTCGCCAGTCTTTTTAGATGTTAAGGTTGTATCGTCTTGAGTTAAAGGAATGATAGATACTTTGAATATTTTCTCATCTACATAAGCTACTGTCAAACTGATACCATCAATAGCAATTGAGCCTTTTTCAATTACATATTTCAAGATATTTTTTGGAGCAGCAATACTCACCCAAATGGCATTATCATCTTTTTCTTGCCCTACAATTTCTCCTAATCCATCTACATGGCCACTTACCATATGCCCACCCAGTCGATCACCAACACGAACGGCTCTTTCTAAATTCACCTTACTGCCTATGCCAAGTGTACCAAAACTGGTTCTGCTCATGGTTTCAGGCATAACATCAGCAGTAAAACCCGCAGAGTCGAAACTTACTACCGTCAGACAAATTCCATTGGTGGCAATACTATCGCCCAATTTTACATCATCCATAATTTTACTGGCCGCAATGCTTAAACGAATCGATTTTGCTCCTCGTTCGATGGCTTTTATTTGTCCTATTTCTTCTACTAGTCCTGTAAACATTTTTCAGTTATCAGTTTTACGCAGACAGTTCTTAGAAACTGCTACTTTTTAATTTTTCCTATTAGCATCAGGTCTTGCCCCAATTGCTCGTATTTTATATCATCAAGCTCAATGGCATCTTTCATCAATTCAATGCCTTCTCCTCCTACTGGAGTTTTAGCATTACCTCCTATTATTTTGGGAGCAACAAAAGAAACTACTTCATCAACAATGCCCGATTGCAATGCCGAAAAGTTCAGAGTAGCTCCACCTTCCAATAATATCCCATCAATGTTTAGTTCTCCCAGTTTTTGCATTAAACTATTTAAATCTATTCGATCATTTAAAGCATCTACTTTTAGAATTTGATTTCCTTTGGCTTCAATCTGTTGGATTTTATCGAGATCAGCTTTTTCTGTAACTGCCAAAATGGTCTTTGCTTGATCTGAAGTATTTAAAATCTTCGAATCTAAAGGAATTCGTGCTTTGCTATCAACTACAATTCGAATCGGATTCTGACCATTTCCATTTCCCAATCTGGTTGTAAGCATGGGATCATCAGCAATTACTGTATCAACACCAACCATGATTCCTGCCAATTCATTTCTTAGTTCATGAACTTTGGCTCTTGATTTTTCATTCGATACCCAACGAGAATCACCTGTTTTACTGGCAATTTTTCCATCTAATGTCATGGCAGTTTTCATGACCACATAAGGTGTTTTCGACTGTATGAATTTTAGAAATGTGCGATTCATTTCTGTTAACTCTTGGCACATATAGCCAAAGTCAACTTCGATTCCATTTTCTTCTAAAATTTTCACACCACGACCGGCAACCAATGGGTTAGGATCAAGCATACCGATAATCACTCTCCCAATTTTATTTTTCACAATGGCTTCGGCACAAGGAGGCGTTTTTCCGTAATGAGAACAAGGTTCCAGCGTTACATACATCGTAGCACCTTCAACCGACTCTTTGGCCGAACGAAAAGCATTTACTTCGGCATGAGGGCCACCATAAAATTCATGATACCCTTCCCCAATTATTTTATCGTCTTTTACAATTACAGCACCAACCAGAGGATTTGGACTTACTCTTCCAACTCCTTTTTTTGCAAGCTCATAAGCTCTGTGCATGTATTCGTATTTTTTACTCATATTTTTAAAAACAAAAAGCCCTGAACAGCATACACTATTCAGGGCATTTATTATACGGACTGCCAATTGGAATCAATATTTCCAATGACATGAATTAATCAAATCGATCAACTGTTTTTCTTCTCCCATCCAGACTATACTGTCGGTACTGGAATCTCACCAGTTCAATCTTTTTACAGATTCGCGGACTATCACCGCCGGTCGGGAATTACACCCTGCCCTGAAGAAACAATAAAATATTTTAGAATAAAGTTTTAACTCTGATTCTGGTACAAATATAGAGTTTTAGAGATTAAAAACAAACTGTGTAATAATGTGTATTTTATTGTCGGTAAAATTTAATTACTAATCAGCAATATTTAAGTTTTAACAAAAAAGAATTGTATTCCTTTGGTGATTATTTCTTAGTTCATCATAAAAAGATGTATTTTTAATAGTAATGCCGATTTCATAGTTTATAAACGGTATAAAGGATAATGTCTATGAATAAAAATCTCGATTTTGTTAATAAAGAAGTAAATCAGCTTTGGGATAACTTTGGAGCAAAAGCTCAAAAGGAACTATTTACATGCTTGGATGGAAGTTTACAAGAATTAAGTCAGTTTATTGTTGGTTACAAGGAATTACACAAAAACTTAAATAATACAGAACAGAAGGAAATAAATAGATTTGCCAATTTGTGCGAATTTAAATCAGGCATATTGAATCTTTTATTAGAAAATCAGAAAGAAATTAATGAAGATGATTTCAAAGATTTACTAGAAGGATACCTAAATGCAATTGATTCTATTTTACAAGAGACAAAAAAAAATATTCGAAAAAAAGACATATTTACTCCCTATTCAATTAGCAGAAATAGCCAATTGTTTGTTTTGATAAAAAAGCTAAGATTGAATGTGAATTTTGCCTTTAAGCATCAGAGCAGAAGGGCGATAAATGTACTTCGAAGCCTTTTAAAATTAAACCCTTTAGAGTTGCAAAGTACCCGATATCGAAAGATCCCATATCAATCAATTGTAAAATATTATTTGGGAGTGCAATTACCTAAGGCAATACTTTCCTCTTTTCATAGATTAATGGAAGCCAAAAGCAATGTTTTTTTGGATTTTTGGAAGCTTGAAGACGATTTTGATACTGAAATACAAAACAATCTATTAGAAAATAAAGATGAAAATCTTTCTGAGACAATAAATCTCTATATTTCAAATGAAATATTTGAAGAACAAAAAAAACTACTTAGTCAGGCAAAACGTTGGCTGAAAAAAGAAATAGAATCAGCAACCATTTCAGTATTTAAGGAATTGGATAAAGCTATTTCAGTGGCTGACACACCTGATTTACCTATCGTTCATTTTAAGAATTCAAAAATAGAGGCTCAGCAGAACCTTGTTTTTACGAATTTAAATTTAGAAAAGCTTAAATGGGTAAATACTCATAAAACATTACTGGATGATTGGTTGTTAGATGTGGAAATTGTATTGCTATATTTTACTGTTTTAGATAATTACAAAAATTTAGATTCGAAGATAACACATTTTATTGATGAGCATTTGAGTTTAAACCTTGAACAGTTGCGCGAATTTATTTTGTCATCGGCAAATCGAATTACAAGTACAAACAATTCTGCAAAAGATCTTCTGATTATTTTAGATGAGGAAAGACAAAAGGTGGGCAGTGAGCTTATTGATAAATTATTGGCTGAGACTGTAAAAAAACTATCTGGAAGTATTAATAAAGATCTGGAAAAGTTCAATTCCCAAACCATTGCTTTGGTTGAAAACATTTCTAATAAGCGCAGTTTTATTAAAGGTCATAATTATGAACGAGGTGTTCGCAGTGCAGAAATCAATTGGCTATCACCAAGGGAGCTTTTAAATTTTGAAGCGTTGCCTCATTTTCAGGAATCTATAAATAATATCAAGCAATTTATTGAAATAAATTTGAAAAAAGCCAGATTAAAGCTTAACACAATGGGAACCGTTTGTGATTTCAGCCTTGAGTCTGCTCAAATGATGCTACAAAAAAAGAAAGGAGCTGTAAAAACTACAATGAAAGTTTCTGAAGAGGGGTACAACAGAGCTTTAGGTCATTTAGATGAAGCATTAGACTTGCTTGAAACAATAAAAAAAGAACCTCAGGAAAATCTTCATTTGGTGATTACCAACTTTAATACGGAAATTCAGAAACTTAAGAATACTGAAACGATAATTGAATTAAATCTAAAAATTGTAAAAATAAAGGCAATGGAGCGATCGAAAAAGATCCAACAGGATGTAATCGCTTTTGTCAAAAATATGGTTCCAAGATTAATTACTTTTATAAAAGAACACCTTTTAGATACTCCGGAAATTGTAACAAATATTAAAAAGAGACTTGGCATAACTTCAGAAGAAGTTAAAATCTCTCATGAATTGACTGAGTTTATCCACAAAACTGAGCTTTCACTAAAGAAATTACCATTTATATATCAACGACTTTATCAACTTACCCCAACGGATGAAACTCGTTTTTTTGTTCATCGCCAAATTGAATTGGATAGTTTACAACAAGCTTTTGACGACTGGGAAAAAGATCGTTTTGTTACTACTGCGGTAGTTGCAGAAAAAGGAAATGGTGTTACTTCTCTCTTTAATATTTTTCTTAAAAACATCGAAACAGATATTCCAGTTATCCATCGATCTCCTGAGAAAAAGATATATACAACACAGCAGTATTTATCTTTCTTTGCACAACTGTTTGAACAAGACCATTTTGAATCGAATGAGCATATTATTGAATACTTAAACAATAAAGATGATAATCTGATTCTTATTCTGGAAAATCTACATCATTTTTATCTTAAAAAAGTAAATGGCTTCGAGTGTCAGAAAATGTTATTCGATCTAATATCAAATACTTCTAAGAAAGTATTCTGGATTGGAAGTTATACGATTCATTCTTGGGAATATCTTAAAAAAACTGTAAAAGTTTCGGAAAATTTTACCAGAGAAGTACAGGTTAAGAAATTTAGTAGTGATATGCTGGATGAAGTTATTTTTAAACGTAATATTCTTAGTGGTTACAAAATACAATTTGAAGCTTCTTCGGAGAATGGAAATTCAACTTCTTTCCAAAAAATGAACGAAGATGAAAAGCAGAAGTATTTGAGAAAACAATTCTTTATTGAACTGGCTCAAATTTCAAATGGCAATGTTAGTTTAGCTCAATTGTATTGGTTGCGCTCAACTCGTGGGGTTAGCGATGATACCATTAATATAGGGTCTTTACGTGAAATTGATGTTTCATTTGTAAAAGATTTGCCATCGGAGTATTTGTTTGCAATGCATACAATCCTAACCCACGACGGACTTACATTAGAAGATTATTCTACTACTTTAAATCTACCAGTAAATAATTGCAGGAATGTGTTAATTCCGATGCTTGAAAAAGGCCTGCTTATTAGGCCTAAAGAAAAATTCAATATTAACCCGATTATTTTTAGGCAGGTAGTTAGCTTATTAAGATCTCATAATTTCATCAATTAATTTCATCAATTAATTTCATCAAAATGAAGAATTTCATCGCCTCCATTATATTATTTACCATATGTTGGCTTCAAGCTGATGTATGTGCTCAGGAGTTAACAATTATCGATACTCTTAAGGATAAAAATGATTCTAGTGTAATATTTCATTTTAAGGAATATCTTACTGATACAACTGTAAATTCTGATAATAATCTGGATAAATCAGACAGCGACCGTTTCATTAAGGATACGATTCATAGTAAGGATACAACAAAACTACCGAACTCGATCCATGCTATTGGTGAATTTCCTCCGAAAGATACAACTCAGAGCAAGCCAAGTTTGCTTACAACCATGGAGAAAAATGTACCTGATAAAACTAGAGAGGTATTTGAAGTAATTTCGTTCTCTAAAATATTTTGGACCATTGTTCTTTTAGTAGTAGCCTACTTTTTTATAAAACTAATTATAAAAATTCTCGATTTATTTTCTGAGCGAAGTGCGAAACTTCGCATTACGATAAAAAGTATAATCCCTATATTCCGCATTGTATTTTGGTCAATCACCATTTTTGCTATCATTAAAGGCATTTACAATCCACCTATTGAGGCTGTAATCACTTTTACAGCATCGGTTGGGATAGCGATTGGATTAGCAGCTCAGGATTTGCTTAAAAACGTATTTGGGGGAATAGCATTGCTGTTTGATCAGCTTTAAAGTGGGGGATAAAATTGACAGTGGAAAGTATTATGGAGAAGTTCTTGAAATTGGATTAAGAGCTACCAGACTAGTAACTCCGGATGATTCAATTGTTTCAGTGCCAAACTCAGAACTTGTAAATTCTTCTGTATCCAATTCTAACTCAGGAGAATTGAATTGCCAGGTTGTGGCCGAAATTTATTTACCTATTGATATTGATACACATAGAGTGAGACAAATTGCTACTGAAAGTGCACAGGTTTCACGTTACGTTTATTTAAACAAACCCATTACTGTTTTATTTTTTAATGAAGTGAAAGAAAGACGATCTTATTTGAAAATGAGATTAAAAGCATATGTGATGGATATACGCTACGAATTTCAGTTTAAGAGTGACATGACCGAAATTGTGGTACGAGAACTTTTAAAGCAAGAGATCATTTCTAAAGATGAGTTGTTTTAATTTTAATCGAACTCAGTTTAGTAAGCATTATTATAGAAAAGTATTCAAAATTAATTTGCAATACGAAGAAAAGTTGAGTTTGGTATAATTATTCTATCTTTGCAAAAATTTTTAAATCACTAAATTGGAGTAAGTATGCCTCATAAGTCAGGTTTTGTAAATATCATTGGAAATCCGAACGTTGGAAAATCAACCTTAATGAACAATTTGGTTGGTGAACGTATTTCGATTATCACATCGAAATCGCAAACCACACGCCATAGAATTAAGGGAATTGTAAATGGTGAAGATTTTCAAATTGTATATTCTGATACTCCGGGAGTATTGAAACCGAATTACAAACTTCAGGAATCGATGATGAAGTTTTCAACATCTGCATTGGTTGATGCTGACATTATTTTATATGTTACCGATGTGGTTGAAACCATCGATAAAAATGAAGATTTCCTGAAAAAGGTTCAAAATACTGATATTCCGGTAATCCTGATTTTGAATAAGATTGATTTAACCACTCAGGATAAATTGGTTGAATTAATGGATATGTGGAAGGACAAATTACCTAAAGCTGAGATTTTTCCAATGTCGGCCAAAGAGAATTTTAATGTATCCAATTTATTTAATAGAATTTTAGAGCTATTGCCTGAAGGACCTCCTTACTTTGCTAAGGACGAAATGACTGACTTGCCAGCCCGTTTCTTTGTGAATGAAATCATCAGAGAAAAGGTATTGATGAATTACGATAAGGAAATTCCTTATGCTGTGGAGGTTGAAGTTGAGGAATTTAAAGATGAGCCTAAGATTATCAACATTATGGCGGTGATTAATGTTGAAAGAATGTCACAAAAAGGAATCATCATTGGTCATCAGGGTAAAGCACTTAAAAAAGTTGGAACCGAAGCCAGAAAAGATCTTGAAGCATTCTTTGGTAAGAAAGTATTTTTAAAGATATACGTCAAAGTTGCCAAAGACTGGAGAAATAAAGAGAATAAATTAAAAGGATTCGGGTATAATCAATAATACAGTTAACAATTATCAGTAATTAATAATAAAACTGATTACTGTGTACTGCTTACTGAAAACTGAAATTGAAAATGAGTAATATTGTTGCAATAGTAGGTCGTCCAAATGTTGGAAAATCTACACTTTTTAATCGATTGGTAGGAAGCCGAAAAGCGATTGTAAATGAAACTGCCGGAGTAACCCGAGATCGTAATTACGGGAAAGCAGACTGGAATGGAAAAGAGTTTTCGGTAATTGATACAGGTGGATATTCATTCAACTCAGAAGATGTTTTTGATGAGGAAATCCGCAAGCAGGTAATGTTGGCTATTGATGAGGCCGATGCCATTTTATTTGTGTTGGATGTACAGCATGGGATTACCGATTTGGATGAGGCAGTTGCCAGAATCCTTCGCCGAACAACTAAAAAAGTTTACCTGGTTGCCAATAAGGCGGATAACAACGATTTGATTTTTGCAGCAAATGAGTTTTACTCTATAGGAATTGGCGATGTAGTTTATCCAATATCATCAGTGAATGGTTCGGGTACAGGTGATTTACTTGATGCGGTTGTAGGCGATTTTGAAGAAAAGCCTGAAGAAGAAGATACTGATTTGCCAAGACTTGCATTTGTTGGGCGTCCTAATGTAGGAAAATCATCGACGGTAAATGCATTAATTGGTATCGAAAGAAATATTGTTACCGATGTTGCTGGAACAACCAGAGATTCGATTCATACCAGATTCCAGAAATTTGGTCACGACTTTATGATGGTAGATACTGCCGGAGTTCGTAAGAAGCCAAAGGTGAATGAGGATTTGGAATTCTATTCGGTAATGCGTTCGATTAGAACCATTGAAACGGCTGATGTTTGTATCCTGATTCTTGATGCTACAAGAGGTGTGGAAGCACAAGATCTGAGTATTTTTGATTTGATTATCAAAAACAGAAAAGGTGTTGTGATCATGGTGAACAAGTGGGATTTGATTGAGAAAGAAACCAATACCATGAAAGAGTTTGAGCAAGAGATCCGAAATAAAATTGCTCCTTTTAATGATGTGCCAATCATCTTTACATCTGCACTTTCTAAGCAACGATTACTAAATGTATTAGAAGCAGCATTGGAGGTGCATGAAAATAGAGTTCGTAAGATTCAAACTTCCGAATTAAATAAGGTAATGCTGGAAGCCATTGATGCTTTTACTCCACCTTCGGTAAAGGGTAAATTTATTAAGATTAAGTATGTAACTCAATTACCTACTTTTGCCCCAACTTTTGCCTTCTATTGTAACTTGCCACAGTACATTAAAGATCCTTATAAAAGATATCTTGAAAATCAAATACGTAAAAATTGGACGTTCACTGGTGTTCCGATCCAGATTTTTATGAGAAAAAAATAATTGTCTACAAAGCAATCATATCAACCGATTCAGAATTTCTGAGTCGGTTTTTTTTGATCTAGGGGTTAGAATTATTTCAAAAAACTAATCTTTTAGTTTATATTTATATGATAATTATAAATAACAACCCAATGAAACAATTTATTTTTACCCTAATACTTACAAGTATTTTTTTCATCCCCAATGCATCCTCACAACGTACTAATAAAGTAGACCAGTTGCTTTTTAACGGAGAATATGAAAGTGCCATTCCAATTCTTAAGCAAATGATTGCTAAGGATAGTAGCAATAGTAAACTATACTTTCGTTTGGGGAAAGCATATCAAAATCTAAACCAGTATGTTCCTGCAATTGAGAATTATCAAAAAGCACACAAGTTACATCCCAATTCAACTGCAACATTATTTAATTATAGCAATTGCCTTTATTCATCGGGAAATTATCCTGAATCTCAAAAACTACTATTAAAACTTCAAGCTGTTGATTCAATGCATTATCAAGGCAATTTGTTATTGGCAAAAACCTATGCTAACCTTAGCAGTTACCGTGAGGGTTTGGATATCTATGAGAAATTAATTGAGCGCGACTCTTTAAATCCGTATTTGCACAAGCAAGCTGCCAATTTGAAGGATAAAATGCAGAACTACATTGGATCATTGGCTTCTTATTTAAAGGCGTATGAACTTAACTCCAAAGATTTATCGGTAATTCTTAATGTGATTCAGAAGTTTTATGAAATGCAAGGCTACGAACAAGCTTTGGATTTTTGTAATAAAGGACTAGAAACTTATCCTAACAACCATTTGATACAAAAAAAGAAAGCCCAGTGTTTGGTAGGTTTGGAGTGGTATGAGAATGCTTTAAATATTTATAAGGACCTTGAGACGAGAAAAAAACTAAACCTAAGCGGATACAAACAATTGGGAGTTTGTTACATGCAGACCAGACAATATGAAAATGCCATTAAGTCATTTTTAGCTTGTGGCGAAACTTTTGAAAAAGATCCAATGCTTAATTTTTACTTGGGTGTGTGTTATTCTCGTTTAGATGATAATGAAAAAGGAATAGAGTATTTGAACAATTCTTTAGTTTATATTACTCCTCCAATTAAATCATCGATACATTTGTATTTGGCAAAAGCATATAATGCCAATCGTGAATTTGAAAAATCAGTAATTGAGTATAAGAAACACTTTGAAATGGATAATTCAAATCCGGAAGTGTTATATGAAATTGCAACTACTTATGAGGAATTTGGTGATAATAAAAAGAAAGCACTGAAATACTATTCGCAATACATCAGAGAAACAGAAGATATTGGAGGTGAGCGATACGAGTATGCAAAATCAAGAATCCTTCACATTAAGGAGAAAATTCATTTCGAAAAGTAGAAGAATACCTAATTGTTGGTATTGCGAACACACGTTAAGCTGACTAAGTTTGTATTGACTTAAAAACAAGCTCCCGAGACTGAGGCCAAATGAATTTGAGAAATCTTTTGCCATAATATTTCTTTTTAGTGTTTTTACTCATTTGGTTTCGGTTTTCGATTGCTTTTTTACTTCATGTCTCAATAGATCTCCAAAATTTTACTAATTTAGATTAAATTTAAATACGAGTATGCATATAAAGAAAAGTATGAAAATGGCAGATGTGATTCAAATGAATTACATGCTGATACCTGTTATTCATCGTTTTGGAATAGAATTGGGATTTGGAGATAAAACAGTTGATCAGGTTTGTAAAGAAAATGAAGTTGATCTGAACTTTTTTCTACAGTTGGTAAATGCTTATCACGATCAGGATTATTTTCCTAAGGAGGAGCTTCAAAGTATCCCAGTTCGTGATATTGTAGCTTATCTAAAAATGACTCATGCCAGTTATTTAAATAATACAGTAACTGATATTGAGCAAAAAATTAAAAGTCTGGAGTTGGAAGGTAGCGAAGACAAAAAGTACATCGCCCTAATTAGAAACTTTTTTGAAGGATACAAATCGGAGCTTACAGAGCACATTATGCGCGAGGAAGATGTTGTGTTTCCATATGTATTGGCTGTTGATGAAATAATAAAATCAGAAAAATTTACTGACAAGAATAAAAAGGTTTTTGAATCATTCTCGATTGTGGAATACGAGGAAGAGCATGATGACATAGAGGAAAAACTGATGGATCTGAGAACCATCATGATTAAATATGTTGCTCCGCCTGCAAATACCAACCTTTATCACAGTATTATTCAAGATTTATTTAGGCTAGAGGAAGATTTGAATTATCATTCCAGAATTGAGGATAAGGTTTTAATTCCGAAAATTATTTTAATGGAAAAATCGATTAAGAACCTGTTTTAATGCTCATTTATGCCTAGAATTTCTATACTAATAGCAGAAAGTACTTGTTTGATTCGAAAAGGACTTGGCGCGGTAAGTCAAAAGCTTGAGAATGTTGAAATTCTTCAGTCTGTTTCGAATAAAATGGAGCTGTGTGATATTGTGAACAGGTTAAAGCCTGATATTTTAATTGTCAACCCTAATATGCTTGATTCAGATTGTGAAGATTTGAAAAAGCCTTTTATCAAGGCCAATAAAATGAGTCTGGTATTGATATCGGATGACAAGTCAATTAAGGACAAATACCATGCGGATGCTTTTATTCACCATAAGGATAATCAATCTAAAATTATAGATGTTTTGGAGGAGATAGTGAATAAGAAGGCAGAAAACAAGCGAACTAATAAGTCCAATGAGACTCTGAGTTCACGAGAGCAAAATATATTGAAACACATTGCCCTGGGATTAACCAATAAAGAAATTGCTGATCAGTTGTTTATAAGTATACATACAGTTGTTACTCATCGAAAAAACATAACCCAAAAGCTTGGAATTAAATCTGTTTCTGGGTTAACTGTTTATGCGATTCTGAATAATTTAATTACCATGGATGAGGTGAAGTAATTACAGATCTAAAACTACACCAGAGGCCAATTCTAATAGATTAAAGTGTCTTGCAAATTCATGGCGGACTTTAAAACTTGTACAATGGGTTGGCCCCAGAATTTCTATATTTTCAGATTTAAGATATTCGATTGTCTTCATGGTGAGTTCATCGATTTCCTTTAAATGAAAACCTCCAATTACAGCATAAATAGTATTGACCCCGCTTACTTTTTTAGCATATTCAACCGTATTACAAATGCCTGAGTGGGCACAGCCGCTAATCACAACTAAGCCTTTATTGCTAGTGATGGCAACTGCTGAATCATCCGAGACAAAATCGGGCGATCCATCAGGTAGTAAAAAAGGACTTTCTTTCGATTCAAAATCATTAGATCTAGGAATTTCTCCCAAAAACAAGATACTATCAGAAATCCATAAAGGTTTTTTGCTTTCCTTAATTCTAAAATTCTTCGAAAGTTCATCTTTGCTGGTGGATAAACCTACATGAGTGTTATTTCTTTTGCGATGTCTGGTAATAAAACAATCCGGATGTAGAATCAATTCTTTATCTGTAAGGTAAATTAAACCATCTCCATGATCCCAATGTCCATGACTTAGCACTACAGTATCGATATCAGAAAAATCTTCACCCAACTGTTTGGCATTCTTTGCAAATAATTCGTTTGGGCCTACATCGAATAAAATTTTCTTATCGGATTCGATAAGAACCGAAAATCCATGAACCGATTCAAAACCTTCAGCTGCATTATTATCTAGTAATATTTTCAGTTTCATTATTCCTCTCGTCTTTTAGGAATTTTAAGGTTAAAACATGAACCGACTCCTCGTTCCGAATCTACCCAAATTTCACCTTTTGCGTTTTTAACGATGTTTTTAACAATGGCCAGACCTAATCCCATTCCTCCCGATTTGGTGGTGAAATTAGGATAAAATAACCTTTCCATTATATCATCGCTAATTCCATTCCCATTGTCAATAACACAAGCTTTAAAGTATTCTTTTTCTTCTTCAAGCTCTACAATTACTTGTCCATTTCTATTTTCAGGAATAGATTGAATGGCATTGTTTAGCAAATTTACAAACACGCGAATAAATTGCTCTTTATCCACAAATACATTGGCTGTTTCAATTCCGTTTAGCTGAAGTTTTAAATCTAGTTCATCGTTTCTAAACAAGGAAACAACATGATGTAATATATCAACAAGATTCAAAGGTTCGTTATTTGCCGTTGGCATTTTTGCGAAGTTTGAAAAGGCTGTTGCAATTGAAGACAAAGCATTAATCTGTTCTATTAAAGTTTTGCTTACTTGTTTCAAATGCTCTTCTCTGTTTTCCGATTTTTCTTCAAAGCGTTTTTGCAAAAATTGAATGCTTAGCTTCATTGGAGTTAAAGGATTTTTAATTTCATGAGCAATTTGACGAGCCATTTCTCTCCATGCAGATTCTCTTTCCGAGCGAGCCAATTTTTCTGCACTTTCGGAAAGCTCAGCCAGCATCTGGTTGTATTCATTAATTAGACTTCCAATCTCATCATCTTTTGAATATTCAATTTTTTCACCGTACGAACCAAATCGAGTCGCTTTTAACCTGTTTTGAATAATTCTTAGTGGATATGTAATCTTATTGGAAATAAAAACGGAAAGGAATATGGCCAACAAAATCATGAATACATGTAAGTTAACTCCTGTTAAAATCAGGTTGAACATTTCTTTTTCCAGCTCCTGACTTTTTGTGAAATAAGGAAGGTTTACAAATGCTATAATTTTGTTGTTTTCGTCGACTATGGTTTCGTAGGCCGATAAATACGACATTGTACCAATTTCTTCCTTGTGAATGAAACTTGTTTTTTCTTTAAAAAACAATTGGTAATAGGCCGCAAAATTCATTTTGTTATACTGTAATTTCTTGTCAAATATTTCACGACGTGATGAGGTGATTAGTTCTCCTGATAAATCATACAAATGAATATCTGCATAAATTAAGCTGGAAAGTCTGCGCAGGCGATCGGTTAAAAAGTCTACATTTAAGTTTTCGCCTAAGCTCGAAGTTACTTCTTGTTTTACCAATTGTAATTTCTCTTCTAGTTTTCTGTTATTTAGTTCTTCTGTTCTTTCAATTGTATAATAAACTGTGCCACCTCCTAACAGTAAAAAGAATAGCATTAACAATCCAACAATTGAGTATTGTATTCTATACTTAAAGCTCATGTTGAATTTAAATTTCCATGGGAATCGGCTCAAAAGCCAAATAAACATGCCAAATAAGTACAGGAATACAAAAATGTATGGAACGGTTATTACTTTGTTATACCAGTTGACAAGAGGATAGCTGACCACAACTGTATTGTTATCGAAATGATAGACGAGATGGTCATAATCGTCCAGTTTTACATGGAATGATTTCTCTTTATTGGTTCCAAATACCTTCTCATTCATATAATAATTGAATTTCCCTGAGGAAGCAATCAATTTACCATCACTATATTTTCCATAAGAATATTCATTCCCTCTTTGTTTTAGAATCACTTTTTCATCCAGTAATAAGTCTGGATATCCAATCCCTTCATTGCCAAGTTTGGAATCAAGGCGAATAAAAATCCGAACCAAGCCCATTCTTTTGGTTTTAAATTCGAGTTTTCCCAGATAGGAAACCATTCCATCAAAATCATTCAAATAATAAAATTTTGTATTTGGAATTTTTTCACCCGATTGAAGAATCATCTCTTCGAAAAACTCAAAACAATTTCTGACATTATTGTCTGGTTCAATACTTAGATCGTCAGATTCGTTACAGATTGTGATTTGGTGATAATACTGATCCCAATATCCTGAAAAGTATCTATTTTGAATGTGATCCATTATGCGTACTTCATTTCTAAAAGGATGCTGACACA
Source organism: Marinifilum fragile JCM 15579 (assembly GCF_001310955.1). Lineage (GTDB taxonomy): Bacteria > Bacteroidota > Bacteroidia > Bacteroidales > Marinifilaceae > Marinifilum > Marinifilum fragile. The sequence goes on from NZ_BAZX01000034.1 coordinate 25,738, forward strand.
TTTGTTTCAAGCTCTCATCGGAATCGAGACTTTTTTGTAAGTGAACCAACAAATTTTCGGAAGTAGGGTCATATTCGGTAGAAAGATTCATTGCCGTTACCAATCGATTTTGTGCTTCCTTCTTCTCTGATAGCACATTTATTATTCCAGTTACAGCTATGGCTACAAATAATAGTAAAATAATCATTAATGAGTAGTAGCTTCCTTTTGCAGCTTTATAGCTTGCAAATCCAACAAGTAACAAAATGATTAATGGTAAGATTAAAAAGAGATAGCTTTGAGGTTCGAATGAGTATAGAAAAAGATATGCGATAGCTGGAATAGAAATTGCAAATACGTATATCAAGTATTTCCACAAATTCCATCTTGATCTGGATAAGGCAGCAATAAGGTAAGCAAAGTGCCCTAAAGAATACATTAGTAAAAGTAAAATCAGAAATCCAACAAAAACATAAATTCCATAATCTTGAAAAACAAACATTTGTAGACTGAAGCTAGAATCCAATACCAAACTACTTACTAATCCATGAATCGAGTAAAAAAATACCCAATACAGTATTAAATACAAAACAAACAGTATGCTTGCTCCTGTTTTTGATACTCCTTTAAGTAGATGATATTTACATCCGTATGATGAGTAGGTATAAATGAAAAGATAAAGGAATAGAACATTCAGCAAAAAGTCTCCCAATGATGGAAAGAAGAATGAGCGTGCATATAGGGTTGGCGAGAATATTTCCAAATTGGAAAAGACATCTGGGAAGGAGTATTGTATCATCAAATATCGAAGACATAATAATGATATTCCCCAAATAAAAAGTGTGCTTAAGCCAATTTTCACATTTCTAATTTCCAGAATTTGGATGCTAATCAGAATTAAAAGCAGGAGTATGAAAATAGCATAAAAAGCTCCAATCCGATTTTGAGCTTTTGGAGCACTGTAGCCATAATTATTACGCTGTAATGAAAACAGAAAGTTATCATCTTTATCAAAAATCGGAACTCCATTTTCTCGATCTAATGATATTTCAAATTCAGCCGGTATATCAAATTCACGATCGAAATGATTCTTCAAATACTTATTCTGGTAGGGATAAATCTTTTTAATAAGAAATAAACCATACAAATCTATGCTGTCTAGTTGTTGTCTTTGGATATAGTACCAGCCATTTTCGAATCTTTTAACACTTCCGTGAGATTCTTTTAGACTTTCCGGTTTTGGGACTATGAATGAGTTATCACTCCAAAACCCTAAGCTGTCGCCTTTAAAGGCTAACAAAACAAAACCATCTTTCTTTAAATCATGCTCAAATTCCGTAAAATTATTGTATTCACTTAATCCGCCATTTTTATTGACAATTGCATTGCGTAACTCATTTAAATCTTTCTTTAGTGAAGGTTCTTTTTTACTAAAAACATTTTGAATTCTTTTTGCTGATTGCAGTAAGCTATCTTCACGGTTAAAAATATAATCGGAAGTGAGTGCCAATCCGAAAAATACCAGTACTGATATTCCTAGAATGTATTTGAGAAGTTTATTTTCCAATGCTGATAGTTTTGAAATTTAGGTTTGGATTAACAAATTTCATGCTAAACCTCTCACAAATTAGCATAATTCAATTAAACCATCAAACATGATGATAAGGTTCTCCTTTTAGAATGGTCATAGCACGATAAAGCTGTTCAATAAAAATCATACGAATCATTTGGTGTGAGAATGTCATTTTCGATAATGAGACCTTAGCTTGAGCTTTTTTGTATACCTCTTCTGAAAACCCATAAGGACCACCAATTACAAAAACAAGATTTCGAGTTCCACTAATCATTTTCTGTTCCATAAACTTCGAAAATCCTACAGATGAGAACTCTTTGCCATTTTCATCTAATAAAATTAGTGTGTCTGTAGGTTTTAGTTTCTCTAGAATTAATTCGCCTTCTTTTTGTTTTTGTTGACTTTCAGAAAGATTTTTTGTGTTCTTTAAATCGGGAATAATATTAAATTCAAACGGAAGGTAATGCACCAAGCGTTTTTGGTATTCGTCAATACCTTTTTTTACAAAGTCTTTATCTGTTTTTCCAATTACCAATAGAGTTGCTTTCATAAGTATCTGTTTATCACGATATGGTAGTTCCAATGTTATTAAACTTAAATCCTTGCAATACCGCACTATATCATGTCTTTCATCAGCAGGGCATAATCAATTATCTGCTCGAAATCAGGTTCTCGATTAGATTTTTTTTATCTTGCGGTATGTTTTTCGCACAGAATTTGTGTAAAGGTAAATGATAATGAATTAAAACTATTCAGATGAGAATTATTAAATACATATTTATTGGAATTCTATTTGTTCTGTTTTCTGCAACTGATGTAAGTTCGCAAACGCAGAATGATTTGCCTAAAAACCTAATTCTGGCTTTCAAACAAGGAAATTGTGAGAATTTATCCAATTATTTTAGCGATAGAATTCAACTTTCGATTCAAGACAAAGAAGGCAGTTACAGCAAATCTCAAGCAAAACAAATACTTGATAAGTTTTTTAGAGACTATCCACCAACTGATTTTAAAAAGAAACATGCCGGGGGTAAAACCGGTGCAAGATATGCCACTGGAGAATTAATTACCAAAAAGGGAAGTTTCCGACTAAGTTTTCTCTCGAAGAAACAAAACGGAAAATTCATTATTCACCAGCTCCATATAGAAAAAGATTAATTAAAGGCTCCAATCAATTGGGGCCTTTCCCTTGTCTTGCAAATATGCATTGGCTTTGCTAAAATGTTTGTTTCCAAAAAATCCCCTGTCAGCCGAATAGGGTGACGGATGAGGTGATTTCAAAACCAAATGTTTTGATCTGTTAATTTGCTCTCCTTTTTTCTGGGCATATGATCCCCATAGTAGAAAAACAAGATTTTCCTTTTCTTCTGAAAGACATTTTATAACTGCATCGGTAAACTGTTCCCAACCCTTGTTTTGATGCGAACCAGCTTGGTTGGCTCTTACGGTAAGTGTTGCATTCAATAGCATTACACCTTGTTCACTCCACTTTTCGAGATTTCCACTATTTGGCATGTTTAATCCTAAGTCTGAATTGATCTCCTTAAAGATATTCTGCAAACTAGGAGGGAGAGCAACACCATTATTTACTGAAAAGCATAAGCCATTAGCCTGTCCAAACCCATGATAAGGATCTTGTCCAATGATAACCAGCTTTACATCATCAAATGCACATTTATTGAAGGCATTAAAAATTAATTTTCCTGGCGGATAAATTTTCTTGCTTTGATACTCTGTTTTTACAAAATGAACCAGGCGTTGGAAATACTCTTTCGAGAATTCACCACTTAGTTTTTCCTTCCAGGATTCTTCAATTTGTACATTCATATTTTAAAAAATTTCTTTCGAAGATAGCATCCATAAAAATTATACACAAATCTTCATAAATTACAGGTAAATACAATTATCCCCTATTTTGAAATGGGGTGCAATCTCCATAAAATACATTAAAAACCAAACACCCCCTATCTGTAGGTTGTTCTATTGTGAAAAAATGTGTATTTTTGAATCGCAAGTGTAAAATTTGACGGACCACAATTCATAATCACACCTTTCTGTTTATTTTACCCTTAAATCTAATACAGATGAAAAACAGTAAAAAGTGGTTTTACGCCTTACTATTGTTAGTATTGGTGTCGATTGTGGGAATCTTTGTCCCGGGAATTGAATTTGGATCAGGCGATCCTAACATTGTAGCTGGAGATGTGGCGTGGATGCTTACTTCTACTGCTCTAGTACTCTTAATGACTCCAGGTCTTGCATTCTTCTATGGAGGAATGGTAGATCCAAGAAACATTATATCTACGATACTACAGAGCTTTGTATCAATGGGAATTGTAAGTATCATTTGGATCATATGTGGATTTAGTCTGGCCTTTGGCGACAGTATAGGGAAAGAAGGTTTTGGCCTAGTAGGGAATCCTTTAACCTTTTGGATGTTTAAAAATGTTGGGGGACTAACACATCCTGAAATGGCACCTACCATCCCATTCGCATTATTTGCTTTGTTTCAGTTGAAGTTTGCCATTATAACCCCAGCTCTTATTACAGGATCATTTGCAGGTAGAGTGCGATTCCGCTCCTATATGATATTCATTAGTCTATTTACAATATTTATTTACGCACCATTGGCACACTGGACATGGCATCCTAATGGATTCCTTCGTAATTTAGGAGTGCTAGACTTTGCAGGAGGAACGGTTGTGCATATGTCCGCAGGTTTTGCAGCATTGGCAGGAGCAATGTTTTTAGGAAAAAGAACCAAATCAAAATACAACGAGAAACGATCAAACATTCCATTCGTTCTGCTTGGTGCAGGAATGTTATGGTTTGGTTGGTTCGGTTTTAATGCAGGTTCAGCATTGGAGGCCTCATCAACAGCTGTACTAGCTCTTCTTAATACCAATACCGCATCAGCAGCAGCCATGTTAACATGGATTTTCCTAGACGGAGCAAGAGGTCATAAACCTTCGGGACTAGGAGCTGCAATCGGGTTGGTAGTTGGATTGGTAGCAATAACGCCTGCTGCAGGATTTGTAACTGTTGGAGCTTCAATAACAATTGGGGTAGTAGCATCAATTATTAGTAATTATGCCATTACTCTTCAGGGAAAAACTTCATTGGATGATACTTTAGATGTATTCCCTGCTCACGGAATGGGAGGAATCACAGGTATGATTTTAACCTCTGTTTTTGCACAAGAAGTTGGATTAATTCATGGTGAACTTAGAACATTCTTAATGCACATGTTGACTTTGATTGCTGTAGGAGTATTTACATTTGGAGGTTCTTATCTTCTATATTGGTTAACAGATTTGATGGTTCCATTAAGAGTTTCTGAATATTCTGAGAAAAAAGGGTTGGACGAATCGCAGCACAATGAATCATATTCTTTTGCATATAAGGATTAACTCTGATCAAATCTCCAATAATAAAAAAGTCCCGTAAATAATGTTTACGGGACTTTTAATTTCTAATATAATTCTATTACATGCAGTGCATATATTTTTCAACGATTTCCATAATCTTATCTACATTGCCCAAGATTCTGTCATTTAAACCATTATCTTCGTATAGTTTTAAATTCTTGGCAACAGAATCGATTGTTCCTTTTGGGAAAACTCCATTTTTCTCGAAAATTCCTCTCTTCTCCAATAGACAATCAGCACTTTCCCAACAGCAAGTTGGTAGTTGTTCCAATTTCTCTAATTTTTCTTTGTAATGTGGAGCGAAAATATCAACATCAGCATATAATTCTTCAGCTTTTTGCAAGCTGTTTTCCATTTGCAATCCATGCTGTCCTGCAACAATTAAACCTGCCATCAATTGATACATATCTGCAGATCCATCAGGAACTCTGAATTCGAATGTTTGCTTGTTTGAGAAATCTCTTGGATCGGCATCCTGTTGTGGATTCACATCCTTAATCATATCAGTAGCGCCAACCCATCCAAGAGGAACACGTACCAATACAGATCTGTTTCTATCTCCCCAACATACATATGTAGGAGCTTCTTGATGAGGAACTAATCTTAAATATGAAGTTGGAATGGTGTTCCCAAATGCTGTTAATGCACCCGAAAGATCCATGATTCCGGCAATCATCTTCTTAGCAGTATCACTTAACTTGCCATTCTCGATACAGATGTTTTTGCCATCTTTTTCAACTAACATGTGAATATGAAGACCACTACCTGCTTTACCTACAGTGATTTTTGGTGCCCAGCTTACCAATGCACCTTCTCTTGCAGCTAGCATTCTAACAATCCATTTTGCAATTAACAATTGTTCTACTGCATCTTCAGCTTCTACTGGCAAGAATTCAATTTCATGTTGCTCATATCCGTCATCACCACTGGTAAAACTTCCTACCTCAGAGTGACCGTATTTGATTTTACCACCACATTGAGCAATTAATACCATTGCTTCGCGACGTAAGTTTTCCCATTTTGTAAATGGTTGAGAGCTGTGATATCCTTTTTGATCAACATCTGGGTAAAGTGTATGATTTGGACTTTTAATATAGTACTCTAACTCACCCATTGCTTTAAACTTAAGACCTGTGGCTTTCTCAAATTCTCTGTTTGCCTTTTTAAGAATGTACTCTGGAGCACTTTCAAGAGGCTTTCCTTCTGCAGTATAGAATGAGCAAAGAATATCCAAACTTGGAATTTCAGAGAATGGATTAACAAATGCAGTTTTAAATCTAGGAATTACATATAAATCACTTGATCCTGCTCCAATATATGAGAACAAGCTTGATCCATCAACACGTTCACCTGTCGATAAAATACTATCAAGATGATCTAAACCAGTTATAATAAAGTTTAGTGTTTTTAACTTTCCATCCTCAGCGATATAGCGGAAGTTGATCATTTTAATATCATTCTCCACTATATATTCAATCAAATCTTCCTTTGTAAACTCCGAACTTGGTTTTTTAAGAAACTGAACCAGTTTGTTAGGATCTAATTTATAATCTTCCCTAGTCATAATACCGCGTTTTATAAATATTTGTTGTTTTTTCTAGTTGTTGTGATAAAAATAGATCTGAACCCATCCATTTTCCAAAAAGTTTTGCATTTTTAGAATAACTATCAAAAATCTTTCAAGAGGTCAATAAAATCAGGAGGTTGGGAAGTTTTTATTCTTTTTGGGGACAACAAAAAAAGCTGTTTTGCAACAGCTTTTCGAAACCGTTTTCGACGGTCAAATTTTTATTTTTTTCAAGCACCCCCTTTTTAGAGGTGATCTTCATTTGGAATCATCATTTTTTATTTCATAAATCCTCTTTTTTATTGAGGTAGCATCTGAAAGAAAATATTTAGATTTTAGAAATGCCCTATTTTTAGTCAACCTATCTGTAAAACGTCATTTTTTCTCACTAAAGGGGTGTAATTATTTAAAAACTGATGCAATTTTTGGTGTAATTTAAAATCAAACCCCTTTATTTTTACTTTTAGGTTTTGCTGTTCAAATCAATACTGTTAAATAATTATTAGAATTGTATTGAAAAATGAATTCCTTCTGGCATTGAAACCAATCTAAATCCTTTTCTATGTCTCTCGAAACACAAATCTCCATCGGTATAATAAACTCCTCCATGAACTTTGACTCTATGACAATCATTAGGCAGATGAGAAAAGTAAACCGTGCTTGGAGCCTCCACAAGAATAAAACCTAACTCAGGATAGAATCTATAATAACAGCCATTGGTATAATAATAATCACCACTTTGATGATGAATTACTCTAGGTTCACAAGAAAATCTCCAAATTACTTGACCATATTTTGAATGATTGTAACAGCTATGTCCATGTTTATTATAGTAGTATTTGTGTCTGTAGTAAGGTTCTTGATGCCTGTGATTAGCTCTGTAATGATCACCATGATAATGTCTATATTCTACATGTCCAGGTTTGTGATATTTATGCCCATTGTGTTTCTTGTGTGCATTATGATTGTTTTTATGGTAATGTGATTTGTTGTTATTGTATTTGCTATCATGTCTTTGTGATCTGTGATCATCATTATAGTTGTATGAACTTCGTTTAGATTTGTTTCTATTGTTATTTTCATCAAAAGACTTATTTCTTTTTCTTTCCTCGTAACGGGTAGCCTCTTCGTTATAAGATCTTCTTTGAGCAAATAAACTTGTTGTGTATGTAGTAAGTGTTGAAACCAATACTATACTGGCAAGCAACCTGTAATATTTTGTCGTTCTCATAGTTTTGGTATTTAATGGTGAAAGCCATTCTGCTCTCCGTTGAGTGGCAGTAGCAAACTATTACAGTCTGCTAATGTTTCTGGCAAAATATCGTCATCCTTTGGTAGGGATGAATCCGTAAAGTAAATAACCGGTATACTTTGATAAGATCTTTGCAAAGCCTGTGCCAAAAATTAAAAAAGTGCCGAATTGCTTTATATTCGGCACTTTTGAGGATGTAATATTTTAATTTTTTTAGGCTATCATACTATCAGTTTTCATTTTTAGGCTGGCCTTATCGGTGAAACTTCTTTTTTTAGGTCGAATTAAAACTCTCAATGATTGATCAGAGGTAAAATAATTCCACACCCAATTGATAAGAATGAAAAAACGATTCTTTACACCAACAATTGCCATCAGGTGTACAAACAACCACAATACCCAGGCAAGGAATCCTTGCATTTTTATTCCAGGAAGATCAGCTACAGCTAAGTTTTTTCCAATGGTAGCCATCGAACCCCTGTCTTTATAATGAAATGCCTTGAGATCCTGATTCTGTAGCAATCTTTTAAAATTCTTTGCCAAATTTCCTGCTTGCTGAAGTCCTACCTGCGCAACTTGTGGATGCCCATTTTCAAATTTCCCTTCGATCTGGTAGGCAAGATCTCCAATTGCAAAAACATTATCTATACCTACTATTTTATTATATTGATCTACCTGAAGTCTTCCAGCACGTACACTCGCATTTTCACTGATCCCTTTAATAGGACGTGCTGCAACACCAGCTGCCCAAACCATGGTGTATGATTTAAATTCCTCATTATCATCCAAACGAATGGTTAAGCCATCGTAATCAGCAACCCTTGCATTGGTTCTAACAATCACACCAAGTTTTTCGAGAAATTTCTGAGCTTTGGCCGATGCCTTTTGTGACATTCCATTCAATAATTTATCAGAAGCCTCGAACAAGTAGACATTCATTAGGCTAAAATCAAGCTCAGGATAATCTTTCGGTAGAATTTCAGATTTCATTTCTGCCAAAGCTCCAGCCAACTCCACGCCTGTTGGTCCACCTCCTACAAGTACAATGTTCATGTAATTGGCTGCTTTTTTCGGATCTGATTCATTCAAGGCTTTCTCGTAATTCCTTAAAATTGAGTTTCGAAGAAAAATTGCCTCTGAAACAGATTTCATAGGAATGGAAAACTCTTCGATATTTTTATTTCCAAAGTAATTGGTACTAACCCCTGTTGCCAATACCAGATAATCATATTTCAATTTTCCCAAACTGGTATAGATCTCATTTTGATCTGATTTTACCTCTAGTAAATCAGCCATTCGGAAATGCACATTGCTTTTCTTCTGGAATATCTTTCGCAAAGGAAATGATATAGAACTTGGCTCGAGCCCTGAAGTTGCAACTTGATAAAACAGGGGTTGAAACTGGTGAAAGTTATTTCGATCAATTAAAACCACCTGGTATTTTGTGTTGGCCAATTGCCTTGCCAACTTTAGGCCTGCAAATCCACCACCAATAATTACTACTCTGGTTTTCCCGTTCTCGGGTATGTGTTTTATGGTATCCATATTAGTATTTGTATTAAGAAAATTTGCCATTTTATCCGTCTCTTTTTACCTATTCGGATTTAAGACTCCTTTATCTTTTACAAATTAAAGAATAATTTCTTTAATATTCTAATCATCTATCTATTTCAACCGATTGCGTGTGAAAATTTATTTTAAAAGCAGTTAAAATCATCGTCAATTCTTTCTGTTTTTGGCTAAATTCTATCAAAAAAAATATCGGAATTAATATTTGTAATCTCTGATTATAATCTACAAAACATTTTCTTCTTCTGTAGAGACGTAGCACTGCTACGTCTCTACTAACTACTACTACTAAATGAATTCTCCTTTATGCAAAAGAGACACTCTTACTTCCCAAGTGCACAATCATACCTTTTAATGTTTGCCTCATGCCTGGTAAAAGCATCGTTCTACCTGTCAAATGTACGGTCAATCCTGTTATTGGAACCTTACAAGCGGGGAAATGCATGCTAATTTCTGCCAAATGCATTGCATTTATTAACATTGGGCGTGCGGATATCAACAAAGAGCGTGCAGTTGACAGGTAGAACGATACCGTTCGCAGGTCGTACGGTGCGGTTATCAACACGAACGATGCACTTATTAACAAATACTGTGCGGTTGGCAGGTCGTACGGTGCAGATGACAGGTCGTACGCAAACATTGACTGGTAGAACAGGAACATTAACAGCTCGAAGACTGATGCA
>NZ_BAZX01000035.1 GCF_001310955.1 Marinifilum fragile JCM 15579
AGGAGGAAATTCAGTTCTTCAAACAGCGGGAACTGCCAATTTGGTGGTAAAATCAGATACTTATGCTGATGCAACTGTTTCACAGACCATTGGGCATGGATCAGCTACACAAATTATCATGGTAACACAGCCTGCATCACCTACAGTAAATGGCGGACAATTGGCTACTCAACCTTCCATCAAATTACAAGATCAATATGGTAATGATTGTACCAATGATAACTCAACCAATGTTTCAGTAGCCAAAGGAGATGCTGGAAATTGGAGTCTCGGAGGAGATCTAACTTCAAATGTTAGTTCTGGATCATTGTCATTTACCAACTTAACAGCAAGCAGTAATGAGGCAATTACTGGTGCTTACTTAAGCTTTAGTAGTGCTGGCTTGACTGGTGCAAATTCGGATACTTTTAATTTAGGATTGAATTCAACACCTTCAGATTTAACAGCTGCCAGCAATGCAGATGTTGATGGTAATTTTACCGTAACATTTACGGATGTTGATGGTTGGCAATCAAAAATATCAAGTATTACTTACAATGGAAATGGTGTTGATGCTGGAGCGTATGATAAAACCACTTCAGGACAGATAACCTTTAATCCTTCGTTGTCTACGTCTTTGCAAGTCGCAAGAACTGCTGATTTTGTATTTGTTTCAGATGGCTTTAATGATGCCAGCTTATCTCAAACCATTAATCATGGAGCAGCAAACAAGCTTTCCATTTCTACTCAGCCAGGAGCTCCAATATCTAATGGTGGGGATTTAAATCCACAACCTGCTATTGAGGTGTTAGATCAATATAATAATTTGTGCAGTACTGATGGCGTGAGAACCATTACTGCGGCAAAGAATGATGCTGGAATCTGGACATTGGGAGGAACTTTAGATCAAAGTGCGAATTCGGGTACACTAACTTTTGCTGGCTTGACAGCAAGCAGTAATGAGGAAATAACTGATGCAAACATTAGCTTTAGTTCTACAGGATTAACTGGTATTACATCGGCAAACTTTAACCTGGGATTAAATACGCCTCCAAATTTAACTGCAGCTTCCGGAGCTACGGTGGATGCTGTTTTTGAAATCTCGTATGTGGATAATGTAGATTGGGAATCAAATATCAGTTCAATAACTTTTGATGGAAATACTGTACCTGCAACTGCTTATACTGTGAATTCAACAACCAACAAAATTACTTTTGATCCTGCGGCAGATGCTGTATTGCAAACTGCAAAAACAGCTGATATTGTGATTTCTGTTGATGGGTATAGTCCTGCAATAGTGTCACAAACAATAGGTCATGGAGCTGAAACAAAATTGGTTGTGACAACTCAACCTGTTGCTCCTGCAAACAATGGTGATGTATTTCAAACTCAACCTGTTGTTGAAGTGCAAGATCAGTATGATAATGTTTGTACCAATAATAGCTCTTTGTCAATTGCCGCAAGTGAGAATGATTCTGCAGCATGGAATTTACAAGGAACTGTAACAGGAACAGTATCTTCAGGAAGTTTAAGTTATACCGATTTAACCGCTTCAAGTATTGATGTTGTAAATGGAGCCTTTATTTCATTTTCAGCCTCAGGAGTTACAGGAGCTAATTCTACAACTTTTGATTTGGGACTGAATTCACCTCCTGATTTAACTGGAGCAAGTAATGCAACAGTAGATAACACTTTTGTAATCACTTTTACAGATTCTAATTCATGGCAAAGCAAAATATCCTCCATAACCTATAATGGGAATACCGTTGATGCAGCTGCATATGACAAAAGTATTGGTAATCAGATTACTTTTGATCCATCGAAATCTACGGCTCTTCAAACTGCTGGAATAGCGGATTTTGTCTTTTCTTCAGATGGTTTTAACAACAAAATATTATCACAAGAAATAGGACATGGAGCTCCTGCTTCCATTTATATTGTAACACAGCCAAGTGCACCAACTCAAAATGGCGGCATATTGGCCACACAACCAAAAGTAGGAAGCAAAGATCAGTATGGAAACAACTGCACAGGAGATAATGCCACTGCAATATCTGTTGCAAAAGGTGATGGTGGAAATTGGTCTTTGGGAGGCTCTCCAAATCAAACATTGGCTTCAGGAGAATTTACATACACCGATCTGACTGCTACAAGTGATGAAGTAGTAACAGGTGCATTCCTTACTTTTTCTTCTGGCAGTTTTGCTTCGGTTAATTCCAATACTTTTGATATTCCTGTAAATGCAACGCCTACTCTTTCTGCAGCGAATGAAGCAACGGTTGATAATGAATTTTTTATAAGTTTTACCGAAGATGAAAGTTGGAGAGGAAGCATTAGTTCAATTCAATATGGAGAAGAGACATTGCCGAGTGCTTCTTATAATACAAATGTGGCAGGAAGAATAACATTTACACCTTCTCAATCAATAATATTACAAACAGCAGGTACCAAAACGATTACCGTTATTGCAAGTGGTTATGCCAATGCTACTGTTGAGCAGGAAATAGGTCATGGTATTGCTAGTGTATTATTTATTTCAACACAGCCAGTTGGACCTGGATCAAATGGTGCAACTTTGGCTACTCAGCCTGTCGTTCAAATTCATGATCAATATGCAAATGTTGTCGCATCTGATAATACAACAAATCTTAACGCCGCAGCTTCAGGTGGGGTATGGACTATAGGAGGAACATTGCAATTAACTGCAACCGCAGGTGAAATTACTTTTAATGATTTGACGGCAAGCAGCGACAATGAGGTAAGTAATGCCACTATTACTTTCTCATCATTTTCTTTGAGTGATGTGATTTCAGATGCTTTCACAGTTCCTGCTTTGGATGCTTCTCCAAGTTTGTTGGCTTCTTCAAATGCCACTGTTGATGGTGCTTTTGAAATTTCTTTTGTTGCAAATCCAACTTGGCAATTGTCAATTGATTCTATCCATTATGGTGGAAATTTAATTTCAGAATCAGCATATGATAAAACGCAAGCAGAAAAAATTATTTTTGATCCCGCTAAGGATACAGATTTTCAGATAGCTGGAACAAAAGATATTGAGGTGTTTGCACAAGGATATGCAACAGCTACTGTTTCACAGGCGATAAAGCATGGTGCTGCTGCAGAGATGATTATTGCTCTTCAACCTGCTGCGCCAGCAGAGAATGGTGATGAATTGGCTACACAGCCAGGAATTACCTTGAGAGATCAATATGGTAATGATTGTACTAGTGAAAATTCTATTGAAATTACTGCAGCCAAAGGAGATGCCAATGATTGGACTATTGGGGGAACCGTAACCAAAACGACAGCAAATGGGTCAGTAAGTTATACGGACCTTACTGCATCAAGTCCAGGACCGGTAACAGGAGCTTTTATTAGCTTTTCTGCAACAGATTTAACAACTGTTAATTCCAATACATTTGACATACCTGATTTAAATGCGGGACCAGTATTAACCGCTGCTACGAATGCAACGGTTGATAATGATTTTGAAATTACTTTTACGGATAATGCCGATTGGAGAACAAATATTACAGAAATTAGATATGGCACAAATGTTCTCCCAGTTGCGGCTTACGATGCGAGTGTAACAGGTAAAATTACATTTAAGCCAGCTGAGTCGGCTAATTTACAGCAGGTAGCAAATGAATACATTTACATTACATCAACTTCTTATCTGTTGGACTCTGTTCAACAAGAAATTGGACATGGTGTAGCAACGGATATCCTAATCACCACTCAGCCTTTTGGTCCTGAGAATAATGGAGATTTATTAAGAACTCAGCCTGTAGTAAAACTACAGGATCAATATCAAAATGATTGTACAAATGATAATTCTACAACAGTAGAAGCAAATGCAAGTGGAGGAAGTTGGACTCTTGAAGGAACAGTTTCCCTTATGGTAACAAACGGTGTTGCATCTTATACCGATCTTACTGCCGGGAGTACCGATATGGTTAGTGATGCAACAATTACATTTTCCGGCACAGGACTAACAAACGCGGAATCTAATTCATTCTTTATTCCAGCTCCTCTGTTTGCACCTTCATTAATTGCTTCTACTACCGCAACGGTAGATTCTTTATTTGATGTTACCTTTGCCGAAAATCCGGAATGGCAAGGCAAGATTGATTCAATTTCATACGGTGGCACCATGTTGCTTGAAACGGCCTATAATAAGAGTCAGGCTGGTAAAATTGTATTCGATCCTTCGCAAGATGCAACTTTACAAGAGGCGGCAAGCAAACAAATGCTTGTATATTCAAGAGGATATCAAGATGCTTCTGTTGATCAGGAAATTAAACATGGCGTGCCTGATTCGTTAATTATAGAAACACAACCAACGGCTCCTTTGGTAAATGGTGGAGAATTGGATTTACAGCCTAAAATTTCATTACTGGATCAATATAATAATAGTTGTGATTCTGAAAATACTTATGAGGTACTAGCAAAAAGAGGAGATGCAAATGATTGGACATTAGGAGGAGATACCTTGCAAGCGGTAAGTAATGGAGTGATCAATTATCGTGAATTAACGGCATCTAGTGCTAATGCTGTTACTGGTGCATATTTAATATTCTCAGGAAATGGAATTACTTCTGTAGATTCTGATCCGTTTGATATTCCAGCTTTAAAGAATCCTCCAAATTTGACGGCTCAATTTGATGCGACGGTTGATGCTGATTTTACAATTGACTTTTTTGATTTTGAAGATGATTGGAGATCAGAAATTACAATGATTACTTATCAAGGAAACGCATTGCCTGCTTCAGCTTATACCATCAATACTGATAATATTGTATTCCGTGTTTCAGAAGAGGAATTGCTTCAAAAAGCTGGAACTTTCGAAATAGTAGTTAAAGCCTTAGGGTTTAGTGATGCTACAGTAGAACAGACTGTTGGACACGGGGTGGCAACAAGTATGCAAATTACGCAACAACCTTTAGCACCTCCTATGAACGGAGATGTGTTGGAGCAACAACCAATTTTAGAGTTCTATGACCAGTATTCAAACTTATGTGATTCCGATAATGATAGAATGATACAAGCATCAAGAAGCGATGATGGTGATTGGGATTTGGCAGGTACCATAGAAAAAACTTCTGAAAATGGAGCTGTAACTTATGATGATTTATCGGCTTATTCAACAGGGCCAATTGAGGGTGCCATCATTCAGTTTAGTTCAGAAGGACTTGATGCTGTTACTGCAGATCCATTTGATATTCCAGATGTTGCAACTCCAGCAGTATTAACAGCTGCAGTTGATGCAAGTGTGGATAATCCGTTTAAAATTACCTTTATTGAGGATTCCGTTTGGAGAAATAGAATTAATGTAGTTACAGTTAATGACAGTGTGTTGGTGGAGGAGAGTTATAATTTCACTCAGCCTGGAGAATTGGAATTGATTCCATCAGCCTCAGAATTTCTACAGAAAAGTGGAAGTTTCCAAATCATTGTTCAATCGCGTGGATTTGCTCATGATACGGTTCAGCAAGATATTCAGCATGGTGTTGCAGATAGTATTTTAATTCTTAAGCAACCGATAGGACCAGATGTTAATGGTGAAATGCTTGTTCAACAACCAGAATTGAAATTAGCTGATCAATATTTGAATGATTGTACTACAGATAATTCTACACAAGTAAGCGTTGAGAAGTATGACGACAAGGCTTGGGAACTTGGTGGAACACTAAATATACAAGCAATAGATGGACAAGTTTTATTTAACGATTTGATTGCTACAAGTGAAATAGCCATCGATTCTGCATATTTGCAATTTTCTTTTGCAGGAGACTCTATTGTATCTGATTTGTTTACAATTCCGGTACCAATCATAGAACTAATTGCCGCAGAAAACGCAACGGTTGACAATGAATTTGTAATTCAGGCAAGTGACAATGCAAGCTGGAGAGATTCCATCTCTTCTATAAGTTTTGCAGGAGAAACTTTGGTGGATACATCCTATTTAATTGAAGCTGGATCGATCACATTCTATCCTGAAAAAGACTCTACTTTGTGCATTGCAAGAACTGATACCATTGTTGTAATTGCAAATGGTTATGCAGATGCTAAAGTCGAACAAAAAATCGGACATGGTGTAACAACCAAGATGTTGATGGTTGATCAGCCAATTGGTCCTGAAAATAATGGAGATACTTTGGTTCAACAGCCTAAAATTCAGTTGCGAGACCAGTATGAAAATAATTGTATAACAGATAATAGTACGGAAGTTTTGGTAGATAAATATGCTGATCCGGATAATGATAATTCAGGATTATGGAACTTGGGAGGAATAAAAACAATTACAGCATCTGAAGGAGTGGTGCAATATACAAACTTAAGTGCCACCAGCGAGGATGAGGTGATTGGAGCAAGATTACTTTTTACTTCAGATGGACTTCCAAATGTAGTTTCAGATAGCTTTGATATTGTAAGGCCACCGGCACCAATAATTACACCTGCTGCCAATGCTAATGTTGATGAAATGTTTACGGTTACCTTTACGGAGAATACAACTTGGCGCAAAAAGATATTTGACATTCGCTATGGTATAAGAAGTTTGGAAGGAAAATATGACATATCTGTTCCAGGGCAAATTACTTTCGATCCAGAGGTAACTTCTGTTCTTCAGAAATACGGAGTCGATTCTATGTATGTATATTCTGGATTATACGATACAACCCGATTTGAGCAACCAATTCACCATGGTAAATCGAAATATCTGGTTATTGAAAAGGAACCATCAGCACCTGCAAATAATGGAGAACCATTAATCAGACAGCCTCAGTTAAATTTGCAAGATCAATATAGAAATATATGTGATACGGATAGTGAGACAATGATTACAGTGCGTAAAGCTGATACAGGAGATTGGGCCCTTGGAGGTAATTTAACTCAGACAGCAGTTGAGGGACTTGTAAAATTTACCGATTTAACGGCAAGCAGTGATATGGAAGTGCAAGGTGCAAGGTTGGAGTTTGAAGGTCCTGGTATTATCTCGAAAATATCAAGTATGTTCACAATACCTGAACCAAAAACCAATAGAGCAGGAGAGGCAAGCGCCAATCCGGAACTGGTTTGTTACGGATCTAAATCTAACATTACATTAACAGGATTTGATGGTAGCATTCAGTGGCAGGTTTACAATGAACTAAATGATGCTTATGAAGATCTTGATGGCGAAAATGCAGAATTATTGGTAACTCCTGAGGTTGTCGAGAATAAAATATATCGTGCCAAGGTTTCCAAAGAAGGATTTTCAGATCAATATTCAAATACGGTATCGGTAAGCCCAATGGAACCTCCAGTAGCTGATTTTACTTTCGAAACAGATCGCAATGAGGTTCATTTTACCAATTTGAGCGAACATGTAACTTCCGTTTTATGGGATTTTGGAGATGGAATCATAAGTAGTGAATTCGAACCTTCGCATTCTTTCGTGTTGGATAATGCAAATGGATCTGGTTACGTAGTCACATTAACGGCATCAAACGAAGCTTGTGGCAATAGTCAAAAATCACAACAAGTATTTATTACCACTGGAATTGATGATTTGATTGCTGATAAGGGAATCGTAGTATATCCTAATCCTAACCGGGGAGAGTTTTTTGTTGAACTTTCTGCAACGAATGATGATGGCTTATTGAGGATATTCAACTCATCGGGAGGTATTGTTCTTAGTAAGGAAATTAAACGCAGTTTTAATGCAGACCGATTGGAATTCGACTTGAAGGATCTTCCAGGAGGTATCTATTTCCTAGTCATTCAGTATCCTGATAAAGTGATTAGAACAAAACTTATTATTACAAAATAGATTGATCTAAAAATGAAAAAGGGTGATTCCGATTTGGAGTCACCCTTAATTGTATTTTATGGAGTTCTGTTTATTCGAACTCAGCCATTGTTTTCTTAATAATTTCAATAGCTTCACGCAATTGAGTTTCGTTAATTGTCAATGGAGGAGCAAAACGAATAATGTGACCATGAGTTGGCTTAGCCAATAAACCATTATCACGTAAACGCAAACAAACATCCCAAGCAGTTTTGCCGCCTTTAGGTTTAATTACAACTGCATTTAGAAGACCTTTACCACGAACCAATTCAATCATTTCAGATTTAACTGCTTTCAATTCTTCACGGAAAATCTTACCCATTGCTTCAGCATTTTCAGCAAGATTTTCATCTTTAATTACGTTAAGAGCAGCCATTGCAACTTCACAAGCAAGAGGATTACCACCAAAAGTAGATCCGTGCTCACCTGGTTTAATGCAAAGCATTATTTCATCGTCAGCCAAAACTGCAGATACTGGCACAACACCACCAGATATTGCTTTACCAAGAATCAATACATCTGGACGAACACCTTCGTGATCAACAGCTAATAATTTACCAGTTCTTGCAATACCAGTTTGTACTTCATCTGCAACAAAAAGTACGTTATTTGCTTTACACAAATCGTAAGCTTTTTTCAAGAAACCATCTTCTGGAACGTAAACACCTGCTTCACCTTGAATTGGTTCAACCAAGAATGCACATACATTAGGATCTTTCAATTCTTTCTCTAAGGCCTCTGTGTCGTTGTAAGGAATTACAACAAAACCTGGAGTATATGGTCCAAATCCTTTGTATGAATCCGGATCAGTAGACATAGAAATGATAGTAATTGTACGACCGTGGAAGTTACCATCACAAACGATAATTTTTGCTTCGTTTTCTGGAATACCTTTCACATCGTAACCCCAACGACGAACCAATTTAAGTGCTGTTTCATCAGCTTCAGCACCAGTATTCATTGGTAATACTTTATCGTATCCAAAATAGTTGGTAACAAATTCTTCGTATTTACCCAAGTTATTGCTGTAGAAAGCACGTGAGGTTAGGGTTAGTTTTTGTGCTTGTTCTACTAATGCATTAATAATTTTTGGGTGACAGTGTCCTTGATTAACAGCAGAATAAGCTGATAGGAAATCAAAATATTGCTTCCCGTCAGTATCCCAAACATAAACGCCTTCTCCGCGCTCTAAAACTACTGGAAGTGGATGATAGTTGTGTGCTCCAAACTTAGATTCCTTATTCATATAGTCCTGAGCAGTCATTGTTGCTGTATTTGTCATAACTGGAATATTTATAAGATTTTTAAAATAGGATTAAATTCTGAAAATTCAGTATGCCAATTTTATAACTATTTTTTTGATTTTCCAATGCTTTTAGAAGAAAAAACATAGAAAAAAACGAAAAAAATATTAATCATGACTATTATCATAAATGCAATTGTTAGTTCCTGTTGAATTTATGATTATAGATAAGGTTCTGTAAATTTGATGCTAATAAAGGATTTAAGGTAAATATTTGGACATGGAAAGTAGAAGGTCTGTTTTATTAAAAGGTTTTGATAAATGTTCAGAACAACCAGCCTTTAATGATTTTTCTCTGTCTCCATCCAATGCATATGCTGTTTGAGCTATAATTGCTAGGTCTGGCCTTTTTTTCTTGATCAATTTTGTAGCCTCAAGTCCATTGATATGAGGCATGTTTATATCCATTAATATCAAATTTACCTCCGGATTTTGAAGACTTGCAGTCATGGCTTCTTTACCTGTTTTTGCCCAAATGATATTAATATTAGTTGGTTGTAGATAGGCTTCTAGTATTTTATAATTGGTAAATTGATCTTCGGCTATTACAACTGTGTAATTTTCCCAATTGTATAGGTTGACAGTAGAGTCTGTTTCGTTGATCAATTCTTGATCGATAACATTAGGAATACTGAATTTTACCGTGGTTCCAATTTTTTCTTCTGATGCAATCCATATTTTTCCTCCCAGAAGTTCAATTTCTAATCTGGAAATATATAAACCCAAACCTGTGCCACCAAAGTAGTTTAGTCCATTTTCATCTGCTTTTCTAAATCGTTGGAAAACATCAGATTGATATTTGATTGGAATGCCTTTTCCTGTGTCGTTTACTGAAAATTCAATGGTTTGATTAAGGAAGCGGTATGAGCATGTTATGCTTCCATTCTCGGTAAATTTAACAGCATTGTGCAGCAAGTTACTTAGTATTCCAATTATTTTATTTTGATCCGACTTGATTACATGGTTCGATTCAATATCTGGAAAATTTAATTGTAAATGATCCTTCTTGTTGTTAATTAAAAGCTTTTCTGTAAGGGATTTTACATCCTTCATCATGTTTTGAAGTTTGAAATTCCTTTTCACCGGCTTAGCAGTTCTACTTTCCAGCATTGATACTTTAAGAAGATCTTCAATAATCTTTAAAAGTTGAAGTCCAGAATCTTTAATGGAGCTGGCAAATTTTGGGATATTTTCTTTTATGTTTCCAGATTCAAGTAGTTCGGAAAAGCCTATGATTGAGTTAAGTGGAGTTCTTAATTCATGACTCATATTGGCCAAGAAAGCATTCTTTAGGTTTTCTGCTTCAAGAGCTTTGTTCCATGCTTTGGCAATTTCAAACTCTTTTATTTTGATATCAGTGATATCTTGGAAAAGAACTTCTTCCACAATATCTTCATCTCTGTATACTTCTCCTGTAATTTTCCCTAATCTTAATTCACCATTTTTATAGAAACGAAATTCTATTTCCATTGGCTGTAATTGCATTTGTTTTAAAGATTCTTCAAAAAAAACAAGATCTTCGGAATGAATGTGCTTTTTTAGAGTTTCTCTTGTAGGGATTACATTTCCAGTTTGATAGCCCAGAATTTTGTAAGTCACTTCAGACCACCAAAAATCTTTAGTTGAATAATTGTATACCCAATAACCAATACCAGCAATGCTGTGTATTTTTTTCAATTGTCTAATTTCTGTTGTCGTATTTAATTTAATCATTTTGTTTTTGGGTATATGTTAATACGGCTAAATCTAATTAATTTTAATAGAGGTTATATGGTGAAACAATAAATGTTCGCTTATGTTTTTAATGTTTTGAGTATTCCTTCGATCAAAAAGAATGTTAAAGCCAACAAAATAAATATTCTCCAAAACTGTCTTCCTTCTCTTTTTTCGTTAATAAGCTCAGATAGTTTCATTTTTTCAGAAGAAATTACAGAATGGTTTTCATTCAAGGCCTTAATTTTATTTTCAATTTCTTGTTTTGCGTAATAAGAAAGTTGAGATTCATTTCTAGGATAATTGAAAGAGCAAGTTTGTATAATAGAGTCGTTTAGAGTGATTGTGTAATTTTCTGAAAGCCTTAATTGATCTGCAGTTTTAAGCTGTGTTGATTGGTTTGAGCTGTTTATGCTTAATGGAATAATATCAATGCCAATTCGATCATTTTTAATATGAAACTGCTCTTCATTATTTGGGATAAAAGAGTTTGTTAAATCAATTGTATTATTTTTTCCAATTTGGTAATAGATTTTGCTCCAGTTTGAGTTTGTTTTACTCAAATTGATTAAAGTAGGTACTAATATTGGGTGTGTTATTAGGTTTGTCCATTCACTTTTTAAATTCATACTGAATTGATAAAGTTGTCCTTTCCCATATTGAATTCTTGTAAATAATTTTTCAGAACCCGCAGTTAGCCAAATGGATTCTAATGTTGGATTATTTGGTGTTGATAGTTTGTAGAATTTATAGATGTCAGGTAGACGTGCGTTATCTTTTAAATCTTGAAAGACATCCTGGTATAGATTTGCTTTCGTTTCAACTCTTGAAATTCGTTGTTGAGTGGAGTCGATTTCCAAATAGTTTGGAGCCAAAACATCTGATAAGAATAGGTTTACACTTGTTTCAATTTGCTTACTTGGTATGTAAAGCACATTTCCACCATTTTGCAGATACGTTTGTAAGCTTTGTTTGAAACCACTTTCAATATCTTGAATTTCATTTAAAATAATTAACTGAAATTTATTAAAGGTTTCATTGTGTAATTGGGGTTTGTTAATGTTCTTAATCTTAAAGTTTTTATCTGAACCAAATAGTTTGTTAATGTACTGATTTTCCAATTTCTGATTGACCGATAAAATATGATTTACTTTATTGGTTTTGTAGGAAAAGTACAAATTGTTATCGTAAGTAATTGGGTAATCCTCAATGCTTAGTTTGGCTTGTATTACGCTTAATTGTCTATCGCTATAGCGCAATTTAGTAATTTGAGATGAGCTTTTATTAACATCAATGCTTCCCACAGTTTTCAAACTATCATTTACTGTCAATTGAATCGGAATCTTTTTTAAATCTTTGTCTGAGTGATTCGAAATTTTAACTGATAATTCTTTTTGAGGACCAGTAAAATGTAATGGTTTTTCGAACCAACAAGAGTCCATGACCAGATTGTTTGTAGCTTGCAATTGGAAGAGAACAAAATTCACCGTTAAAAGACTGTCTTTTTGTAGTTTTTCGAAATCAGCTTGAGTTTTTTGAAAATCAGATAGTACATAAACTTCTAATTTCTCAAGAGGTGAATCCAGTCGGATATTATTTATTGTTTTTGATAGTTTTATCGAATTGGAAGAGGGAATTATTTCCTGTATTCTCGCAATGGCTTGATTTTTATTTAAACTAGTAGAGTAGTGTTGTAAATCGTTGCTGTAGATTCTGATTTTAGCATAATCGGGCAATGATTTTACAAGTTCAAATGCACTGTTTTTGGCAACTTCCAGAGCATTCCCTCTTTCAGTTTTACCATTCATACTAAACGAATTATCAATGTAAATGCTAATTAATTCATTGTTTTTATTCGATATTTTTTCTCCAGAAATAGGAATGTAAGGTTGCGAGAATGCAATAATAATACATGCCAAAGCTAGTATTCGTAGCAACAGAACAAGCAGGTTTTTAAGCTTTGATTTTCTTTTGTTCTCGGTATTTAGGTTTTGTAGAAAACGAAGGTTACTAAAAAAGATTTTTTTGTAACGTTTAAAATTGAAAAGATGTATGATGATTGGAATCAATAATATAAAAAGAAACCAAAGGTAATTTGGATGCAAAAAATGTAGCGACATATTTCCTTAACTTAAAAGTATTGGCAAAATAGCTAAAAACTGGATTGAAATAAAGTATTTCTTTAGAATTTCGCACTCAGCTTTACATTCAATTTACGTCCTGTAAGATAATTTGGAATTGCATATTGATTGCCTGAAATATCATTGATCCAAAGGTATGAAACAGTGTTGTTGATATCTAAAACATTAAATACTTCCAAACCAATCCACATGGACTTAAAATGACGTAACAATCCTTTGTTTTTTGTTTTCTCATCTACCAGAATTTTGGAGAACCCCAAATCAATTCGTCTATAATTTGGCATTCTAAAGCTTCCACCATTTTTACCCCTTTTGGGAGTCCAAACAGGCAGTTTCCCAGCATAGAATAATGCAAGGTGCATTTTGTAAGAAGGATTGTTAGGTAAATAATCCTGGAAAAGCATTGAGAAATTAAATCTTTGATCTGTAGGGCGAGGTATAAAGGACTTCTCATCGCCTTTAATATCTTCTTCTGTTTTCATGATGGATAAACTGGCCCAGGATTCCGTTCCAGGAACAAATTCACCATTGATTCTCAAGTCCAATCCGGTCGTGTATCCTTCTGCCTCCTGATCACCATAATATCGTATACGAACATTTTCAATGTCATACGGAGTTACGGAAAGAAGATCCTTGTAGTACAATTCGCTTGAAAATTTAAAAGGACGATTCCATGCTTTAAAGTAATATTCTTGACCTAAAACATAATGGATTGCTTTTTGGATATTGACTTCAGGACTAATATTTCCGTTAATCATTAACATTTCGCGATAAGATGGAATTTGTTGATAAAGACCTGCAGAGAGTTTAAATTTTACTTTGTTTTCCCAGTTTGGGATATAATGAATGGATCCTCTTGGTGAAAAATATCCTTTTTTATTGTAATCCCAATAATGGTAACGAAATCCTCCTGTAAGTTGCAGTTCTCCTTTTTTTGTTTCCAGAATTTGAGTTGCTTGCACAAATGATTTATAGTGCTTTGAGCTAATATTATTGTTTGCATTGCGATTGTATGCCAGCAAAACTTCACTGTCGGATACTGGAACTGAGTAACCAGCAGAATCTTGGTATTGCCATTCATTAATTTTGTTGCTAATATCCTCCTTTTTAACTCCAACTCCCCATTGTAAAAATAAATCGTCCATAGAATGATCTCCTTTTACATCCAAATTATAAACCTCTTGATTGAGTTTGTTTCTGGCATGATCAATAAAAGTTCCTATTCCCAGATTTTCAACACTTTCTGATTGCGATCCTCCTTGAGATACAAATAAATCGCTCAAATAGTATTGTCCCATAATATCATACCTCTCTTCTTCTATGCTTTCGTATCTGCTTCCGATTAATCGGATAAAAGAATTTGAGTTGGGATGATACTTAAAAGTAACTGCCTGAATGTTCGAATTGAATTCATCTTTTTCATTCCCGTCAAAATAGATATCAAGATTCAATGCATTACTAATGGTTCCAAATGAAGTACTCCTGTTTTCAGGTTCAAAATTGTATTTGTTTTGACTAAAGCTAGTCCACAGGTGCATGCTACATACCGAATTGAATTTGTAGTTAACCAGTGCCTGAAAATCCGTGTAATTGGGTTCATATTCACCTTTTGTGTCCAAAGAATTTAACAAATAACGATTGGTTTTATATCTCAATCCAGCCATATAGGATATCTTCCCATTTTTTGACGCATTGGCAAAATGTGTAGATGCACCCATTAAGCTTAACTCGGCAGAAGCTTCAAACTTAGTTGGAGTTTTGTACTTAATATCAAGAACCGAAGACAGTTTGTCACCATATTTTGCATCAAACCCACCAGAAGAGAATTGAACCGAAGAAACCATGTCAGGATTAATAACACTTAAGCCTTCCTGTTGACCAGAACGAATTAAATTGGGTCTGTATATTTGGATTTCGTTGATATAAACAAGGTTTTCATCGAAATTACCACCTCGAACCGAATATTGTGAACTCAATTCGTTATTGGAACTTACTCCAGGTAAAGTTTTAATGACTTGTTCAACAGCTCCACTACTGCTAACCGGAATTTGTTTCAGATGCTTTTTATCAATTGAAATATTTTTATCCCTAATGATTTTATCTGTTTCAACAGTTACTTCAGATAATTCTTGTTCTTTTAATTTTAGCTTGATATTTAGGACTCTATTTTCCGATTTTTTAAGTCGAATTGGCAATTCATAATCCTGAAAAGAGATATGCGTTACCTTTAAAGTAAAGTTCTTATCAAAATCAATTGCTAAATCAAAACTTCCATTGCTATTTGTGCTTGTTGCAATATTTGTTTCAATGATTTTTATGTGAGCACCTCTAATGGGATTATTTTCGGTATCGGTAACTTTTCCGGATATTTTACTAGTGTTTTGGGCAATACTACAAAAAGGAATCAGTAGAATAAAGAAAACAACTGATCTATAAAGGGTTTGAAGCATGAGTTTTTTAGTTTAACAGGATTAAGATACCATATGAATCAGAAATCCGAATATACAAAAGGAAAGACAGAAATTGAAAGCTTTGCATAAAAATTAAATCATCTAATTAACACTTCAATAACTTACAGTTTTAAGTAAGTATCATATCTTTATATTTTCTAACCCCTAAAACTTTAAAAATCATGTTTGGTAAGAGTAACAAACTTTTGATTGTAAGTATGTTTCTGCTTTTTTGTTTTGCCTCTTGTAAAACTCAGGAAGAAAAAGCTGCTGAAATTCACAATCATGCTTTCACAATAGATACTCATGTTGATACACCATATCAATTGTTAAATAAAGATTTCAACATTAGTGAATATCATGCATACAAAAGAGGAGGAAGCTGTGTTGATTTTCCACGGATGAAGAAAGGTGGTTTGGATGGAATCTTTTTCGCAGCTTTTACATCGCAAAGAGATAGAACGGCAGAAAACATTCAGTTTGCTAGAGAAAAAGCAGATGAATTGATTGATTCAATTTATGCTGCATGTGATAAATATTCAGAATTGGCTGAAGTTGCCCTTAATGTAGCTGATGGATATCGCTTGGAAAAAGAAGCGAAACGAGCAATTTACATTGGCTTGGAGAATGGTTTTCCGATTGGGACGGAAATTTCTGAAGTCGAAAGATATTTCAAGAAAGGAGTACGTTACATTACACTATGTCATACTTCGAATAATGATATATGTGATTCTTCGACAGATAGTCATGGTGCAGAATTTGATGGATTGAGTAAGTTTGGTGAAGAGGTAGTGAAGGAAATGAATCGATTGGGAATTTTAATAGACGTTTCTCATATCTCTGATAGCTCATTTTACGATGTAATAAAATTGTCTACAAGCCCGGTAATTGCCTCACATTCGTGTGCAAGAGCAATTTGCGATAATCCCAGAAACTTAAGTGATGAAATGCTAAAAGCATTGGCCGAAAATGGAGGTGTTATTCAAATGTGTATATTGGATGATTACGTAAAAGCTCCGGATAAAAATAGCGAACGTTATAAAAAAGAAATGGAATTGCGTGAGCGTTATCGCAAAATGGGGAAAATGACCAAGGAAGAGGAGCAGAAAATATGGGCAGAATGGAAACAATTGCAAATAGATTATCCCAAGGACAAACCAACAGTTGCTGATGCGGTAGATCATATTGATCACATTATAAAAGTAATTGGAATTGATTATGTGGGGATTGGAACAGACTTTGATGGTGGTGGCGGATTAAAAGATTGTGCGGATGTTAGCCAAATGATGAATATTACCATTGAATTGCTGAAGCGTGGCTATTCTCGAGAGGATATTCATAAAATTTGGGGAGGAAACTTTATGAGGGTATTTAAGCAAGTTGAGGATTTGGCTGAGAAAGCAAAAGCTTAAATGTTTCAAAAAATTGACTGATTAATTTTTTACTTTTGCTCCAATTGATAAAATTAGAAAACTGTGAAAAAAGTTTTAGTAATAAGTGAGAAGAACGAAGCCCGTTCGCAAATGGCCGAAAAATGGCTGAATTACTATGGTAAAAAACATCTAAAAGTTTGGAGTGCTGGATTAGAAAAGGGAATAATTAGTGTTTTGGCACAGAAAGCATGGCAGAAGCTGTTATGGACATTCCAGAATACAAATCGAAAGCTTTAACCGAAATAAAAGAGGAAAATTTTGATTATGTATTGTGTTTTGATAAAGAACTTTCTAATAGCTTGCCTGAATTAAAGGGAAATCCAGAAGTGAAAGTGTTTGATGTGCCAAATCCAGCTACTGTAGAAGGAGAAGAGAAGGTAAAGTTGCAAGCTTACAATGCTGTTTGCAATGCAATTGATGATGCTTGTTTTGTATTTGTTCAGGAACGCTTCCAGATTGTACCATAAATTAACAAATTTATTGATAATAGAAATTATTTACATAGCACTTTAATTTGATAAAGTATATCATATTAACATTAAAAAGAGATTCATTTATTGGATCTTCTTTTTTTATGCTATTAGGTCTAATTTTGGAAGATTTAACTGGATCAATGAAGTTCTGATTTAGCGAATTCATCAATAAAATTTAGTTTCAAATACTTCTAATTTTGTCGCATTTATTTTTGTATGAATAAGCTTTGTTTTTTACCAACTTGCTTGACATGGCTGAGATTTATTCGTATTTTTAATATAGATCTGATTTGGCTTCTAATGCATGTAAAATCAATATTTTATGACCTTTGTGATTTTCCATATTAATTTAGACTTACTTCTGGAAACCTATCAGAGTAAACCTTATCAAAATCCTGAAAAGAATTAAGCATTTCAATTTATTTTTTTAGAATTTATTCATACAAAAGGAGGCGAAGATGAAAAAAAACATTGGAGTTTGGTTAGATACCGAAAAAGCCTACATTATTACACTTGAAAATGGCAATAGCCAGATTGAAACAATTGAATCGGAAGTTGAAACAAGAGTGCGTTTTAAAGGAGAAACAAAAGCTTATTCCCGAATGGGGAATCAGTTTATTAATCCAGCAAAGAGAATGACTCACCGACGTAGACATCAGTTCAAGCAATATTTTGAGAATATCACTTCTAAACTGGCGAACGCCGAGGAAATCTATTTGTTTGGACCTGCGGAAACAAAAGTACATTTGGCAAAGCATATTAATAAACAGACCAATCTTAATGATAAAGTGAGAAAAATTGAATCAGAGGATAACATGACAGAGAATCAAATGATTGCTCGTGTTAAAGAGATATTTAGTTCTGATCCTGTAAAGGTGAAAGCAAGGATCAGGCATTGAAATAAAGTAGATTAGCATATCAATAGGTAAGTAAGGCGGTTCCCGGTTTTGAATATTTTGCATGATTGCCATCAAAGCAGAATTAAAAGCCGGGAATTTCTTTTACAGTTATCAATCATTTTTTAATGATTTCCTAATATTGGTAAGCTGTGCTGTTATTGAAACTTGGAGTATAGTTAATGCTCAGTGCTTGATAATACTGGTGCGAATTTCTAAATTAGCATACATATTTTAATATGAAACTATAGACAGGCAATGATTCAACAAATAGAAATTACTTTACCTGCTTTTTCGCGAGGATATCATTTAATAGACTCGGAAATAAGAAGAAATTTACCTGATTTACCCGAAACAGGAATGTTGCACTTGTTTATCAAACATACATCAGCAGCATTAACCATTAATGAGAATGCCGATCCTTCGGTTCGTGATGATTTTGAGTCCATAATGAATCACTTGGTCCCAGAAAATGAACCTTATTATACACATGTATTGGAAGGGGCCGATGATATGCCAGCGCACGTAAAAGCTTCCATGATGGGGACAGAACTTACTATTCCCATTACAAAACATCAATTAAATATGGGAATTTGGCAGGGGATTTATTTGTGTGAATTTAGAAATATAGGGGGACGTCGTAAAGTTATTGTTACGATATATTCATAAAAAAACGCCTCTTTTGGAGGCGTTTTTTTATATTGCTTGTGTTTTCTCTCTTAACCATGCTTTGTGTTTCTCATCCAAATCTAGCGATAGAATATCATATACCTTTTGGTGATAATTGTTCAGCCAGTATCTTTCTTCCTGGGTTAATAACTCTACAATTATGCCTTTGGTTTCGAAATGACAAAGAGTGATGGTTTCAAATTCTAAATAATCACCAAATTCTGACGATCCAGCATCTTTACATAGAATTAAGTTTTCGTGTCTAATTCCATATTTCCCATCTCGGTATAATGCAGGCTCATTTGAAGTAATCATTCCCTTTAAAATGGCTTGATCTTTTAACTCCTGACGAATGCTTTGCGGACCTTCGTGTACATTCATAAAACAACCAACTCCATGACCCGTTCCATGACCATAGTTACGTAAGTTTTTCCACAAATCCATACGTGCTAAAGCATCAATGTTACAGCCACGTGTTCCAACAGGGAATACTGCCATTGACAATTGCATCATGCCTTTTAGCACCAAGGTATAATCTATCTTTTGCTTTTCACTTAAGCCTCCAAGAGGAATTGTTCTGGTGATATCAGTTGTTCCATCAAGATACTGTGCTCCTGAATCAATTAAAAGAATACCTTCTTTTTCAATCTCAACATTACTTTCTTCGGTTGTGTGGTAATGCGGCTGTGCTCCATGAGCTTTATAACCACAAATGGTACCAAAACTTTCACCTATAAAGCCTTCTTGCTGAGAACGAAACTCCTTTAATTTTTCCATTACCGTAAATTCGGTAATTTTTGTATTCTCAAGATTTTCTTCCAACCAATAGTAGAAATGAGTTAAGGCAATACCATCTTTTCTCATGGCATTTTTCATTCCTTCAATTTCTACATCATTCTTAGTGCTTTTAAAAAGTTGCGTTGGATTTTCTCTTTCTATGATATTTGCAGATATGGAATTGTAGATTTTTAAGTTGGTTCTATTGATATCCAAAAGCACATTGGCAGAACCAGGAATTTCTTCTAAATCAATAAAAATTCTTCCATAATCAGCAATCTCAATTTCATCTTCAAGCAAAGTTCTAACAAGATTATCGGGTACTTTTTCTTCGTTCAAATAAATGGTTGCCTTTTCTTTTTCGATAAGTGCATAAGCCAATGCCAGTGGGTTGTAATCAACATCGCTTCCACGTAAATTGAAAATCCAGGCAACATCATCCATACTTCCTACGAAATGATAGTTGCAATCCAATTCAGCCATCTTCTTGCGAATCTTGGTTAGCTTTGCGAATCTGGTTTTGCCTGAATATTTTAAATCATGTTCAAAGATCTCTCCATTAGGCAAAGCAGGACGATCCTCCCAAATTTCATTGATTAAATCAAATTCTTCAACAATATGAATTCCCAAGTCGCCTAAGTTGTTTTTCAAATTGCGAGTTTCGGCTACTGAAAAGCAAGTTCCATCGAATCCGACATGAGCATTCACATCTAATTCAGAAGCTAACCATTGATATGGAGTTGGGGTATTTTCTGTTCCCATTTTGAACAGCTCAATACTACTGTCTGTCAATTCTTTTTCGGCTTGTACGAAATATCTTGAATCGGTCCAAAGCCCAGCTTTGTTTTCGGTGATGACAACAGTTCCCGCCGATCCGGTAAATCCTGAAATCCATTGACGACTTGTCCATCTGTCAGGAACATATTCGCTCATATGTGGGTCTGAGCTGGTAACGATGTAAGCGTTAATTTCTTTTTCATTCATTAGAAAACGCAATGCGTTTACTCTTTCGGCAATAGTCATTTTAAGGTTTGTTATTGTTTAGGCCATAAAATTACAATAATATGAAGGAATTGAGACGATTCCTTTCTTAAAAAATCAATGAAAATTTGATTTTATATAAAAAAACCTCTTTCTCATAAGAAAAAGAGGTTTCTTCGAATTTGTATTTTTTATCTTAAACTAACATTTCCATATTGACTGTTAATTTTTACTTTCCCCTTAGGATCAGTTGAGTTTCCTACGATTACTTTCAAATAAGTCTCTGAGTTGTCAACTACCTTTTGAATTACTTGTGCATTGTCAGGATAATTGATGCCACAATACTTGGTTTCAGCTTCAAGTGAATATGAAGCTCCTTCTTCAATTGCAATCCTACTTGCTACGTATTGGTTGTTCACTTTAATCGATTCAAAATCTTTGGAGACATTATTGATTTTACAATTGCCATATTTAAGGTTTAACTCCAATGCTCGATTCACATTTTCAATTCTAAAATCTGAATATTGTCCCATATTTACTCTAAATACATCTGTATTTAAAATGTTGAAAGCATCATATTTCGAATCGGCAATAACAGTTTCATTATTATCCAAATGCAATTTGGAATAACGACTCACAACAATTAGCACCTTACTTGTTCCAATATTCATCTTCGAATATTTTAAAGTAAGTTTGGTTCTGTTACATTCTTCAATGGTAGCTTTTGCATAAGCCAGGTTAATGGTGCTAACAGGTTTTTCTTCAGGATACAGAAGCTTTTCTGCTTTTAGATTCCCATAACTTAGGTTAATGTTTGCTT
Source organism: Marinifilum fragile JCM 15579 (assembly GCF_001310955.1). Taxonomy (GTDB): domain Bacteria; phylum Bacteroidota; class Bacteroidia; order Bacteroidales; family Marinifilaceae; genus Marinifilum; species Marinifilum fragile. The sequence goes on from NZ_BAZX01000035.1 coordinate 21,467, forward strand.
TCTCCTTTATCGATTGAATAAAGATATTTCCAAATTTATTGACTACATCAAGTTTAATATACTCTGGCATAAAAATTTCATAATCGATACTAAACTTCTTGCCAGTTTTAAACTTGGTAGACATTTTTGTTTCTGCTTTAATTACATCTCCAATTTTATCCATATTGATATCGATATTTGTGAAAAGTAATTTTGCCTTTTCCTCACTGGTGGTTTCGATTGTAATTAAAACTTTTACTGAAACTGAATCTTTTTCCCAATTGTGAATGTCAACATCACCATATTTGTTGTTAAGGTTTAATTCAGTTCCTTGTTTGGCCGAGAATATTTCAATAATTTCTTTCTCGTATTCATCAGTAGCAAAGGAATTGAATCCAAATCCCATAACTAAAATCAGTAGTATAGCCGAAATTTTAAATGCTTTCATCGTAGTTTTATTTTATGCTTTTAAATTCTTGTTATTAGTGGTTGCCCTTTTAATTATGTCGAGACATTCATGTATGTTTTTGTTTGTTTTCTTACCTGGTACAATTGCTCAATAATTCTGTTTAAAATATTGGTTTTTACCTGATAATATTCAATCATTGCCTGAATCACTCTGTCATCATCAGGATATAATTTTAATTCCTGTTTCAGTTGATTGTAGCGTTTATCCATCTCTTTCAGTTCTTCTGATAAGATGTTCTGATGTTCTTTGTTATCAAAGCTTCCTATTCGTTCAATCATCCTCAACTGACTGTCGATATTTGATGTGTAATACAATTCAACTTCCTGATATTCTGGAGATATAGCTCCGAGTCCCAAATTTTCAGGAGATTGGATTTTACGAATCTGATATCCTGTAATTCCCGAAATGACCACAAAAATAGCTATTGTAGCCACTTTTAAAAGTCTTGACATCCCAAATAGAAATTTCTTTTTTTGTTCATTGTTCAATTTTCCAAGAAAGTTTTCAAAATGATCATTCCCAGGATTATGATCATCGAATGCTTCCCTGTGTTCTCTAAGTACTTTTTCCAATTCTTTCATATAAACAAGTTTTATTCGAATTGTTGTACGTAACCTTCTTTTTTATATGTTAATACTTTATGCTGGTGTAATTCATTTGGTATTAACGGCAATAAGAGAACGGTTTACAGCAATTTTTTGGTTTTCTCTTTTTCTAATATGTGAATTAGTTTCTTCTTGGCTCTTAAAAATTGTGATCTTGAAGTTGAAGCATTTACATTTAGAATTTTTGCTATTTCTTCATGATCAAAACCTTCCAATAAGTACAAATTCAATATAATACGGTAACCTGTTGGTAGCAGGTCTATAGCTTTTTTAATTAAATCAATTTGTTCCTTGGTATCCTCAATCTTATAAATACTTTCCTCCTCTTTTAACTTGTATAACCCATCTTCCAACGGAAAGATTTCAAGTTTCCTCTTTTTTAAGCTATCCAAAGAACGGTTAATTACGATTCGTTTTAACCAAGCACCAAAGCTAACTTCACCTTTATACTTCTTGATATTTTTAAAAGCTGATAAAAAAGCTTCCTGCATAATATCTTCGGCTTCCAATTCGTCTTTTACGATGCGCAAGGACGAATTATACATTGCCTTGTAGTATAATTTATAAATCTTAAATTGTGCTTTGGGGTCGTTTTTTCCGCAAAGCTCAATTAAATTTTGGTGAATGTTTTGGTACAATGAGCTCATTAATCAATTTCTATTCTAATGACGATTGCGGAAATCATGCGTTGCATGTCTTTTTAATTATTTACGAGAATAAATATAATTAAAAAGAAATATCAATACAGAATTATGGTAAGAATATTTTGTAAATAACAGATATTGATGCAATTGATGATTAAAAAAGAGAGCTTGCACGTAAAAGAATATTTTTTGCAAATTCTTTTAATGTTGATCTAAGAATTTTCAAACTACGTTTGAGATGATATTCAATTTCATTTCTTTCCAACTTTTGTTTCGTTGATATTTTCAATTAAAGAGATGAGAGCACTAGCCATATGTTCATATACTGACCTTTTGTAATGTCTGATACTATGATTGATATCAGCTTCAGTAATAAATTCTCTCACATCAAGAATGTAGGTATCAATGTGTGAGTTGCAGAATTTTTCTAAAGCTTTGTTCATTTTCTCATGTCTGATTCTGGCTTTCCCATATTCTGATTTATTTGTAGCTGGCGTGTCAACTTCTGCACCATTAATAAAAATGATTGGCTTTTTTACTTTTTTTCGAATGATTTCAAGATTTTTGATTAGATTATCTTCAGTAATCTGTCCAATAAAATTATATTCTGTAGTGAAAAAATCATAAAAAGTTTCATTCATATTTTTGAATTCATGCTTTTTGCATCGAGCAATAAATTCAGCTTTTGATTCATTTACAAAATCGGAATAGGACTCGTAGGGAATTTTAACTCCAGTAGATTTCGACTGGTACAAATCCATTGTGTAATCAACCAGAAGACTGTACACCAAAATATCGTAATTACTGGAAAATACTCTGGTGTCGAATACCTGTTGATCTAGGAATGGAAAGGAAGTAATCAATTCACTTTTATTTTCTTCATCCAAACTTTCCGACTGAAGAAGAATTTCGGTATGTGCTTTTGGAATGGGGTGATTGTTCTGGTTTACATTATTGTATTCGGTGTCCACTTCCAAATCTTTATACGATAAATAGTGTGCCATTTGTCTTAAATCGCATGCCCCTTTTAAAAAGATTCTTGTTGATGAAGAACCTGTGTTCTGCTGATCGTCTGTCCAATCGGCAACCTCCTTGATCCAATGTGGTTTATCTTTTGAATTCAGTTCAACAGTTACATCACCAACTCTTTTTAATGCTGGGAAATTGAGTTTGGCATACATATATTGTTCCACACCAATATTCATCGATCTGCAGGAAAAGAGAAAATGTTCCAGATGATTTTTTGTCTTGTTCAAGGCATAGAATCCAACAATTCCATATTCTCCAAATCGATCTTTTACTTTTACTGCTTTACATTCATAATCAGAGTTTTTGAGCAATACCTCAAGTTCATTTGTATCAATTCTTTTCTTGGTGTAGTTGATTTGGTTGGTTCGGTTAATTAGTTCATGAATTCTATCAGTTATTGGTTCTAAATCTTCGATAATTGCCAAGTTAATATCCGAAGATTCCAGAAAACGGATGTTGTCTGAGAAGTGTTCTTTTTCCTTCTCTTTTTCTTCTAGAATTTTATATTGCTGCAATCTGCTAAGCGCAGTATCATCCTTTCCAATAAAAGCTTTGTGTTTGCTTATTTCTGGTATGAAATCAGGCTCTTTTGTAAAAATGCCTTGGTTGTAAAATACTACTTCTGCCAGATTTAAATGGTTGTCATCAAGAAATAAAACATTGGCAGGACGAAGTTGCGCAGAACTAATAATTTGCTTGATGTTTTTTCCTTTGGGATTCCAATTGATCTGCGGAAAAACAAAATAATCCCAAATTCCTAATTCAAGTAGTTTGGCTTTTGCTGTTTCAAAATCATTTTTAGAAGCAATTGAATTGATAATTCCTCGTGAGCTTAGGTCTTTAATTAATTGAATGTTTTCATGAACAGGAATAATGTCTCCTTCCGATAAAGTTCCTTTCCAAAAAGTTTCATCCAAATCCCAAATTATCAGCTTAATTGACTCCATGTTGAAAAGTTAATTGTTTATTCTAAATTTATATAGAATAAATAAAAATAACAATCAATTAAAATGTTGTTCATGAGGAGAATAGGAAGGTTGATCAAAATTGATGAAGCTTACTTTGTTAAAAACAAATTTTCGTGATCAGTGGGATGGTTGATTTCTCGCAAAATTCTTCAATCATAACCTTTACAAGATAAGTGTTCTATCCTGTAAAGTGTAAGGTATAAAAAAAGAGTCACCAATATTTTGGCAACTCTTCATTTTTGAGTGATCCCTCTGGGGTTCGAACCCAGGACCCCAACATTAAAAGTGTTGTGCTCTACCAGCTGAGCTAAGGAATCAGGATTTCTAAATTACTGAAAAAAATGAATTTTTGAAAATAAATTCCTGTCAAATGAATTAATGGGTATTTGCTTAGTGTTTGATTGTTTTGTTGTTACAATTTTTACTTTGTGTTCATTGCTGATAAAAAAATATAATTATGGTATTGCATAATTGGATTACGTACCTTTACGATTACTTACAAGAGAAATTATAAATAATAAGCAATTTTGTTATATGTACAAAAAACTACTTACTATTCTGTTTTTATTAGTGTCGCTGGCAGCGATTGGGCAAGATAAAATGAGCTTGAAAGGTGAAATGTTGGATTATAAAGGTGAAAATTTCTTGCTTTTGAGTGGTGATGATGGAGGCGTATTTGTAGTAGACAGTGCAAGGGTTGATTTTAATGGTTTGATTCGGTTTAATTGGGAGGGAATCCCTGGTTTTTATCGAATTGCCAATAAGGGCAATAAGATTGATTTTAAAATTGATAGAAAAGATTTTTGGTTTTCCTTATCTGGTTCTATGGAAAATGGAGAGCTGCAATTTCCAGAAAATGATGAAAACTATCAATACCAATATTATTTGTCCGAATTTTCGATTTTGAATGAATCGATAGAGGACTTACGAGAAGATTTACTGAATTTAAATGAGAAAGATTCTTTATTTAAAGAGAAGTATTCGGAATTTAAAAATCTAAAAAAATCGAAAACGCAATTTGCTTAGGGATTTATGGGGATCTCATCTTGATTCATGGTCGGCACGTTTTGCTTTGGCTCAGCAAGAATTTATTCCGGATGTAAAATTGAAAGGACAAAAAGCTAATGAATACTACCTGAAACACTTCTTTGATTATTTCGCCTTTTCGGATTCACTACTTACTGGAACGCCCGTGTATTACGATAAAGTATCTAAATACCTAAAGGCACATAAAATTAATGAGCTAATAAGTAGTGGCAATTATAAACAAATTAAGGAGTTAATTGGCAATTTATTCTGGTTGACTGAACTAAATCCAGGATCGCAGAAATACATGGCCAACTACCTGATGAATCGTTTCCCGGCAGAAGAATATTTTGAGGTTTACCACATTGTAAGTGATGCCTATCGCGTACTAAACACTTGTGAATATGTTTTGAATACCAAAACAATAAAGCGCAGAATCAATAATTTTAAAGCAATCACAAAAGGCTGGCAAGTGCCTGACATTCCTTTGTATCATACCAATAATGGAAGAGTGCAGAATTTAAGCAATGTGAATAGTGAGGTTACTTTACTAATTGTGTGGTCGGGGAGTTGTAAGCACAGTGTGAATATGCTTTCACAAATCTCAGAGATATACTATACTTATAAAGAACTGGGTTTAGAGGTTGTAGCGGTTTCTTTGGATAGCAATCTGAATTATTGGAAATCTGCGGTATTGAATGGAGCTTATCCGTGGATCAATTCCTGCGATACCGATGGATTACATGGAACAGTTGCCAGTCAGTTAAATACATTTGTTACGCCAAGCATGTTTTTAATCGATTCTTCGCTAAAGGTCATTGCATTGCCTCACACTTTTTTCCAATTGGAGCAGAAGTTGAATGAGATTTTTAATTGATAGGATTAAGCTTTACACATAAAGAAGGAATTGCTGGTTGAATATCTTTTTGTCGTTCAGTTTTTGGATGAATTATCGTAGAAATTTGTGTTTATCGATTTTCTGATATTATACTTATCTTTATATACTGTAAAACTTAATAGCAATTCCAAATTATGAACTATCGTGCTTTAAATTGGTTCAAACAGAAATTTCCACAAAATTATATTCTACGCAAGCCTTTTATCGGAATAATAATCGTTGCTGTATTTTGTTACCTGTTTACCATTTTATACAAACCGCGGCATACAAACAGTTCAGATCCGTTTAGTTATGAAGTAACAATGGCAATATATCTATTGGCCCTAATGCCACCGCTCTATATCACAATTAGAGCATTAAAACTATTGCCGATTTTTAAGAACAAGGAGAGTTGGACCCTCTTAAAAGAACTTGGATTTCCTTTAATACTTTTTCTGATTTTAGGTGTATGGAATTACTTTTTTGGATTTATAATGGAAAATACTGAAGGAAGATGGAATATTTATACTTTTCTGGATTCAGTAAGAAGTACCCTCATTACAGGTACGCTACCATACTTTCTGTTTACTATTCAAAATAGCAGGTATTTACTTTCGGCAAATGCTTGCGATCCTAATGAGAACAATAGTATAAATGAGCAGAGTGAACTGATCCACATCAATTCAAAATTAAAAAAAGGAGACATTCGTTTCAATCCTGAATCATTTCTATATGCAGAGTCCAATGGTAATTATGTGATTTTCTATTTTCTTAAAGATGATAAAATCGAGAAAGAAATGGTTCGAAATTCGATAGGAGACATTGAGAATCAGTTGAGTGAAATGCCGTACCTAATGAGAACACATAGGGCATTTATTGTGAATTTAAAAAAGGTAGTTCTTAAAAAAGGAAACAGTTCCGGCTATCGTTTAAAGCTTGTGGGAACAGACGCCGAATTGCCTGTTTCACGACAAAATATTACCAACTTCGATAAGATTGAACAGGATTTACAAAAATCTCAGCTTGCCATTCCTACCAATTAATTGCCATTTGTAACAAGTTTAAAATTGAGTTCAGAGAGGCTTTGTTCTTCGTCACAAAACCCCGATGTCTGTACCACAATTTTGCCTCTTGAGCCTTTATTTGCTGACTTTGCAATGAATATCAATTGTAAAAATAAACCAGTCAGGAAATATGAATTGTTACCATCTAATGAATTTAAAAAGCTTATTGTTGTTGGCTTTTATTCTTCTAGTATGTGAAGTATATGCTACAGAAAGAAAACAAAAAATGCATGGGGTAGTATGCGACCAGAAGGATAAAAGTCCGATAGCATTTGCTACCGTTTCCTTGCATCAACAGAGAGATACCTCTTTGGTAACAGGAACAACAAGCAATCAAGATGGCTATTTTGAAATCAGCCAAGTAGAAAATGGGAATTACTTACTTCGCATTAGTTTTGTAGGATACCAGACATGTATGCTACCCATCAATCTTAATGAGAAGAATAATTTCAATTTGGGAACAGTTTCTTTACACGAGGAAACCATCCATATGGCAGAGACTGTAGTGGTTGGGGAGCGAATTAAAGCAAAGACTATTGATAACGGAACCAGTTTCTTGATGAATAAAAAAATCTACAACAGCTCCAATTCGGGCGTTGACATCCTGAAACATGTTCCAGGAGTTCAGGTAGATTTGATGAAGAATATCAGTTTGGAAGGCAGTTCGAACATTAAAATATTGGTGGATGGAAAGGAGCGTGATAAGCAATACCTGGAGCAATTGGATGCCAGGCAGATTGATAGAGTAGAAATCATTCGAGATCCTGGAGCAAAATATGATGCGAGTATAACTGGTGTAATTCATGTCATCCTAAAAGAAAGAGAGGTTGGGATGAGTGGACATATTTTTTCTGAAATTCCTACCAATGCGCAGGAAATATTCCTGGATCCAACTTGTGGGTTGAACTACAACAATAGGAAATTGAATTTATACACTTCATACAACGGAAATCTGCGTTATTTCGACAATACGGAAGAGAATACCAAAATACTAAATACTCAAAATGGATTGCATACTTTTTACTCAGCCTTGGATATGAGGCAAAAAAACTGGAAACACAACATCCATATGGGGGCCGATTACTATCTGGATTCGCAAAATCAGTTCAGTTTGTATGCCTTTCTTTGTCCGGAGAATCAGAGTTTTGAGGGGAGATCAGAAATGGAGGGAAGTACCAACGGGCAGATCAATTTGCAAGAGACAAGTGCCAGAATTGAGAAAAACGACTACATTTTGTCTCATTATTCCATGTATTACAAACATCTGTTTCACAGGAAAGGAAGAGAGATTGCTTTCGATTTAAATTACTTTCGATTGCGAGGGGAGCATTCTATCTGGTATGAAAATCAGGAAAACAATGAACTTAATGGAATAAAACCCCAGAATCAGTTTGTTGGTTTTCGAATGGATTACACTTCTCCTGTTGGATCGGATTTAAAAGTGGATGCAGGATGGAAGAGTCAACTGCGAAAAATGGAAGATCGCAATTCCACAGATTTTAATTACCAGGAGGATATACATGCTGCATACATGGCATTATCAGGTAAAAAAAATAGAATAAAGGCCAGCATTGGATTACGAGGCGAGTATTCTTACACGGGTTTAAATGCGGGCGAGAAAAATGATGAAATTTCCTTCCTGCCTAACCTTCAATTGACTTGGCAAGTTTCCAAGAAGCAAAGTTTTCGATTCAATTATCGAAAAAGCATCACTCGCCCACATGTATACCAATTATCGCCTATTGCTACCCGAATCGATCCGGTAAGTATCAAACGAGGAAATCCCGATTTGATTCCAGCCACTCATCATCACATTGGTTTGAATTATTCCAGCGCTATAGCCAAGAGCTATGTTTCTGTTCAAATGTATCACAGCATTTCAAAGGATTTGATACAGAACCATGCCTTTGTCAATCAAGAACATTTGTTGGAGAATAACATTGCCAATTTAGCAGACAGAAAGGAATATGGACTAAAGTTGAGTGCCACCCTAAGTTTCGATAAATCCATTGGAATTACTCCTTACCTAAAATTGTATCATCGGTCTGACCGTCCGAATGCATTGGCGCGACAATTGGATATTTCAGCGAAAAACAGTTCCGGGTACGAATTTGGCTGTTCATCGCGAGTGAACCTGACCCATGAACTTTCTGCCTCATGTACGTTTCAATACATTAGTCCCACATACGATTTGCAGAACCGACGCTACTACAATGCCATCTACATGTGTTCGCTCAATCAGTCCTTTAAAAGTGGTTTGAAACTAGGAATCTCATCAACCATTCCATTGAAAAAAGATTTTACCTATTCGGCAATAAGAAGTTCAGGACCAGATTACCACTCCAACACAAAAGGGCAGGTGCATGTGTCGACCTTCTTTATTCGTCTTCAGGCCAGTTACCAATTTAAATGGGGAAAGCAGAGAGCTAAAATCGAAAGACAAAATCGAGTAGAGGAGGGAAAGCAGGAGAAGGGTTTTTAATTGAGGCAGTAGCATAGCATCTTGGGTATTCGTAATTGTAGATGTCTTGTTGGGACGTAGCACTGCTACGTCCTTACTGTGTGATATCAAGTGGAGTGTAACCTTATTATTGCTTTGGTTTCCCCCATCTCTTTGGATTCATTCGAATGTATTCTTCAATTCTATCAAATTCTGGTTGATCACGAATTATTCTATCATGGAAGCGAGGCAGCCAATCAAATAAAAAATATCCATTCTGTCTGCACCATTTGGTTAATGCCGATTTATAGGATCGGATCACTACCGATAAACTACCCGGTTTGGGTGCTATGGACGACATGTATTGGTTTTTGCTTGTGTCGTTGGGACGTTGCACTGCAACGTCCTTGCAATCCCCCACAATACCAATTATACCATGTATATGATCGGGCATAATAACAAATTCGCCCAATTCTACATGTTTATTGTATATGGCAATATTTTTCCAAAACTGTTCAGCCTGTTTTCCTATGGCTGATAACTGCACCTTACCATCAACAATTTTTCCAAAGAAAGCTTCTTTATCTTTGGTGCTGATGGTTACAAAATACCATCCCGGCTCCGAGTAATCATGCTTAGGTTTGCGAATGGATTTGCGGTTTTTCATTCCAAATGGATTGTGGATGTTTTGATGTATTTGGTGTGTTTTGGTGTAGGGACGTAGCAGTGCTACGTACTTACTGTGATGTCCCTGCTGTCGCACGAATCCCTTAGAGTGACTTTATTATAGAACCACGCGAAAGGATTTGTGGGGTAGTGGGGGTATATGTTTTGATTTATTTTGGTGTAGGGACGTAGCATTGCTACGTCCTTACTGTGTTTTACCTATATCCTTTTTGTCTTTTAAATGCCCTTAATCCTTTTTTATCTGCCCTAAATGAGGATATTAATTTTCTAGTTTTTAAATGTTGTAAGAATTCGTCGGTGTATTCTTTATCAATTATTACAGGATTTCCTTTGGTAAGGTTTGAGTATGGTTTAGGGAGTAAGGTCAAATACTCAACTATCTCTTCATTATCTAGGTATTCGATCTGAGTATTAATTAATTCAATAATTTTCTCTACATCTGAGGTGTTTTTTACTAATTCTTTCATTAGAAGATGGTCTAATTCAAAATCAGGTTTTCCAAGAATTTGAAGGATTCTGTTAGCTGTCGATTCCATGATCGAAATGTCTTCATAGTCTTGATGGTTAATGATTTTTATTTTTTCAAAGTTAGTAAGTTCTTCAGAGATTAGAAGGATAGTAAAGTCGAGTATATTTAAACTATATTGTCCTAGTTTATTTAGGAAATCTTCTTTGTTTACAATTAATAGTTTGGCATAAAGTTTTGGAAATGTTTCTTTTAAAATTTCAGAATTATATTCATCAAGAGCTAAAATGCTATTATGTACTAGTGTGTCAACTTTTTCTTCAGATAACACGTCAAAGCTAATGTCTGTAAATTGAAGTGAAAAACTTAAAATTAAACTATTGTAACTATCAATTGAGATATTTTCGCATAGCATAATTGCCTTGGATAAGTTATAGTTTTCTTCGTCTGATATTTCTTGATCAATTTTCAACTTGGATAGTTGAGAATAGTTATCCTGATTATTTAGAAATTGAATCAGTGAACCATTTATTTCTTCCTTTTCAATGTAGTAGAAATTCACGTTTGCCCAATTTGGGAATACTTTATTATTCTCCAAAACAAAATCCCATAAATCACTTGGAATTGAATCAAGGTCATTCGTTTTCGTGTTTGTTTGGTTTATAATTTTCTTCTTATCATCAAATGAAATGTTGTTTTGGTTAATAAGATAGTTTAAGGTTGATTCAGATTCATTCGTGTTTGTTTCAGTAGTAAGAAATACATTTTCAATATATTGCTCAATTTCATTCTTAATGTAACTTATAAGTATAGTACAATTGGACTCTAATATTGTGGATAGGTTAGATTCATTTAGCTTTAAATCAAAATTGGTTAAGTCGGATTTTTCACTCAAGATGGTTTTTATATTCTCAAAGTTAATTTCGTATAAATTTTTCTCATAAATGAAATCAAAAAGATTGGGAGCTAATCGTCTTTTTTCAATCATTTTAAATTTTACAAAAAGAGATTCTAAAACATCATGAATCCAATTGGAATTGTCCTCTTCATTAAGTAAAAAGGCAGAATAGTTTTCTAATCGTGAAAGGTAATTATTTATTCCATCATCTGAGTATGTGTCAATATGTAAAATATCACGTTTTGTACTATGTTTAAGGATTAGTTTAAGGTATTTGTTCTTGTCATTAAAATAATTACTTGAATTCTGTATTATAAACTTCCAAATGTCTTGCCAACTGTGAGTTAGTATTTCGATAAATTGTGGAATATTTTTATTGTTTTCAATACTAGTATATTCTTCTATAAAATTAATTGATTCAGTGCTTTCATTAGTTAATTGAGATATAAAATACTCAAGTTCTACATGGAATATTTCTTTGTTGTTAAGAATGTGATTTAATAGGTCGAAATTTAAACATGCTTTTTCTCTGTATTCATGAGCATATATTCGGACAGTTAACTCCTCTAGATTTGATATTTTATGTGTAAACTCTAGTGGTGAAAGATCTTTAATACTCCTTAAGAAATTCTTGTCTTCTTTACTAAGTTTACCTTCATAGAAGAAAGAAATGAAGTCGCTATACGTTTCATCTATATATCCATTACGAATAAGAAATACCAAAACCTTTTCATTGCGGATTTTTTCATGAAATGCATCTTCATTGGTTACTTTTTTTATTAGGTTCTCAAAGGTTAATGATATTAGATTCTTTTTTCTTACCAGTAACGCATCAATTTCTTTTTGAATTTGTCCTTCTTTAAACTTTTCTTTATTCTTTATTATTTGTTCACGTTCTTTGTAAGTATTTTTTGGATCAACTTTTTTTTCAAGTGTTGTAAATGCAAGATCATAGCTAGTTGTACCATAGTTGCTGTGCCAATAGGTTATATTTTTAAGTTTTTGAAAAGAGTTGAAATTTGAATCTGTGGAGATCTCATTAATGCTGACTTTTTCGTCATTAAGTTGAATGCCATAAACTTCTACTGCAGACAATATTTGTAGTAAATGTCCAATATACAAGTTTCGTAATTCTTTAATATTAGTGATATTGTCATTTTGAATATTTTCAAGATTGCAATAAAGTTTATCTAGTTTATCATCAATGTTTAGGTAGAGTTTGTTTTGGAGATTGGGTTTGTTTTCAAATACCTCATAGATTATCCCTTTATCCTGATGAAGTTCTGCGAAATCATCAGGATAGAGATTTTTGTAGATGATAAAACTGAATAGTTTCTCTTGGTTTAAATCTACAGTAGCTAATTTATTCTTATATAGAATAAACTCATTGTAGATGTTTTTCAATACCCTCATGTCATCAATGTAGAGCGAGACATCTCTAATGAAACTATCAGATAATAGATTTTCATTATCAGATTCTTTTAATTTGTCAAGAAGTAATTGTTCTGAATTTGTGGATGTAATAACAGGAATAATCGGAACAATAAAATCGAAGAATTTTGTTCTGGCTTTATCTTTAAACATATCATCTTTAATGGCATAAATAAATACTATTCGTCTATTTATTTGCTTTGATGAATTAATTAAAAGATTGATCTCACGCAGTTTTGTAAATATTTCTTTATTTCTAAATCTGTCCAAATCTTCAAATACAACTACATTATACTTTCTAGCTTCAAAGAAATATAGAATCTCATCTAAATGTTTATTTAATATAGAGACATCATTACGATCTCCCAATTCAATTTCTCCACTTTTGAAATTGACTTTATGAAATTTGGAGTTCTTAAGTAATCTTATGGATTTAGCTATTAGAATTAGTAAGCCTAAAAAGAAAATACAGGCTACAGCGTAGCTGAATATTGTGTTGTATTTAAGTTGCGAATTATGCCAGATAGAAATATTCTTAAGGAAGCCAGGATTAAAAAGCAGAATAGATGAGGAAATCCAAATTAGAATTAAAAAAGAGTTAAAGTATAAGACTGGACTTTTCCATTTGTTGATTTTTTTGAATCTTGAATCAGGAATTTTTTTAGATTTTTCCTTGTAGAATATTTGTTGTAGGATGCTTTGTTCTATTAGTCTATTAATTGCATCGTCTTTGTCTGAATCCTCTTCAATGTCTCTAAATGTGGCTAATGAGATATTTAGATACTTGTAAATAGGGTGATTCTTGAAAAAGGTTTGAAGTATACTACTCTTTCCGGAACCATATAATCCTGTTATGGCAATATTCTTTATTTTTTTATTAGCCAGAGCCCATGAGAGTGCTTCACAGTAAGATTTATCATTAACATTGTCTATTGGGGCTAAATCTTCAAAGTGATATTTATTGCTCTGAACTGTTTTTAATTCTAATCTGTTTTTAATTTTAAGAAGCGAATTTACAGTGGATTCAATTAAAGGAATGATCTTTTTATGCATAGTATAGGGTTGGTAGTTTATTGTTGTTATGGACTAACGAATCTACAAAAATTATAGTAATTATAATCATATTATGGTGGATTTGAGTCATTAATATATTTTTGTCGTGCGTTGAGGTGGCTTTTAATAATTACATTATAGATTGAGGCGGTTCAGTTGGAAAATATTATAATTCAGTAATAGAAAGTATCTCCTCAATTGGCTGAGGAGCTTGTTTTCTCGAAAAAGTATCTCCTCAATTGGCTGAGGAGCTTGTTTTCTCGAAAAAGTATCTCCTCAATTGGCTGAGGAGCTTGTTTTCTCGAAAAAGTATCT
>NZ_BAZX01000036.1 GCF_001310955.1 Marinifilum fragile JCM 15579
ATTACTACTTGCGGTTAAACCTGAGAAGCTTACCACACCATTTGATGCTGTTTGAGGTAAAGTTCCTCCCAATGTCCATGTTCCATTTCCGGTAGCAGATGCATCAACTTGTGTTGCATCATCAGAATCGCAATTGTTATCGTACTGATCTTTCAGTTGAAGAACAGGCTGTGTTGCCAGTACTGCACCATTTGTAGCAGGCGATGTTGGCTGAGTGGTAATGGTGAATTTTGCAGCCGCTCCATGACCAATGGTCTGTGAAACAGTTGCATCATTATAACCTGTAACATAAATTATCAAATCTGCGGTGGCAGGCGTTTGTAATATAGCCTGTAGAGAAGGATCGAAAGTTATCGTATTGGCATCAGCATCCACCGTATAAACACCTACTGCATCTAGTTTAACGCTATTGTAAAAAATAGAATCAATACTAGTCTCCCAAGTTGCGTCATCAACATATGAAACAATAAATGGATTATCAACGGTTGCATTTGAGTCAGGTGTTAAAACCGGAGGAGTAGTTTGAGCGAATAAAATAACAGTAGAAAATACCCATAGGTATCCCAGGAGTAAATATTTTTTCATAGCATAGGACTTTTGATAACTAACAGCTTGAGTAAACCAAAGTATATACCAAACCTCCTATATTCTTGTTATATTGACACTTAAGTGTTTTTACCCATTTATAGAATTCATCTACGTTTTTGGAGAAAATAGGATGCATTAATCCTGAAAGTATTGAATTCCCTATTTTCTTTTAATATTTCTTAATAAATTCCTTTAATGGAAGAATTATCCGATTGTGGATAAAAAAAGCTGACCTTCAAGATCAGCTTTTCAATATTATAATCCAAATGACTTTTCTAACAAGTCTTCTGTATCTTTTTCTTCTATTTCGTCCTCTTCTTGCTTATATTTCTGATGTCGAATCTTAAAATCTCTTGAGTAATTAATCAGGAGAGTTCCTCTATTCTCAAATCCTCCAAATGCTGATATTCTCTTAAAATAATAAGCTGATTGTAGCATCTCAACATCCATTTCATTCATATTTTCTGGGAAATCGGTTCCAAACCTACTTGCTGCCAACGAAAAGAATCTACAAATATCATATGCTCTGAAACTAAAATCACTTGGTTCACTCATAAACCTATTTCTAAATTTACTTACAAAATCATTGATTTTTGCTTCTTTATAATCAACAAAATAAGGACTGAGCAAAGAAAAATTTAAATTGTAAAAATAATCAGCCTCAAGACTTGTATACCTTTGCCATTTTGAGAATCCTACCAAGCGTATCGCATATCTTTGACTCAACACATTTAAGTTGGTAATGATATTCTCTACCCATGGTTGATCATTCGAAGGTAAAACCACAATATTTTCACAAGAATCGCACAGGGTAGCCTCTAAACCATATCGACCATATTCATCAAATGAAATTTTCTTATAAGATACTTCATCGGTTTTCCAATACAATCCTTTTTCGAACAGTTGATGTTCAATATCCTTGATCACCTTTGCTTCATTTAAATGCTTATATCTTTGGGGATGTACAACAACAATATTCTTGTACTCAAAATCCTCGCTAACATAATTTGAAATTTGACGACATATTGAATTCAATGAAGTATTTAATTGTATCACAAAAGGATTCGAATTGATTTGAGGATTTTTTGCAGACAAAGGAGAAATGATAGGTATTTTCTTTACTCTTGCAAAATCAGCAGCTATTTCAAATGTATTCGGATACACAGGACCAATCCAATAATCAAAATCAATAAATTGAATTTGCGATAAAGTTCTTTTTAATTTTTCAGGATCGCGTTCCGTATCGAAAACATGCAAATCCACGGACAAACCTTCCTTCTGCAAAGAATCTACAGCCAGTAATACGCCTTGATAGAAACGAATAAACTCTTGGGAATTGCGATAGATAACGCGAGGTTCTCTTTCCGTAACAATTTCAATGGTATCTTTATAAGTTATAATCTGGTTTATTGTATCATTGGCTTCAAGGTACAATGGCAAAAACAAACCAACACTTACTTTTGTTTTGGAAATTTCCTGTTTCACCTTCTCAACCTGCATGGTATCCAGAACAACCAACTCCTCTTTAATTGTATCCTTAGGTGTTTTTTTCACCTCAAAATATTCAGGTGGAACCAAATAACGTGGAATTCTTACCCAATCACCAGGTTGTAAAATTTTGCTCTTTACTTGTGGATTCAATTTTCGAAGTTTTTTTTGCTTCATCTTAAACTCGTTAGCAATAGAAAACTGCGTATCCCCTGGTTTAATAACGTAATAGTAATATTTTTTATCGTGCTGTGGAATGCTTGATTCCTTAACTTCTTTTTGTTGTTGATTTTTGGGGATTTTTACCACAGAATTCAACGGTAAAGACTGCTTACTTCCTGGATTTTCATCCTCAATGGAAGACATTGACACATGATACTCTTTCGAAAGAGAATAAACCGTATCATCTTTCTTTACAACATGATAGATATATCTATCATCCTCTTTCTTAACAATAATGGGTATAATAGCCTTTTTTCCCTCAATAAAAGGTATTCGCAACACTTCATTAATACTTACTGTTGCCTGACTTTTGCCATTAACTTCCATAAGCTCACTAAGCGCGACACCGTAAGCTTTAGAAATAGAAAATAAAGTTTGTTTTTCTTTTACAATATGCAAAAGATAAGTTTTACCACTAACAACTACCTTATTTTTAGATATTTCAACTGTAGTATTCTGTGAATAGGTAAAATTAATAGTCCCCCAAAAAAGACCAATCAAGAAAAAGATGCGAAGAAAACAATTCATTAAATATTTGTTTTTCAAACGTTTATAGTTCATTCAAATTGCAAACAAAAATACTAAAGTATGCTTTGAAAACAAAATATATACAAGAATTGCGCCACAGAAAAAATAAAATCGAAGTTGAATACACCAACTCCGATTATAAATTTAACACATAAAGTGACTGTAAATTAGTTTTCTACAAGAACAAATTCATCATATTCAATCTCAAACTTCAATTTTTGTCGCGCTTCCTCATTTGCCAATGCTAAAAATGTTTCTCTACATTCTTTATTTACCGCAACCTCTGACATCTCCAAATAGAATTTGAACTTATCTTTTTCCTTTTTCATAGCAAGAATCAATGCCTCCTGATATGATAGATCGTTTTTTTTACAATCAATATCCTCTAGCGATCCTGCAATTTTCATATCCTGCACTTCATCCACATCGAACTCCACCTTAAGATCCTTCATTTTTTCAAGTCTTAACATTCTTGCGGTTTTTTCAAGCGCAATATTCATAAACAATTGCCTTACATTCTTCCTATCCATTCGCTCAGCCAAATCCGAGTAAAACTCAATTTCGTTCATTTCACTATCAATCGCATAATCGATTATTTCCTCAAAAGTTCTAAAAATCTTCATCTAACCTACTATTTTGATATTTACACCCCTATTAATTCAACCAATCAATTTATTTTTAAAAAGTATTAAATCAATAAGTTACGAAATAATTGTTTCGATGTCAAAAAGATTGTTTGCTTTTAAGATGCAATAATCCTAAGATATATAATTCCACTCTTATCCCTCGGCTAAAAAATCTATATGTTGTCCGTAATATGACTAACTTCTGCTCCTGATATTAATGGAAAGGTAATGGAAGCAATGGTTGACGATGTGATTACAAATCAGCATAAAAACTAAAGCTGATTAAGAAACAAACTTGAATTTTCCTTTTCGAATAAAACCAATCCTGAAGTATACAATAAAAAAGCCGTAGCTATTGCTACGGCTTTCTTCTATATCTTATCAAATTCTAGTTCTCAGTAAGAATATTGTTGTCATACTCAACCTCGAAACGTAGCTTATGCTTTGCCTCTTCTTGAGCCAACATTAAAAACATATCGCGTGAAGCAGAATCTGAAGCAGCAGCAGCCAAATCATTGTATAATTTGAAAGCAGCTTTCTCCTTTTTCATTGCAATGGTTAAAGCTTCCTGGTAGGTAATGTTTGTCTTTTCAGTATCAACATCTACCAAGTAATCACCAATTTTTAAATCAGCAACTTTCTCCTCAGAAACTTTGTACTCTTTACCATTTTTAATGGCTTCCAATTTAGCTCTATGTCCGATTTCTTCCAAAGCATATTGTTCGAAAGTATCTTTCATTTCCTGATGTTCCATTTTTTCTGCAAGTGCAGTATAAAAATCAGCTGCCATTTGTTCTTCGTTAATGGCAAAATCTAAAATATCCTCAAGTGAATTAAATTCTTTCATAATGATCTATTCTTTATTGTTCCACTTTTTTAGACAAATATTTCTCTTTTAAATAAGTATCCATATTGGCAGCAGCCTTACGACCATCACCCATAGCAAGAATTACAGTAGCTCCACCACGAACAATATCACCACCTGCAAACACTTCTGGAATTGACGATTGCATTTTATCCTTAACCACCTCAATAGTTCCCCATTTAGAAACTTCCAATCCTTCAACAGAGTTTGGAATCAATGGGTTTGGAGATACACCAACAGCCACAACCACAACAGTTGCATCAATAGTATATTCTGAACCTTCCATTGGAATAGGTCTTCTACGTCCTGAAGCATCAGGCTCTCCCAATTCCATTTTCTGAACTTTAACTTGTTTTACACGACCGTTTTCGTCAGCAATGTATTCAATAGGGTTTGTAAGCGTTAAGAACTCAACACCTTCTTGTTTTGCATGGTGAACCTCTTCAACACGCGCTGGCATTTCTTCTTCAGAACGACGATAAACAATCATGGCATTTTCTGCACCCAAACGTTTTGCAGTACGAACCGAGTCCATTGCAGTGTTACCACCACCCACTACAACTACGTTTTTACCACGAAGTACAGGAGTATCTGAATCTTCAGAATCAGCACCCATCAAGTTTACACGAGTAAGATATTCGTTTGATGATAGGATACCATTTGCATTTTCTCCCGGAATATTCATGAATCTTGGCAAACCTGCTCCTGATCCAACATAAAATGCTTTGAAACCTTCCCCTTTTAAATCTTCAAGAGTAGCTGTTTGTCCAACAATGTAGTTGGTGATAAACTTAACCCCCATATTACGCAAGTTGTCAATTTCAACATCAACAACTGCATTTGGCAAACGGAATTCAGGAATACCATATTTTAATACACCACCGATTTCGTGCAATGCTTCAAATACAGTTACATCATATCCCAATTTTGCCATATCACCAGCAAATGACAATCCTGATGGACCTGAACCAATAACAGCCACTTTAATGCCATTTGATTCTGCGCATTCAGGTACGGCAATTTCACCAGATTCTCTCTCCCAGTCAGCAGCAAAACGTTCCAAATAACCAATAGCTACCGATGGTTGGTTCAATTTCTCTACATAAAAACACTTTTGCTCGCACTGAACTTCCTGTGGACAAACACGACCACAAACTGCAGGCAATGCACTAGTTTCTTTTAATACAGAAGCAGCTTTTCCAAACTCACCTCTTTCAATATTTTTAATGAACTTAGGAATGTTAATGCTTACCGGACATCCTTCCATACAAGTAGGATTCACACAGTCCATACAACGCATAGCTTCTTGAACTGCCTGTTCCGCACTTAATCCTTTATTTACTTCAATTCTTTGTGATTTAATACGCTCGTTAGGATCTTGCTCTGACATTTTGACCCTTTCAATAGCCATACGATCTTTGGCTTTTGTTTTCTTTTGGAGTTCAACTCTCCACTCTTTTTTGCGCTCGTTTTTTATATACTCTTCAGACCTTTCCATTGTCCTGGTTTTGTTATTGTTATTTGATTATTCCTGAAAATGATCCATTTTATCCTGCTCTTCAGTCTTGTATCCACCAAGTCTCGACATCATTTCATCAAAATCGATTTTATGAGCATCGAATTCAGGTCCATCTACACAAGTAAATTTAGTTTTACCATCAACAGTAACACGACATGCACCGCACATTCCAGTACCATCAACCATAATACTATTTAAACTTGCCATAGTTGGAATTTCATACTTTTTGGTTAGAAGCGAACAGAACTTCATCATAATAGCTGGACCAATGGTAATACACTCGTTAATTTTTTCACGTTGTATTACTTCTTCCATACCTTCTGTAATCAAACCTTTTTTTCCGTATGATCCGTCATCAGTCATAATGATCACCTCATCGGAATGTTTGCGCATCTCATCTTCTAAAATCAGAAGATCTTTATTTCGCGCAGCAAGAACAGTTATTACCTTATTTCCCGCTTTCTTATATCCTTCTACAATTGGTAATAGTGGAGCAACTCCTACACCACCACCGCAGCAAAGCACAGTGCCTACATTGTGAATCTCGGTTGGTTTACCAAGTGGACCAACTAAATCTGTAACGTAGTCACCTACTTCAAGAGCACATAACTTTTTAGAAGAAACACCCATTTTTTGTACAATCATGGTAATGGTTCCTTTCTTAACATCTGCACCTGCAATGGTCAGAGGAATTCGTTCTCCTTTTTCGCCAACTCTTACAATAACAAAATTACCTGGTTTGCGTGCTTTAGCAATTAAAGGAGCTTCAACTACAAGTTTTACTACTTTTTCTGAAAAATCTTCTTTTTCAACGATCTTGTTCATTACGTTTTTTAATAAATGAATGAAAAAACAAAACAAAAACTGATTTATTAATAAATGGAACTCGCTTATTCGCAATCGTTTCCAACATTAATAATCAGTACTTATTTCTATTCCAAATGTAAAAAGAAGTGGCATACCTACTAAACTAAAAAAGTATTTTTAAACAGTTTTTTACTTTAGGATAAATGTAATTAAACCCTTAGATTCTCAGCCTTTTCATTTATCACCTCTTCCTGCATTTAATCAATTTGTAAAATATAGCATTACAACTACTTATGCAAAAAATACGGAAGTAATTCCATTCCTTATCTCCAATCAAGAATAAGTCGAGATTAGAAAACGAAAAAAAACTTCTTTATCACTTTTTTTATGAAAAGATTTTTAATCAAAAAGTTTATTTGCTTTAATCTGAAAAAGAAGAATAAAATGAATGCACTTATAAGAAATGTTTGTTTGAAAATGTGCTATCCTTTTCATTATTGAAATGAGAAACTTCTTTTTAGATTAATGTGCTAAATCTATATGGTCCAAAATTTGCAATCTGCATTAGATGTGGCTCTGAAATTCCAATTGGTATAATCATGATTATACCTGAAAGTAAAAAGTGTGTTCGCTGTGCAAGCAGGTAATTATTCCCTAACTTTAATAGTGATAACATCTTTCATCTAACTCAAACTTTTTAAAAATGTGTGACAGTTGCTATTTTTCCGGAATTGGAATGAACATCATGATCGTTTTCTCGATTTTGATTTTCCTTTTGCCATTGATCGCTTTAATAGATATTGTTAGAAATGAATTTACAAACTCGAACAAACTAATCTGGGTTCTGGTAGTATTGCTATTCCCATTTTTTGGTCCAATTCTTTATTTTATATTTGGACTGAAACAAAAGATTAGAAAATAAAGCATGATTACCTCAGTTCTATTTAATATTTGGCTACTACTTAAAATAGTAGCCATTCTTCTGCCAATTGTTGCAATAGTAGATATCCTCAAAAGAAAATTACTGGGAATCGACAAATTGATTTGGATTCTACTGGTAATCTTCCTTCCAATTATTGGCTCCATTATCTATTTTTACGACCGCATAAAACATCGAAAGAGAAAATAGGTATCTTTGCAGTTAGCAGTTATAAAGTTCAGAAATGAATAACCTTCTGCAGACTTTATACTTATTACTTTAAACTTTATCCTTTTTTGTTATGGCTAAAAAGAAAAAAAATATCGTGTATTCCACGAACCCTGATTATGAGTATGAATATGAAGAAAATTTTGTAGAGGAAACGCTTCCTCCTAATCAGCAAAAATTAAAGGTAATGCTTGACAAAAAGCAACGCAAAGGAAAAGCGGTTACTTTAGTTGAAGGTTTTGTGGGAGATCCTGATGATCTAAAAGAATTGGGAAAAATGCTAAAATCGAAATGTGGTGTCGGTGGTTCTGTTAAGGATGGAGAAATTCTGATTCAAGGTGATCATCGTGATAAAATCATGGATATCCTAAAATCAGAAGGTTACCAGGCAAAGCGTGTTGGTGGATGATTTCAATGATTGTTATAGAGACGCACGGCCGTGCGTCTGTACATCATGCAAATATAAAACCCCCGAAATCCAAAAATTTCGGGGGTTTATTATATTATTTTTTCTCAAAGCTTATACCGATTTGTTTCTAAAATGCCGCATTGCTTCGCTTCACTCCCATTGCGCCTTTAGAAATCCATCGGCATAATACCTAAGACATTTTATCATCAAAATGGTATTAAATTTCTTTCAAACAAGCTGCGATATTCTTTTCAATTCTATCTTTAACACCTGTTGCTTCAGCCTTAACGAATTTCTCACCAATAATTTGCTCATACAACTCGATGTAGCGCTCAGAAATTTGATTAATTCTTTCTTCATCCATTTCAGGAACTACTTGTCCTTCCTTACCTTGGAATCCATTTTCCATTAACCACTCGCGAACGAACTCTTTTGACAATTGCTTTTGAGCTTCGCCATTTGCCAAACGTTCTTCGTAACCTTCTGTATAGAAATAACGTGATGAATCAGGAGTATGAATTTCGTCAATCAAGTAGATTTTACCATCTTTCTTACCAAACTCATATTTGGTATCCACCAAAATCAAACCTTTTTCAGCAGCAATCTCAGTACCCCTTTGGAACAATGCCATTGTGTACTTCTCAAGCATTTCGTAATCTTCTTTGCTTACGATTCCCTTCTCCAAGATTTCTTCTCTTGAAATGTCCTCATCGTGACCTTCTAAAGCTTTGGTAGTTGGTGTAATAATTGGCTTTTCGAACTTTTGGTTTTCAACCATTCCTTCAGGAAGTGGCACACCACATAATGTTCTTTTACCAGCCTTGTATTCTCTCCAAGCATGTCCTGTTAGGTAACCACGAATTACCATTTCAACCATAAATGGCTCTGCCAAATGACCAATAGTTACCATTGGGTCTGGAGTAGCAATTTTCCAGTTTGGAACAATATCTGCAGTTGCATCTAAGAAGCGTTCTGCAATTTGGTTTAAAACCTGACCTTTAAAAGGAATTCCTTTAGGCAATACAACATCAAATGCTGAAATACGATCCGAAACAACCATTGCAAGATATTCGTCGTTGATATTATAAACGTCTCTTACCTTACCCTTGTAAACATTTTTCTGATTCGGAAAATTAAAATCTGTTTTAACAATAGCTTCTTTCATTGCTCCAAAAAATTCAAATAATTTATAAAACGGTTTAATTTTAACTAACAGCCATAAGCCAATAGTTATTTTTAACTTGTTGCGAATATATGGAAATCTAAAATTGTATAAAAGAACATTTGTCGAATTTGTTACAGAAAAATAAGCTTCAAATTTCAAACATCAAATTTTAAAAGACAACAAACATTTACAAGCATCCAGTTACATGCTACAAGCCTCAAGTTTCAGAGCGCAACTGAATAGATAACAACTATCTACTCTTCCTTTTTTTCCTCCTCCAGCTTTCTCTCTTTTATTTTTTGTTCTAGTCTTTCATCCTCCTTCTCGTAAGCGGCAACAATTTCCTTTACCAATCGGTGGCGAATGATATCCGAGCTATCGAACTCAACCATAGCTATTCCTTTGATCTTCCGAAGAATCCTGAATGCCTGAATCAAACCAGATTGTTGCTTGCGCGGCAAATCAATCTGGGTGATATCACCTGTAATCATAAATTTGCCACTGGTTCCCATACGAGTTAAGAACATCTTAAGCTGCTTGGTAGTTGTATTTTGAGCCTCATCCAATATCACAAAAGCATCATTTAAGGTTCTACCACGCATGTACGCCAAAGGAGCAATTTGAATGACCTCAGCTTCCAAATAATCAGCTAGTTTTCTAGGTGGAATCATATCCAGCAAAGCATCGTAAAGTGGTTGCAAATATGGATCAATCTTTTCCTTCAAATCACCAGGAAGGAATCCAAGGTTTTCTCCCGCCTCAACCGCCGGACGGCTCAGAATAATACGTTTTACTTCTTGATTGCGCAGGGCTTTAACCGCCAAGGCAATTGCTGTATAAGTTTTACCCGATCCTGCAGGACCTACGGCAAACACCATATCGTTTTTTGCTGTTTTTTCTACCAGCTTGCGCTGATTGGTTGTTTTAGCACGAATAATTTTCCCGTTATTTCCAAAAATAATTACACTTTCAGGATCATCAGGGTCTTGAATTCCCGGATTATTTTCAAGAATTATTCTTTTGATATTAGAAAGAGTAAGAACATTGTATTGATTGTAATGTTGAATCAACAAATTGATTTTTTCCTCGAATACTTCAAGTATTTTTTCCTCTCCACTTGCGATGATTTCATTTCCTCGGCCAACAATTTTAAGCTTCGGAAACATCTCTCTTACAACTTCAAATTTTGCATTGTTAATTCCATAAAATTCAAGAGGGTCAATTACCCCTAAAGATATACTCTTTTCTATCATATAGTTCTTTCAATATTCATTACATTTGAGCTCCCAAATTAGTTATTAATTCTGATTTGTGAACCGATTATATGTGAAAATTTAGCAAATAAAATTCCCATGATTATTCGTTTTGTGAAACTTGAAATTCTTCCTAAACACATCAACGCTTTTAAAGAGCTAACCGAAAACGAAAAAGCTGATATCTTGGCCTTCGAAGGATGTTCCTACCTTCAGGTTTTACAGGATCAAAACAACCCTTCCATCTTCTTTACGGTAAGTCATTGGGAATCCGAATTGGCATTAAACATTTACCGTGAATCCGATTTTTTCCGTGGCAATTGGAGCCAGGTAAAACAATGGTTTGCCAATAAACCCCAAGCATGGAGTATGAAGGACGCCAATAACATCCAGTAGATTCACAACGGAACTTGATTCAGAAAAAGACCAACAAAAAATTACCGTTCCAAGTACAAATAAAGTCGAATAGTCCCTCTGTCTAATAGTCAAAGGTCATTCCTTATTAATAACTATTACTGGTTGTTTTTCACTACCTATAATTTTCCTAAAATACATCTCCCAACTTGGGGAAACCCCAATCTATTTTTTAAGCCCCTTCCAAGATGGAAAGCACTTTATTTTTTCAATTTGCGTTTTCCCATCTTGGGGAAGGCATTATTTTTCAGATTGGGCTTTTCCCAAACTGGGAAAGCTATTCTTTTTTTCATTTTAAACTTTCCCAGCTTGGGGAAGCTCTCTTTTTTTTAAACAAGGGTTCCCCAGTTTGGGGAAGGCGTTTTTTTTTCAAAACCTGCTTCCCCAAAATAGAGTTTTAAATATATTTTTCATTGATTATAATTCCTAACACCACTTACTACTCCTCAATAAATCATTGCTCATCCATTCGCTATTTTTAAACTGAAAGATAAATTTTACCCATTTAATGGTCCTTTTTTCCTGACTAATACATTTTTTAATCAAATTTTTATTTAACTACACCTTATTATTGTAATATTTTTAATACATTAGTTTTGACATAAAACTTTAACCTACAAACTAAAACCCATATTTTATGTATTCAAAAATTAATTTTCACAACCTCCAAAACCTGGAGTTAATTCAATTCATTAAGTCATTTCTTGAGATTATTTCTAAAGCAAACCCCGAGCTACTTAAGGTAAAAGCCCAATACGATGCTTTGTTAGCCATTTTTAATGAAATGGACGCATTCTACAACCCAGAATTGGCCAACAAACTAACCAAGCTGGTTCAAGAATTAGATGGAAAAAGAGACCAAGCATTGTCAGGTATTATTGATGCATTAGAAGCTTATCTGAAGCATTACGACCCTGCCATGAGTTTGGCTGCCGAAAACCTACTTAATTCTATTGACAATTACGGCGACCAAATTGCTACTTACAATTACATTAAAGAGACCAGTACCATCAGAAAGATTTGTACTCAATGGAAAAACGATGATGCACTTGCACAGGCTCTAACCAAGCTGAATCTAAGTCCTTGGGCGAACAAATTGGAGGAATTCAACACTCAATTCGAAATACAATATATGGAGCGCATGGAATTGGATGCCAAATCGCCTGAAATTACCATGGTTGAATACCGCCAGAAATGCTACGATGCCTATAAAGCCGTATTAAAATATATGGAAGCCAATGCTTTGTTAAACGGCGCAGAAGCTTACACCGAAGTAAACAAGAACATCAATCAGATGATTGAAAAATACAACCTGGTAATTAAATCCAGAATCAGCAAAAAAGACGAAACTGAAGTTCCTGAAGAGTCAACTTCCGTAGATTAGTAATAATTACTTACATGCAATTTGGAACTACCCCGAGAGGGGTAGTTTTTTCTAAATTGTACAGATATATTCTATAAAGAACCTAATAATAAACTTTAGATAACAACAATTAGTTCTTACTTAACCCCATGTAAAAATGATCATAGAGAGAAAGATTAAAACATTTGATGATTTTTCAGTTGATAGCTTTGTATCAACTGAAAAATTAATAAAGCTTTTAAAGAAAAGAAATAATTTCAAAGATGAACTCTTAGAGCTTTTCGAAATTGACACTAACAAGCCAACAGAAATTCATGTTGGTAATGCAAAATCACTTATTGATTCATTAATTCAAATAGATGAAAAATGTGAGAAAATAGATCTAAATGTAGATATGAAAGATATACATCTACAAAAAATGTTAAAAGGAGAAAAAGCAATTTTTGAAATATTCTCCATTGATGACGAACAAATTATCAACAAAATAAAATCAGACAAGTTAACTGTAGAAACGAGATATTCGTCAAAAATGGAACTTCTAGATTATTTTCAGTTCAACAGGTTTGCAAATTATTGTAGAGATAGAGAATATTATGATCTGATAGACGTAATTAAAGATTATCTAAATTCAAAAAATCAAAAAAATCAAGACCAAAAGAGTATAAGATTAGTTGAAAAATTCGATAATAATAAATTTTATTTGCGAGCAATTACTTCAACAAATGGATATAAAGATTTTGGATTAAACTTCTCAGTTTTTGTTGCCTTGATGTCTCTTGATAGTTATACTAAGCAATCAGGAATAGAGACATATATTTCTAGTTATTTTGTTGATGAGTCAAGTCTTTACGTAACTTTTGCATTGAATGATAAAATTAAAGTAGATGACAATCTTGAAATAATGTTTGAACTAATACTTGAAAATGATGAAATCAAAAGAAATTCTGTTTCATTCAATGGTATGTTCAAGCTTATATATTCAAATAATAAATCTGAAAGTGAAATTTTCATAAAACCTAGAGGCTACAAAAAGGAAAATAAAAAGCCTACAGATCTTTTAACTTACCAACATAGAGGCAAAGTTGAAAATGTATTAAATGATATTTCTGAACTACCTAAATTAATAGACTTTTATATAGAGCAAGTTTGTGAAGATGCTCAAAGAATTACAAAATTTCAAAACCCAGATCATATTAGAAGATTCCTAAGTAGCAGTATCAAACGAGCACAAAAAACTGAATTCCTAAAATATAAAGATAAAATCTATAAAAAGTTAATTAATATCAAAGTTGATAATACTTTTAAATTATTTGAACTTCTAAGAGAAGTAGAAGAATTATTTGAAACAGAAGATATTGTTTCACGAGACTATTGGCGAACAAGAATTTATGAAGCAATGATAAATGGCAAATAAATACAGCACCAAATACTTCCCTATACTTATACCCATCAAAATCAAACCTCCAATAAAACTTTGGTGGGTATATTTTATATCTTAGTACAACAAAACTAACCCTTACCCAAATGATACTAACCTATAAAACCGAACGTCTTCCCCTTAACTTTTTTATGCTGGGCATTACCTTACTTATAATCGGGATTGCCTTAACCATTAGCGAAACTTACCAAGGAATCGCGGCTATTATTCTCTCCATTCCTTTCTTATTTACCCATTCGGGTTTACTAATAGATGCTGAAAATAGGCGATTCCAGAAATACACAGGCTTGTTGGGTTTGCGTTTGGGCTCCTGGACTGATTTATCGAAAGCTACACACTTGCAAATTATTCACACACGTGAAACCAAAGGAATGGCAGTACTTTCCATAGCTCGAAACGAAACCAATGTGGTACAAAAACTTCTGCTTATGATGCCACATGAAAGAATTGTTCTGCTATCGGACACACAGGAAAAACTGGAACCTATGGCAAAAGAAATTGCAGAGGAATTGAAGTTAGAATTAAAATTTCCGAAGAGTTAACCACAAAGGAGAACAAAGGAGTTTCACAAAGGCACACAAAGAGAATAAAACTCGAAATTAACATCATCACACAAACTCAGTCCGAGTATTTAAGGATAACAGCTTTGTGTTACTTTGTGAAAAACCTTAGTGTGTACTTCATGGTAAAATATCTACTTTAAAATACTTATATTTTTTACCTTTGATTTCGATTATCAAATACTCAAGTATGGACAGAAAACTACAAGCCTTTGAGCGCTTATTGGATATAATGGATCAACTTCGAGAAGGTTGTCCCTGGGATAGAAAACAAACCTTCGAAAGTCTTAGAACCCTTACCATTGAAGAAACCTACGAGTTGGCAGACTCCATTCTTAAAGGAGATAAGCAAGAAATTAAAAAGGAACTGGGCGATATTTTGCTTCACATCGTGTTTTACGCAAAAATTGGTTCGGAAACCAACGATTTCGACATTGCCGATGTTTGCGATGCCATTAGCGAAAAGCTGATTTATCGTCACCCACACATTTTTAGTAATACCAAAGTTGCCGATGCCAAAGAAGTGGAAGAAAACTGGGAACAGTTGAAGCTAAAGGAAAAAGGTGGCAACAAATCGGTACTCGAAGGGGTTCCTCAGTCTCTACCTGCCCTGGTAAAAGCAAACCGCATTCAGGATAAAGTACGTGGTGTTGGTTTCGATTGGGACGAAAAAGAACAGGTATGGGAAAAGGTGAAAGAGGAAGTTAGTGAGGTGGAAAGTGAAATCCGTAAAGGCGATCAGGATAAGATGGAGCAAGAATTTGGCGATTTGTTCTTCTCTTTAATCAATGCTGCGCGTTTGTATGGTGTTAATCCTGAGAATGCTTTGGAAAGAACCAACCAGAAGTTCATGAAACGATTCAATTACCTGGAAAGTAAGACGATAAAACAGGGTCGAAACCTAAAAGAGATGAATCTGGAAGAAATGGATGAAATTTGGGAAGAGGCAAAGCAATTTGATAAGTAAGAGCTTCAAGTTACAAGATTCAAGCTACAAGCAAAACAGCGCTAAATTGAATTAACAATTTAGCGCTATTTTTTGTTTTAAAACTTTAACTTTAGACTTAAACACTTTTAACTTTCTCTATGAACATTCTTCAAATCATACCGGGCTCGGGTGGCAGCTTTTATTGCGGCAATTGCTTGCGCGATGACAAATTCTATTTGGCAATGAAAAAACAAGGACATCAGGTAACCAAATTGCCCATGTACCTTCCCCTGTTTTCCGATGAACATGATCTGAATGAAATTCCTGTTTTTTATGGAGCCATCAGCATTTATTTGAAGCAGCTCTACCCTATTTTCCAGAAAGCTCCTGCCTGGGTAGACAAACTACTTAACTCGAAACCCATGCTTAAATTGGCTGCGAGTATGGCGGGCTCTACCAGTGCTAAAGGATTGGAAGAGATGACCATATCCATGCTAATGGGTGAAGAAGGAAAGCAAAAAGAAGAGCTGCACAGAATGGTAAGTTGGATGGCTGAACATCTGCAACCAGATGTAATTCACTTATCAAATGCACTGTTGCTTGGCTTGGCGCCAAAACTACGAGAAGAATTTCCCGATGCTGTAATTGTTTGCTCCTTGCAAGACGAAGATGTTTGGGTGGATGCCATGAATGATTCATTCAGAAACAAAATCTGGAAATTAATGAGTGAGAAAGCCC
Source organism: Marinifilum fragile JCM 15579 (assembly GCF_001310955.1). Lineage (GTDB taxonomy): Bacteria > Bacteroidota > Bacteroidia > Bacteroidales > Marinifilaceae > Marinifilum > Marinifilum fragile. The sequence continues at coordinate 16,059 of NZ_BAZX01000036.1, forward strand.
AAGCTGTTGATGGCTTTATTGCAGTTTCCAATTTTTATGCAAAAGTATCTTTGGAGAAGATGGATATCCCAGAAAGTAAAGTCTTCATCAATCATCTGGGTGTTGAACCAAGCGAATACAGGGTAAAAGCATTTGAACAAAAACAAAGAAATATCGGATACATCTCAAGAATGTGTAAAGCCAATGGCTTCGACATCATGGTAGATGCATTTACCCTTTTGAAGCAAGACAAGGAATTCGAAGATGTTCGACTTGTTCTTACAGGAGGATCTACCGGTGATGATAAAGGCATATTGAAAGAAACAGAGAAAAAGCTTAAAAATGCCAAACTTTGGAATGATGTGGAATTCCATGAAGATTTCGATGGAAGTGGACGTCATGATTTTTTTAGCAAAGTACAAATGATATCTGTTCCAGTACGCAATGGTGAAGCTTTTGGCTTGTATCTATTGGAAAGTATGGCATCAGGTGTACCAGTAGTTCAACCCAAGCTGGGAGCATTCCCTGAAATTGTTGATAAATCGAAGGGCGGAATCATTTACGAGCACAATACCAAAGAAGAACTTTGCGATGCTTTAAAAAGTTTGTTAAGAGATCAGGATCAATTGAAACAACTGTCTGTTGATTGTAGAAATGGTGTAGAAAATGAGTTCCACATCGCAAATCAGACAAAAAACCTTCTGAATATTTACAATCAATTAAAAATAAATTAGCTTGTGATACATGACTAATTTATAGCTTCCTATTGGAAAACAAGAAAAAGCTTTTACACCATAGTAATACTATAAAAAAAGAACGCAAAGCGATTCTCCCTTTGCGTTCTTTTTTTATTATTTCTTAGCGTCCTTAGCGTGAAACCAATTAATGATATAAAAATCGTTTTATCTTATGCGTTGCTGTTTTTTGAAATGGATCAACATGCGCAATCACCATCTGAACCTGTGAGAATTTGTTGACACGAGAATTCACATAAACCTGCAATTCTTGTATCAGCTCATCAACGGTCTGATCTACATAATTTTCCACCTCTTTTTTCAAATGTTTATATTGTTGTTCAAGCTCTTCGTAGTTAAAGTGAACCATTGCCACCAACTTGCCTTTTTTCTCAACAACAATCGACTCAACAACATGCTTAAAGTTGTTAATTACTGATTCAATCTCTTCCGGGTAAATGTTTTCCCCACTTGCCCCAACAATCATATTCTTCAATCTACCTTCTATGTACAAGTAGTTATCCTTATCCATTTTGGCCAAATCACCCGTTTTAAACCAACCATCTTCGGTCAAAACCTCTTTGGTTTTCTCAGGCTCTTTGTAATATCCCATCATTACGTTATCTCCTTTGGCCCAAATTTCACCAATTTGAGTTACAGGATCTGGATTGTGAATTTTTAACTCAACCCCCATTAATGCAGGGCCTGTAGATTGATATTTGGTTTTCGAAGGACCAATTCCAGCCAACAAAGGAGCTGTTTCCGTTAATCCATAACCAATCGCATAAGGAAATTTGGCCTCACGCAAAAATCTTTCCACATTCGAATTCAATTTGGCTCCACCAATTCCAAAGAAAGTTAGTTCTCCACCAAAAGTTTGCATTAACTTCTTACCTGCTATCGCATTTAATCTCTTTCTGAAGAAAGGTACTTTATACAAAACTCTTGTAATGGCTTTCGAATTGATGGATGGAAGTACTTTCCCCTGGTAGATCTTCTCAATAATCAATGGAACTGAAAACATCACAGTAGGCTTAACCTCCTTAAATGCAGAAATTAGTAAAGATGGAACCGGAGTTTTTCCCAAATAGTAGATACATGCTCCAGCAATCATTGGAATTACATAGCCCAAAGTATTTTCGTAAGTATGCGATAAAGGAAGTATTGACAGAAATCGATCCGTTTCATCGATAGGATGAATGGTTTTAGATCGAACGGCATTTGAACAGATGTTCTTATGCGATAACATTACCCCTTTGGAGTTACCTGTTGTTCCCGAAGTATAAATAATAGCAGCCAAATCATTTTCTTCAACTGCATATTTCCTTTCAATTTGAAGATTAGCATCAAATTTAAAATCTGCTGCATCTTCCCCAATTAGAGAGTAATCCTCAATTGCAATTTTATATTGTAGATTTTCTGCTTCTATTTTTTCCAATTTTGGAAGTAGTCCTTTGGAAACCAATACGACTTTTGCTTCTGAGTGCTTAAGGATATTTTCAATTTCGCTAACACTAAAATCAGGTAACATAGGCACCACAACAGCTCCCATAAAAACCGTTGCATAATAGGCCATTCCCCAATTCGGCATGTTGGTACTTAACAGTGCCACTTTATCTCCTGGTTCAATTCCAAGTTTCTCGTAAAATGCCATTAATGATTTGATCGTAGCATCAATCTCCTTATAGGTAAAAGGTTTTTGTCCGACTAAAGCCATTGCATTACAATCTCCAAACTTTTGAACTGAATTTTCAAAGAGAGAAGGAAATGTAAATTTATTGTTATTTTCCATTTTTCTGGTCTTAAGGTTTGAGCAATTTCAAGCACTGTGCATAGGCTTTTTAAATGATTTGCTCCATTGCAAGTTATAAAAAATATCATTCGAGCTATCTTTTTTAGGCTTTTAGCATTTCAATGAATTAAATATTCTTTTGTTGTGTTTATCCAAATCAGCCTCTTAAAGACCTAATAATAGGGCAATAATATCATGAAAAAGATTTATTTTCTTACATAAATATTTTAATCTCACAAATCTTGAAATTATTCTTTTTTTAATACATTTATTGTTCTAATCAAGAAAAAATACTCTATGCTAATAGTAGAATGAATTATCCTTTTCTCCTATTAATGATTCTTTTTATTTGTTAGTCCCTAAACCCATTTAAACTATGAAACGTCGCCACTTTATATCACTATCAGCAATAGCCGCACCAATGCTAGCGGGACTTGGAATTTCTTCCTGCAAGCCCAGCACTTCGGATAAAGAAGTTTCAGAACACCCAAACTTTAACGATTTTAAGTTTAATGAAAAAAGTATCTCAGACATTCAGCAACTTATGGCTGAGGATAAACTAACTTGTGAAGAATTAGTTATAGAATATCTGGATAGAATTGAAAAAATTGATAAAAATGGCCCTGGTTTAAATTCGATTATCGATATCAATCCAGATGCTTTACCACTTGCCAGACAGCTTGATGAAGAAAGAAAACATGGTCATTTAAGAGGTGCTTTGCATGGAATTCCAATTCTGCTAAAAGATAATATCGACACAGCAGATAAGATGATGACAACTGCAGGTTCTTATGCTTTGGAAGGTAATTTTGCTTCAGAAGATGCTTTTATCGTAAAACAACTAAGGAAGTCCGGTGCTTTAATATTGGGTAAAACCAATTTAAGTGAATGGGCCAACTTTAGAAGTACGCGCTCATCAAGTGGATGGAGTGGCCGAGGACGACAAACTCACAATCCTTATGTCATCGATCGATCACCTTGTGGTTCAAGTTCCGGGTCGGGAGTTGCCGTTGCTGCAAATCTATGCGTTGCAGCCATAGGAACAGAAACCGATGGATCCGTAGTCTGTCCATCTGGACACAATGGCATAGTTGGCATCAAACCTACCTTGGGAATGGTAAGCAGAACCGGTATTATTCCTATTGCTCACTCGCAAGACACTGCCGGACCAATGGCTAAATCGGTACGTGACGCTGCTATCTTACTGGAAGTTATAAGCGGAGCTGATCAAAATGATGAAATTACACTAAATGATAAGAATGAGTCCATAAATTATAGTACAAACCTGCAAAAGGATGCCTTAAAAGGAAAACGCATCGGAATTGTTCGAGCGCTGATGGGATTCCATTCAGAAGTTGATAAAGTCATTGAACAAGCCATTGAAGATATTAAAGCGACAGGAGCTGAAGTAATCGATGTTGAACTGGAAAACCTCAACCAATATGGCAATGAGGAGTATGAAGTATTACTTTACGAATTTAAAAATGATTTAAACGAATACCTGAGTAAATGTAGATTCCCTATTGTGAAAAGTCTTGATGATATTATCAAATTTAATGAGCAATTTAAGGACCGTGAAATGCCTTGGTTTGGTCAGGAAATATTAGAGATGGCCAATCAAAAGGGCGATTTGAATGAAAAAGAATACTTGGAAGCATTAGCAAAGAGCAAAAAGTTATCGGGCGAATTAGGCATTGATTACACACTAAAAAAGTACAATGTAGATGCGCTAATTGCTCCAACCAATGGCCCTGCATGGAATATCGATCTTGTGAATGGAGACCACTACGGCGGAGGAAGCAGTCAACCTGCAGCGGTTTCAGGTTATCCAAACATTACTGTTCCTGCCGGATTTGTTCACAGTCTTCCAATTGGAATATCTTTTTTTGCAGAAGCCTTCTCCGAAGAAAAATTAATTCAACTGGCTTATTCCTATGAACAAAACACCATGCACAGAAGAGCTCCGGAATTTTATTCAACAATTATGCAATAGAGATTCTATTCACCAGGATGGATACAGGGAAACTCCAATTCAAAAGTGGTTCCCTGACCTTCCTGGCTTTCCACTTTAATCTTGCCTTTGTGAATCTGTACCAACTCTTGCACCACACTCAGACCAAGCCCCGTTCCTTGTTCTCCTCTCAATCCTGCCTTACTTTGTGAAAAGCTCTTCTCATTAAACAGCTTATTGATTAACGATTCGGACATTCCGATTCCTGAATCTTCTACTTTAATATGAATAGAGGAAGAATTTTGGAAGGCACTCAGGGATATTGTGCCATTGACTTCTGTATACTTCATTGCATTTGAAATCAGATTCATCAGTACAATCCTTACAATATTTGGATCAATAAAAACCTCCTCAACTTCATTTTCTATTTTCAAATCGATTTGATTTTTATTCAAATCCGTAATGTAGAACTCTTTTAGTTCACTGATAATTTCCTCAAACTTTACATCTTCCGGATGAAAATGAATTTTTCCAGACTGCGACATGGACCAATACAATAAACTCGTAAGCAACTTTAATCCTTCATTAGCCGCTTGGTTTATATATTTTGCATATTTTTTTGACTTCTCACAATCTTCCCGCTCTATCTCAGTAATAAGAAGATCACTGAACCCGATTAACGAATTAAATGGGTTTCTTAAATCATGTGAAATAACCGAAAACAATTTGTCTTTGGTTTGATTCATCTCCCCAAGTTTCCGATTCATTTTTTGATTGTATCTGTAACGCCAAACCATTACTGCTATAATCACAATCATTAGTAAAATGATAATCATCAGATTTTGTTCCGACAGCTTTTGGTTTTTTAACTCTTGTTCCGTAACCGTCAAATCGGACTGAACCTCAAAACTCCTCTCCATTTCGTTAATGATCTCAAACTGTTGAACGGTTAATACTGAATCATACAGAACATGAAACTTCTCGAAACTTAAAGTAGCCAACTCAAAATTTCCAAGTACTTTATAAAAATCAATGTAAACTTTTGAAACCTCAATAATTTGCTTGGTCACACCTAGCTTAAGGGCTGTATGCATTGCAAGTTGAAGATATTCTTCTCCCTCCTTTTGCTTTCCTTTCCGAGCGTTTACCAAAGCAATTCCCGTGTAGTTATCTACAAGCCCAAAATCATGATTTTGCTTTTTATTCAGCTCAATTGCATTTGTGTAATACTCCTTCGCTTTATCATACTCTTTGCGTTGATAATAAATATTGGCCATCCCATTCAAACAAAAAGCAGCATACCTGCCATTTTCTGCTTTAATGCCCATGCTATACGATTTTTGATAATAATTCATTGCCGAATCCAAATCACCTTTCATTGCATAGGTACGAGCAATTTCCCGATAAACCGATCCAATACCAACCTGATCTCCCAATTCATCCCACAAATCCGCCGCTTTTTTAAAATAGCTGAGAGCCAAATCAAACTCTTTTTTCTCCCGATATACCAGGCCAATGTTGACATATGAATAAGATTTCCCAGTCGGATGATTTAACTTTTCAAACATGGCCACCGAATATTCGGAATACCTCAAGGACAAAGGCACATTACCAGTCATAAGGTACAAATCCCCCAGGTTGTTGTAAGAATAAGCCAACTGTACCGAATCCTTTTGCTGCAAACTACACTTCAATGCATTCTGAAGATTAGAAATGGATGCTTTGGTTTGATATAGGTAATGCAATTGAATTACGCCCAGAAAGCCATAAATTTTCGGTAACTCATTTTGGATATTGTTTTTAATGGCCAAATCCAAAGCTCTTTTTCCCAGTACAAGTGCCGAATCAGAATTTACCTCTCTCAATCGCCAACAAGCATTCGTCAACCGTTGTATTTCTTCCGTAACTCCCTTTTCGGTGAACAACTGATCTACAGTTTTACCATCTGACTGACTGAAACAAATCAGGATGATTGAAAAGAACAATACGCACAAGACAATCAGTCGTTTACTCAGCATGGCATAACGATTAAGAATTCAATTTGAGTGGATCACAATAAATAATAATTTATACAAAAATAAAGCTTGAATCTATATTTTATTCAAGCTTTGATATATCCTACCCAATATTTACTAAAGGAAAAATTGGTATCCAATAATCAACAAAATAATAAATACTGCCATTAGTAAGGAATACTTACTGGCAAAGTTAAAAGTGTATCCTAACATCGGATCATATTTGGGAACAATTAATCGAGGGTCTTTTCGATTACAATAAAATGGCCCATACCAATTTCCAAGGTCCTTGTGCATTTCATCTAATATGTGTTGATCTAGTTTCGATTTCATAGGGGTTCAATCATATTGGTTTAATCAAAATTAATAATAATTGTACAATTGCCACCATAGAATTCACAAAAAAGTAATGGCAATAATACATTGCGAATCATTGCCATTTCTCTTAATAAATTTAGCTCTGTATGATTTATAGTGGATACTCTTTTATAATTACCTTTAGTTTATTTGAGCTATTTTAACGGGCATTGGAAGATCAAGCTGCTTATACACAGAAAACTTTCTAGTAAGACGGGGAAGCTGAGAACTTGTTCGAAGATCACCCCGCCGCACTTAAAGTTTTCAAGTATAAGTGGTTTGAGCTTACGCGCCCTAGATTTTTGCATCCTTTTCCATCGATGGGAAAAGGATGAGCCTTGCGGCTTGAGCATAACAAAGCTAATGTAAGGAATTATAAAATGATTCATTTTATTTGTAATTGGGTAAATTACCTATTGTGTTCCATATAGAACCATAAATTTCTAATCTTACCAGCTTTTTAACCTCACTCCTACATAAAATGTTCTTGGAGATCCAGGACCATAAACATAGTTACTATCGCGATTCTTTCCACTATCAAAATCATCCTGATATGCATCCGTTATATTTTTAATTCCCCCAAATAGCTCCAAACCTGAATCTACCTGATTCAACTTAAAGGCATATGAGAGCTTAAGATTCAATTCAGTAAACGAATCCGATTTTTTGTACTCATCAATGGATTGCTCCGGAGCACCTCCAAAATGAGCCAACAACATAGGCCCTGTATAAACACTACTAATGGTAGCATTGAATTTTGAAGATGGCGTAAACGACAAGCTCGCATATCCATACTTTTCAGGAGTTCTCAGAAACTCACGTTTGGCTTCCAAACCTTCAATGTTCTCTACCGCCTCATCGAACTTGCTTGACTGCAAGGTGAAACCCGCTTCAAACTGGGCTACTCTATTGTAATTTGCTCTTAACTCTAATGTAGCACCTTGTACTTTTGCACCCGATCCATTTCTCTTCTCAAATCTCTCGCCAAATTCATCCGCAGCCAATGGCTCCAAATAAAAAGCATCATCCAACTTGGTATAGAATCCTTCCAAAGTAAATCCTGCAATCCACTTTTCTGTTGCCTTATCGTAATTGATCGATCCACTCAAGGAATTCGATCTTTCTTCCTTTAAATCATCAGCCAATTTTATTCTTGAAATGCCTCCCCCAGCAAATGCAATATGCATATCCGAATCGAAAGCCTGAGGAGCTCTAAAGCCAGTACCCCATGTCAATCGAAACTGCGTATTGGTTTTGTACTTGTACAACAATGACAAACGCGGGCTCAAAATGGCATTATCCACCAAATTGTGCTTATCTACACGCAAACCAGCAAGGAAATTTAAATTTTTACGCACTTCCCAATCCGACTGGAAAAACCCACCAAAGTTTTTTGTGGTCTGATCTGTACCATAACTGTAGCGAGGAATCGAATCCAAAACATCATCATACACATACTCAGTTCCAACGGTCAATACATTTTTGCCCCCAAAGAAATCATTCAATCTATGGTTGATCTGAGTTCCAAACTGTAAAGTTGTATTCTCTGTATCTCCATAAGGAGGATTGCTCAAATGCAAATCAATCTCATCCTGATCATCAGGATATATACCTGTATAATGATCTCGTTCGGTATACTGACCTGCCGCATAGGCAATAAAGGAAGAATTGTCCTCATTAAAATTGATCTGATAATCCAAACCAGCCATTAATACATCATGCGTTCTTTCCTCTGATTGTTTCGCCAGATGAGCTGCTCTATCAACCATTTCGCCCCCATATCGATACTCATGCAAACTGGTAAAACTCAATTCCAACTTCTGATTCTCACCAGGCTTATAAAATAAATTGGCACCAAAGGAATTGTTCTTCAATTCAGGCAGTTCCGAATAATTATCACCATTGGCATCGAAAGCACTGCGCGTTCTGCGATTCACGTAAATGGATGCACCTGCATTTCGTTTCTGATTCAGCATACTAATGTTCCCATTCATAATCACATCCGATTCTTTTCCATCAATAAACTGAGTAGTCACACCAAAATCATAGCTTGGTTCACTTGGAATCTTGGTAATCACATTCACGGTTCCACCAATGGCACTAGAGCCATACAGGGCCGATCCTCCACCTCGAACTACCTCTATTCTTTCCACCATATTGGCAGGAATCTGCTCCATTCCATACAATCCTGTCAATGGACTAAAAATAGGACGACCATTAATCAAGATTTGTGAGTAGCCCCCACCCAGACCATTCATTCTAAGTTGTGTGTAATTACATGTTTGGCAATCGGTTTCTACTCGCAAACCTGGCTGAAAACGCAATCCTTCCGAAATATTGCAAGCCTGCACCTGATCCAGGGCCTTACTCTCCAAAACATTCACAATTACTGGCGACTCAGTCTTTCGCTTAAAGGTTTTCGTGCCGGTAACCACAACATCATCAAGAGCCATTACCTTCTCTTTCAAAACAAAGTTTACCTCTATGGTTTTACCTGCTTCCGCAACAATTTTCTTACTGGCATTCTCATAACCAATTGATTTGGCTACAAGGGTATGCTCCCCTACCGGCAAATTCACCAACAAATAGTGACCTGTATGATCGGTAGTTATTCCCAATGTTGTACCTTCCAAATAGATACTCACAAAAGGAATATGCTCACCACTTTGTTCCGACTTTACATCTCCAAAAACATTCGCATCCGTTTTCTGCGCTAAAAGAGTTTCACTAATCCCCAAAAAACAGAGGACTACAAATAAATGTCTTATCATTTTTATTATATTATTGTTTTATTTATTATTCATTTTTAATTATTAACTGTTCATTGTTAACTGATTACTGTTCACCGATCACCATAAAATACACCCCTCTGGCTATAGCATCTCCCCTTAAAAAGAGAGACATCTCTGATTTACTTCCTGCAAAATCACAACTCGAACATTGTTTAAAAACGAATTATTAATTGTTCATTGGGAATAGGATCTCCATGAAGATCGAAACTTGAATAAAAGATTTAAGCACGCTTAAATATTGATTCAAATATATTAAAAAACTCTTTTATTTAGACTAATTCCACTTTAGGTTTTATCCAAAACGAAGATGATCCCACAATTGGCACCTTGCTTCTTAATTGAAATTTACCTTTCTTTGCATCCTTTTTTAAAAATATAATTCTTACGAATTGTTAAACAGAAGTCATCTTATCAAGCGATACTTTAAAAAAATTTATGTGATAGTACGTGTTTGTACAAGTTGACTTGTCCTGTATACTATAGAATTAAAATTATTGAATTATGCGAGTAAAATTGATGTTTGTATGGCTAATGGTAATGGCCTTGGGTTTCGTTGTAAGTTGTAGCAAGGATGAGACAGGTCCTGAAGCAGAAATTAAATTAAATCCATCGAACTTTAATATCTCAGTGAAGGAACTTACTTACAATTCTGCTGAAATTCAATGGACAGCTTCGTTGATTTCTGACAAATCGAAAATTGTGTACGATGTTTACCTGAATGATGAGCTAAAAGCTAAAAATTTGGAGAATTTAAGCTATCGATTTGAAGAGTTGGAAGCTGTAACTACATACAATTTAGAGGTGATTGCAAAAAGCACCTATGACACTCAAGTTATAGTTTCTTATGACATAACTACAAAGGATACTCCCAGTCCAGGAGCAATAGCACTGAAAATGGATGAATTATCCACCGATCAAATAAAGGTTTCATGGGCCAACTCTGATCCAACTCAAACTTTGTCTTATGCGATCTATTTGGACGATGTACTAAAAGCCGAAAATTTAACGGTGTCGACTTTTACCTTTTCCGAGTTGGAAGGGAATAAGTTGTATCATATTAAGCTGGTTGGAAAAAATGAGTTTAATAAAACAGTTGAAAGTAAGCTGGATCTTACTACAAATGACTATGCAGATCCTAGTGATTTTACCCTTTCGGTAGAAAGTGTGACAGGTAATGGAGCAAAAATAGTTTGGGGATCTTCGGAATCTGAAAACTTAACTTACCGAGTTCTCTTGAATACTGTTGAACATGCTAAAGACCTTAAAGTTTTGGAATTTGAATTCAAATCTTTGACTTATAATACGCAATATATTGCAACAGTTGTGGCTACAAATGAGCATGGTAAAACCAAAAGTAAGCAAATTGAATTTACAACTTTGGAAGCTGGAGGTCCTGCAGATTTTAAGATTTTTGTTGATAACATTAGTCAGGAATCAGCTCTTATTCGTTGGGAAACCACAGGTGATAAAGCTGAAGTGATCGGTTACAAGGTATTTGTCAATGGATTCTTTAAGGGCGAAGCTTTTAGCGACAATCAGCTTTTGGTAGACCGATTGGAAGCCGGGAAAGTTTATAAGTTGAAGATAGAGGCGAGAAATGCCTACAATAAGACATTGGAAAAGACCACTGAATTCTCAACTCTTGAGCCGGCAAGCTTATCCGATTTTACAGTCAGTGCACAGGATGTAGAACAAACCTCGGCCCTTTTAACTTGGACCGAATGTGTGGCCAGTGATGGCAGTAAGGTGACTTATGATGTATATTATGAAAACGGATTGATTGCCAAAAGAGGATTGGAGGAAAGGCAGTACCAGGCCAGTGAACTCCGTGCTGGTAAAGAGTATACCTATAAGATTGAAGCCCGAAGTGAAAAGGTATTATTGCCACGTACTCATACAATATCATTTACGACCAAAGCATATGAAGTGCCTGGAGAGTTTGAATTAAAGGTTCAGGATATTACTACGTCGCAGGCAAAAGTGATCTGGACCAATTCAGAATTACCATCCGGAGGTGAAATTACTTACGAAGCTTATTTGAATGACATTGCTTACACCTACAACGCAAGTGGGAATGCATTTGTTTTTAAGAACTTGAAAGCCGAGACCAATTACACAGCCAGAATTGTGGCTAAATCTCAAAACAATACGACCAATGAGCAGACGATTGGTTTTACAACAAAAGCGGAAGCAATTCCAGAAGTACAACTTAGTGTTGCAAATGTGGGGATTCGATCCTTTGAATTAAACTGGATGCTCACAGAAAGTCCGTCTTACGACAGTTATGAACTTTTTCTGGATGGCAAGTCAATAAAGGCTGGGTATTTTCTTACCTATACGTTCAGCGATATGCAATCGAACACCAGCTATAAGTTGAAAGTTCTGGGAAAACGTGCAGGCAAAACCTATCAGAAAGAAATTGAAGTAAAAACTTTAGCCTATCCTGAAGCTCTGGATTTCGATATGGTGATTCATCCGAAGTCATACAATCAACTTGAAGTCGATTTAAATGATTTTCATGAGAAGAATAGAGATCGATTTGATGATTTCAGTGATATGACCTTCGAAGCCTATTTGAATGAGGTAAAAAAAGCTTGGGGAAAAGATGTCACATCTAAAATTGTAACCAATTTGGAGGAGCTAACACATTACAATTTTCAACTGATAATAAAATATGCCGATGGAACCATCGCCTTGGAAAAAAACACAGATTTTACTACTCCAGCCAATAAAGCTCCTGTTTGGACTAAAGATTTGAAAATAAAACAAACAGGTTTTAGTTTCTTAGAATTGGAGAATAATTTTGCCACTGATTCAGACGATTCTAATTTGGTTTATACCTACTACGTTAATGGAACTCCTCTTCAGATGAATATTAATTATGGTGGAAATACAAGAGGAACCGGGCAGATTGAGAGTGGTGTGAATACAAATGATAATTCAATTTTATTAACCCATTTGGAGTCGAATAAGGAATATAGCTTTTATATCGAAGCCAGGGATCCTCTAGGCAAAATAGGAAGAAGCAATACCATACAATTTAGAACATCTGTTGATGCCAAGGAGACTTTTGATATTATGGCAGCTATCGAAACAAATGTAAAACGGGTTGGTCCTCGTTGGGCAAAAATGGGGGAAGTTTCTTCAATGGAGGAAATCCGTATCAATTGGACTATTGATGGTGTTAAAATGGAGCGAGGACAGTACATCGATCCTTCAAAGATTGTTGAACTTGGTGGTGATCATTCTTTGGTTTTGGATTACAGCCCTTTCTTAAAAGAGAATCCGGATGCCAGTTTGAGTTTCACCGTTTTGATAAAATGGATTAAAAAGGAAGCTCTTGAGCAATCGGAATCAATTCAGATTGTGATACAAGAATAAAATATCTTGGTTTCTATATAATAAATCCCGGTCTTTAATTAGATCGGGATTTTTTTTATGATTAAGTATTTCCTTAGGTGAGTAAACAGAATCAATCACTTCTTTGAATCATCCTTGTAAGGTCTGTACAGCGGTTTGTGCTCTACATCCGGACCTTCGGAATCAAACATGATGGCAATACGAGACACCAATGCGGCTAATATCATATATCCTGCAATAATCTGCAAAGCAACCGTAATGTGACCCAATAAACTGGCAGGAGCAGCATTCATCGATCCAAAGCCCAAGGTAATCATGGTTACCACCGAAAACGAAACGGTATGTAGTGCTTTAATAATGGTATCACTGCTATTCATATTGGTAATGATTTCAGGATTGAACCAATAAATAAATCCAAAAACCAAAGCCAGGGTTGTGAAAATGTACAAGATTCTCCTTGTAGAGCGTCCGTAATCCGAAATCTTCCAAAACAGATGGATAAACATATTTTTATACAACCTATTCATGAAACTGCCAGTTTTAAACCACTCTTCCCACCTGTTTCTTCTGATGTTATAATTTAAGGTATCCATAAGCCCCGATCTTAATCGTGCCGAGCTCAATCCTACACTTGTAAAAAGTGTACGTTTGTCCACATCAATGGTATCAATCAAGGTTTCTCCATCAACAATTGCAAAGGAAAAGTTGGCACTTTCAATTTTCGCGTGATGCAGGTCAGTTCCCTCAATGTGTACATATTTTGCACTTGCACCTCTCAAATCGGTACCAATCATGCGACTTTTCAAAAATTCTGTACCATTAATGGTGGCACCTCGCATATCGGCAGTGGTAAAGTTTGCCTTTTTTGCAGATCCATTGCTAAACCAAGCCTTTCGAAAATCCGTATCGCGCAAATCGCAAGTATCAAAATTAACCAGCGAAAGAAAAGCATAACTAAAGTCAGCACAATGAAAATTTATATTACTCAAGTTCACCTTTTCAAAATTCCTGCTGCTAAAATTAACGCCCTGTAAATAGATTCTCTCGTAATCATTCTGCTCTCTCCATCGGTCCCAATCACCAAAATCCCCCTTATCACTACAAGCAATCAACAGTTTGTAGGCTTTCTCATCTACTTTAGCGTCAATTTTATCTTTTTTTGCTGCAAGCATTTCAGCTCCTTCCTTCTTTGACAGGTCGATATCAATGAAAAAATTCCTTGTACCAAAAGCATTGGGTATGCTATTGCTTTGAGGTTGCAACTCCTTCATTGTTTCCACCCACTCTTCATTAATCCGATATTTGTACTGAAATGTACCCGATCGTTTAAAGCTAATTTTCCGCTCATAAACTCCATCTCCCTTATAATGTAGCTTCAATGGAGCTTCCAACCAGTTGGTGAAATCGCCCGCTATTTCAACTTTTGATCCTTCAGGGGCTTCAAAAGCGAATAAGATGGTTGTAGATTTAAATAGATTCATGGTTTTGGGTTTTTGTGATTAGTTTATTGTCTATTGGGTTAATGTTCCTGCGCAGCCAAAACAAAGGGTGATTTTCATCCTGCTTTGTTTCGTACTACCAATGCCATTAAGTTAAAAGAATTTTATCTCTTCCAAAAGGCAATAACAATAACATTTATACAAGACTAAGGTTTTTAAGGCACTTCATTAAACAAATAAGGGTTTAAGTCAACACTCAAACCCTTATTGCCTCTATAAAATGTTCTCTGCTGTTTTTTTTAATCCGTTTGCAAACTTTATTATTTTACCTTTTCCACTTTAACCGTAAACTATTACTCACTACGCTTACACTGCTCATTGCCATTGCTGCCCCTGCAATCATGGGGTTAAGCAAGAAACCAGTTACAGGATATAAAACACCTGCTGCGATTGGAATACCTATTAAATTATAAATGAATGCCCAAAACAGGTTTTGTTTAATGGTAGCTACGGTCTGTTTTGACAATTTTATTGCCTGTGGTACTTTGCTAAGGTCTGATGACACAATGGTCATTCTCGCTACATCCATAGCAATATCACTTCCTTTCCCCATGGCAATACTTACGTCTGCTATTGCCAAAGCTGCACTGTCATTAATGCCGTCTCCAACCATCGCAACGGTTTTGCCCTGCTTTTGCAGTTCTTTTACAAAATCAGCTTTGTGTTGTGGCAATACGTCTGCTTTGTAATACTTGATACCTGTCTGCTCTGCAATTGCTTTAGCTGTTGCATCATTATCACCTGTAAGCATATACAGGTCAATTCCCATATTTTGCATTTCTTTGATTGCCTGTACTGATGATTCTTTGATTTTATCTGAAATAGAAACTGCACAAAGTGCCTGATGGCTGTTCGAAAACCAAATAACAGTTTTAGATAACTTGCTCCATTCATCGGCTTGCTGTAGCAATGGTTCGGGAATGCTGATATTATTTTCAACTAACAGTTTTTTATTCCCTACAAAATAGGTTTCGTTATTGTAGTTGGCCTTTACTCCCTTACCAGTAATGCTTTCGAACTTCGATATAGCTTTGTTACTTACTTCTGCAAAGTGTTTTACTACGGCTTCTGCCAATGGGTGTTCCGACTGTTTTTCGATACTTAATAAAATATCCTTGGCAGTATCATCATTATCCAACCATTGCATATCTGTAACTTGTGGTCTGCCCTCGGTAATCGTTCCTGTTTTGTCTAATACGATGGCATTTATTTTCTTGGCAAACTCTAAACTTTCTGCATCTTTAATCAAAATACCATTTTCAGCACCTTTCCCTACACCCACCATTATTGCCGTAGGAGTAGCCAATCCCAAAGCACAAGGACAAGCGATAACCAATACCGTTACAGCTGCCAATAATCCCTGTACTACACCATTATCTCCACCTAATAAAAACCACAAAATGAATGTGAATGTGGCAATACCTATAACAGTTGGCACAAAAATACCTGCAATCTTATCCACCAACTTTTGCACTGGGGCTTTGCTTCCTTGTGCGTCCTGAACCATTTTGATAATTTGAGCAAGCATGGTTTCTTTTCCAATCTTAACAGCTTTAAATTGGAAACTTCCCTTTTGATTTATCGTTCCTGCAAATACTTTTTCGTTTTCCTTTTTCAATACAGGTACAGGCTCACCACTCAACATACTTTCATCAACATAAGAAGTTCCCGAAGTAACCATCCCATCTACAGCAATTTTTTCACCTGGCTTTACAAGAATAACATCGCCTACCTTTACATTTTCAATAGCGATCTGTTTTTCAGCTCCTCCTGATTGCAGCACAACAACGGTTTTAGCTTGTAAGCCCATTAATTTCTTTATTGCAGAAGATGTGTTGCCCTTGGCTTTTTCTTCCAACAATTTACCTAACAGAATGAATGCGACAATAACCGCTGCTGCTTCAAAATATACGTGTGCTTCCAAGCCTCTTGCCTCCCAAAAATCCGAAAACAAAATGTTAAATACACTAAAAAGATAGGCAATGCCTGTACTCAACGCTACCAGCGTATCCATATTGGCAGAACCATGTTTGGCTTGTTTCCAAGCTCCCGAAAAGAACCCCCTGCCCAACCAAAGCACTACAGGTGTTGAAAATGCCCACATAATCAGCTTGGCATACGGCATATTCATAAAGAACATTCCTAAGATTACTACGGGCAAAGACATGATAACTGCCCAAATGGTTCTAGTCTTTAATTGTTTGAATTTCTTTTCGTGTATAGCTTCGAGTGTTTCCTGCTGTTTGGTTTCATCTTCAACCAATAAATCATAACCGACAGACTGCACCGCTTTTTGCAATTTGACTGCATCGGTAATATTGAGCAGATACTCAACGGTTAAATTGCCTGTTGCAAAGTTTACACTGGCACTTAACACACCCTCCTGGTGTTGCACAATGCTTTCGGCATTGCTTGCACACGATGCACAAGTCATTCCCAAAACAGGGAAATTCTGCGTAATTGTATTCTTGTCATTTATTGCCATATCTCGATTGTTTTCTGTTTACAATACAAAATTGGCCATAATATGATTGGTAATTATTGTAGAATTTTGGAAATGGTTTGTAAGATTTACTTATACTTCATCCAAAGGTTTTCTCCTACCCTTGCCAATCTGCTTAAAATGACTTGGGGAAAGTCCTGTTACTTTTTTGAATTGGTTGCTTAAATAGGCTACGCTGGAATAATTAAGACGAAAGGCAATTTCACTCAAAGACAATTCATCATAGACCAATAGTTCCTTCACCTTTTCTATTTTTTGGGCAATAAAGTATTTTTCAATAGTAGTGCCTTCTACCTCTGAAAATAAATTGGACAAATAACTATAATCATGGTGCAGCTTGCTACTTAATACATCTGAAAGCTTGGTTTTGGTATCATTCTCATGATGATGCACAAGATCAATAATGATGTTTTTTATCTTTTCGATAACACGACTTTTCTTGTCATCAATAACCTCAAAACCTAATGGAATTAAAACTTTATCTAAGTTGACTTTTTCTTCGGGTGAAAGTTCTTTTTCAAGTAATACTTCTCCTAACCCAACGTGCCTTACACTTATACCAAGTTTCTCCAATTCATTTCGAACCACCATAATACAGCGGTTGCAAACCATATTTTTAATGAAAAGTTTAGTCATATTTTACTCTGAATATTTCAATTTTGGTACGTTCACTCATTAACTTACAAAGAATGTTGAATATTGGGTTTAGCAAGTAATATAGGGTTTCAACTAAACGACACTTACTTATACATCCTTATCTCAAGAGAAAGATATAAATAGTATCACTGCGAAAACTACTTTTAATACAAATTTTATAATATTCAATTAATTTACTATTAGTTCTACTTCAGCCCATCAAATTTCGCTTTCATGGTTGGATTACCATAGGTCAACTTTTAATGGTCAAATCATCGACCTTGTTATTGGCAAAACGCAAATCTAACCACAGAGAACACGAAGACACACAGAGAAATAATTATTTCTCAGCTCTGTAATACTCTGTGACCTCTGTACTTAAAAAATTTCACCTCACAATCAGGATCATCCAAATATGCAGCTTCCCAATAATACCAAATGTAATATTTAATGAGCCATGTATTAAATGGTAGACAGTACGTTCTTACAATGTACCTGCAATCTTTAATACATTTTCTTGTGCAAAGTCCTTCACTATCTTTTAAGCGATTTTTCTTCGCTCTTAACAAATGGATTGATAAAGGGTTTTCCATTCATTACATTAATTGCATTAAAGATTGACACCAAAGCACCAATAAGTAATCCTATCATAAAGGGAGTCAACTGATTCACTTTCCAATAAACCCACAAGCCTCCCAAACTGATTCCCAAAATACACACCTGCATACTAAGAACAGCATGAAAATGATGTATCATATCTTTTGTTTTATTTTTTCTCTGACGCCAAAGAATCAAGCTTGGAAAGAAAAGAGGCAACAATCCACTTAAATGCAAAAAACCAAGCCAAGTGTTGTGATTCACTTCCTGATCCTTCTTTTCATCATTCGTCTCCTCTACAAATAAGCTGAAATCAACATCTAATGCCTTTGCAATCATTTGAAGTGTATAAGCCGTGGGTCAACCTCTCCATTCTCAATCCGCTGTATGGTTCTTGCACTAAGCTCAGTCCTCTCAGCCAAGTCTTCCTGAGTTAAGCCTTTTTTTACCCTTAGTTCTTTGATAAGTTTTCCTGTTTCCATTTTCATTTCGTTTTTGATTTTGAGTCAAATGTCTGACTGATTAGGGTAACTTTCCAACTACAAAACCACGACACTTACACGACATTCAAAATCAACCCACACATTATCAGCGTTTTGAGAAAATGGAAAAATCAACTAGTATTTAATATTATTACTTATTCTTTTCATTCCCAAATTATAGTATTGCTTTAGATAGTATTATCAAATACTGCTCTTGTCGGAGTAAACGGATTGGTATATGAAACGTTTGGCATTTCAAAGCGATTTCCTATCAAACCGTTGCAATGATTATTAAATGTACTACCCTTAAAATTAGCACTTTCCGCCAAATGTTTTATATACCGTGTG
>NZ_BAZX01000037.1 GCF_001310955.1 Marinifilum fragile JCM 15579
TTAGTTGTAGTATTTTTATTGAATGTTTCTTTTGCTTTTATTAATTCTTGTTCAATTTTGTCATCATTAGGAAACAATACTTCTTCAGGCATTGGTTGAAAATATTTATCCCAAAAATCCCCCTTTGTGTTATCTAAATAAAATTTTGCAACCATTCTATTGGCCAAGTCATCTCCATTTGTTTTTGTAGGTCTAATAGGATATTTTCCAACTAAAAATCCTTCTTGATACCTTGGTCTTAAAGCATTAGTTTGAATTATATTTTGAAGTTTAATAAGTACAATTCCCAAGTCAGAATAATACGATATGCTTTGATTTGGATAAGGAAGTCCGAAAACATAAAGGTATCCAGTCTGCGATTTTCTTAAAGCAAAAGTAGCTGCAACTCTAAGTGATTGTGTAATATCTATAAATGGAGTTGGTAAAATCTCATAATGCTGAAATAATGAATAATAGTATTCATTAAAATGACTACCTCTTTTGCCTTTAACTAAATCAATCATCTCAAAAAGATTTTCATACCTTTTTTCTATCTGACTTGTCTTTATGGAATACTTAAGACTTCCATCTTGTTTTTTTTCAGGTCTACAAATTGATGGATAAATTGTGGATTTTGCTTTTCTGTCACTATAATAAACAGCTTGATTATTTTTATAGTCGTTTTCTTGTCCTCTATAGAACATGTCAAAGTTCTTATTGCTGATTGTAACATGAGCAACTTCATCCATTAACTGTCTAAATGTATTTACTTCATAACCTTCACTCGCTCTTATTCGGTTAACAGTTGCATCTAAACGCTCCCAAACAATTTCATTTTCATAACTAATATTCCACCATTCTTTCCCATCGCCTTGCTTTATTTTGCGAATTGTTTTTTGAAATGGTGAAAATAATTTTCCTTCTATTGGTTGCATATTTAGTAATCTCCTTCCTTTATATTACAGCTAACTTGTAAATAAACACAATTGCGTTTATTTCGATTATATCTTAATTAAAATGTGTGTTTATATCCCATATAGGCATATAATGCACAACGAGTTTTGTTTCCGCTCGTCAATTTACAAAACAATAATCCTTTTACAAAGGCTTTTATATTGTTATTTATACCAGATGAGGAAGTTGGATGAATACCAATAGCGAATGTATTGGCTTCTGAAATAGGTTGGGGTAGTGCCTGGAGTAGGTCCACCAAGTGATTTTATCCATTTGTATAACCTATTACAATAGGTCTATCAACCTGTTTTACCCATTTAGCCAACCTATTTTAATACGTCTACCAACCTATTCGAATAGCTTAGGGAAGTGTCTCGAATAGGTTTCATAACCTATTTTACCCATTTGTATAAGGTATTTTAGTACGTCTACCAACGTATTTTAACACGTTGGGTAACGTATTAACTTAGGTTAAGTAGAGGTTCTGTAAGGTAGGAAATATGGTATTTTTTGATGTAATTGACTGTTAATTAGAATGGGGCCAACACAAAACCCCATTTTCTTTATTCTTCAGTTTGATCTTCCGAAGTACTTCCATTTTTTCTTGGGAAATACTTCTTCAGTTCATCGTATACCGGAATGGCAAATTCCTCTTGCTCGTTGGCATAATAACGCACCGAACGGTAAAAAGCCATTGAATCCTGGTAGTTGTCGTAATCCAATAGGATCTTTGTATCCTCCAGTTGTCTTTTTACCGATTCGAGGCGCAAGAGAGTTTTTTCAATAAACACCCTGGCGTCGTAATCATGCTGAAACTCTTCCTTATTCACAAAAGCAGGAATTAACCGTTCGTTTTGTTCCATAAGGGTTTTACACTTGTTTACCAGTAATTTGTTGGTGTCTTGAATAGAACCATACTGTTGTCTGTCTTCAGCATTAAGGTTAGGTGCATTCTTAGCAGCAAAATCTTCAAGTGCGCTAAGGTTGGTTTCCAATGCTGTTTGTTCTTCGGTAGTATATACTACCTGAATTACATCATTATTCTTCATTTTAATTAAGTTTTAAAAGTTCACTAAAGATTGGGTGGTTAATCTCAATCTCTATTGTTGAAATCATTTTTCGAATACATGAGCTAGTGGGAGATACTCATTGTGTTGATATTCGATTGGTACGTTGGGCAATTAAAGTTAAATAAATAATTCAGTGTTCAATAATCAATAATAAAATTTAGATGTAATCTGAATAATAAAAAATACTACTCAAGATTAGAGTGTTATGTGTAGGTGCGGTGTGAGTTGGGGGATTTAGTGGAGGGGGTCACTTTAGGAGTTGTGGTAAGATATTGGGATTTTATGTTGGTATTTTAAAGTGTGCTGAGAAATCAACTATCCCTTCTCCCCAAAAACTTATAATACTGAATCAATAGCAAGGAAATGCCACTGCAAACGGCATAGCCCGCAAAAACAGGTAGGGCCGTTACATCAATAAATCGGCCAATAAAGGTAGCAATGGGTACTGCCATCACCGTTCCGATAAAGCCAAACAGGGCGGCTCCAATACCGGCAATGTGTCCCATGGGTTGCATGGCCAGTGCGTTGATGTTTCCGAAGATGAAGCCAACACAAAATAGCATGATCACAAAAAACAAAAGGAGAATGCCAATATCAGGATTAGGCTTACCGAAAAACAAGAGTACGTAGCTTGAGGAAATACAGAAAAGGAGAGTGGTAAAGCTTTGGGCCAGCTTTAGCATGCCAAATCGAAGTACAAAGCTTCCATTTAAAAAGGTGGATAGGCCAATTACAACGGCAATGCCTGAGAAGATAAAGGGAAACTCTTCCACCAATCCGTATTGCTCCTGGAAGATCTGCTGACTGGAACTCAAATACACCATAAAGGCCGATAGGATTAATCCAGACATGAAGGTAAAAATTACGGATTGTTTGTGTTTGGTAAACTCCTTAATTCCATTGGAGAAAAGCGATAGGGTCAGCTTCCTTCGGTTTTCAACTTTGAGGGTTTCTTGCTGGCGTTGCCACAACCACAGAATTACAAACAGGCCAAATAGCAACTGGCTCGAAAAGATGGATTCCCATCCAAAGGTGTCAAGCATTAGCTTGCCAAAGGAAGGGGCCACAATGGGCGCCAGAATAAAGATTACCGTAACAAAGGACATGATTTTGGCCATGTAATCACCCACAAATCGGTCGCGCACCATGGCGGTAGCAACGGTTCGGGGTGCTGATAGACCAATTCCCTGTAGAAAACGTCCTGCAATCATCATCTCCATGCTCGAAGCGTAAATGCAAAGCATGCTCGAAAATGCAAATAGCGAAAAGCCGATGTAAATGGTGTTTTTACGACCCAGACTATCCGACAAGGGACCCGAAATCAATTGACCAAAACCCATTCCCAAAAATATCATCGTAATCAGCAACTGATTGTTCTTCGGATCGCTTATGCCAATGGTTTTGGCAATTTCGGGCAAGCCAGGAAGCAAGGCATCTATCGATAGAGATGCCAGTGACATCAAAGAGGCCATGATGATGATAAATTCGGTATCTGATTTTCTTTTGATCTGCATGCTATGGTTTTGAAATGATAGGTGCTACAATTGATCTTTGGGCTGAATCAACAATAGAAAATTGGGACACGAAGATATAAATTTATGCCAAACATTCGGCTTTGCATTATTCTTACACAAAAGTGGCAGGCAAGTCATATCTGCAGATTATGAATCGATAAAAGCCATTTGTACCTTCCCGTCAAATGGCTTTTGTTGCTATTTTATACCGATTGTTTAATGACTACAGCGGTATAATACCAAACACGAATTGCAAAGCGTGAATGGTATTATTGGCATTTCAAACTGACCTATTTCTTGGCTTTGATTTTTTCATTAAAGAAATCAATGGCAATTTGATTTACAAGTTTGCCTGATTTGCCAAATACATAATGTCCCGTATTGGGAAGAATACACAACTGAGCGTTCTCTATATCGCGGTATATTTCAAGGGTGTGTTCTTTTTTAATTGAATCTTTGTCTCCAAGCATGATCATTGTAGGGACTTTTATCGATTGAACCTTTGTTTGTGGAATATAGATTTCTGTCAGCCACATCTTTTTGGTATTCTCTAAATATTCATCAATTTTTTCGGGTTGCGATAGCAGAGGCAAGTGGGTTTTCATCCACCAACCATCCTTGTCTTTTGCCCAGTCTATTAACCCATTATTGGTCCAGTCCAACAAATCTTTACTTAATCCATTGGTTCCGGTATTCACTCCAATGGCCAATAGTTTTTTTACTTTGTCAGGGCGATCAGCTGCAAGGTATAAGCCAATGATTCCACCATCGCTCCATCCCAGAATATAAAGGCTGTCGAGCTGCAGGTGATCTATAAATTGTGAGATGTAATCGGCCATAAGTGGATAACTCAAAGAATCAAGATGACTTGAGCGCCCGTGTCCCGGACTGTCAACCGCAATCACTTTAAAGTGCTCGGCCAATGTGGGAATACATTCCTGAAAGTTAATGATAGAACCTACGCCTCCATGCAAAAGAAGCAAGGGCGTTCCTTCTCCATAGGTTTCGTAATAAATTTGAGCTTCGTTTATGCTTGCGTGTTTTCCATTTGTGAGATTTGAACCATACTTTTCAGTTGGTGAATTTTGGGCATGGATTTCAGGCGAAATGAAAAGAATTAGAATGATAATAAGATGGTTTTTCATGGTGGAAGTCTTAGTTTTTTGGTTTTATATTGAATATTATAGTTAATCAAATCAATCGTAAATAAAATGAATGATGCTATTATTCATTACCTAAACTTTGATTTGCTCAAGCCGCATGGCTCATCTTTTTCCATTGATGAAAAAGGATGCAAAAAATCTAGGGCGTGTAAGCTTAAACTATTTATACTTGAAAACTTTAAGTGCGGCGGGGTGATCTTCGAACAAGTTCTTAGCTTCCCCGTCTTACTAAAAATTTTTCTGCGTCTAATTAGCTTAACCTTCCAATGCCCACTTTGGTCAGTCGAACAAGGTAAAGAATTTAAAGAATTACCCACTATAAATCATACAAAGCCTAATTTGTACTTGTATCATTTTCTACATAAACATGATTCCCTGATTCATGAGTATAGGTAATCTTCCATGCACCATTAATTTTCTTAAAAAGGAGTGTGATGCTAAATGGTTCTACTTTAATTTGATCGTCATTTTTGAGATTTACCTGAGCTTTTCCTCCCAAAGTCACCAATACGGTTTCAGCATCAAGTACCTCGATGATCGTTTCCGAATTATCAATGATCTGATTTTTTGATGATTCATAGTTGTTTTTGCATAATTCGTGGAATTCAGTGTAATCAGATTTGATACCATTGCTTATAGAAATGAAATCAGGCTGATCGGAATAGTATTCCATTACCTTTTCGTGATTTACCTCGGAGGCATCTTCAATAATTTGTTTGAGGAGTACCTGTATTTCCGATTTGATGGTTTCTATATTTTGATTGCTTAGCGAATCTTTTTTAGGAGTATCGCAGGCATAGCCAAATAAAAGGCCTGCAATAAGGGTAGTCAGAATTAATTTTTTCATGCTATTTGCTTTTATTGGTTATCAATTTCTTTTAAAAAATCATCTATTGCCTGTAGGTAAGGCTTAGGGTTGTCGTGCATGGTAATATGGGCAGCATTTCCAATTATTGTAGATTTGGCACCTGGAGTCAGGCTTTGAAAGTGTTTTAGAGTTGAAGGAAGCACTTCGTCAAATTCTCCACTAATGTACAGGCTTGGGATGCTAATACTTTGAAGTTGATTGATTCGATCGTAATTTTTCAGTGTTCCACTTGCTGTAAACTCACTGGGTCCCCACATGTAGTGGTAAATGTCCATATTTGCCCCGGCAATTGTGCTGTCCATATTCGAATCCCAGGGTAATTTTTTGGCTACAAACTTTCGGTAAAACATACCAATTGCCTCGTTGTATTCCCTGGAGTCGTAATTGCCGCTTTCTTCGCTGGTCTTAATTGCCATTTGTACTGAATCGGGTAGGGTTTGAATCAATTCATTGCAATCTTCCAGCCATTGGGGGATGCTTAATGCCGGACTTGCCAGAATCATTGCTTTTACTTGTTCAGGATGTTTGAGGTAATACTCCATGCCCAGGATTCCTCCCCAGGAATGCCCGTACAGGTAGAATTCTTTCAATCCCAGTCCATTCACAAACTGATGGACTTGAGTTACAAAAGTTTCGATATTCATTAGTGTTGTATCCGCGTGGCGATCGGATCTTCCACAGCCCAATTGATCCAGAAAAATGATGGGTCTGTTTTTGCTTAATTCTGCCAATGGGTTCAAGTAATAGGATGGATAACCGGGGCCACCATGCAGCAATACCAGTGGTGTTTCAGTTCCGCTTCCTACAATTTTATACCATACTTTTCCTCCAGTTACATCAATATATCCCTCACCGGAAGAGAGTTTTGTTTTCGGCTGACATCCCATAACAAGAACAGAAGCCAGGCCGAACAAAACCAATCTTAAAATCCATTTCTTCTTCATATCGCCATTGTTTTATTGATTATTACTGATTTCTTCAGGATGGAAACATTTTGCTTACTCTTGTTCCATCTCTATTTCTGCCTGAAGCTTGGTAAGGGAAGTTCGCTAACCGGAGCATCCCAAATCACCTGCCACTTTCCTTCTATTTTTTCCCACAAAACCATATAATTGCCTTTATCACTCATTTGAGGGATGGGAGAATTTTCATTGGGCGTAAATTCCAGACTATACTTTCCAAGTTCGACGGCTATGTTGCCGCTAGCTTTCACTTCTACAGCTTCCAACTTAAAATCCCAGGTTCCAAATTGCATCAATTCACCCCACGATTTCTTGTATTCCTCAGCACCCATTATGGGCTTTTGATTTGGAATCATTTGTATGGAATGCTTTGTGAAAAAAGTGGCAAGGGAATCAACCATTCCTTTTTTTGTAGAAGCCCGATATTCTGACATTCTTCTCGTTGATCAGTTTTTTGAGTGCCTCCTTGTCTACACTTTCCTTTTGTATGGAAGTATTGCATCCCAAGACTGAAAGGATGATAATTAAAACAGGTAGAAATCGTATCATCATTACATTGGTTTTAAGTTTTCAATCTAATTCTTCAGGAATTCCAAAACGGATTCTGTCTCACATAGTAATCGGCATTACAATTGGAGATAATACCGATTATTAATTCGTGTGAGCCATTTGTTCGTATTATTCCAAATGCCTAACCAATTGTATATCGGTATTTCAATTTAGTATTTCACAGTTTCGCTTAAGGCTTACTCTGAAATTTAAATGGTATAACAAGCTTGCGCAAGTAGGGAAGAGGTTTAAGAATCGTAAGCTTAAATTATTTTATAGTATCCGTTTCCATAGAGACGTTATCAGAAAAATAGAATTTGATTTTCAGTTTACCATCTTCCTTTACCATATATGCACTCTCGAACCACTCATATTTGTGATGTACTTTAGTAGTATCAAATTGCATGATAAAATTTCCGGTGTTGAATAAACTGATATGGGCAGAATTGATATCCGTTGAAATTTTAAGGTCACTCATTTTCCAGTCACTTTCGATAATGGGGAATGAGGCTACAAATTCCAGGAACTCTTCTTTATTCATCTCTCTTTGTGCTTCATAGATAATAAAATCCTTGGTGATATAATCATCTAATAATTCAGTGGTGTTGTTTTCTTTTTCAAAAGCTTCAAAAAAGCCTTCAATGGTTTTCATTACTTCCGATTCTGAGATTTTTTCTGGTTGAGGAGCACAACTCACCGCGATAACAATTAGTATAAACATTAGTTTTTTCATGGTGGATTTTCTTTGGTAATATACTAATTTAGTGAATTTTTAGATGATATAAAACTCTTAAAATCTATATGTTAACAAGGTGTATTGTATCATAATAATATATGAAGATTGATATGTTCTGAATTATTAGCTCGAGTAGATTCCTGCTTTCAAGCTTTTCATTTACACAGGCAAGGGATGGGGGGGTGTAATTCAGCTTATTACTTATTTTGCTCTTCGCTTTGATCCGTTTTCTTGAACCAATTCTTAGGATTGAAGTAGGATTTGTATTTCATAAAGAGTTCCTTACCTACCAATATTCCACCAGACCAAAACAGCACTTCCCCAATAATCATCGATACTGTGGAAAGGGTAATCTTGGTTTTGGCTTCCAGCTCCATAAAAGGGAATACAGGTATTATCAGAAAGAATGGGATGCAGAGAATGATCAGAATGATTCCCAATTTGATTTGCCAGTTCTTCTTTTTCATGCTGTTTGCTATTTGTTGGAGTATTGGTATTCAATATTGTATTTATCAAACATTTTGCTCAGGTACAAAGTGCTTCCTATCACTCCTGCATTTCCTTCCTGTCCCGAAACAATTCCCACTAAGTAGCCATTTTTATCAATTACGGGAGATCCGCTTGTTCCATAAGGTTTTGTATTGGTTTGCAAGGATTTGGTATAAAAATAATCTCCCAAATTCTTAATGCATTGTAGTTTTATGAATGTAGGCTTATGATTATCTGTTTGATTCATACTCCAACCAATTGCATATACAATCTCATTGGTTTTTACTTGTGAGTACCTGATCTTTAATGGATATAGTTTATCGTTTTGTTCTTCTAATTCAAATAGAATCCAATCTCGAACTTTTAATGTATTGTACTGATCGATTGCTTCGTTTGAGTCTTTGTTAATTAATTGTTTTAGTTTGACTGTTTTTGTTTTGTCATTCTTTGGGTACATGTTCCAATATTTAAACTTATCTCCCAAATCGATAGTATTTAGTCCAAGTTGGTTCTCAAAAACCATAAACAGATGTTTACAGGATAAAGCAAGTGTATCAGAACCAGTATTCACTAAAAATGAATTTGCAATATCGTAATAGGTAGTATCAGAAAAGCCAATTTCGTTGGTTAAAGCAAAATCTGGCCATGATTCAAGGGGCAGATCTGCCATGATTCTTTTTCAATTTTGGATGAATTTTGGCAGCTGAATATCAGTAATATAATTGCTGCCAGTAAGCTTGATTTATTCATTATGCTTTCATTAGGGGTACCTTCAACAATAGAATCTTTTTTAAGCAACAAAAGTTATATTTTCTCCAACACCAAAGCAATTCCCTGTCCAACGCCAATACACATGGTGCAAAGGGCATACCTGGCATCGGAATGGATCAATTGGTAATAGGCCGATGTGGTGATACGGGCTCCGCTCATTCCCAGTGGATGACCTAAGGCGATGGCTCCACCCAAAGGATTGATGCGTGGGTCATCATCTGCCAAACCAAGTTCGCGAGTGCAACCAAGAGATTGGGCAGCGAAAGCCTCGTTCAATTCAATAATATCCATATCATCCAAATGCAGTCCGGTAAGTTGAAGCACTTTTCTGGTAGCAGGAACGGGGGCCATGCCCATAATTCTTGGCAGAACACCTGCGGTGGCCATGCCCAATATTTTCACTTTAGGAGTGAGATGGTATTTTTCTACAGCTTGTTCGGAAGCCAATAGCATGGCTGCAGCTCCATCATTTACTCCCGAAGCATTGCCTGCAGTAATGCTTCCATTGGGTCCGGAAATTGATTTTAAACTTGCCAGTTTTTCCAATGAGGAAAGTCTTGGATGTTCATCGGTAGAGAAGAGGATGGGATCAGCTTTTCGCTGAGGGATTTCCACGGGAACAATCTCGCGAGCCAAACTTCCATTTTCCTGTGCATTGCGTGCTTTTTCCTGGCTCCATCGTGCAAACTTGTCTTGATCTTCGCGGGAGATTGAAAAATCGTCGGCAATGTTTTGTGCAGTTTGAATCATGCCTTCGGTACCATACATCTGGTCTAGTTTTTTATTCACAAATCGCCAGCCGATGGTGGTATCTTCCAGTTTGTGGGTGCGACCAAATGCTGTCTCTGCTTTTCCCATTACAAATGGTGCTCTTGACATGCTCTCCACGCCTCCGGCTATCATCAAATTTGCTTCCCCGGCTTTTATGGCCCTGGCTGCACTTCCAATAGCATCCATTCCCGATCCGCACAGGCGGTTGATGGTAGCAGCAGGAACCGTTTCAGGAAAACCAGCCAAAAGGGTAGCCATTCTTGCTACATTTCGGTTGTCTTCTCCTGCCTGATTGGCACAGCCCATAAATACGTCATCAATGGCAGCCCAATCCATTTCCGGATTTCGATTCATCAAGGCTTTTAGAGGAATGGCTGCTAAATCATCGGTTCGAACGGAAGCCAGTGTTCCGGCATATTTTCCTACAGGAGTTCTTATGGCATCGCAGATATAAACATTTGTCTTCATTGGGTTGCTTTTGTTGGGTGGTTAGCTATCAGAAAACGATTTTGGTTATTTGGCAAACTGATGAATCTCAGCTTTGTATTTCTTAAATCCATTGTATAAAGACTGAGAGAGACGATCTACTTCTACCTGTGTGATAGTGGTGGCAAGCATGCAAGCGAAGGTGTTGATCAGAATCAAGTTTTCGTGAAGGAAAAGATAATCGAGAAGGTCTACAACTACTTTTCTTTCTTCCGGTGCCTGATAGGTTTCACGGTAATTGCGTGGCTGTTCGTGGCGAAAATGTAAACGGAACATGGATCCTGCTCCCGTGATCGCGACAGGAACATCGGCCAATTGAATGGCTTCATGAATTTGTTTTTTTGCAATCTCTGCCATTTTATTGATATTCTCAACTGCCTGCCTGTCGTATAGCTGCATGGCTGTTTTTCCTGCAATCATGGTAACAGGGTTGGCCGAGAATGTACCTGAATGAGGCTGTTTAATTATTTTTCTCGTGGGGTCGAACACCGACATGATTTTTGCGCTACCAGCAATGGCGCCAACAGGAAAACCACCTCCTATGATTTTTCCGAGGGCAGTCATATCGGGCTTTACAGGATACAAATTCTGAGCTCCACTATAGGTTACTCGATAGGTTACGACTTCGTCGAAGACCAGAAGCACCTTGTTTTTTCTGGTCCAATTGTATATTTCCAGCAAAAACTTTTCCTCAATTGGATACATTCCAACCCGATGAGAAATAGGGTCAATCAATACGCAAGCCAGTTCACTTTTATTGGCTTCCAACAAATTGATGGTACGTTCAATATCGTTGTAAGGGAATACAATCACATCCTTTTTTACACTTTCGGGGGTACCATAGGTTACCGGAACCGAATTGGGCTTGTCGATATCACCCCAATTGTGAGGTTCTGCAATTTGGCTAATTTCCGCAAAATCGTAAGTGCCGTGGTAGGCTCCTTCAGCCTTGGCGATTTTAGGTCGGCCTGTATAAGCCCGGGCGGCTTTTATCATAGACATTACAGCTTCGGTACCTGAGTTCACGAATCTAATTCTTTCGAACTCTTTGTTTCTTTCCACCAATAATTCACCAAACTCTACTTCCACTTCACTTCCCAACGTATAGGCGGTTCCGTTTTGCATTTGTTCCGTAACGGTATCCACAATCACAGGATGAGAGTGCCCATGAATCAAAGATGCCATATTGTTGGCGAAATCAATTCGGGTATTGCCATCGATATCGGTTACATAGCTGCCTTTGGCCTGAGCAACATAAAAAGGATGAGGACGGCGGAAAATGGTATTTCTGCTTACTCCACCGGTTATCACTTTTTTTGCTCTTTTGTAGAGTTTTAGGCTTGATTTATAATTTAAATTATCAGCATTTTCCATGATGATTTCAGAGTTTAGTTTATTGAAATAGTTTGGCTTCGGTATGTTTCTGTAAATATTCAAAATCAACATTGGGTCCTAGTTTTCTTACAAAAAGGCCTTCTTTTTTTACATCGATTATGGCCAGATTTGTATAAATGCTTTCCACAACGCCTTTTCCAGTTAATGGATAGCTGCATTGATTCAGGATTTTTGGTTTGCCATCTTTGGTATTGTGTTGTGTAATTACCAGTATTCTTTTTACTCCAGCCACCAAATCCATTGCTCCCCCTACTGCAGGTATGGCATCTACAGCACCTGTTGACCAGTTGGCCAAATCCCCATTTTTAGAGATTTGCATGGCGCCCAAAACGCATACATCAATATGGCCGCCTCTAATCATGGTAAAGCTATCGGCATGATGGAAAAAACAAGCACCGGGTATGGTAGTCACAGGTTTTTTTCCAGCATTTATCAATTCAGGGTCTTCTTGTCCGGCCATTGGTACAGCTCCCATTCCCAGCAATCCATTTTCAGTCTGGTAGATCAATTCACGACCACTGGGAACAAAGTCCGCCACCATTTCTGGCATGCCAATTCCGAGGTTCACATAGGAGCCATCGGGAATGTCCATCGCTACATTTTGAGCCATTTCCGTTTTGCTCCAGCCAATTTTTAATTGTTTTTCTACCATGGGTACGTAAGTTTTTGTGCCACCAAATCAGATTCATGGGCAGGATTGGAAACTTCGATAATATGATTTACAAAAATTCCTGGTGTTACCACGATTTCGGGATCTATGATACCTGCCTCAACTACTTTTTTCGCCTGAACAATGCTTGTAGTGGCGGCAGTACACATGACGGGGCCAAAATTGCGTGCGGTGGCATGATAGGTTAAATTGCCATAACGATCGGCCAGTTCGCATTTTACCAGAGAGAAATCGGCTTTAATGCCTCTCTCCAACACATATTCTATTCCGTCAAAAACTCTACATTCCTTGCCTTCTGCCAAAGGAGTATTTACCGAGGCAGGAGTGTAGAAAGCTGGAATTCCAGCTCCACCGGCTCTAATTCTTTCCGCTAAGGTGCCTTGTGGTACGAGCTCCAATTCTATTTCTCCGGCATTGTAGAGTTCTGGAAATACGGTTGAGTTGGCAGTTCTGGGAAAAGAACAAATCATTTTTTTCACTCTTCGTTGTTCAATTAAGGCAGCCAGTCCCACATTTCCACTTCCGGTATTATTGCTCACCACGGTCAAATCTTTTGCTCCCTGATCGATCAAGGCATGAATCAATTCAATGGGGCTGCCAGCTTCGCCAAAGCCACTAATCATTATGGTAGCTCCATCGTGAATGTTTTGTACGGCTTCGGCTAGTGATTGTACGGTTTTGTTAATCATAGAACAGAAATGGTATGGTTTGAACGATATTCTATTTTCTCTCTAATTGTTTTTCGATGGCCTCTAACTCATCAGTATAGAAATATTTGTCACCTTCAAATGGTTTCAGTTTTTCAATGGTGTTCTGCTGTTCGTCGTAATCTGCCAAATACACCCTGTCCATCCATTCCATGTTCCTGGCTTCGTTGAATTTAAGTGCAAAGGCTGTTTTCCCATTCACCTCTACGGTACCCAACATTGAGGCTTTTCCGGCTGATGAGGTCATCGAGATATATCTGGAAGGTCGGCCAACTGATGGAAGACTTCTGTATATTTGGCTAAATACCTTATTGATATCGGCCAATGGTGCAGTGAAGTAGTGGTGTTCTCCCGTTGGTCGCGCATAGTACATGGAATGGAAACCAATGCCCAGCATCATGAGTACATGTCCAAGGTCTATCCAGTTTTGAGCCGATTTATTGATATCAATTCCTCCATTTTCATCAGGGAACAAGCTGATGTGCTTCATGATTGGACTTTGACTTTTAACTGTTATTCCAGCGGCTCTTAATCGTCGAACAGCCGCAATAGTGGTCAGATTCATCAATTCTTTCGGACCAGAGAAATGTCCCATCCAAATTACTTGAATGCCATGGTTGATCAATTCTTTGTAGAGTGCCAGTATATCATCAAAGATCGGCTGGATTATTATTTGAGGATCGTAGGTTAAGCTCCTGGAAGCCATGCGTATGTTTCTGATGTGTGACAATTCGGGATCGGTGATCAATGGCAATAGATATTCCTTTAACCGGGAATAAGGCATTAAGCCTCCATCACCGCCAGTAAGCAAAATATCGGTTACTTCCTTGTGCTTCCGTAGATAATGATGAACCTGATCAATATCCTCCTGTATGAACATGTCTTCATCGCCTCTTACCTGGGCATGGCGGAAACAGTAATTGCAGAAAGCAAAACAGCTTTGTGTGCTTTTATCAAAAACAAGAAAACATTGCGGATACTTGTGTTGGCTTCCATCCAGAATTTCAAAATCGCCATTCTCATTTTCGAAACAGGCCTTGTTCAACAATTGTTTGCCATCGTGAGGATTGGTATCGTGTATATAATCCTTACAAATTTGTTGCTTTTCCTCTTCCGATTTGGCATTCCTGTATCTTTCCAGTAGTTCAGCTTTCATCATTCCAGGCTGAGGAAATACCAATTGAAATACCAAATCATTTTCGTAGTTCTTCCAGTTTATGGTGTTGAGAACATGCTTGGTTGCCATAAATCGATACACATTAATGAAAAGCTCTCGCTCTTCGATATAGCCAATATCAATACCATTAGCATTTAGTATAGATATGATTTCTCTGAAACCATCAATGCCTGTATAGCGATTTTTGTTAGAGGTAAACATCGGTGCACTTTCCTCTTTTAAAATAGAGTATTGCGGAAAGCAGTGATGCAATTTGTTGATGAGGCTTGCAGGCAATAGCTTTTCTTTCTCGATGATTTGGGCTGCATTTTCATCAATTCCATGATGAGCAAATTGTTTGGTAAGGTCAATTTTTTCTGAATGTAACATGTAAAACTATTTTAGGATTAATAGTCTGATTTAACTGTAAGAGTATGAACTCTGATACATATTGCTACCCATCTTTTATTGACTTTATCGTTATTTGCAATACAAAACAATTTAAATTACAAAGTTTACTGATTTACATAGCAACATAATGGGTTACATGTAATCAAGTTACAACAAAAACTGATATTATTAAATGCATTTTTTGGCAAATAAAAAACCTTCTCTGAAAAATAGAGAAGGTTCATATTTTATGGATGGCCATGTTTTACATGAAAGCGCCAATCCCACCTGCAATTGACATGATCAGAAATGCCAAAACATAGAAGGATAGAATTATAATGCTTAAAATGCCAATAAACTTGTAGTGCTTTTTTAAAAACTTAAATGCCAGGCTTAATTGTTCACTGTCTTCACTGTAAATGGCAGTTTTTGAGTGTTTCGAGAATTTGTATAGGTAAAAAATCGGGAAGAAGTACAATGCACCTAATAGTAAATAGAACACTCCAATTATTATTCCACTTCCCATAAAAGGTAAGTTATCTCCGGCCATAGCACCAAACATGGTTGCCATAAAAATTGCGGCAATTATAAGTATTCCCAGAAAAACAAATCCAAGTATGGAAAAAAACATGGTCCATTTGCGGGTTTCGTTGAGGTAAATTACCGATTGTGCCGTTAGCTCGATTGGCTTGGCTTCTCTTCCTTCGTTATTTTGCATGTTTAAAGGGTTTTGTTAATTTTTTTTATCAGCTTAAAATAATTATTTCTTTTTTATTTTCGATGATAATTGGGGGATGTTTCAGTAAAATTGCTATCATTTTAAAATGCTTTGGATAAAATGACTAAGTAGTGTAAATAAATGCTTACCTTGCAGAACCTTTCTGTCTTGAGCGAAGTAGGCCAAACTATTATCTGAATCGATTCATTAAGGTTTTATTAATCATTAATGTATCACTAAAAATTTTATGGGAAGATCGCAAGAGACGTATAACAAAAAAGAGAAAGAGAAAAGAAAACTGCAGAAAAGAAAAGAGAAAGAAGCTCGAAAAGAGGCTCGTAAAGAAGCAGGTGGAAAAAGTAGCTTGGATGACATGATCGCTTATGTAGATGAGTTTGGAAACATCACATCAACACCACCAGATCCTGCCAAGAAAAAGGAAGAGATTAATGCGGAAGACATTGTACTAGGAGCCAGAAATAGTGGTGACTTTGAAGAAGAGGAAGGAAAAAAACAAGGTGTTGTGAGTTTCTTCAACGAATCAAAAGGTTTCGGTTTTATTAAAGATTCAAATACGGGTGAGAGTATTTTTGTACACGTAAATGGATTGGTAGATACCATTAAGGAGAACGATAAGGTAGAGTTTGATACCGAGCGTGGACCTAAAGGAATGAATGCCGTTAATGTTACTCTAAAAAAGTAACTTTCAAATTATATTTCATATCAGTACACACTAGTACCTGATATAAGATTTAGACAATAAAAAAAGCACCTCTAGGGGTGCTTTTTCAATTTCTTATAAAGGTGTAGCGATTATTCAATCACTCTTACATTTACTGCGTTTAAACCTTTTCTTCCATTTTCAACATCGTATTCAACTTTGTCGTTTTCTCTGATTTCATCAACAAGACCTGATACGTGTACGAAAACATCATCACTTTGATCAGCTGGTTTGATAAAACCGAAACCTTTTGATTCGTTAAAGAATTTTACTGTTCCTTCCATTGTAATTAAATTAAAATAATAATTTGAAATAAGTCTTTCTTAATAACTCCCGTATGATCCTGTTAATTTAAATTCCGGGAATGGAATGAATAGTAACAAATAATATTGAAATTAAAAGAGTCGATCATCAACCGACCTATGACTTAATATCCTGCCAAAGGTAGGTAAAAAAATGATACTTGAAAGAAAAAAAAAATAATTTGACGAATTTATAAAGATTAGATAATGAGTAGGTTGAAAAACTAAGTGGCTGTAGTTGCCCATTCTTTGCCTAAAATGGCATAAATTACATCATCCACCCACTGTCCATTTATTAAAATACTTTCCTTAAAATGAGCTTCTTTCCTAAAACCAAGTTTTTCTATTAATAGGATTGAGGGAGTGTTTAGTGGATCAACCGATGCGATTATTCTGTGTTTTTTAAGATTACAAAATAAATGGTTTATTATCGCATTAGCAGCTTCTTTTGCATAACCTTTGCGATGATGTTTTTTGTTAATGGTACATCCAATTTCTACCTGATGCTCGTCGCCATCCAGAAAGTGAACCCCAAAATCACCAATCATTTCATTCGAATCTTGCAGTATTATTGCAAATTGGTACCATGTTCCGGGTTCGTTAAATTCTTTGGCAATCCTGTTTTTTATAAAGTGCTGGCAATCTTCCAATGCGTACGGAATCCATCCTTGGTATTTGTTGGTTTCCACATCCGATCGGTAGGAGTAGAAAGCTTTGTCATGCTTCATCTCCAATTTTTCAAGCACCAGGCGTTTTGTTTCAAGTTTCATTTCTGATAACTGTTTACTGATCATCGTTCACTCTTATTTGTCTAACTCTCCAAATACTCTTTTTAGAATATTGCTGACACGCTTTAAAGGATCTTTTCGGATTTGCTTTTCTTCTTCTGCAACTTTTAAAAACAATGCATCCAAAGCTTTTTGAGTAACATAGTCGTCCAGTTTTGTATTTACAGGTTCAAGATTGGCCAGTTTTCCGGCAAAACTGCCTGCTACCTTATTGTAATTGTTGGTAAGCAAGTCCCATGATTCGTTGGTGGAGATGTTCGCAAGCAGTTTTTTATCAAGCGATGCTTTTACCTTAGGCATAAATAAATCCTTTAGCTTGTCGGATGTTTTGCCTTTTAGATATTGGGTTGCGGCATCATTATTTCCTTTCAGGATGCCAAAAGCATCTGCAATGGTCATTTCTGTAATTGCCGAGGCAAAAATAGGAACAGCTTCTGTTACCGCATCTTCAGCAGCTCGGTTCAATCTGATTTCTACCTTTTCGATTAAATCCTTTCCGCCAGGTATCATGCTGATATTCTTGGATATTTTTTGAGCTTCGGGAGGAAGAAGAATTTTTACCAATTCATCTTTGTAAAAGCCATCTTCTACCGATAGAATATTGGCTGCATTAACACTTCCTACTTTCAGGGCTTCTTTCAACCCAGCGGAAACTTCACTATCGGTTAGAGGTTTGTATTGTTCCAAATTGTATTGATCCATTACGGCTTGCATTTCAGCACATGACCAAAACATTGTAGAGATTATTATTAGATAAAGATATTTTTTCATTCTGGCATTAAATTTTGGTATGTAGTAATAATTGAAGTTCGAAGGTATCAAAAATTGAAACAATAAAAAATCCCTTGAGTTAGCAAGGGATTTAAATCTAC
Source organism: Marinifilum fragile JCM 15579 (assembly GCF_001310955.1). Lineage (GTDB taxonomy): Bacteria > Bacteroidota > Bacteroidia > Bacteroidales > Marinifilaceae > Marinifilum > Marinifilum fragile. The sequence goes on from NZ_BAZX01000037.1 coordinate 18,032, forward strand.
AGGGGATAGATTTATGAACAGGGGATTATTTAGTTAGTGCTTCCATAAAATCTTCTACATCACCAGGAGTACTCATTATTTTCATAAAAGTACCCATGGTAAGTTCTGGCCAGTACAAAGCAAAACGGTATTTTCCATGTAGCATGGTAACTTCTTTGTCCTGAAGGATGATTTCATATGGCATAGCAGCAATGTGGTCTTCACCAATAATCGGTAGGAAATGTTTTTCACCATTTTCCTGATCAAGCAATCCTACACCGAATACAGCAATTTTTTCATTTTTAAATACTTGTTCGTAAATCAACTTGGTATTTTCTTTTCCAGCATTTAGGTTGTTGCGTATTTTCTCAACTCCGGCTTCAAAACTTTCAAATTCGTTAAGTTCTACCGGATCTTTAAAATAAGGCATCATTATTTTATAGTGATACTTCTTTAACGAAGCAGCTTTAATTTTTCCACCAAAAGCTGTGAATTCACTTCCGAAATTTCCAAGAGCACTTTTTACATCTGCAGTAATTTTAGTATAGGTATTCTTGTCAGTTTCGTAATTGCTTAAGTAAGCACAAAACATATATTCAGGATTCAGCATGCTTATTGTAGTTTGTTGTCCTTTTTTTACCAAGCCAACTTTTAATACGCTTGCCAATGCACCTCTGTCTGTTGATTGTAAGCATAGATTCTGTAAATCATTTCTTGTAAAGCAAATAACATGCAAGTTGTTGTTTAATTCGGGTGCATATTCACCAACAATTTTAAAATCATTAGCCTGAAGTTGGGTTTTGATTTCTTCAGATAATGCAGATATCGATTCATCGGATGTTCCAATCTTAAAGAATGGAGAAAGTTCAAATTCTTGAGCAATACTAGCCTGATTAATAACAAATAAAGCTAGTAATAATAGTAAGTTCCTCATTTGATTAGTTTTTTGTAATTATAAAGATGTTTAGAGATCACAATATATAAATATGAAAACATATAGAAGGTATTATGTCGTATTTTTACTATGATTAGCGATTGTATTGAATTTAATTTGTGACAGATGAGCCTTAAATATTAGGATACAGAGCTATTTGAATTAAAATTAAATTGTGTTGTGAATACTTTGTGGCTTCATCTATTTTTCGGAAATTTAATCTTCCAAACCAAAAGAAATAGGTAAATGAAGTGGTTGCTACTAATAACTAGCCGAATTAAGGAGGATAAGAAGAGATTTTTGAACAGTCAGGAGTCTCTTCATGAGCTATGGAATTGGATTTCTCATTTGGCAGGAGTTTTCTTTGTAATTCCTGCTGGAACCTGGTTGATGTATCAGGCATGGGAAACTCAAAACTGGAAAGGACTATTGGCTGTTTTTATTTTTCTTCTAGGGTTTCTGTTGCTTTATTTTTCTTCTGCATTGTATCATTATATGGTGGATCATCCCCAAAGGAGCATGTTTAGAAAAATGGATCACATTAGCATATTCGTGATGATTGCCGGAACATATACACCCTTTCTGGTAATTTACCTGGATGATATGGTAGGGAAAATTTACTTGGTAATTTTATGGGTTTTGGTAGGGTTTGGCATCGTGTACAAACTGTTTTTATTGGGGAGATATAAATGGATTTCTCTGCTGATGTATTTGTTTATGGGCTATATCCTTGTTTTTAACTTTGATGCATTTAGTGCGGTTCTGCCTACCTTAAGCTTGCAGTGGATTATCATTGGCGGTGTGTTTTACACCCTTGGCGTGATATTTTACGTTTGGAAAAAATTGCCTTTTAATCATTTCATTTGGCACTTGTTTGTGTTTGGGGGAAGTTTATCGCATTTTGTTGCGGTTTATTATGCAATTCAGTAGGACTTTGGGAGTTGATTTAATGGCAAAATTAAAAAGACCTTCCCGTAGGAAAGTCTTTTCAATTGTTAGTTTTTGGGCAGTTAGCAGATTCTACAATTTTTAACATACCAAGATACAGGGTGTTCTCTCTTTTCAACCAATTCCTGAATAATTTTACGATTATCCCATACGGCACAGCACGAAGTGGTTTGATTTAAAGCTTTGATCAGTCTCGACCAATTATCCATGATTTCCATAGTCAATAGGCTTTCATACTCTTTGAAAACACTAATGGCAGATGATCCACAGAAATGTAATCTTTCTTCAATAGATTTTAATTTGTCATTTTTTGTGAAGATGTGATCACCAACTTTAAAATAATCCTCTTCGTTCAGTTGTAAAGTTACTTTAAGATCAATTGTAGTCATAGTTCGCTAATTTAGGTTAGAATTTGCTTCTTTTTTTCTGTATTTAAAATAGGGTTAGTGTTCTTATTTTGCTGATATAATGATCTTTTCTAAAATTAAGCAATTTTGCAATACTGAAAAAATAAAAATTATTAAAGAACAATTTCATTATTTGAAAGCATAAAAAAAGCCCCCCGAAGAGCCTTGATCATATGTAGTTGTGATTTTGTACTACTCTTCAATCTTTTCCAACTGTACAGTAAAATGTCTCATAATTGGAGCTTCATCAACAATTTTGAAACCATGTTTGATTTCGTGTCTGCGATCGTAAACATTTTTAAGAGCTGCTGCAATAACATCCATATGGTTGTTGGTGTAGGTTCTTCTTGGTATAGCTAAACGCAACAATTCCAAATTTGGATAACGGTTTTCTCTGGTTTCAGGATCTCTATCAGCTAAGATGGTTCCAATTTCAACACCGCGAATACCAGCTTCTAAATACAATTCACAACCTAAAGTTTGTGCTTGGAATTCTTCTTTCGGAATGTGAGATAAAATTTTCTTAGCATCTACGAAAATAGCGTGACCACCTATTGGTTTCTGGAATGGAATTCCATACTCTTCCAATTTGCCACCAAGGTATTCTACCTGCTTGATACGAGTTTCCAAATAGTCAAACTCGGTACCTTCATCTAAACCTTGAGCCAATGCATTCATGTCACGACCTGACATACCTCCATAAGTAACATATCCTTCGAACATGATATTATAAGTAGATGCTTTTTTCCAAAGTTCTTCACTCTTCATACCAATGAAACCACCCATGTTCACAATTGCATCTTTTTTAGAACTCATAGTTGCCATATCAGCATAAGAATACATTTCCAGTACAATTTCTTTGATTGTTTTGTCAGCATAACCTTCTTCACGAGTTTTGATGAAGTAAGCATTCTCAGCAAAACGAGCAGAGTCGAAACATACAGGAACTTCATATTTATCTGCTAATTCTTTAACAGCCTTAATATTTGCCATAGAAACAGGCTGACCTCCAGATGTGTTACATGTAACCGTAACAATGATCATAGGAATTTGCTCTTTTGGATAAGTTGAAAGAACAGACTCTAATTTTACAAGGTCAAGATTTCCTTTAAATGGGTGATCAATTTCAGTATCGAAAGCTTCGTCAATAGTACAATCGATAGCTTTTGCTTTTCTAAACTCGATATGACCTTTGGTAGTGTCAAAATGAGAGTTTCCTGGTACAACATCGCCATCTTTTACCAAAACAGAGAACAACACATTCTCAGCAGCACGTCCTTGGTGAGTAGGCAAGAAGTGATCAAAACCCAAGATGTTTTTTAATGCTTCTTTCATGTTGTAGTATGAACGAGCACCTGCATAACTTTCGTCACCCAACATCATTGCCGACCATTGTTTGTCACTCATTGCTCCTGTACCTGAGTCGGTCAATAAGTCAATAAAAACGTGGTCGCTTTTAAGGTTAAATAAGTTGTAGTTGGCATCTTTTAACCATTGTTCTCTTTCTTCACGAGTACTTCTTCTGATGGTTTCAACCATCTTAATTTTGTATGATTCTGCAAATGGAATATCCATGATATTTTTTATTTAATTGCTTAATATTTTGTTCGTTACTGGTATTGGCTTTTGTACGATTTATGATGCTCGAAAATACTTGAAGGTACCACAAATCAATCAATTACATTATTTTGATATTGAGTTAGCCAAATAATGTAATACAGATATGTAATAAGAACTGACCTGATGTAGTAATCTGATCAAAGAATCGTTATTAAATATTGTATTGAAAAAATGGGACAAGGAATGCCCTAAGACGAATTAGAAGTGAAACTCGTCTCTGTTTTTGATGTTAAGGTAGACTTTGTGTGTCAGTTTAGGAAGTTGAAATTTAATTTCCATGCTTTCTGAATTTTCTACTGTTGGCAAAAATAAAACTTTTTGACTTGAAACAAAAATTAAGGGCTAAAAATATGCAAACGATTGAATTGTGAAACCTTCAAACAAATCCCATTTTGGTCTGTTTTTTGATTAGATTGCCCGCACAAATGCTTTTAAGAACAAAATAAATTTGACATTTTTGCACAAACCAAATATCATAGGATTGTATTTGGTTAGTGTATGTTCCAAAAGCCCGTATTATTAATCCGAACAGAGCTACGCCCAATGATTCGATTTTTTCTTGTATTGCTGATTGTTATTCAGCCATTTGTTTTGTTGTCTCAAAATAAGACACAGTTGCAGAAAGACTCTTTGCTTCTGGATACCATTCGATTAGAAGAGTCGGCTTATAAGATAAGACACAATGCAGCCGATTCGATGAAGCACTTTATGCACGATACGGTTTTGCATCCCATAAAAGATCCTTTGAATCACATTGAAAATGTTGGATTCAGGTTTATTGTACGTGAACTTGCAGCTGACTATGCGCCAAATCAGTATCAAACCGATTCTGTTCGAGATGCGGTAAATACACTTCTTCAGTATGTGGGGAATGATAGCATTCGTAATATGGTTTTTTACCTAAAAGATTATATCGAAAAGAGAAAAACAGAGGAAGCTTTAAAGGAAGTTAAAAAGCAAATTGAGCTTGAGAAAGTCTTAAGTTACCAGCCAGATTTGCCGGTGATTAAGGAAGAGGTTAGGTCTGAAACCTGGAAGACTGAAGCTTTGAATGAACTTTATAATTACGTGGAGCATGATCCGGTGCATCAATGGATTAGAGAAATTAGTCGAGATTCTGTGTTTCTGGGGGTTCGTAACTTTATGAATGATTCTATAAAGTTTTGGATTAACAATGGAAAACAAGATTATAAGAGATTTTGGCTGAAAAAGAACAAACGGGATTCTATTGGTATCTGGATACAGAATACCTCAGATCGATCGGTGAGAATCTTGGTTGATGATGATGTTTACCAGCAATCGGTGCAACGTTCAAAAGTACGAGGGACAAGAGTATTGTTAGAGAAAAAGGAACGTGCTGATCAATATGCATTGGCTAAGCTGGGTAAATACAAACGCTATTCTCAAATTTGGAAAGCAGGAGCGACAATTGGGATGGCTTTTAATCAAGGTCATGTAAGTGATAGTTGGTCTAGAGGTGGAGAGAGTTCGATGGCGACTAGTTCTACACTTGAGGCATTTGCAAATTTCAAAAAAGGGAATCATACCTGGGACAACAGTCTGAAAGTAAAATATGGATTGTTAAAATCAGGTGAAGATGGATTTAGAAAGAACGAAGATAGAGTTGAGTTAAATACCAAGTACGGACAAAAAGCGGTGAAGAATTGGTACTATTCTGCTCAGTTCAATTTAAAAACGCAAATGGTAAAAGGCTACTCTTATCCAAATGATAGCCCACGTGTGTTGAAATCAAACTTTTTTGCTCCAGCTTACATTATTGCTTCTGTCGGTATGGATTACAAACCCAATAAGAATTTTTCAGTTCTGCTTTCGCCACTTTCAGCCAAATACACAATCGTTAAGGATACCGCAAATATCGATCAAACAGCTTTTGGTGTTGACAAAGACAAGAAAGTTAAAAAAGAGGTGGGTTCGTATGTGAACCTTTCTCATAAATTGAAATTTTGGGAAGATTTAGAATTGATCAATAAGCTTACGCTTTATTCAAATTATAGCGAAAAGCCTAAGAATGTAGATGTAGATTGGGAAGTGAGTCTAACCATGCCAATAAATCAGTATCTGCTATCGAAATTCTCAACCCATTTAATTTCTGACGATGATACAGGATCTAAAGTGCAGTTTAAAGAGAACTTCTCAATTGGGATTAGTTACCGATTTTAAATCAATTTAAAAATGGTAGAAATACCCATTTTTGTATTAAGGAGAGGTAATTTGTTGTGTTTTTAAACCTATGATAATTGTTTAAAATACACTATTTTGTGGTTGAAATTAAAACATTAATCTATGAGTTTAAATTATGCGGTTCCGGGTGTTGGAACGATTACTATCGATACCTTGGTGGTAGATTCGAATGGAACATTAACCGTTAAAGGAGAAATGGTTCCAGGTGTGGTGGAAAGAATTCATCGTTTACAAATGTTGGGAGTTAACGTGGTTATGATTTCATCAGACCAACGTGGAAATGCAAAAGATTTGGCACTATCGAGTGGGATATCTTATTATGAAGCGAGTAACTCCAGAGAAAAAGAAGATGTTTTACTTTCGCTGGGAAGTAAAAATGTTGCAGCTATTGGCAATGCTCGTATAGATATAGGCTTGTTTGTGCAATCAATAATTTCAGTAGCTACGCTTCAGGCAGAAGGAATTCATAAAGATATTATTGACCATGTTGATGTAATTTTGCCATCAATCAATGATGCACTTGACTTTTTTCTTGATAGCGATACCTTTATTGCTACAATGAAAAGATAACTGTAACCGAAGCATACTTATAAAACAGAATAAAATTAAAATCTCCTTCAAGGAGATTTTTTTGCAAATTAGCTTAGAACAGACTATTTTTCCCTTATTGATTTACTACCTATGAATTGGATTTTACTTATTGTTTCGGCTATTGCTGTTGGATTTGGTGTGTATTGGTATTTTATACATGTACCAAATTACTATGCATATGTATCTTCCGAAGGAGAAAGTTTGAAAAAATTTCTGAATCCTGATATTCTGCTAAAGCTTACAAAAGAAAAGCAAGATGATATTTGGATTTTAGATGTAAGGGAAGAGGAATACTTCCTAATGGGACACATTCCTGATGCCAAGAGTTTTCCACATTATGATGTGGAAAAATGGTACCACCAAATACCTAAAGATAAGGCATTGATATTGTATTGTGATTTAACTATTAAAACACAAAATGTAATTATTTTTTTGGAAGAGAAAGGTTATACTAAAATGCTAAACTGGGGTAAATACAAACGCTGGAATCATAGAGAAACTGTAGAAGAAAGCATTTCCATTTAAAGCAATTCATTGTATAACTTTAAGTTTCATCATCAAATACGCAAAATACTACCTCTTTTAAATGCTTGCATTTTTCCAATTGTTTTCGAACAGTTTTAATGGCAATCTCGGCAGCTTCCTCCTTAGGATAACGATAAACACCTGTGCTGATATTTGGGAAAGCAATGCTTTGTAATTTGTACTTCTCTGCAAGTTTTATGCTCTCTTTATAGCAGCTTTTCAGCAATTGATCTTCGTTATATTTGCCACCACTCCAAACAGGACCAACGGTATGTATAACCTTTTTGCAGGGTAGTTTATAAGCATTTGTAATTTTAGCTTCACCAGTTGAACATCCATTAAGTGTGCGACATTCTTCCAATAATTCTGGACCAGCTGCTCTGTGTATTGCTCCATCAACTCCACCGCCACCAAGCAAAGTCCTGTTGGCTGCATTTACAATGGCATCGGTTTTCAATTTGGTAATATCTCCCTTAAAAATTTCAATTTTCATGACTGCTAGTTTAATTTTACTTTTCTATCCTTCGGAATTATCCTAAATTGTATGGTGATCTTTCACCTCAGAGCCAAATGATTATTTCATTTCACTCTTTACACAGATATTTAATTTATACTAAATATCAATCTTGTGTTTTTTAAAATTAATAATTCAAATTCATTATAAAAAACAATTCCGAAATCGATTGCAATTCACTGACAGTGAAATTGTTTGTTTCGGTTTGGAAAAATATTTTTATTTTAGCCGCGCTAGCCAAGCAAATTGATTGAAATATTAAATTGACAATTATGAAAAGAGTATTAGTTGCGACCGGAGGTGGTGATTGCCCTGGTTTGAATGCTGTAATTCGCGCCGTTGTGAAACGTGCAGCTCAAGAAAAAGATTGGGAAGTTGTGGGAAGTATTCAGTCGTTCGACGGAATTTTAAAGGAACCGACTGAAATTAAGATATTAGATGATGCTGCGGTTAAAGGTATTCACTATCAAGGTGGTACAATTATCGGAACAACTACAAAAGGTGGTCCTTTTGCTTGGCCAGTAAAAAACAAAGATGGTTCTTGGGGATCTGCTGACCGTTCTGATGAAATGATTCGCAAATTACAATACTTGGGAATCGATGCTGTAATTAGCATTGGAGGTGATGGTTCTCAGAAAATTTCACAAGCTCTTTACGAAAAAGGATTAAACATTATTGGTGTACCTAAAACTATCGATAATGACCTTTCGGCTACCGATTTTACTTTCGGTTACCAAACTGCTGTTCAAATTTGTACCGAAGCTGTTGATAAGTTGAAAACAACTGCTGCTTCTCACAATCGTGTTTTCATTTTGGAAGCTATGGGACGTGATGCAGGTTGGATTGCATTGAGTGCTGCTATTGCAGGTGGAGCTGAAGCATGTTTGATTCCTGAAATTCCTTACGATATTAAGAAAGTAAAAGAGAAATTAGATACTCGTTTCTTGAAAGGTAAAGGATTCGGTATTATCGTAGTTGCTGAAGGTGCTATGCCTAAAGGTGGATCGGCTTTAGCTGAGGTAAGTACTGAAGTTGGAAACCCTAACTTGAAGTTAAGTGGTGCTGCTGATCGTTTGGCTGCTGAATTGAAAGAAGCAGGTGTAGAAGCAGATATCCGTACTACGGTTTTGGGTCACCTACAAAGAGGTGGTATTCCAGTAGCTTACGACCGTGTATTGGCAACTCAGTTTGGTGTTAAGGCATTCGAAATGGTATTGGAAGGTAAGTTTGGTCATATGGTTGCTTACCGTCATCCAGAGGTTGTTGCTGTTCCTCTTCCAGAGGCTATTGGTCAGCAAAACCTGGTTGATCCAAAATCAAACCTTGTTGCTACTGCAAAAGGTGTTGGTATTGCATTTGGAGACTAATTTAAGTCAAAAGATATTACAAGCCGGAGTTCGCAAGGATTCCGGCTTTTTTGTTTTTAGATGCTGATTTTTATGAAAGATATGATTACTGCAGATTTAAAGTAATGGAATATTGGCTTTTTACTAATGATGCAATATGATTGTTAGTATGTTTGTCTTTCTAATTTTTTTCTTTAAAATGTTGCAGGGGTCGGCATCTGCAACGCAAGCGGGGCCCCATAGGTGAAGAAAACGAAAAAATAGAAATGCTGTTGAGTGAGGAACGAACGAAACTATCTATTTCTATTCGCTTTTGAACCGTTATGGGTCGTAGAGTTGCTTCGCCGTAGATTTTTGTTACTTTTCATCAATGGAAAAGTAAGAGGAAATAATTATTTTCAAATAGCCTAAATACATAGCTTATAACTTTTAAAGCTTTATTCATGAAACCTTTTCCTCCATTCAGGTTTGGGAACCATGCATTGATTCTTTTTGCCAAACCAGGAGTACCTGTTTCTGGCAATCAGATTGTAAAACCAATCGGTAATGGCATTAGGTAGGTATTTGAAGTAGTAAAGTGTTTTCCATGGATAAATCAAATGCTTGCTAATTTGAAAAGCTGCAGAGCTTTTGGTGAAAGCCTTGTTGTCTTCGATGAAAACAACGGTATTCATATCATCGAAAGATAGTTTGTGTTGAGCAAGCAATTGTTTGGCAAAATCGGATTGAAGTGGAGAGAAATGAATGTTTTCTGCCCGATTGTAAGCAAGTACAAAACGAACTGTGGTATTGCAAAAATTACAAACCCCATCGAATAGTACGATAGGGTTTGAATTACTAATATTTTTTGAATGACTGTGCATTTTGTTTTTATCTCATACTTTACCCTAGTAGATAAAGTTAAAAATAAATCCAACGCAAAGAATACCTGCAGCTACAATTCCCACAAATGCAAGAATCAAAGGCATTTTAAGCACTTTTTTCAGGATAATTACCTCAGGCAATGATAAGCCAATTACCGACATCATAAATGCCAGTGCCGTTCCCAGTGATGCACCTTTCTCGATTAAAACACTGACAATGGGAATAATACCTGCAGCATTTGAGTACATTGGAATACCAATAACAATTGACAAAGGAACCGAATACCAAGCCGATTTACCCATTAGACTGGCCATGAAATCTTCTGGTACATATCCATGAGCGCCAGCTCCAATGGCTACTCCAATTACAATGTACAACCAAATTTTGCCAACAATTTCTTTTACAGAATCGATACCCGATTTAATTCTATCCGAGAATGGAATTTTGGTTGCATCTTGATCAGTTTGACCGGTTTTAACTTCGAAAACCCAATCTTGCACGTATTTCTCCAATTTTAAAACTCCAATTAACCAACCAGAAAATATTGCAATTAATAATCCGGTAAGGGTATAAATGATTGCAGTTTGCCAACCAAACAATCCCACCAGCATGATTAGGGCAATTTCGTTTACCATTGGTGCTGCAATCAGGAAACTGAAAGTTACTCCCAGTGGTACACCAGCTTCAACAAACCCTAAGAACAAAGGAATGGCGGAACATGAACAGAATGGCGTAACAACTCCTAGCAAGGCCGCCATTACGTTTCCTAAAAAAGTTGACTTGCCAGCCAAAGCTTTTCTGGTTTTCTCAGGTGAGAAATAGCTACGAACGATTCCAACTCCAAAAATGATTAGCACAAGCAGTAGCAGAACTTTAGGAACTTCGAAAATAAAGAAACGAATGGTTTCGGTAAGGTGAGTTCCTGCTTTCATTCCAAAAACAGTATCGATAAAAAAATCGGAAATGTTTTGAAGGTTTACATAGAGAATGTACCAAATTGGCAATGATAGCAAAACCAATAAGAGCTGTTTTCTATTGGTGATTTGAATAGATTTGATCATGATATTCTAAAAACTGATATCGATTATTGGATGAAAAAAATGTATGTAAAATACAGTCCTGCCGCAATAAAAATTACGGCTGCTACTTTTCTGAACCAGTACTCGAAACTTTTAATTTTGTTGTAAAAATTACCAACACCCGATAGGGTAAATGCCAACAAATAGGCTATAATAATAACAGGTAAACCGGTAGCAATGGCGAAAACAATTGGCAAAAATAAACCATCAGCCTGCGAAACTGTAAGTGGAATTAACATCCCGAAATACAACACGCCACTGTAAGGGCAAAAAGCCAGAGCGAAAATCATTCCCATTAACAAGGCCCCCCAATATTTCCCTCTCATTTTCTCCCCATTCAACTTATCGGTAAGCGAACTAACACCTGGAAAATTAATGGAAATAATATCGAGCATAAAGACTCCGATAATGATTAGCAATGGTCCCAATAGTCTTTCGCCATAGCTGTTAAAAAAGCTCGAAATATCGAATTTACTTGCACCGAAAAACAGAATTACTCCTAAGGCAGTGTAGCTTATTGCTCTTCCAAGTGTGTAAACCAATCCGTTTAAAAAGATTCTCTTTTTATCGCTAAGGTTTTTGCTGATATAGGCTGTAGCAGTGATGTTTGTTGCCAAAGGGCAAGGGCTAATCGCTGTCATGATTCCCAGTAAAAATGCCGATAATATTGGAAAGCTACTTTGCGATAATAATTGATCTAAATATTCCATTATAATCTTATTGTAGCTCGGCTTTGATTACAGTTTCCAGTTTTTCGATGTATGCAGGAGTATCGTTAATGGCATTACGGAACGCAAATGTGGTTAAATCCTGAATTTCTCCTGTTTTGGCACTTTTAATGTATAAACCAGAACTACTTGCCTGGAAAGTTTTAGCCAAGTCTTTGTTTTCTTCCTGGTCGAAATTGATATCAAAGAAATTTGCATTTAAGCTTGCTGCCACTTCCTTGGCTTTTGCACCTACGACCTTACAAGTTTTACATTTTCTGTCGCCATGAAAATAATATACCCCGGCTTCAGCTTTGTTTTCTGCCACTTTGTGCTCTGCTGATTTATCACATTTTGTACAGTCACCTTTGCATGCTGTTTCTTGCTCAGCTTTTGCAGTTTCTTTTTTCGTGTTCGATTGGCAAGCGCCAAAACTTAAACCTAAAGCCAGTATGCCTAATGTTATTGTTTTCTTCATTTTGTTTGTGTTTTAGTGTTCATGTATTGGGTTAAAAGCTGTCGACAAAATGCCAACAGCTATAGAGTTTTTTAGGCTTTTTGGATTAATTCCTTGATTTCTGATACCGAAGGAACTTTACCGCTAACAACAACTTTTTCGTTGATCACCAAAGCAGGGGTTGACATTACACCATACGATAGGATTTTAACCATATCGTCGATTTTCTCAACTTTAGCATCGATAGCTAATTCTTCAACAGCTTTGTTTGCAGCTTCTGCCAATGTTCCACATTTCTTACAACCTGGTCCTAATACTTTAATATCCATGATAGTGTTTTTTATGATTTGAAAAATTCATTAAACAATTTTCGGGCAAGTGCCCAATTCTCTTTATTTAAGCAGTATTTAATTTTAGGAGGATTGATCTCTCCCTGAATTAAGCCTGAGTTTTTTAATTCTTTTAAATGTTGCGACAGGGTTGATCGGGCAATGGGAACCTCTTCGGCCAAGTCGCCGCTGTAACAGCAGCTTTGCTTTGAAAGCAGATCGCATATGTATACCCTAACCGGGTGCGACAATGCTTTGGCAAACCTTGCCATTTGCTGTTCCTCTTGTGTATACAATTTTGTTTCTTCCATGTATTCTATCTTAGATGTTTCGCATTTCGTAAAAATACGAAACGAAGTTGTGGACTTTTTTTTTATTTCTCCAAATAAATGTTCAGTTTTTAGTTGGTGATGAAAAATACCCAGTGATGTTTAGACGTTTTTTGGATACTTGACTGGTTCACATCTTTGCCTGATTGATAGGTCTCTCTTTTTTCAAGTATATTTATTAGTGGAGTGCAATAAATTGAACGTATAATGGATTATTGTTTTGTATTTTCATTAAATTGGTTCTCGCTAAACCTATTTATCTGAGTAAAATAAATCAAAACAATAAACTCAATTTGTATGGATGATATCATTACTACCCTTTTTAACGGACTTACCTATGGTGGAGATGTTAAGCTTTCTGTTCTCAATTATGCCTTGCTGGCTGTAGCCATGATGCCTTTTTTTCTTTCAGCTATGAAGTCAATTTCGAAAGGCTGGGCAATTGTTTTTACCATTGCATTTCTAATTCAATCATTGTTCTGGTTTGTATTAAAGGCTCAAGGAATTTCTATTGTTTGGAATGCCCTTGCGGGGGTGTTGGTGCTTGTGTTATTCAGACATAGATTGTCTATGTTGATGAAAACAAAATGGATGATCCTGGCTTCAATAACAGTAGTGATGCTGGCAGATGTTTATTTTGGATTGATCTTTCCGCTTATTACCTCAATAGCCCATGTGGCAGCCTTTCTTTTGGGGGTAATATTGTACTTGCTTGTAGGAATTAAAAAGAATAGAAAATTGTTGTTGAGTTCTTGATGTGACTTGTCATAAAAACTATTTTCAAAGAGAATATTTCCTGTGTTCCAAGCGCTTTGGGTATTTTGTTATTATCAGATAAGCCCATAGAAATAAAAATGGTCCGATGCGCATGTGTTGTCCCTGATAATTTGAATTTATGTCCTGAATTATGGATGAATACTCAATGTAAATTGCGCATGTTGTAAGCAACATGAACCCACAAAGTAAAGGAAATAGCAGCCTGTCTCCTTTGGTAAATTTAAGCAATAGTATACCTGTTAAAAAGTAAAAGATGTAGCCTACAAATGTTGTTGTAAGGTGAGTTTCGTTTGAGCTGCCTGCATAATCAAAGAAGGGAAGAGGTATTGCTTTTAACCAGAAATCTACAAATTCAAAATCGGGTGTTGCGTTAAATGTAATTCTTAGCATGCTGCTAAAAACTAATCCTAATATTGATAGGCTTACAAAGAATTTTTGTTGTGTGTTCAATGTTTTAAGATTTTAGAATCGTAAAAAACACCCACACAATCTTTCGATAGTGCAGGTGTTCCAACTAAAATATACGAGAAAAATTGTTTGTAGTTTATTCTTCTAGTTTGATGCCAAACGAGCTAATAGATATTCTGGAGGTTTTGCCTCCGGATATCTGGAATGACATGCTTTCACCATAGTAGCTGTCTTTTGTTAAGAATTCGATATAGTATGTTCCGTGATTTAAATCTGTAATAGAAATTTCGTGATTTAAATATATATCTCCTTCACGCAAAGGTTTAGGGTAAAACTCGGTAGAATTTGATCTTTCGGTTAATGCAGCCGCTTCGGTGTAGATTTCATAAGTCCCTCCAGAGTAATATTCTCCTTGCTGTTTAATAATTAAATTACCGGTAAGATCCATATCGTCATCGCTACAAGAGCTTAGCGTTATTGATGCGAATAGCATCATTAATAATATTGTTTTAAACGTTTTCATTGGTAGTTGTTAGATTATTAATCCACTATTATTTAATTTATTCTTCGGTTTGTTCTTCTGGGTTTTCGATTTCCTCGATCTTTTTGCGAGTAGCAGGATCAACAATCATTCTGGCTGATTTGTAAGATAGGTAGAATTCCTTGTCATCCATAAAAAGTTCCATCATCGGGTCGATTTGATTACTGATTAAGCTCTGAATCTGATCGATATTATCTTCGATTAATTCGTTGGTAGTTTTGCGCTCGTTAATCAGTTGGCGAGGTTCGGTTAACACCTTTTCGTAGTCGGTAATCTTAGTGCTCAGTTCAGTAATCATCTCTTCATTTAAGCCATAATCGGCAAGTTCGGTTTTAAGAGGTGTAATTCTTTCGAGCAAGTTTTTGCAAAACTTAAAAGTTCCTTTTCTCTCAACTTCGTAAGGAAGGAATTGTTAATGCTATCTACAAAATTGCTCAGGTTTTCTTCTTTACTGATAAAAGAATAGACCTTAAGGATATTGCTTGCTTTTAA
Source organism: Marinifilum fragile JCM 15579 (assembly GCF_001310955.1). Classification (GTDB taxonomy): domain Bacteria; phylum Bacteroidota; class Bacteroidia; order Bacteroidales; family Marinifilaceae; genus Marinifilum; species Marinifilum fragile. The sequence continues at coordinate 33,081 of NZ_BAZX01000037.1, forward strand.
AGCTACAGAGCTTAAAGCAGAACGAACCAAGTTTTTGTTACCCGAAGTTTTACTTGGAATGTTTTCAGCTTTGTCGATTAGTTCGTTGGTTTCACCAATTAGGCTAGTAAGGCTAGTGAACATTTTTCCCATTGCCGGGATGTGAGCAAACTTTGCTTGATTGTTGCTTAAATTGATTTGCACTTGCTGGAAAGCATTGCTTCTTGCTGCAATTGATTTGTCCATTTTTTTTGAGTTAAAATAGTTTTGTTATGATTGGTTAGTTAAGTGGGTGATTCGAAATTAAAAATAATTTTTTAATTAACCGTAAAAATTATTGAAAAATAATCATAAGAGTATTGTGTTCACAATTGTTATTGTTGGTTGAGAATTGTTCATGTTCAGAAAGCTAGTAATTTGTATGTGTTTACGTGGTGTGTAAATCTAATTTTCTGTTTGTATAATAATAGTAAGTGGTCAAAATACAAGGGGTGGATTCCTGTTTTCTGATTAGAATGTTTTGTGAATGAAAGTGTGTTTATTGGAATGTAAATCCTATCGATTAAAACTATATGTTTACAGATTGAATCGTAAGGTGTATTTCTCGAAACAGAGAAGCCACTTCTCTTAGTTGAGAGACCATTTCTCGATGCTTAAGCCCTAATGATTGAGATGGAAAATCCATTTCTCGAAGTTGAAAGTCTAAAGATTTACACTGGAATGACATTTCTTGAAGCTGAGGTTATATTTCTTGAAGGTGGAAGTCTATAGATTAAAACTCGAAGTCAATTTCTTGAGGCCGAAAGTCAACCGCATGAGCCGTGAACTCTATTTCTTAGAGTTGGGAGTCTATTTCTTGGCGCGGGAAGCCAACTTCTCGAAGCTGAGAGGCTGTTTCTTGTAAATGCCTGCCTATTTCTTTAAGCTTACTCTTTATTGCTTGCATATTTCAGACAACATTATCCTTTGTTTCGTTAATCTATAATGCAGTGTAAAATATTTATTGCTTTGCTTTGTTGAGGGATTATTGTTTTGTATTTTCAGTGGCGAAAAACAAAGTAGTGCATTTTATACCTCTGATATGGTGTTGTAAAGTGTATTGATGTACTTTATTTAAAAGTTGGCAACAAGTTAAACAACTACAATAATGATAGAATCTTTCTTTTGCAATTTTGATTGGAATTCGTTTTGGATTAATGTGATTGTGAGTACAATGTTTTTAATACTAAGCATTATAATCTCAATAAAATTGATTCCTCTCTTTACATTAAAACTCCTACAGAAGAAAAGAAAATCATTTATCACTAGTAAAATTTCTATTCTGCTATTAGAGTTATGCGAATTCTTTGAGAAAAATA
>NZ_BAZX01000038.1 GCF_001310955.1 Marinifilum fragile JCM 15579
ACGCCGGATAAATGTATTATTGTGCCATCTTAAATAACGAAAGGACTCACCCTCCAAATACAATGTATTAAGAAATAGTGAGCTCATCATTAAGATTAATCGTAGCTAAATGTATAGAAATACGTGTATGAATCTTTCACCCAACTCATCTGGGTTATAAGACCTTGTTCGTCGGTATTGTAAGTATATTCTCTGGTGATTTCACCAGCTCCATCTCTTACTTCAATTGCCAGGTATGGATTAGAGCATACAATTTTTACCGCCTCTTCAAATATAGATCCTCCCTCAAGCTCAACACATGTTGGTAAACCAGGTGTGTATGCCGGAGCATATACCGGAGCAAAGGTGTCGTAGTATTCGCGATCGGCAGCATTAGCATCAACATCAGGTCCATCAAAGAATGGTTCTAAGCCCATATATTGTTCAATACTAAACGGATCACTGTATCTTATATTATTAACCATATAAGATGATGGCTCATAAAAATACGATACCATTTGATCTAATTCGTTATAGGTAAAATTCGAGACTTCTAATGTTACATCAGCGGGCTGTACATTGTCTGGGGTGGCATCTATATCATCCCATTCTTCAATCTTATCAAGCTTGGTGGTACCTTCTACATAGGTTAATACCCTTTTTCTGCCATAACGCTTAAACTTGATCGTATCAACCATGTTTTGAGCATTATATGTAAAGACCATCGAACCGGTAGGTTCTTTCCAACCACTGATAGCACTATAATATTGAGCAGCAATACTATCAACCTGCAAATCTCCATTGGCGTAAAACCAAATACGGGTTGGCGTTCCATTAATACCTCTTGAATAAGTTATACTTGAAGGTATTTTACGTGTTTCCACACCTTTGGTGAGAGTCACTGTTTTGACGTAGCTCAATGGCTCGCGGGTAATGGTCTCTCCACTTGCAGTAGTATAATTAAAACCTTTATCGTTCACCTCAATTTCCACGCTATATGTCCGATCATCTTCCAACATACCCACTATCACCTGCTCTTTTAACTTGTACTCATATACCGAAGTATCGGCAGGTATTGTAATGGTTTCTACCTCTTCACCTTCAAAGCGTACGCTAATGGTTTCAATTGGTGCGAGACCTGTTGTTACCAAAGCCTTCGCCAGGTAAGCAGGTAGTGATAAGGCCACTTCTTCTCCACCAACAACAAGTATTTCAGGTGTTGATTTCTTTTTAACAACCAACTTTAAGCCCTTATTAATACTACGTTCGTAAGTATCAACTGCTCTTATGATATAATTAAGTGTGGTATCCTTATCAATTGAAGTAAGGTCAATATCATACGAGAACAAGAACTTGGTTTTTCCATTATATTCATCCAACTGATCAATCACAGTGTAATCATTACCATTAAGCACCTCGATTGTTTCAACTCCATTGGGTACACTCATTTGAAACTCCAGATGATACGTATTAATCGTATCTCTTCTTACTTCAACGCTTTTATTTGAAATTTCAAAACCTGGATCCGGGAACTCAGGATCCTCCTGACAAGCTACCAAACCTACTAATCCTAATAAAATGGCAGCTCCTATTGTATTTATTTTATTTTTAAACATACGCTCTTGCTTTTATAATTCATTAAGAAACTGTTCAAGTTCTGGGTTAAACGCCACCAGGTCAATCCCCCAGTCGATAAGTGTATTAGCGATTAATGCCAAACTTGTTTTCACATTATCCGGATAAGCATTTAGCTCATCATAAGTTCGATATAGCAGTTGATTGGTATAGCTTCGAATAAACTCCTCTTTGTCCTTAAGGAATAAATCAGTATCGTCATCCAGATCAACATTAATATAGTCGTGGTAAACATATACTTTCAGGAATTTAATACGATTCCCATCCGCGTCGCAATAATAGTCACCGTTTTCATCCCTGAGGTAGCTCCAGTAACCTTTACCATCCCATACAATATAGTCACCGTTTTCATCCACAGGATATGTAGTTTCTCTATAACTTTTAAAACTGAATCCATAAAAACCCTCAGCATCAATAAAACCTTTCTCCAACAACCATGACAACGGAATTTTACCATTTGGCGTCAATTCTGTCCACGCCTCTTGATTTTCACCATAATCGGCTATATAAGCATCCATTATGGGCGTATTAAAATAAGGTGCCGAGTATTTATAGATATCTTCATTAAACTGGTCGTACAAGCTGTTTTGTTGATACAACTTACAGATAAACAAATAGAAATTATCTTTGATATAACTATCTGCACCCAGCGCCAGGTTCTCCTGATTCACATTAAACACCATGGCATGTGAATTGAATAAGGAATGAAAGTTGGCTGAATTGGAACTTGACACACCATAATCTCCTTCGGTCCAGTAATTAGCTGTTGATGCTTTACCACTCAAGCTAGCGCTAATCAAAATTTTCGGCGGCATCATATCGGCTATGGTACTACCCGGTACGATGAAATCAAATATGGTTGTATCTAAAAAAACCAAACCTTTTTCGACATAGTCCATATAGTCCGCTATACTTTCCTCAGGCAAATTACCTTCTTCATCCAGATACATCGTCCGTATTTGAGGAAATGAAAGGCTTTTCCAAACATTGTTAGAATTCTGACTGGCGGCCAGGTAAATGAAATCAAGTGTATCCTGATATTCGAATAATACGCCAGTATTATAGGTTGTGAACCATTTTTCAATTAATGGTTGAGTTCCATATTCTCCTTGTTGTTCCATTAGAACCTCCACCCGATTCTCATCAAGCATTGAAGGCGTCAAACTTTCATCCTCCTCACAGGCCGAAACCAGGAGACCGACTAAAGCTGCGTATATAAATAACTTTTTCATCTCTTTAAATTTTATTTTCATTTGTCATAAATAACTCTCATGCAATTTCTAATGAAGCCTCTTTTGCTGGTATTTAATTAAAATTTACACTCGTGTTTAATATGATTTAATTTTGTAATTGGTTAAGACTAAACACTGAAAATAAGACTCTGAATTTCTATTCCTTAGCTTAAGGAATTACCACTTCTTCATCTATTTCAGGAAATTTTGCATAGCGCTCAACATTACGTATAATTAAATTATTCTCACGTTCCACTAAGGGCAATGGAAGTGTATAGTTCGGATCATCACTGAATAAAGTATAGGTTTCGGTTTGAAGCAATGTTCCGTTGTCATCAATCACTGAATACACATGTTTAATCTCAGGTCGATCATTCATACGACGCAAGTCAAACCATCGGTGATGTTCTTCAAAACAAAATTCTTTTCTTCTTTCATCTAAAACATACGACAATACCTCACTGTCATTTTCTGGATATTCGATACTGCTTCCTGCAGTATAGCGATGGGCATGCAGTGTTTTTATATCGTCTAAAGCAAGTGTTGCATTATTTGATGCCGCATACGCTTCGGCTCTGTTCATAATGGCTTCGGATACACGGAAGTTAGACCAGCCCATAGTCGTAAATGCTGTGTTATATTTATTCGTCCAGATGTATTTCTCGTTTGTTTCAGCGGTTATTTCCGCAAAGAACATCTCTTTCCGTCGATCTGCATTATCAAAGCTATTGTATAATTCGTTGCTTACTGCATAGTATTTAGCAGAACCTGATGACCAGTCCGAAATGTTAACAGTCTGAAAAGAATAAAGGATTTCATTGTTTTCATTACTAACAAATGGAATGTTAGTATTCATAACCGTCAGGCTATTGTTTTCAAGCACTTTGTCGGCATAGGCAATCACATCATCCCATTTATTCTGGTATAATTTAACCCTTGACATCAACAAGTTACAAGTTGCTACATTGGGATGCCATTTAGATTTGGTTAAGCCACTTTCATCAATCAAACTAATTGCGTTTGTGATATCAGCCTCAATTTGCTCATAACATTCTGACACCGAACTGCGTCGGTAGGTTCTTTCCACACCTGTATCGAGGCGCAATGGCACCCCTAAATCTGATGCTGCACTCGACTCATTAAAAGGAACGCCGTATAGATTTAACAGATTAAAATAGGCATAGGCACGAATGAAATAAGCTTCTCCTTTTATATAATTGATTTCTTCAATATCTCCTATAGCATCATCAATCAATTCAATCACATAATTGGCAATGGCAATATCTTCATATAAAGTCCCCCATGCATTATTAGCAGAACCAATCGTTTGACCTTCTTCATCAATTTCTATTTCCTGCTGCCAGGTATAATAGGTTTTGTATCCCTTCTTATTCGTATCAAAGGCATCCGTCCCATTTCTTTCGGTCAGGTTGTCCGTCATGTAATTAACACTACGGTCCGTTGTTCCTGACGAATAGTTAAATTCCCTTAATAATAAAGCTGCAAAATGGTCCGTTGTTTCAGGTATGATTTTATCCTGATCTACTTCGTCCAAAAAGTCATTACACCCAATCAGGGGCAATAATGCAAATGCGATATATAATAATTTCTTCATAATAATCAGTTCTTAAAAACTCAAATTTAAACTCAAACTATAGGTTGGCAAACTTGGCATACCAACTGAATTGACCTGCTCAGGATCCTGTCCCTTTAGTTTTTTATCGAAGGCCCAGACAGCCACATTACTTGCCTGAAGTCCCACAGTCATATTTTTAATACCTGCTTTATCAATAAGTTTTTTAGGCATGTTATAGGACAGTGTAATTGAACTCAATCGTATATGATCGCCTTTTACAACCCTTGCATCGCTCATATCGTACATGTACCAACCATTGTTTTGTCCACTAGGCAATACATAATCATAAAACTCGACGTCTGAACCTACAATTCCGAGATTATCTGAAGAAAGACCTGGTATGTTAGTGTATTGCTCGTCTCCAGGTTGCCTCCAGCGATTAACAAAGGTACTACTCATATTATCATAAGTGTATGGTACGTTTTGAGAACCATTGTAAAGTTTTAACAGGCGTGTTTTATAACCAAGCTTATAGTTAAAATTAGCTGACAACCTCAAATTACCATATCTAATTTGCGTTCCAAAAGAACCATAATAAAGTGGCACTCGGCTACCTTCGTACACAAGCATTGCTTTTAGCTGCTCGTCAGGCGTATCGTAATCTCCTTCGAGACCAACAAAGGTTGGCAGGCCATTTTCATCCAGTCCGTCAAACTGGTAAGAGAAGAATCCACTTGTCGGGAAATTTGTTCGATAGATTGAACCACTTAAGTAATCCGAAACCGTTAAACCATCATTAGATGCGCCATCCTCAAAACCTTCCAATACACGGTCTTTATCGTAAGAGAAGTTGAAATTGGTACTCCATGCGAACTTTTTGGTTTTAACATTAACTGTACGAACAGAGAATTCATAGCTGCTTACATCCTTAGAACCGACGTTGTAGGCTTGCGTTGTAGCACCATTAACGAGCGACACTGGTTTTAGCTGTATCAGATCCGTACTTTTTGAATAGGCATAATCAAATGCTCCACTAATACGACCTTTGAATAAACTATAGTTTAGTCCAAGGTTTACTGTTTCTGTTTTTTCCCATTGTAAATTAGCATTAGGGAAAGAAGATAATTTGGCGGTAAACTCATTACCATAAATACTTGCCAACTCACGATTATAATCACTAATAATCAGGTAAGGAGTGGTATTGGGCATTGTTCCTCTTACACCGTAAGAAGCACGAAAAGCCAATTCGTCAACTTTACCCCCGTTATTCCAAAATCTTTCATTATGGATATTCCAACGACCAGATACCGACCAGGTAGGCTTAAATTTATAACGCTCATGCTGCCCAAAAGTGTTAGAACCATGCTACGCATGTTAAAATTAAGTATATAGCGGTTATCATACACATAGTTGAATATACCAAATACCGACACTGTGTTTTGCAAACGATCGGTTATGTTCGGATAGACTGATTGTCCTTTTTGGGTTAACCAGTTAATCATGTTATCATAGTAGTAGTCACCAAAATTGAATTGCTGTACATCGTCTACTCTTTCATAACCCGGACTATCCAAACTGATAAACCCTCTACCATAATAATGATCGTATCCAGGAACCGTAAAACCCTGGGCACCCCAATACTGATTAGAGCGTACCTCGTGACCTACATTAACATTAAATACATGCTTATCGTTAATTACCCTATTGTAATTCAACTGATTACTCAAGCTATAGGTATTGGAGCTCACCATTCCGCCTGTGTACAAGCCTCCAAAAGGCACCGATGCAAACCTATCAACATTCTCAGCAACCATATCTTCAAATGCATCATAAGTGCGGAGGTTGGCGATGTAAAATGTATTATCAGAAATCCATTCTTCAGACAAGTTGGTGGTGTTTCGGTAAGAAGCCATCGAGGTCAAACGGAAATTTTTTAGAAATTCCCAACGTAAGTTAGCTGATACAGCAAAATCTTTATTGGTGATATTTTTTTCCGAATTCTCCATCTCATTCAATACATTGTACCTTCCGTAGGCTAAACCTGTTGACGTATTAATTTTTTTACTCACGTAAAATAACTCCCCATCCTCATCATAAACTGGTATTGTACGATTGGTATAATAGGCTTCGTCAAAAGCGTTAATAGATGAATGATTATATTGGGCATCCTGAACAGAACCACTGACCTTGAATGATAATAGTACATTTTCGCGTAAGTCAAGATCCAACTTACTCATAGCCGTAATCCTTTGAAGATCGACTCCTTTTTCTGTTCCCTGTTGATCGTCATATCCTACTGAAAAGTAATAACGACTTCTTTTACTACCACCAGATGCACTCACCGAGTGTTTTTGGGTAATGGCCGTTTGGTACAATTCTCCAAACCAGTCGGCATTTAAGGTCTCCAGATACGAAACCTGATCCTGGAATTGGTTATAGGAGTATGTTCCATCCCATAAATTCATCAATGCACCTTCATAGCCCAGGCGATCAATATTTTGTTCCGTTCCGATCGTTCCAATGTTGCGCTCGTACATTTCACGAGAAACATCAATTCGCTCTTTGGAATTCATCAACTTAAAGTCAGAATACCGCGGAGCCCTTACAACACTAATCCCTCCTGAATAGGTAAATACCGGTTCGCCCTCTTTACCTCGCTTGGTAGTAATGACAATAACACCATTGGCAGCTCGCGTACCGTAAATAGCCGTAGCTGAGGCATCTTTCAAAATATCAATTTTGGCAATATCTGAAGGGTTTAAGCCTGTTAGTGCATTACCAATCAGGTTAATGTTATCAAAGCTATTAATATCATCGGCAGAAAGCGGCACCGGATCTTCATAGATTATACCATCAATAACCCAAAGTGGACTTTGATTACCTGTAAAGGTACTACCTCCACGCACACGAACTTTAGCTGCTGCTCCAGGTGTTGAACTTAGGTTTGTAATCATTAATCCTGTTGCCTTACCTTCCAGCATTCTATCAACGCTTAACGAACCTACCATATCCAAGTCCTTTGCCTCTACTGACGATATAGCTGAAGTAAGTTCTCTCTTATTAACTACTTGATAACCTGTAATAACAACATCACTCAATTGCATTACATCTTGTTGTAAAAAGATATCAAGCTGAGTTTTTCCTTCTATTTGAACCTCCTGCTTCTCATAACCAATAAAAGAAAAAACAAGAGTTTGTACATAATCAGGAAGTACCATTTCAAATGTACCATCAGGACCGGTAACAGTTCCCAGATAACTACCTTTCACCGAAACATTAACACCTGGTAACAATTCACCTGATTTAGCATCTGTAACCTTACCTTTAATTTTTTTGCTTGATTTTTGTTCTTCTGGAACAACTTCTTCTTTATTCTTAATAATTATAACATCTCCGACCAATGTGAAAGTTAAATCAGTGTCCTCTAAGATTTCTTCTAAAACTTCCTTTATTGTCACATCAGTCCTATTAAGGCTAACATTCTCTAATTGAGATATCTTATCCTCATTATAAAAAAAACTGCAATTGCTTTGCTGTCTAATCTCCTCAAATAAATCAGCTATACTCATGTCTTTGACATTTAAATCAACTCGCTGACTTTGCGAAAATGACTTTGCAGAAACAGAAAGTACTAAGCCAAAAATTAAAACAATGGTTAACTTCATAGTGAGCCATAATTTTCTCCACTCACCAGGTGACCGGAGTGCTGTTAATAGTCTCTTTTTTTTCATACTTTTGTAAATGAATTAGGAATAATATTTCTAGGTTTAGAAATGTTATTTTGAGTAAGCGGGTGCGGCAACACCCCTTACTCTTTGTTTAAAACATAGATTAATTTATTTTCTTTAACTTCAATTTTTACAGACATTTCAGCCTCAACTATTTTTAAAATGTCATTCATATTGTTATAGCGAGGTAAATCTCCTGTGAAATTAATTTCCTTTAAACTTTCGTCAGTTATAAAGACTTCAACATCATACCAACGAGATATTTTTTCAAAAAAGGACTCTAAAGGTTCATTCTTAAAACTAAATCGACCATCTTTCCAAGAAGTATATAGGTAGGTAGCAACCTCTCTTTTTTGTATGTCTTGCGTTTCTCTATTAAAAATCAATTGATCATTAGGAAGTAAAATCTCCTCAACAAGATTATTATCATCCATAAAATGATCAATCTTCACTTTTCCCTTAACCAAGGTTGTAACGATATTAATATCTTCACTATAAGAAGAGACATTAAATTCGGTACCCAATACCTGCAATCTTTGATTTCCTGTTTTTACGATAAAAGGTTTTTCCTTATTGTGAGCAACATCAAAATAGGCCTCCCCCTTAAGTTCAACTTGACGTGTATTTCCAGTAAAAGGCACAGAATAACTTAGTTCAGTATCTGAATTCAACCAAACTTGAGTTCCATCAGGTAGTACTACTTTATATTCTCCTCCACGAGGAATTTTCAATGTATTTACAACAGATTGACGGTTGTCTTTTTTTCCTTCCTTTTCATAGACCAACCTTCCTTTTTCATTTTCAATAGCAATATTACCTTCATTGATAACTTCCTCTTTAAGGGTATCAAGATTTATCACATCACCATTCGCCAACATTAATTGAGCTGAAGAAGTCCCTGGAGAGATATTAACTTCTGTAACAGCAAAATACTCTTTATTGACATTAACCAGCTCGTAGGCAAAATAAGAGGCAAAACCAATAACAAGAACTGCAGCAATTGACGCAACAATTCTATATATAGGCATCCTAATTATCTTACTTTTAACATTCTTTTTTCTAACTCTTGTAATAAATTCTTGCCATTCCTCAGAGGTATCAATCCGATCCCTCATTTGATTCCAATCTTCAAACGCCTTAATGTTTAAAATCTCCTGTTCATTTTTTTTATTAACAGGATCTTTCTCCCACTCCTCAAGTTTTTTCTTCTCCTCTTCATTTAAAGAGCCAAGAATTTTACCTACAAGTAGTTTTGACTGTATTATTTGTTCATTTATTTTCTTCATTATCTTTCAAGTTACAACAAAATCTAGAGTTGTATTTATTAGAAAGACGCAGAATTTCAGATGGGGAGTGACACAAGTGTTCAGAAATACTAAAAAAATTGTATAAGCTCTGTCAACAACAACACAACGAACTGACTACCAAGCTTTTCTCTTAATGACTTGTATGCTCTTTTTTTTAGTGTTTTAACGGTATTTATACTTACTTCTAGTTCTTCAGATATATCCTGATTGGTATATCCTCTCAATGCTAATGTAACAACACGCTGTCCCTGAGGTGATAAATCTTTAATTGCATCACGCAATAGTCGGTAGGTTTCTTCTCGCAAAACTTCATTTAAAAACTCTTGTTCCTGTACAAACAAGCCATCCTCTATAGAAGTTCTTTTAAAGTTCTTTTCTTTTCTAATCTCACTTAAGCAAGCATTCTTAATTAGAACATATAGATATGCCCGTAAGGCATTCTCACTAGCAAAATCTTCGCTATCTCTTTCCCATAGTTTAACAAAGGCTTCTTGAGCAATATCTCTTCCTCTATCCTCATCGCGGAGTATTCGAGTTGCTAATAAACTCATTGCAGGAAAAAGGCCATCAAACAAGACTTTAAATTCGTGACTATTATATTCTATTAATTGACCTGCTATTTTCATACACACTAAGTTAATAAATGGTAAGATTACCTAATAACAAATTGAAAAATACTAATTGTTTTACCATTTTATAACATTGTGTAAATATAAGGTTTCACCAGATTCATGCAAATTCTTATTCAAATTATAGAAGCACATTTATTTTCAACCTTATGAAATTGTTTAACTTAAACCAATCATAAATACACATATAATCGAAAAGGGTTCAAACTTCATACAGGCAAGCTAACAAGATTGTGAACTACCTAATATTCTTAAATTTAATAGATCGTTAAAATGAACCTAAGAACAAATAATATCAAACCAAATTGCTCTTTAGTCTTTAGATAATTTACACTCTTATCAACACCACACTACTAAACAAATTTCGAAGGTGTCGATTTTGTAACTTTTATATGGAAAATGAAGTTTTTTTGAAATTTTAGAAAATAAAAAAGCGCTTAAAACTAATGTTTTAAACGCTTTTCGTTCTATTTGTATTCTCAAATAGTACCCGGGGCGGGACTTGAACCCGCACGGCCAAACGGCCACTGGATTTTAAGTCCAGCGTGTCTACCAATTCCACCACCTGGGCATCCTTATTGGATTTTGAGCGAGAAACGAGACTCGAACTCGCGACCCCAACCTTGGCAAGGTTGTGCTCTACCAACTGAGCTATTCTCGCATATTTGCTTTTTAAAAGTGAACCGTTGTTCTCTCAATTGCGATGCAAATATATGCGTATTTTTTTATTCTGCAAAAGAAAAAAAACAATTATCTCATTTTTTTTTGACCACCATAAAGGCTTTCATCGCTGTAACATTTCTGACTTATTGAAATTCAGACAATAGCTACCAAAAGCCTTTATTAATGGGGATCTCACTTTTTTTCATTTTTTTTCCTTGATTACAATCCGGAGATCTTTTTTATCTCATTTAATTTGTTCAAAGCTTCAATCGGAGTAAGATTATTTATATCCAAATCCGATATTTCTTCTCGAATTTGTGTTAATACCGGATCATCAAGCTGGAAAAAGCTCATTTGATAACCTTCTCGCTGTTGGGCAATATCACCAACAGGTTTTGCCAGCGATTCTCCATTCTTATTTCCTTCCAACTGAATTAGTATTTCATCGGCACGTTTCACAACCGATTTAGGCATTCCAGCCATTCTTGCTACATGTATCCCAAAACTGTGATTTGAACCTCCAGGAATCAATTTTCGAAGGAAAATCACTTTATTATTGACCTCCTTTACCGAAACATTGAAATTTTTTACTCTATTAAATGATTTCTCCATCTCATTCAATTCGTGATAATGAGTTGCAAACAATGTTTTGGCCTTTGCTTTTGCGTTTTCATGGATATACTCCACAATCGACCATGCAATGGATATACCGTCATAAGTGCTGGTTCCACGCCCCAATTCATCCAAAAGAATTAAACTTCGCGAAGATAGGTTGTTCAAAATACTAGCAGCCTCATTCATCTCTACCATAAAGGTCGATTCGCCCAAAGAGATGTTATCCGAAGCACCTACGCGAGTAAATATCTTGTCTACATATCCAATTTTTGCTGATTTGGCAGGAACGAAACTTCCGATTTGTGCCATCAAAACAATTAATGCAGTTTGTCTCAGCAATGCAGACTTCCCAGCCATATTTGGACCGGTAATAATAATCACCTGCTGACTTTCATTATCCAGGTAAACATCATTGGCAATGTACTGCTCATCAATCGGCAATTGCTTTTCGATTACCGGATGTCTTCCTTGTTTAATATCTATTACCTGTGAGTCATTAATTTCAGGACAGGAATAATTATTGTCTCTTGCCAATCGAGCAAAGGACAATAAACAATCCAAACGTCCGATCATTGCCGCATTTAACTGAATAGAAGAAATATAATCCGCAATACTTAAAACCAATTCATTGTATAGTCTGGTTTCCAGAGCTAATATTTTCTCTTCGGCTCCAAGAATTTTCTCTTCATACTCTTTCAATTCCTGAGTAATATAACGCTCAGCACTAACCAAAGTCTGTTTTCTGATCCATTCTTCAGGAACTTTATCCTTGTGTGTATTTCTTACCTCAATATAGTATCCAAATACATTATTGAACCCAATTTTTAAAGAAGGAATTCCAGTTCTCTCGCTCTCTCGAACCTGCATTTGCAACAAGTAATCTTTACCCGAGAATGCAATTTTTCGTAGTTCATCCAACTCTTCAGAGACACCTTCGGCTATTACACCACCCTTGCTTACCATATTTGGTGGATCAGCTTTTATCTCCTTCTCTATTTTCTCACGAACACTAATACATGGATTCAACTGCTCACCTATTTTAAGCAAGCCGCTATTACCCGTGTTCAAACAAAAATTCTTAATTGGTTGAATGGCTAACAGAGCATTTTTTAATTGTACCACTTCGCGAGGACTCACTCTTGCCACAGCCACTTTGGAAATGATTCTTTCCAAATCACCAATTTGCCTGATTTCATCTTCAACACTTAAGGCTTCATTACCCTTTTCGTAGAAATATTTCACTACATCCAATCGAGTATTGATGCGCGCAGTATCTTTTAGTGGCAAGGCAATCCAACGTTTCAGCAAACGTGAACCCATTGGACTCAAAGTTTTGTCCATGATCTGAGAAAGGGTATGCGCTCCATCATTTAATGCTCCAAATAATTCAAGATTTCGAACCGTGAATTTATCCAACCATACATACCTGTCTTCCTCAATTCTTGAGAGCTGAGTCACATGTCCAGCCTGACTGTGTTTGGTGATGTCCAGATAATGTAAAACTGCCCCCGAAGCAATAATTCCACTTCTTAAATTCTGCACCCCAAAACCTTTAAGCGAAGTGGTTTCAAAATGTCTTAACAATCGATCACTTGCAGCACTTTCGGTAAACACCCAATCATCCATTGTGAAAGTATAGAATTTACCACCAAACAATTCATGAAAGATTTTCTCTTTGCCTTTTTGATACAGTACCTCCTTGGGTTGAAAGTTACCAAGCAACTTATCGATGTATTCAAAATTACCTTCAGCAGTTAAGAACTCTCCTGTAGATGCATCTAAAAAAGCAATTCCTGCAGTTTTCTTCTCCAAATGCACACAGGCCAGAAAGTTATTTTCTCGATGCTCAAGTACATTATCATTATAGGAAACACCAGGAGTTACCAACTCAATAATTCCCCTTTTTACAAGCTTTTTGGTCTTTTTGGGATCTTCTAATTGCTCACAAATGGCAACACGCATTCCTGCACGCACCAATTTTGGCAAATAAGTATCAATTGCATGATGTGGAAATCCGGCAAGTTCAACATATGAAGCCGAACCATTGGCACGCTTGGTTAAAGTTATCCCTAAAATCTCCGATGCACGAATCGCATCATTCTCAAATGTCTCGTAAAAATCGCCCACTCTAAATAACAATATTGCGTCAGGATGCTTTTCTTTCATCTGATAATATTGTTTCATCAATGGTGTTTCGACAGCTTTCTTCTGTTTTGTCAAGGGAATTCTATTTTGTGTGTTTGGTAATCTATTCTTTATCTCGAACAAATATACTCATTCTATAAAAAAGTAATTGAGAGAATTTATGATTCAACAAAAGAAAAAAAGCCAAATTCTCATGGGATTTCAATATACAATGTTGTAAATTTAAACTGATCGCATCTAAAATTTGACACATAAAATCATGACTAATATTCTTATTATTGGAGCCGGTCTTTCATCAACAGATCTTATTCAGTATTTGTTAAAACACTCAGATAAATACAATTGGAAGATCAGTGTTGGTGACATGTCTCTCGAACTTGCCAAACAAAAGGTTGGAAATCATCCTAACGGATCAGCATTCCAATTTAATCTAAAAGATTTGGAGCAAAGAGCTTCCGAAATTTCTGCAGCAGATATCGTTATCAGTATGGTTCCTGCCTCTATGCATATTATTGTTGCTCGCGAATGCTTACAGCATAAAAAGCACATGCTTACCCCATCCTATGTAAGCCATGAAATGATGGATTTACATGAGGAAGCAAATGAACTTGGCTTGTGTTTTTTGAATGAATTGGGTGTTGATCCTGGAATTGATCACATGTCGGCCATGCAGGTTATTGATCGCATTAAAGCTGAAGGTGGAAAACTTTTATCTTTTAAATCATTTTGCGGTGGATTAGTTGCTCCTGCTTGCGACGATAATCCTTGGCATTATAAATTCTCCTGGAATCCAAGAAATGTTGTTGTTGCCGGACAGGGAACCGCACAATTCAAAGAAAATGGACATTACAAATACGTTCCGTACAACAACCTTTTCCATAAATTAACTAAGACCAGTGTTAACGGATATGGTGAATTCGAGGTTTATCCAAACCGAGATTCGTTACAATATTGCGAGTTGTACGACATAGAAGACATTCCTACCATTATGCGTGGAACCATGAGACGACCTGGCTATGCTGAAGCCTGGAACATCTTGGTTCGCTTAGGTTGCACCGATGATTCATATGTGATGAAAGATTCTCACAAATTATCGAATAAGGATTTTATAAAAAGTTTTCTTCCTGAAAATGGATCTTCTACAAAAGAAAGCCTGGCAAAATTTGTTGATATCGATTCTAAATCGAAAATCATGGAGAAATTGAACTGGCTGGGATTATTCTCAAACGAGGTAATGGAAATTAAAGAGGCTACTCCTGCTTTTTTCCTTCAAAAAATTCTGGAAAAAAAATGGGCTTTAGGCGATAAAGACAGAGATTTATTGGTAATGCAACACCAATTTGAATATGAAAATACTGGTATGAAGAAAAGGATTATCTCCTCCATGACTTATGAAGGTAAAGATCGTGAACACACAGCAATGTCGTATACCGTTGGAACTCCCCTAGCCATTGCAACAAAACTATTGGCAACGGGAAAAATTAACTTGACCGGAGTTCACATTCCAACCATGCCGGAACTTTACGAACCCATTTTAAAAGAATTAGAAGATTTGGGAGTTCAATTTATAGAGGACGAAAGTATTATTCAGTAGACAATGATCATTAAACAGTTACCAAATGGGTAGCTGTTTTTTTTCTTTCTAAGAATGATGATTATCTCGATACTAAAACTTAGTTTTGTTAGCATTCAAGTTTAATCATCTGATATGATCAAGAGAAATACATTACTGATTATTATAGCAATTCTATTACAAGCCTGTGCAGGTTCTAAACCATTCACTGCTTATTGGAATGCAAAAAAGAATATACAAGCCAACAAATTCTCAGAGAAGGAGGCTTTGTATTATCAGTCTGCAGATCAGATCTCAGTTAAAGTTTTCAACAACAACGAGTTTATAGATATTTTTCTCGAAACCAACTCCCCGGGAACTCTCAAAAAAATATACAACTTGGGCTTAAGCCTATGGATTGATCCGAATGGCAAATCGAAAAGGGTTTATGCAATTAACTACCCTATGCCCGCAGAAACACCTTATACCGACAAACAATTTAAATCCTATCTGGAAAGATTCAGTAGAGTAGAATTTCAGGAAGAATTAATTGATCGATTTCAGAATTACGAACTGATTGACACAAGAATCGATGAGAGTGTTTTGACCTCTACTACTGTAAAAGATGAGAAAGTTAAAGTACAACTAGAAACTGTCGATCAGATCCTGTTTAGCTATCATGTGAAGATTCCAATAAAGGTACTTTACCCTGATAATACAGAAGTCAAAGAGATCAGTATTGGCATAAACAGTATCAACGAAGCCAACAAACAATATTACTCAGCGATGAGTAGCAAGGAGGTAATTCAAAAAAATCTGGATGAATTGAAAGTTGGAGCTTACCAAAATAAATCTGAACTTGAAGAGTGGTGGGTGAATTTTACGCTTGCAGACGAGTAAGTTTAAAGAATAATTGTTGAAGAAAGGAATAGTCGCTAAAGACAGCATTAATGCTGTCTTTACAATACCACACAAAAATTGCGTTTTATATACCAGACGAAATTAAAACTTTAAATAGAATTCTTTTGTCAGTTCAATATATTGTGGAGAATATACATGTCTTTGTCCATTTTCAACAATAAGTTCTTCCTCTAAGGTATTGCATTCTTTCAAAGAGAATTCGAGCAAATACCTTTTTGCTGGCTTTCCAGGATTAGGCAACACGTGACACTTTCTTTTCAATGAAAAGCCTGTAAGTTTCGCTAACCTCATAAAGTAATTTCCTTCCTCAATAGGCAAAACCACCGAAAAAGTTCCTTCAGGATTCAAAAGCATTTTGGCACCTTCCAACAATTCTTCAAATGGCAAGTGATCTGCATTTCTGGCCTTAGTTCTCGATTCCTCTTTTGCATCCAAACCATTCATGAAATAAGGTGGATTGCTCACAATGGCATCATACTTTTCTTCGCTGCGAGCGCAAAGTTCCTGGAACGATTCATGAATACCAAAAATTCTATTGCCCCACGGACAAGCATTAATATTTTCCATGGCTTGCTGATAAGCTGAATCATCAATTTCAACTGCATCAATTCTTACCTTAGAATGGGTTCTTTGCGCCAACATGATAGCAATCAGCCAGTTCCTGTGCCGACATCAAGTATTCGTTGTGATTTTTCCACATCAGTCCATGTCCCCAATAGCACACCATCGGTACCCACCTTCATGGCAGATCCATCTTGATGTATTGTAAATTGTTTGAATTTGAAATAATTGTTAGGCATGTTTCCTTTATAATTGAATTAGTATGTGTAAGAATCAAAACTTTTCGAATATTCCCAATCCAAAAAGTGCATAATCGTACTTTACAGGATCATTGGGATCAAAGGAGCGAAGATTCATTGTTATTTCTTCCACAGCTGGCCAATCGCTTTGCTTGCGAGTTAATAAACCCAATTTTCTTCCTACATTTCCGGTATGCACATCCAATGGCAAAAATAAATCTTTTGATTCAATTCCTTTCCACAAGCCAAAATCTACATCGCGTTCATCATCACGAACCATCCAACGCAAATACATATTAATACGTTTTGCCGATGATTTCTTCAGTACATTCGAAATGTGTTTTTGAGTTCGAACCAGATGCTCTGGTTCAAAAAACACTTCTCTAAAATAGGCAATTGCCGATTTAACGTCACCCCCTTTTTTATAGCCTTTGGTAAAAACCCTTTCAAGTCCAGCGTGATTCTGGTAGATGTACTTTAGTGATTTGATAAAGAAAATACAATCATCACCATTAAAGGTTCTGTGCTTAAACTCTCTGAATACATCCAGATCTGCCTTCGTTGAATTCATCAAAAATTCGTAGGGCTGTTGGTTCATGAACTCCATCAATCGCTTTGCATTTCGAATGATAGTAGGTCTTTGGCCCCAGGCAATACTGGCACTCAAAAAGCCAGCAATCTCAATATCTTCTTTACGAGAAAATTGTTTTGGTATTAATATCGGATCTGATTCGATGAATGATTCTCTGTTGTAGAGATCATACTTTTCTTCCAGGAAATCCTTTAGGTCAGCAAAAATCATATTGCTTATTTTTCGATCAAGCCATCGGAGATCACAATTTTTCGATCGGACATTTCGGCCAACTCCAAATCGTGCGTTACAATTACAAAAGTCTGATTGAATTTATCTCTTAACGTAAAAAACAGTTCATGCAATTCCTGTCTTGTCTTGGAATCAAGATTTCCAGACGGCTCATCAGCAAGAATTACCAATGGATCATTAATTAATGCACGGGCAACAGCTACTCTTTGCTTCTCTCCTCCCGATAACTCAGAAGGCTTGTGATCCATTCTGTGCCCCAGATTCAACATTTCCAAAAGCTCCTTAGCCCTTCCTGTAGCTTCTGCTTTCGATTTTTTTGCAATGTATGCAGGAATGCAAACATTCTCGAGCGCAGTAAATTCAGGCAATAAATGATGAAACTGAAAAACAAATCCAATATTTGAATTACGAAATGCAGATAAATCCTTTTCGTTTAATGTAGCCACATTGGTTCCATCGTATACAATGGCTCCACTGTCAGGTCTATCAAGAGTTCCCAAGATTTGAAGTAGAGTGGTTTTACCTGCACCGCTAGCTCCAACCACCGATACAATCTCTCCTTTTTCAATGGTAAGATCAACTCCCTTAAGGACATTTACTTCACCAAAACTCTTTTTGATTTGTTCTGCACTAATCATACCTCATCAATTATTTCATCTGTTTATAATTTTCCTTTAATTGTCAGATGGAAGTCGTAAGATCAAAATAATTATTGATTTGTGGATTTAATTATTATTTTAATCTTACTTATTTCATGAAAACCAAATATACATAAAATAAATAGGAAGAAAGCAATAAAACACCTTTCCATCTGTGCAGTTTTCCTTTTTTCAAAGGCAAAATTAACAAGAACAACAGCAGAGATACTGCAAGCATAAACAATGCATCAAAAGAAATAATTTCGTCACTTACTTTTATACTCTTAATGATAGATGTTACTCCAAGAACTCCCAGAATATTGAAAATATTTGATCCAATAATATTCCCTATTGAAATATCCATCTCCTTCTTGTAGGCTGCAACAGCCGAAGTTGCCAATTCGGGAACCGATGTTCCAAAAGCAACAATGGTTAATCCAATTACACGCTCACTTATGCCAAAATCAGTAGCGATACTTTTTGCACTTCCAACCAACAGGTTTGCTCCAAAATACAAGCCCAAGGAGGATGCAACAATTAATAATACTGCAACTGAAATAGAATGTTTAGCCGGCTTTAGCTCTTCAGAAAGGTTTCTTTTTTCCCTTCTCGAATTCCAAATGGTCCAAACCATAAAGAAGATCAACAATAGAACAAAAACAATTCCTTCTATGGTTTGAAGTTTACCATTTAAGGCAAAAATATAGAACAGAAGCGATGCCCCCATCATAACCGGCCAATCGTATTTAATTGAATTGCTACGTACCGGCAAAGGCAATAAAACTGCGGTAAAACCAAGCACCAAGGCTATGTTGGAGATATTCGACCCTACAACATTTCCTATCGAAATATCCGGACTACCGTTAAGAGCTGCGTCTAAACTTACAAATAGTTCTGGAGCCGAAGTACCAAAGGATACCACCGTAACCCCAACCACTAAGGTTGAAACTTTAAAATGCGAAGCAAGGGCAACTCCACCTTTTACAAGCAGATCACCACTATACAATAGGATTACAAATCCCAGTAATAAATAGATATAGTCCATTGATATGATAAAATTTATCCAGAAAGGATAAAAAAGGCATTTGCCTGTTTAAAGCTTTTTATTGATATCATCCTTAAAATCCTTGATGTTATCAAGAATATCAGTTTCATCTTTTATTTCCTTTTTGATATCGTCTGCCGCTCGTTTAAACTCTTTCATTCCTTTTCCTAAGCCTTGTGCCAATTCAGGAATTTTTTTCGATCCAAAAAGTAGAAGAATAACAACCAGAACAATAACAATTTCCCCTCCACTAATAAATAAAAGTATGCTTTCCATCTGATGAATATTTTTCACAAATATACCCAAGAAATTTCAAATTAATACGATAGTTGTTGATACTTGTATGCGAAAATCTTATTTCGAAACAAATTGCAATAGTTCAGTTACAATAATCAGAACTTGCGTAGGTCAAGCATATAGTTCCGAAGGTGAGAGGAATATTTCCGCACAAAGCTCCATCATCACTTTTTATGTGCGGAAAGGGTATCCTTGCGTGCGGAAGCCATTTTTTCGCGTGCGGAATAATATTTTGGTGTGCGGAGTAATATCCTAAAACAAAAATCCCCCGAACCAAACGGCCGGGGGATGAAACTTATAGAAAGTTCAATTATTTCTTTCTCTTTTCTACCACTTTTTCAACACGTAAGCTTGTGTCGTAAGCAATAGGAGATGCAATGAATAGTGATGAGTATGTACCTACTATAACACCTACTAACAATGCAAATGTAAATCCTTGGATTGAAGTACCACCGAACAAGAAAATTGCCAATAATACAACCATGGTAGAAAGCGATGTACTAAATGTACGACGCATTGTACTGTTCAAGGCTTTATTCACAACCTCTTCGCGATCACGTTTAGGATATAATCCCAAGTACTCACGGATACGGTCAAATACTACCACGGTATCATTAATAGAGTAACCAACTACCGTAAGGATTGCTGCAATAAATGCTTGGTCGATCTCTAAAGAGAATGGCAATAAACCAGATCCAATAGAGAAGATACCCAATACGATGATCGAGTCGTGAGCCAATGCAGCAACTGCACCTAAACCATACTGCCAGTTCGAGAAACGAACCATGATGTATAAGAAAATCACGATTAATGCACCCAAGATAGACCACAATGCAGAAGTACGAATATCATCAGCAATGGTAGGACCAACTTTCTGAGACATTTTACGGTTGTTTTCTAAGAAATCAACTTTTGTTGTTCCATCAGCCAAGTATGATTTCAATCCTTCATATAGTAATCCTTCAACTTCGTCATCAACCTCAGTTCCCGCTTCGTCGATTTTGTATTTAGTAGTAATCTTAACCTGATTGTTACCACCGAAAGTTTTTACTTCAGGAGCGTGACCATATACTGGTTCCAATGATTTAGCAACATCTTCAACACCTACTGGCTGATCGAAAGCTACAACGTAAGTTCTACCTCCAGTAAAGTCGATACCTTGGTTCAAACCTTTTGTAGAAAGTGATACAACACTTAATACAATAGCTGCACCAGAAATTACGTAGAATAATTTTCTTTTCTGTAAGAAAGTAACAGCCGAATTTCTCAACCAGTTATCAGTAAATTTAGTTGCGAAAGTAACGTTACGATTACGAGCTGTTTGCGCTTCAAAAATTAATCTTGTAATAAAGATTGCAGCAAACAATGATGAGAAGATACCGATTACCAATGTAGTTGCGAAACCTTTAATTGGACCTTCACCGAATAAGTAAAGAATGATACCAGTTAACAAGGTAGTAATGTTACCATCGATAATTGCAGAGTAAGCATTCTTGTAACCATCGCTAATCGCAAGGCCTAATCCTTTACCAGCTTTCAACTCTTCCTGAATACGCTCATAGATCAGCACGTTCGCATCAACCGACATACCAATTGTTAATACAATACCCGCAATACCTGGTAATGTAAGAACAGCTCCCAATGAAGCCAACACACCAAAAATAAAGAACAAGTTCGCAATCAATGCGATGTTAGCCGCTAAACCTGCACCTTTACTATAGAAGAAGAACATGTAAACCAATACCAACACGAAAGCAATGATAAATGAGTACATCCCTTTTTGGATTGACTCTTTACCAAGAGATGGACCAACAACTTCGTCGGCAATAATATGTGCCGGAGCAGGAAGTTTACCTGATTTCAAGATGTTTGCCAAGTCTTTTGCCTCAGCAACAGTAAAGCTACCACTAATGCTTGACTGACCACCTTTGATTTCACCCAATACGTTTGGTGCAGAATATACATATCCGTCCAATACAATTGCAATTGCACGGTTAACATTATCTTTGGTTAAACGAGCCCAAGTTTTAGCACCTTCACCACTCATACTCATCGACACTTCATACTTAGCAGTATTTTGGTCAACTTGTTCGCGTGCTGAAGTAACTGCATCTCCATCCAATGGAGCTTTACCATCGCGGCTTGTTACTTTAATCGCAAATAATTCGAATACATTACCTCCCTCATCAATAGGCTTAACTCCCCAGAAGAATTTCAAGTTACGAGGTAATACCGATTTAATAGCAGGCATTGTCAATGCTTCATTCACCTTAGCAGTATCCTTAACGTGAGACATACCCACAACTGCTTTTGAAGATCCTCCTTGTTGAGTTGGGTTCAAAATTGAGAACAATGGGTACATTTTAGCCATTGCTTTTTCATCTTGCGATGTAGCCAATGAATCTTGAGCACCTTCTTCTTCAATTTTATCTAAAAGAGCAACCTCTTCATCTTTTGCTTCTTTTTTCACCTCTTCGGTAGCAGCTTCTTCTTCAACATCACCTGCATTTTTAATTTCGGCAAGTTTTGTGTTTGCTGCATTTAAGTATTGCATTACTTCAGGAGCACTGTAAGTTTCCCAAAACTCAAGACTTGCAGTTCCTTGAAGAAGTTTACGCACACGTGCAGCATCTTTAATACCTGGAAGTTCGATGATGATACGACCTGATACATCAGCTTTCTGAATGTTTGGCTGAGCAACACCAAAACGGTCGATACGAGAACGTAGAATATTGTAGGTATTATCAATAGCAGCATCAGTTTCTTTCTTGATTACCTTTAACACTTCAGCATTTGAAGCTCCAAAAGGAATCTTGTCTTTCAACTCAAGCGTACCGAAAATATCTGGTGATGATAACTGAGCGTTAGGATCGATTTGCTCGAATGCTTGTCCGAACAACTCAACGAATCCTTTACCACTATTTGCCTGCATTTGTTTTGCTTTGGCAATTGCAGCATTAAAAGTTTCATCCTTGCTGTTGTTCGCCATCGCTTTGATGATATCAACAACAGAAACTTCCATTGTAACGTTCATACCTCCCTTAAGGTCAAGCCCTAAGTTCATTTCCAACTCCTTACACTCTTTGTAAGTGTAATTCTTCAACCATAAGAAATTGTAAACCCCTTCTCCTCTGATCGAGTCAAGGTAGGTTTGTTCTTTCTTAATGTCGCCAGCTCCAAACTCTCGAGCTTCCTTTTCAACTTTTTTCGTTACGTAAGTAAAAGTCAATTGATACAAACTCACTAACGCAAAGACAATAGCGAGTAGACGAATCGCTCCTTTATTTCGCATGTGTTTAGGTTTAAATAAATTCTTACTTTATGTGGTATTCTATATTTTCAACCGCAAATTAACGCACAAATATATTAATTTTTTTCTAATTCCTTTGTTCAATAATTACTAGCATTTTATGGATTTTCAGTCCTTTGTAAATCCCGCACGCTTACTCATTGTTTAATTGCAAAACTCTCCTTCTGTAATCAATAATTCCATTGTACTTTAAAAGGAAGTCACTTCCCAGCAATCCACAAATCTCTCGATTGCAATATTGGCGGTACATTTCATTAATTCCCGACAAGTTGATCAAGGCACAAGAAAAGTCATTTATACAAAGAGTTCCAATCTGAAAACGATCGATTTTAGCCATCTCCGTTTCTATACTTCCCTCGCCTAATCCTCTTGATTTTATCTCAGAATCTTCTTGAACCGCTTTTTGATAATCGTCAACAAAATTTTTGTCAAGTACCGTTTTAGAGGCACCGGTATCGATCACCATTTCTCCTTTCTGACCTGTGTTAATTTCACACTCAATCAGCAGATGGAAACTATTCTCTTCTAATTCTACAACCTCTATCGGTATCTCTATCATGTTCTTCAATTTCTGCAAAGGATAGCAAATATACCAAAAGGAAAGCTATTTTACTGCATGATTACTGAACAAAAGTGAGTGTAAATGAATGAACAAATATTTTATTGAATAAATGAGTATCCTGTTGACTAATGGGTGTTTAATAAATTAGACAAAAAAGGTCATCTCAAATGAGATGACCTCTTCCCTTTAATAAAATGAACCGATTAGGCAATAATGTTCATTTCATCCAATACTTTCATTACAGACTTAACAGCTTCTGCTGAACCTTTCAACAATGCCATTTCGTCTTCGTTCAATTTAACTTCAATAATTTCTTCAATACCGTTCTTACCCAATTTAACAGGTACACCTAGGTAAATATCTTTCATTCCGTATTCACCATTCAACAATGCACAAACTGGGAAAATTCTCTTCTGATCACGAACGATAGCTTCAACCATTTGAGCAGCAGCAGCACCTGGAGCATACCAAGCAGAAGTTCCCATTAGGTTTACAAGCTCACCACCACCGAATTTGGTTCTTTCGATAATAGCATTTAATTTCTCTTCTTCGATCAATTCGGTAACAGGAATACCAGCTACAGTAGTATAACGTGGAAGTGGTACCATAGTATCACCGTGTCCACCCATTAACAATGCTTGAATATCCTTTGGATTAACATCTAGTTCTTCAGCAAGGAAAGCACGGTAGCGAGCTGTATCCAATACACCAGCCATACCAAATACTTTGTTCGATGCTTTCTTAGCAGTTAAGAAAGCTGCATAAGTCATTACATCAAGTGGATTTGATACGATAATGATAATTGCATCAGGAGAGTGAGCAATTACATTTTCAGTAACTGATTTTACAATACCAGCGTTAGTGGCGATTAAGTCATCACGACTCATACCCGGCTTACGAGGAAGACCAGAAGTAATTACCACAACTTCAGACCCTGCAGTTGCAGCATAATCATTAGTTACACCTTTAACTCTTGTGTCGTAATAGTTAATAGGAGCAGTTTGCCACATATCTAATGCTTTACCTTCTGCCAATCCTTCTTTAATATCAACAACAACAACTTCGTTTGCCAACTCTTTCTGAGCGATACAATTTGCACAGGTTGCCCCCACGTTACCTGCACCAACTACGGTAATTTTCATATCAGTAAGTTTTTAGTAAGGCGCTTTACAATTTACTTCAGATAATATAAATCTAAGCAGCAAATTGCATAAGCAATATTCATTGATTTATTAATTATTTCTTTATTTTAATGTAGAATTTTTTCTCTATTCTGAGAACAAATATAAGTACATTGCCATATTTGCAAGTATAAAAACAACTGCTTTCCAACAGCTATTTCTAAATATATAAAAAATCCTCAACAAATATCGAACTTATGACATATTTAGAGATTTTAAAATTGGGTAAAAACACCCATACAGTAGGTTTCAAGAATAAACGATAATCGGGTCTTCTAGTATTATCGGTAATTTCAGCTTAAAACAAGCAGCCTTATTTTATATTTTTTACTTATAGATATGAATTGAAATTACAGGTCGCAAGTCAGAATTAACTATACGCAAACGATTACGGAATTTTTTCCGTTATAAATAAAAAAAGTGCATTGATTAACACCAATGCACTT
Source organism: Marinifilum fragile JCM 15579 (assembly GCF_001310955.1). Classification (GTDB taxonomy): domain Bacteria; phylum Bacteroidota; class Bacteroidia; order Bacteroidales; family Marinifilaceae; genus Marinifilum; species Marinifilum fragile. Next base: position 25,085 of record NZ_BAZX01000038.1, read on the forward strand.
AACTTAAAATATATGAGTTTTTACTATTTAATGATCTCTTTTATTTCTGAAATGATTTTATCCGCCAATTTATTTGCAGTTTCTTCATTCTCGCTTTCAGAATAAATTCGAATAATTGGTTCCGTATTAGATTTTCTTAAATGAACCCATTCTTTTGCAAAATCGATCTTCACACCATCAATATCATTCACTTTTTCATGTTGATATTTCTCTTTCATTGCTACAAGAACAGCATCAACATCAATTTCTGGAGTTAATTCAATCTTGTTCTTAGAAATAAAATAGTTTGGATAAGAAGATCTCAATTCAGAAGCTTTCATTCCGGTTTTTGCCAAATGACTTAAAAACAAACCAACCCCAACCAAAGCATCGCGACCATAATGACTGGCAGGATAAATAATTCCTCCGTTTCCTTCGCCACCAATTACCGCATTGTTAGCTTTCATTTTGGTTACAACGTTTACTTCACCTACAGCAGAAGCTTCGTATGATCACTGTGTTTTTCGGTAATATCTCTAAGAGCTCGTGTAGAAGACAGGTTTGAAACCGTATTTCCTGGAGTATTTGCTAGCACGTAGTCAGCACAAGCTACAAGTGTATACTCTTCACCAAACATACTTCCATCTTCGTTAACAATCGCAAGTCTGTCAACATCCGGATCAACAACAAAACCTAAATCAGCCTTACCTTCTTTCATTACCTCAGCAATAGCAGTTAAGTTTTCAGGTAGTGGTTCTGGATTGTGTGGGAAATGACCATTTGGTTCGCAGTACAATTCAATTACATTTTCAACTCCTAATGCACGAAGCATACCAGGAATTGCAATACCTCCTACCGAATTAACAGCATCAACAGCTACTGAGAAATTCGCTTTTTTGATGGCTTCCACATCTACCAAATCCAAAGACAGAACATGATCGATATGCTTTTGAGTGTAATCTTCTACATTAGTAATACTTCCTAAATCATCAACATCTGCGAAAAGGAAATCTTCTTGCTCAGCAATGCTTAGCACTAACTTGCCATCCTCATCATTAAGGAATTCACCTTTTTCATTCAATAATTTAAGAGCGTTCCATTGTTTTGGATTGTGGCTCGCAGTTAAAATGATACCCCCATCAGCTTTTTCTTCTGTTACGGCAAACTCGGTTGTTGGCGTAGATGCCAAACCGATTTCCACAACATCAATCCCTAAGCCAATTAATGTACCAACTACAAGTTTATCTACCATTTCACCTGAAATACGAGCGTCGCGACCAACAACCACTTTAATTTTTTTGCCATCATGTCTTCTGATTGCCCAAGTTCCATATGCAGCCGAAAACTTTACCACATCTAAAGGACTAAGACCTTCGCCTACTTTTCCTCCAATAGTTCCGCGTATTCCGGAAATTGATTTAATTAATGCCATTTTTTAATTTTTGTTAAATGTTTACAATCACACACACAAATTTAGCGTCGAAAAAAACAATGAATTAATTTTCGCTCGTACAAATGTAAAAAATCTATCAAGTTTAATTTACAATCAAAATGAACTTTTTGAAATGTTACTCAAATATATTCTTTGATAATTAATACCTTTGCAAGTTCAAAACATTGATCATACTGTCAGAAATGGAAGAGAAGACTTACGGTAAGCCTAGAAAAGGAAAGACAAGCTACCGATCAAAAAAATATAGCGGAAACAAATCAGAAGAATCTAAATCCGATTTTAGAAAAAATCCTAAAAACAAGGAAGAAAGAAAAACTTTTTCTGAAAATCCAGAAAAAAAGAAGCGATTTTCTAAGCAATCAGATCAAAAAAGACCTTTTAAATCGAAAAAACGATTTGATGAGAATGGTCCTGACAAAGAATCTTTGCGAAAAAGACACTATAGCAAGAAAAAGCAGCTTGAGCATGCTAAAATGATGGGACCTAAAGATGGTATTCTGAGATTAAATAAGTTCATTGCCAATTCAGGTGAATGTTCGAGACGCGAAGCTGATGCAAGAATAGCAGAAGGTCGTGTTACGGTAAATGGTGAAATTGTAACTGAAGTTGGAACCAAAGTGAATCTTAAAGATAAAGTTTGCATGGATGGAGTTTTACTTCAGCCGGAATCGAAAGTTTATCTTGTTTTAAACAAACCAAAGGATTTTGTAACAACCTTAGATGATCCAATGGGGCGAAAAACTGTACTCGACTTGATTAAACATGCTTGCAATGAAAGAGTTTATCCTGTTGGAAGATTAGATAGAATGACAACCGGAGTATTGTTATTTACCAATGATGGTGATCTTACCAAACGCTTAACTCATCCAAGTTACAACAAGAAGAAAATTTATCATGTATTCCTGGATCGTGAAATTTCGCAGGAGGAACTTGACATGATAGCCAAAGGTCTGGAATTGGAAGATGGTTTCATCAAATCGGATGCTATTAGCTTTGCCGATCCTAAAGACAAAAAACAAGTTGGAATTGAAATTCACTCTGGGAAAAACAGAATCGTTCGTAGAATTTTCGAACATTTAGGATATACAGTTGAGAAACTTGATCGTGTTTTCTTTGCAGGAATCACCAAGAAAAATATCCCAAGAGGAAAATGGAGATTCTTAACTGCAGAAGAAGTTAGAATGCTAAAGTTATTCTAAGAATATTTTAATTGAAATATACTAAAGAAGTTAAATAAAAAACGGCTCCCCAATAGAGAGCCGTTTTTTTATATTTTCAAAGTAATAACTTTTACAAAGTTCTTCCAGGATAAACCTTTAATGCTTCAGCTAAAGTTTCCATTGCTTTTGCAAGATCTTCCTTCTTCAATACGTATGCGATACGAACTTCGTTTTTACCTAAACCTGGAGTTGCATAGAATCCTGTAGCAGGAGCAACCATTACTGTTTGGTTTTTGTACTCGAAATCTTCCAAAATCCACTGAGCAAACTTATCTGCATCATCAATAGGAAGTTTAACAACTGTGTAAAATGCACCTTTAGGAGTTGGACAATAAACACCTTCCATTTCATTCAAAGCCGCAACCATAAAATCGCGACGAGCAATGTACTCATCGTAAACTTCAGTAAAATATTCCTGTGGAGTATCCAAAGAAGCTTCAGCTGCAATCTGACCAAAAGCTGGAGGACACAAACGAGCCTGAGCAAATTTCAATGCGGTAGTGATTACCTCTTTGTTTTTGGTAATCATAGCACCAATACGAACACCACATTCTGAGTAGCGTTTCGATACTGAATCCATCATTACAACGTTTTGCTCCAATCCTTCAAGGTTCATAGCTGAGAAGTGCTCTTCTCCACCATAACAGAATTCACGATAAACTTCATCAGAGAATAAGAACAAATCGTGCTTCAAAATCAACTCACGCAATTGGTTCAATTCCTCTTTAGAATATAGGTAGCCAGTTGGATTGTTTGGATTACAAATCACAATCGCCTTAGTCTTAGGAGTCATTAACTTTTCAAACTCTTCAATTGAAGGCAATGCAAAATCATTCTCGATACTTGAAGTAATCGGTACAACCTTAACACCAGCCGAAATCGCAAAACCATTGTAGTTAGCATAGAACGGTTCAGGAATCAAAACTTCATCACCTGGATTCAAACAAGTCATCAATGCAAAAGTGATTGCTTCAGATCCACCAGTTGTAATCAACATCTCCTCTTCGTTAACATCAATACCAATATTTTGATACATTTTAGCCAACTTCTTACGGTAAGAAATATTACCGGCAGAGTGAGAATACTCTATAACTTTCTCCGTACAATTTCTGATTGCGTCCATTGCAACTTCCGGAGTTTTAATATCAGGCTGACCAATGTTCAAGTGATAAACTGTTCTGCCTTTAGCTTTTGCGCCTTCCGCGTAAGGAACCAATTTACGAATTGGTGATTCAGGCATCAATCTTCCTTTGTCTGATATCTGTGGCATTTGTTATGTGTTTATATATTTTATGAATAAGGTTTTCTAATTCGCCAAAAGTATATAAAAAAGCAGGTAAAAAAAATGATTTTTAATGCTTTTCAACATTGATTTAAAAAACTGACCATTAGGAAGAAGCAGACGATTGATTTTAATGATAAAACGATTGCGAACTCTTATTTACCCTCTCCCTCATTTTATTGTCATTCAGTGAAGTAATATCCCATAGAATTTCTTAATTTTGACCCAAATTTTTTTGAAAATATAGAATTATTAAATTATAGTTAAACAAATGGAAATCCCAACTAAGTACAATCCTGCAGAATCGGAGGACAAATGGTATAAGTATTGGATGGATAAAGGATTCTTCCACTCTGTACCAGACGAGAGAGAGGCGTATACAATTGTAATTCCGCCACCAAACGTCACCGGCGTGTTACACATGGGGCATATGCTAAACAATACAATTCAAGATGTATTGGTCCGCAGAGCCAGATTGCAGAGAAAGAACGTCTGTTGGGTACCAGGAACCGACCACGCATCGATTGCTACCGAAGCTAAAGTTGTAAATAAGTTAAAGCAAGAAGCATTGCCAAAGCAGATATCACTCGCGACGAGTTCATGAAGCATGCTTGGGAGTGGAAGGAAAAGCACGGTGGAATCATTTTGGAGCAGTTGAAAAAATTAGGTGCTTCATGTGATTGGGAACGTACTGCTTTTACCATGGATGAATCTTTGTACGAATCAGTAATTGATGTATTCATCGATTTGTATAAGAAAGATAAGATTTACCGCGGTGTTCGTATGGTAAACTGGGATCCTGCGGCGCAAACTGCTGTATCCGACGAAGAGGTAATCTACAAAGAGCTGCAATCAAAGCTTTACTATTTAAGATATAAAATTGAAGGAACCGAAGATGAGTATGTGACTATTGCTACTACTCGTCCAGAAACCATTTTGGGTGATACAGCTGTTTGTGTGAATCCAAACGATGAACGTTTTGCTCACCTAAAAGGTAAGCGTGTAATTGTTCCTTTGGTAAACCGTTCTGTACCTATTATTCAAGATGAGTATGTAGATATGGAATTCGGTACTGGTGCATTGAAAATTACACCAGCTCACGATTTGAATGACTACGAAATTGGTGATCGTCACAACTTGGAATCTATCGATATCTTTAATGACAATGGTACCATGAGTGAAGCCGCTCAAATGTACATTGGTAAAGATCGTTTCGAAGTACGTGATTTGATTGTTCCTGATTTGGAAGCTGCAGGTAATTTGGTTAAGGTTGAAGATTACGTGAACAAAGTTGGTTTCTCTGAAAGAACCGATGCAGTAATCGAGCCTAAGCTAAGTATGCAGTGGTTCTTGAAAATGAAAGAACTTTCTGCACCAGCATTGGAGCATGTAATGAATGATGACATTCAATTACACCCTGCTAAATTCAAGAACACCTACCGTCACTGGATGGAGAATGTAAAAGACTGGTGTATTTCTCGTCAGTTGTGGTGGGGACAAAGAATTCCTGTATACTATTTACCTGAAGGTGGATATGTAGTTGCCAAAACAGTTGAGGAAGCTATTGAAGAAGCAAAAGCTAAAACTGGTAAAGAATACAAAGCTGAAGACTTGCGTCAGGATGAAGATGTATTGGATACATGGTTCTCTTCATGGTTGTGGCCAATCTCTGTTTTCGACGGAATTCGCAAGCCTGGTAACGAAGAAATTAAATATTATTACCCAACCAATGATTTGGTGTCTGGTCCGGATATTCTATTCTTCTGGATTGCACGTATGGTAATTGCGGGTTATGAATATATTGGCGAAAAGCCATTTAGCAACGTTTACCTAACAGGTATCGTTCGCGATAGCCAGCGTCGTAAGATGTCTAAGTCGCTAGGTAACTCACCAGATCCATTGGATTTGATTGCTAAGTATGGTGCTGATGGTGTTCGTGTGGGTATGTTGCTTTGTTCTCCTGCTGGAGGTGACTTGTTGTTCGATGAGAACTTACCTGAGCAAGGACGTAACTTTACTACCAAAATCTGGAATGCGTTCCGTTTGGTTAAAGGTTGGGAAGTTGCAGATATTGAGCAACCTGAATCAGCAAGAATTGCTACTGAAGTATTCCACGCACGTTTGAACAAAACCATGGAAACTTTAGATGAGCAGTTCAAGCAATACCGCATCAGTGAGGCATTGATGACTGTTTACACTTTATTCCGCGATGAATTCTCATCATGGTACTTGGAAATGGTGAAACCAGGATATCAACAGCCAATCGACAAGAAAACTTACGAAGCTACAGTTGGCTTGTTCGAGAAGTTGATGCAGTTGCTACATCCATTCATGCCTTTCTTAACTGAAGAAATCTACCAGTTGTTAGCTGATAGAACTGAAGAGGATAGCATCATGATTTCTGTAATGCCTAAACCTGAAGCTTACGAAGCTAGTTTATTAGAGAAATTCGAGCAGGTGAAGGAAGTGATTGTTGCAGTTCGTAACATCCGTAAGCAGAAAAACATTGCATTTAAAGATGAATTGGCAATGAATTATATGGTTAAAGAAGGTAATTACGATACTGCTTTCGACACTGTAATTGCTAAAATGTGTAACCTTAACGAAATTTCAGCTGCCAATGGAGAAATGACTGGCGCAATGTCTTTCATTGTAAAAGCTGTTGAGTATTTCATTCCTCTTGGAGATTTGGTTGACGTTGAAGAAGAATTGAAGAAATTGGAAGAAGAGTTGAAATACACTCAAGGATTCCTAAATTCTGTTTCCAAAAAATTAAGCAACGAGCGATTCGTAAACAACGCTCCTGCCCAAGTAGTTGAAATGGAGAAGAAAAAGCAAGCTGATGCTGAAGCCAAAATCAAAGTTTTGGAAGAGCGCATTGCCAGTATGAAATAATTGAGATCATCTCATATATATAAATGCCGTTCCAAAAGGAACGGCATTTTTTTGCCCTCAATTTTCTTTTGTGTAATTTCGGACATCAAAGTCTTTTAATGCAATTACAATGAAGAATAAAAAATGTTGCTGTGCGCCTCAGTCCGAAAGAGTACTAGCAAATTCAACAATACAGAAGCAGATAACACCTTTAAATGATGCAAATTTTGATGATATGATTTGCATCCCTAAAGGAGAGTTTCTTATGGGAACAGATTATGAAAAAGCATATCCGGAAGATGCTGAAGGACCAATTCGAAGTGTTGCTGTTGATTCATTTTACATTGACAAGCATGCAGTTTCAAATCTAAAGTTTTCTGATTTTATCAATGCTACTGGATATATAACCGATGCAGAGAAATTCGGATGGTCGTTCGTTTTTCATTTGCTCCTGCCACAAAATGAAGCAAGACATTTAATGCAAATTGGGAGAAGTGTTGCTGGATTAGAATGGTGGCTGCAAGTTGAAAGTGCTTGTTGGAAAACTCCTGAAGGCCCAAGCTCAAATTTTATTGGGAAAGAAAATCATCCAGTTACCCATATTTCTTATAACGATGCTTATGCATATAGTAAGTGGGCTGGAAAAAGGCTTCCTACTGAAGCTGAATGGGAATATGCTGCTCGTGGTGGGTTGGAACAAAACCTATTTCCGTGGGGCAATGAATTAACACCAAATGGTGTACATCAGTGCAACATTTGGCAGGGCAATTTTCCTAATAGCAATAGTTTAAATGATGGTTTTTTAGGAACAGCTCCTGTCAATCAATATGAACCCAACAATTTTGGTTTATATAATATGTGTGGAAATGTTTGGGAATGGTGCCAGGATTGGTGGACAGATGATCCCAATCAGAAAGGTGGCAATTTTAACCCCCAAGGTCCTGATTTTGATCCAATGAATCGAAAGTTGATGAAGGGAGGATCTTTCTTGTGTCATGATTCTTACTGTAATCGATATCGTGTTGCAGCAAGAACTAGTAATACTATTGATTCTTCAACTAGCAATCTAGGTTTTCGGTGTGTAAAAGATATCCAGGAATAGTTTGATTTTTTCTTATCTATTGTACCACTTACATTTTTCTTATCTTCGCCCCACAAAATAACTTAAACATTAATCAAAATGAGTATCAAAAGAATCGATTCAACTCCAAGAATGAGCCGCATTGTAGAGCACGGCAACACTATTTATTTATGTGGACAAACTGCAAAAGATGCTACTAAGGATATCAAAGAACAAACTGTTACTACTCTTGAAAAAGTAGAGGAATTGTTGGAGAAAGCTGGTTCTGACAAGAAGCACATCCTATCTGTAACCATTTACGTTCGCGATATGAAAGATTTCGCTGCTATGAACGAAGTTTGGGATGCATGGGTAGAAGATGGATATCAACCAGCTCGTGCATGTGTTGAAGCACGTATGGCTCGTCCTGAATTATTGGTTGAATTGTCTGTTGTAGCAGCCAAGAAAGAAGCTTAATCACAGTAAAAACATAAATATAAATCCGAAATACCACATTGGTGCTTCGGATTTTTTTTACGCTTGTAGCTTCTCTATCTTTTTGTTTCTAATTAGTTCGTAAATGTACCTTCCCAGAAAAAAAATTTGAGACACAAGTAAGAATTGGTCAAGTAAAGACCAATACTCCATTTGAGATGGAGAAAAATGCGCTTCCATCTGAAAATCTTCAGATCCACTAATCGCTTGCAAAATAAATCCCATTCCAACAAGTACTGAAAACATCATACGAGACCAGCCAATACGTTTTTGATACAACTTATAAATGGTATTGGTAATCAAAAACAAGCCAATAATTAATCTTCCAAAATCCATCTTGTTTAGTTTACTGTATAGTCTGACAAATATATCTACGTTGACTGGTGTAAACGAATAATAAGCTATGTTCTTTGGCAAAAGTATCATTCTATCTAGCATCT
>NZ_BAZX01000039.1 GCF_001310955.1 Marinifilum fragile JCM 15579
CACACGCGGTAAAAAACATTGCGCGGATAGTGCTAAATTTGAACAATATAACATTTAATAAATGGCTTAGCGGCTTGATACTGAAACGCATTTAAGTGCGCAACGATTTCTTACCGCCATCCGTTATGCCTTATGATAAGGAATTAAAAATATGACAGATAAAGAGATATATAAATCAGCCGTTGATTTTTTATTGTCATTTGATTCAGTGTCTAAAACCGACCTTGACAAACATTTAGTTTCAGAGTTTGAGAAACCAAATGACTTAAAAATCATTTACAAAAAACTATGCGAATCTGCTCAAAATAAACAAATGAGTGCAAAAGTCATTGGAAACTCAATTGGTGGTATCGAAAATCTAAAATTTGTTTTGTTTGACTTTGACCCTCATAAAGTTGCTGCCAATTTTTCTAAAACAGATTCAGAAAAACTATTAAATAAAATTCGCCAGAAACTTAAGCCAACTGGACAGATTAGAACAACTAACAGGAGTTTATGGCCTCAGTATTGTCAATCAGTAATAGAATCAGCCCATTTTTTAAAATCTTTTGATACTGCAGAAAAGTTTTACAAGTGGTCTGATTTTTTTGCTAATGATAGCAAATCAAAACCTGCTCTTCCATTGATGATAAGTATTGAAATTTCAGGTATCGGTTTTCCTTTAGCTTGTGACTTTTTAAAAGAATTAGGCTTTGAAGAATACGGTAAACCTGATGTTCATTTAAAAGATATTTTTAAAGCACTTGGTATAATAGACCCAAACGAAAAATCAGTTACAAAACAGGACTATGCAACACTTAAAGCAATTGATAGAATTGCAAAAGCAAATAATTTGACTTCATATGCTGTTGACAAAGTATTTTGGTTAATTGGTAGTGGAAACTTTTATCTGACAAATAAAAATATTGGGAGACAGAAACAAGAATTTATAAAGAAAATAATGAATTGAAAATAAAGCACAAAGCATAGCCAAACCGTTAATACAATAAAAAACACCCAATGAAAAAATTACAATTCATCACTCTTGCAGTACTTTTTGCATTGCAATTGTCGGCACAACAAAAAGAAGAAACCTACAATTTACAAACGGAAACCGGAGAGCTTAAAGGCAGCTTGCTCTTGCCTAAAAGCGATCAAAAGCTTCCTGTGGTTTTAATGATTTCAGGTTCTGGTCCCACAGATAGGAATGGGAACAATGCCATGATGCAGAACAATTCACTAAAAATGTTGGCAGAGGGATTGTGTAAGAGTTCCATTGCCAGTGTGCGTTACGACAAAAGGGGAGTAGGCGAAAGCAAGGGAGCATGGTAAATGAGGCAGATTTGCGTTTCGAGCATTACATACAGGATGTGAAAGACTGGATTGCCAAATTGCAAAAGGATAGCAGGTTTTCAGAGGTAATTGTATTGGGGCATAGCGAAGGATCTACCATTGGTATGATCGCAATTCAGGATTTGAAGGTGGCAAAGTACATTTCTGTAGCTGGTCCGGGATTTGCTGCAGGCGATATCATCCGAAAACAATTAAAGGCACAACCACCATTTGTACTGCAACAGGCAGAACCCATACTTACAAAATTGGAAAAAGGTGAATTGGTTGAGGATACGCCTGCCTTTTTAGCTGCCTTGTTCCGTGCAAGTGTTCAGCCTTATATGATATCCTGGATGAAGTACGATCCAAGCGTAGAAATCGCAAAATTATCTTGTCCTGTTTTATTGGTGCAGGGAACTACAGATCTTCAAGTAAAAGTGGAGGATGTTGAGGTGCTGGCAAAAGCAAATCCTAAAGCTAAAAAACTGATTGTTGAAGGAATGAATCATGTTTTGAAAGAAGCCGAAGCCGATAGAATGAAGAATTTTCAAACCTACAACAATCCTGAATTGCCATTGAAAACTGGACTTTTAGAGGGAATTGTGGAGTTTACCAAGGAGTAAGTTTTTGTTGGTGCATTGATATGTTCTTACTAGCTATTAAATAGATTAAACCAATATATAAATGAGAAGAATTTTAATTTTCGTTACAGTATACTTTTGTTTACTAATAACAGCAAAATCCCAAATAAAATGGGATGACACATTTACGCCTTTTGTTTCAGAATTATTATCAACGGAACCAAATTGGGATAACAATTCTGACCTATCTGCAATTGACAATCTGATTCAGGACAAAAAGATCATAGCACTTGGAGAGGCGACCCATGGAACCAGGGAGTTTTTTACCACCAAACATCGATTGATTAAATATTTGGTACAAGAACATGATTTTAGGGTATTTGTAATTGAAGATGACTATGCAAATTCACATCTGATTAATGAATTCGTTGCTGGAAACAGCGAGCACTCTGTTGAAACTCTTTTATCAAGAAGTTGGATGGGTGCCTGGAGAACTCAGGAAGTGCGTGATATGTTACTATGGATGAAATCATTCAATGAAAATAGAAATGATAGTGACAAAGTAAAAGTTTTTGGCTGTGATATGCAATGGCCTCGCAGTTCTTCTATATTTATTCGTTCCGAATTAAAAAAATCAAATCTGCTGGATGACAACACAGAAAAGACTCTGGAGTATTTGATTAATTACAGCCTAAGAAACCAAATGAGCAAGCGTGAGAAAAAAGAAGTGAAGCACTTACTTGCTCATTTGAATGAGATTGCCCTCAACTCTTCTAATGATCGGTTGAAGTTCACCATTCGAGTGTTAGAGCAGTGTATGGATATTATGTGGACTAGTAAGATTACGGCTTCATTTTCAGGAAAACGCGATAGGTATATGGCCGAAAATTGTAGAAAAATTCAGGAGCAAGAAGGAAGAAAAATGATTGTCTGGGCTCACAACCAACACATTGCCGAACATTCAGATAACAGTAAGCAAAAGCCCATGGGAGCACATTTAAAGGACTATTTTGGAGATAATTATTATACGTTTGGCTTTGGATTCTATACTGGAGAATATTTCGCATATGATCTTGAAAAAAAGAAGTTTTGTGCCTGCGATCTAGGTTTGCCTAAAAGTGATTGTATTGATCACACCTTTGCAAAAGCTCCTTATAAAAACTTTATTCTGAATCTTAAAAGTATAGGACTTCCCGAAGAACTAGCAGCATTAGTTAATAATACAAGCTGGTCTAGAAGGGCAGTGGGTACCTATGTAAAAGATATTAATTCAGATATAAACTATTGCAAGCGAAAGCTTTCTGAGGGTTATGATGCGTTAATATTTATTAGAAACACTAACTCTGTAAAAGCATTACCTTATACTCCATAAAATAATAACTGCTGGCAATTGATTCTATCGAGTTCCATTTCTAAAACAGAAGTATCGGAATTGTTGGTAGATCTTCATCTGATTTTGGGTAAATAGGTTTAAATAAATGTAAAATATATTGCATTAGATCTTGACTTTTAATCTGTTAATTGTTAAGTTTATAATGTTCAATTTTAATTTTGAGTAATATTAAAAGAAACAAATGTTTAAATCATTCAATTTAGCATTTGGGTTATTGTGTTAAAAGGTCGCTGGGGAGTGACCTTTTGCTTTTATAGCTCCCTAAATAGGATCACCTCCTGCTGCTATATATTTACTTCTATAGAGTTGCAATCCTGTAGCTCTACAATTTTCTGGTCATCTTCTTTTTATGGCAATAAGGCAGAGGAAACAAATGATGACCCTTTTCATTTCGAATGAAGTCTTTTTCTCCTAAGAAAATTTAATGTTTTGGAAAAAGAAATTTGATATGAAAGACATAATTCTTTAAATTTAATCATACTACGTACAAGTCTTTGGTGCAATCTTTCGAATTTGATGCAGGTATGATAGATTAATTTTAGCCTGTCTGTGGAGGGTATAATAAGTGATTATATACTATAGGTGTAATTTTATTTTTAATATAATTTAAGAAAGAATCTGGTATTTATGGATTTAATAAAAAAACATACTTTTTGGAAGAGGATGCTTTTTATTAGTATCCTTATGATCAAGTTAAGTTTTGTTGTTGCCCAATCAAAAGATAGTAGACTTAAATATTTGTCGCAGGAAGACGGACTGTCAAGTTCTGTAGTAGTAGATATCGTTCAAGATAATTATGGCTTTATTTGGTTTGCAACCAGAAATGGTTTAAACCGATATGATGGTTACTCATTTAAAACATTTACCAACGATCCTAACAATTTTAATAGTATACCTGTTGACAGACTCACCTGTTTACTAATTGATAAGAATGGAAATTTTTGGATTGGTTCTCTTGATGGTTTGGTTTACATGGATTATGATACGGAAACTTTTTCTTTAATTGAGTTTCCGGAGAATTTACCCAGTACACAAAAGTATATTAATTGTTTGTGGCAAGACGGTAAAAATAACATTTGGATAGGGACAGATAGTGGCTTGTATGTAAAAAGGTCCAACTCAAAGGAGATAGAACTTCACACTTATGGTATTATAACAGATAATATAAAAATTCGTGATATCGTTGAAGATGATGAACAGTCTCTTTGGATTGCTTCAAATATTGGGTTGATTAAATATGAAACTGATAAATCACAAGTAAGGCTATTTCAACATAAAGAAAATGCCCCCAATGGTCTTGTACAATCAGACATTAGAAAATTATTATACGATAGTGAGAATTCATTATGGATTTGTTCGCAGGATTCTGGTGTTAGTCGATATTTAATAAGTGAAGGTAGATATATCAACTATGTGCATAGCCAAGAAAGATTTCCCCAATGCATTGTAAGTAATAGTATTTATGATATAATAGAAGATAGTACAGGAAAGATATGGATGGCAAGTCAAGGAGGAGGGGTTAGTATATATGATAAAAAAAATAACACATTCAATTACTTTGCCTCAATACCAAATAATACTGAATCCCTGGCTTGGAACGTGGTTTTGTCTTTACTCGAAGATCAAACAGGAGGGATTTGGCTTGGCACTTTTGGAGCTGGAATTAATTACTGGCATCCATCTTTACAAAACTTTAAGTGTTATGGCAGTCAAATAAATAGTACAGGTATTAATGTAACTACGGTTTATTCCATTTTCGATGATGGAGATAAAGAATTATGGATTGCTGGTTTTGGGGAGAAATCATTGAATATTTATGACAAAAAAAATAAAGGGTTAATAAACTTAAAAGATGAAATTAGATCTAATATTGTTTGGATAAAGGCTGATATCTTTAACCCGGAAGAAATCGTTTGGATTGGTTTAGATCGGAGTATAGGTTTTGATCTTTATAAAATTGATAAAAACAAAAAAAAGATATTAAAGAAATTTAAGCTTCCTGATGGACGTACCGTTGTAAATGATGCCTTGCAAGAGAATGACTATACATTTTGGATTGCTACTTCTGATGGATTGGTGAAGCTCAATGAAAAAACTGGATATACTCAACACTTCAGATATTCAAATTCGACCACATTATATGGAAAAATAAATTGTGTAGAAACTTTAAACGACACATTACTGGCCTTGGGAACTAATCGGAAAGGATTGTTTGTATTTAATAAGTTGAATGGCAGTAGTGTTAATTATAAATACACTAAGGGAGATTCATCAAGTATATGCGATAATACCATCAGAGACTTATATCTTCAAGGTCAAAAGCTCTGGATTGCTACTACAAATGGGTTAAATTCTTTTGATTATGCAAACAATAAATTCAAGTACTATTCTAAAAAAGATGGCTTTAACTCAGATTTTATGAGTGCAATTGAAGAAGATAATGATGGGAATTTATGGGTTAGTAGTAGAAATGGAGTATCATGTTTTAATTTGAAAACCGGTGTGGTTAATAATTACGATGGAAGAGATGGAATAAAGACCAAGGACTATATACTGGGGTCAAGCTATAAAAATAAAAAGGGTGAATTGTTTTTTGGAGGAAGCGGAGTTACAACTTTTGAGCCGCATCATCTAATTAAAAATCCAAAACCTGTTTCTGTTGTTTTTACCGATATGGAGGTTCTAAATAAACCAGTAAATACTTTTTCCGGTGGTGTTTTAAATAAAGTCCTTCATGCAACAGATACAATAAGTTTATCCTACAAAGATAAAGTGATCTCTTTCAACTTTGCGGCTTTGGAATTTGCTTTACCGCAAAAAACCACCTATGCCTACAAGTTAATAGGGCTTGATACAAGTTGGCATGATATCGGAAATCGTCGTTTCGTTACATTTACTACGCTACCTCACGGCAATTATCAATTAAAAGTGAAAGCTAAGAATAATGCTGGAGTGTGGAGTAAAAATGAAGCAAATTTATACATTCATGTGATACCTCCTTTTTATAAGACAACTTGGTTTAAAATTACTTTGTTAACAATTATACTCTCGCTGTTTGGTTCTTTTTATTATTTAAGAGTTCGTTTTTTAAAGAAAAAAACAGAAAGGCTAAACTTAATTGTCAATGAGCGTACCTTGGAATTGCGGAACAAAAATGAAGAAATTATTTCGCAAAATAATCTTCTAGAAGATTTAAATAAGGAACTAAATAATCATAGAAACCATTTGGAAGAGTTAGTTGATGAGCGAACGGCAGAACTGCGTGAAGCAAAAGAAAAAGCTGAAGAAAGTGAAAGGCTCAAATCGTCATTTCTCGCGAATATGAGTCATGAGATTCGTACGCCTATGAACGCTATTCTTGGTTTTTCTTCTTTATTAAGTGAACGTGATTTATCGGCGGAAAAAAAGGACCAATTTATTGGTATAATAAAGTCGAATGGAGACTCTCTTTTGGGTTTAATTGATAATATTATGGATTTATCAAAAATGGAAGCTGGGCAAATTCAATTAGATATAGAGCAGTTTGACTTGAATTATTTGTTGAGTGAGATTTATAATATGTTCATTCCTGAATCAATAAAAGAAGAGAATAACGATATAGATTTTGAATTAATTTTTCCCGAAGAATGTTATCTGTTCGAATCGGATTCTGTTCGGTTAAAGCAAATAATAATTAATTTACTTGAAAATGCTTTCAAATACACCGATAAAGGGGAAATTAAACTTGGTTATGAAGTAAACGAATCGTTTCTAAGAATTTTTGTGAAAGATACTGGAATTGGTATTGCTAAGGATAATTTAGAATACATATTTGGTCGTTTTAAAAAGATAGAAGATAGAAAAGATAGGCTTTATAGAGGAACAGGGCTAGGTCTTTCTATTGTAGATCATTTGGTGAATTTGCTGGGTGCTAAAATAGAAGTTGAATCTACTTTAGGTGAAGGTTCTTGTTTTTATATAATTTTTGAGCTTAATCATAACACTACACACAATATTACTTCTAATGTATAAACAAGTGTAAGGATCTCATTTGTAACAGCTTGTTGAATTCGTAAAAATATGATCTAATAAAGGAATTAAAGTCAATCATATTTTGGCATTAACAGTTTAGGAATTTTTGTTTTTTCTGGCACAATATATGTTATGTAAGCATTGTTAAAAAATCAAAACACACATAAAATATAATGCCCATGAAAAGAGCTATTGTTATTCTAATTGCCATATTTATTGGCTTTAATTTAAGTGCGCAGGCCCAAAAGAATTTTATCGATCAGAACTACATTGAGGTAAAAGGCGTAGCAGAATTGGAAGTTGTTCCCAATGAGATATTCGTAAATATTGTTTTGGATGAGAAGGATACCAAAAACAAAGAGAGCATTGAGCAACTGGAACAGAAAATGTTTGTGGCCCTCGAAAAAGCAGGTGTAAACCTTGAGAAACAACTTTCCGTTTCAGATTTCAGCAGCAATTTAAAATTTCATTTTTTTAAAGGGGCAAATGTTCTTAAAGCAAAACAGTTTGAGCTTTTGCTTCACGATTCTCATACGCTTGCACTGGTTTATGTAGAATTGGAGAAGATTAAAATCTCTAATATCAATATTCTAAGAGTAGATCATTCTGAGATTGAAAAGTACCGTCAGCAAGTAAAGGTAAATGCCATTAAAGCCGGAAAAGAAAAGGCCGAAGCATTAACCGAAGCCATAGGACAGAGAGTGGGCAAGGCCATTTACATTAACGAAAATGCTTCTCAATACAGAAATGATTATGCGAATACAGCCATTAGAATTAGAGGAGCTTCCTCTTTGGCTAAAATGAAAACTCCTGATTTGGATTTCCAGAAGATAAAATTGGAATACTCGGTACAATTGCGCTTCGAGCTTTTGTAATAACTGATTTAGATTTTACATACCAGGATACTGACCATGGATTACGCATAAAGTATGTAGAGGGTGGAGGACTCTGCATACTGTGTTTTCCATGGTAATTTGTTTGTGAAAGATCAAATTGAAGTTCGATTTCTTCAATAAATGATTTTTTTGTTCTTTTGTGGAGAATTTTAATCAACAAAGAACAATGGCCAAGATTTTATCATATATCCTAACTATAATATTCTACATCCTATTTTTCTTACTTCTTGTTATTTTTCATCCTATTCAGGTGATTAGTTTAAAGCTGTTTGGCTACCGAGCGCACAAGAATTCCGTTGATGTTCTCAATTTTTTTCTGATGCGATTGGTTGGGATTCTGGGAGTGAGAATTACCTATGAAGGAAGTGTAGATTTGCCTAATGATCGTCCCTTAATTATTGTATCAAACCACCAGGGAACTTATGACATTCCTCCAATTGTATGGATTTTTAGAAAATACCATCCTAAGTTTATTTCTAAAAAAGAGCTGGCTAAAAATATTCCTAGTGTATCTTATAATTTGCGTCATAGCGGTGCCGCTTTAATCGATAGAAGCAACAGGGCACAGGCAATTCCTGAAATTCACAAATTGGGAAAATTGATTGCCAAGAACAATTATGCAGCTTGTATTTTTCCGGAAGGAACCAGAAGCAAAACCGGGAAGATGAAAAAATTTAAATCGGGAGGTATCGAAACGCTTCTTGATGCAGCTCCTAATGCTTTGGTTGTGCCTTTTGCTGTTGATGGAAATTACAAGATCGAGCGCAAAGGGATGTTTCCTCTTTGCATTGGACAGAGGGTAAAATATAGCATTCTTGCTCCGATTGAAACGCAAGGGAAATCAGCTGTTGAGATTACCAGTGAAGCTGAAAAAGTAATTCGTGAAAAGTTAAATCAATTGTAGTATGACCACGAATTCCGGTAAAACAGCTTTGGTAGTTGAAGGAGGAGCCATGCGAGGCATTTTTGCCGCTGGAGTTTTGGATGCTTTCATGGAACAAGCTTTTCTTCCTTTTGATATGGTGATAGGTGTTTCAGCTGGTTCGATTAATGCTGCTGCTTATTTGGCAAATCAACATGGAAGAAATTATAAAGTTTTTACCGATTATTCGTTGCGACCTGAATACATCAGTTGGAAAAAATTCTTGTTGGGAGGTCATTTAATGGATTTGGACTGGTCGTGGGACATTACCGGAAGCGAATTACCAATTAATGTTGACCTGCTTTTTGAGAAGAATATTGATTTCGAAATAGGAATTACTCGTAATATCGATGGCAGCTCTAAGTTTATTCAAGCTACACCCGAGAATTTGAGCGATGTGATGAAGGCCAGTTGTTCTGTACCTTTATTCTATAGAAAATTTCTGAAAGTAGATGGTGAAATTGTTGCAGATGGAGGCGTGTCGGCACCAATTCCCGTTGAGCGAGCCATTGAGAAAGGTGCTACTAAAATCATGGTAATCAGATCGAGAAAGAGAGATTATCGCATGAAGAATGGAAATGAGAATAAGTTGTCGAGATTACTTTTCAGAAAAC
The DNA here is from genome assembly GCF_001310955.1 of Marinifilum fragile JCM 15579. Classification (GTDB taxonomy): domain Bacteria; phylum Bacteroidota; class Bacteroidia; order Bacteroidales; family Marinifilaceae; genus Marinifilum; species Marinifilum fragile. The sequence goes on from NZ_BAZX01000039.1 coordinate 9,729, forward strand.
ATCCAGGTTTGGCAAAAGCCATTCAAAAACGTCCTGGTATCTACAATCAAACCATTAAGTTGATTAATCATCCGCCTGCAGGAGTAGAGATTATTGATATTTGTCCTGCGGATTCTTTTTCTACCAAACGATTCACACAAGACAAAGGGATTCTGGATAAAGATTACGAGCTTGGCAAAGAGCAAGGGATTGAAGCCATTGAAAGATGGTAAGCTTCAGTTATCAGTTAGCAGTTGCGCTTAAATACAAGGCTTCTCTGTTATGATTCATTGTTCACTGTTCATTGTTAATTGATCATTGTTCATTTAAAAATATCTCATTTTTTTTTAAAGATAGATTAAACCTTTTGATAGTTTGTGTGTCTATACTTCGACATAAAGTCGAAACAGACATTTGTTTTATCGGGTAAATGTTAATAAATATCTAAAAAACTAGATGAGTACATGTTTATCCAATAAGGAATTGTATGTTTGTTTGGATACAAAAAAAACTTAACCTACTAACATGAATAGATTATTACTATTGTTAAGCTTTGTTTGCTTGACAATGTTTTCAAAAGCAGTTGAACCTGCTGTAAAACCAGAAATTCAAGGAGGAATTATTAAAGGAGTTGTGAAAGATCAGGCATTGGAAACTCCTGTTGAATATGCAACCGTATCGATTTACTCCATGATAGATTCAACTTTAATTGATGGTACCATTACCGATGCAAATGGTGCTTTTTTCTTAAAGAAATTGAAACCAGGAAATTACTTTGTTGAAGTATCTTTTATTGGTTACAACAAAGCTGTGGTTAGAAATATTCCCATTAATAAAAAACGCAAAGAGATTGATCTAAAAACGGTTTCTCTGCGACAGTCCACCGAGGCTTTGGATGAAGTTACCGTTACTACTGAAAGAATTCCTGTTCAATATCAAATCGATAAGAAGGTAATTCCGGTGAGCCGACAAATTACAGCAGCAAGTGGTAATGCTGTAGATGTCTTGGAGAATGTTCCATCGGTTAGTGTAGATATTGAAGGAAATGTGAGCTTACGCGGAAGTTCGAATTTTACAGTATTGGTTGATGGCAAGCCTTCCATTTTGGATGCGGCGGATATTTTAGAGCAAATGCCAGCCAGCATGATTGAAAATATCGAGATCATTACCAATCCATCTGCCAAATACGATCCGGAAGGAACTGCGGGTATTATCAATGTAATTACCAAGAAGAATAAAGATTCAGGTATAACCGGAGTGGTTAATGTAAATGTTGGAAGTCATGAAAACAACAGTGCCGATTTTCTTGTGAATTATCGCAAGAAGAAATGGAATTTCAACTTTGGACTGGATTACAGCAGAAGAGGTTTTGAAGGATCAAGCGAGTCTGAAAACAGAACAGAAGTGCAGGGAATTACAAACTATCTTCTTTCGAGTGGTGATACAGAACGACATCGTGATGGATATGGCTTTAAAACGGGAGTTGATTACGATATCAATGAGAAAAATCAGCTGTCGTTTGCATTTAGATATGGCACAAGAGATATGGAGCGTAAATCCTTCCTGGATTATTCAGAATATGCAGAAGGAGAGACTCCTGCTTTATATGACAGTAGAGACTTGTGGACTCGCGAAATGGATTTCATCAATTCCAGTTTGGCCTATACAAAAAAGTTCAAGGGAAAAGGTCATCAGTGGTTTACACAGGTTAGTATCTCGCGCAGAGGAAATGGTGATGAGGAGTCATTAAATGCAAGGTTTGATGCCAATGGTCAAGTTTCTGGTCAGCGTTCTACTGAAGATGGACCAGGACAAAGAATAGAGATTCGCTCCGATTACACACTTCCTTTGGGTAATGATAGAAAATTCGAGTTTGGATATCAGGGACAAATCCGTTCTAGCGAGGCCGATACCAAAAGATTTGAATACAACACTGCAACTGGTGGGTATGATTTTCAACCAGAATATAGCAATGAAGTTGAGTACGACAGAAGTGTTCATGGCTTGTATACAACCTTTGCCGATAAAATGGGAATTTTGGGTTATCAGTTAGGATTCAGAACTGAGTTTACAGATCGCGAAGTAGATTATAGTGGTGAATTGGAAAAATTTAAGATTCAACAATGGGATTTCTTTCCTACAATTCATGCGCAATTGGATTTGGGTTCCAGAAATCAGTTGATGGCAAGTTATGCCAGAAGAATTGATCGACCAAGAGGTTATTATTTGGAACCATTCATTACCTGGACTGATGCCTATAATGTTCGTCAGGGAAATCCAGATTTGGATCCTGAATACATTGATTCTTATGAATTGGGATTCATGAAAAGATTTGGTGACCAGTCCGTGTCTATTGAATCATACTATAAAGTAACGCACAACAAAGTAGAACGAATTAGAACTCCTTACCAGGAAAATGTAATGTTGAGTAGCGTTGCCAATGTTGGGAAAGACTATTCTTTTGGTATTGAAGCTACATTAAACTTGACTTTTGCAAAATGGTTTAAGAATGATTTGATTGGTAATGTTTACCATTACAAGGAAGAAGGAAGTTTTGAGACGAAAAATGCCTTTGGCGAAAGCATAGTTCAAGATTTTTCTACTGAAAGTTTCAATTGGAGTTTGCGCAATAATTCAACATTCATATTGGATAAAAGAACAAGATTGCAAATGAATATCAATTACCAATCTCCTACAGATTGGGCTCAAGGTAAACGTGCTGGATTTTTGACGAGTTCATTGGCTTTAAGAAGAGACTTTTTCAATAGAAAATTGTCTGCAACTTTCCAGGTTCGCGATGTGTTGGGTACATTCAAACATGAAACCGAGTACATGGGAGAAGGCTTCTACAACTTCAACAAGTTTGAAATGAATTCTCCAGTGTTCCGATTAAACTTGAGTTATAAGATTAACAATTACAAGCAAAACCGTGGAAGACGTTCGGAAAATGGTGTTGATGTAGAGGATTTTGAGATGTAAAATAAACTTACTATAGAGAGAAACTCACGGATTAATTTTCGTGAGTTTTTTGTTTTATACCATTTTAATTTAAAATCATTGCGGTGTAATGCCGATAGATGTTTAAAGAACTACAGCAAATGAAATAAAGTTATAGATCATTTAAATACTAATCGGTATTATGCTATTTTGTGGTGATTTACGAAAAGTATGACGAAAAGGAAAGATATGAAATATATAGGAGCACATGTAAGTACAGCTGGAGGTGTTGAAAACGCACCCATAAACGCCAATAAAATAGGAGCGAAGGCATTTGCTTTGTTCACAAAGAATCAAAGGCAGTGGAATGCGAAACCATTAACAGAGAAGAATATTCAAGAATTTAAAGCGAATTGTGAAAAGTATGGTTTTGGTCCTGAACAGATTCTTCCACATGACAGTTATCTTATTAATTTGGGACATCCTGATCCTGCGGCCTTGGAAAAATCAAGAGCTGCCTTTTTGGACGAAATGCAAAGGTGTGAGCAATTGGGATTAAATCGCCTGAACTTTCATCCAGGAAGTCATTTAAAGAAAGTATCGGTTGAGCAATGTTTGGCTACAATAGCAGAATCGATTAATATAAGTTTGAATCATACGAAAGGAGTTTGTGCTGTAATTGAAAACACAGCAGGACAAGGAAGTAATTTGGGGTTTACCTTTGAGCAAATTGCAGAAATTATCCATCAGGTGGAAGACAAGGAAAGGGTAGGAGTTTGCATTGATACATGTCATGCTTTTACTGCTGGCTATGATATTTCTTCGGCAGAAGGTTTTCAAAAAGTCTTCGATGATTTTGAGAGAATCATTGGCTTTAATTACTTAAAAGGGATGCACTTGAATGACTCTAAAAAGGAACTGGCAACTCGAGTGGATCGTCACGAGGTGATTGGAAAAGGTTTCATTGGTTTGGAAGCATTTAAATGCTTAATGAATGATAGCCGATTTGATGAGATTCCAATGGTTTTGGAGACACCAGATTCAGACAATTGGGCAGAGGAAATAAAATTGCTTTACTCTCTTGTAAAATAGTTTGCCTGGATTCAATGAATACAGACGGTATTTTGGATTGCTAATGGTGAATTAATGTTGATACAACAATAAATACTCCTGTAATGATATTGATTCCAATTACCATTTTACGAAATTTTTCAGGTTCTATTTTACCTGAAAATTTTGAACCCAAATGCGATCCAAAGAATAGAATCGGTAGACAAAACAAAGCTAGGTTTACCGATTCTGCTTCAATCATTCCTTTCATTACAAAAGCAGCGGTTGTAAAGAATGAAGAAAATGTGCTGAACCACGCAAAAACACCGCGGAAGTGATCTTTGGAGTATCCCTTCCGGTTCATGGCAATTACCAGTGGAGGACCACCAACCGAAATGCAAGAGCCAAGAATTCCACTTATGAAACCAGCGAATACAATTGGATATCTGCGAAAGCGTTTGGCTAATCGTACCTTACCCAACATTCTAATTGAGAAAATAATGACCAAAATCCCGGTAATCAAACGTAAGTTTTCACTGCTTACAAATTCAAGGGCATAAACACCTAGAGGAATCCCACCCAAACTAGCAACAAACATTGGAATAAACAGCTTTGCCTTTATTTTTTCCTTTAGCTTGAATAGAATAACAAGACTGGTAATCAAATTAAACAGACTCATTGCAGGAACCAAAACTTGCATTGGAAATAGCAATGAAAGAAAAGGAACAGCAAGCAGTGCAAATCCAAATCCAGTCATCCCTTTAATGAATGCTGCAGATAGAATTACAATGCTACACAGTATAATTTGAATAAGTGTTATGTCATGCATTATTCTGCAAGTTATTCGATCAATATTATTTGTAAAGTTAGCAGAAGAACTGCATTAATGAAACTTATTTATGAATGTTGTATAGCTTCTTTTAAAAAAGGAAATAAAGTGTGAATTTGAGTGGCTACATTGCTCATGAACAGTTTGACTGAAATGGCCAATAGGATAATTCCAAATACTTTACGAAGTATGTGAATTCCTCCATCACCAAGCACTCTTTCTACCAGATTTGTTGATTTTAATACCAGGTAAACAAATGCAAGGTTCAGAATAATAGCCGCAATAATATTTTCTACTGCATACTCAGCACGAAGGGCCAAAACCGTTGTGAATGATCCTGCACCTGCAACCAAAGGGAAAGCAATAGGAACAATTGAAACACCACTTGGACCATCGTATTTAATAATTTCAATTCCCATTACCATTTCAGCTCCCATAATAAACAGAATAATAGAACCTGCAATGGCAAAACTTGAAATATCCACTCCGAAAATTCCCAAAAGTTTTTCTCCAAGGAATGTAAAAATGATCAATACGGTTAAAGCTACCAAGCTTGCCTTTAGAGCATCAATTCTTCCACCTTTTTTCTTTAAATCTAATATAATTGGGATAGATCCGATAATATCGATAACTGCAAAAAGTACCATAGAGGCGGAAACGATCTCAAGAAAATTTAGATTCATCGCAATAGAGTTTTATTGGTTTATAGTAAAATGTTAACGGTAAACTTACAATATTTTTATTATCAATTTAGACTGATGAATATGAAATATGTACGAATATCGATCATCAAAAGTTAAGAATTTCACAAGTGTCGAATGTAAGTGTGAAATATTATAACATTTTGCGAAGATATGTTTTTTTTACAATTTTCAGATGCCAAAAAAAGAGTTTTCAGAAGAAAACCCTTTCATTGTATTTGATTACTGTCTGTTATTTTTCTTTTAACTCCTCTTTGGGAATGAAATTCAAAGAGATGCTGTTTACACAATGACGAGTATTCTTTTTTGTAAATCCTTCGTTAAGAAAAACATGTCCCAAATGACCGCCACAGTTGGCACAAACAATTTCAGTTCTTCTGCCATCGGCATCAGGAATTCTTTTTACTGCACCTTCAATTTCATCATCGAAACTAGGCCAGCCACAATGCGACTCAAACTTATCTGACGAATTGTATAGTGCTGCATTGCATTGCTTACAGGTATATACACCTTCTGCCTTATTCTTTAAATATTTTCCAGTACCAGGATATTCTGTTCCTTTATGAATAATTACCCTTTTCTCTGCTTCGGTTAAAGTGTTGTATTTGTCCTTTGTCATTGCTTTTTGTGCGTTTACGTTATATGCGCTAAAAACGAATATACCTATTAATATTATTGCTTGTTTCATGTGTTTAAAATTTACATGTTCGTTTCTTATCTCTTCAATTAAATTACTGATTCACATTTTTAATGGATTCAATAATTAGATCGGGGCGTGACCAGGGAATGAAGTGATCCAAATCGTCCAATAAAATGGAATTGATATTACTTTGATAATTCTGATAATAATCTAAAGTTTTAAAAGGAACCAAAACGTCTTTCTTGCCCTGTATATAGGTAGTCGGCACATCAATCGCAGAAATACGAGGTTCATTTTTAATCAAGCATTCCGATAGAGCCATCATTTCCTTGTTGCTGTTTTTTAATTCGTGAGGCAATATTCTTTGAGGAATTCCTCCGGCAGCTAAGACATTATACCATTTGGCTTTTTGATATTCAGGTGATAGGCAGGGCGCAACATAAATGGCATGTTTTATTTTATCTGGATAATCAATTAAAACCTGTTCCAATACTGCACCTCCAAAAGAATGTCCCAAAACAATAATTTTCTCGTGTTTTTGAGTGTAATGTTCCATCACTTTAGCAGCAACTCTGGCTTGGTTTGACAAACTTGTCATGGCAGGAACGCTTGTTTTACTGTAGCCTGGGCGATCGTAAGATATTAGGCAGAATTGCTTTCTCAGTTCTACATCAGTAAATATCTTTTTAAAATCAAACCAATATCCAGGTGAGCCATGAATAAATAATACTTTTGGAAGAGATAAATCACCAATATACTTGGTATGGATGGTGTAGTTTCCAAATTTTACAAATTCTGTATTTGGAACTACATTGTGAGTTAATAATTCGTCAATTGCGTTTTGATCGTTAAAAGTAGATCTGATTTTTTGGAGAAGGAATGTTGCTGAACCTGCAATAATTACAAATCCTAAAACTATGAATACGCTTTTAATCCTTCTTCTCATATCACTCCTGCTTCTTAAAATTCAGACAGTAATAAATAAAATACTTTTTTGTCTGAATTACAAGAGTAAGGATGTTATAAAATCTTAAATAATTGCAGTTTTTGGTTTTTACTGGAGATGTTTGTTAATCAATTTAATCAGGACATCTTTTTTGACTGGTTTTGCAACGTAATCATCGCAACCATTGTCTAATGATTTTTTTTTATCTCCCAACAAAGCGAATGCAGTTTGAGCAATAATTGGAAGATCTGGTCTTGTTTTTTTGATTGCTTTTGTTGCTTCGTAACCATTCATCAATGGCATTTTGATATCCATTAACACCAAATCAATCTTTGCATTTTTTTGACACAGTTCAATTGCCTCCATACCATTACTTGCAACAATAACCTTACAATTAATTTGATGCAGTAATTCTTCGAAGTAGATGCGGTTAAATTCTTCATCTTCTACAACCAAGATCGTTTTATTTTTGAGTTTACTCATATGGGAGTTATTGATTCACCCTCTAAAATAGTTCTTCTGATTGATGGAATGAAATATTAATAAAGAAATCTTTAAGAATTTGAACAGTTTCTGTTTTTGGGATTTAAAAGAGGTTTTATTCATGACCATTGGACTTTTTTAATCGACAAATAGCATTTTTTTATTTCATGAAAAGATAAGAATTTACTTCTTAAGTTTTCGGATTATTAATATAGGATCATATTGGGAATTTCTCTATCTTAGAAAGAAACATAACAATTAAATTGTAGCATATGACTGACGGAAATAATTTAGTTTGCGTATTTACAGGATCATTGGTAGACGTAAAATATTATAAGGAAAGATTGGAGGAAGCTGGGATTCCTTCTTTATGGAAAGATGAGTTTAGTTCCGGTACGTTGGTAGGAATGGGTGGAACACCTGACAATGTGGATCTTTTTGTGGATGAGGAGCATGAAGCAAAAGCTCGGAACTGCATTGCAAGTTTACAGGGACAATAGATGTATTGCCAATTTGTAATTTTATTTCAATGAGAAAGCTTTTTGTATTGACATTATTCGTAATGTTCAGTGGGATTCTAATTGCCCAGAAAAAAGATCCAATGGTAACCGATAGGCCAGGAACGGCCGAATCGGCGAGTGTGATACCCATTAGAGGATTTCAAATAGAGTCGGGCTTCGCTTTCGAAAAAGTGAGTTCTGATATTGATCATGTAACTTTTAACAGCACTTTGTTAAGATATGGGCTGGTTGAGAATATTGAATTAAGACTGGGATTGCAATATTTAGGCTATTATCATTCTATGGGTGGTTCGGATATTGAAGAAAGTGGATTTGGTCCCTTAACACTGGGTGCAAAGTTCCTGTTGCTAGAAGAGAGTGAGAGGAATCCTCAATTGGCACTTCTTTCTACTTTTTCAGTTCCCAAATCGGGAGCTTCGGCTTTCGAGAATGAAAACCTAGGGGCAGATATTCGATTAAATGCAGATTATACCGTAAATGATGCCATGTCTCTTGAAGGTAATCTTGGTGTAGCCTGGAGTGGAATAAAAGGGCAAGATTATGCCGTTTGGATGTATGCTGCGGTTATTGGTTTGACTTTATCAGATCAAATAGGTGCATATGCAGAATTATATGGTTATCTGCCTGGTGAAGGAAAGAATGATCACAGGTGGGATGGAGGACTTACTTATGCGGTTACAGAGGATTTACAATTGGATTTTTCGACAGGAATAGGATTGAGTAAGGTTTCCCCAGATTTTTTTATTAGTTTAGGCTTATCAATAAGAATGCCTTAACAGGTAGTTCATTACATCAATTCAAAATAAGGCTTGATCAGTTTACTGGTCAGGCTTTTTTTTGCAAGTCTTGTAAAGTTAGAATAGTGAAAAAGTAGAAATGGTTTGAAATTCAAAGCTTAAAGTGCAGATCCAAGACATTGCCTTGGATTTACCTTTGATATATAGGAGTTGTAGAGACAGCATGAATGCTGTCTTTACTAATGTGTTCTATTGATACCCCCTCAAAACTGGTCTATTTGTTATTCAGGTAAGGTTCGGGAAATTAAAAATTTGGAATCTTCTTCAGCTTTAAGGCCATGCATTTGTCCTTTCTCGAAAGAGACGAAGTCATCCTCTTCGATGGCGTAGATTGTTCCTTCAATATCGAAGCTTAGTTTTCCTTTAATCAGATACAGTACAGCATTTGCAGGAGCAGGTTGGGGAGGAATTTCCATTCCCTTTTCGACACTTACAATAAGACTTTCGAATTGTGAGTTCGAATAGATTTGTTCTTTCTGAATTTTAGATGTTTCGATTGTTGAGGATAGCTTTTTTACGAACATAGATTTTGAAATTGGGATTTATTGCTTGAAAATAAGTATTTTTCTTTATTGAATTAAAACCACTAAAATATGAAAATGTCGGTAGGAAAAGTATTATATCTCTTTTTAATTGGGGTGTTGATTACAGCTTGTACTCCAAAAGTTGATGTGGAAGTATGCAAGCAGGAAATCCTTCAAGTGGATGAGGAATTCTCAGATTTTTCGGTAAAACATGGAATGAAAAAGGCCTTTTATGTTTTCGCAGATGATTCGGCAGTAATGTTGAGAGAAAATTCTTATCCCATTATGGGAAAAGAAGCAATAAAACAACTTTTCTCTAACACAAACGATTCTGGGTTTAGTTTGAGCTGGAAACCTTCTTTTGCCGAGGTATCTCATTCTGGTGATTTGGGCTATACCTATGGCATCTATCATTACACCACTCCTGATACCATTACAAAAGGCACCTATGTATCCATTTGGAAAAAGGGATCAGATGGAAAATGGAAATATGTATTGGATTCAGGAAATCAGGGGCTTGGGAAAGATTAGTTCGCTTCTTTCTTTTGTCTGGTTCCTTGTATCATGGAAATGGTATAAAGAACCAATGCAAACCAAATCAATGAAAATGCAATGATTTGCTCTTTTTTAAAGGCTTCATCGTATACAAATACTCCAATTAAAAGCATTAGTGTAGGGCCAATGTATTGCATAAAGCCAATGGCCGATAATGGGATTCGTTGTGCTCCTTTGGCAAACCAATACAATGGTAGAGTGGTAACAATACCGGTAAGCATTAAGTAAGCATCGGTAGAGATATCGCCGGAGAACAAAGCTCCGCTATGATCGAAAAGTTTCCAAAAGATAAAGCCAGCTGCAAGGGGAGCCAAAATAAAAGTTTCGACTGTTAAGGCTGGGATGGCTTCTATGCCTGCAGTTTTTTTTACCAAGCCGTAAAATCCAAATGACAATGCCAAAATAATGGCAATCCAAGGAAAACGACCATAATCAATGGTAAGGTAGATTACTGAAACGGAGGCAATGATTAATGCAACTATTTTAAGTGTATTCAGGCGTTCTTTCAGGATGATCATTCCCAACAAAACGTTTACAATCGGGTTGATGTAATAACCCAAACTGGCTTCCACAATTTGATTGATGTTTACCGCATAGATGAACAATCCCCAGTTGCCGCCAATTAATAGGGAGGAGACAATCAGGCTGTTTCGTGTTTTCTTCTGCTTGAGCAGCGCAATGATGTTCCTCTGCTTCTTTATCAGGATGAATAGCAAGAGGAAAACGAAAGACCAAAAAATTCGATGAGCCAAAACTTCCATGGCTGGAATATTGCTCAATAGCTTCCAAAACAAAGGCAATATGCCCCAAGCAAAAAAGGCTTGCAATGCATAAATGTATCCTAATGTATTGTTCTTGCTGTTTTCCATGTGTATGACTTGATTTTGGATTGCCGCAAATGTAAGGAAATTATGCATCAGATTTTACCATGATTAAAATTTGATATGAAGAAAGATTGGAAATATTGCCTGAAGGGCAAAGATCATTCTAGCCCAGGGGAAGGGAGCGAAGCGACTGTTGCCCTGGGTTAATGGGTTGCAATAAAACGTCGCAACTGGGTAAGTTGTTTTGTAGGGTGAATTTTATTGCGACGGAAATGAATTGTTTGTTTTGTCTTCAAGCCAGACGGGCTATCTTTTGTCATTACCACAAAAGAATCAAAAGTCTAGGTGTAAGCACTCTGCGACCCATCACGGCTCAATGATGAAAAGAAATAATAGTTGCGTTCGTGCCTTACTCCACAGAATTTCTTTTTGATCATCATGTTTCGCCTATGGGTACCCCACCTGCGTTGCTCATACCAAACTGACTTGAATGGTTTGTGGGATTAATTTGAAGTGGGACCCAAAAAGCTTTCGTGGAGGCGACAGGGAGAGGAGTATAGTAGAGTTGTTTTAATCTTATTTTGCCTGAAGGGCAAATATCATATAGCCCAGGGGAAGGGAGCGAAGCGACTGCCGCCCTGGCTTAATGGATTCTGCAATAAATCGTCGCAACTGGGTAGGTTGTTTTGTGAGGGGTGTTTATTGCGACGAAAAAGGATGGTTTTACCATAGAAAACTCTCACAAATATCCTACGCCTTCATATTCTTAGTACAACTTCCTCTCCTCAAGGAGAGGATTGAGGTGAGGTGATCTGAAATGGATTGTGCGAAAAAGAAAATAGATTGTACGAAAATAGAAATAGACTGTACGAAAATGTAAATAGATAGCTCGAAAATGCAAATAGATCCCCCAGAAAAGGAAATAGACTGTACGAAAATGAAAATAAATCGATCCAGAATGAAGGAAAATTAATTCAGAATGGAAGAAAATTGATTTAGAATGAAGGAAAATTAATTCAGAAAGGAAGAAAATCCATTGAGAATGAAAGAAAATCGAGAAATAATCTAGGTAAATTGAACCATGATGAAAGTAATTCCATTCAGTTTGTTCAAGTTCTAAAGAAGATTTCTAATACCAAGGAGGAATATAGAAATGTTTGAGGGAGGAGGAGTTATACTGGCGGCAAGATGATGGGAATAGCTTTCGATGATACGGGAAATGTAAGAGAAAAGGAGTGGGTGATGTAATAATATTGGCATTGATTTAAAATAGGAACTTGTAAGGGAGCCAATAATGGCTTAATAAGCCTAAGGTACCATACTTTCCAATTGTATTAAACCCCCAAGTGACTGGGGGCTTTTGTATTTTCAATCAATATTAATAATGGATTGATAAATTCTATTGCAGTTTATTGGGATAAATATTTTGTTTGGTAATAATTGTTGTTAAATTCGAGATGGTGTTTTTATTACAAGAGATATGAACTTGTATGGGTGAAAAATTTCTTGCAAAAATTAAAAGTCCAAAGGGCTCAATTTTAGATTGTAAATAATTCAATAATAATAACATACAAAAATTAACGGATATGTGAAATATAGTGCATTGCACTATATACTTACGTTGTGCACCATAAAAAAACGAGACACCGAACTACAGAAACGAACAAAAACATATAAATGAAAAAAATTTTAATACCGATTTTTGCAATTTTAATTTTAGGTTGTAATCAGACAGATAAGGATGGATATATTTTACCCGATTGGCAACAAGGAGACTATAGATTTATAAAGACTGAGGTTTCATCTTTTAGCAGAGTTAATAATGATACGATTTATAATTTATCAGCTAAAAACGAGTATAAGTTTAGCGTAGTTGGAGTATCGAAAGATTTCTACACGATTGAAATGCAGAATATTTCAAAGCCTGATTTTGACTTCACAATAGGGATTGATTCGGTTGGAAATGATATTAATAAAATGATGTCTTTACTGCAGAGTTTTCCCAAAATTTCAATTCCATATCAAGTAAGGATAACAAAATCTGGAGAAATTGATGAAATTGTAGATTGGGAAACAGTACTTGATAAATTTGTAGCTAAAATTATGCATATAGCCGATAGTATTGGATTTAGACCAGAGGAACATCAATATATGAAACAGTATTTTAGTTCAACTATTGGGATTGAGGAGAATCTAAGAAACACTTTATTTAAAGAGATTTCGGACAATCTTGATTTATACAACACTAAAATCCCTGAACCTGATTCAATAGTAACAGAAAAGATTCAAGTTCCAAATCCGAATACAGGAATGATTGTTAATGCAAAACTTCACTATAAGACATTGTCGGTTACAAATGGCATCTATGAGATTGAGATGAGAATAGAATTTGATGATGATATATTTTCAAACTCAGACGATTTTGTAGAAGACTTCTTCAATAAAGACTCGACTAAAGAGACTTTTAAACCTGATTTGGAAAATTATTCGATTTTCTATTGGAATTCTACTACCTCATGGATTGATAGTTCAAGATTTCATATGAATCTTATAGCTGATACGATTGAAGTTAGGATGAAGACAAAAACATTGATGTACAAATAATTACGGTGCACAACATTTTGTATAAGTAATGGCAGGGAAAGTGCTAAATATTAAGTTTTGTAACACGCTCAAACTGTGTAGCGGTTTGACAGGAAAGCACCACGCAATCTGCCACTACTCATACAATTTTCCGTTAGGGTGCATTAAAAACTGCCGATGCTTTGTCTGAAATCGTTAGTATACTTTGAGCAATAGGAATTATGAATCCGAATAAATAAATATTAAGAGATATGAGTAGAGTCATTATAATAGTCATTGCTCTAACATGCTTTTATTCATGCGATATTCAACTTGATAGGTTTAATGAATTTTTTTCTCAAGAATATCACCAAACAGAGATAGAAATCAATAGAAACCAAAGCATGGGTTCATTTAAACGATACTTGGATAGTTTATCTTGCTCCATTGCGTTTTCTGATAAAGAAGAAAATAACTTGCCATTCATTTATTTCAATCCAAAATCAAAACGCATCACTAACAAAAAAAATAACTCTTATAAATTAGGATTGTATTTGTATCCATGCCAATATGGTGAATTTGACATACTTTATCGCAATAAATTGGAGATAAGGATGGACACCAATATGGAAATAGCAATTGAGAATATAAAAGTACGATTAGATAGCATACCTAATTTTGTGAAAACTCACATTTTGAATTTCGGAAAAGATCCTAACTATTCAACAAAGCCCCAAAGTGCTTTAATAGAAATTTCATTAGATAATAAGCTTGTAGTCGGAGACATGGAGCCTATATTAGATAAAGTAATAGAAGGATACCGAAACACCCTTCTTTTCTATTTGGATCAGAGCAAAAGAAATATTGAGGACTTAAGTGAAGAAGAAATAAAGAAAGTAAAAGAAGAAATTCCTTTCAACATATGGATAGAGTCACAGCAGTTAAAACTTCCGCCCCCAAAAGAACCAAGGAAAAATAAATTAACGCACCCTAACAGCGGGTCATAGCGCATGCCGCAGTTTGGCTCGGCTGGATGCAGAAGTGAGAATTTGAACAACAGAACAACTTTTAACAAACCTGCAGAAGCGGCGGCACGACGCCATACCCGCGAAACGTTAGGCGTCATATTGAACCGTAAACAAATGAAACTGATATTAACAATATTGACTTTAATTCTTTGTCTAAATTCTCATTGTCAGAAAATGGATGATAAGTCTTTGACTACAGACAACAAGATTTTTGAATTAAACCAAAATCAACCTGGAGAATCACAATTTTTAATCATCAAAGACTTAAAAAATAATGTTCTAAAAAAAGTAGAATTGGAGAAAGAATATGACCCTTATAGGTTTATGACCATGAGCACAGGGAAAAGTCAAATTGCAATAATTGGTGGTCGCTATAAATTTTTCACTCTTAATTGCAGTTCCAATAATATTTTCGGACCATTTAGTGCACAACAGCGTGAGTTAGGACAAGATGCCCAAAGTGGTGTATTCTATGCTTATAAACTAATTGAGAATAATAAATACCTATTGGCAAATGCGCTTGACTTTGGACTTTATTGCTACGACATCGAAAATTTGAATAAAATAGAAACTGTTAACTTCTTCAAACCAGATCCAATATTTTACAAAGGCAAATATCACTTCCTTGACTCAGAAATAAATAACGAATACTGCATGATTTCAGCATCTTGTGGAAATTATTCAACTGATATTGAGTCTGACATCTTATTTAAAAACATAAAACTTCAACAAGACAAAAACCAAAATATAAAAAAACGAATAGTACTGAACAGATATCTAATTTTAAATCAGATAAGTGAAGATTCAACCAACTCAGAGTTAATTGTTGACTTGGAATCTGGAATATTATTGAGTACACAAAAAGACAACGAATTAATAAAGGAAATATTAAAAGAATAAAAATACGAACGCCTAACAAAGTGTAAATTTCAGAGCGGGGTTGGTGGTTTTCGAGCCGCGGATTCTCGCATGAACGTCACGTCCTACCGGACGCTGACGCTCACCGAAATCCGCTCCGCAACTTACACCAACCGTTAGCTGCAAGTGAAAAGAACGAAACTGCAACTTTGAAACCTGATTATAAATATTGAAAAAACGAAAAATAAATATTGGCTCATTGATTGAAGGTTGGTGCAAGAAAAAAATAGTTTTTGCCAGCCCGCTTCTGCCCTTCGGGACAGTTGGGGAAGCCCACGCACATTGCACACATTTGCAAATCGCACAAGCTGACCCACAAGCCGAAATTTGCAAAAGAGTGCAATTTTTATCCATCACGCAAATAACAAGTATATTTACCTTAACAAGAAAAAATAATGTGGGCTGATAATGTTACTGATAAAGACTTCCTAGGTTTTGATGTTCATGCTGACCTAATAAAAGAATTAATATCTGATGAAACACTTTTACCGATTACTATTGGCTTATTTGGAGACTGGGGTAGCGGTAAATCTAGTATTCTTGAAACATTAAAAAATGAAATAGAAGACCCTGAATCGGGAACAGTTTGTTTGTATTTTAATGGTTGGATATTTGAAGGCTACGATGATGCTAAAGCCGCATTGTTAGAGTCTATAATTAAGGAGTTTGAAGATTCTGAAAGATTTGGTGAAGGACTTAAAGATAAGATAGGAAAACTGGTTAAGTCTGTTGACTGGATGCGTGTTGTTGGCTACGGAATGAAAAATATAGCGATTCCTGCTGCAACCGCATATTTGACAGGAGGTGCTAGTCTAATTCCACAATTGGCGCAAGGGTTAACAAATGCCGCTGAAAAGCCAGAAGAATTATTAGAAAAAATCCAAAGTGGTGAAGCTGAAAGCTTCGTAAAACAATTTATAAAAACACCTGAAAAAGAGAACGAAATTTCATCTGTAAGGGAATTTAGAGATGATTTCGAAGAGCTAATTAATAAATCAAAGATTAATAAACTAGTTATATTAGTTGATGATTTAGATAGATGTACACCTGATAGGATTATTGATAATTTGGAAGCTATAAAGTTGTTTTTGAATGTTAAAGATACTGCCTTTATCATTGGTGCAGACCCTAGGATTGTCAGGCATGCAATAGAGTTTAGATATAATAATTCAATATCATATGCTACTGATGAAAATAGAAATGATAGAATTGTCAAAGACTATCTTGAAAAACTAATTCAGATTCCATATACTCTTCCTAAACTATCTGATTCAGAAGTAGAGACTTATATTACACTGTTATTTTGTGAAAGGGATTTAGATGATGATACATTTTCAAAAGTTATAACTGCTTTTAAAGATTTTAAATGTAAAGACAGGTACAGTGTTTTTAATTATTCGCATATTAATGAGGTACTTGACTCTTCAGAGATTTCTCAACTAAGCAAGAGCGTTCCTCTAATTTCGAAACTATCATCCATTATAACAGAGAGCTTATACGGTAACCCAAGACAAATTAAGAGATTTCTCAACACCTTTATGTTAAGGAAGAAATTAGCAAAAGTTGCCAATATTAGTAATTTCAAAGATGATGTTCTAGCAAAATTGATGGTGTTAGAGTATTCAGAATCAAAGCTTTTTGAAGAGTTGTACAAATGGCAAATATCACAAGATGGTACTCCGAGAGAGTTAAAAGAAATTGAAGAAATATGTGAAGATAAAACAAGAGCTAAAAGTGAACTCAATGAGAAATATAAACTCTGGAATAATTATAAGGTAATTAATTGGATTAAAGCTTCACCGTCTTTGTCAGAATTTGATTTACGTGACTATTTCTGGTTATCTAGAGATAAGTTGTCTTCTATTAATGGAAACACATTGATTCCTCCATTTATAAAATCTTTATTACTAAAACTAGAAGAAGATATTCCAACTAAACTTACAAAGGAAATCATTTCAAGTGAACTTATACCTTTGAATGGGACAGAAAGACAGGTTTTCTTTACATTATTAAGTCAACAATTAATTGCTAATCCTTCAGAAAAAAGATTTTATGACATATTTAATTATTCGATAGAATTAGGTGTTGAAGAATGTATTGACATTTACACTCAATCAATAAAAGCTATTGGTCAACATGTTCCTCCAGCAGTTATTGAGGCACTAAAAAGATATGACCAAATATCTTCAATAAATGTGTTTTTAGAACAATTTAAACGAGTAAAAAAATAATTACATGGGAACATCTCAATCATATTCTGGGTTTTCAAAAAATCCAAATTGGAAACCATTAAGCGATAGTATAACAAGGGCTTGTGATAGTGGTAATATACCCAAAGAAAAACTTGCTAGAGTAGCAGGTAATTTTGTTAACCTACTTGGTGGCTCAAATGCAGGAGGAAGAGGTCAGTCCAAAATTGGGGGTAAATCGGGTATACGAACTGCTCAGCGATTAGGAGGATTTTTTGGTGATATTAATTCTTTAGGTTTTTCGCAGGCTTTAGCAAATACTGGATTTGATTATGATGGAACTCAGTCTTCTAGCGATGTTATTAATCATTTACTTGAATATTGCGCAGGTGTTGCTTCTGCAATAGATGATACAGCGGCAAAAGAAGCAGAACGTCAATTACTTGAAGAAATAGTTACGGAGGCTCAAGATTTTGGAGAATTGGAGGAAAGCTTTAAAGAAAAAATTGAAGAATATGGCATTGAGGAATTAATGATAAAGTATTACGCATATTATATATATGAACATTTATCAATTGATTTTTATGAGCATTTGATAAAAAGCAAAGGAAAATCAATGTGCGGAAATCTATACAGGCAATTAAAAGACTTCCTTTTTGAAAAAGTAAAAAACATTTCGAGGAATAGAGACTTAAGTAAAATAAAATGGGACAGTGATGAAGGTAATGAAATGGTAAAAAACATCTTTGAAGACACATTAAAGGCATTTGAAGGATATGAAAGTTAATATTGAATATACAGAACCATCTAAGGGTAATTTTTCTAGCATAAAATTAAATTTTGAGCCTAAAGATGAAAAAAAGCAGTTTTGTAATCTTAAAGTTGATTACTCGGAAGCTTTCAGAATTATTGGTCTGCCAAAAAGCGAGGCGTTTGATTTCTTTTTAATAGGTGTAATTGTATATGGTATAGACAATGCCATTGATAGAGACAAATACTCAATTAACGGTTGGTCAAGAGAACTCGAAGTTTCATTTTCAGTATTTAATCCAGCAAAATGGAATAGTGTATCAGAAGTTTTAAAAAAATCTCTCGATTTCTTGACTGGTGATATATGGACTATTTCATTTGAACACCATAGTGTTGCTTCATATTATTTTCCATCTAGAAAAGATTTGAATGAATTTAACGCTAATAAAGGAACGTTTGACGATGTATCTGTTGTTAGTTTATTTTCAGGTGGACTTGATTCATTAATCGGTATAATTGACCAATGTGAAAACTTGGTTGATAAGAAAGTATTATTAGCCTCACATTCAGATGGGAATTTTAAAGGTGTTATGTCAGAACAAGATGAATGTTTTAATTCCATATCTACTATGTATTCAAAAGTTCTAGCATGGGCTAGGATAAAAGTTTCTTTACAAAACATAACAGACGGAGAAGGATATAAAAATGAAATCACAACAAGGAGTCGCTCAATTTTATTTTTAGGCATCGGAGTTTTATATGCAAATAGTATACTTGATAATATTGATGTATTAATACCAGAAAATGGAACTATTGCTATCAATCACCCGCTTACAGCATCACGTAGAAGTAGTTGTAGCACACGGACTGCTCATCCATATTTTATTAATTTACTGAATGATTTACTAAATAGCATTGGAATTACTAACCATATCAAAAATCCTTATGAATTAAAGACCAAAGGAGAAATGGTTGAAAATTGCTTGAATCAAGTATTGTTAAACAAGACAATAGAACTTTCATGTTCTTGTGCTAAAAATGGTCATAACTATCATTGGGATAATAGGACTGGTACAAAGCACTGTGGGCGTTGTATGCCTTGCATGTATAGGCGTGTTGCACTACATAAAGTAGGTAATGATAATCAAATGTATGGTATTGACATATTTAATACAGCTGCGGCGAAGCTGGACAATATTGATTTAATAGCCTTTTTTGATTATATAAAAACTGATTTATCAATTGAGAGTATTGAAAGGAACTTATTAGTTAATGGCTCATTACCATTAGATAAAATAAGGGATTATGCATTAGTAATTGATAGAACTCGCTCTGAGATTAAGGATTGGATTAGGCAAAAAGGAAGTTCAAAAGTTAAAAACATGGTTGGTTTATGATAATTGACACACACTGCCATTATGATATGTTTGAAAATCCGACTCAAATAGTTAGAGATTGCGAGCAAAAACAGATTGTTACAATTGGGATGACAAATTTACCTAGTCATTTTGAAATGGGATATCCGCATATTAAGGGATATAAATATATTAGAATGGCATTAGGTCTGCACCCCTTGATGGCTAAAGAACACGACCGTGAATTGGTTAGGTTCAAAAAAAATATAGATAATACATCTTATATTGGTGAAGTAGGTTTGGATTTTTCTAGAGATGGAATTTCAACTAAGGATATTCAAATAAGTAGCTTTGAGTATGTTTTGGCAACAATAAAATCTAAGGAAAAGATTGTTAGCCTTCATTCCAGAAGAGCAGAAAAAGAAGTACTCGAATTATTGAAAAAATACGAAATTAAGAATGCAATTTTTCACTGGTATTCTGGAGGTGTAAAAATTTTAAGAGAGATTTTGGAAAATGGTTATTATTTCTCAATAAATCCAGCAATGGTTAAAAGTAAATCTGGTCAAAAGTTAATTGCTGAAATACCATTGGATAGGATTCTAACAGAAACAGATTCTCCATATACTCAGATTGGGAGTCGTACAACGGAGCCTAGCGATGTGAAAATAGTAATTAGCTATTTGTCTGAAAGTAAAGGAATGTCAGCAGAAGTTGTGGAAAATAAGATATATTCTAATTTTAAAACCTTAATCAATAAAATTCGATGAATATCCAACCCACACAGCCAAGCACATTTGTAATTCGCACAAGCCTACACACAGCCAAAAATTACAAAAGAGCTTGTCTGTCTGCCACCGCTTTTTTGCCGTCCCTAAAAACTATTTTTTTCGGGAACAGCAGTGCTTCGATTGAGCGAATTTATGATAGTAAAAGATTGATAATTAATTAATAATGAATGAACACCAGCAGCTAACAAAGTATATAAAACATTTGGCGGATAGTGCTAATTTTAAGGCTATTACATTTTATAAAAATTGTAGCGGTTTGACAGGTTTGCTCTCCGAAATGCCAAACGTTTCATATACGTGGCCGTTATGCACAAGTTCAAAAAACCTAATGAAAGCCCAAATTGAGAAATATAAAATATCAGGAAAAGTTTACGCTTGGACTTATAAAGAAAACCAGCGGAATTATCCTGGTTGGAACTTTAGTGTTGATTTAAAAGCTAGTGAATGTCTTTCAGCATTATTGAGTTTAATGAATGACTGTGAATGGTCGAGTAAAAAGACTATTTCGACCGAATTGCCAACTGAATCACAATTAAAAGTTCCGAATAATCGAAACGGAGTTGCAAGTTGGAAATCTAAATCGAATCTAACTCTGAATTGCAAAACGTCTGAATCAGAGAATTATTGGAAGATTAACGAGTTGGATGACGGCATTGAAATTCAATTTGGAAAAGCAAAACTGACCGAATTACAAAACGCGATAAATGGAATTCCAAAAGGGAATGGTGATTTTGCAATTACAGATCAACACGAGGAAAATATTTTGTATTTCTGGTGGAATTTGGAGGAATAAGAACCAGTGCATAACAAAA
Source organism: Marinifilum fragile JCM 15579 (assembly GCF_001310955.1). Lineage (GTDB taxonomy): Bacteria > Bacteroidota > Bacteroidia > Bacteroidales > Marinifilaceae > Marinifilum > Marinifilum fragile. Next base: position 30,920 of record NZ_BAZX01000039.1, read on the forward strand.
GCTAAATAGCATAGGCTAGCCGGAGGTCATCGAATGTTTATACTTTTAATGAGCACGGTAAGCTACCTATTTTAGAATTGTTATAGTTAAATGTAATCCTAAAATAGTTACCTTCCCTTCATATAAAATTTGAAACATAAAATCACTAAGTAGCCTACGCCACTTAGCAAGACCGTTAGGGCAAATTTAAACCGGCTACTGTACAGAAAAAAGAATCGACAGGCATAATTTTAAAGTAATAATTATTACAAATGGCACAAGTAGATTTATTAAAACTTATAAATGATTTTGGGATTAATAGCTTGCATGAATTCAAAGTTTTATCACACAGAGATAGAACAATATTTACATCAAGACTTTATAAGAAGTTGGAGAACAAAAAATATAAAACATATACACTTCAGTCTATTAAAAGCTCAGACGGTATACGGTTTCATTATAATTGTCCTAAGGGAATCAGTAGTAAAGAACAGATATCAACATTTTTGAACAAACTTTCATTTTATTCAGATAAATCTCTTATAACTATCCCTTTAAAAGGTCGAAAAATATTAAAAAAAGATTATGACATAAATGGTAGAAGGTTTAAACTTGATGAAAATGAAATGCTATTTGGAGAAATCGAGACCATAGAAAAATGTGAATATGGTGGTGAAATTCAAGAAATAAAGGATAATGCATATATCATAGACAAAGCACATTTTGAACATTTGGTTGAGGTTATTGTAGAAAACAAAGTTTTATTAGAAAAAGATTATGCTATATATTTTTTTTACTGGTATTGAAAAGCAACTAAAAAAAGAAATAAAGCCTGGGTATCATTTGACAACTGCAAATTTCAGTTTAAAATCATTAAGAGAGCAATTTTATGAATTTGATAATATGTCGACAGGATATTATGAAGAACCACTTCCACCTATTTTATTGCCTCAATTTTCAAATGTTCCAGCAGAAATTATAATTGAGATTAAGAAGCAAGAAAAAGAACTTTATTTTAAGTTTCACCAACGATTGAAACAAATCTTGAAAAAGGAAATTGAACAAGAACAAGAACTTCTTGATTTCATGAGGGAAATTGATAATGAAGTTAGGATTCTAAAAAAGAAATTTGAAATAATAAGAAAAGCATGGGAAAGAAAAAAGTATTTCTTTATTCTAACGCAATCTGTAACAAGTGTGATTTTATCTGTCCCTGAAGCATTTGGTATAAAACTACCTATTTTAGGGGGAACAACAATTAAAGACTATTTTGAAAAATGGGTTGATAAGGATGAAAAAGCATCAATGTTAAAACTTGAACCCTTCTATATTATGTTACGAATAGATGGAAAGAAATAAAAACTTGCCCTAACATTTTGTATAAGCAATGGCAGGCGATGTGGTAAATATCAAGGTTTATAGCCCGCTCAAACTGCGAGGCGGTTTGACAGGAAACTACCACGCAATCTGCCACTACTCATACAATTTACCGTTAGCAACAAGCAAAAAAAAACAGCACGATGAGATATAGTTCTACAATATACAAAATTGGAATTTTAACATTACTTGCCTTTTCATTATGGACAATATCTGCACTTGAATTTAAGATTCTACCATTAATTGAAACAAACCAACAAGCTTTAGACGTTGAAACATTTAACAATGTATTTTTAGCTTTATCTTATAGCTTATTAGCAGCGCTTATTTTCTATTTCTTCACATCTTACGTCCCTAGAAAAGTTCAGATACAAAGAGCTAAAAAAATAGTATCTAGCCAAGTACACTTCCTGTTATATGATTTATTCGTAGTGATAAACCAAACACTACACGCATATGGTATAAAAAGAGAACTTGATAATATTGAAGAAAAAGATTTAATATCGATAAATGGAGAAATAAAAGAGCATAAAGGATTCTATCGAACAAGCGAACACAAAAAAAGGTTTGGAAAAATTGGAAAACAATTTACTGGATTTGCTCATATGAACTATTCATTTCCTAATTGCCTGATAACAACACTTAATAACATCCCTCTTAAAGTAAAATCTATTAGAGAGGCAAATCCAAATTTCTATGTAGATGACTCTTTTTCTGAGGTTCTAGCAGCTATAGAAACAAATCATCTAATTCGTTTCTATACTAAAGATGAAACTAAACCCTTCACTTATGGAGATTCCTCAAAACACCTACATAAATTAATCTATGATTTCAACAGATTAAAAAAACTTAACTATCATACTCACTTTAGAAGCAGTCATCATATAATACATTTTTATAGTCAAGAAGAAATTAATAATATCGACAAAGATAGGGGGCGATATCTTAATGAATCTCAGCAATATTTCGCAAAAAGAAATGAACTAAGTCCTTACATTCTTTTCAATCCTAACTACCAAGATTCTAAACCACTTCTACAGACATTAAGAATTAACAATTCTCGAAAGTTGACGAAAGGAAATGAAATTTCGTTGCCCCAAAATAGTAAATGTGTAATTATCATAGGTAATAGAATATCAAAAAAAAGCATACAGAGATTTATTAAAAAAAATAATGACAAATTAATTATTATTCTTAAGCTGTGTTTTCTTCAAAGAGAGTTAACTGCACACAAAGAATTAAAAAATGGAGTTCACATTGTCAAATATAAAGGGGAATTTTCATTTTTGGGTATAAGATTTAGAAAGAAGTACCCATGTGAAAGTACACGAAACAGAACAGCAAATCATATACATACAATTATTAAAAATCAAATATAATAATGCCAGTTGCTAA
>NZ_BAZX01000040.1 GCF_001310955.1 Marinifilum fragile JCM 15579
ATTTGAATATGTTCATCGATGAATGTACAAGTATATTTAAATGCAAAGTGAATTAGCCAATATTAGTCTTGTATTAAAATATGGATTAACAGGTAATGCTACAAAAATAATTACTGATTCTCTAAAGTTGAATGTTATTCTGAATAATCTAATTGGAAATGCATTAAAGTTCACAAAAAATGGAGAGATAAAGGTGGGCTATTTTAAGAAAAAGAATTTTCTGGAATTTTACGTGGAGGATACCGGTATAGGAATTCCTAATGAAATTAAGGGTGATATATTTAAACCTTTTTACCAAATTAAGGATAAAAAAAATAGTTCTGGATTAGGTTTATCAATTACAAAGTCTTTAGTGGAGTTATTGGGAGGGAAGATATGGTTTAATTCGGAGCAAGATGTTGGTACAAAATTTTTATTCACGATTCCTTATAAACAAATTTTTATGGGATAATAGATTTTTTCGAATAGAATTATAAAAATTACACCTAATGTGCCAACATGCTATATGATTATTTGTAATTCTTCACTCCTAGTGCAAAATAGTGAAGAAGATTTTTGATTTGTTTCTTTTGTTGAGAAAATTAAACTGCAATAATTAGGAAATATATTTCATATCTTAATACTGCGAATGATGATCTTAATGAAATTGAAATGAAGATACTAAAGGAATTTAAAGAATTTGCCATTAAAGGCAATATGTTCGATATGGCCATTGGAATCATAATAGGGGTTGCCTTTAATAAAATTGTGTCGTCCTTGGTTAATGATGTGTTATTGCCAACATTTAGTATGGTAATTGGAAAGGTCAATTTTCAGACGCTAAGTATTGTTTTGCAAGAAAAACAGTTGGATACCAATGGAGAAATCATACAGGAATTGGTGGAGTTGAAATATGGGAACTTTATTCAGGTTACTTTGGATTTTTTCATTATTGCCCTGGTCATTTTTGCAGTGGTAAAGGTAATTAATAACATCAGGCGAAAAGGGGAGGATGTGCAAGATGAAACGGTAAGTACACCTAAGGATATAGAGTTGCTCACAGAAATTAGGGATTTGTTAAAGCAAAGAAATGAAAGCAAAGAATAGATCGGGAAATAAGTATGAATTGCTTTTTATTCTTTATCAAAGCCGTCTACAATAACCCCACCCATCGATGCCGGAAAAGAAAGAAGAATGATTCTTTTAAATGCAATTATAGGTTCTTCTACGATTGGCATTCGGTTTAAAGCAAAAAGAATGATAAATACCACAACAAAGGTAACGCCGTAATCGATTAATGTTCTTAATGCAAAATGAGATAGTCTATGTTTGATTTTGCCTTGGAAAATTCCTTCAAATGAGTAAATGTTTATAAATAGCAAGGATAATATCAGGATGATAATAATGTTTAAAGTAGGTAAGGTTTCGCTTAATTGCCATGACTCCTCTGAGAAAGCTACGGGTATTGTTAATGCCGATGATCCAACGATAACTTGAACGATATCTTCGAGGTTAATGCTGTCCTTGCTCATATTTTCCATTCAAAACGGTTTTAAAAATCAATCAGTAATAAATATACAGAAATATTATACCATTTAAATAGTAAAAATGCGCTGGTATAATGCCGATACATATTCAAAGTACTTTTAGAGAAATGCTAAAGGTGCTCCCGATAGCTACCAGGATTGAATAGTAACGGGTATTATAAAATTAATTTTAGAGACAGATTTGTAAGGAATATGATACAACAAAAGCAAGTTCAAACAGAACTTGCTTTTGTTATCTGTGCGATACTTCAGCTTATTTTTTGTATTTCAAGGCTCTTTCAATCGCTTCAATCATCTTTCCGGCAATATCTTTATTTGATGCTCCTTCTATGCCTTCCAAACCAGGTGATGAGTTCACTTCGAGAAGCAATGGACCTGACTGGCTTCTGATGATATCTACCCCTGCTATTTTAAGTCCCATTGTTTTGGCAGCCAAAACAGCAATTTTTCTTTCTTGTGTGGTTATTTTGGTGATTGCAGCAGTTCCACCCATATGTATATTTGCTCGGAATTCACCTGGAGCTGCAGTTCTCATTACACTCTCCACCACTTTTCCATTTACCACAAAACATCTAATGTCTTTACCGTTGGCTTCCTTTACAAATTCTTGTACAAGGATATTTGCTCTTAAACTTTTAAAAGCATTAATCAAACTTTCAGCAGCTTTCTTTGTTTCAGCAAGCACCACGCCCTTGCCTTGTGTTCCTTCTAAAAGTTTCACAATTAAAGGAGCACCACCAACCATTTTTATCAATTCATCTGTGTCGAGGGGCGAATTGGCAAATCCGGTTGTTGGTATAGGAAGTCCGTTGTTAATAAGAAGTTGCAAAGCATACAATTTATCTCTCGATTGAGTAATTGCTGAAGCCGAATTTAACGTGTAAACACCCATGGCCTCAAAGTGACGAGTTAAAGCACACCCGTAAAAGGTTGCACTGGGTCTTATTCTTGGAATAATTGCATCGAAATCATTAAGGATGCGTCCACCTCTATAGTGCATTTCCGGGTTTTGCCCATCAAGTTTGATGTAACAATCTTTAATGTTTAGAAATTCAACTTCGTGTCCTCTTTCTTGTCCGGCTTCTATGATTCGTCTATTGCTATACAATTCAGGATTGCTGGCTAATAAGCCTATTTTTAATCCAGTCTTTTGTATAATGTGAGTAAAGTAAAACTCATCCAGTGATTCTTTTGAATGAGAACCAAACAAACATGAGGCTTCTGGATCAACCAGCATTTTCCCTGACATTGCCTCTCTACCTAAAAGCATTCGGTAGCCCATACTATCCCTGTTGGTAAGTGTGATCTCTACTTCCCAGGAATCATTAGCAATAGACAGGATGGTTTTAATCACAAACCGAACTTCGCTTGATCCACTTGAGCTTTTTACTTTACGTCTGTCGTGAATGGGGGCTTCGCAGTGAATTGTAGTTTTACCATTGTTCTGTAAAGGATGAACATCGAAGCTTACCCAAGGAACACCATCTTTTTTGAAAGCCATAATGTTAATCGCATGCAGTGATGATGTTTTTGCACCAGAATCCACACGTGCTTTGATAGCGGGAATTCTTAACTGTGGGAGAGAGCACCACTCTTCACTTCCTACTATTACTTTATTTAAGGTCATAGTTAAATTTTTTTTTACCTTTTTTATTAAAAATTGATATCCATTGTAGTTGTATACGTCACTCTTATTCAATTGTATAAGGTGATGTGTTGTAAGAGAGTTAATTTATATTCATTCTCAATGATAAAACAGCTTCACTAAATGTGAAATCAACTTCACAAGCTTATTTTTCGAGTGTTTTTAGCAATTTCAATTCGATTCACTAAAGAATCTATTATTTTGTCATATAATTTATCTTTCAGGATTGAATCCTCAACATCAGTATCAATATTTGGATTATCATTTACTTCGATTACATATACTTGATTATCTACTATTTTCAAATCAACACCGTATAATCCATCTCCAATGAGTGATGCAGCCTTTTGTGCAACCTTTAAAATTTTCTCTGGCACTTGAGAAATGGAAACCGACTCATAATCACCAGATTCTTCGCCTGGAGAATTCTTCCAATTGTAGATTTGCCAATGATTTTTAGCCATATAGTACTTGCATGCAAATAGTGCTTGGTTATCCAATATACCAATTCTCCAATCAAACTCCGAGAAAAGGAATTCCTGGCAAATGATCATGTCCGACTTACTGAAGAGTTTGGTGATTTGCTCAAAGGCTTCTGTTTTGTTATTTACTTTTATAACACCTAATGAAAAGGCACTATCTGGTTGCTTTAAAATAACCGGATAGGAAAAAGTATCTAATTGCTTACTGTTGAATGAGTTTTTTGCCAAAACAATTGTTTTGGGTGTATTGATCTTATTCTTCTGAAATAATTCATGCTGAAATATTTTATTGGAACATTTCATAATTGACCAGGGATCGTCAATAACAACTAAGCCTTCAGCATAAGCAAAGCGAGATACTTCATAGGTGTAATGACTCACGTTGGTTGTTTCCCGAATAAAAAGAGCATCAAATTCATTAATCTTCCCAATATCAGTTTTAGTAATGAACTCCAGGTAAACGTTTTTCTTATTGGCAGCAATTTTAAATTTCTCCAATGCTTCTTGATTTGATGGTGGTGTTTCTTCCTCTGGGTTAATTAGAACAGCCACATCGTATTTGTAGTGAATCAATTTGGGAAAATTGTGTTTTTTTTTGCTAAAGTGTTTTGAGGCAAATTGATATACAATCTCCTTCTCACTTTCCGTGATGTGTTTAAAATTAATGACTTTAATCTTTTTTATTAGCCATTTATCGTTCTTTACAAAAGTTACCTCAAACAGAGGAGCCTCAAAGATCTGGTACAATTTTTTAGCCAGATTTTTATAACCCTTTGTAAGTGTTTGACCAAAATAAATATTCAAAGAGAATAATTCTGGATTCTTGCCTGATAGAGATTTATTGATAAATTCATCTAAATCGAAGGCTATGGATTGAATAACATTAGCAATCTTAAGATCCTGTATGGTTGTAATGTTGGGAATAATTCTCTGTCCTCTGGCTGAGGCTAAAAGCGACACATAATACCCATAAGATTGGTATTTATAGGAACTACATAAGTTATAAATCCTAAAATCAGAATTGTTTTGATATATTGGATTATTGATGTATTCCTTAACTGAAATCACTTTAGCATTAATTGCATTTTCTTCCCATTTATAAGGTTGATCGATAATTATGACATTCTTACAAAATGTGTATTTATCAACAGATAGCTTCATTTTGATTGCATCTTCATCTTTCAAGTAATAATTCTCAATTTTTTTTACGAATTGAAATCCTCTTGATTCATACCATTTAATTAGTTTTTGGTTCTTTAGCCTGGCTTCAAGAATGATATTTTTATAATTGTTCTTTATTGCAAAGTCTTTAATGAATTCTAACAACTCATTTCCAATTCCTTTGTTTTGATATTTTTGGGCAATTGCTATTGAGTAAATTCTTAATGAATGCTTGTATTTAAATAGACATATTGAACCCAATGCCTGCTGTCCATTGTAAGTTTTTTCAACGATAAATACCTCCTGAAAATGACTTTTGATACCTTTCCTTAGATTTTGTTTTAAATTTTGTTGAAAAGCAGGGAAAACATCCATTTCGAGTTCTTCCAAAAAATCTAAATCATTGATTACTGCTTTACGAATATGTAATTTCATCTGTTTATTTTTACATGTTTTTGCCAGATGGAACTTACCATGAGTAAATAATCATTTTCGTGTGTGAGTTAATAATTATTTACTCATGGACGTTTCATTTTATTAACCTATTGATAGAAATACTAATTTTTCAACATTGCTTTGAGACTTTGTATTTTGTCTTCATAGCCTTAAAAAATAAGATTGCAGAATCTGGTATGATCTAACCTTACCAATCTCTAAGCCCGTTTTCTATGTATTCAAATTGCCATATTGTAAACAGTAATGCATCAATCGGTGGACTAGTAGGTTCTTTTTTTAATAGTTCATCAATTGCTTCAATCTGTCTTGAAGATAGTTTATTTTCTTCAAACACTTTTGTTACTGTGTATGAGTATCTGTATTCGCCAATCTTAATAGTAGATGCAAATGGGATTTCATCTGAATCATTAAAAAGCTTGACGGAGTAATAACTTAAGGAATGATCCTTGTAATCACGGATGTATCCGTTCTTGGTTATTTCCGATGCAGGAAGTAATTTATCACTTATTATGTTTCGATATCCTGCTTTCTGAAACCGATTCTTATAGTGAAATGAACAATAGTTGATACCAATATTAAGTCCGGATTTTTTGGCTGCACTTATAATTTCCAAAGCAGCAAGCTCCGATTCTATTACCAAAGGTCGTTCAGCGCTATCTATGGTATATTCTCGCTTTACCAAATGTGTTGCATTGTGTTGCGTAAGCCTTAAATGATGTAAATTTAAATTGCGAACTCCAGCCTTAATCATTTCTGGTAAAAGAGCAATGATTTTATCTTTTTCTTCTGGAATTGCAGGGATTTCAATTGTAATATTGGGAATAATGTCCTTTGCCATTCGAACTTTATCAAGAGAAAATCCTGTAGCCCCAATATCGAATCTAATTTCATTCAGTTTTAAATTTGCCAAAGCCTTTAGTTTCGATTCATCAACAAGAATTCCATTTGTATATATCCAGATGTAAAGATCTTTGCTGCATTTTTCTCTTAAAACTTTGAGGTATTTTAAGGTTCTCTCAAAGTAAAGAAAAGGCTCTCCTCCGCTAAAACTCACACCTTTAAAACCCAAATGATTAATGTAGGATGCATACTCATAAGGATCATCAAAGTCCAGGCCTTGAGTAGAAGGTTTCTCGTCCCTTGTTTGCTGGGTTGGACAATAAAAACATTTCGCATTGCATTTGTTTGTAATGAACAAACAGCTCCATTTCCCAGATGCACATATTTCACAACCCTTCGAAATATAATTCCAGTAAGGTTTTGTGTTCTTGTAAAGTAAGTTGTCTTTTAAATTGTTGAGCAAGAACTCTCTTTGTCTTTGGTAATCCTCAATGATATAAGGGTTTGCCCACTTGATTTGGGGCCATTGACTGAATTCATTCTTGTTTTTGTTTTGTAATGAATTCAACCATGCATAAAGTGCTTCCATTTTTGCGGATACATGATTTAATAGGCACATGGATACCATTGTGCCAATGAAAATGAATAAATAAAGAATACAACACGAACTTTCGTCTGAGCAGGAAGTTAAAGCTCAGAGAAAATATATAGGAACATGAGGTATTGTTCCATTTCAAATCGTGTTTTTTGTATGTCTTTTTGAGGATTCATATTCAAATCAAATAGGCTTGCAATATAGTTTTTTTACTTGATTAAAGTATTTTGAAATAATTTTTTTGAAGTGTGAGGAAAAACTAAATTTTAATAAACAAAAAAAGCAAGTTCAAAAAAGAACCTGCTTTTCTTTTAGGGTGAAAGACCGGGGTCGAACCGGCGACCTCTGGAACCACAATCCAGCGCTCTAACCAACTGAGCTACATCCACCATGTAGTATAAAAAAATAGGGTGAAAGACCGGGGTCGAACCGGCGACCTCTGGAACCACAATCCAGCGCTCTAACCAACTGAGCTACATCCACCATTTTCGCGTTAGCGGTGCAAATATAGAGAAATCCTAACATATCATCCAAATAAAAATGAAAAAAATATTTCCAAAGAATTATAAAGTCTACCTTTGTAGGCAGTTAACAAATTAAAAAAAATGGAATTTTTCATCGACGATAAGGAAACAGAAGCAGTTTTTCAGGAAATATTTAAGAAAGTTCAAATTTTACGCAATGGTGAAACTCATCATGAAATGAAAAAGTATGGTTTGAACTATCAAAAATCATTAGGGGCAACAATCGTTAACCTTAGGGAGCTGGCAAGTGGGTATTCGAAAGATCATTTGCTGGCACATAAACTTTGGACAAAAGCATTTCGCGAAACAAAAATTCTGGCCAGTTTGTTGGAGGAACCTGAACTGGTTAATGAAGAACAAATCAATCGTTGGTTCGATGAAATGGATTCAAATGAGCTGATAGAGCAGGTAAGCATGAATTTATTCCTGAATATGCCAAATGTTTATGAATTGATACCTGAGTGGTTGCAATCGAAAGATTACCAAAGAGTATTGTGTGCAATCATTATTTCAGGCCGCCTGGCAATGAAAAAGAATGAGGTGAAGGTAAATGAGTTGTTCAAATTTGTAGAGATGATTCCAAGCAATATTGATGAGTTTTATTTGAGAAATCAGTTGAAAAGAAGTTTGGGTAAAATGGTTCGCGTGAACAAAGAGATAGCGGATACCATTTGCAATAAGGTTCACGACTTACGTGCCAGGGATGAAAATTGGCAGGAAATATGGGACGATTTGCAATATGAGCTTGATTTGTAGATTATTTTAAGAATATTTAAGAGGCTTAAGGATTAAAAATCTAGGAAATCAGAATTAAACAGAGTAAATTTGAGGCTCTAAATAATATCATAACTACAAAATTATTGTAGATAAATAACTAAGATATATGGCATTAACAAAGAGTTCCAATCCGGTATTAAGTGAAAAAATATTTCAAACTTCGAGAGCTGAAGTTTATGGTGAAACAATGACCATAAATGGAACGGTGAATAAAATTGCAATGTTGCTATTTTTTGTGGTAGCTGCTGCAAGTTTCACTTGGGGAATGGTTTCTGTAACCAGTACTGGAGAAATTACTTATTCGGTTTATCCTTGGATGATAGGAGGAGCTATTGGAGGCTTAATCTTGGCACTGGTAACTGTGTTTAAACCAAAAGCATCACCTTATACCGCACCTTTTTATGCATTGTTCGAAGGTTTGTTTTTAGGAGGTATCTCGCACTAATGAATGCCACATATCCTGGTATCGTAATGCAAGCCGTAGGTTTAACTTTCGGAACCTTATTTGCCATGTTATTTGCTTACAAAACAGGTTTAATCAAGGTAACTCAAAAATTTAAGGCAGGAATTGTTGCTGCTACGGGTGGTATCATGCTATTTTATTTGGTAAGCTGGATCATGAACATGTTCGGTATCGGAAATGGATTTTATTATGGTTCAAGTTTATTGAGCATTGGTATCAGTCTGTTTGTAGTTGTGATTGCAGCATTAAACCTGGTTTTGGATTTTGATTTTATAGAAAAAGGAGCTCAATCGGGAGCCCCAAAATATATGGAATGGTATGGCGCCTTTGGTTTAATGGTAACCTTAATTTGGCTGTACGTTGAATTATTAAGATTGTTGGCTAAAATTGCCAATCGTGATTAATTTAATTTTGGATATCCATTATTTAAGAAGTTTCTTGTGAATATTATTGAAGTTACAAATCAGAAGCATCGCACAGAGTTTTTAAACCTGGCTGGGAAGCTGTATAAAAATGACTCTAACTATGCTCGTCCGTTAGATGTTGAAATTGAAGGGATATTTAATCCAGATAATAACTCTTTCTTTTCTCATGGTAAGGCAATTCGTTGGATCCTGCAAGATGAGAAAGGAAATACCATTGGTCGTATCGCTGCTTTTATAAACGAGAAAAAAGCCCATACCTATGACCAACCTACAGGTGGATGTGGATTTTTCGAATGTATCAATGACAAAAAGGCAGCGTTCCTTTTGTTTGATACGGCTAAAAGTTGGCTAAGCGATAATGGCATGGAAGCCATGGATGGTCCGGTTAACTTTGGAGAGAACGACAATCACTGGGGATTATTGGTAGATGGATTCATTCCTCAGGGATATGGAATGCCATATCATCAGAAATATTACAAGGAGTTTTTCGAAGAGTATGGTTTTAAAGTATTCTTTGAACAATATAGCTATCATCTTGACTTAAGAAAGAAATTCCCGGAGCGATTCTGGAAAATAGCTGAGTGGATTGCAAAGAAGCCAGGCTTTTCTTTTGAGCATTTCAGATATGATAATGCAGAAAAGTATGTACAGGATATTATTGCGGTATACAATGAAGCCTGGAAATTTCATGATAATTTTTCGCCAATAGATCCTGAAGATCTTAGAAAGATTGCCAGAGAAGGGAAAGGAGTGATTGAAGAGGAATTCATTTGGTTTGCCTATCATGAAGGAAAGCCAATTGCTTTTTTTGTTGCGATGCCTGATATCAATCAGATCCTGATAAAGATGAATGGGAAATTTAACCTCTGGAACAAGTTAAAGTTCTTGTATTATCTAAAAAGAAAAACAATTACTCGAGCTCGTATTACGATTATGGGAGTTGTGCCGAAATATCAAAGATTTGGTGTTGAGTCGGCAATTTTCTGGCATATGGACAAGGTGATGCAACGCAAACCACATTACAATGAACTAGAATTGTCGTGGGTGGGTGATTTCAATCCGAAGATGATCTCTATTTACGAATCGGTTGGTGGGGTTAAAATGAAGACTCATTTCACTTACAGATATCTTTTCGATCCGAATAAGCCTTTTCATCGAACACCTATTATCCCTCTGGAAAACAGAGGAGATAAGGCGAAGAGGAAAAAAGCGAAGGAAAGTGCAGAATAATTAAATAATTCTTTGCAAAATAAATTACAATATCTACCTTTGCACTCCATTGGAAGAAGATTATAAGAAATTTAAAGGATATTTAAAATGAAAAAGGGAATACATCCGGAAAACTACCGTTTGGTAGCTTTTAAAGACATGTCTAACGAAACTGTTTTTTTAGCGAAGTCTACTGCTAACACTAAAGAAACTATCGAATTTGAAGGCGTTGAGTACCCATTGGTAAAATTAGAGATCTCTAATACATCTCACCCATTCTATACTGGTAAGATGACTTTGGTAGATACTGCTGGACGTGTAGACAAGTTCATGAACCGTTACAAGAAGTTCAAGAAGTAAGATCAAAAATTACTATAGAAAAAAAGCTCCGATATTCGGAGCTTTTTTTTTGTGCAGATTTCTGAGCGAAGAATTGCTATGTATTATTAAAGCAAGTTATTCAACTCTTTTTTTGTATTTTTGACCATACATAAAATTTGAAACACACGAATCCTTTCAGGATTTACTATTACTACTGCAATGAATTATATTCTTTTTGATGATGGAGCATGGAACGAATTGCTTCCTCTTACATTTACTCGTCCTGTTTCCGAAGTTCGCATCGGAATTACTACCATACGCGAGAAATGGGAACGCTTATTAAATACTGAATGTAGCTTTTTAACTCAAGAGTATTTGAGCGAAAAATATCCTTTGCAAAACGAGGATACGAACATTTTAATCAATGGATCTGTTATAGCAAATAAGGAATTAATTGAAGCTATTCAGAATTTAAAGGATGGAGATTTCTTAATCGCAAATGATATTGTGATTGCAGCTTGCTTAAATGCAGATGAGATCGCGCTGGTACAAAAAGAGAAATTAGAAGATGTGAATACAATCGAATTCTCAGGAGAATTTGATCGAATTCACAAAACCTACGATATTTTCTCATTAAACGATAAAATCCTTCGTCAGGATTTTGCTTTGCTTACCGATGGAAGAGAATCTCAAAACATTTCGGATACGGTGAATGTGTTGGGCAAGGAGAATATTTTTATTGAAGAAGGAGCAACAATTGAATTTGCCACTTTAAATGCACAAGAAGGACCAATTTATATTGGTAAAGATGCTGTGATCATGGAAGGTGTTTTGGTTAGAGGACCTTTGGCAATGTGCGAACATGCAGAGCTTAAATTGGGAGCAAAAGTATACGGCGCAACAACACTTGGCCCTTATTGTAAGTGTGGAGGAGAATTGAATAATGTGGTATTGTTTGGTTATTCAAGCAAAGCACATGATGGTTTCTTGGGTAATGCGGTTCTTGGCGAATGGTGTAATATTGGAGCAGATACCAATAATTCTAACCTGAAGAACAATTATTCGCAGGTTAAACTATGGAACTATGTAACTGAGAATTTTGCAAGAACAGGCCTACAGTTTTGTGGCACCATAATGGGTGATCATTCCAAACTTGGAATCAATACCATGCTAAATACAGGTACAGTAATTGGGGTGAGTGCAAATGTATTTGGTTCGGGTTTCCCTCGCAATTTTATTCCGTCCTTCTCTATGGGAGGAAATCATGGATTTAAAGAGTATCGTTTAAATGCAACCTTTGAGGTTGCCGATTTGGTTATGAAACGCAGGGGAAAGGAATTTGATGATGTAGAAAAGAGGATTCTGTCTCACATTTTTGAAGTGACGAAAGAGTATAGAAAATCATTTTAGAGAATAAAAGAAGAGTCCTTACAAATAATCGTGAGGACTTTTTTGTTTGGCACAGGGATTGCCAAGTACATAGCAGCAATTTTTTTTTTAGAGGAAGCGACATTTTGTCATATCAGTTTAATAAAAACTTACTTCCTTTACAGATATAATGTAAGAAAGGCAGACGAGATAATGAGTAGTAAGATAGAATTCAATATTAGTGATATAGTTTTGTCGAATATGATGGATGAAGATTCGGATTTTATTCCAATTATAACCGATGAGGATGAGAGTGCATTGGATGAGTTGCAGGTGCCTGACACTTTGCCAATACTACCTCTTCGAAATACAGTTTTATTTCCAGGAGTTGTAATTCCAATTTCTGTTGGTAGAGAAAAATCGTTGAAGTTGGTTCGCGAGGTTTATAACAACAAAGGAATGTTAGGGGCAGCTTCTCAAATGGATTTGAATGTTGAAGAACCACACTTCGAGGATATCAATAAAATTGGTACCGTGGCTCAAATTATCAAGATTCTTGAAATGCCTGATGGGACCACTACGGTAATTCTTCAGGGTAAAAAACGTTTCGAGCTTGAAGCGATTATTAGTGAAGAACCATTTCATGTAGGTCGTATCAGAACAATCAAGGATCAGCGCCCTGAGGTTGAAGATAACGAGTATAAAGCTTTGGTTTCTTCGGTTAAGGATATTGCCATTAAGGTAATTAAGTTATCACCTCAAATTCCTAACGAGGCTTCATTCGCAATTAAGAACATCGAAGGTTCATCGTTCTTGATCAACTTTATTTCTAGTAACTCAGAAATAAAACATAGTCAGAAGCAAAGATTGCTTGAGTTTGATAATATTCGCGATAGAGCAATGAAACTTCTTGAATATTTGGTTCGTGAAGTTCAGGTTTTGGAGTTGAAAGATGATATTCAGTCGAAAGTGAAGACTGATATGGATCAGCAGCAAAGAGAATACTTGTTGCACCAGCAAATGAAAACCATTCAGGATGAATTGGGCGGAAGTCCAAACGATCAGGATATCATGGAGCTGGAAGAAAAAGCCGAGGATAAGAACTGGTCTGAAGAAGTAGCTAATACATTTGAGAAAGAGTTAAAGAAACTGCAAAGATTGAATCCAGCTGCAGCTGAGTATTCAGTTCAGTTGAATTATTTGCAGGAATTATTGGATTTACCTTGGAATGAATATACCGAGGATAATTTCGATTTGAAGCATGCTCAAAAGGTTCTTGATAATGATCACTTTGGATTGGAGAAAGTAAAAGATCGTATCATTGAACACTTGGCAGTGCTTAAGTTGAAAGGTGATTTGAAATCTCCAATTTTATGTCTTTACGGACCTCCAGGGGTTGGTAAAACATCATTGGGAAAATCGATTGCTGAATCTTTAAACAGAAAGTATGTCAGAATGTCTTTGGGTGGATTGCACGATGAATCAGAAATCCGTGGACACAGAAAAACATATATTGGTGCAATGCCAGGTCGTATCATTCAAGGCATGAAGAAAGCTGGATCATCGAATCCAGTATTCATATTGGATGAGATTGATAAAGTAGGCAGTGATTTTAGAGGAGATCCATCTTCTGCATTGCTTGAGGTATTGGATCCAGAGCAAAACAATGCTTTCCACGATAATTTCCTTGAGGTAGATTACGATTTATCGAAAGTGATGTTTGTTGCAACTGCGAATAATGTTGGATCTATTTCAGCACCACTTCGCGACCGTATGGAAATGATTGATGTTAGTGGATACATTCAGGAAGAGAAAGTTGAAATTGCTCGACGTCACCTGATTCCTAAGCAAATGGAAAATCATGGAATTACCTCAGATCATATTAAAATATCGAAAGAAGTAATTGCTGAGGTGGTTGATAAATATACTCGTGAATCTGGTGTTCGTGCATTAGATCAACGTATTGCTAAAATTATGCGTAGAGTGGCTCGTAAGGTTGCCATGGATGAAAAATACGATATCAATCTTAAAACAGAAGATTTGAAGGAGTATTTGGGAGCAGAAATGTTCAACCGTGAGAAGTATCAGGGTAACGATTATGCTGGTGTTGTTACAGGTTTGGCATGGACTTCGGTAGGAGGTGAAATCCTATTCATTGAATCAAGTCTTTCTGCAGGTAAAGGAAAATTGACCTTAACAGGAAATCTTGGTGATGTAATGAAAGAGTCTGCATTGTTGGCTCAGGAATACTTGCATGCACACTGTGATTCTTTGGACATTAAGAAAGAAGCTTTTGATGAGTGGAATCTTCATGTTCACGTTCCTGAAGGAGCAATTCCAAAAGATGGACCATCAGCAGGTGTAACTATGGTAACAGCAATGGCTTCAGCATTTACACAGCGTAAAGTGAAGAAAAATCTTGCTATGACTGGTGAGATTACCTTACGAGGTAAAGTGTTGCCAGTTGGTGGAATTAAGGAAAAAATCCTTGCAGCCAAGCGTGCTGGAATTAAGGAGATTATTCTTTGTAACCAGAATAAGAAAGATATCGAAGAAATTAAGGATGTTTATTTAAAAGGATTAAAATTCCATTTTGTAGATGAGATTATGGAAGTTCTTGATATTGCTTTAATGAAGCAGAAAGTTAAGAACCCACTGAAAATATAATCAGGATAAGAATTAGAATAAAGGCTCTCAAATCGAGAGCCTTTTTCTTTTTTAGACCTTTGTGTCATAAAAATTCTTACTTTTAAGTTCGGTTATTCCTTACTGATATTACACATTTAATTGCTTTTCAAGAATGAACGGAAAAGGGAAATATATTTTGGTAGCCATTGGTCTAATCATATTAGGCATAATGGTTTGGTATTTTAGTAATATTGTTACTTACATTTTAATTTCGGTAGTATTATCTTTTATTGGTCGACCTGTTGTTGATTTTTTGAACAAAGTAAAAATCAAGAAATGGACCTGTCCACCTGCTTTATCGGCAGGAATTACCTTGATATTACTTTGGTTTGTAATGGTAATATTTTTTCGAACCTTTATCCCAATGGTTGCTGATCAGGCCGAAGAATTATCTACCATCGACGTAAATGCGGCAGCTCGCAGTTTGGAAGAACCTATTAAAAATCTCGAAACATTAATTGCAAAATATTCTGCGGAAGGAGACAATTTTAACCTGAAAGCTGTTGTAATTGATAATTTTACTTCTTTTGTAAAGATTTCTGATGTGTCATCGATATTTGGATCTCTGGCAGGTACATTGGGAAACATATTTATTGCGCTCTTCTCCATTTCATTCATTACCTTTTTCTTTTTAAAGGATAGCAGTTTGTTTACCAGTGGTGTAGTTTTAATGGTACCAGCAAAACACGAAGAAGGGGTACTTCATGTATTGGACTCAATTAAAAACCTACTGATGCGTTACTTTGTGGGGTTATTCTTTGAAGTAATATTGGTTGGATTTCTGGTTACCATTGGCTTGAGTATAGTTGGTTTGCCTTTTGGAACTGCAGTGGTAATTGGGCTTTTTGCAGGAATAATGAATGTGATTCCTTACATTGGGCCAATAATTGGAGCCATATTCGGAATGATTATAGGAATTGCAACCAATATACATGCTGATTTTTATGCTGAAATTTTACCATTGCTTGGATATATGGCATTGGTTTTTGCTTGTGTTCAAATTATCGATAACGTTTTGTTCCAACCCTTAATTTATTCCAATAGTGTGAATGCACATCCACTGGAAATTTTCATTGTAATTATTATGGCAGGAAGTATGGCAGGAATTATTGGAATGATGCTAGCGATACCATCTTACACGATTATGCGTGTGATTGCCAAAGAGTTCTTTAATCAATATCGATTTGTAAAGAAATTAACACAGAATATTTAATTATAGAAATATGAAAATCAGAATACTAATTATTAATTTTTTTCTTCTAACTAGTCTGCTTACTTCCATGTCTTCTTGTGATACAGAAAGTATGAAAAAGGTTTCAATGGATAAATTCATAGGAACTTGGGAATTAAAAGGAAGATCGATGCTAGAAGGTATCAAGATCGAGATAAAGAAAACCGATTCTGGAAGTTTAATAGGTAAAGTTGTTGAGATAAACGATAATAAGTATGTAAGATTTTTTGTGGAACCAAACGAGACATGGGTTATTAATATTAAAAGGTCTTCAAATTCACAGTTTAGATTAACAGAGAAGAAAATAGGAAGTGCATTATTTGCTACTTATGGATTGGGGACTAATAAGGAATTTAAAGTTGAGTTTATAAATAATGACACAATAGGATTAGGATCAGACTCTAAAGATCCTGAAAAATCAACAATACAATATTTAAGAGTTAAATAACAAACAAGGATGATTCTATAGAATCATCCTTGTTTACTAATGATATTTTAAATACTGGAAGTTTCAAAGTGATTTTTCAAAACAATCATTTCTTCTTCAAAACTTAACTTTTCACCATTGTATAATTTCAAGATTCGTTCATCAATTTTCACCATTTGCTGTGGTAATTCCAGATGTTGATTGGTGAAATTCATTTCTATATTAGGATGATTCTTTTGAATATTTTCCACCAATTCCATAACCGATTTATTATACTCTACCAAATTATAAACTCCAGAATCTAATCTTCCGCCCAACAAATTATCCAGAATGTTTGTTGTTTTGTCAAGAGAAATAAAGGGTAGTTTCTGATTGCCACTGCCGTGAATCGATATTTTGCCAACAAAATGGGAATCGAACAATAGGTATTTAGAATGCCCTTCATTTTCATGCTTACACCGTAACCAAACACATTTCCTAAGCGAATAATTTGGGTGTTGATTTTAGACATAATCCGCTCTACATGTTGTTCGCCTCGTAACTTCGAATTACCAAGCGATGAAGTTGGTTCTAACATGGAATAAACATCATATTCTTGATTGGAATAACCATATACTTCAGTTGAACTGAGATACACAAATTGTTTAACATTACTGTCTTCTACAGCATAAATCAACTCGGCAGTTCCCCAATTATTCACTTGCTCGTGTATCTGGTGCAGCTTTTCATCATTTGTATTCTCCGCTGCTAAATGGTATACTACATCAACATCTTTTATTAAACTGTCAAGTGTTCTCGAATCTAAAAGTTCACCCTTTACAAACTTTACCTTTCCAGGCTTAATTTGAGAATGAAGGAACAGGTTGTAATTATCCTTACTTAAATTATCCAATACGGTAATATGGCTTACTTTAGGATTTTGATTCAATTTTCGGCACAGTTCGGTACCTATATATCCGGCTCCTCCGGTAATTAAAACTTTCATGACAGCAATATTTAGTTATTAAAAGCCTATTAAAGTTACAGATTATCTTGCTTTACTGCCAAATAAGTATTGCTTCTCTTTAAACTCAATAAAATTTGATATCCATGAAGAAAGATTTTGTGTAATAATCTGTTAACTTTAAAAGAAAAAATATGAGATCACACGAAATTGATTATAAGATTAAAGGACACGATATCCAATTGGTAGAAATTGAGTTGGATCCGAACGAAACGGTAATTGCTGAAGCTGGGGCGATGCTTTACATGAAAGAAGGCATTGAGTTTGAAGCAAAAATGGGTGATGGGTCTGAACCTGATAAAGGCTTGTTCGGAAAGTTATTAAGTGCCGCATCAAGAAAAATAACTGGCGAATCTATTTTTATCACTCACTTTACTCATCATGGAGTGGGAAAGAGTCATGTAGCGTTTGCGGCTCCATACCCGGGAACTATTGTTCCTTTGGATTTGGAAAAGTTGGGAGGATCGGTAATAGTTCAGCGAGATGCATTTTTATGTGCTGCATTGGGAACAAAAATTAGTATGCATTTCAATCGTAAGCTTGGATCTGGTTTTTTTGGAGGAGAAGGATTTATTCTGCAAAAACTACAGGGAGATGGTATGGCTTTTATTCATGCAGGAGGTACTTTAATAGAGCATGAGCTGAACGGAGAAACACTTCGCGTGGATACCGGCTGTGTAGTTGGTTATCAGGAAGGAGTAAATTTTGATATTCAGCAATCAGGAGGATTGAAATCGATGCTGTTTGGTGGAGAAGGTCTTTTTCTTGCAACTCTTAGTGGAAGAGGAAAAGTTTGGATTCAATCTATGCCAATTCGTAAGTTGGTGAACCAGCTAAGCACAGGAGGACCAAATGCTTCGAAGGAGAGTAGTGGGGGAATTTTAGACTCATTACTGGAGTAATAAAAAGTGGTAGGTACCATTTATAAAAGTAGTACCTACAACTTGAACAAGTTCTAGGTACAACATTTAAAAGTGCTAGGCAGAACATTGAAAAGTTCCAGGTACGACTTTTAAAGGTTTAAGAAATTCATGCATTAGATGCTTCATGTTAATGAGGCATCTTTTTGTTTGTAGCCGTTTTTAAGCACAAAAATTATTTAGAAACTGTGTTTTTTTAATTTTTTTTGAAATTCAGGGATTCTTAGGAAATACTAATAAAAGACACTGCAGTCTTTTATTGTCATGCTAATTATTGCAGTTTGTTATGTGAAAAGGCTGTGATTTAATAGTTTAAATTGTTATATTTGGTAGAGAGCGAGTCATTTAAGAAAAAAGATTCGCATGGATTGTTTCTTGAAATGTTGATGAATTGTAGGGGGAGAGAAGAGCAGAAACAATCATTTTGACATTGCACGATTGCGAATTGCTATAATATAACCTTATCTGTAATTAATGCCTGACCTATGAGTAAACCCTACAGATTAACATGTGCCTTGTTCATATTTATTTTGCAGCTTGCCCCATTTCAAATTCTTGCTAGTGAGGCCGATTCTACAATAAAAGATGATCATTCCAGTCATTTTGATTACTTTTTAAATAGTGAAAAGAGAGGCGAAAGATTGTTTAAAGGATTAACGAGAACTCCTGTGGAGTGGCAATCTTGTGTTTCATGTCACAATATCAATTACATCGATACATTAAACTGGAATCCTTCTGCCAAAGACATTGCAGGAACTTTTGCTAATAAATCCATTGATGAATTTCGCTCGGTTTTAATGTCTCCATTGGGAAAAAAAATGGAAAAGTCTCATAAAGACTATTCCTTTTCAGATGAGGAGTTGGGATATATTAAATCCTATTTACAGAAGTTGAATAACAGCGTTCTTTATGAAACAAAACCAAAAGTGAACAACCTAATTTTGTTTTTCTTTTTAGGTGCATTAATCACATTGGCTTTGGTGGATCTTTTCTTTACGAAGAAAATCAAGTATAAAATTATTCCTGTACTGATTTTTATTTTTGCGTTTGGTTACCAGATTCAGATGCTTGCCGAAGGTGCGATGGCTCTTGGAAGAAAGCAAAATTATGCCCCTATTCAGCCAATTAAATTCTCGCATAAAATACATGCTACTGATAACAAAATAGATTGTCGATATTGTCACACTACCGTTGATGAAAGTAAATCGGCAGGAATACCTCATGTGAACCTATGCCTCAATTGCCATTTAATTGTGCGTGAGGGAACCAACTCAGGAAAGTTTGAAATTAATAAGATTCATGCTGCCATTGAAAATAACACCTCTGTTGAGTGGATTCGCATTCATCAACTTCCGGATCATGTTTTCTTTAGTCATGCTCAACATGCTAATGTTGGGAAAAGAGATTGCCAGGAATGTCATGGAGTAGTCGAGGAAATGCATGTGCTGAAACAGGTCGAAGATCTTTCTATGGGGTGGTGTTTGGATTGTCATGATAAAACAGCAGTTGATTTTCGCGAAAATGGATACTATTCTGAATCATTCAAAGAGCTACACGAGCAACTTACCTCGGGAGCAATAGATAGTGTTAGAGTAACGGATATCGGAGGAAGGGAGTGTGCTCGTTGTCATTACTAGAGGACTTAGGGCAAAACTCAACCATCTAATTTGTATCACTTGATAATCGTTTACCTATGAAGAAATATTGGAAAAGCCTTACTGAACTTAAAAATAAAGAAAACTCTATTTCGGATCAACCTATGCCAAAAGGAAATCTGGAGCAGATCTTAGATATTTTTGACAAGAATGAAAATGGTTCCAAAAGCAACCGACGCGATTTTTTGAAACTTTGTGGATACAGTCTTGCCATTAGTACAGTGGTAGCTAGCTGCGAAAACTCAGTTCAAAAAGCCATTCCTTACCTGATTAAGCCTGAAGAAATAACACCAGGCAAAGCCAACTATTATGCTTCCAGCTTTGCAAAAGGAAGTGATTTTTGTAGCATTTTAATTAAAACCCGGGTGGGAAGACCAATTAAGATTGAGGGGAATGATTTGTCAACAGTTACCAATGGAGGAACCAGTTCAAGGGTACAAGCTTCGGTTTTAGATTTATATGATACGAGTCGTTATAAGAATCCACTGAAAGAAAACGAAAAGTTATTGTGGGAGGAACTGGATGAATTTGTTAGAAAGGAGCTAAATCGTTTAAAAAATGCCAATGAGGAAGTTGTATTGCTTACTTCGAGTGTTTATAGTCCAAGCACAATAAGTGTTATTCAAAAGTTTATTGCCCAATATCCAAATGTAAAATGGGTACAGTACGACAGTCAATCATATTCCGCACTGATTCAAGCTAGCAAAATGTGCTTTGGCAAAGCTGGTATTGCCGATTATCGATTTGATTATGCAGATATAATTGTAAGTTTTGATGCAGATTTTCTTGGCACATGGCTTATGCCGGTTGAGTATATCAGACAGTATGCAAAAAAGAGAAAATTGAGTGATGGCAATACTTCCATGTCTCAACATATACAATTAGAATCCAGGTTGTCGCTTACGGGCAGTAATGCCGACAAAAGGATTCCTGTAAAACCTTCTGAGCAAAGACTCCTGCTTGCACAGCTCTACAATGAGATATTAAAATTGGCAGGCAAGGATACATACACAGTTCTAAATACATCCGGTGACATGCAAGGGATAGCCAAAGATCTGTGGTCTCACAAAGGCAAATCACTGGTGGTATCAGGATCTAATGATGTAAACGTTCAGCTAATCGTTAATGCGATAAATTATGAATTGGAAAATTATGGATCAACACTAAGATTTGAGAAGCAGCTGCAAACTTCAAAAGCAATAGAATCAGACATGAAGAATTTGCTTGAAGATATGAAAGCAGGTAAGGTTAAAGCTTTACTAGCTTATGGTGTAAATCCTGTTTTCGATTACTATAAAGGTGACGAATTTGCTTTAGCACTAAAAAAAATAGGATTTACGATTGCCTTGGATGAGGTGCCAAATGAAACGACATCTTTAATGAAATTTGTAGCTCCTGATAATCACTATTTGGAAAGTTGGAACGATTTTGAGCCTAAGGCCAATCGGTACAGTTTAATGCAACCTGGAATTCGTCCTCTTTTTAATACACGACAATTTCAGTCGTCACTACTAAGCTGGATTGGAGAAGATCCGGACTATTTGAAATTCATAAAAGCCTATTGGGAAAAGAATTTTTACCCGATGCAAAATACTTATCCAAACTTTGTTACCTATTGGAACAATACTTTACAGCAAGGAGTATTCGAGCCAAATCTAAAATCAGTTTCCGATACCAAGTTTAATTACGGTGGAATAAATAATATTCTTGATGAGCTTGCCAAACAGCCAAAGAGTAAAGGAATAGAGTTACAGGTTTATGAATCAATAGCCATTGGAGATGGTAAGATGGCCAATAATCCTTGGCTACAGGAAATGCCAGATCCGATAAGTAAAATCTGTTGGGACAATTACTTGTGTATCTCTCCAAAATTAGCCAGTGAATTGATGATGGAAACTGGTGATGTTGTTGAGGTAAATTCAAAAGTGAAACTTCCTGTTTATGTATTGCCTGGACAAGCTTATAATACCGTTGCAGTTGCTAAAGGTTATGGACGCCAGGTTTGTGGTATTGTAGGAAAGAATGTTGGTGTAAATGTAAATTCTCTACATAATTCAAGTGTCGATTTTATTGACAATGTGAACCTAATAAAAACGGGAGAGAAGTACGATTTGGCCATGACCCAGACACATCATTCGATGGAGGGGAGAGCCATAGTTAGGGAAGCAGACCTGGAAGAGTATAAAAAGAATCCTGCAGCAGGGAATGAATCGCATCATGCCTATGAGAATGCAAGTATTTACGAAAAACCAAAGTTCCCTAATCATCATTGGGGATTGGTTGTAGATTTAAACTCATGCGTTGGATGCGGGGCCTGTTCAATAGCATGTCAGGCAGAAAATAATGTTCCTGTAGTTGGGAAAAAGGAAGTAATTCGTGCCCACGAAATGTCATGGATTAGAATAGATAGATATTTTTCGGGAGATGAATTTAATCCGGATGTATCCTTCCAACCAGTAATGTGCCAACATTGCGATAATGCACCTTGCGAAAATGTTTGTCCGGTAGCAGCTACCAGTCATAGCAGCGAAGGCTTAAATCAAATGGCATACAATCGTTGTATTGGTACCAGATATTGCGGAAACAACTGTCCGTATAAGGTGCGCCGATTCAATTGGTTTGACTTTACCAAAGCAGATTCGATTCCGAACAATCTTCATGATGTGGCTGAAATGACTATTGATTTAAAGAGGATGGTGTTGAATCCTGATGTAACAGTTAGAGCCAAAGGTGTAATTGAAAAATGCTCTTTATGTGTTCAAAGAATTCAGGAAGGGAAACTGAATGCGAAAATTAAAGGCAGAAAAGTGAAAGATGGAGAAATCAAAACTGCCTGTGAGCAGGCATGTCCTTCTGGAGCAATCATTTTTGGTGATTTAAACGATAAAGAGAGCAAATTGGTAAAAGAAACCTCTAGCAAGAGAAACTACCACTTACTGGAAGAGATTCACACTTTGCCATCGGTAAGCTATTTGACAAAGATTAGAAATAAAAAAATGAACCACTCATAAATCCACGCTTATGTATGTGTCGCCTATAAGAGAACCCCTTGTAACAGGGAACAAGACCTACAAGAAAATAACGGACGAAATATCCGCTCCTATTGAAGGTAAGCCTGGTAAAGCATGGTATGCAGGTATCACTTTAACTGTTTCTGCTTTACTATTTGGACTGGCTATGATGGGATATACCATTTGGAATGGAATAGGAACCTGGGGACTAAATAAAACCATTGGTTGGGGATGGGGGATTACCAACTTTGTATGGTGGGTTGGTATCGGTCATGCGGGTACTTTTATTTCTGCAATTTTACTATTGTTCCGTCAAAAATGGAGAACCAGTATCAATCGTTCCGCAGAGGCAATGACTTTGTTTGCAGTAATGTGTGCCGGATTGTTTCCGTTAATTCACATGGGACGACCTTTATTGGGATTTTTCGTTTTCCCTTACCCAAATACGCGTGGACTTTGGGTGAATTTTAACTCTCCTTTGTTGTGGGATGTTTTTGCCATTAGCACATACTTTACGGTGTCATTGCTATTCTGGTATGTTGGTTTGATTCCCGATATTGGAACAATTCGCGATAGAATAAAATCTAAATTCAAGAAATGGATATACGGCCTGTTGAGTTTTGGATGGACTGGATCAGCAAAACACTGGCAGCGACATGAATCAATCAGTTTGATTTTGGCAGGTTTGGCAGCACCCTTGGTATTATCTGTTCATAGTATTGTAAGTACAGACTTTGCTACCTCGGTGATACCTGGCTGGCATACAACCATATTTCCGCCCTATTTTGTGGCCGGGGCTATCTTTTCTGGTTTTGCCATGGTATTGACCTTGCTGATAATAACCAGAAAGGTTTTAAATCTTGAGAATTATATTACCGTCGGTCATATCGAATCGATGAATAAGATCATTATAGCAACTGGTTCAATTGTTGGTATTGCTTATATCACCGAGCTGTTTATTGCCTGGTACTCGGGAGTAGAATATGAGCAATATGCATTCCTAAATCGTGCAACAGGACCATATTGGTGGGCTTACTGGATCATGATGACCTGTAATGTGATTTCGCCACAATTGTTATGGATTAAGAAACTTAGACGTAATCTTGTATTTACTTTCATTCTATCCATTTTCATCAATATCGGAATGTGGTTCGAGCGATTTGTAATTATTGTAACCTCTCTTCACCGTGATTATTTACCATCAAGCTGGTCGATGTATGAACCAACTATAGTGGAAGTCGGAATTTTTATCGGAACACTTGGTTTGTTCTTTACCTGCTTTCTTTTGTTCATTCGAGTATTTCCGGTGATTGCCATTGCCGAAGTGAAGAGTGTATTGAAGAGCTCAGGAGACAAGAAAGATAAATCTGAAAAACATTAGTGACATGAGGAGATACATTTCAGCATATTTCGAGAATGAGGAGAATCTTTTAAGGGCAGCAAAAGACTTAAAAGAGAAGCAAGTTTCCATACAAGATGTTTTGACACCTTTCCCAATTCATGGTTTGGATTCAATTTTAGGATTTAAACGGTCGAATATACCTACGGTAGGTTTTATTTCGGGAGCCATTGGTTGTATTTTGGCCTTTGGTTTTCAGGCCTGGGCATTTATTGTAGATTATCCTTTATTTATTGGTGGGAAGCCACATTTTGCAATACCATCCTTTATTCCTATAACTTTTGAGTTAACGGTACTGTTTGCTTCATTCGGGATGGTTTTCGCATTCCTGATTCGTTCTAAGTTAGGACCTGGTGCCAATAATCCGATACACGATGAAAGAATTACAGATGATCGTTTCATGATCATTATTGATTTGGATGAGGGTGGAAATCAGGATGAGATGGTAAAAGAAATCCTTGCAAAGGAAGAAGCTCAGGAAATAAAAGTGAAAGAGATTGAGAAATAACCTGCAAAATCGCACTCAGATGGAAGATAAATATACTTTAAAACGAAAAACACAATATGGAATTTTATCCATAGCGGGTGTTGGAATTCTCTTGCTGATTTTAGGCTATTTTATTGAATCGCCCAACAGACAAGAGTTATGGGCCAATGTTTTGATCAATAACTTGTATTTCTTGTTTATAGCTCTTTTTGGAGGAGTTTTCTTGGCTCTCCATAAAATTGCATATGCAGGTTGGTATACAGCTTTAAAGCGGATTCCTGAAGCTTTGACCAAATTCTTACCCATATCGGCAGTATTAATGTTTCTAATCTATTTTGGAATGCACGATTTGTATCACTGGTCTCACGAAGGCTTACACGATCCTATTCTAGAAGGAAAAGCAGCTTACCTAAACGTTCCTTTCTTTTTTGCTCGTATGGCATTTTATTTTCTTGGATGGATTGGTTTAACTTATCTGCTAAGAAAGAATACGCTAGATCAGGACTTAAATCCAGATTTAAAATATCACAAAAGGGGAAAAATATTGGCTGCTTTGTTCATGGTTTTTTTTGCCATAACAAGCTCAACCATGAGCTGGGATTGGATCATGTCCATTGATGCACATTGGTTTAGTACCTTGTTTGGCTGGTTTATTTTTATCGGAATGTTTGTGTGCGGAATCGCGACAATTATATTACTGATTGCATTCTTGAAAGCACAAGGATATTTGGAATATATCAATAAGGAACATATTCATGATATGGGGAAATACCTGTTTGCTTTCAGTATTTTCTGGATGTATTTGTGGTTCTCCCAATACCTTTTGATTTGGTATAGTCACATTCCTGAGGAAACGGCATACTTTGCTCCACGATTAAAAGATCACACTGTTCTATTTTTTACAGTGCTTATTATCAATTTCTTGTTCCCGTTTTTGGCATTAATGACAAGAGATTCGAAACGAAATTTGAAATGGTTAAGTTTCGTGGCAATCATTGTATTGATTGGTCACTGGTTGAATATTTATATGCTTGTGATTCCGGGAACCATTGGGAATGAAGCACAGATTGGCTTAGTGGAAATAGGATTCGCAGCTTTGTATCTGGGAGGATTCTTGTATGTGGTATTAGCTTCATTGACCAAAACACCATTGTTGGTTAAAAATGATCCTTTACTCAAAGAAAGTTTTCATTATGAAACCTGATTTAATCACTTTAATAAATTGATTATGAGAAAAAAAACATACATATCGGTTTTTGTGCTTTTGTTAGCAGGCATAATGACTTCTTGTGATAAGGATAACAATCATCCGGGTTATTCCTATTTTCCTGATATGCAAGTGTCCAGAGCTTATGAGGCTTATTCATCAAATCCGAATTTTGCTGATGGAAAAATATTAAGACTACCGGCTGAAGGAACTATTCCGCGAGAGATGATTCCTTATGAATTTGAGAAAACACCAGAAAATAGAATTTGGGCAGGACAGAATGTTATTAATATGGTTGAAATGACAAGCGAAGATGTGGAAAGGGGAAAGGAACTCTTTACAATTTTCTGTATCAACTGTCATGGTGAAAAGGGCGATGGAAAAGGATTTTTATATACAAGTGGGAAATATCCTTTTGCACCCAAAAATTTAACGACTGATATTTTAAAAAAGACTCCCAGAGGAGAATTTTTTCATGTGATTACTGTAGGATTTGGAGTAATGGGAGCCCACGGCCCACAAATTAAGCCCGAAGATCGCTGGAAGATTATTGAGTACATCAAAGTGGAGCTTCAAGGAAATGCAATTGGACAATAGGAATTTTGCCGCATAAAAAAGAGACATTTCATCTCAGATGTCTCTTTTTTATGAAAGTCTTGAAAGTAAGAATGGTAAAAAGTAGAAAAATCTTGTAATTCTACATTCACAAAATAGCACTTACAAAAACTTTTATTCATTAACAGTATAGCCAACCGTTTCAATTTTTTGTGCAATCTCTTCACGGTTAACTTTATCTTTTTCAACCATAATGGTTACCTTATTGTTTTTATAAGAAGCTTTTACCTCTTTAACCCCATCTAGTTGTTTTAATCCATTTATTACAGTGTTTTCACAACCAGTACAGGTCATTCCTGTAACATCAAACTCCATTTTCTGGTATTCTACAACTTGGCTAGCTGTTGCCTCTTCAGGTTTCTCCGATTTTTTTGTATTCGACTGACATGCTGCAAATAATCCCAGCGTCAGTATTAGAATTAATATTTTCTTCATCGTATTTTGGTTTAGTTGATTTATAAATTTAATTAGTATCAGTGTAAATGTCTAGTAAATAATTACTAATAACATTTTAGTAACAGATTCTAAAAATACAATCGGTCGATACTGATCATGATCATGACCAGTAAAAAGTACAGATTGAGTCTAAGGAATAACTTTTTAATGTTCAATCGTTCATCTTTCTTCAATAAAATAAAACTGTTTGGTATGATCCATAAGGAAAGAAATAATAAAGACCAAATTAGAATTGGAGATGAAATCACTCTAAATATCGGAAGTAATAAGGCTACAACTATGGTTGACAACATCCAAATCAGAGTGATTTTTCGAATCTGACTAAAAGTGAATACATCAATCAGCACTTTAAAACCTGCTTGTTTATAATCTTCGCCATATAACATCAATAAAAGCCAAAAATGTGGAATCTGGCCTATAAAAAAGAAGAAGGAGAGAGCCAGAATTGGAGGAGCCAGTAAATCACCTCCTGCAGCTACCCAACCTATCCAAGGAGGAAAAGCACCGCTTAAAGCACCAGGAACTACGGCAAAAGCTGTAAATTGTTTTAAGGGTGTGTATACCAAATTGTACCAGAAAATAGAAAGGATAGCAATCCATAAACTGGTAATATTTCCACCCCAGGCAAGAAATGCACAACCTGTTAAAAGAAACAAGACACTCCAACGAACCGCTTCAGAAATGCTAATTTTTCCCGACGGAATAGGCCTGAATTTAGTCCTTTTCATTAAGGCATCTTTCTTGTATTCCTGTATATGATTCAAAGCTGAAGCTCCCATTACAATCAAAAATATGCCAAAAACAACATAAAACATTTGCCAGGAAATTTCAGGAGTATAAAGAATAAAACCTGTAAAACACGATATGGCTATTGGGACTGCTATTTTAACTTTCCCTAATTCCAGAATGACTGCTATTTTTGCTTGTATGTTCATATATTACTTGTTCTCGCTTAAAGTTTTCATGAATTCAATAATTTCTCCAATGTCTTCCTCGGTAAGTTCGTTCTTATAGGATAGCATCAATCCTTTTTGATATCCATCTACGATATCATCATTTGGATTGTAGACAGAATTTAAAATATAAGCACTATCAACAACAACCTCTCTTTTTTGTTTACCTGTTTTCACAGTTTCTATCTTACCAAATAAACCTTTCCAAGTTGGACCAACCAGCTTCGATCCATCAATGGAATGGCATGCTAAACATCCATTTTTCTTCACAATGGAAAGTCCTAAGGCACCTGGTTTATCCGATATCAACTGTACAGTTTGAGTTGTATCGATATACCAAGAGTCGAATTTTTCCTGAGGCATAACAATTACGGATGTTTGCATGTAGGAATGTCGCAAGCCACAATATTCCGTACAGAACAAATCAAATTCGCCCTCTCTGCCTGGTATGAACCACATCATATGTTTTTGTCCTGGAACAACATCTTGTTTCAGTCGAAAGGCCGGAATGTAAACACTATGGAGTACATCCAATGCCACCAGATCAAGTTTAATGGCTCGATTGATGGGTACATATAAAGTATCGGTAGTTTTTCCATTTTTGTATTCAAATTGCCAATTCCACATTCTACCAATAGTTTTGATTTCAAAAGCATCATCAGGTACTTCTTTCATAGGTTTGTATCCTATCCATCCATAGTAGAACATTACCATAACCAAGGCAGTTGGTATAATTGTCCACAATATTTCTAAACTAACACTTCCATGAATTTGTTTGGCTTTTGGGTGTTTCGACTTGCGGTATCGAAAAACGAAGTATATCATTACAACAGTGATTCCAATAAGAAAGAATAAAATAATTCCTAAAATCACCACAAATGAGGTATCAACACCTTTAACAAAATTTGAAGCATCCGCTATTCCTTTCGAAAACATAAGCTATCGGTATAAGTAGTCCATGAATGTAATAACTATAACACAGGCAAGCAGCATAAACACACTCGCTACCATAATGCCGTAAAATTTCTTGTCGAATTTTAAATGCATAAAAATTAGCAGTACCAAAATTGATTTGAAACTTGCCAAGAGCAATGCTACTGTAACTGTATATGGTCCTAAATTTATTCCTGTTACTGCTACAGAAATAGATGTCATAATCAACAGTGCTATTAATACAAATACATATGTTTTGTACTTAACGATGTGTGTATGTTGGTCTTTTTCCATAGTTGTTTATTTAGGTAATGAGATAAAATAATGGGAAAAGGAAAATCCAAATTAAATCGACAAGGTGCCAGTACAGACCGCTGTTCTCCAGTATGGCAAAATTATCGTGTTGTACTTCATTTTTAACAACCAGATTCATTACATAGCCAATAAATGCCATACCTATTACAATATGAAGCGCATGTAAGCCTGTCATGGCGTAATACAAGCCGAAAAATAGCAATTCACCTCTACTTGCTTCTTGTAAAGTCATACTTCCCGGATAAATACCATGTGAAATTTTGCCACTCCACTCGAAGTATTTGTTTACCATAAAGCCAGAGCCAGTAAAAGTGTGATTGTCATTAAAATCAGTGTAAGCCTTTTGTTTTTGTATTGAATTGCACTAATTGACATGGCAATGGTCATACTGCTCACCAATAGAATGGCTGTATTGATTGTTCCCAGAGTAGTATTTAACTCTTCGGCAGCCAAATGAAAAGCCAAAGGGTTTAAGTAGCGATATACCGAATAAACAATGAATAGTCCTCCAAATAACAACAGTTCGGTGAAAATGAAAATCCACATACCTGTTTTAGCACCTTCATCGTCTCTATGCTCGTCTATGTGTACCTGATGATCATTCATATCCATAAGGGTGTTTAGTTACTGTAGGAATTTGTTCAAAATTTTCAAGACTAGGTGGACTTGCTACAGTCCATTCCAGAGTTTTGCCTTTCCAAGGATCAGATTCGGCTGGTATTCCATATTTGGCAGACCGAACAAGATTGGTGATAATGATAATTAAACCTGATATCATCAGTAAAGCACCAAGTGATGATACAATGTTTGGACCGTGAAATTCTTCAACATAGTCGTAATATCTACGAGGCATACCTGTCATACCCAAATAAAACATTGGGAGGTAAAGGGTATTAAATCCTGTAAAGAATATTGCCAAACCAATATTGGCCCAAGATTTATCGTACATTTTTCCAAACATTTTTGGATACCAGTAATGAATGGCTCCAAAGAAGGCATAACCTGTTCCTCCGAATACAATAAAGTGGAAGTGTGCAACAACAAAAGCAGTATCATGCAGGTAAACATTGGTTGATAATGCTCCTAATACCATTCCCGATAATCCACCAACCATAAAAACAAACAGAAAGCAAAGTGCCCACAAAAAAGGAGTTTGAATATCAATTGAAGCCTTATGCAAGGTAGCCACCCAATTAAAGATTTTGATAGCACTTGGTATGGCTACGAAGAACGTTAATATAGAGAATGTATACAAAGCTGTACCACTCATTCCTGAAGTAAACATGTGATGTCCCCATACAAAGTATCCTACAAATGCAATGGCAAGTGTAGATACTACAATGGCCTTGTATCCGAAAATGGTTTTACGGGCAAATGTTGGGATGATTTCTGAGATTACGCCCATTGCTGGTAATATCATGATATACACAGCCGGGTGAGAGTATATCCAGAATAGGTGCTGATAAAGGATCGGATCTCCACCCAATGCAGGATCGAAAAATCCAATGTGCATGGTTCTTTCCAATACAATCATTAAAAGGGTAACACCTACAATTGGAGTAGCCAATACTTGAATCCAAGCTGTACCATAAAGTGCCCAAGGGAATAATGGCATTTTCATCCATGTCATACCAGGCGCACGCATTCTGTGCACGGTTACAATAAAATTAATACCAGTTGCAATGGATGAAAAACCTAATACAAATGCGCCAGTAACTGCAGGTAGCATGTTGGTACCTGTTCTAAAACTATATGGAGCGTAGAATGTCCAGCCAGTATCTGGTGGTCCATCACCTATAAATTGAGCAGATAATGCAATGAATGCCCCAGCTATATAGATCCACCAGGAGAGAAGGTTCAACTTAGGAAAAGCTACATCTTTTGCTCCAATCATTATTGGCAGGAAAAAGTTCCCGAAAACAGCAGGTAAACCTGGTACAACAATTAGAAAAATCATTGTAATTCCATGCAATGTAAAGAAACTATTATACGTTTGTGCATCCATAATGGTCTTGCCTGGAGCTATAAGCTCAATTTTCATTGCAAGCCCAAGTAATGCTGCTACACTAAACAATACTAACATGCTGTACAAATAGAGCAGACCAATTCGTTTGTGGTCCGTGGAGAAAATCCAGGCAAACAGCCCTTTGAATCTTCCTTTGTATTCAAGGTAACTCACCTCGGTGTGCTGATTTACGGTTTCTGACATATGTATTGGTATTTATCTGTAATCAGTAGTTAAACTTTCTTTTTTCGTGGTTTTTTAATCACCAGCAAGAGGAATATGATTAAACCCATGACCAATATAATTGTGCCGGTGATCTTTGTAATATTTAAAACATAGGCCTGTCCAACAGGATCATAAGAATAACAGTACTGTAATATTTTATTAATGGTTGGCCCGGCTTGCCCTTTTGATGCCTCGAGCATGGCCAATTTAAATTCGAATGGAAGAAAGTAGGTTCCATTTAGATATCTGGTAATTTTCCCTTCTGGGCTAAGTACGATAACTGTAGCTGCATGCGTATAATCATTACCAGTTTTCTTATAGCGAAACCCCATACTTTGTGTCGCTTTTGCGATATTAATACTGTCAGCGGTAAAGAATTTCCAACCTTCTTCGGTGTTCTTTCCTTTAACCAATGATTTATAGTTATTTTTCTTTTTAATTGCCAAGTCAATGCTCTCATTAGGATCAAAGCTGATTGTTATGACTTGGTAATCTTTGGAAAGTTCTAGATCACTCTTTTCTATTACTTCGCTAATCCATCCATTAAAGGACTGCAAATGCCAGGACATCTGAAGTAAACAAATATTAATGCAGTAGGTTTATCGATTTGTTTTTTCAAATTAACCAATTGTCCGGCTTCATTGGTTATCATTATATCCTCAGGGATATACTCGTCAAGATGTTCTATTATTCCTACTTCAAAGTCATAATACAATTCTTTAACATTTTGACTAATCGAAATAAAAGACTGAAGAAGAAAGGCAAGGCAAATAGCAAATTTTAACTTCATAGTTATTCCTCCAAATTTTAAGGTTAAGGAGAGAAAATGGGCAATAATCCAATAAAATTATTCTCGTCCGGTTAAGTGGTTCTATATAAATATATAAAATAATTTTGTGGTTTTTTATGCTTAACTATCTTTTTTTACGACACTTAGCTATTTATATGGTAGTTTTATTTTGATAATATCACTTGTGTTGATTATTTTTATTAGGTCTAAACAAGAATCTGAAGCATGAAATTAATAAACCTAATATTTGTCTTTTTCTCATTCTTTCTAGTATCTGCTTGTGGAGGATCTGATAAAAAAAAGACTGTAAGTACAGATCAAAAAATAACATTATCGGAAAAGGATTTAGAGCAAGGTGCGGTTTTATTTCGAGCGAAGTGTATGAATTGTCATATGCAGTCGGGGAAAGGAATTGAAAAATTTTATCCGCCTTTGGCAGGCTCTGATTATTTAAGAGATAATTTAGAAGATGCCATTCATATGGTGAAGTTTGGAAGTAATAAACCCATTAAAGTAAATGGAGTAAAATACAATGGTCTTATGCCGGCATCGGGATTAACTGATGAGGAGCTGGTTTTGGTATTCAACTTTGTACTTAACTCCTGGGGGAATGATTATGGTAGTGTTACCCTTGATCAGATTAAGGCAATAAAACGTTAAAGTTGAAAATGTTTTTATTTGGAAATATTGTCAGTGAGATTGATTTTAATTAAATTTAACGGAATATTTAAAATGTAATATAAAATCACTTGTGAAAATACTTACTTATGAAGAACATTTTTTTTATCATAGTGGCATGTTGTTTTACTAGCTTGGTAAATGCACAACAAAAAATAATTTGTTTGCACCCAATTTTAGGAGATACCATTGATTTAACAGAGAAGAATACCTATTTATTATTTCCAGAAATTGAAAGTAATGGTTTTCAATTTGGACAAGTGAAAATGAATGGAGGTCAATACTATTTTGAGTATACGCTTAATGATAAAATGAATAATGACAAGGTCAGTATTGAGAAATTAAAAGAATATCACACCAATGTTGAAAAGTTATTGGCATATCACTTATACATGAAAAACTCAAAGGCCAAAAAGAATGAATCGATTGTAACGAGAGATGCTCAAGAAGAATTACAAATGCATTTCAATGCAAAATATGATGACGTATCTTTTAGGAGGAAACTAAAAAAAGATGCTATGCGATACCAGGAGTTGAAGAAACAAGCAGAATTGAAGGGATACTCGGGGGTAGATAAAGAAAATTACATTAAAACTAGTGGAGTATTGATATTTGATGTATCAAAAAAGAAAAATAAGGAGTAGAATTTTGTTCCTTACATATAATGTAAAAAAGTCATTCATTTTTCCCGAATGACTTTTTTGTGTG
>NZ_BAZX01000041.1 GCF_001310955.1 Marinifilum fragile JCM 15579
ACTTGCTGTGATATCGGCATGTTCAGGATTCGATGATGATTTGGAAGAGAGAAATACAGATACAAAAAATGCATCGGAAGTTCCTCCAGGACCATTGTTTACAAATGCTGTTCTTGATTATTATTATTTAATGTTGAATACTAATGTTAATAGTAATGTATTCAGACTTTATTCTCAATATTGGGCTCAAACTACCTATCCTGATGAAAGTCAATATAATCAGACCACAAGAAATATTGGTAGAAATATGTGGCGAACATTGTACCGCGATGTTTTGAAAGATTTAGATGGGGCTAAAGTTTCTATTAATAATGCTGTTTTACCAGGCGTTAATCCAGTAAGTGAAGAAGCTATTCGTGATAATAAGCTTGCTTGTATTAAAATAATAGAGGTCCTTGCATATTCTAATTTAGTAGACTTGTTTGGAGATGTTCCATATACAGATGCATTAGATATTGAAAATCCAGAACCTTCTTATGATGATGCTGCAACTGTATATTCAAATATTTTGACAGAATTGGATAATGCAATTGATATGATCAGTACTGGTTATGGAGGGTTAGATGCAAATGATCCAATTTATGGAGGAAATATGTCAAATTGGTTGAAATATGCAAATTCTTTAAAATTAAGACTTGCATTAAGATTGGCAGATGTAAATCCATCAGTTGCACAGGCGACTGCTGAAGAAGCAATTAGTAATACTCTAATTAGTAGTAATGCAGATAATTTTAAAATAGATTATATGCCATTATCACCAAATACTAATCCTTTATGGGTAGATTTGGTACAAAGTGGTAGAAAAGATTTCGTTGCTGCAAATCATTTAGTGGATTACATGAATGCTCAAAATGATCCAAGACGTTCTGTTTATTTTACGTTATATGACGGATCTTATAAAGGTGGAATTTACGGAACTGCAAATTCTTATTCTAAGAATTCACATATTGGAGATTTATTTCATGACCCAGAATTGGAAGGTGTTTTGATGTCTTATGCAGAGGTTGAAT
The DNA here is from genome assembly GCF_001310955.1 of Marinifilum fragile JCM 15579. Classification (GTDB taxonomy): domain Bacteria; phylum Bacteroidota; class Bacteroidia; order Bacteroidales; family Marinifilaceae; genus Marinifilum; species Marinifilum fragile. Next base: position 1,011 of record NZ_BAZX01000041.1, read on the forward strand.
TTTTACTTGCAGAGGCAGCTGAGAGAGGTTACACTGTTACTGGTACTGCAGAAGATCATTATAATGCAGCTGTATTAGCATCTATGGCAGAATGGGGTGTTGATGGTACAGAAGCATCTACTTTTTTGGCACAACCTGAGGTAGCTTATACAACTGCAACTGGAGATTGGAAGGTTAAGATAGGATCTCAAAAATGGATATCATTATTTAATAATGGTTTTGAGGGATGGACAACTTATCGTTTATTGGATTTCGGAATTCTAAAAGGATTTCCAATTTTTGATGATGATGATAATCTTATTGGTTATGAAGATCCAGAAGTTCCTGTTAGATTTTTATATCCTATTGAAGAGGCAACACTTAATGGAACAGAATATGATGCGGCAGCTGCTGCTATCGGTGGAGATGAAATGGACACAAAATTATTTTGGGACATTAATTAATATTTAAATAGAATTAATTCGAAGGGGCTATCTCAATTGAGATAGCCCCTTTTTCTCTGATAAAAATATTGTTTTAAGAGTATTAGTAGTAAAGTCAGTTTAATTCATAGGATCGAAATAGATACTTTTTGTTTCAACAATTTAATATCGTATGATAGGATTATTTGCTGCGTGCATTAAATAGTGCTATTGATAGTGTATAGATTGATTTGATAATTGCAAAATGAGGAAGAAAATTATTTTATACGCATATCAGCATAAACTATATTCTTTCTGAAAAAGGTGTAAAGTATTGTATAAAGGATTTTTTCATGAAGATAGCAGAGGAGTGAAAAATAAAGCACAATATCACTTCCGATTTTATGTGAGCTGATACAATAGAGTTTAAAAGAGTGGCTCAATTGTGTTACAGTTGGTAGAATGTAGAAGGATAGATGTTAATTTCAACATGTTCCCATTCATTTATGGCATGACATATTGATAATATTGAACGTTGAAAGGAGTAATTGAATGTGCTGAGCGAATATGTAGAATATGTTGCAAAGGAAACAAGTTGAATGTAAACTTTATTCGATTTTTATAAATCAAAATGATTAGAGGAAATTGTATTACAAGATAAATCCTGCAATTAAATATTATACCATATTTAATTGCAGGATTTATTTTTAAAAAATAAAAGCTCCAATGAATGCAGAGTTCTATATTTTAAGATTGTTGCAATAATCAAGGATTTTAATAAGATCTGATTGATTATTAGTTTTTAGATGGTTGCTTTTTATAAATTCCGATACCTTATTTCTATTTAATGGGAATAAATTAAGTAAATCCTTTTTATTATTTATTCTTGTAAGTTTATCGTCACTGTCTTTAATGTATAATTGAATTGATGTTTTTTGAAAAGTTGGAAGTGTTCTAGTTTGGTAACCCTTAGCAGGTCTACCGCTTTTTAGAACTACCTTTTCTTTTGAATACAAACTGAAATTACCTTTAAATAATTGCAAGAAAAAACCAGTTGTCAATTCGTTGCTATCTTGGTAGGTAAATCGTTCGTAGATTTTTCCGTCAAACATTATTTGTAATAAAGGAAATTGATGAGATATTTCAAAAGCCGTATTGTTTTTTTGAAACTCCATAATATCCTTATAGTTATTATATCTAAGAAGAAGCCCTGAATAAAGCAAACTATCTTTTGTTACCAAAGAGCCTTTGCTAAATCTATCATTGACATAAGGACTTCCATTAAACTGAGTTGAAGTATTTTCTTCTGCTATTTTTACCTTGATAACGTCATTATAAAAATTCATTAATGAAGTTGAATACAAGTTTAAATTCGAATTCAATTTTTGAGGTTGCTTTTGTGCGTTACCGATTAAAGTATAAAACGATAATATGCTTATAAAAAAAACGAACTTATACATTACTATATCTATTTTAGGGAGTTAACTTGTAGCCAATTTAATCAAAATTAACCAGAATAGCATTATTTATTTTTGATTTTATAGCTAAATGCTGTAAACTACTCCCACAACATAATTCCTTCCAACACCGGCTATTCCTGAAGAGTATGGACGATATCGTTTGTCAAATAAATTCTCAATTGAAAAGTTGAGATTTATAGATTTGCTGAGTTGAAAATTGTTATTCCAATTTACAATTAACCACTCAGGAGAATAAGGATTGCCATTCTTATCCGAAGCATACAGATATGGTTTGTCTTTTTCGACCTCTGCAAGGTCTTTGTAGGCTATTTTTGCGTTGTACTCTAATGCGATATTGGAAAACAATTTATTCGACTTATAATCCAGTTTAAATGAACTAAACACTGGAGCAACATGTCTTACCGGACTGCCGTCTTTGTATTCTCCATTATTGTAGTTCATATTTGCTGTTGCTGAAAAGTTTTGATTGATTTTTGCAATGCATTGAAAGTTTATACCCCATACTTTAGCATTATCAGCATTAACTATCGCCTGGACTTCACTTTCCACGCCGTCGTAAATTATTGTATTTCCACCATCAAAACTATAGTCGCTTCTAATCATCGCATCATCAAGAAAAGAATAAAAGGCGTTGATATCGATAAAAAATTTCTGATTAAAATTTTTACTGACATTAAAGTCTACATTATAAATGTATTCTGGTTTTAAGTCCTTATTAGGAACTACAACTTTTCCAGGCTCAGAATCAAAAACTTTACCTATGTCATCAATGTTAGGAGCTCGAAAACCAGAGCTAGCATTTAATTTAAAATCCCAGCCTAAATCGGAATTATATGTAACCCCTATGCCACCATTAAGAGCACCTGTAGATAAATCAAGTTTGGTAAAAGGGAAGTTATAGTAAGTATTATCTAGTTCAGAATTGATCCAGATGTGAGAGTACCTAATTCCCGTATTTAAAGTCCAATTTGAATTTAATTTTCGTTTGATATTGCTGTAAACAGCCAGGCTTGAATATTTTGATTTATCAGGATAACGACTTGCAATTTCTTCGAAGTCATTGGTTTCAATATTGGTGCTATGTCCTTTTGATCTTAAACGATTGTAGGTCATTTCTGCTCCCCAAAACAAATGAGTTGATTTGGATAGTTTTTTTTCAGCATCGGCATTTAGAATGTAAATATTTAATTTTTCAGAACGACTACGTTTTGAGGCAGATGAGAATTTTCTATCATATCTACTTTCTTTATAATTCTGAAATGCGGTAGTTAATTTGAATGAATCATATAAAAGATTGGCTTTTTTTAATGCGAGTTGAAAGTTGTGCATTTGTAATTTTTGCGGTCCATAATACCATTCTGCATACTTTAAATAATCTCCTTTGTATTGAATTAATCTATCGTAACGAGGAATATCGGAACTCGTTGTATAGTGAAAACCATAAAGTAAATCAGTGTTTTCAGAAGCTTTGTACCTGATCTTTTGAACAAGGTTGAATTGGTTGTACCCAGACTGTTTTTGGGTTTTAGGATCAGAGTTTGAGATTATTTTATCTGTTCCATTTTCTCGAATAACATATTCATTCCTTAAATACTCATCAGGACCATGACTACCCATTTTTTGATCATCAAAATCACTGTAAGTAACACTTCCTGCAAAACTTAAACTTTCTTTCCCAACATTATACGATACGTGGTTCATTACTTCATTATTAGCAGATGAATAACGGTTTTTGTATCTGAATTTGGTATTGGTTTTTCCCGAGGTAGAGTAGAGTGGCTTTATGCTATGAAAATCCATAACACCTCCAATTGCATCACTACCATAAATAATTGATCCGGGCCCTAAAATAATTTCCGCCGATTCCAGGCTGTTGGCATCAATGCTAATAACATTTTGCAGATTCCCATTTCTGTATATGGCGTTGTTCAAACGAACTCCATCCAGAACAAGTAGAACCCGGTTTGCGGCAAAACCTCTAATCATTGGGCTCCCGCCACCCAACTGACTTTTTTGAATATAAACCTGGTTACATGATTTTAAAAGGTCAGCTGTTGTTTGGGAGTTTACTCTAGCGATTTCATTTTTATCTATTCTATGAACTTTTAAAGGAACTTCCTTAATATTTTGTTCCCATTTATTTGCAGAAACTACGACCTCTTGTATGGGGAAAATATTTGAAAGAAGTCGAACTGTGAAATTTCTAAGTTTAATTTCATCAAAATCCAATTCCAAGTTTTGAAATGAAGGATGTTGAAAATAAATGTGCCCTTTTTCTTTAAATTCTGATAAATCGGCAATTCCGAATTTATTGGTTAGAGTGGAATTGTATTTGTCAAATATGTATACATTCTCAATTGGCTTATTGGTTTCTTTATCAACAACTTTTACTTGCTGAGAAAAACAGTAACTTGCAATTAATACGAATAAGAAAGAGCTTAATAGACGAAACATATATTCTAAATTTTAGAGAAAACTCAAATATATGATTAATATTTTATTTGAGGTATAAAAAAAGGCACCTCTTGGATGCCCTTTAAAAATTACCCGTTTAAAGTAAAATTACTTTTCAGCGATTATTACCTTTTCTCCTTGATCATAAGTTAGATCTTTAGGGATTTTTGCATGTTGAATTCGATATAAATCCTGCAACAACTCATTTCTTATATATCCCTTATCCTTTATCAGCTTATCTGCAGCTGCGTAGTCACCATTCCCTTGAATTTCAAGTACCATTTTGGCCAATGATTCAATTGCTTTCTCCATTTTGTAATCATTGATTTTATAGGTTCCTGTATTTTGATTGTATTTAAAGGCTTCATGTTCCTCAAAGTAATAGAAGCGGATCATATTTGCAACCCCTTGAGCGTCGGTTACGCCAAATCGAATAGATCTAAAAACGTCGGCCATATAGGTTACATAGTTGTCAAGCATATCTATTTCTTCTATTTGTCGCATATCGTGAACTTGGTTTAAAAGATACATTCTTAGCACATCGTTTTTTAGCTCATTAATAACGTTGTAATGCTCTTTTAAGGCATCTTTTACATTTCCATTTCCATTAACTGTGTTCGAGATATCAATACCACTGGTAAGTTCAAAGAAAATGGTATTCAAGAAAAACGATTCGAAATTTATATGTTTACGTTGTTTTTCATCAATGACCAATTCGCTAATTGGATTTAATATTTTATCGAATTTGGCGTGCATTACATTTTTAAAGTACACTCGTTTGGCTTCAGACGTATTTTGAAGACCTACGGGAAGATTTAAGCCAATTAGTTTATTTCCAGCGTTGCAGTAGCCAGAATTGTACAGTACATTATAGATTGACAGATTAGCCTTACTGCTTACAGATTCGGCTTTAAGCTTTTCATCAACTGGTAAGTTCTGTTGTAAAAAAGGTAGTAAGGAAGCATATTTAGACACATTTTTGGTGCATTCGTTATCTCTTAAAAGAATAAAGGCACCATAGGAGTATTTTGTCCAGATTAAGTGATCTTCTGTATTTACAATCGGACCTGCAATAAAATCTAGTTGGTTATTGCTAAGCTCTAACCAAAGCTTGTCACTTTCTGTAAAGTTATCTGAAGTAAGATCTTTAGCTCTTTGCAGTAAATATTCTTTGAAATCTTCTGTTTCAGCCAAATTTGCTGCTTCTTTCAAATGATCTGCAGCCAATTGTAATTGCTTTTTATAGGAAGCTTTAAAAGGAACCACTTTTAACTTTCCACTTTCATCTCTTGTCAGCGTCGTAAATGCACTGTATTTTTCATCATTATTCAATTGAAAGAACTCTTCCTGATTAATATCGGCAGGGAAAAAGCCAATTCCTAATGGTCTGGGAGGAAAGTCTTCAGTGAATGGTTTAAATCCATCTAATCTATCCCAAGGGCCATAATTTATTTTGGCATACTGTTTCATATCAGGATCCTGAATGCCATTTAATAGAGCATCTTTATCTCCATAGGACTGCATCCAATACATATCATCAATAGCTTCGGCAGACTTTATTAAATGGGAGAACAATTTTATTTGCTGGGAAGAGAGGGAGCTTAGATCTGCAGATAGCTTAACTTCTGCATAGTTGGCTAATTTTCTTTGTATCACTGTGTCGCCTGTCTTCTTTTCTTCTACTTTTTTTTCAGGTTGACAAGACACTGCAAATGCAATCGATACAATCAGACCGAGTAAAAATATGCTATTTCGTATCATAATAGTAGGGTTTTGGGTGAAGATTTAGTAAACAGATGGTTTTACATCAAATAAATATCACATTAAAAACTAATATGTTTTGTGTGAAGTTGGTCACATTCTATAAGTTACAAAAAATAGGAGAGGGAAAAAAATTGAGTTTTCTCAAAATGCTGATGACAAATATGATTGATTAGAAAGAAGAAAGGGGGAATAACAAATACAGGTATTGATGTTTTTAGAATGTGTTCTTACAGTTGTATTCAACAGTTAGTTTTTACTGGTTCAAAGTTCAAGGCAATCACAAGCGTACTTTGCTCTTTTATTTTTAACAGGTATTAAACTTACTTTTAATAAGTATCAAAAATAATTTTAATACCTGTTATAATCCGTATATGTAATTTCGCATAAAAAGAAACCAGCTTGAGTAGTAGGTTCTGCTTAAGCTGATTTCAATTTCAAGTTAATTAGTCTTTGTTTTTTATTTCTTTGGGATATTCAATTCTTGCATGATACACATTAATCAAGTTATTTGTAAAAATCTCTTTGATTTCATTGATATTCTTGAAGGTGATATCTGAGTTGGCAAAGCGATTTTCTTTTACCTGCTTGTCAATGATTTTATCGATTAACTCACGAATGGTTTCAGGAGTTTTTTCTTTCAAACTTCTCGAAGCAGCTTCAATACCATCGGCCATCATTAAAACAGCGGTTTCTTTGGTAAAAGGATCTGGACCTGGATACTGGAACTTCTCTTCATCAATTTCCTTGTCAGGGTATTTGTTTTTAAAGGATGTATAGAAGTACATTACTTTACCGGCACCATGGTGAGTTTCAATAAAGTCAATAATTTGTTGTGGTAACTTGTGTTTTTTTGCAATTTTCACTCCAAATTTTACATGATCGGTAATGATTTGCGCACTCTTATCAAATTCAAGATCATCATGAGGATTTTTGTTAGACATCTGATTTTCGATAAAATAAATTGGATGCTTCATTTTACCAATATCGTGATAAAGTGCACCAGTTCTTACTAATAGAGGATTACCTCCGATTTTATTAATTGCAGCTTCGGCAAGATTGGCAACCTGCAAGCAGTGTTGGAATGTTCCCGGCGATTGTTGAATTAGCTGTCGTAATAGTGGATGGTTTTGATTCGATAACTCTATTAGTGTAACATCAGAAAGGAATCCAAATAACTTCTCAAAAATGTAAATTAAAGAATAGGAGAAAGTAAGTAGTAGTCCATTAAAAGCAAACCACACAAAGTTGAACCATTCTATCTCTTCAATGCTGCCTTCCTGAGTAATCGAGAACGCAAAATAAATAACACTGTAGGTACAGAATGTAATAATGGCAGTTAGTACAAGCTGACCCCGTCTCTCAAGTCTAGGCAGACTATAAATGGCCATGATACCTGCTGCCAATTGAAGAAATACAAATTCGAAACCGTTAGGAGCAAGGAATCCGGTAATTAATACCGTAACGATAAAAACAAACAATGCTGTTCGGCTATCCATTAATGTTCGTACCACAATAGTAATTAGTGCAAACGGGATGATGTAAATGTTAACATCAACGCCTTGATTTTGGAGTTTTAATACCAAAGTGGTGAGCGCAACAAATAACAAAACCAACAGAAATATGAAAAGGAGTTTTTTGTTGTCGTGTAAGATTTTCTTTCTAAAGTTTCGTAGATATAAAAACAAAAGAATTACACAGGAAATGATTAATAGAGCTTGCCCTCCAATGATTAGGTAATGATTTTGCGATGCTCCTAAAAAGCTTTCATATTCTTTTTTTAGCGATTCTAAAATGAGAAAAGTATCGTCATTAATTACATCTCCTCTTAACACAATACGAGTTCCAAAATCGACTTTACCTTTGGTAAGTGATATATTAGAAAGCATACTATTTTTAACCTGATCAGACATGGTTTTGTCATAAAACAGATTTTGAGTCAGGTAAGAATCAAGATTTAGATTCTGAAGAAAACTTTGAAAAATGGGATTGTTGTAATCTGATTTTAAATTTGAACTAATGTTTTCATAGGCAGTTCTTGCCGAGTATATTTTATCGGTAAGAACTTTCTCATTAATGTTATTTATTGATTTGTTAATTGTTTCGGTCAGATTGAAGTTGTATTGTTGCTTCTCATTTTGAAAATCAGCAATTCCGATATTGTAATAATTCTTAAGGTTTGTTTTAAGGTAATTGTAGCATAGTAATTTTTCGGAATCTGATCTCTTTTGTGAAAAGTTTAGCTTTTTATAGGCTGAAGATTTCTCAAATTTGCTCCATTTTGTCTCAAAATTCTTTTCAAACTTTTCGATTACCGAAGGGTAAACAGAAGTATCGACTTTAAAATAGGGGCTGAATTGATTCAAAATACTATCGCGATCCTGATTCAATTCTTTTTCTGTTTTTAGTATGGAAAAATCAAAGGGAGCGATAAGGGTTTCGTGCATCCAAGGCTTACCTTTCTGGTATTCATACTTAAAGTTCCCCGTATTCGGGAATAGAAGCATGATCAGTACAATTGTAATTGTAGTAATGGTAAAGCGATAAATGTTACTTAAGTTTTGTCGAATTAACCTAAAGTATTTATTCATTCTATTCTGATTAGGAGTGTTGAAATTCTTTTTATAAAATTAGTTGAATATTTTTTGGTAAAAAATATTTATTCCTTTCTTTTACCTGCGATATACACAGCAAATATATCAATGCAAATGTAAAAACATAATTATATTTTTTATATTTGATTGATAACAATCATTAAGCAACCAATAAATGAATTACGGAATTTCCGATTTAAGTATCATCCCAGTACGCAGCGAACCTGCCGAAAAAAGCGAAATGGTAACCCAAATTTTATTTGGAGAACATTTTGAAATTATTGAGGATGTTGAAAACTGGAGTAAGGTACGATTAGCCTATGATAATTACGAGGGTTGGGTTGATACTAAAATGATAAGTGTTATCGATGAAGAGTTCTATAATTTGCTGGCTACCCAATTATCAGCAGTAGCTAATGATACTTTTAATCTTGTTTTTCAGGAGAAAGATTATTCCAACAAATTGATTGTTCCAGGAAGTTCATTCCCGTTTTGTAATCGAGAAGAGAAATCTTTTAAAATAGGAGAGAAAAAGTACTTTTATCAAGGAAAAGTTACCGAAAATGGTGATGAAACAAATGTCCGTGATTCCATAATTGAAGCCGCATTAAAATATTTTAATTCACCTTACCTTTGGGGAGGGAGAACGCCATATGGGATTGATTGTTCAGGCTTAACTCAAATTGTTTACAAACTAAATGGTATAAGTTTACCTCGAGATGCCAGTCAGCAAGTTTTGGTTGGCGAACCTTTAACTTTTGTTGAAGAGGCATTGCCAGGAGATTTGGCCTTCTTTGACAATGCGGAAGGTAAAATTACACATGTTGGTATCATTTGGGATAGACACAAAATTATACATGCTTCCGGTAAGGTGAGAATTGATAATGTTGATCATCAAGGAATTTTTAATGTTGATACCAAACGCTACACGCATAAATTGAGAGTGATTAAAAGAATCATTAAACAGTAATCAGCAAATTGAAGTCTATAATGACTTCAATATTCAATAAGCTAAATCATGTATACATACGAATATCCACGCCCGGCATTAACCGTTGATTGTGCCATTTTTTGCAAATGTAAAAGCAATAACTATGTGCTGTTAATTGAAAGAGCCAATGATCCTTTCAAAAACAAGTGGGCTTTTCCAGGTGGGTTTGTGGATATGGATGAAGATTTGGATACTGCAGCTTATCGCGAGTTAAAGGAAGAGACAGGGTTTGAAGGGGTTTCAATAAAGCAGTTCAAAACATATGGAGCTGTAGATCGTGATCCAAGAGGACGTACGGTTTCTGTTGTTTATTTGGCTCAAATGGAGACAGAAGATTTACCGCAAGTTAAAGGCGATGATGATGCATTAAAAGCTCAATGGCTTGATGTAAGAAATTTACCAGCCTTGGCTTTTGATCATGATGAAATTATGCATGATCTGAAAGATTACCTTAAACTATTTTAGGCAAGATTCCAGATAGTAAGAGCTATCAGGACCCAAATTAAATATCAAATCCAAAATGCTAAGGTTGGGAATGAAACCATGTTTGTCACCAAAAACTTGAGTGTAAAATTGTGGGGCAAACTCAGTATCATTTATTTCTCTTGATGGTTTTGGATGAATAACATTTCTAAAATCAGTAATATCATGAGCATCTAAAGGAATAAAATCTTCGGTTAAGGAATGCTTGTTTTCTATTTCCAGAATTTCACTAATCTCGGTTTGAATTTCAAGATTAAAATCTAAAAGAAAATCCCATTTTTGATTAAAAAATCGCTCTAAATCATCGATGTAATATTCGTAAAAAGGTGATGATTTGTATGCAGATTCGATTCCTTTCCAATGTAGTTTTTGCCAGTTGGTATCGTAAGAGATTTTCACATCCTTGGTTAATACCTTTTTATTGGTAGCCTTTACCACGGGAACAGAAATTGCCAAAGCTCCGTTTGCACCATAAATGTTACACCTGTTGCGGTAGGATTGCTTTGAATAGTTTTCCCATTGTTCAATTATTACATTGGGATACTGAATCAGTTTGCAATAATACTGAATTGGTGCAAAATAGGCTGTTGATAGAAGAGCTGTAGTATTTTCCATTTTATACCTTTTTAGATGTTAATTTATACATTGGTATAATGCCGATAGATTGCTATCACTCAGTTATGAGTATAGCGAAATAAATGAGTAGTTTAGCAACAAATCGGTATTAATTCTGTTTGGACTGCGAAACTATAAAAAATATAGATAAAAGAAAAAGGCATCTATAAAGATGCCTTTTGGGTATAATGATTACTCTTTTAGTGAATCCATTTGAAAATTCTATCCCATCTGATTTTTCCAAAGCCACTTTGATCCTTATCAAGCGATAGCCAGATGAATGAAGCTTTACCTACCACATGGTCTTCCGGAACGTATCCCCAATAGCGTGAATCGGCTGAACGGTGGCGATTGTCACCCATCATCCAGTAGTAATCCATTTCAAAAGTGTACTTATCTGCTTGTTTCCCATTGATGTAAATAGTAGAATCTTTTACTACCAAATCATTTCCTTCGTACGCATGAATGGCTCTTTCGTACAATGGAAGAGTTTTAAGGTTTAATGCTACGGTTTGACCTTTTTGTGGGATAACAAGAGGCCCAAAATTATCTCTATTCCAGTTGTAATGTTCGCTAAATGGGAAAACATCTTCTTCTGTGCCAACTCCATGAACCATTTTAACCATCGATGAGATATTACTAAGTTTAGCTAGCTTATCCGCTTTTTCTTTTGATAGGGGAATGTGATACACAGAACCGCTATGACTAATTTCATCTTTGGATATGTTCATTTCCTCTAACTTTCGAGGATTGATCATAGTTCCATTTGTACGGATTTCGTAATTGTATTGCACTTCTCCAACTTTATCTTGTGCTTTCCCATTAATGTAAAGTTGACCATCTATACTGGAAATGGTATCACCAGGCATGGCAACACATCTTTTGATATAGTTTTCACGCTTATCAACCGGACGTGTATCAATTTCCATGTTTTGGGCGAAATATTTACGTGCGACTTTCATATAGGTTTGATCCGATTGAAGTGCACGACCTCGTCTCATGTCATTTTCTTTTAAAGTAGTAGTAGCCGCCCTTAATTGAGAATAGTAATCGGGGTTTTCAGCTCCTACAACAATGGTATCGCCAGCCGGGAAATTAAATACCACAACATCGTTACGTTTTATCTCATTCAACCCTGCAAGGCGTTTGTAAGGCCAGTTTATCCATTCCAAGTAGGATTTGGTTTTGGTAGTTCCAGGCATTGTGTGATGTGCAAAAGGGAAGGATAGAGGTGTGTTAGGTACTTTAGGACCATAAGCTACCTTGCTTACAAATAAATAATCTCCAACAAGTAAGGATTTCTCCATCGAGCTGGTTGGAATTGTGTAAGCTTCAATAAAAAACATTCTAATGATTGTTGCTGCAACTACTGCAAAAATAATGGCATCAATCCATTCAACAGTTGTACTTTGTTTCTTAACTCCTTTTCTCTTCCAGAAGGCCCAGTGTACCTTTTTACTGATATAAACATCAAAAAGGATTGGTAATCCTAATAAAAGCCAATAATTGCCAATCCAAATAATCATTAGCAGAGTAATGATAAGTGCGATTGAAAATTTAAACCAATTGTTTCTTAAAAATTCCTTCATAAGGTATGTATGTTTTTTATAAGCTTAACTTTAGTTGTTGCGAATCTACAAAAATTATCATTTCCATTTAAATGATAAAGTATAGGTAACAATTCTTTGTGCTATTTTACACTCTTAAAAAATCTATCCCAGCGAATTTTATTAAAAAAGGATTTATCCTTGTCAAGAGATAACCAAGTAAATGATGCTTTGCCTACGATATGATCTTCTGGAACAAATCCCCAATAACGCGAATCTGCTGACATGTGTCGATTGTCACCCATCATCCAGTAGTAATCCATTTTAAAAGTATAAGATGTAACTGGTTTATTATTGATATGGATTTGGTCATTTATTACTTCCAGCTTGTTGCCTTCGTAGGTTCGGATAATTCTCTCATAAAGAGGTAAATTATCTGTTGTTATCTTAATAGACTCACCTTTTTTAGGCATTACAATTGGACCAAAATTATCGCGATTCCAATTGTAATTTGGGCTAAAAGGAAACACATCTTCCGTCTTACCTTTTGGTGATAATACTCTTGTTATGGATGCTACGTTATTGAATTTCTTTAGAATCTCTACTTTTGCAATGCTTAATGGAAGAATATATGTATTGGAGTTTCGTTTTTTTCTATCAGCCTTCGCGATATTTAACTCATCTAGTTTTCTAGGATTAATAGCAGTTCCATTTGTTTCAACAATATAATTGAATTGCAGTTCTCTTGGATTTTCCAATACTACTCCGTTCAAAATCAATTGTCCGTCTCTAGATGTTAGTTCATCTCCAGGTAAAGCTACACAGCGTTTGATGTAATTCTCACGTTTGTCTACAGGTCGAATCTTAATTTCAGCTTTGCTTTCAAGAAGCTGATAAGCCATCTTTTTGTAATAGCTGTTTGATTGAATCTTGTTTTGTTTTTGCTTATCCTCATTGCGAAAATGACTGCTGTGAAATCTTAACAAAGAATATATATCAGTCTGCGTATTTCCCATCCACACAGTATCACCAGCCGGAAAATTGAAAACAACTACATCATTGAGTTTCACTTCTCCAAAGCCTCCCAAGCGTTTGTATGGGTGTTTGATTAACTCTGAGTAAGAATTTGTTGATTTAGTGCCGGGGAGAGTGTGATGAGCAAAGGGGAAAGACAAAGGCGTATTCGGCATTTTTGGCCCGTATGCTACCTTACTAACAAATAAATAATCACCAACCAACATGGATTTTTCCATGGACGATGTTGGGATTGTATACGCTTCTATAAAGAACATCCTAATTATAGTAGCAGCAACAACAGCAAAAATAATGGCATCAATCCATTCAACAGCTGTACTTTGTTTCTTAATGCCCTTTTTCTTCCAGAAAGCCCAATGTACTTTTTTACTGATACATAGATCGAATAGGATTGGTAATCCTAATAAAAGCCAATAATTGCCAATCCAAATAATCATTAACAGAGTAATGATAAGAATGATTGAAAATTTAAACCATTTGTTTCGTAGTATCTTCCCCACAGTTTATTTTAAGGTATTGATTTTGTATTTTATTATAGTTGAAGCAAATCTTTCATGCCATAAAAGCCTTCTTTTTTTGGCATAAATTCAGCTGCTAATACTGCTCCCAAAGCAAATCCTTTTCTACTATAAGCCTGATGTTGAATCACAATTTCATCAACTTCAGAATGCCAGGTGATAGAATGGGTACCAGGTACTGCACCGTGGCGTTTGGCCAATATGCTAAGTTCATCTTCCTTCATGCTTGTAGCTTCAATCCACTTGTCTTTCTTTGGATGATTTTCAATAATCCCTTCAGCCAATGTCAAAGCGGTTCCACTTGGAGAATCCAATTTGTGAATATGGTGAATTTCCTCCATATCTACATTATATTCCTTAAATGGAGCCATTAGTTTGGTTAGTTTCTTATTCAATTCGAAAAATAGATTTACTCCCAAACTAAAGTTTGATGCATAAAAGAATCCTTTGCCTTCAGAACATTGCTTCTCAATTTCTGGCAATCGATCAAGCCAGCCAGTTGTTCCCGACACAACAGGAACATTTGCTTCGAAGCATTTTAAATAATTGCCAAAAGCCGAATCTGGATTCGTAAACTCAATGGCAACATCAATATTTTTTAGATGATCTGCACAAAGATCATTTGGATTGTGCTGATCAATAATTAATCCTATTTCATGGCCACGATCCAGAGCAATTTGCTCTATTTCTTTACCCATTTTTCCGTAGCCTATTAATGCAATTCTCATTTGTGGTTTATTTAGAGGGAAATTGGTTCGGTTAATAGCTTTCCCTTGTTATGATTTCAAAAATAGTAAATCCAAAGCATAATAATGTCACGCTTTGCTGCTATTGTTATGCTTTTTCGATAATGTACTTATTGAGAGCAATAAGCATTAATTATTTGAAGTTGAAACGTAAAAAAGGGATTGTGAATCACAACCCCTTTTCAAAGTAAATAATTTATAGTACTATTTAGCTGTTTGTGCTTTACCCACTACAGCTTTAAATGCTTCTGGATGATTTACAGCTAAATCTGCTAAAACCTTACGGTTAATTTCGATGTTAGCTTTGTGCATCAAACCAATCAATTGTGAATAAGAAAGACCTTCAAGTCTTGCTGCTGCGTTAATACGCTGAATCCACAATGCTCTAAAGTTTGATTTCTTTTTCTTTCTATCGCGGTAAGCATATTGCAAACCTTTTTCGAAAGTATTTTTGGCTACTGTCCAAACATTAGCTCTTGCTCCAAAGTTACCTCTGGTTTCTTTTAAAATTCTTTTTCTTCTAGCTCTTGAAGCTACAGAATTTACTGATCTTGGCATAATTCCTAATTTTTGAATGTTAGCGTTCCAATTAAGGACTCTTTGGTGCTAACCACTCGGTTAATAACTAAAAAAATCAATAACTGATTCTTACAACATGTTAAGCATTAACTTAACGTTTTTCTGGTCTGCTTTATTTACAGTACCGAAGTAGGTAAGATTTCTCTTCCTTTTAGTGCTTTTTTTAGTCAAAATGTGACTTTTAAAAGCGTGCTTTCTTTTGATTTTTCCAGATGCAGTCAAAGTAAATCTTTTCTTTGCACTGCAATTTGTTTTCATCTTAGGCATTGTACAAATTTAAAAATTAATGTATATATAAATTATTCTACTTTTTCTTTGGAGTAATGAACATTGTCATACGCTTACCTTCCAATTTAGGTAGTTGTTCAACTTTTCCTAACTCTTCAAGATCTTGAGCGAACTTTAACAATAAAATTTCACCTTTATCTTTAAATAGGATCGAACGTCCTTTAAAGAATACGTATGCTTTTACCTTTGCTCCTTCGTTAAGGAATTTCTCAGCATGTTTCAATTTAAAGTTGTAATCATGTTCGTCGGTATTTGGTCCGAAACGAATTTCTTTTACAACAACTTTAACCGCTTTAGCCTTAATTTCCTTTTGTTTCTTTTTCTGCTGATAAAGAAACTTTTTGTAATCGATGATCTTACAAACTGGTGGATCGGCTTTTGGTGAAATTTCAACTAAATCCAATTCTTGTTCATCCGCAAGTTTTAATGCTTCTGAAATTGAATAAACTCCTGGTTCTACGTTATCTCCAACAACGCGAACACTGCGGGCTCTAATTGCTTGATTAATTTTGTGTTGAGCCTCTTGAGGTTTTCTTTGACCTCTGTTGTTTCTTTGATGAAATCCAGCTATGGCTAGGTCCTCCTATTTTAGTTAGTAATTCTCGATAGAAGACAATTGTGCTTCTACTTCTTTATTAATAAATTCTGAAAATTCTGTAATAGTCATAGATCCCATGTCACCTTCTCCTTGTTTACGAACCGAAACTGTATTTTCTGCAGCTTCTTTTTCGCCAACAATAATCAGGTATGGGGTCTTTTTCAACTCGTTGTCACGGATTTTTCTTCCGATTTTCTCGTTGCGATCATCTAATACGGCGCGAATATCGGAATTATTTAACGAATTTAAAACTTTTTTTGCATAATCGTTATATTTTTCGCTAATCGGCATAATAACAGCTTGTTCAGGTGTTAACCACAATGGGAATTTCCCACCTGTATGTTCAAGCAATACAGCAACGAATCGTTCCATAGATCCAAACGGTGCACGGTGAATCATAATTGGTCTATGTTTCTGGTTATCACTACCTACATATTCCAATTCGAAACGCTCTGGCAAGTTGTAATCAACCTGAATTGTACCCAACTGCCACTTACGACCGATTGCATCTTTAATCATGAAGTCAAGCTTTGGACCATAGAATGCAGCTTCACCGTATTCCACTACAGTGTTCAATCCTTTTTCTTCAGCAGCTTCGATAATTGCTTTTTCAGCTTTATCCCAATTTTCTTCTGCGCCGATATATTTTGCTTGATTTTCTTTATCTCGAAGAGAAACCTGAGCAACATATTCGGTAAAGTTCAATGCTTTAAAGATGATGAAAATGATATCGATTACCTTTTTAAATTCATCTTTCAATTGATCTGGAGTACAGAACAAGTGAGCATCATCTTGAGTAAAACTACGAACACGAGTTAATCCGTGAAGCTCTCCACTTTGCTCATAACGATAAACGGTTCCAAATTCCGCAAAACGAACAGGAAGATCTTTATAAGAACGAGGCTTAAATTTATATGCTTCACAGTGGTGAGGGCAGTTCATTGGCTTCAACAAATACTCTTCTCCTTCTTGTGGAGTCTGAATTGCCTGGAATGAATCTTCACCATACTTGTCGTAGTGACCGGAAGTTTTGTACAAATTAATGTTACCAATATGCGGCGTGATAATTTGCTCGTATCCAAATTTCTTCTGAACTCGCTTCAAGAATGATTCTAAGCTTTCACGCAATTGAGCACCTTTTGGCAACCAAATTGGCATTCCTTGACCAACATTTTGAGAGAAAGTAAATAATTCCATTTCCTTACCCAATTTTCTGTGGTCACGCTTTTTAGCTTCTTCCATCATCACCTCATACTCGTCAAGATATTTTTTCTTAGGGAAAGTAATACCATAAACACGAGTAAGCTGAGGACGTTTTTCGTCGCCTCTCCAATAAGCACCAGCTACCGAGTTAAGTTTGATAGCCTTAATGTAGCTTGTGTTTGGCAAGTGTGGTCCTCTACACAAATCGGTAAAACCGCCTTGTTGGTAAAAGCTAATTGTACCATCTTCCAATTCGTTGATCAACTCAACTTTGTACTCTTCATTTTTTTCACCGAAAAACTTAAGAGCTTCCTCTTTTGTCACATCAGTTCTTTTATATTCGTTCTTGCTACGTGCAAGTTCAAGCATTTTCTGTTCAATCTTAGGAAGATCTTTGTCGGTAAGTACCGTTCCATTTCCTAAGTCAACATCGTAGTAAAAGCCCATTTCAATTGCAGGACCAATACCAAATTTTACTCCTGGATACAAAGCTTCTAAAGCTTCAGCCATTAAGTGAGCTGAAGAATGCCAAAAAGCATGTTTCCCTTCTTCATCATCCCAAGTGTGAAGCTTAATACTTGCATCTTCGTTAATCGCACGTGTAAGATCATACAACTGATCATTAACAGTTATCGACAAAACTTCTTTTGCCAATCGACTAGAAATGCTTTTCGCAATCTCGATACCAGAGACCCCAGCTTCAAACTCTTTTACTGTTCCATCTGGAAATGTAATTTTAATCATCCTATTGTTTTTAATTTTTATTCACACTGCTACAAACCAGCATGATATACTTAAATAGAAAATATGAATTTCGTTCTAATATTCAGTTGGTTGAGATAATAATTCAACCATTTTGAAATTCAATCCACAAAGATATAACTTTCTGTGCAAATAGAACTTTAAATTGTAAGCAATATTTAGCATTTCAATAGATTTAGCAAATTCTTAAGATGAGATATTATTTTATGCACACGATTTGGACTTGTAATGCTTATTAGTTCTGATTTATATCAGGATTAAAAATTTTTCTTTTCTGCAAAAAAGTAGAATCTTTGGACTTTGTAAATACAACCTATACAAATTGTAAATAATTCAACAAACATGAGAAAAATAAGATTGATTTTAACATCTGCTATCGTGATGTGTTTCTCACTTGTAGTTCTTGCTCAGCAAGACGTGAAGAAAATAAGCATGGAAGATTTGATGCTGAATCGCACATTTGGTCAAAAATCGGTGTATGGATTACGTTCGATGAATGATGGAGTACACTACACTACATTGGAGGGTAATGGAACTAAAATTGTGAAGTACAGTTTTGCAACGGGCAAAGTTGTCGAAACCTTATTCGATTTAAGTGAAATGAAGGATACTGAACTAAAGTATATTAGTGAGTATACATTCAGTAATGATGAGGGGAGAATTCTTTTGACGACAAACCAGGAGAGGATTTACAGAAGATCATTCACCGCTGATTATTATGTTTTTTCTTTTAAAAATAAGGAGTTGGTTCCGCTATCGAAAAATGGAAAGCAAAGATTGGCAACTTTCTCGCCAAATGGAAACAGAATTGCTTTTGTAAGAGACAACAACTTATTTATTCATAATGTTCTTTTCGGGTCGGAAATTAGAATCACCAAAGATGGTGAGTTTAATAAAATCCAGAACGGTACTCCTGATTGGGTTTACGAAGAAGAATTCGAATTCAATAAAGCATTTACATGGTCGCCTGATAGTAAATTTCTTGCATACATGAAGTTTGACGAGAGCGAAGTGAAGATGTTTAATATGAACAAGTTTGAAGGTTTGTATCCGCAAGTGAAAGAGAATGCACTATATCCTGAAAACTATACTTACAAATATCCGAAAGCAGGAGAGAAGAACTCGGAAGTAAGCGTTTGGGTTTACAACGTGGAAGATCGTATTACCAAAAAAATGGATGTAGGAGAGGAAAAGGATCAGTATATTCCAAGATTGAAGTGGACCAAAGATCCTAAAAATCTAACCATTTACCGTTTGAATCGTCATCAGAATAAATTGGAGTTTTTGCTGGCAAATGCTAAAACTGGCGAGTCGGATGTAATGTATACACAAGAAAACAAGTATTACGTTGAAGAAGGTAATTTTGATTTCCTCACTTTCCTGGATAATGGAACACAGTTCATTTATCCTGATGAGAAAGATGGTTTCAATCATTTATATTTGTTCGATATGGTAACTGGTAAAGCGGTTAATCAAATTACATCAGGCGATTGGGATATGACAGATTTTCTTGGTTTTGATGAAGCAAAGAAAGTATGTTATTATGAATCGGCTGAGGTTTCGCCAATGGACAGAAACACTTATTCTGTGAAGTTGAATGGAACTGGTAAGAAATTAATTACTTCTGCTAAAGGAACCAACAGAACGGTATTTAGTAATGGATTTAAATACTATATCAATTACTTTTCGAGTGTTACGCAGCCAAACACAGTTAGTTTATACAATTACAAAGGAAAACTAATTCGTGTTTTGGAAGATAACAAGGCTTTGGTTGAGAAGCTGAAAAACTATCAATACAATCCGAAAGAGTTCACAATGTTGCCAGCAGCTGATGGTATGACAATGCTGAATGCGTGGATGATTAAACCATTCGATTTTGATCCTTCTAAGAAATATCCGGTTTTAGTGACTCAGTATAGTGGTCCTAATTCACAAAGTGTTCAGAATAGCTGGAGTTTTGATTGGTACCAGTACTTGGCTCAGGAAGGATATATTGTGGTATGTGTTGATCCCCGTGGAACTGGTGCCAGAGGTCAGGAGTTCCGCAAATGTACATACATGCAATTGGGAAGACTTGAGTCGGATGATATGATTTCAGCAACAAGAGCTTTATCAGAGGAGTCGTTTGTTGATGAAAATAGAATTGCAATTTGGGGCTGGAGCTTTGGTGGATTCATGTCATCGCTTTGTTTGGAGAAAGCTCCTGATGTTTTTGCTGCTGCACTCGCAATTGCTCCAGTAACCAATTGGAGATACTATGATTCAGTATATACTGAACGTTTTATGAGAACTCCTCAGGAAAATCCTAAAGGTTACGATGAAAATTCGCCAATTAATCATGTAGACAAACTACAAGGAAACTTATTACTTTGCCATGGAACTGCAGATGATAATGTTCATGTACAAAATGTTTATGAGTTTGCAGAGCGATTGGTTCAAGCTGACAAACAATTCGAGATGCAAATATATACCAACAGAAACCATAGTATTTATGGAGGTAAAACCAGATTACACCTGTACAAGCGTTTCAATAAATTTTTAAAAGATAATTTATAAGCACGATTTAAGCTGATTTAAATAATAAAGGGAAAGAATTGCAAAATTTTTTCCCTTTTCTTTTGTGCAAACACTCAGAAATTTAGGGGAGCGATCGTTGTTTTTTTGAAACTTTTTTGAAAAAAACACTTGCGAAAAACTAGGGAATCTCTATATTTGCATCGCAATTGTAAGAACAACGGTTCATTACAAAATGCGAGAATAGCTCAGTTGGTAGAGCACAACCTTGCCAAGGTTGGGGTCGCGAGTTCGAGTCTCGTTTCTCGCTCAAAACGGTTTTTCTTTTCCGTTTAAATAAAAAAAAGAAATTGCGAGAATAGCTCAGTTGGTAGAGCACAACCTTGCCAAGGTTGGGGTCGCGAGTTCGAGTCTCGTTTCTCGCTCTTTTGAAGAAATTTCCTCTTTTGAGGATCTTTTTACTGTACAAACTAGCATTACTAAAGCTGCTTCATTTTATGGAGGAGCTTTTTTTATTCTTTAAATCCTCAAAAAATACCTTCTGACCTTGTAGCTGCATTTTGTAATGATTTGGTAAAAAATAGAAAAAAAGGTAGTTTGCTGGTTTGCAAAGTATGTTTAATTCGGTTTTATGAAATAGGAATGCATTCACAAAAAAAAGACTCCCTTTAGGAAGTCTTTTTGATATATCAATTAGAATGTAAATCCAAAATCAAGGCTTACTAGCATTGCATTTAAGCCATCGCTTCTATCGTAATAAGCTGCTCTTAGCCCTATGCTTTTAAATTGGGCAACCTTTCCTTTTCTAAACGGCGATTTAAATTTGCCAATTCCCATAACTGGGGAATACTGAAATCCAATACCTACTTTGTAACTATTAAAATCAGATAAGTCGTAATCAGATGTATAAAATTCAGGAGTGTTGGTAGCACTTGCCTGACCAAACTTATAAAAGTCATCAGCGGCAGTTTGAGTATGATACCTGAAAAACGGTGAAACTATAAATGATTGAGAAACCATCATTGGCAATTCGATACTAGCAGTATGTGCTGATATTCCCCAACTGTCGGTATAGAATCGATAAAAGGTTTTTAATCGAACAAAATCGCTTAAATAATAGTTCCATCGCATAGAGATTGGAATTTTCAGTCTGCTGTCATCCAATTGCTCAACATGACTTAATCCTCTTAAAGTAGCCATATCGTCATTGATGTTCGCATCATCGAAAAATACCCTATGGAATGGGGTTGATAATAATCCGCTTTGCGAGACTACTTCAGCCGAAAATAAAGCTTGTAAGCGCTTGTTGATTACCTGAGAGTAGGACAAGCCCAACTTTAAGGTTGTACGAACATCGTCTTTAAGCCATTCTTTTTCAGGTTCTCTGAGTTCGACAGGATAAATTCGATTCCACGTATCATTCATGAATAAACCATCAATGGTTAGAGATCGGTTTTGGTCTTTTGAATTAAAAGTGTAAGAACCACCTGCATGAAAGGAGGTAACATCAAATTCTACCGAAGCACCACCTAAAATACTATAAGCATTACCCGAATTAGCTAAAGTGTGCGAATAGGCAGCATTAAAGTGAACTCTTGCATCCATACTTGAAGCAGAAGATTTATTGATCTCAAAATAATCGACATTATCTGTCGATGCTGATGAGTAAATATCTACTCCAAAGTTTAAATCGAGAGCCGATAAAGAGTCAATAGGAACATGAACCACAAAGCTTGGCGCAACATTGTCCAATTCTTCTGTACCCATTCCACCAGTAACCGGAGAATGATCGCCGTCCTGTTCGTAATAATTGAATAGGAAGTTCACCTCAGTATCCTTAAAATCTTCAGGCGATTTTTTTATCTTAACTTTTTTGCGACTTTCTTCCTGTCTGTCGTCAAGACTATTTTTATCGGTTTGAGAGAATCCTGTCATGCCAATTCCTAATAACAAAAACAGGCTTAATAGAGTTTTTAATTGCATCCGCAACCTCCTCCCGATTTTCCACCATTAGCACCTGCCGCACCTTCACGATACGCCTGGAAATTGGTTTCGTAAACCTCTAATTTTTTTGCTTGCAATGCCATTTCAGCATCGTTAAGATATGCTTTTTGATATGCCGCCACAGAAACACAACTGTTCATGGCAACTACAGCAAGCAATCCAAATAGCATTAATTTGATTTTTCTTTTACTCATTGAATTTTCCTATTTGAATTTGATGTGAGTTATTTTGATTATTTGTTTTGTGATATTCTAACTTTAAGTTGGAGGAAGTAATCATTTCTTGATCGTCGGTAACCAAAATGCATTCAACTCCATTTAATTTGTTGATCAATTGTAAACCACTTTCAGCTCCTAAAACAAAAACAGAAGTGGCAAGTGCATCAGCCAATTCGGCATTCGGACAAATAATGGTAACACTGCTTAATCCACTTACAGGATAACCTGTTCTGGGATCAATAATATGTGAATATCTTTTTCCATTGAAGGTCACAAATTTTTCATAGTTTCCAGAGGTTACAACTGCTGTTTCACCTATGCTCAACCAAGAAAATATTTTGTCTTTTTCTTTAGGATTTGATATTCCAATTTTCCAATCCTTACCATCTTCATCTTTTCCCCAGGTGATTAAATCGCCAGAAGCATTTACCAAGGCACCATCTAATCCCATTTTCGACATCACTTCGAGTGCTTTATTTGCTGCATAACCTTTACCGATTGCACCAAAGCCAATTTTCATTCCTTTCTTTTTGAGAAATACGCTTGTATTCTCATTGTCCAGTATAATGTCTTTGTAATTTATCTTTGAAACAGATTTTGCTACGCTAGCTGAATCTGGCATTTGAATCATACTTCCGTCAAACTTCCATATTTTGTCCATTGATGCATAGCTAATATCGAATGCACCATGTGTTAAATCAGATATTTTTTTGCTTCTTCTGATTAAGTTGAACAATTCACGATCAACTTGAACAGGCTTAATGCCAGCATTACGAACAATTGCCGATGTTTGTGAATTTGAATCCCAGGAAGAAATTAAGTTTTCAATTCTTTGTATTTCATTTATCCCAGCCTCTATTGCATTATTTGCTTTTATTGCATCCCTGGTAACTGCTGTAATTTCGAACCGGGATCCCATTAACAGCAAGACCTTTTTATGCGATTTATTTTGTCCGTATGTGATAAGACTGAGGACAAGGAAAAGTGCCATTGTCAGTAATCGTCTCATTCCTTTAATTTAAGAATGATTTTATGTGATTAATGTATTGAGTGGGATTTAGATTTTTGTAGCCGGTTTTTCCCAAAACTTTCCCTTCTTTATTCAGAAGAACAATGGTAGGGAAATGCCCTTTGTTATTATACTTTTCGGCAAGCTTTTCGTTAACTTTGACTTGTTCTTTGCTGAGTTTGTTCTTTTTAGAACGAGGAAAATCCAAATTTAAAATAACAAGTTTGTTTTTGGCAAAATCTTTAAACTCTTCTGTGTTTAGGATGGTTTTCTTTAATAAGATACAGGATTTGCACCAATCGGAGCCAGAGAAATTCATAAATACAAATTTGTTCTCTTTTTTTGCTTGTTCTAAGGCTTGATTTAAATCTGTTTGTGCTTGAATTCTATTTGTGGCAAGTAGCACTACAAACAGTAAAAACATTGATTTTACAATATTCATTCTAGTTTTTTATTTAGTTAAATGTATTTTTAATCAAAACATAAATTTCTAAATCAAAACTAAAAAAAAAAATCTTACGATGTCCAATAGTCGTGTTAAAAGATGTAAAAATCTAGATATTTGGACAATCGTATAAGTTTCTTTATTTAAAACTGAATTCCATTATTGTGAAGTATGCTAAGCACTTCATTACCCAATTGAGGTTTTACAATTCTCAGCATTTGATTGATTTTTTCATTCTCAATATCGGTTAATCCCAGTATGATGTATGCTGAGTTTCTATCTTCAGGTGCATCTTTAATCAATTCCAGAAGAATATTTGTTCCAGAATGAAACTCCTTATTTGATAAAACCGAAAGATTGACGAAAAATTGGCTTGCAGTACGAACAATTTGTCCATCTGTTTCAACCTGAATAAATGGAAATAAAGCCATAACAGCTTTTGGATTACTTTTTCGGATAACTGAACTTAGCGCAGTAAGAAGTTTTGTTCTTTCTTCGCTAGAAGTTTTAGCCATAAGATATTCAAACATGCGAAAAAGAACAGGAATAATATTTTTGTTGCGACTTTCACCATATAAAAAACATGTTCTAAAAGTCATTACTTGCAGTTCATTCTTATTCAATCCATCCCATTTATCAGATTGCAATGCGATTTTATCTAAATAGGAGTAGTCCTTCTTCTGATTAGCCATATCGAAATTTTAAATTTGCGCAAAGATATAAACATGAAAACATTCTCCAATACGAAATCAAGCAGAATTAAATATATGGAATTATTAGGATAAGATTAAAAATCTTTTGCAATTATTTCTTTTTTGTTAATTTTGCTTGCCTTGCCCAAGTGCTGGAATTGGTAGACAGGCATGGTTGAGGGCCATGTGTCCGATTGGGCGTGCGGGTTCGACTCCCGCCTTGGGCACAAAAGCTTTGTCAATAGGCAAAGCTTTTTGTAATTCTATACCTAGCTTCCATTAATTTATTTAATTTAGTTATTTGATATCAAAATGTAGATTTATGATAGGAACGCTGATCAACGTTGGTGCTATAATTCTTGGAGGTAGCATTGGTCTCTTATTTAGGACTAAAATTCCCGAACGATTATTTAAAATAGTATTTCAGGCAATTGGTGTTTTTACCCTTTACCTGGGAATTAGCATGGCACTTAAGGCAAATGAATTGCTTATTATGGTGTTTAGCTTGGTGCTGGGATCTTTGTTCGGAGAATTGCTTCGATTGGAAGAGCGAGTAGAGACATTAAGTGAACGTTTGAAGAAAAGGGTAGGCAGTGGAGATGCAAACTTTTCAACTGGTTTGCTTACTGCATTTATGCTTTTTTGTATGGGTGCAATGACCATTGTAGGGAGTTTAGAGGAAGGTATGGGCAAAGAGCCAACGTTGCTGTTAACCAAATCTTTAATGGATGGAATCTCTTCGGTAGCCTTGGCAGCAGTAATGGGAATTGGAGTTCTTTTCTCGGTTATTCCTCTTTTAATTTATCAAGGAGGATTAACCCTTTTGGCAGCATTGTTTGGCGATATTATTCCCCAAGTTGTAATCAATGAAATAACCGGAATAGGAGGAGTGTTAATAATTGCTTTAGGAATAAGCATTTTGGAACTTAAAAAAATTAAAGTTTTGAATATGTTACCAGCAATACTAATTGAAATACTTCTGTGTTATATCTTTTTATAAATTTGTAAATCCGCATGTCAGGATAACCTCTAAAAAATACAGAATTGAAACAAGAAATTGAAAACGCATTAATCAGATTGTTTGAAAATTGGGCTCAAGATAAAGTAGTTGAAACAGAGCTTCTTCCGCAATCTGGTTCGTACAGAGAATATATAAGAATTATTGGTAAAAAGAGAATTGTTCTTGGAGCCTATAATGCCGACTTAAAAGAAAATCATGCTTTCATAAGTTTTAGCAAGCATTTTTTATCTAAAAATTTACCAGTTCCAGAAATCTATCATCAAGACGATGAAAATGGATTATACTTATTGCAGGATTTAGGAAAAACAACTTTGTTTGATTACATATTAAACCTTCGTGTTGGTGAAGGGTTTGCTACCGATTTGGTATTGATTTACAAAAAAATCATTAGTCAATTGGTGCGTTTTCAAGTGGAAGGGGGAGAAGGATTGGATTTTACCGCTTGTTATCCTCGAGATAGCTTCGATAAGCAATCGATGATTTGGGATTTACATTATTTTAAATATTACTTCCTAAAATTGGCTAAGATTCCGTTTGATGAACAGTTCCTGGAAAATGATTTTCAAAAGTTCTCGGATTATCTTTTAGATGCACCAAGAGATTATTTTCTGTATCGCGATTTTCAGTCAAGAAATATCATGTTGGTGAATGGTGAACCATGGTTTATCGATTATCAGGGAGGAAGAAAAGGAGCTTTACAATATGATTTGGCATCATTGCTTTATGATGCAAAGGCCGATTTGCCGCAAGAAGTGAGAGATGAATTGTTTGATCATTACCTTCAGGAGATTAAGAAAGTACAAGAAGTCGATTTGAAAGCATTCAAATCCTTCTTCCAGGGATATGTTCTGATTCGTATTATGCAAGCAATGGGAGCTTATGGTTTCCGTGGATTTTACGAGAGAAAAGAGCATTTCTTAAAGTCGATACCATATGCGCTAAAGAATTTGGAAACGATATTAGATCGATTGGATATGCCTGTGGAATTACCAGAATTAACCAAAGCGCTAAATGAAGTGGTTGGTTCGGAATTTTTACAGCAAGTGGGAAAAGAAGAAGAGGTTAAACTACATGTGGAGATCAATAGTTTCTCATATCGCAGGGGAATACCATTGGATAAGTCAACAAATGGAGGGGGATTCGTGTTTGACTGTCGTGCCATTCATAATCCGGGAAGGTATAAGGAGTATGTGGAAATGACAGGAAAAGATCAGCCAGTAATTGACTTTTTCAAAGAAAAGAGTGAAATGGATGAATTCCTTACATCGGTTTACGCTATTGTAGATATGAGTGTTGGAAAGTACATTAAACGAAAATTTACAAATTTACAGGTGAGTTTTGGTTGTACAGGAGGTCGACATCGCTCAGTGTTTTCAGCAGAAAGTTTAGCCAAGCATTTAAGCGAAAAATTTGATGTGAATATAAGTTTGCGACATATTGAAAGAGAAATAGAGGGGAATTAAAAATGAGCAAGAAGCGTTGTAAATTGTCACCAGAGGAGTATGCGGAGAAGGTTTGTAAAACGGAACAATTCATTTGTCCGAAATGCAATAGAGTAGCAAAAAGTGCCAAGAAACTTTGCAAGGCTAAAAAGATAGAAATAGATAAAGACAAAATATTTTACAAGTAACCTCACTGATAACTGAAAAATGTTGAATGCAATGATATTTGCCGCAGGATTGGGCACAAGGTTAAAACCTTATACCAATACCAAACCAAAGGCTTTGGTTGAACTTGCCGGCAAAACACTATTGGAAAGAGCAATTCAAAAGCTTGTAAAGCTGGGTGTTGATCGCATTGTAATAAATGTGCACCACTTTGCCGATTTAATTGAGGATTTCCTGAAAGAGAATAACAATTTTGGTGTGGATATTCGTATTTCTGATGAACGAGATCATTTATTGGATACAGGTGGAGGGTTAAAGAAGGCCATAGATTTATTTATTCCTGATGCTCCTGTGTTAATTTATAATGTAGATATTCTCTCTTCAATTGATTTGAATGAATTGATTCAACAACACGAATCATCAAAAGCTTTGGTAAGCATGGTGATGCGAAAGCGCGAAAGCAGTCGTTATTTGTATTTTAACAAAGAGAAACAGCTAACGGGTTGGAAGAATTGTAAGACTGGAGAGGTAAAGAAGGCTAGGGTTGATATGAAGAATCGAAACCTTTGGCATTTAGTGGCATTCATTTAGTTAATCCTAAACTTTTTGATTTGATAGAGGAGGATGGAAAATTCTCCATTATCGATTTGTATTTGCGATTGGCAAAAACCGAAAAAATGTTAGCCTACAAAGATCAATCAGATTTGTGGTTCGATTTGGGAAAACCAGAGCAACTGCAGAAAGCAGAGATATTAATTAAGAATAATGAACAATAAAAATTGAACTTTCTAACGGTTCGACTATTAGACTTTAAGACTTAAAATATATAAACAGATGAATTTAAAACCAATTATTTTTGCTGCAGTTAGGGTAATTCTTTATGCCATTCCTGTAGTAGCATCGGCATTAATCATTAAAAGCGATGCAGGTATTCTTATCGATGGGGGAAAATTTGGAGAAGGTTCCCAAACCGAATGGATGCAACAATTGTATTTGTTGCTAACCAGTATCATGTTTATTTTGGCAGGGATTCGATCCAAAGGACACCAAGCCATTTCCTATTTATTTGGTGGTGGTGCTTTGGTAGCCTTAATTCGTGAGTTCGATGTTTATTTCGATAATATATATCACGGAGCTTGGTTCCCATTTGCATTGTTTGTGATGTTATTTTCCATCTTTTTGGTGTATCGCAAGCGCCAGCAAATTTGGGAAAACCTTGAGGAGTTTTTTACAACCCCCGCATTCGGAACCTTTATTGCAGGTTTTTTAAGTGTATTTGTTTTCTCGCGTTTGTTTGGAACCAAGAAAGTATGGCGTGCCTTGTTCGATGTTGATAAATTGGAACCAGTGCAACGTTGGGTGAAAAATGCAGTTGAAGAGGGAAGTGAGTTGTTTGGATACACCTTGCTTTTTATTGCAGCAATTGAGTTTTTCGTGTATGTTTCGAAAAAGCTGAAAGAATAAGATCTTTATGGATCAAAATAAATTAAAGTGCATCTTTTGGTGCACTTTTTTATTGCTATAAAATTCTCTATAAAGCACTTTTGATAGCAGATTGCATGGCAATGATGTTATGAGAGATTATTTCACAATCAGGAATGCTCTTCATTTGAATGAAGAATTCATTTTCCTAAAAAAGCAACTCCTGAATTGGTTCAGGAGATCGTTTTCTCAAAAAAGAAGCTCCTCAATTGGCTGAGGAGAT
>NZ_BAZX01000042.1 GCF_001310955.1 Marinifilum fragile JCM 15579
GCAATCGTTTATAGATAAAGTGTCAGTAAATCAATTGTTATGGATGGGGGCGTTATGGAGTTTGCAAGCTTTTTGCAAGTTTTCATTTATTATTTTTACTCGAAGTACTAATTTTCCACCTTACTCATTGATAAAATAACCACTCAAATAATTAATTGCATTAAATTATTGGATTACCCTTAAATACTCACTTTTCAGTTTTGTAAGTGTTGAGTGTAATTGTATCGTAGAATAGTTTGCTGTGGCTATTTTAATTTTAAATTCATAAGGTTGAGATGAAATTGTATAAATCCCATATATCACTAAATAGAATAATCAGTACATTGAGTAAGATATACTAAAGTTGTATTTCTATTTCATCCTCTTTTATGATTTTATTAATTATATTTTTAATCTTATCCTTTAATTCAAAAATCTCATTATTCAATTGATGTATACCTAGTAATTTGTTTCTCTTTATTTCTTGTTCTAGGTAATTATCAAGTGTTGCTTTTTTTTGCGGTTCAATTTTATTATAATATAGATTAACAATATCCCCTTTCTTGCATGCCTTAAGTTTAGGTATTGGAATTTTACTCAGGTTTTCTTTATAAAGAATAGGAACTATTCCAAAATTCCTCTGAGCCAATTGCATATATTTACCTATTTCTGAAGTTAAGAATGAATATAAATAAATTTGCTCTTCCTTAATTGAAAATTTATTCAAGATTAAAGTATTTTGATTTGAATAAATCTGATCATCTGAATCTATATATATGCCATTCCCAACATATCTTATTGCATTTAAAACAATTGAATTCTTCTTAATTTTTGTATTAGCTTTTGTATGAATGTAAGTTTTAAAATCTAATCGCCTACCATCAATATTTTTAGGAGTGACCCATTCGTAAAATTTCTCGGACTTTTTATAATTAGAGTAATAATAATCTTTAGGTGTCTTCCCTGGCACAATGTCAGATAGTTCTAAAAAGAAATATCCGTTTTTGTATGATTTTATTAACGAATCATATCTAAAATATCTTTTACTGTATATTATAGTATCTAATCTATTACCAGATTTTAATTTCGATATTGTGGGGTGTTTATATACAGGAGACGAATTTTTTTCATTAGTTAATTCATCAAGAAAAATTTTATCAATCGACTTACTTTTAATTTCAATTTGCTCCTCTTTATCTATAATATTTTGAACCAATAATGATACATATTTTGTTACTAATTCAGGATTCTTGTGATTACACAGGGTTGGGAATGGTACTTTTACATCAAGTAAATTTTGTCTTTTCGCATTTTGCTGAGTACCACCACCAGATGTTAATACAGTTAAATAATCCACTCCATAATCCACCATGAAAAATGCAAAAACAAAGAATTTATAACAATCTTCAATTCGCAATACTGAAATCCCGCCATTCAAAATTCCTTTAAAATTCTTATTAACATATGTTATTTTCCCAAGTGATGCATTCCTACTAATTAGAATATCTCCCTTTTTTAACTTCTTTGAAGATAAATTATATGTTTTTGGAGCTATATTTTCACCTTTATTAATATCAATTATACATTTTTGCATATTTGATATTGTGACTAGTTTATAGTTAGAATTGAATTTTAAATATTCATCAACATCAATTTGCTCTCCAACACCTTCAAACTCTACAAGCTTACCAATGCTTTTTAAATTGGGATTTTTAATGCTAATTTTTTTATATTCTGATGGATGTAAAGAATGTACCTTTCCAAGTATATCTGATTTATTTATACTTTGGGGCTTTATCAAAAAAGTGCTCATTTAAATTGATGTTAAATTAAATGCTGTCTTAATTTCTATTTCTTGTCTTTTCAAAAATTCCTCAAACTCTTCTTGCATAACAGAAAATTCCTCATCTAACACACTGGTGTGCTCAAATGTATCTTCATTGATAATAAATTGAGGCTTAAACGTAATTGTTCGTTTAATAGTTTTAACCTCATATCCTATATTTTCTATTTCTTTAATAAAAACCTCATAGTCATTATCTAAAAGATGTTTTTCATCTTCTTTGGGTTTGTAAGCAATAATTACTGTGGTCGCGACTCCTGTTTCTCCAAAAGTATTTGCTGGTAAATCAAAAAGACCTACAATCCTCATTCGATCAATTAACCAAGCTCTAACATTTTCCCATTCTTTAATGGAGGCAATTGAGTTGGATAGAACAATTCCCATTCTTCCACCCTCTTCAAGTAACTTATATGCATTTTCAAGAAAGATAACCCCCATATCCATTGATTTAGGAAGTGTTATTTTTCCTGTAGATGTTGGTGTAGGTTTAACCTTGTAAGTTTCATATAAATTAACAGTTTCTTTTGGAATATCCCACTTACCATTAGCTCCTGTTTTTAAATCACGTCCTTTCCCAAATGGCGGATTTGTTGCAATAATTTTGAATTTTTTTAAATCTTTATCGGTATCATCAAGGTGCTCCCAAGTAATAGGATCATATGATTTGGTATTGAATTTTCCCATCTTCATCACAGCTCCATCAACGAGCATTTTTTGTGAAATAGAGTTCATATTTTTAAGAACCGCTCCTCCATCGCCATTTAAAACTAGGTTTAACTCAGCTAGCTTCAGATTATTATTCTCAATATCGAAACCATAGTAATTATTTGCATTGGGTGGATATTCTTCATCCTTTCTATGTGCATGTCTAAAAGCCATTGCAGGAAAGTCACAAATACCACAACATGGATCACACAATTCTTCTCCCTTTGTTGGATTGAGCATTTGTATTATAGATTTAACCACAGGTATTGGAGTAAAGAACTGACCCTTATCAGCTTTTTGTTTTTCATCTCCGAAATTATTAAATATTATCTGATTGAAACTCTCATTTTTTGCTTTCAAGATTGCTCTCTTTTGAAGAGATTCAACTAATGCAATTAAAAATCGTTCTTCATTTGCATTTGATGGTTTAAAACTTGAGCTGTATGAAAAATATGGCTTAGATAAAACATTTACATATTCCCGTTTTGCATCTTTATACAAGTTGTTAATTCTTTCTCTAAATGTCTTGTCTCCTAAACCATCTGACTTTTTTTCTGAAGGCTCAATGTAGAATTTTAGAGTAGTTTTATTTCTTTTGCTTCTCTTTTCATCAAATACTTTTAGAGTTAAAAATTCCACAATTAGATCACGCTCAGCATGCTTGGGTTTTTCTCGGTCAGCTATTCGTTTTAATTCAGCTAAGAATTCTTCAAATGCTACTTCATCAATCGCATCTAATGCTGATGTAGTAAGTTTTGTTACATCAGAAATACTTTTATTGTTATCCTCAAAATTCTTAAAAGAAGGAAAATCAAGTAGGTTATCTCTTTTGTCATAATTAAGGTTGACTATGCCAGATCCTGATAATTCAATACTTTCATCATATCTTCTAATGGGAGAATTACCAATTTTTTTGAATATCAGTAATTCAGGTTTATCATCAAAATAAACACCAAAAACCCTCTCCTTTGATTCATTTTCTGCAAGTGCAGGTCTCAATTGATTTTCTATTGCACTTTCTAGTGTTTTATTATTTTTCTTCGTTTCAAAAATCACCAAATAGTTTTGTCGTAACTCTTTATAGTTTTTATCTGATTTAGCATTCTTGTAGATATTGATCCAATCTTTAGTTTTGAATGCAACGATATCAGGTTTCAAAGCTTTTCCATTATTTCCTTTAGGAATATTAAACTCGATACATAAAACTTCTTTAGGGAAATATCCACTGTTTACAAGAGCATAAACAAATCGAGTTCTTATATATTCCTCACTTAATTTGCCTTTTGAATCATGCGTACTAGATTTTGACGCAAATGACATTACTCCAAGTTCCTTTTTGTGAAATGCTTTATCTATATATTTTAACTCTTTATACTTAACGTCAAATTCCTTTATGTAATTGTTTAGCGTTTTTTTCATATTCTTATTTATACTTCTACATGTTTAGTGGTCATGTGTGATATACAACTATTTCTGATCTAATTTGGAGTTGTAAAATAATGAGTTTTGACAACATTAATAACTCCTCTGTGAAACAATCCCAATCACTTTATAAACTTGCCTTATAAATTTCTTAGGTATTTCAAATTCGCTATAATTAGCATTATAGCTTTTCAAAGTAAAAATATCTTTGTCTTCATTTTTAGCAATAACCTTGCAGTACACTTCATTTTCCGTAACTACAACAAAGATGTTTCCATAGTCCAGGTAATCTCTCCAGTTAGGCATATTTCGAACAACTGCAATATCTCCACTTTGCATTGCTGGCGTCATAGAGTCACCAACGATTGTCAATGCAATATCATCTTCACGAGCAAAAGGTACCGATAGACTGTCAATCACATATTCATTACTTAATTGCAATTGACCAATTCCAGCTGAAGCCTCTGAGTTATACAAAGGAATCGTAAGAGCATGTGTTTCGTAAGGTTCAATTTCATCAGAATCAGCTTGAAGCATATCGCCTTTACCTGTCAGTAACCATTCGTAATTTATTTCGAAGTGATTTGCAATTGAAGACAAAACTTCGAATTTAGGTTGTCGGCCAGCAATGTAATTTCTGATATTGGCTTCACTTGTTCCAACTTTAACTGCAAACTTCGAATTGTTACCATCACAGAAGTACGAGACAAGTTCTTTTATTCGTTCGGATATATTGCTCATATCGAAAAGGTTATATTTTAAATCGAAAAATGTTTCGATTTTCATTTGTTTTAATCGAACAAACGTACGTATATTTGTGCGAGAGATTATAACAAATGTAACAACAAAATTCGAAATACAGGATGGAAAAGGAAATAATTCGAACAAAAGTTGATTGGGTGGCCACACTTGACCAATTTTCGATTGGAGATCTACACCAGTTTACAGTTGGAACAAAAGAGATTTTTAATATTCGACAAGTAGCATACAGACTTAAAAAGAAGTCGGGGAAAATTTTTGCAACCACTACACTTGATAATGGAATAGAAGTTAAAAGAGAGGAATAAAAATGAAGAAACCAGAAATAGTTTGTGATTTAAATCAAAAGAAGTGGCTTAACCTGCAAGAGGCAATTGCTATTTGGGTTTTGGCTCTAAAGATACTTTTCAAAGCTGGAGAGAAGGTGTTAGAATTCACTCCCAAAGCAATAAAATGATCTTTTTGAAATCTTATAAAACAGGAAAGAACATTGTTTATAAGAGAACGGACATTGATAATTTCATGGAAGAGTATCAACGAGTTAAATTAAATCTTAAAAGTGCCTAAATATGAGAACTACAGCAAGACAAGGTGTTTGGGTATCTGAGATTAATGAGAATATCCATGCCATTATAGATACGAACCGAAATCAAATTATAAAGTGTGAGAAAGGAGTGCCCAGAATTTTTCAATTTAAGGATGAAATTACAACAAGACATGTTTCTCTCATGCTTCACATCTTTAGAAGCAGTGCTCTTATTTGTAATACTTGCGAATCAATACAAGAAACATTCAAAGCAAAAAGGAGTTAGTAATTTCCTTTTTGCTTTACTGAATTCCTTATGAATACTATAGATTCAGAATAAAGTACGCACTTAAAAAAGGGTACGAATACACAGGTTTTCTCAAGCCTGTTTTTTTCGAAAATTGCTCACCTGGGCAAACGAAAACGCATGTAAACAGGGTACGCATGCACATGGTTTTTCCGATAATTAACTCACTACTTTTAAGACCTCTTCCTCCATTGATTGACGGCATTAGCATAGAACTTATTGACTTTGATTTTCACCTTTGGGAAAGATTACCAGAGCTTGAATTTTCTGTGTTGACCGTTGTAGGTTCAGGAATGGAATTGGGAAGTAGAAAAGCTCACCACAAAGGACTTGACTTTATCATAGAACCAAAAGGAAAAGCCAAAATCAAAGGTTCCATTCATAAGTTCTTTAATGATGGAGACCACAATATCAACCGATTTACTTACGAAGATTTTATAGAAGCTGTTGGCCAGCTTTCGATATTTGGAGTTAATCCTGAAAATGCCAGGCTAAAGAGTTTCGAGATTGGTTTGAACCTGGATACTTCAGTTTCAAAGATTGAAACAAAAACATTCCTGGAAAGTGTTTTGTATTGTCGTGGTGCTGAACGTTCTGAAATGGAGTTGAACGGAAAAACAGGTTATGGCTATGCATACAAAACTACCAATGCAACATACAAGTTCTACGATAAGGGGGAACAATCCAAAGTTCAATCAGAATTGTTAAGAGTTGAAACAAAGTTCACTCGAATGAGAGCCGTTGAAAATTATGGCATTTACACTTTGGCTGATTTACTGGATGAAACAAAACTAAGTCGATTAATTTCCGACAAGTTCCTAAAGGCCATTGATGAAACCATATTCTTTGAATGGGATCAGATTAAAACTACACGCCGTCTTCCAGCCAAATATAAAAGCAAGTTTAAAGACTTAAGGAATCCTGATTGGTGGATTAAAGATGAACGTAGCCGAAGAGAAAGACATCGTAATAAGTTACTTCTTGAAAAGCTAATTAACCAGTATGCAAAACGGAACATTAAAAACATCTTGAAAGACTTGATTTCATTGGAGATTACATGCTTTTTACGCAGTAAAAAAGGTTACGAATACACCACTTTTGAAAGCCTGAAAAACTGGAATCAAACCAATAACGCACAAAAAAAGGGAACGGTTACACAACGTATTGTATGTGCGGATTCCACCGACCAGAGGGAGGTGAAAAAAGAGAAAAGATATTGTTTGACCTGTGGGAAGGATATTACTCATCAGAAAAAAGGTTCAAAGTATTGCAATGATCAAAGAAAGTGCAGAGATAAGGCTTACAACCTGAAAGTATCAGAAAAGAAAAAAGTTAAGCAAACAGCAAAGCAAAAAGAGATCCTAAACCTGATTAAAGATTTGGGAACCGAATTCAATCTGGTTAGAACCACAAACCCAAATAGAAAAAAGAGAAAAGGAGTCCCAGGTCGAAAGACTTCGATTATAGTCGACATAGGAGGAAAGAAAAGATATTTCCATGGAGTTGCAGCTCGATTCTTCCTCAAAGAATTTGAAAAGAAAACAGAATCATTAACCAACCAACATGAATATGAAACAGATTGTACTTGAAACACTGAAACGGATCATTGAAAGGAAAAGAGTTGCAAACAAAAGTCCAGACCATGTAACCTACCTGGAGCTGAAAAGTGAATTGGCTGAACAGAGAGACCAGGCTCTTAGGGAACTGTGGAAGGAACAAAAGATAAAATCGGGGAATACCCTTAATGATAAATTTATAGAACTAGAAGAATGAAAGTAGAGCTTAGTATATCGAATCATGAAGTTTGGGAAAAATGCCCAATATGTAATACGACCTATGATTTAAGAATGGACAATCACTGCCCAATTTGTAAAGAACCCCCAAAATCAACTTGACCATGGAGTACAGAACAATGAATAGAAAAGAACTCGCAGCGGAACTGGATATTTCCTATGCGACACTTTATAGAAGAATGAAATTACTCGATCCAGAATTTAGAAAGCAGATTGCAGGACATTCACTGCTTTTCGAAAATGAAATAAAATACATTCACGAACAAATATCAGGATTAAAAAAATGGGAATCGGGTTCAAAATAGGGTGTACTTCAAACCGAACCCAAAAAGAGAGGGGAATTTTAATGATTTCCCCTTCAAAATCTATTATTCTGAACCCACTCTAAAAATGAACCCGAAAAGAAGAATTTTTCAACATGGAAAAGAAAATTTTTAAATACGCTCGAATTTCTACCTCTGAACAAAACGAAGCCCGACAAGTTGAAGCTTTAAAAGATTATCCAGGCGAAATGCTCATTGATAAAATTTCAGGAAAGATTCCTTTTGCAGAAAGACCAGAAGGAAAAAAGATCATTCAATCGGTGAATGAAAAATCGATTTCTGAATTGATTGTTTTGGATGTTGACCGCCTGGGAAGAAATACTCTTGATATTATGGCAACTCTTCAGCTGATGAAAGATCACAAAATTTGTGTTACAGTCCATCGGTATGGATTGAAAAGTTTCGTTGATGGAAAAGCAAATCCAACATTTGAATTGATTTCGAACATCATGTCAACCTTGGCACAAATTGAAATTGAACGAACCAAGGAACGACAAAAGGAAGGAATTGCCCAGGCAAAACAGAGAGGGGCTTATAAGGGACGACCTAAAGGTTCAAAAAATAAGGATAGTTCTTCATTGGTTGAGAAGTATCCCAATGTTGCAGCTTGTCTGGAGGCTAATATGAGTATTGATAAAACTGTGGCGGCTACTGGTGTGAGTAGGAGTACAGTTAAAAGAATTAGGAAGGAATATTTTGAGTAATATTTATGTTTAACTATCGAGAAAATAAGCTTTTATATTTCGTATAATCATTTTGTAATACTATGTAAGGGCTATCTTAATATTTTAGTTTAATTATAGTTAAAAAAATGTCAAATCTAATTTAGAGGAGTTATAAATAGAATGAATTGTCAAAATATCAAAAAAGTACCAATCTGTGCAAGCAAGCCGATTTCCAATTATTCATCGCTAAAAATTATTATTCTGATAATAATTTTTATCAAAAAAGTTTAAGATAAATAGTGTAATTTAAATAAAATAAAAATATGCAACTCCGAATTGGATATTGTTGTATTAATAGCATTTGGTTGTTGAAAGGTAAGCAGTAAATAATAAAATACTGGATATTAGCAATAAATTGATTGTTTACATGAGGTGGATTTAACTACATCATGAGCTTATGCGTTTACATACCTAAATTGGATGTGTAAACGTATAAAATTAATGGATATAAGAAAAGTAAACGTAACCAGTTACGTTTACTTACAAGTTATCGGCAAGATTCAAGAATGCCCTTTTTATTATAAACTAATACTATTTTAAAATAAACGACAATAATTTAAACTTGGAGTTATTTTTTGTAGATGGTTTTGAATTATTACTAAAAGATATTTAATAACTTAGAATAAGTTTTATAAATATTAAAATATAGAAGTAGGGTGCGGCAAGGGTATTGAGGTGTCACACCGCCTTCGTCTTGATAGTTCATCTATCAAGTTCACCCTGCTTCTTTTAATGATTTATAGTTAATTCAGAAGGCAATGACTAAAATTAAGGATAATTATTTTCAACCGAGAGATATATACCTAATATTCAGTCAATCTTTTTTTATTCCACAAATTCAAGAAAATGGATTTAGCTTTACTGAACCTTTTCAATCATACATTGATAAATTCCTGAATGAGATTAGCAAAAACGAAAAAGGATTAGGGCAATATTTATCACGAAGCAAAACTCCTTTCTGGGATAAAAATATATTCATTCCCAACATTGGAGAGCTTACATACAATCATAAAAAGAATAATACTAGCAGATTATTAATTGGCCCATGGGATTCAGATATTGATGATTTAGATAATGGATACAGGGAGGAATATGTTTATGGGAATTTCACTTTTAAATCAAGTAAGCACTTTAATTCTATTCCTCATTTACCTTTTCTGATAGAATATAATAAAAAAATTCAGGCTACCCCAAATATAAGTCAATTTTTAAAAGATAGACGTTCTAATAGAAGTAATGGAAAGATAGACAATAGCAAATTGATATTTGCATCACAAAATAACAGAATTAAAATTCATTTTTATCCTTATGGCCTATTTGTTATAAATTTAGCCATATCTATAACGTCAACAGGATTAAACACTGATGAGTTAATTGATTGGATTCGACAAATAAAGAACATAAAAAATAAACCTGACAATCAAGTTTTTTTTCAAATTAGAGATTTGTTTAAAGGCAACTTAACCCAGTTATTTCAATATCTTTGGCATAATATATATTGTTCGGTTGTTGCCAGTAACTTGAATATCCTTAAGTCTCCTATTTATGATTCAATTCGAATAAAACCAATCAGTAGAATAGATGAAAAATTATTAAATTTTTCCAATGTTGAAACGCTAAAAGTAAAAGACAATTGGAAATACCTTGATTTGATAAAAACAAATTGGCCATCTTATGTTAGTTTATTTATTAAATCACACGAAAAAGAACTAACTATTCAAGATTATCAACACTTAGGTATAACTCCAGGTTATTCAAGATTTAAAACAGAATCTAATCCTTTAAAAGATTATGAATGGGCGTTTAGCATGGCTTTTCATGACATGCGACGTTCACTTGATTATTCTGATTATTTTGTCGGTAACCTTGAAGAAATGTATTTGCAATATTTATCAATCGGTATATTTTTAAAAAGCCGTAAAGAGTATCGGTGTGATTTTTTTCTTTCTTACATACATAAGAAGCTTAAGGATAGTGTTATGAGAGAAATTAGACAGCAGTTTCCTATAATATTAAATCAAAATGAAATTGCAGGAATACTATCAAAAAATCAAAATTGGAAGAAATTTAATGTCGAATTAAAAGAGTATAAAAGTGTTTTTGGGAGATATATTGGTGATACTATTATTCCAAAATCAAAAAGTTTGCTAATAATTGATAATAACTGGTCAACCCGAAAACAATTACCTTTACTTTTTCAATGGCAACTACAAGCAGTACATGAAATTGTTAGTGCTCAAAGATTGATTGTCCCTTACTATATTGATATATTGAAGAGTAATCTTAAGCAAAATTCTAATAGCTCGTCAGATCTGGAACATAATAAAGGTGATAATGAAGTTTTACAAAAAAAGACACTTTCGTTTTTAACTGGACTTACATATTTACATACTCATCTTCCACCGCATTTTAGGAAATGGTATCACGAACTTGCACAAGTAACTGGAGTCCAAAAAATGCTCGTTGATTTTAAAGAGATACTAGATAAGTATCTAAAAAACAAAGTTAAAATCAACCAGAATCAATATAATATTGAATATGTTGTTAATCTTCAGCAAGCTATAATAGATTGTATACAAATCGGTGATAATAATTTTATATCACATAATATAAAAGGAGTAACATTTATGGATAAAAATGATAATGAAAAAAAAGTATTTAACATTGATAATAGAGGAGCGGATATAGGCAAAATGCAAGTTGGTGATTATAATCGAATGGATGATTTTCATAGTCTTGTCAATTCAAAAGAATTACAACATGACAATAGTCTAGAACTAAAGGAGAGAATTATTGAATTAGAGAGTTATATAGAAGAATCAGAATTAGAGGAAATTAAGAAAGATGAAGCAATTAATACCTTGGAAACATTGGTACGTGAAATGCAAAAATCTCAAACGGAACAGAATAATTCAAAGTTAAGTAAAGCCTGGAGTCAGATAATGAAGCTTGTAAAAGATATTGGTACAGTTTCCACTGTTGTAAAAGCGATTAGTCAATTATTGAATATTCCAATATAGATGAATCACAATAACATAGTGTGAACTTATTTTTTTTAAATGCATGTATAAAAACATGTTTAGTAAGAAGAGTAAGTATATTAAATTTAATAAAAATCCAACCTATAACACGCGGTATAGTTAATAAGAGGTTCAGTGGTTTACAAGACGTAGTAGCTCGCTTATAAACAAGTTGTTACTTGAAAGGAAACTACGCGCAATCCCTTACTAACCATACTGCCACCGTTGGCGTTCATTAAAAAATGTAGCGATCAAAAATTGCTCCTTAAATGCAATGTGCTGATTCTTAACTATAAAAAAATCGAACTTTATTAAAATCTAATAATTTTATATCATGGATAGATTAGATATTATAAAGAAAATAATTACAGAAAGTAAATCATCATTAACAATTGATGAAGTCTCTGAAATAGTCGATTTATTTATTAGTTCAATTAATTCATGTATAAAACAAAAGGAAAGTATTAATATTAATAATGAATTAGTGATAGATTCAGATTCTATTAGAATAAATGATAAGAATTTCGAATTGAAAACTACAAAACGCAATAAACCCAAAAGACCATCTTTAATTTCATATCTTACTTCAAAAGGCGATAATCAAGACGGTTTACCTATACCTTTTACAATAAAGTTTGAAAGAAAAGATATGGTAAATGCAATGTCGAGAAATTCAAAGATATCTTTTTCGGAAGCTGAAAATAAATTGAAAGTTGAGATGCCATTTGTATCTGAGAGTTTAAAAAAGTCTAATCAAATTGAGCTATCTGGTATGGCGAGATTTAAGCCTAATGAATTAGAAAAAGAATTGTATCACAACAAACATTTAGGTTTTAATCTGATTGATTCAACTAGTACGAAAGGTAAAGACAGTTCTGATAAATTCTAAGGAGAAAAATATTATATGACAAATCGATTTGACGAGCACTCTAAACGTATTGGAGAAACTGTAAGATATATTTCATACAGTGTTATTGCGGCGGATTTTGGAATTTTAACAGCTAAAATAGAATATTTTAAGGACTATATTGACTCTATACGATTTCTGATTGTTTTTTCATTAATCCTGAGTATTACTGGTTTTCTATTTGACTATTTTAATGCATTAGCTGGTTTTCTTAATGAGGTTTATAAAAGTAAGAAGAAACTTAAACCAACTCGTAAAGGTTGTATAGTTTTATATCACCTTGGATATTTATTCTTTTACTTGAAACAAGTCTTTGTTTTGTTAGCATTTATCTTTCTAATAGTAGCAATTGCTAAGGTATTAAAATAACGAAACGCCAATAATGTATAAAAATAATAGCCGAAATAGTTATAAATTCAGGGAATGTAGCCCGTTTCAACTTTCGTGTAACTTGATAGGTAAAATGCCCTCAATCCTTACTAAGCATACCGCCACTGTTGTGCTTAATTGAATATGATAAAGGGATATCGTTTACAAAGTTAAAGACACATAGTTTACACTGTTTGAGTTGTAACTTGTAGTAAAAAACAAATTGCTATGCTCTGGAAAGAAAAGAGAGCTTTCTAGCTCTCTTTTTATTTATTAAGGTGTAATCTTCTCACCCCACAACTCATCAAAAGGAGCAAGCATTTGTTTCCAATGTTTATACATGTATACTTTTGACAAATCCCAGCTTTCGCCCTTACTGGTATCAGGAATATAAGCCCGAACCGTAAGAACAGGAATATGTGAAATCATATCCTCTGCATTGAACTGTTGAAATGAACCATCAGCTTGTGCATGAGTCTGCATTCCGCCACTTGTGGTTTCTGTATCAGTGATTGCAGCTTGCACCATCCAATAAACCCACTTGCCAGCCATATCGCTACCAAAGGAGCTTTTCTTAAGAGTCCAATAAGCAACTCTCATATATTTACGAACTCCATTAACAAGGATAGGCAAAGCCTGATTTCCTCCTCTTGGTGTTAATTCAATGGTATCACTTCCAGAGAAGCTTACATTAAAGTCAAAATCTTTCAACAAGAAAGTATTAGCATGATGCCCAATTTGTAAAGCAGGAACCGCAATTTCTCCAGTGAAATTCTTTTCAACTGTGTATTGATCTACCTCCACATTGACTGGCTGAGCATCCTGTTTTTCCTTGCTGACCAATTCAAAATCATTACTTTCCTTTCTGTAACGATAGTAAGCCCAACCACTGGAAACTTGACTGTCTGCACTTGCATCAGTACATTTTACCAGCTGGCCATTAGACAAAGCAGGTCTTTTGGCATTCATGTCTCCATAATCAACTGCTACTTCAGTTCCGAAGTCGTTGATCTCTTGAATGGGGGCAAGAGCTTTTTTGTAAATCTTGTGAAAGACAAGCTTAGACTGATCAGCATTTGCAATATCATCTGGAATTGGCAATTTGACAAAGCCCAAGAGTACATTTTCGAGCCAGTCAATACTACTTAAATCTGGCATTTTACCCAAGCCCACTTTGTAGGTCATTCCGTTGCTTCCATCAGTAACCAATGGGGAATATACTGCAACATACATGGTTTTTCCTTGTATTAGGTTTGCCCATACTCCAATTGAAATGTTAACATTTTTCACCCCAAATGTTCTGTCTCCACTATACCTCTTGGCTGGGATATTTTTCATTTCGGGATAAGGGTCTAAATAAACTTTGATCTGTTTGACCACAGATGAATAATCGGCTTTCATGTTAAAATCCTCCATGATCTTAACATAGCGGCTATTTTCATAAGCTGTTAATACCCTTAGTTTATCATCATAGACAGGCTCAACCGTTAACCCATCAGTAGGAGTACCGTTTAAGTTTAGTCTTTTCTCAGCTGGAGCCAGGCAATTCTTCCAAAATTTGTACAATTTGAAGTCTTCTTGTTGCAGATCTTTTCCAGCTCTGGGTACAGGACAAGTCACACTTAGCAGAATAATGTTGGATGAAGTTGCAGGATCGTAAGGCCTTTTTACATCAAAAGTGCTGGAGGCACCACCATAATAAGTAACCCAACCATTAAAGGTGCCATTTTCATCATCCAAAAGCTTGAAAGCAATATCCCAGTGATAATGAGTTCCAGCTATTTTATTGCTGGCAGTATCCAGGTTAAAGGTTGGGGTTCCAATTCCAAACCATCGAATTCCAGCACTAGTTTGCACAGGTATGTTCCTTCTGCTCTCACCACCTATAAGCTTTAATTGAATGCTGTTTGCACCTTCAACTTTTTCTATTTCAAAGTCAAAGTCTTCCAGCAAGTATCCATTTTTTAGAGGATTGTGGTGTTCAGGCACAAACAAATGATTGTCGGCAGTAACTCGAATGGTTTCATTATCCAGGTAATTGTCTTGTTTTAGTACATTTTTCCAATGCTTAATCACCAGGCAGCTATCAACATCAAAAGTATTGGTATCTGCTTTTAATGTAGCCTTTACCTGTGCAATTGGATATAAAATACCATTGTGCCTGGTTTCCTTTGTGATTTCCTGAAAACCTGTTGCATCAGGTCTGGCCACACAAACAAGACCAGAAGCACTGGTATATTCGTCAGTAATTGCAGTGTAAAGTGTCCAATAGCAATCTGTATCTTCCGTTACAGCTTCATGTTGAGCATATCCTTCACCTATTTTGAAAAACTTAACCTTAGGAGTAAGAATGTGAATGAAATCTTTGGAATAATTCCTTCGGTTTAAGTCGTTTATTTTAATCCATAAAGTAGGTTTTCCACTAATGGATGAATTATCAAAAGCGAAATCAAAATCCTCAGTAAGTTTCCAGTTTGAAGGAAAAGGATTCATTTCACTAAAATGAGTCAGTTTACTTTCAGCATTTAAACCAATGCTAAGTTGATCAGGCTTGTATCCATTGTGCTGCCTTGAGACCAATTTAAATCCTTTGTTGACAAGATTGTTGTAGTCTTGTTGATAGGTTGCCCACCCTTCAGAAGGATCGGGGGCATCGCTATTGTCTAAAACCCTTGCGATTTGACCCGATGGAACATTGGTATAATGAAAGATCATTTCTTGATAGTTCTTGTACTCCCAATAGTAGGGAC
Organism: Marinifilum fragile JCM 15579; assembly: GCF_001310955.1. GTDB lineage: Bacteria > Bacteroidota > Bacteroidia > Bacteroidales > Marinifilaceae > Marinifilum > Marinifilum fragile. The sequence continues at coordinate 15,429 of NZ_BAZX01000042.1, forward strand.
GTACAAAAACTTCATTGGGAATTGAGTTCTCATAGAATCTGAATACTTGTGTATTGTACTCATCCAATTCATTGTTCTCATTCATAAACAAACGAGCTGAAGCAAGCGGTAAGAACTTTCCTGATTCTCCTTCCAATGTTCTTGGTAGATCACAATTGAATTCCTTTTCAACAACAAAAACAGGATAAGTAGTATATGTGCTTGTCACTTCCAAATACCAGGTTAAAAAACAACCTTGACCATGCTCATTGATGAAAGAATTCAGCTCTTCATTTGTAAAGAGTTTACTTGTCAATCGGTACTTTCCACTTATGCCGTTGCTGTATCTTTTCAAATAATCACTGGCATTAACGCCCCAGGTAAGATGAGCTTTTCCTCCAGGATACTTGGAGAAATGAAAAGAAAAACGCTCATAGAACTTGATGGCCTTATCGAGTTTGAAATCTTCCAGGTTTACAATGCTTCCCTTGCTGTTTTTAGCAATGGTGCGGTTATCAATTTTAGCTCCAGTATTTGGCTTACTTATTCTCATTACTCAATATTTTTTTTGTGAAGACATTGTAGGTCTGATCACATGAATTGTATCTGTTCTTTTCACACTGGGCATTACCCCCTTTGGCAACCTGGATTACAATTGAACTATCGTATTCTGACATAACACCACCTCTTGCGGTTCCTGCTGTAGTACTTTGAAAGATCACCAACCAAATTACATTAGGATACTTTTCAATTAACTTTCCAAAATCCTCCTGGGAGAGTAGATCTTGCAGTTTTCCCCAACTGTCAATTGCAATCACATCAAAGTTTTTGCAGTAAGCTTCCAGTTGCTTCATGTTACACTGACCACTTACACTCACATTTTTAAGGTTCTGCTTTCCGATGTATGAAATGTAATTTCCAAACAGTTCAGATTGTGGTGACACTTCCAGGGAAAGAAATAAAGACTTCAAATTTTGCTCGGCAAACAGATCAATCAACTGGCAAAGCAAACGAGTTTTACCAGCACCTTTTTCACCCCTTAAAACGATGGCAAAACGATCTTTTTCATAACCGCCAATGAATTTACCTAGCTGTCCTTTTAAAGCTGTGATGTTGGAATTCGGTTTCCAGTTGGCCAGGTTGGTAATCATCTTTTCATTGGTATGTCCCAATAAAGTGAGTTGTTTGGCTTCCTGCTTTTTCTTGCTTATAGTTTTAGGCTTTTCTGGTTTTACTTTTTTTTTACCCTTTTCTTCCTTAGCTCTATTGCTCATTGATTTTGGAACCAGCTTGGAAAGGTCAATTCCTTCCAAAAGATAATCAGCAGCATCACAAGCATAGCCGTAAGCTTCCACCAGGTTTTTATCTACATCACCTTTGGCTCTGCTCAACCAGCCTTTTAAATAGGTAATTCCATTTTGGCGATTGTATTTCAATCCCAGTTCCGTACAAATAATCATAGCACCCATTTCAGCAACCAATTCCTCATTTGGATAATCCAGAGTTGCAGAAATACCAAGTTTCCCTCTTCCCAAACGTTTTGGATTCATGGTACTGTGGGTAATCTCATGAAAGAGGGTAGAGTAATATTCAGCAACTTTCTTGAACTGCTTGATATTTACCATGTGGATTGACTCATGATTAAAATTGAGTGCGCTGTGTGTATAATAGCACCTGTCTGCCTGGTCAGTATTAATTTTGGGAACACGTTTTCTTTTTACCAGCTCTTTAAGGAAATTTTCAACGTATTGATTGAACTCATTGTCTTTGAAAAATACCTGTTTAAAAACTGGCTTTTTAATCCCTTCACAATAATCAATATTGACGGCACGATGCAATTTTGGCAACATCCAATCAGGTTTACGAGGTGTTTTGTCCTCCTTGTCCTTAAACATTGGAATGTAGGATAAAACCGAAATAACTTTTGATTTGTCGATGAGTTTACCGCCTTTGTCTTTAAGGGCTGCCATAGTAATGAAATAAGGGCTTTTCCCTGCATTTCTTTCCATGGTCAGAATGTTTGTGCTGTTCTTGTATAAACGCCCTGAAACGTTTCTAAATCCACTTAAAACAATTCCTGATTCACTAAAAACCAATCCAGCTTTCCAAGGCTTTTCCCACTTGGTAAAAAGGAATGTTTTGATATCATTAATCAACTCCAGTTTAAATTTTTCCTTGTCATCCTTCCAGCCATCCAGGTTGGAATCAAACAGGCCTTTCAGGATTTCACTTGTTCTGAGTTTGATTCTGCTTACCCTTTTTTTAACAGCCTGTTTGCTTGTACTTTTTAAAATATATCCTAACATCTTTAATTGAATAAGTTTTGAAAGAATCCTTTCTTTTTGGATTCATCTTTTTTGTTGTCCTGATCCTGGTCGGTTTTTGTGTCAATTTCAATGGAACCGCCCTTTTTAGTTTTGATATCCTTGATTTCAATATTGGTTTGCTGGGCAGGAATTTGATTTTTACCGTATTTGTAGCCAATGGCCATTCCAAAACCAAGGCCAGTTGTTAGTAGAAGGATTGCTGATAGTATGGTTATTTTACGTTTAAGCATGATGTTAAAATTTAGTGTTTGGTGAACTGTTCCGTTGCTACAGATCCAACACAGGCACAAGTCAGAATAACCAGTTGTTGGATGTATTCAATCGGAACTTTGAGTATTACTCCAGTGATAATGGACGTAACCAATAAAAGGGAAATTTGCCTTTTGAAACTTGGGACTCCTTTGTTGTCCGATAGAGTCTGTCTGAACCAGTTTCCTTTTGTTTGTTGTTGCTCCATTGTCCAGTCTGTAAGTAATTAATTTGATATCTGCCTGAATCTCTGTTTGCGATACATGAAGTCTCCAATTGCTGTATAGAGAAAGCATGATCAGAAAGACCAGTACAGCATGTTCTGGAGAAAAGAATCCTTTGATTTCGTTTGTTGTCATTTGCTTTTGTTATTGGTCAAAAAAAAAGCGTCAAGCCAAGCAAAGCAACTACTCCAAAAGAAATTCCGACTGTACCTAAATGAGTTTTCAGAAAAGCAATGCGATTAAGCCAACCTCTTTTAAACTGAGGTTGAGATTGAGCCAGCTGATTGATAAATCTCTCTCGTTCCAAAAGTAATTTTGCAGCAACTTCATTGGCATCAAAACGTTTCAAAGCTCCCTGGGTTTTTGCTCCTACAATGCCATCTACTTTTAGAAAAGCTCCCATGCTGTTTAAAACAGATTGCAAACTCTTTACTGCTCTGCTTTTGCCTGAGTTTACTGCATAATCAAAAAGCTGATTGGCCACAACCTGAGGCATTAAGCCGCATTGAAGCGGTACCCAAAAATTGGCACGATAAAAATGGCGAACAGGCATTGCCAGGGCAGAAAAGAAAGTATTCCTTTTAATTGGTTTTACTTGCTTGTCAATGAACTTCCAACCTTCCCAATTAGGGAATGCGACTCTTGAAATTCCTGCATAAGTTTCTTTCCCATTGTCATGAGGATGATTTGAATATCCTCCTTCCATCATTTCTGTAATGTGATAGCTTGTTTCAAATGTTGCCATAATTAAATTGTTACCCCGATTTTAGATAAGATGGATCTTGCAATTGCCATTTCCTTGTTGTCAAGCTCATTGTACAGTTCAGCTACCAAAGTTCTCTTCCTGGGCATTCCGTATTCACGACCAACCAGGAGCCAGTCGGCACTATTCTTTAGTACCCTCAGATTGCTGTACACTTGCTCTTCATAAGTCCCCATGTATTCAAAAGCATCCAATAGGGATTGAGCAATACTTTTGGCAGTTGCAGTTCCAATGGTAGGTTTGACTCCTACTTTTGAAATCTCATCATTGATTTGATTCTGAATTTTGTTTTCAGCTTCTTTTCTCTCTTTCTCACTTTTGGCTCCAGTAAACCAGTCAATCATTCCATTCATTCTGGAAAACATTTTATAACCAGCATAAAGAGCCAATCCCATTACCAGCAAACCGCCTATGTTGACCATTTGCTTTTGAGCTGGATCAAGATTTTTATATTTTTTGGCTCCTTCCGAAACTACCAATTTGGTTGCTGCGGCCTGAGGTAAAACTCCTAGCATAAGTGTCGGTATTTGTAAGCGTTTGCAAGTAATTTATTCAAGTCTTTTCCTGAATTCTGGAAATACTCAATGATTCGTAAAGACTTGTCATTTAAAGGGACTGCAAAGCTTTCTAAAAGCTCGGCTTTTTCCTCCTTACTGAATTTCTTTTTCTCTTTGCTTGTTGGCATGTCTTTATCCTTTTTGAATTACTACTGTGTTGTTTGTGTTCTGGCTTGTAAAGTCTCTTGTTTCAGTTTGAGAAATCAGAAATAAACCTTCCTTTTCTGCAATTTCTGAATCTTCAAGAAACACCCAGAAATCTGCTTCCTCTTTAATGTCTTCTATCTCCAGGCTCTCTTTTGTTTCCAAAGGATAACCGATTTTGGATGAAGCATTAGGGTGAAGGATAGCAGTTGATTTTGTTTTGTTGGTAATGATCAAAGCCTTTGAAGCTGAAACACTTACTTTGATAAGTCGCCCAGCTTCAACGACTGATTGAATGTTCTCAAAAAGTCTCATTTGTAACTTATTTTTCCAAAGTGAACACAAGTGCACCTTTTACCTCTGCACCTGTAATAAATGAGGTGGCAATTCGAATAGAATTGTTTGAGATGGGTTGTTCCAAAATCATTTCCTCACGTCCCGATCCAATCTTGAAGTAATCCAAGGGAACACTTTCAACAATGGATAGTTTACCGTCATGAGTTTTGATTTCTACGTCAATATTGCCCCCGTTTTCTCCGATCCATGAAACTGCTTTCAAGTGGTCGTAATCATCAAAACTAACCACCTCATTAGAGGTGGCTGTTGGGTCTGATGATTGTTTATTGATGTTATAAACAAATCTTTTCATTAGGCGTGGTTTTCAGTGATTTTGTACCCAACAAAAGCAACTTCAATAACAATGTCTTTGTCAGCAGGACAAGGAGCATTGAAGATGTTTAGTTCAGGTAAAATGGTTTGATTTGGAGCAATGATAAAAGGACTAACCTCATGAGCCATGTCTACTGTTTTATCATCACCAGCTTGCTCTGGAGTCATGTGACGCAAAATGGCCTTCATTTTTTCTTTATTGGCTACTTTGATTGATAACTCATTGTTGAAAAAGCTTGCAAGAGTTGGATTTTCAGAACCAACATTGAACTCCTGTGCAGAGATTTCATCCTCGCTGGCCAATTTTGCCGCACAATTTGCGGTTGAGATCAAAATCCCAGTTACCAGGAAAGCAACACCACCAGTCAAACGTGCTGAATCGATGTTACGAACACCATCTTTTTCCACGTCCTGAGGTTTCATTAATTGCTGAATTCCTGTTTTCCCTGCCAGTGATTTACGGAAGTACAAAACATCTTTCTCGATCTGAGCTCCGTCAGTATCAAAAGTGATTTGCTTGTTTGCTTTTGCAATCGCTCTTACGTTTGCTTTTTCTTCTAAAACTTTAACTAATTCCATGCTATTTAAACTATTACTCTATGTTTCTAAAAATTTATTTTTATTTATGGCTTGTCTGGTAAGTGGCCTAGTTTACCTCGTTTAATTCGTAGCTTCCACCTTCATAACCACCATCTGAAAGAGCTTCCAAAGCATTGATTTCATCTTGCTCTTCCATATCAAGAATATCCTGGTAGCTACCTACTGCATTCAGCTCATCACTCATGTCGTCTTCTGTGTATTCAGCCAATTCAGCCGCACCGATTGAACCATGAAGAGCAGGGATAAAACCAGTATCTTCCTTGGCAAAAGGAGTCATTGCAGATAAGGCTCCAGCTGTGGCAATACCAGCGCAAATGCTTTTGTATTGAGCAGGAACTTTTAAGGCTCCAACAGTACCAATTGCTGCAACGCCTACACCAAGTCCCACTTCTTTTAATTTCTTTTTCTTTGGGTCAACTTCCTGGTCTACTTTCAGAACCTTTTTACCCATAACAACCGCATATCGTCCAGCCATTACGCCACCTACGGTTTTAGCTAACTCCATACCAACTACGGAAATGTTGTTTTTTCTCATTACTTAAATTTTAGATTGATTTACTTTTTCTTATTTGCTCCCCACAACAAACCACCACCAACTAAAAGCAAGGCTCCAATGGCTAAAGGGTTCATTCCTGCTTGTTTTGTGTTGTTAGCAGTTATAGGTTGAAATGAATTTGACTGACCTGACTCAGTATGATAGGTTCCATGATCATTTGAAGCCTGATAACTCGGAACACTGTAATTTGGTTTTGCTGGCAAGTTCACATCTGGCTTTTTCTTATCGAGTACCCGATTAAAAATTACCAGGTTGTTTTCAGCTCTGCTTTTCTTTTGTTCCAGGAGTAATCTTTTTGCAGGATCAGTTTCATTTTTGATTCTTTCACTCAGATTACTGATTCTCTTTTCCTTCATTTTCTTGATCATGTCACCCAAACCAACAGCTTTCAAGATGGAGAAGATAGGAGTCAGGATCATGGCTACTTTCTTTGCAATGGCAGCACTACCAATTGCTGTTGTAGTTGCTACAACTCCCAATTCTTGCTTGGCAATGTCCTTATGAACCAATTTCAAGAAAGCCAATCTTTCCTTTTCGTATTTCGACATAGGTTTGGAAGATTGAGTATTCGACTTTTTCAATAGTGCCAATTTTTGAGCACTTGCTCTACGTCTTTGGCGGCGTCTTCTCCTTCTTCTTCCTTCCAGTTGGCCTAAATCTCCAGCCAGGTTCATGTAAGGAAGACTTGCTTTCTGAGCTGCTTTTTGCCAGGCACTTGCTAAGACTCTTCTTAGTTTACTTTCCTTACCACCTAAAAAGCGGTATTTCTTGGCAAATTTGGAATAAGCACGTTTGGCCGCATTGTAATCTTTGGTAGAAATTCCCAATTGCTTAGCCTGGGCAGCTGAAAGCAATCCATAACCCATTTTAAGAGCCAATCCCTTCTTGTTGTTTTTGATTCGGGAACGTAAAACAGCACGAATGGCAATGTTAATCGGGTTGATTTTCATTAAGAACTTGGCAACCTTTTTAAAGCCTTTGGCAATGAACTTTCCAGCCTTTTTAACTGTTTTTTTGGCATATCGACCAAACTTTTTGATTTTACGTCTGAACTTTTTGAAAAATCCATCCAATGCAGATAGCAATCCAATGGTTTCACCATTTTCACCAGCCATTCCATTAAGAGGAGAGAGGTTTTCTCTTTCCCATTTGGAACCATCTGTCAGTTTAATGATGATACCATCCAGGGATTCTCCATCTCTAATAGCCTGTAAAGCAGCTTTCATGTGTAACCAGAACTTATGACCAAAACCTAAGGTATGGTACTTTTCAGGTTCCAACTCATATTCTTTAAGTGTGGTTTTCAGTTGGGTTTCTCCCAGGATTAGAAGAGCTTTTTCCTCTTCCTCCAGTTCTGAATCACCAATTCCGTTGACCTGCTCAGAATCATGAAGTCTTTGCATGATGGTGTCGTAATTCTCGCCACTTTCATGCAATTGGTTCAATGCTCCAAGACCGTCAACAAATTCGGGATCTGCTCCAACCCCAGCCAATGTTTCAATTTGCATTTGTTTGTCTTTTTTAGATGTATATTCAGCTTCACAGTTGAAGCGGTGTAAGACGGTATCGATACAGACATCACCAACAACAACATAGACGTGTGAAAAGGGCTTACCCTCGTAACCAGCTATTCGAATGGAAAAAGGAATACCAAGACAGTAAAGAAGAGAGCCAACAAATAAAGAGTGATCATCACAATCACTTGGCGTGTTTGGAGTGGATCGGTTTAGCCATATCCTTGCAGGAGTGCTAAGTTGTTCAATTCCTGGAGTATCTTTCTTGTACTGAATGTGATTGAAGACAAAATCCCAAATCGATTTTAGGGTGTTGTACCTGGTATCACGTTTCAGGCTTTTGGCTAACTCCTTTACCTGTTCATGGTGTTTTTTAATGATATCGCACATGATGGAAACTGTATCATCTACCGATCCTTCAGTGAATGTGCTTGTGAATTTGACATCACTGGTATCAATTAAATGATTGAACTCAAAGCCAGGTTTGATTTTTCTCACCCCTTGATGTACAATCTGACCATTAGCAGTGCGGAACACTACATCTCCGTTTTTGTTAGTTGTTTTTAAGACGGTTTCCATTTTATAACTTGCTAAATATGTCAGTTAGAACAGATGCAGGATTATTAATTGTTTTGGCAATGTCCTGCCAGGTTCTGCTAATATCAATTTTGATGCTGGGCATATCAATGCCGTTAACTTTCAGGTGATCCACATACATGCGTAAGTTGTGCCCCTGTAACTCTTTTGCCTTTAAAAGCTGGATGATGGAAGCTAGTTTTACCGAAAAAACATACTTGATTTCGGTTTTTGCATTGCCAGTAACCTTTTGGTTAGGCTGTTCCAAAGGTGTCTTTCCAAGTAATATCTTTTGATCGCCTTTTTCCAGGATCAGGTTAATCTGGTAGGTGTTTAAAGTGGCAGTAAATCCAATTTTACTGGTTAGCTCCATACCACCGTTCAGGTTTAAAGCACCTCTTTTAAAATCTACTTTAATCCTGGGAAGACCTTTGGGTTTTACCTCGATTTTATTTGTGGTATATTCCTTGATTTTATCTTCCAGCTGATTGGCCTTGTTGCCAAGGTAGGGAACTAGTTTATCCCTAAAGTAGAAAGCTGTTGCAAGGCTACCAATAAGTATGATGTGTCCTGTTTTCATATCCCAAATATGAGGATATCAAGCTAACAGTCAATGTGTTTGAGTGAAGCTGAATTAAAGTGAAAGACTATGCAAATTGCTGACTGCCATTTTTAATGAAAAAGTAGTTTGACAATCTACAATGATATCCCCGATCAGGCATAAAAAAAGGAACCTTTAAAAAGCTCCTTTTATCCTGTATCCATGTTTGGGGGGCGTTTATATGTCCTCTTCTTCCTGTTGTTCTTGTGAAAGATATGTTTGTAAGGTGGTGAATATCTGCATTTGTTCCTGATGAGTTTTAGAGAATAGAACGTATAACATCTGTCCCAGATAGGCTTGTGCATCAGGTTGCATTCTGCGAATGGCATCAATGATTTGACGTTCCTGGATATTGAATTCATTTCCCACACTGCCCAGTGAACTAGGGTTTTGTGGCATTAGGTTGTTAGCAAGCATACCCAATGTAGTTTGAACCGCTGGCATTTGTGTTATGGCTGTAACGGTGTCCTTGGTTGTGCTTTTCTCAGCTTGCTCTAATTCTTTAAGGTGATTTTCCTTTAATTCTGAAATCTTGTCTTCAAGTTTTTCAATTTTAAAACTCTGTCTTAAGTTGGTGTCTTCCAGCACCCTTATTTTACCTTCGTATTCCGTTCTAAGGTTTAAAATGGTATTAAAATTCTCTCTTTCCAGGGCTCTTAATTCTTCAGAGGCATTTGTCATTTGTTGTTGATTTTGGGAACTTATCCCGTTTTCTGGATATATTCCATTTAATTCATTAAAATATTTTTCGGCCATTCTTCTTTGTCTGGCCTCGTTTTGACATGATACTGAGCAATATTTGCTGTCTGATCTTCTGCCAATAATTGGTTCATTACATACTATACAATTCATGATTTCTTGTACTAAGTGGTTATCTGGATGATTGAATATGTGTTTAATCTTTAGATGGTTAAATGAGTTATCCAGTTACAGGGATAAAAATATGGGTAAATGGAATATCAGGAATTAGCATCTTGGTTCAAGATCGAGCAAATGTGATTTGTAATTACATATTAACTTGGAGGTGAAACTTTGTTGCTGCTTGATTAGTTTTAAACATTTTAAAATTAGATGTAGAAATCTTAGTTCAAATGAAAAATTAATTTCAAATTTGAACAATTAAAATCCATTAGAAAAATTGACTTGCCAAAATGATTGAAAAGAACATAAACGAAGCATTGGTCAAAAAGGAGCCAGCAGCAAGAGCATTATTAACATATCTTTATCAACTTGATGAGAAACTGAAATTTGAAGATGCAGCTGTTTATCACAAATTTCCTATATACCCTAATGTTGATAGTGATTCAACAATTTCTGCTAATGTTATTTTTGTTTCCAGAAATCATGGAGTTTTTATTTTTCAAACCATAGAATGTTCGAATAGAGAACGAATTTCAATTGAAGATTATGAAAGTAAACTCAGTGAAATAGATCGTCTTGTCTTTGCTAAGGTTATGAGGGAATTACCAAGTCTTCAGAAAAATAGAAGGTCTTTGAAGATTGAAATAGTTCCGATTGTTTATCTTAATAACTTTAATGGGGAGTATAGTGTAGATTCGGAGTTCGATATAATAGATAATATAAAACAATTAGAGGATATAATTACTGGATCATTTGCAGAGGATATTATTTCTCCGATTGAATTTAAGGAACTTAAATCAACTATTGAAGGATCGAAAGGAATTCCTAAACAGCGAGAAAGAGAGCTTCAGAATGAGAAAGATTTTGAGAACTCTATGGGAGCAATACTTTCTGCAATTGAAAATGAAATTTATAATTTTGACTTAGAGCAAAAGAGGGCTGCTCTTTTCGTGATTGATGGAGCTCAAAGAATAAGAGGATTAGCAGGTTCTGGAAAAACTGTTATACTTGCCATGAAAGCAGCGTTGATACATTTGCAATATCCTGAAGCTACTGTGTTATATACATATAATACTAAAAGTTTAAATGATATCGTAAAGAATTTGATTACTAGGTTTTATAGGCAGTTTGCTGATAGAGATCCTAATTGGTCTAAAATTCAAATTATGCATGCATGGGGTGGAAATATTTGGAAGGAGTTTATTCAAATACTTGTAAGCATAATGGACTATCTGCAATTGATTATGGAACAGCAAAAAGAAGTACTGGTGGTAGTGCCTTTGGATATGTTTGTGAGGAGTTGAATAAATATGAATTGCAGCAGCAATATGACTATTGTCTTATAGATGAAGCCCAAGATTTTCCAACTAGCTTTTATAGAGTCTGTAGGCAAATTGTAAGAAGAAATAGAGTGATTTGGGCTTATGATGATTTCCAAAATATTTTGCATGTAAAAATGCAGGATGAAAAAGAGACATTTGGTAAAGATGTTAATGGCGATTATTATATTGACTTCGCTAGAAAAGAAGATGAATTGCAAGACCTGGTACTGCACAAGTGCTACAGGAATCCAAGGAAAATATTAATTACAGCATTTGCACTTGGTCTTGGAGTCTATAATAAGTTGAGAGATGGTGGATATCAAATGATTCAGAGGCTTGAAAATAATGAACATTGGGAAAGTTTAGGATTTAAAGTTAAGGAGGGTGATTCATCTGATGGTTCTAAAATGGTAATTGAACGAAAAGAAGAAAATAGTTCAGGTATAAAAAATTCTTTGCTAGAATCGAATTCAATCATACGAATTTATAAAGCAGAAAAATTTAGAGAGGAATTGGATTTTATTGTTGATTCTATTTTAGAAGATTTAGGAAAGGAATTAAGACCAGAAGATATTAGTGTTGTTTGTATGGATAATATTAATGTCAAAAAATACTTTGATTACATACAGAATCGTTTAGAGCAAAACAAAATCAATTGTTTTAATTTACTGAATGTAGCCTCTAATAATAAAATATATAAAGTAAAAGATCATGTGACGTTATCTACTATTTATAATGCAAAAGGTAATGAATCTGGTAAGGTATATATTGCTGGTATTGATACTGTTTTTAGTAAGAGGAATGATATTACCGAAAGAAATAAAATATTTACTGCTATGACGCGAAGTGTTGCTTGGGTTACTATGTCGGGCGTTGGAGCTGCAGTTGATTATTGTATGGACGAAGTAAGTAAATTGATAGAAAATAATTTTGAATTGGTTTTCACGCAGCCAAGTGAAAAAGATGTGACCACAATTAGGCAAGGGATTGATACTACTCAAAAGTTATTAAATAAAATCGAGAGACTTGCTGAGGATTTGGTGAAGGAAACTGGAGTATCTAAAGATGAGATTGTCGATCAGTTGAAACTAAAATTCTTTAAAAAATAATGACTCCTGCTCAATTTAAAATTTCATTTGATTTAATACCTGAAATTCTAAAAGAGTTTGGATTGTTTAGAATGAAGGGAACCAAAAATATATCTAATGATGGTGTATCTGAAGAATTTTTAAGTGCATCAATTAAAGAAAACTATTTTCAGGCTTATAGGATTGGTTTAGAGAATTATGATTTTGATTTTATTTTAGAAGATCAATCATATTTTCAATTTGAATGTAGTTTCAATGATCAGTTAAAAATAAGATATTCATTTTATCAAAACCCAGTAGAGTTCATTTCTTATAATGAATATTTGCAAAACGAAATCGATAGGAGCGGATTGGATGAATCTATTGAAGATTTGGGAATGTTAATGACCGATGAATATGATCAGTTCTTAAATGATCAAGAATTAATTTCAAATTATACTACGTTTAGGTATGATATTGATTACGGTAATTATAGGCCACTGATTCATTCTATTTCTCATATGCATGTTGGCCATATAACTAATGTAAGGATTCCAATTGAAAAGATTATTTCACCACTTAGATTTGTTTTGTTTACGATAAAGCATGTGTATTATAGACAATGGAAAGAAATGGTGGAGAATAAAGGTAGTAAGGTGAATAGGTATTTAGCGTTAGCTCGTAATGGAGAGCAAGTATTAGGGAACCATGATTGGAGCTTATCGGAAAAATTAGATATTTATTTAAAATAAAGATTTGAATAGCCTAAATACAAATTCTACTAGTATTTTAATAAATTTATAATCTTCCTATTTAAGTCATCCACCAACTCATTATCATAGTCAAAATAAGTATCAGTAACCGTTGTTTTGCCATGTCCTAATGCTTGTGCAATTAATGGTTTTCCTGCTCCGATAGGCTTTTTAGCTGCTATGCCTGCCCATGAGTGTCGGGCATGATACATCATTAAATCAGGAATGTTAATAGTTTCGTGTTTGCCCAGTTCTTTAAGGTGCTTATTCATTTGCTTGGTAAGATTTCTGGCATTTGCATATCGTTCCTGGTATATCAAAAGTGAATTTTCTCCCTTTCTTGTTTCGATAATTTCCATTGCTTCAGGTTCTACTTTTACAGAGTAGCTTTTTTGTGTCTTATTTCTATCGTACTCAATACGTCCTTCCGTAATTAAAGCAATGTCGTATATGTCAGAATTATTCATGCCAATTAAATAGAATGATAGCATGAAGAAATCACGAGCTAATGCAATATATTTGTTGTCTGTTTTAAAGTCTCTAATTTGTCTGATCTTTTCAATTGGCAGTCTTAAATTTCGGGGTTTGCTTTCGGCAAATTCAAATTTTCTGAATGGGTAAATTTCTTGTCCGATAACCTCGTCAAAATCGATAGCTCTATTGAAAATTGCACGAATGTTTCTAAGATCAATATTGGTTGTAGCTGCACTGGAATTTTCAAGTCGATATTCTTTGTATCTATTTAGCCAGGCTTTTGTGATATCATCAAAGAAAAGTAATTCAGTCCCCATGTACTCTTTTAGTTTTACAAGTGTAGTGTTGTATTTTTCTTTGGTACTATTATTCTTTATTGTAGGCACGTATTTTTCCATATACTCCAGGAAATTTACAGCAGATTGTTGCTGTTTTCCCCCGTTTTTAATGTAGTCAGCAACTTGTGCCACACTCATAATGTCAATCCTTCTTCGCTCTTCCAGCTCCTCAATAAAGTCATCTGCATCGAGTAGGAGAGAGGCTAGTTTGTTATTGGCAGTTCTAATATTTTCAATGTCTGGACATCCTCTTTTTATGCGACCATTGTCCCAATATTTCTCAGGAATTGCAAAATTTGCACGTATATAAGAAGTTTTAGATTTGTGAGAAATTGCTAACTTTATCGGGTAAGTGCCGTCTTTCTTAGCTTTTCGGGTATCTAATATCAGTTTTGCAGTAGCCATTTAAGATGATTTTTTTGCAAGTTTTTTGCAATCTTTTACACTTTTAAAGCTACAAAAAGCATCTTAAACCGCAATATATTGGAAAGAATAAAGTACAAAAAAAGCGATAAAAACAGATGTAAAATACTGTAAATCATCGCTTAAAAATT
>NZ_BAZX01000043.1 GCF_001310955.1 Marinifilum fragile JCM 15579
TGACTTTTTTATCAATGAAAAAAGTCAGAGCCTTCCGGCTTGAGTGATAATAAATTTAAAGGAATTTAAGTCATTGACTGGATTAACCAATAAAAATTCCTGATTCGTTTCTCAGATTGAATTACATGTGTTACTTTTGCGGAAAAATTTTATACATAAATTATGGGAAGAGCATTCGAATTTAGAAAAGCGCGTAAAATGAAGCGTTGGGATAAGATGGCCAAAGCCTTTACCCGAATTGGTAAAGATATTGTTATTGCAGTAAAAGAAGGTGGCCCTGATCCGTCAACTAATGCTCGTTTGCGTGCGGTTATTCAAAATGCTAAGGCAGCCAACATGCCTAAGGATAATGTTGAGCGTGCCATTAAGAAAGCTTCATCAAAGGAGCAAAAAGATTTCAAAGAGATTGTTTACGAAGGATACGCACCACACGGTATCGCTATTCTTGTGGAAACAGCAACCGATAATCATACCAGAACTGTAGCAGATGTTCGTTCATACTTTAACAAATGTAAAGGTAGTTTAGGTACTGCAGGTAGCGTTGAATTTATGTTTGAGCACAAATGTCATTTCAAGATTGAAAATGCAGGTCATGATGTTGAAGAACTAGAGTTGGAGATGATTGATCTTGGTGTTGATGAGGTATTTGCTGAAGAAGATGGTATTATGCTTTATGGAGGTTTTGCTGATTTCGGAAAGATTCAAGCTTACCTTGAAGAAAATGATATGACTGTAATTTCATCTGGTTTTGAGAGAATCCCAATGGATACTAAGGAATTATCAGAAGAACAAGTTGCTGATGTTGAAAAGTTATTGGAGAAATTAGAAGATAACGATGATGTACAAAACGTATATCACAATATGGCATAATTAGAAAAAGATTTTAATCTTATTATAGTTAACCCGGTTCAAACTTGAATCGGGTTTTTTATTTTAAAAAATCTTTAAAAGAATAAGAGGTCTTTTTTTGATTTTTTTACTACCTCTAAATCCCTGTAAATCTAGGTGGTGTAGGCTAATTGATTGAATGTATGGCAAATTAGCTTTTGAGAGTTCAGAGTTTTTATTATATTTAAATATGTAGATGAAAAAAAGTCTTACTCACACCTATGAAATACAATTATTTAAAATTTGAAAAAAGAGGTAGAATTGGGATTCTAACTCTTGATCGTCCTAAAGCCTTAAATGCCTTAAACGAAGAGGTTTTTAAGGATTTGACTTGCTTTTTGGAAAGCGAGAATGTGAATGACATTCGAGTATTAATCATTACCGGAGAAGGCAAAGCTTTATTGCTGGAGCCGATATCAAAGCCATGCAGGAATACTCTCCACAAAATGCCTACGATTTTTCTGAAACAGGCAAGCGAGTATTCGATTTGATTGCGAATCTGGAAATTCCCGTTATTGCAGCCATTAATGGATTTGCCCTTGGGGGAGGGTTGGAATTGGCATTAGCTTGCGATATTAGAGTTGCTAGTGAAAAAGCTCGCTTGGGTTTGCCTGAGGTCAACTTGGGATTGATTCCAGGATTCAATGGAACGCAACGTTTGCCAAGATTGGTAGGAGCTGGTAATGCCATGTATTTAATGATGCTCGGAGAAGGAATAACTGCGCAGGAAGCGTACAACCTGGGAGTTGTTCAGAAACTATCAGAACCAGATCAGGTTCTGGAAGATACCATAAAACTTGCTGAAAAGATTGCGGGTAAAAGTCCGAATGCATTGCGCCTTGTAAAAGAGATGGTTCGCAATGGATTGGAAATGTGCAGCAAAGATGCTGGTAAAATGGAATCGAAGGAGTTTGGTAGGTTATTCAAGGAAGATCAGAAAGAACGCGAAGAAGGGGTTAATGCCTTTTTGGAGAAGCGTCAGCCTAATTGGTAACATTCAATATTTAGTGGGGAAGCTTATCTCTGTAAAGGGGATTTGTAGGTAGTGATGATGGGTTTTTTAAGTTGACTCAATTGGGTGAATTACACCATGAACTGATTAAGAAAATTAAATAAAACAATAAAAGTATGGATTTAGTCCCTAAAATGAAAAATGTGAGTGTATTGGGAGCTGCTGGGAAAATGGGTAGCGGAATTCTGGTATTACTTTCATTCGAAATGGCCAAGTTGAAAATTGGCAAAAAATCAAACGAACAATTTGTGTTGAATGCGATTGATGTATCGCAGCCTGCTCTAGTGAATTTATTAGGCTATGTTAGATCGCAGTTGCTGAAACATGCAGAAAAAAATATTGTTGAACTTCGTGAATGGTATGCTGACAAGGAAAACCTTGTTGACAATGAAGATGTCATTAATCAATTTGTTGAAGATGTGATGGCAATGATTCAAACATCAACCAGAATTGAAACCACTTACGAATCAAATCTAATTTTTGAGGCAATTAAGGAAGATAAAGATTTGAAGGTTAAATTGTTCTCTCAAATCAAGCAAAACAATCCAAATGCCTGGTTCCTTACCAATACCTCTTCCATTCCTATTGGGGAGATTGAAAAAGAAGCTGGCTTGAATGGAGATATCGTTGGATATCATTTCTATAATCCTCCTGTAATTCAGAAATTATTGGAAATCATCAAGTGTGATAATACAGGAGATGAACTGAATGAATTCTCAATTGCGTTGGCAAAATCGATGCGCAAAATTATTGTTCCATCGAGAGATGTTGCAGGTTTTATTGGTAATGGTCATTTTATGCGTGATGCTTTGTATGCTCTAAACCAAGCTGAGAAATTGGCAGAAACTGAAGGATGGGCAAAAGCTTTCTTCATGATTGATACCATAAGTAGAGATTTATTGGTTCGACCAATGGGTATCTTTCAATTGATCGACTATGTAGGAGTGGATGTTACCAAATTTATTTTGGCCAGCATGCAGCCTTCTTTCCCAAATGAAACCCTATCGCATGATGTATTAAACGAGTTGTTTGATAGAGAAGTAAAAGGTGGACAGTATGCCGACGGATCACAGAAGGATGGTGTTTTCAAATATCAGAAAGGCAGAATCACACACGTATATGATTTTGGTGCTGGTAAATATGTTTCTAAAGAAGATATTGAAATGGATTGTGCAGCAAAAATGGGAGAGTTGCCAACATTGAAAATCTACTGGAAAACAGTTGTGAGAGATAAGAATAAGGCTGAGTATTTGGAGAAATTCTTCAAAGAACTTCATCAGATTGATAGTGTAGGCGCAAACCTAGCAGTAGCATATGGTCAGAACTCTAAAGCAATTGGTCAAATGCTTGTTGATACAGAGGTAGCTGCTTCAGCGGAGGATGTAAATACAGTATTGGAAACAGGATTTTTCCATGCTTATGGGCCCATTAACGATTATTTCTAAAAGAACTAACAAACACAACAATGAAAGCTTTACGCAAAAAAGTATATATGGTAGCTGGTTACAATACCGTTTCAATGGGAACCGGCCGAAAAGAGTTTCACCCGAAAAAGCCACGTCCGGATCTTGAACATTACATCAAGGAAGCTGGACAAGCTACACTGAAAATGATTGGTGGTGCTGAAAATGTAGATGAGGGAGTGATTGGAAACTTCATGGCATCTCGTTTTAACAAGCAGGCCAATTTACCAGCATTTTTACCAATGATTGATGAAGGTTTGAAATACAAGCCAGCCATTAGTGTTGAAGGAGCTTGTGCCTCAGGAGGCTTGGCTTTGGCTAGTGGAATCAAATCAATTTTAGCTGAAACTGCTGATGTTGTTTTGGCTGTTGGCTTTGAGGTTCAGAATACCATGAAAGCCATGTATGGTGCTGATGTGTTGGCAGGTGCTGGCTGGATGAAAACCAGAAAAGATGGTCATGCTTATTTCTTCCCAGGCGTATTTAGTAAGAGAGCAGGAGCTTATTACGAAAAGTTTGGAAAAGAGAAGACCAGAGAAGCTATGGCAAAATGGTATTGTAATGCCATTGAAAATGCTCGTTTGTGCGAAACCGCTCAGGAATTCCATAATCAAAACAAAGATTTGGAAGGAACAGCTAAAATGCCATTGAACCCTAAAAAGTTTGTGGATCATTTGAACTATTCCGATTGTTCCAAAGTTTCTGATGGGGCATCTGCCATTGCGATTGTGTCCGAAGAAGGTTTGAAGAAAGTAGGAATTGATCCAAAAGATGCTGTTGAAGTTGTTGGAATTGGGCAAGCTGCTGCTGATATTACTCAGGAACCTGAGAACATGACTTGTTTGTCTACCATGAAAGCTGCTGCTGCCAAA
This sequence comes from Marinifilum fragile JCM 15579, assembly GCF_001310955.1. Classification (GTDB taxonomy): domain Bacteria; phylum Bacteroidota; class Bacteroidia; order Bacteroidales; family Marinifilaceae; genus Marinifilum; species Marinifilum fragile. Next base: position 4,236 of record NZ_BAZX01000043.1, read on the forward strand.
GCAATGGAAATGGCTGGTATTACTGTTGATCAAATCGGAACTGTTGAAGTACATGATTGTTTCTCGATTGCTGGTATCATGGGTACCGAAGCCATTGGTTTTGCCGAAGAAGGAAAAGGTGTCGATTTTGTATTGGAAGGACATACATCACGTTGTGGTAAGGTGCCATTTAATACAACAGGTGGCCTTATTGGTTGGGGGCATCCAACAGGAGCTACTGGTGTGCATCAGGCAGTTACCATTTGGGAACAATTAACTGGCAAAGCTGGCGATGCTCAAATTGAAATGAAGGAAGACAGACCTTACGGGATGACCGTAAATATGGGGGGAGATGATAAGTCTCTTGTTGTAATTGTATACAAGAGAGGAGAGTAGGAATTAAATTGATTAGAATGAAATAGAAATAAGTAAATGAGCTAATGGCGATATGCTAATAGCTATTAGCTCATTTTATCACACCTAAAAACAAACATTATGAATTTTGAATTCACCGAAGAACAATTGATGATTCGAGATGCGGCTCGTGATTTTGCTCAAAGAGAATTGTTACCAGGAGTAATTGAACGCGATGAAAAAGCGATATATCCAACTGAACAAGTAAAAAAGCTTGGAGAACTTGGTTTTCTGGGGATGCTTGTGGGACTTGATTATGATGGAGGAGGAATGGATACCATTTCTTACGTTTTGGCAATGGAAGAAATTTCTAAAATCGATTCTTCGGTTTCAGTAATCATGTCGGTGAACAATTCATTGGTTTGTTGGGGAGTTGAAAAGTATGGAACTGAGGAGCAGAAGCAGAAATATTTAAAACCAATGGCTCGAGGAGAGAAGATTGGTGCTTTCCTTTTATCAGAACCGGAAGCAGGATCGGATGCTACATCACAGCGAACAACTGCTGTTGATATGGGTGATCATTATCTGGTTAATGGAACGAAAAATTGGATTACAAGTGGAAAATCTGCTTCTACATATATTGTAATCGCTCAAACACATCCTGAATTAAAGCACAGGGGAATTAATGCTTTAATTGTGGAAGCTGATTCGGAAGGAATATCGGTTGGACCACATGAAAATAAAATGGGAATGCGTGCATCCGACACTCATTCGGTAATGTTCAACAATGTAAAAGTGCCAAAGGAGAATTTACTGGGAGAAGAAGGATTTGGATTCAAGTTCGCAATGAAATCACTTGAAGGAGGAAGAATTGGGATTGCATCTCAGGCATTGGGAATTGCTTCGGGTGCGTACGAATTGGCATTGAAATATGCTCAGGAAAGAAAAACATTCGGAAAAGAAATTATAAAACATCAAGCAATAGCCTTCAAATTGGCAGATATGGCTACGGAAATTGAGGCTGCTCGTTTTTTCTGCTTAAAAGCTGCATGGTTAAAAGATCAGGGAAAACCTTATGGACAAGCGAGTGCGATGGCTAAACTATATGCTGCGGAAACAGCAATGAAAGTCACTACAGAAGCAGTTCAGATTCATGGTGGCTATGGCTATGTAAAGGAATATCATGTTGAAAGATTAATGAGAGATGCCAAGTTAACGCAGATTTATGAGGGTACTTCAGAAATTCAAAAGATTGTAATTTCGAGAGGATTGGTTGATTAAAAATTTGAATAAATAAAAGAGAAAGGAATCTTCTATTTCTCTTATATCATATAAAAAGATCGCTTATGAAAATATTAGTATGTATAAGTAATGTTCCAGATACAACCACCAAAGTTAAATTTAAAGAGGGAGACAGCTTGTTTGATGACTCTGGTGTACAGTGGATTATTAATCCTTGGGATGAGTTGGCTTTGACTCGTGCTATGGAACTAAAGGAAGATGCTGGTAATTCAGTGAATGAAATATGTGTAATTCATGTTGGTGGTGCAAGTGCTGATGCTACTCTTAGAAAGGCTCTTGCGATTGGTGCTGATAAAGCAGTAAGAATTGATGCATGTCCGGCAGATGCTTATCATGTAGCGGGCCAGATTGCGGAATATCTAAAAGAGAATCCTTTTGATATCATATTTAGTGGTATTGAATCGAGTGATTACAATGGTTCTTCTGTTGGTGCCATGATCGCTGAGTTTATGGATTATCCGGGGATTTCATCCGTTACTTCAGTGAATCTGGATGATGATGACATTCAGGTAAACAGAGCAATTCCTGGTGGAAAGCAAGTATTAAAAACTGAAACTCCATTTGTAGCAGTCGTTCAGAAAGGGATTGCAAAAGAACCAAGAATTCCATCTATGCGTGGCATTATGATGGCGCGTAAGAAACCTCTGGAGGTCAAACCAGCTGTAGAACTGGAAGTGTTAACTGAATCGATAAAGTTTGAATTGCCACCGGCAAAAGGAGCATGTAAAATGATTGATTCAGAATCGGCAGAACAACTGGTTGAACTGCTAAGAAATGAAGCAAAAGTGCTTTAATTGAAATCAAGAAATAGGTATGAGAATGAAGTGTAGTAAAGTTAGCCTCTCTTTCTCAAATCTAAAACTAAGTAATAACATTTAAAACTTAGCCTATGTCTGTAATTGCATTTGCCAAGAATTGGAATGGGAAATTTAAGAATTCCACCTTTGAATTGGTCTCATATACAAAAGCTTTAGCTAATCAGCTAAATACAAATATGGTGGTTCTTTCTATTGGAGAGGTTGCCGAAGAAGAATTAAAATTATTAGGGAATTATGGTGCAGACAAAGTTCTCACTGTCAGTAATCCGCAATTAAATACATTAACTAGTAGAGCTTACGCTGATATTGTTGCAAAGGCAGCTAATTCAGTTGGAGCTGAGGTAATTGTGTTGTCTGACAACAACAGTGGAAAAGCAATTGCTCCGAGAGTTTCGGTTAAATTAAAAGCAGGTCATGTGGCTGCAGTTCAAGAATTGCCGCTTTCTTTAGATCCATTTGTGGTGAAGAAAAGTGTTTTCTCTGGGAAAGCATTTGGGCATATACAAATCAAGTCTGATAAAAAGATACTCACTATTGCTAAAAACTGTTTTGGTTTGGTGGCAAATCCTTGTGATGTAGCCATTGAAGAGTTTGCAGTAGATATTGATACAAACTTGTTTAAAGTAAAGATTATTCAAGAGGAAGAACAAAAAGATAAAGTGATTCTTTCTGATGCTGATATTGTTGTTTCGGCAGGTAGGGGTATGCGAAGCCCTGAAAATTGGGGTCCAGTGGAAGAACTGGCTGAAGTATTGGGGGCTGCAACTGCTTGTTCTCGCCCGGTTTCTGATGAAGGATGGCGTGGACATGAGGAGCATGTTGGACAAACAGGTAAGGTAATTGCTCCGAATTTATATATCGCAGCAGGTATTTCTGGTGCAATTCAACATGTTGCAGGTATTAGCCGAAGCAAGTGTATTGTGGCGATTAATACGGACCCTGAGGCACCGATATTTAGTGTGGCCGATTATGGTATTGTTGGAGATGTGATGGATGTATTACCAAGATTAACGGAGGCTTTTAGGAATTCAAAATCATAAACAAAGACTAACTCTAAAAAACAATGACAAAACAGATCCTCTTCATTATTTCATTGGCAATAACCTTGGGTGTTTTTGCCTGGTCGGTGAAACGATTATGGACTTTCTTTAAACTAACAAAGCCTTCGTATCCGATCAAAAACATTGGTGCCAGAATTTCTCATACTTTGGATGTGGCTTTTGGACAAACCAAAATTTTCAGAAAACCTGTGATTGGCTTAATGCACGCATTAGTATTTTGGGGTTTTTTGGTCATCACCCTTGGAAGCATTGAAATTGTGATTGATGGAGTGTTTGGCTTAGAGCGATCATTTTCATTTACTGGTTGGTTTTACGATTTTGTGATGGCTTCTGGAGATATATTTGCATTGCTGATTATCATCTTTATAAAAGCATTCAGCTTAAGAAGAAGTATTTTCCGCATTAAGCGATTTACAGGAGTTGAGATGTCATCCAAATCCTATTGGGATGCTCAAATTGCACTTACCTTTATTGGATTTCTGATGCTATCATTGTTGGCATTTAATGTAGGATACATTAGCAATCATCCTAATGGATACGAAGGAGTTTATCCGGTATCAGCAGCAATTGTAAACCTGGTTAATATGGATTTGGGTTGGTTACAGGAGTTTGGCTGGTGGATACATATTCTACTGATTTTTGCGTTTGCAAACTATCTTCCTTACTCTAAGCATTTTCATGTATTCCTTTCGGTTCCGAATGTATTTCTTGCCAATCTTGAACCACTTACCAAATATCCTAATCTGGAAAGCATTACCAAAGAAGTTAAGTTAATGCTAGATCCTGAAGCGGCTTATGATGAAAGTGAAGAAGTAGCTAGGTTTGGTGTTAAGGATGTTGAGGATGTAAGCTGGAAAAATTATATGGATTCCTTGGCTTGCACGCAATGTGGTAGGTGTACGGATGTTTGTCCGGCCAATATTACGGGTAAACTTTTATCGCCCAGAAAAATATTTGTGGATTTGCGTAAGCGAATGGATGAAAAAGGTCCGATAGCGATAAAAGGAGAGGATGATGGTAAATCGTTGTTAAGGGATTACATTACAGAGGAAGAACTATGGGCATGTACAACTTGTAATGCATGTGCTCAGGAATGTCCAATTGATATCAGTCATCCGAATTTGATTATGGATATGAGAAGATATCTGGTGATGGAAGAAGCAGCAGCGCCTGCAGAATTGAATGCAATGTTTACGAATATTGAAAACAATGGTGCACCGTGGCAATTTTCTCCTGAAGATCGCCTGAAATGGACAGAAGGATAGAATATTCAATGATATTACTGTATTGACGCAAGGCCTTGCGTCTCTACCATAAAATATAAATAGAATGACAGATAAAAAACTACATGTACCGGTAATGGCCGACTTGGCAGCTAAAGGAGAAAAGCCGGAATATCTATATTGGGTTGGATGTGCAGGTGCTTTTGATGATAGATATCAAAAAGTGGCACGGGCATTTGCCAAAATTTTAAATCACCTTGAGGTGAGCTATGCTGTTTTGGGGAAGGAAGAAAGTTGTACCGGAGATGCTGCTAAACGTGCAGGTAATGAAATGCTTTTTCAGATGCAAGCCATGCAAAATATTGAGGTTTTAAACGGGTACGAAGTGGATAAAATCATTTGTACTTGTCCGCATTGTTACAACACGCTCAAGAATGAGTATCCTGAATTAGGAGGGAATTACAATGTGATTAATTATACTGTGTTTTTGGATGAAATGATTCAAGCTGGAAAGTTGAAACTGGAAAATAATCCATTTAAGGGAGAATCCATTACCTATCATGATCCTTGCTATTTGGGAAGAGGAAATAAGATTTACGATGCTCCTAGAAATGTGGTCAAGGCCGTTTTTGGTGACGTGAAAGAATTGAAGAGATCCAAAAGTTTTGGCTTGTGTTGTGGCGCTGGTGGAGCGCAAATGTTTAAAGAGGCGGAAAAAGGAGATAAGGAAGTAAACATAGAACGAACTGAGGAAATTATTGAAAGAAGAGTGGATAAAGTGGCATCGGCCTGTCCGTTTTGTATGACAATGCTTACCGATGGAATCAAACTAAAGAATAAGGAATCTGAGCTTCAGAATTTAGATGTTGCTGAAATTATAGAGAAGGCACTCGAATTATAGAAATTAAGAATCATGAACACACCTGCTACATACAAATTGAAAAATGCTGTACGAATAGTAACTGCTACCTCTTTATTTGATGGACATGATGCTTCTATTAACATCATGCGTAGAATTATTCAGGCCTCTGGTGCCGAAGTAATTCATCTAGGACACAATCGCTCCGCAGAAGAGATTGTGGATTGTGCCATTCAGGAAGATGCGCAGGCAATTGCAATCAGCTCTTATCAAGGGGGACATATTGAGTTTTTCAAGTATATGTATGATTTATTGCAGGAGAAAAATGCAGGACACATTCAGATATTTGGTGGTGGTGGTGGTGTAATTCTACCTGAAGAGATTAAGGAGTTGGAAGCCTATGGTATTGCAGGTCTGTATTCTCCGGACGATGGTCGTAACCTTGGACTTCAAGGCATGATAAATGAAGTACTTCAGAAAGCAGATTATGCCTTGAATCGCATCAATTTGAGTGGTACAGAAAAGATTGATTTTTCTGATGTTAATACATTGGCAAGATTAATTAGTTTAGCTGAACATGATGAGATTCAGGATTCTGATTTGTACCTCAAATTAAAGAATAATGCCACAATTCATCACACTCCTGTTATTGGAATAACAGGAACAGGTGGTGCAGGAAAATCATCTCTAACCGATGAATTGATTCGGAGGTTTCAGATTGATTATCCCAATTTGAGATTGGCAATTCTATCCGTTGATCCATCGCGAAAGAAAAGCGGCGGAGCTTTATTGGGAGATAGAATCAGAATGAATGCCATTCACAATTCCAATGTTTACTTGAGATCTTTGGCAACAAGACGTGCAAATTTGGCCTTATCAAAACATGTGGATGATGCTTTAATGATTATGAAAGCGGCTGGTTTTGATTGTATTTTTTTAGAGAGTTCAGGCATTGGGCAGTCAGATACCGAAATTGTAGATTACAGCGATGTGAAGTTGTATGTGATGACGCCTGAGTTTGGAGCAGCAACTCAATTGGAAAAGATTGATATGCTTGATTTTGCTGATTTGGTTGCCATCAACAAGTTCGACAAACAAGGGGCCCAGGATGCATTGAGAGATGTAAAAAAGCAATATCAACGAAATCACATGCTCTTTGATCAGGATCCCCAAGAAATGCCGGTATTTGGAACCGTTGCATCGCAATTTAATGATCATGGGATTAACGAATTGTACCATGCTTTAATCAATTTTCTTGGGAGACAGGGAGTAAAGCAGTTTGAGATAAACGGAAAGCCTTTACTGGAGGCAAGTAAGAAGATTGAGATTGTTCCTCCTTCCAGAATTCGTTACTTATCTGATATTTCAGAGACTGTTAGAAGATACAATAGAAAAGTTGAAGATCAGGCTGATATTGCGGATCAGCTTTATGCATTGTCGAAGAGTTCTGATTTGGTAGATGATGAGATTGCCCAAAAGTCAATCAAGAAAGAGTTTGAGAAACTTGCAAAGGATTTTAAGCATCAGGATATTGTTGATGGTTGGGAGGAAAAAGTAAAAAGATACAGGGAAGATATTTTTACATATAAAGTAAGAGGTAAGGAAATTTGTGTGGATACCCACATCAAAACTTTATCTCACAACAGAATACCAAAGATTGTTTTGCCCAATTATAAAAGCTGGGGCGATATTGTAAAGTGGAGTTTAAAGGAAAATGTTCCTGGTGAATTTCCGTATGCAGCAGGAGTATTTCCTTTTAAGCGGGAAGGAGAAGATCCAACCAGAATGTTTGCTGGCGAAGGCGCTCCGGAACGCACCAATAAGCGATTCCATTATCTTGCAAAAGGACAACCTGCGGTTCGCTTATCAACGGCATTCGATTCTGTAACTTTATATGGAGCAGATCCAGATATTAGACCAGATATTTACGGAAAAGTGGGGAATTCGGGAGTTTCTATTGCTTCCTTGGATGATGCCAAAAAACTCTATTCCGGTTTTGATCTGGTAGACCCTAAAACTTCGGTGTCTATGACCATTAATGGTCCTGCTCCAATGTTAGTTGGATACTTTATGAATGTTGCCATCGATCAGCAATGTGAGAAATATATTCTTGAAAATGGATTGGAAGATGAGGTTGAGGCTAAAATTCAAGAAATCTACAAAGCAAAGGAGAGAGTCAAATATATTGGAGATCTGCCTGAAGGCAATAATGGATTGGGATTAATGTTACTTGGGCTAACAGGAGATCAGGTGCTTTCAAAAGAGGTTTACGAGAAGATAAAAACGGAAACCATTTGTAGAGTTCGTGGCACTGTGCAGGCTGATATGTTGAAAGAAGATCAGGCACAGAATACTTGTATTTTCTCTATTGATTTTGCCTTGAAGATGATGGGTGATATTCAGGAGTATTTCATACAGAATCAGGTTAGGAATTTTTATTCAGTTTCAATTTCAGGATATCACATTGCCGAAGCAGGGGCCAATCCAATTAGTCAGTTGGCTTTTACCTTGGCAAACGGATTTACCTTGGTTGAATACTACATTTCGAGAGGAATGAATGTAGATGATTTTGCGCCCAACTTGTCTTTTTTCTTCTCGAATGGAATGGACCCAGAATATACAGTAATTGGTCGTGTTGCCCGAATTATTTGGGCCAAAGCCATGAAGTACTTGTACAAGGCCAACGAGCGTTCTCAAAAGTTGAAATATCATATTCAAACTTCAGGAAGGTCTTTGCATGCGCAGGAAATCGAGTTTAACGATATTCGTACAACTTTACAAGCATTGACTGGTATTTACGACAATTGCAACTCGCTCCACACCAACGCTTACGACGAGGCAATAACGACTCCAACTGAAGAATCAGTTCGAAGAGCAATGGCCATTCAATTGATCATTAACAATGAATTGGGATTGGCTAAGAATCAAAATCCATTGCAGGGAGCATTTATTATTGATGAATTAACAGAATTGGTGGAAGAGGCAGTGATGATGGAATTTGATCGACTTACTGAGAGAGGTGGAGTTTTAGGAGCCATGGAAACCATGTATCAGCGAAGTAAAATTCAATCGGAATCCTTGCATTATGAGAGTTTGAAACACAATGGAAAGCTACCAATTATTGGTGTAAATACCTTCTTAAGTTCTGAAGGTTCACCAACAGTTCAGCCAAAAGAAGTGATTCGTTCAGATGAATCTGAGAAAGAAAATCAGGTGAAATTTAAGGAAATGATTCAGGAGAATCATAAAGAGCAAGCAGAATTGGCTTTAAGTAAGTTAAAAGAGACTGCATTAAAGAATGAGAACATTTTTGCTGAATTAATGGAGGTATGTAAATATTGCACACTTGGACAGATTACTAATGCCTTGTATGAAGTGGGCGGCCAATACAGACGAAACATGTAAGTTATATACGTAGAGCCGCAAGACCTTGCGGCTCTACTATAAATCTATAATAAATTGAAAACAATAAAATCAAAAATAAACACCAAGTCCGAAGACTTTATTAAGAATAAAGAGTCTTATAATCTCTTGATGACTGAGTATCGAGATCGCTTAAACTCTGTGATAAATGGAGTAGATGAAAAAGCTCGGGAAAGACATTTGAAGAGAGGGAAATTATTGGTTCGTGACAGAATTGAGCTACTACTGGATAAGAATACGCCTTTTCTTGAGTTATCTGCAATGGCTGCATGCGATCAATATGACAATCAGTTTCCTTCGGCGGGAATTGTTACAGGAATTGGAATAGTTCATGCACGTGAATGCGTGATTGTAGCCAATGATGCCACGGTAAAAGGCGGAACCTACATTAAAGAAACCATTAAAAAACACATTCGTGCACAAGAAATAGCCATGGAAAATCATTTGCCATGTATCTATATGGTTGATTCAGGGGGTGTATTTCTTCCAGAGCAGTCGAAGGTGTTTCCCGACAAATATGACTTTGGTCGATTCTTTTTCAATCAATCTAAAATGTCAGCTAAAGGCATTCCACAAATATCCATTGTAATGGGATCGTGTACTGCTGGAGGAGCTTATGTTCCTGCCATGAGTGACGAAACCATTATTGTGAAAGGACAAGGAACCATTTTTATTGGAGGGCCACCATTGGTAAAAGCTGCAACCGGCGAGGAAGTAAGTGCAGAGGAATTGGGTGGTGCTGAAATTCATACCTCTATTTCTGGTGTTGCTGATCATTTGGCAGAAAATGATCGACATGCCATTCAGATTTGTAGGGATATTTTTGAATCGATGCCAAAGGTGCAGAAATATCCTTTGGAAAGAGAAGATTTTAAGGAACCACAATATCCAGTCGAAGATTTGTATGGATTGGCTCCTCTGGATTTAAAAAAGCCAATAGATGCCAGAGAGTTAATCGCACGGATTGTGGATGATAGCTCTTTTCAGGAATTTAAAGAACGTTATGCTCCTACTATTGTTACTGGATTTGCAAAAATTATGGGCTATCCCGTTGGAATTGTCGCTAATAATGGAATTATTTTTTCAGAAACTTCATTAAAAGCAGCACATTTTATCGAGTTGTGCAGCTTCCGTAAGATCCCTTTGGTATTTCTTCAGAATATCACAGGTTTTATGGTTGGTAAGGAGTATGAACACAAAGGAATAGCACGTGATGGAGCCAAAATGGTTCATGCAGTTGCCAATGCACAGGTTCCGAAGTTCACTGTTATAGTTGGAGGATCGTTTGGTGCAGGGAATTATGCCATGGCTGGTCGTGCGTACGAACCTCGCTTGTTGTTTATGTGGCCAAATGCGAAGATATCGGTAATGGGAGGTGAACAAGCGGCTGGAGTATTGGTACAGGTGAAAGAACAACAGCTGAAGAAACAAGGGAAAGTATTTGATGATGAAGAAAGAATCACCTTGCGTGAAAAGATTCTAAAGAAATATGAGGAAGAAGGATCGGCATACTTCAGTACTTCAAGGTTGTGGGATGATGGAATTATCGATCCGGCAGATACGCGAAAGGTGCTTGCCATGGGAATTGCAGCATCCTTGAACAAAGATTTTGGAGAACCAGATTTTGGAGTATTTAGGATGTAGATTAAAAACAGGTTGTTATGATCTTCATTAACTCATTTACACATGAATTCAATCATTAAAACAATGAAACAATATCAAACCATAGAATTTAGCATCGATAATAAAATCGGAACGATTAGTTTGAATCGTCCAGATATTCACAATGCTTTCAACGAAAGTATGATTGCAGAGATTATCGATTGCTTTGAAGAAATAGAAAAATTGGATTACAATACAATACGAGTTGTAATTCTGCAAGGAATAGGCAAATCATTTTGTGCGGGTGCCGACTTGAACTGGATGAAAGGAGTGGCAAATTATTCCTACGATGAAAACTACCTGGAAAGTTACAAGCTATCCATGTGTTTCAACGCCGTGTATTCGTGCAAGTTTCCAACCATTGCAATGGTTCATGGAGCTGCAATTGGAGGCGCAAATGGCCTACTTGCGGCTTGCGATTTTGTATTGGCTCACAAAAATACAGTTTTCTCTTTAAGCGAGGTGAAAATTGGAATTGTACCAGCTTGTATTTCTCCCTACGTGATAAAGCGTGTTGGTGAATACAAATCAAAAGAGTTGATGCTAACGGGGATGCGATTTAATGGAAAAGAGGCGCAAAAAGCAGGCTTGGCCAACTGGTCATTTGGAGAAAAAAAATTAAAAGCAAAGTTGGAAGATCTTATTTCCAAGCTAAAAACAAGTGGTCCTGTTGCTGTTTCAACATGCAAACAATTGATATATGATGTGGAAAATCAATGGACACATGAAGAAGCCATGGAGAATACAGCCAAAATGATAGCTGATTTGCGTCAATCGGAAGAAGGACAAGAAGGAATGAGTTCCTTTTTAGAGAAACGCAAACCAAATTGGACAGAGGACAATTAATATTTGTAGAGGCGCACGGCCGTGCGCCTCTACGAGAAAAATAAAATATGTATTACAAACGAATATTAATAGCAAACCGTGGTGAGATTGCCTTAAGGGTGATAAAAACCGCAAAGAACCTGGGAATACACACTGTAGCACTTTATTCAGAACAAGATAGAGATGCTGAACATGTATTGCAGGCCGATGAGGCTTTTCTTTTGAAGGGTGTTGGTTTGCAGGAAACTTATTTGAACGCACAACAAATTGTTGATGTGGCTCGCAAGGCAAAAGCTGATGCCATTCATCCTGGATATGGATTCTTGGCTGAGAATGCAGAGTTTTCAAAGCTTTGTGCAGATTCAGGTATCGATTTTGTTGGTCCTGATGCAAAAGCCATTGAGCTCATGGGGAACAAGGTAAATGCGAGAGAGTTTGCCAAAACCATTGGAGTGCCTGTTCTGGAAGGTGTTATTGGCGATCAGCAAACATTACTGGCAGCAAGCAAGAATTTGAAATTTCCACTATTGATTAAGGCTGCAGCTGGAGGTGGTGGTAAAGGAATGCGCATTGTTCATGAGCCTAAGGATATGCAAGCAGCCTTGGAATCAACATCGCGTGAAGCAGCAAGTTATTTTGGTGATGGAGCAGTATTGATTGAAAAATACATTGAAAACCCAAGACATATAGAGGTTCAGGTGTTGGCCGATAAACATGGGAATGTGATTCATTTATTTGAAAGGGAGTGTTCTATTCAAAGAAGATTCCAGAAAGTAATTGAGGAAGCACCTTCGCCAACACTAACGCCTGAGCTAAGACAGAAGATGGGCGAAACTGCCGTACTTCTTGCTCAGAAAATGAATTATAGCAACGCAGGTACCGTAGAGTTTTTGGTTGATGAGGACTTGAACTTCTATTTTCTGGAAATGAATACCAGAATTCAGGTGGAGCATCCGGTAACGGAAATGATTACAGGTATTGATTTGGTTGAGCAACAATTGTTGGTAGCGTCGGGTAGAAGCTTGCCATTGAAGCAGGATGAGGTGCAACTGAAAGGACATGCCATTGAGGCAAGAATTTATGCTGAAGATCCAGAAAAAGATTTTATTCCTTCGCCTGGAGAGATCAGTTTTTACAGTGCACCAAAATTGTTTGAAGGCAGGCTACGATTAGATTCGGCCATAACAGGTCCTTGTGTAGTTCATCCCGATTTTGATCCGATGATTGCCAAACTGGTGGTTTGGGATGAAAATCGAGACTTGGCCATTGAGCGTTTGCATTTGGCATTGCATGATTATCAAATACATGGTATCAAAAATAATATCATGTACCTGCATACACTTGTAAATACTGAATCATTTAAGCAAAACAAGATTTCAACTCATTTTTGCCAGTATCATGCTGATGAGTTGAATCAAATCATGTTAAAGGAAAAAGAAGATGTGCCTTCATTTCTGTTTCATATCAGCTTTGCTTTGTTTGAATTGTGTCCGAAAAAGTCTGATTCTGTATGGGACCAGATTGGTTATTGGCGTATGAATGGAACAAGGCTTCGTGTATTGGATGGTGAAAGCTTGGATGTTGAAATCCTGGAAAAAAATCCTTACCGAATAAAGATAGGAGAGTGCGATTATAGTTTGGAGAATCTTCAGATTGAAGAGAATTATATGACATTTGAATATGAAAGTGCTCGATATCGATTTTATCGATCGAAAAATTTAGAAGGCAAGAGTTTTGTGAGTTGTAGGGGAATTGTTCGTCAATTGGAGCGTTGGTCTGAGGTTCAAGCCAAACCTGGTGAATCATCGAATGATAATTCGGGAGCAATGGATGGAAGAATTCTATCACCAATGCCGGGAAAAATTGTGAAAGTGAAAGCAAAAGCAGGACAATTAGTTGCAAAGGGAGAGGTATTGGTTATTGTGGAAGCCATGAAGATGGAGAACAACATATTGGCACCTTTCGAAGGAAAAATTGAAAAGGTGTTTGTTGAGGAGGGTGAGCAGGTAAGGAATGAGACAGAACTGATTCGTTTATCAGCGAACTAGAAGTTTGCTTCGAAAGACGAAAAGGATAATTCGAAAAGCAGAGAGAATAATTCTACAAGAGCAAAGATTGGTTCAAGATACACTGTGAATAGTCTAGTGCGTTGGCAGGAGAATTCAGAAGACAGAGAGATTGATTCAGTAGGCTCGGTGTTCTATTCATAGGACACAAAGAAGAATTCTTTCTGCATAAAAATTCATTCAGAAGGTTCGAAGATGAATTCAGTAGACTGGGATCTCGATTCAGACGGTATGAAGCTAAATTCAGCGAACTTGGAATTGAATTCAGCAGAGTTGAAACCTGATTCAGTAGACTTGAAGTTGAATTCAAAAGATTAGATAATCGGAAAGATAAACATTGAGGATGACTAAAAGCGGTCGAATAGATAAAAAATAGAATATTAAATATTAAAACATACCAAAATGAAAACCAAAATCAGAATTGCAAATGCCGGAGGTTTCTGGGGAGATGATTTGGGAGTATTACGCAGACAACTGGAAGGTGGCGAGGTAGATTATATCTCATCCGATTTTTTAGCTGAAGTTACCATGAGTATCCTTCGAAAACAGCAGCTAAAGAACGAAGCCTTGGGATATGTTACTGATTTTGTCGATCAGATTGTAGATGTGGCTGATTTGATGAAATCGAAAGGTGTTCGAATGATTACCAATGCCGGTGGTATCAATCCAATTGGATGTGCCAGAAAGATTTTATCGGAGCTTGAAAAGAAAGGAGTTTCCTTAAAAATTGCGGTGGTTGATGGCGACAATATCGTTGATCGTATAGATGAATTTTATCCGGCGAAAGCCAATTTTAAAAATATGGATTCGGGTGATGATTTCGAATCGATTATCCAGAACATTCAAAGTGCAAATGTGTACCTGGGTGTACCTCCTTTGCTAAAAGCTTTAGAAAGTGGAGCCGATTTGATTTTAGCAGGTCGTGTTACCGATACTTCGGTTACCATGGCGCCAATGATTTATGAATTGGGCTGGGAGCTGAACGATTGGGATAAACTGGCTGCAGGTTTGGTGGCTGGTCATATTATTGAGTGTGGAGCTCAGTCGACAGGAGGTAATTTTACTGATTGGGAAAAAGTGGAACGTTGGGATAATATGGGTTACCCAATAGTTGAAATGAAACAGAATGGTGATTTTACTGTCTATAAACATGAGAATACTGGTGGATTAATAAGTGTAGACACCATTCGGGAGCAATTGGTGTATGAAATGGGCAATCCCGATCAATATATCAGTCCTGATGTAGTAGCCGATTTTACTCATCTGAAGCTGGAGGAATTAGAAAGTAACAAAGTATTGGTAAGTGGAGCCAAAGGTTATCCGTCTACACCTTACCTGAAAGTTTCAATGGCTTACGAGGATGGTTATAAAGCTACAAGTTCCATTGTGATTAGTGGAGGTAGGGTATTGAATAAGGCTCAGGAGTTTGAAAAGATTTTTTGGGATCGATTAGATACTGATTTCTTGAAGAAAAATACTGAGTTTGTTGGATACAATGCCTGTCATCAGCATCTGGCCGATCATATTGATCCCAATGAGATCTTACTTCGATTATCGGTTTACGATACTGATGTAGCTAAAATCAGGGATTTCTCAATGAGTATTGCTCCTTTGATTTTGAGTGGACCTCCAGGAGTTGCAGTAACGGGCGGACGAGCCAGAATGCAACAGGTAATTACCTATTGGCCAACCTTGATTCCTAAAGAATGTATTACATCAACCGTGCATGTGCTGAATGAACAGGGTGAGGTGATTGAAACTAATGACATTGGTTCGGTTTTGGGCTACGAAGAAGAGTTGACTTTTAAAGAAGCGCGTGAACATACCGAATATATTAATCCAGCCTGGGAAGAAGATCGATTGATAACGGTTGCTTTGCGCGATATCTGTTTAGGCCGCTCAGGTGATAAGGGAGATACTGTAAATATTGGTGTTTTAGCTCGTTCAGAAGAGATTTATCAATACTTGAAACATGATTTGACTGCAGAAAAACTTTCCGAAATGTTTTTTGGAATGGTGAAAGGAAAAATACATCGATACGAAATAGATAATTTATTGGCATTAAATTTTCTGTTGGAAGAATCGCTTGATGGAGGAGGGACAAAATCCTTAATGATTGATGCTCAGGGGAAAACATTTGCAACGGCCCTTTTGAATCAAGAAATCATGATTCCAGAAAAATTGCTTTCGTCAATGATGAAGGTTGAATCACAAAAATAATTTGTGAAAGTGCCTAATTGTATTGGGATAATTAAGAATTGTTATTAACTTAAATAGTGTAAAATATAACTAATGAAGACGACAAATATAAATAACTATGAGTCTTTACTTGGTTTTTATTAATTAGTACATAGAAAATGAATTTTGAATTAAACGAGGAACATAATATCATAAGAAAAGCTGTTCGCGACTTTGCGGAGCGCGAAATTAAGCCATTGGCAAAAGTGCTTGATGAGAAGGAGGAGTTTTCTTTTGAATTAACAAAGAAAATGGGAGAGATGGGATTGTTTGGAATGTTTCTTCCTGAAAAATATGGTGGACAAGATTCAGATTATCTTTCTTATATCATTGCTGTTGAAGAAATAGCAAGAGTTGATGGATCTCATGCAGCAACATTGGCTGCTCATAATTCTTTAGGAATTGGGCCATTGTATATGTTTGGAACCGAGGATCAGAAAATGAAGTATTTGCCATCGCTTTGTAGTGGTGAAGAGTTGTGGGCATTTGGACTTACCGAACCTGATGCAGGATCTGATTCTCGTGGATCAAAGACTTTTGCAAAGGACAATGGTGTGAATTGGGAAATTAATGGTTCTAAGATATTTATTACCAATGGATCTACTTCGATGTGTTCTGGAGTAACGGTTCAGGCTGTTACGGCTATTAATGGAGATGAGAAGGAATTTTCAACTTTTATAGTAGAAAAGGGTACACCGGGATGGTTGTCAAGAGCTATGCACGGAAAACTAATGTGGAGGGCTTCGGATACTGCTGAAATGTTTTTTGATACTTGTTGTATCCCCAAGGAGAATATGCTTGGCGAGCGTGGTATGGGATCAAAAATCATGTTGAATACATTGGATTCAGGGAGATTATCTATTGCTGCAATGGGATTGGGATTGGCTCAAGGTGCATTCGAAATGGCTTTGCAATATTCGAAAGAGAGAAAGCAGTTTGGAAAACCAATTGCAAAATTTCAATCCATTTCATTTAAGCTAGCCGATATGGCTACTAAAATTGAATTGGCAAGGAATCTATTATACAAAGCATGTTGGTTAAAGGACAATGGAAAACCTTTTGCCAAAGAGGCTGCAATGTCGAAATTGTATTGTTCCGAAATCGCCAAGGAAGTAGCTGATGAGGCGGTTCAAATTCATGGAGGATATGGATTGATGAAAGAATATCCGGTAGAACGTTTTTACAGAGATCAAAGATTATTGCAAATCGGAGAAGGAACTTCTGAAATTCAACGATTGGTGATTTCAAGATACATAATGGATGAATAAAAAGAATTAATGAATACAAGCTGCAAATTCCTAACCATTTGTAGTTTGTTTAACCCAAAATACCAACAATATGAGTAGAGAACTAATTCTGGCATTGAATCCTAGAATGCAATTTACCCGAATTGCTGTATATAGGATGAATACAACTGTATTTCTTAAAAAGATAAATCATAAACCTGAAGATTTTAATGGTTTCGATCGCTATGTTGATCAAGCTGCCTTGCGTGCAAAAATTATTCTGGATGAGCTAAGGAGCAATGATATTGCAGTTGAAGACATTGCAGTTGTAATAGGTCGTGGAGGTTTGCTTAAGCCTGTTAAATCAGGAGTTTACAAAGTAAATGATTCTATGGTAAAAGATTTGTCAAATTGTAAGTATGGCGATGATGTTGTAAATCTTGGTGGACTTTTAGCCAATGCAATTGCATCTGAATTGACTAATGCTGATGCATTTATTGCTGATCCTGTTGTTGTTGACGAGCTAGAAGACATTGCTCGAATTACGGGGCGTCCTGAATTCAAAAAGAAATCTATCTTTCATGCATTGAATCAAAAAATTGCAGCACGAAAATATGCCAAGAGTGTTTACAAGGAATATGAAGAAATGAATGTAATTGTAGCACACTTGGGAGGAGGGATTAGTATTGGAGCTCACCGAAAGGGAAAGGTAATAGATGCTAACCAGGCTTATGATGGGGATGGACCATTCTCACCAATCCGTAGTGGAAGTTTGCCAATGGGCGATGTGATTAGGGAATGTTTTTCAGGAAAGTACACTCAAGAGGAAATATTAAATAAGCAAACCGGGCAGGGTGGATTGTTTGCTCATTTTAATACTTACAGCGGTTATGATGTCTGTAAAATGAGAGATGCAGGCGATACAAAAGCAACTGAAGTTTTGGCAGCAATGGCATATCAAGTTTCTAAATCAATTGCATCAATGTATGCAGTATTTGAGGATGAACCTGTGGATGCGATAATCATTACAGGAGGCATGGCGAAGGATGAGAAATTTGTAAAAGCGATAAGGGCTCGTGTTGATAAAATTGCACCTGTATCTATTCAGCCAGGAGCAGAGGTTCTTGGAGCACTTTCCTATTATGGTAAGATGATTCTTCGAAATGAAACAGAAATTCTTGAATATTAAATAACACAAGCCGACACATGTCGGCTTTTTTTATGAAAGTCTTGAAATTAAAAAGAATATACCAAAATTATCCCCAATTGGCATGTGGTAGTTGAGAACCATTTGAAAATTCAATATGCACAAAATCAAACCATAACGAAATTTCTATTACTGTGGATAATTCATATGTTGTCATGAAAGTTCATTGTAGAATAAATTACTTTTTCACATTTCGAACTTTAAGCATGAATGAGTGCCATAATACGAGGCGACAAAAATCGATTTACGTAAGATAAAAATCGATTATAATAGCCTAATTCTCGTATTTTTAATGTAGCAAACCTCTTTATTCTAAGGTGTAAATCTCGCTAAGCAATTATTGATAAGCTTTTTGCATTCATCTATATTTATTGATGATAAGAGTAGGGCTCTTATTCACTCTATCATAAACTAAAAAGTATTAACCTTATATTCATGAATTATGAAAAAAGCTCGTTTATTTTTTCAACTTGTCGGCGTTGGAATTTTTACAATTTCATTAATAATTGTCAGCTGTACTAAGGAAGGACCAATGGGACCAGCTGGTGCAGATGGTACAGACGGGATTGACGGGGAAGATGGAAATTCTACCTGTATGGCCTGTCATAATACTACAACCAAAACAAATATTGAAGCACAATTCTCTTTATCTGTTCATAATGCAGGTTTGAATGCAGTTGATTATGCAGGAGGTAGAGCTTCATGTGCTGAATGTCACTCTCATCAAGGTTTTGTGCAATTTGCAACTACAGGTGATGTTGTAGGTAATATTTCAAACCCAACAGCATGGGAATGTGCTACTTGTCATGGATTGCATGAAACAATGGGAGCAGGAGATTATGCTTTAAGACTTAAAGATCCTGTTAATCCTATTTTTGATCCTTCTATTACTATGGATTTAAATGGTAATTCTAATTTGTGTGCAAATTGTCACCAATCAAGAAGAGCAGAACCTGCCCTAACCAATCCAGGTGAAGATACATTTAGAATTACAAGTACACATTGGGGTCCACACCACGGTGCACAAGCTAACTCAGTATATGGTGTTGGTTTTGCTGAGATTGAAGGATCTGTTGATTACCCTGAGGCTGGATCATCATTCCATTTGAAGCAGGCTTCATGTACAGGATGTCACATGGCTGATTTTGATAATGACAGAGATGAGGGAGGTCATACATGGAATCCTTCTTTAGTCGCATGTAATACTTGCCATGAGGCAAATGAAGAAGACTTCAACTACGGTGGAGTTCGATCTGATATTGCTGCAAAATTAGATGTTTTACGTGATGAACTGCTAAGATTAGGTGTTCTTGAGTGGGTTGAAGAAGATGAAGCCTATGAACCAGTACCTGGTACTTATCCAACTGTTCAGGCACGTGCTTTCTTTAATTGGGTTGGCTTATCGGAAGATAGAAGTTTCGGAGCACATAATCCAAAATATATTCGTGCACTGCTTATTAACACAATTGAAGCTGTACAAGCAGAACCAACTCCTGGAGTTTAATTTAAATTTGATCAATATAAAAAGAGGGTGTCCTAACAAGGACACCCTCTTAATTTTTATTCTAATACTTGAATTTAGGCTTTAATTTCTTCAACCTTAAATTTCAATTTTTCAATTGCTTTCTTTAAGTCTTCCTTGTTTGTTTTGTCAGCCTTATAAGTAATAGTTACTTTCTGGGCTTTAAAATCAACATCTAATTTCTTTACACCTTTCTCGAAAGGGATATTTTTCTCAATTTTCCCTGCACATCCCATGCAATCCATTTCTACTTTGAAAACAACAGTTTCAACTTTTTTGTCGCTGTTATTTGCTGCGTAAGATAAAGTTGATGTAATTACAATGCTTAATACTAATAGAGTACTTTTGAAAATTTTAGATAAATTCTTCATTTGTTTAATTTTTATTGGTTTAGATATATTAGTGTTTGTTTATTCAATTGTTAATCGTAATCCTACATAGAACTTTCTTTCCTGGATCGGTCCCCATATCATCGAAGCATCAAAATATTCTCCAAAAGGATCAGTAGCTCCAATTATCGGATTCTTTTGTGTATAGTTGCTAATGTTTTCAGCTCCCACATATATTTCCCAAATTTTAAATCTCTTTGTGACTTGAGCATTCATTAATGCATAAACAGGAGATTTTTCGCGTCTTTGGTACTGTTCCGGATTCGCACTTGTTGAAGGAATTCTCATATCACCATTAAACTGTGTGGTGAAATCGAATTGCCATTTGTTAAAGTTTGTAGCATAGGATGTTGTAATTAAACCCTTAAATCGATTTACATATGGTACCTTTTGGAATTGGTCATTAATGTCAGCTTTTACATCAGAAAAACGAATTGCTGTTGTTACATCAAATCTGTCGACAGGTGCAAATTTTAATTCAACCTGGTAGTTGTTTGCCCATGATTTGCCATCAAGATTATAGAATCTTACTTTATCAACGCTATTGTCTAAATCTGTAATGATCTGATTGTCGAATACGGTTCTATAAAAATCAGCCGAAAGTGTAAACCCTCTTTCAAATAAATCAAAATATTGAGTTAAGCTTAAGCCAAAGTTCCATGCTTTTTCTTGTTTGAGATCTTCAGCAATTTCCAAAGATCTGCTAGATGCTAATAAAAAGCTGTTTTCAGCAATTGGATTTGATGTTCTTCTACCACTACCAACAGCCAAACGTGCTGTAGTTTTTGGAGCAAATTGATATCTAAAATGCAAACGGGGAGTCACAAAACCACCATAGATATTGTGATCATCGTAACGTAATCCGGTTTGTAATGTAATGTTATCATTTGGTAGCCAAGTGTATTCCATGTAAGCACCGATAACTTTCTCAGTTCTGTCTGTTACAAGGTTATCTATACTTAAATGATCTTTAAAATCATCGTAAACATAGGATAAACCAGCAGTATATTTATGTTTTAGGTTACCGATATAAGACTGAAACAGCAGATTTGCATAGAAGTACTTTTGTTCTGCATCGTAGTTTCTTAGACCATAAAATGAGTTTTGCTCATGAGATGCAAAGTTTGTGATTAAGGCAACACTTTTGTCATCATCATTTGGCATGATATAACCAAACTTAGCAAATGCCTCGTACCTTCTGGTGTCGATATTAATACGGTAAGCGTTGTTCAAATCATTGGGTTGATCCTTTTTAAATCCTTTTTGCCCTCCAATTCTTTGTTCATCAATAAACTTGGCACCGAACTGTACTTTAAAAAATTCACTAGCGTCCCAGTTCCAACGATTAATGAAATTGTACTGAGTTACCATGGGATCATCTAGAAAATGATCATGATTGTGATCAATTTCCCGATCATTATCTTGTCCATGAGCTAAAATGGCCGTACTAAGCTTAGGTGATAATTTAGCAGAAGCTATCATGTTTACTTCTGCCATACCCATGCTGTTTGCAAAAGTATTTAAATAGAATTTTGGAGCGGTTTGTGGTCTCTGATAATTGATATTAATTTGACCAGTAATTGATTCATAACCGTTGATTACTGAACCCACACCTTTCGAAACCTGAATGGATTCCATCCATGGCCCAGGAACATATACCATACCATAAACAGAAGCTAATCCTTTAAAATTTGGATTCTTTTCTGTCATCATTTCAATGTATTTTCCTGTCAAACCCAAAAGTTTAATCGACTTAGCACCCGTTGCAGCATCTGCATAAGAGACATCAACAGAAGCATTGGTTTCGAAGCTTTCAGAAAGATTACAACAGGCTGCTTTACAAAGTTCTGCTCCTGTTATACTTTGTGATTGAATAGGATTGTCTCTATCCAAAATGGTTCCAAGTTTTCTTTCAGAAACAATAACTTCTTTCAATTCAATATTTGGATCTAATTCAATTAATAATTCTTGATTCTTATAATCATTAATATTGATTTCTTTGGTTTTATAACCAACGAACTGAACTACCAATGTCTTTGAATCATTTAATACATCAATAGTGAAATTACCATTCATATTGGCAGCGGTGCCAACGCTTGTATTTTTCCAAAATACTGATGCTCCCGCTAAAGGAATTTGTTCTCCTGAATTTTGTTTTTCTACAATTTTACCCTTAATAACAGTATTTTTTGCCATTGACAAAAAGGGTACAATTAAGAGGATTAGTGTTATTATTTTAATCTTCATGATAAAAATAAATTAATACAATACAGCTTCAAATTGTACACAATACAACTTGATCTATTTTATTAGTTTAGAATTTATTGCACGCGAATGTTACACAACGATAGTTTGAACATCATTATGTATTTTTAATTTTGGTGATTATGGAATCAACACAGGAAGGTGCACAACTTACACCTGTCGACTTGAATATAGTCATCAGGATAATCATCAACATAACCACTCTTTGTAATGGTAGTATTTGAATTTGAAGCTGTGTATAATGCATTCTCGAAAAGAAGCAAAGTCTCAATAACTATAGGAGCTTTACTTGTTTCAGTTAAAGTAGTATTAGGATCTGTTTTTAGATAAACCAGATTGTAATCACAACAAAGAAGAGAACCAAGCTCTGAAATTTTATGATGTTTTTTATCGTGATCATGTTGATCACAGCAACATTTACAGTCTACACTGTCAATACAATCAGCATCTACGGTAAAATGAATTTCTGAATGCTCGCAAGAAAAACAACTGTGCTTTATAAAGTGCACACCACAAAATCCTATTAGGTAAAATCCTAAAAGAAGCAATGTGATTATATTTCGAAGCATTTTTTTCATTTTCCGGATGTAAAAATAGATACTTTTTCAATATCCTTTACAACCTTAAGACAGGTAAAGATTAAAAAAGGGTGAAAAGGAACTGCTTTTTTTGTTAAAATAATGATAATTGATTCAGTCATAGCAAAAAAAAACAGACACTAATCTGATAGTGTCTGTTTAGATATTTTTGGTTTTAGTTATCTA
>NZ_BAZX01000044.1 GCF_001310955.1 Marinifilum fragile JCM 15579
TTTGTTTCTGCATAATTACAATTCGTCTATCTATTTGATAAGTAAAATTAAGTCCTTTTTTATCGAAATGTTTGTATAATTTAATTAATTTAAAATTAAATATGGAATTTGTTGATTTTTAATTGGTTGGTTCTTGTGTGTAAATAATCCATTTGAGTGACATTTATTTTTAACTATATTTGTCTATTATGCATGAGATATCAAAATACATACAAGATTTATTATTTGTGCACGATTGTGTGATTTTGCCAGGTTTTGGTGGATTTGTAGCGAATTATCGTTCGGCCAGAATTGATGAAAATCTGCAAATGGTTTTTCCTCCATCGAAGGATTTAGGATTTAATCGTAATCTAACACAAAACGATGGTCTTTTGATAAATCATTTGGCAGACTTGGAAAATTTGAGTTATGCCGAAGCTGAGAAAGCTGTGATGTTTTTTGTGGAAAACATTCGAGTGAAAATTCAGCGCGGAGAAAAAGTTGTGATTGATGGGATTGGTTCTTTTTGGAAGGATAGAAAGCATAACTTGCAATTCGAACCATTAGCAAACCTGAATTATTTGGTTGATAGCTTGGGGTTGGAACAGCTTGAACTTCCCAAACTGCATAAACCTGTTGAAGAAAGAATTCCTTCGATTGTTGATCATCAGGTAAAAGGATTTTTTACTACCAAAAGAATTTGGTATGCTTCTGCGGCTGCTGCAGTTTTGTTGGCTGTAGCTTTGCTCCCATTGAATTCGGAACGTAAAGCGGTTTTGGATTCAGCTTCGATGGGATTTTCTGGAGATAAAAATTCTTTAACGGAGAATCATGTGCAATTGAAACCTCAAATTTCTCCTCCTGAAGAGTTGGTGAAGTTTGAGCCTAAAATTGAAAAGAATAAAATCTCAGCTAAAATTTCTAAAACTAGTAAAGGAAAATTTTATTTGATTGCTGGAAGTTTTACAACTATTGAAAATGCTAAGATCTTGCAAGAAGAGTTAATCTCAAAATCTTATCCGGCAATGATCATTAAAAATAAGAATTTGTTCTCTGTTGCAATTAACCAATTCAATAACAGAGAGGCAGTTGACCAATTTAAGAAACAGGCTATAGCAGCGAATCCAAAATCTTCGTATTGGGTATTGAAAAAATAAGAAATAGAATTATCGAGATATAAAAAAAGCGCCTCCCTAAAGGAAGCGCTTTTCTGTTTATATATTTTTTCTTATCTGATTTCAGAACCCGGTTTTACAGCTTGATCAGGAGAAACAAAAGATAGTTTTCCATCAGCATCTTCAGCCATTAGAATCATACCTTGCGATTCGATTCCTTTTAGCTTTTTAGGCTCAAGGTTCACTAAAATGCTTACTTGTTTGCCAATAATTTCTTCTGGCTTATAATGTTCTGCGATACCAGAAACCACAGTGCGTTGATCAATACCTGTATCAACGGTTAGTTTTAAAAGTTTCTTGGTTTTTGCAACTTTTTCAGCTTCGATAATGGTACCAACTCTAACATCCATTTTCATGAAATCATCGAAGTTGATGTTTTCTTTTGCTGGAGCAACTGGTTTGTTTGCAGCTTCGTTAGCAGCTTTGGTTGCTAATAATTTATCAACCTGAGCCTGAATAGTTTCATCTTCGATTTTTTCGAACAATAATGAAGCTTTGTTAATTTGATGACCCACTTCAATTACATTTTCACCAATATTATCCCAAGCTAGCGGCTCAATGTTTAAGAATTCTCTTAATTTGTTGGCCGAGAATGGTAAGAATGGTTCCATTAATGTAGAAAGGTTTGTAGAGATTTGAAGACAAATGTTCAAGATTGTCTTAACTCTTTCTTCATCTGTTTTTATCACTTTCCAAGGTTCTGTATCTGCAAGATATTTATTTCCTAATCGAGCTAAATTCATTGCTTCTTTTAAAGCTTCACGGAAGTGGTAAGTTTCAAGATTTTTCTCTACTTGAGCTTTAATCGTTGGAATTTCAGCTAATGTTTCTTTATCGAAATCATTAAGCTCTCCTGCAGCAGGAACTTTTCCATCGAAATATTTATGTGTTAGTACCAATGCTCGGTTCACGAAGTTTCCAAGAATTGCAACCAATTCATTGTTGTTTCTTGCTTGATAATCTTTCCAAGTGAAGTCATTATCCTTAGTTTCAGGAGCATTGGCTGTAAGTACATAACGCAATACATCCTGTTTTTCAGGGAACTCTTCTAAATATTCGTGCAACCAAACTGCCCAGTTTCTTGATGTAGAGATTTTATCTCCTTCTAAATTCAAGAATTCGTTTGAAGGAACATTTTCTGGTAAAATGTACGAACCTTCAGCTTTTAGCATTGATGGGAAAATGATACAGTGGAAAACAATATTGTCTTTTCCGATGAAATGAACCATTTTAGAATCTTCAGCTTTCCAATATTTTTCCCAATCAGGCGTATGTTCTTTGGTTGCTGAAATATATCCGATAGGAGCATCGAACCAAACGTACAAAACTTTTCCTTCACCTCCTTCTACTGGAACAGGAACTCCCCAATTCAAATCACGTGTAACGGCACGTGGGTGAAGTCCGTTGTCCAACCATGATTTACACTGACCATAAACATTTGGTTTCCATTCTTTGTGTTCTTCAAGAATCCATTGTTTTAAATATGGCTCATATTTGTCAAGTGGTAAATACCAGTGTTTGGTTTCTTTTAATTCTGGCTTGTTTCCAGTGATTGATGATCTAGGATCAATAAGATCTGTTGCATTCAATGAAGTACCACAGCTTTCACATTGATCTCCATATGCTCCTTCACTTTTACAATGAGGACAAGTTCCAGTTATGTAGCGGTCAGCAAGAAATTGATTCGCTTCTGCATCGTAATATTGCTCGCTGGTTTTTTCAACAAATTCACCCTTTTCGTGCAAAGTCTTAAAGAATTCAGAAGCCGTTTCGTGATGAACTTTATTACTTGTTCTAGAGTAAATATCGAAAGAAATACCAAATTTCTCGAATGAATCTTTAATGATATTGTGATACTTGTCAACAACATCTTGAGGAGTAATACCTTCTTTTTGAGCCTTAATAGTAATAGGTACACCATGCTCATCGGAGCCTCCAATTAAAAGAACATCCTCACCTTTCATCCTTAGGTATCTTACATAAATATCGGCTGGAACATATACACCTGCCAGATGTCCAACATGAACTGGACCATTGGCATATGGAAGAGCTGTAGTTACAAGAGTTCTGTTAAATTTCTTCATTTGAGATATTTTTTACACATGGAACAAGAGTTGTAATATCTGTTCCAACTATTATTTTGGTTACTTTTTTAGTTGATTAGCACGTTATTTAGCAAATCGTTGGCAAAGATAAGATAGAATTATCAAAAATATTGTTCTTGCTTTGCATTTTATTCTTAATTTGAACACAGTTTACAATAAAAACTAAATAAATATGTATCAGCCTACTGCTTTAGAAAAAGGAGATAAAATTGGGATCATTTCACCAGCAGGAAAGATAGAGCCGGAAAAAGTGGGAATTGCAGTTACAATGCTTGAGCGTTTAGGCTTAAAGGTAGTTTTGGGTAAGCATGTATTTGATGAGTATCACCAATTTGCAGGGAGGGATTTAAATAGGTTGAAGGATTTTCAGCAAATGCTGGATGACCCAGATATAAAAGCAATTCTTTGTGCCAGAGGAGGATATGGCTGCGTACGAATATTGGAACATGTAGATTTTGATTTGTTTCTTCGCAAACCCAAATGGATCATTGGTTATAGCGATATTACTGTATTTCATAGTTATTTGAACAATATTCTGGATGTTGAGAGTTTACATTCTGTAATGCCTATTAATTTTACAGATGATGAAACTGGAAAATCGGTTGAAAGTCTATGTTGTGCTATAATGGGAAATCAGGAGGATTATAGAATTCAATCTCATGAATTGAATCGCTTGGGTATTGCTGAAGGTGAATTGATAGGTGGTAATTTGTCTATTTTGTACAGCTTGCGTGGTACAAATATGGATTTTGAAACTCATGGTAAAATTTTATTCATAGAAGATGTAGGTGAGGAATTATATCATTTAGATAGAATGATGCATAACTTAAGAATGGGTGGAAAATTGTCAGAACTTCAGGCTCTAGTGGTTGGCGGTTTTAGCAGCATGAAAGAAGGTGATCCTAAATTTGGAAAATCTGCTTATGAAATCATTAATGAAGCTGTGGAAAACTATTATTACCCTGTTGTTTATGATTTTCCTGCTGGGCATATTAATGATAACTGGACACTACCTCTGGGAAGGTATGTAAAAATAGTGGTGGACGAGAAAGAGGTTAGTTTTTATTGGGATAAATAATGGCAAAGCATAACGAATTAGGTAAATTAGGAGAGGATTTGGCTGTAAAGTACCTGATAGGGATTGGTTACCAAATTCTCGATAGGAATTGGATTTACCAAAAAAAAGAGCTCGATATTGTTGCCTTAAAAGATGATTTTTTGGTTGTTGTGGAAGT
Organism: Marinifilum fragile JCM 15579; assembly: GCF_001310955.1. Classification (GTDB taxonomy): domain Bacteria; phylum Bacteroidota; class Bacteroidia; order Bacteroidales; family Marinifilaceae; genus Marinifilum; species Marinifilum fragile. The sequence continues at coordinate 4,495 of NZ_BAZX01000044.1, forward strand.
AAAATCCCGATCGACAGATTATTTTGAACATCCAGCAGATGCAATTACTTTATCAAAAATTAAATTTCTTGTAAAAGCTACACAGGCATATGTAGATTTAAAAGAAATTAAACAAGAAGTTAGATTTGATGTTGTTAGTGTAGTTAAAAAAGGAGAGAAGTACGCAATAGAACACATCGAAGATGCATTTATTGCGCCAGTAGATTAGTCAGCAAGGTATTTATCAATTGTTGCTAGCAATTCTTCAAAACGAATTGGTTTTGCAAGATAGTCATCACAACCAGCATCTAAAATGCGTTCACGATCACCTTCCAATGCATAAGCAGTTTGAGCAATAATAGGAATTTTGCTGTGTCGTTTTTTAATTCTTCTGGTGGCTTCACAACCATCCATTATTGGTAAGCGAATATCCATTAATATAACGTCAACGTCTTCCGTAACATCTACTATGTCAACAGCTTCTTTGCCATTTTTTGCCCAAAGCAATTCAGATTCGGTTCTACTTAATGCAGCATCAAAGAACATGTTATTGATTTCCTCGTCTTCGACGATGAGAATTCGCTTGTCCTTCCAATTATATTTTTGAGTGTAACTAACTTGAGTCATAACTAAATCTACTTTTAAAAAGCGTTTTGAATGGTATAAATATACGAAATCAAGACTAGTTTTAAAAAAAAAATCATTTTAAGAGCTCTTATTCGTAATTATAGCGATGTGCGGTAAAACTCAATGAATTGGGAGTGTTGGTGGTGAAGTATATGAATTCTTAAACAAGAATAAATGAAACATAATTTGAGATAACGGAGAGCTTGAGTGGAGCTTTGTTTTATGTTGATAAACGATTATTATTTCTTTGCATTCAAATGATATCGTTTTGTCAAAATTGAATGAAGTTAAGAAAGTAATTTTTACATTTTGCAAGTAGTTTACTAGTAGGAGAATAAATTTTCCGTTAGAATATTAAAGTGCGATTACAGATATCTTTAAAACTCGTTATATTTGTTAGTCTTCAATTGTACAGATTTTTAATAAACGATTAAATCATGAATATCGAAGAATTAAGACTGTATTGTCTATCGAAAAAAGCCGTTACCGAGAGTTTTCCTTTTGATGAAGAAACTTTGGTATTTAAGGTTTTAGGTAAAATGTTTTTGCTTACAAATATCAATCAAGAATTGAGCATGAATGTAAAGTGTGAAGAAGACCTTGCAATAGAATTAAGAGAAAGATATGCTGCAGTGCTTCCAGGATACCATATGAATAAAAGGTATTGGAATACTGTTAAGATTGATGGAAGTGTATCTGATGATTTAATAAAAGAGTGGATTGATAAATCGTATAAGTTGGTTGTTGAAAAAATGCCGAAAAAGAAACAGTTAGAATTAGAGAATTTATAAGAATATACCTTTGAACTTAAACACAAACAAATGAACAAATTAATCCTTACACTGTTGTTGATAAGTGGTTTGCATGTGGTAAACGCACAGGAGCAACAGGATGAAAAGAAATTTACTACTATTACTGAAGTAAAGACTACACCAGTTAAAAATCAACAAAGTACAGGTACTTGCTGGAGCTTTGCAACTACTTCATTTATTGAAACAGAATTATTGAGAATGGGTGCTCCAGAATTGGATTTATCTGAAATGTATATTGTGCGTGAGGCCTATTCAAAAAAAGCAAAACGCTATTTTCGATTGCATGGAAAAGGTAACTTTAGCGAAGGAGGACAAGCTCATGATGTAATGAATGTTGTAAAAACTCATGGATTTGTGCCGGAATCAGTTTATTCTGGCAATCAGTATGAGGGAGATTTTCACATTCACAGAGAAATGGTGAAATCGACAAAAGCCATGTTGGATGAAATTGTTAAAAATCCTAATAAAACAATTACACCGGTTTGGTTTTCATCGGTAAATGGTGTTTTAGATATTTATATGGGAAAACTGCCGGAGTCTTTCGAGTACAACGGAAAAGAATATACTCCGCAAGAATTTGCAAAAGAAGTTGGTTTTAACTCTTCTGATTATGTAGAGCTTACATCATACAACCACCATCCTTTTTATTCAAAAATTAATCTTGAGATTCCGGATAATTGGTCGGATGATTTATATTATAATGTACCAATCGATGAATTGATGGAGGTTATGAATTACGCCTTAGAAAATGGATATTCTGTTTGTTGGGACGGTGATGTAAGTGAAAAAGGTTTTTCGCATAGAAATGGATATGCTGTATTACCAAATGTTAAGGAAACAGATATGAGTAACTCTGAAATTGCGAAATGGGAAGAGGGTGTTGAGAATAAAACAGAAAAGAATAGAGCAAACACCAATGAACCAAAAGTAACACAAGAATTGCGTCAAAAAACTTTTGATAATTTCCAGACAACTGATGATCATTTGATGCATTTAACTGGTATTGTTAAGGATGAAAATGGAACGCTTTATTACAAGACCAAAAATTCTTGGGCTGATGACAGCAATAAATTTGGTGGCTATTTAAATATGAGTGAAGCATACGTTAAGTTAAAAACAGTTGCCATAATGGTTCATAAAGATGCCTTGCCAAAGCATTTGAAGAAAAAATTAGACTTATAAAAAGGTCTCATAACATTAAAAGAGGGTGTCTGTTTTAGGCACTCTTTTTTTATTGTATAGCACGCGATTCAATTGGTTTATCTAATTGAAAATATACGATTATTGAATTCTGAAATTATTTTATAATATTGTCTGTCCATTTGTAATTAGAACCCATGTCAACAACTGCTAATATATCCATTGATAAATTCAGAAGTGGAAGTCAATCCGCCTTTAGGGATTTATATGATAAATATTACGAGGCGTTGTTTTTATTTGGTCAAAAATATATAGCTAATAATGAGGCTGTTGAGGATCTGGTTCAAGAGAGTTTTATAAAAGTTTGGGAAAAAAAAACTTCCTTTTATCATGAGGCACCACTCAAAGCCTTTTTATATAAAACGGTTCGTAATTCTTGTTTAAACTATCTGGATCACCAAAAAGTTGAGAGAAATTACGAAGTTCAGGCGAAGACTGATATTTTAAGTGAGGATTATTTTTTAAACAATGTTATTGAAGAGGAAGTGAACAGGATCATTGCAGATACAGTAGGAAAACTTCCTGAATCGGCGAGAGCTATTTACTTATTGAGTTTAAAGGGTCTAAAAAATGCAGAAATTGCGGAAGATCTGAATATTTCTATAAATACAGTGAAAACTCAAAAACAAAGAGCTAGTAAGTTCCTGAGAGATAATCTGAAAGATTTATTTACGATGTTGATGTTTTTGTAAAAAAAATATCTAAGAATTACAAAGGTGACAAAATTAAAGACGTTTGTCACCCTTTTTTTGAGAGAAACTGTTATAGTACATGTAAATGCAAAAATGAAGATGAAGGATTTAAATTCAGGATTTAAAATTGCTGATTTAATCGTTAAACGATTGGAGAATCGATTAACTGATGAGGAATTTCAGTACCTGGAGGAATGGAAGCAAGCAAATGAAGAAAATGCAATTCTGTTCCATAAACTTTCTATGGATCCCGAAAGGCAATATTTGGAAAGAGAATTAAAATTGGAGCAATCCAATAAAAGAGCTAATTGGGATAAAATTCAGGCTAAAATTAAAAATGATAGGGTTAGAAAGTTAAAAGTTAACTTTTTAAGAGCTGTTGCAGTGCTTATTCTTGCAATTGGATCTACACTTTTCTTTTCCAACTTGCTGGATAATAATATTTCAAATGTTATTGGTCCGGGAACACAGCAGGCTATACTGATAACAAGCGATGGTGAAAGGTATCAGCTTAACGAGGAGGTTACAATTAAAGAAGGTGATGTATTTATTTCAAATAAAACTCAGGAATTAATTTATCAGAAAAAATCAAATATTACCAAATCACAATTAACCTACAATACAATTATTATTCCCAGAGGGGGGGAATATAAGTTGACACTAATGGATGGAACCAGAATATGGCTTAATTCCAATTCGAAACTACGGTTTCCATCAGAATTTGGATCGGGGATAAGAAAAGTTGAGCTTAAAGGGGAAGCCTTCTTTGAAGTAGCTAAGGATTCTGTTCATCCATTTGTTGTCAATGCGAATAAAGCACAGGTTAAAGTTCTTGGTACTTCATTTAATGTTAATGCCTATTCCGATTTAAATGAAATTGTAACTACATTGGTTGAAGGTAGAGTTGAAGTTAGTGATACTTTGTTTGGAAACAAGGTAAAATTGTTACCAAATGAACAATATCGTTTTAATAAATTAACTGGAAAAACATTAAAGCAGATAGTTGATACTGAAATTTATACTGCTTGGAAAGATGGAAGGTTTGTTTTTGAAAATGAGAGTTTGGAAGATATAATGACAAGACTTTCAAGATGGTACAATGTAGATGTTTCCTTTTTAAACGAGTCTGTTAAAAAATTAAGATTTTCAGGAGATCTGACTAGATACGATAATATCGATCAAATATTAGAGTTGATTGAGGTTACACAAAAAGTGAAATTCACAATAAAGGATAGAGCCCTTTTGGTTGAAGAAGTTTAAAAAAAACCGAGATTTGCTGCTACAAATCTCGGTCAAAGCCAATAAACACTACTATCACTAGAAGTGTAATACTAACCAAATCACAACTCAAAAATATTAAAAAAAATCGGAATTAGAGGTTTATGCAGAAAAGAAAAGAGTTTTTTGCAATAAGACTCCTGTTTTTCTTCTTTCTGTTTGTGTGTTTTGGACAAAAATCTAAAGCATTTCCACAAGAGGAAAGGTTAGAGTTGCGAATGAAAGGTGCAAGTTTGATTGAGGTAATGTCCGAAATCAAAGAAAAGACCAATTATACATTTTTGTATAATGTAGATGATATTAAGAAAATTCGCAATATTAATCTTTCTGGTATTCCTAAAAGTGTAAGGGAAATTCTTCAAGAATGTTTAACCGAATCTGGTTTGACATACGAAATTCGTGATAGGGTAATTATAATTAAGCCTGATCCCAATGCTAATAGTGCAGACTCAAAACTTCAAAGAACGATTAAAAAAGTAAAAAAGCTTTATGGGAATGTTACCGATAATAGAGGTATGATTTTGCCAGGAGTATCTGTTCTGATAAAGGGAACTTATTTTGGTACATCTACTGACATTAATGGTAATTATTCCTTTGTTACGTCTAATGATCCTGATATTATATTAGTGTTTTCGTTTATAGGAATGAAAACCAAAGAGGTGAGTGTTGGTGAATTGGAGAAAATAGATGTAGAGTTGTTTCCATCTGATGAGAAACTGAGTGAAGTGCTGGTTACAACTGGTTTTCAGAAAATTGACAGAAACTTATTTACTGGATCGGCCAATAAGTTAAATCAAATTGATATTGCTTTAAGTGGAATTGCAGATGTTAGTCGATCACTACAGGGGCACATAGCTGGAGTGCAAGTAGATAATATTTCCGGAACTTTTGGGATATCTCCTATTGTACGAATTAGAGGGAAAGCATCAATAAATGGGAGCAATAAACCTTTGTGGGTGATTGATGGTGTAGTTCAGGAAGATATTATAGAGTTGACAAATAATGATTTAGCATCTGGTAATCTTTCTACGGTCTTGAGTTCTGGTGTAGTTGGTTTAAATCCTGATGATATTGAATCATTTCAGATATTAAAAGATGCTTCTGCTACTGCATTGTATGGTGCAAAGGCAATGAATGGGGTAATTGTAATTACCACTAAAAAAGGAAAAACAGGCAAATTAAAAGTTACCTATTCAGGAAGTGCAATTGTAAGACAAAAGCCCAATTATTCACAGTTCGACATATTATCTTCTGATGAAGAAATGGAAGTTTATGAAGAGTTGTATGATAAAGGTTGGATTGATATTGCCAAAGCGGCATCGGCAGCAAATCACGGAGCCATGAGCAAAATGTTTTATGAGATTGCAAACCATAATCTAAACTGGGGACCCGATGGAGGCTTGAATTATCAGTTCTTATCAAAATATGCCAATTCGAATACAGACTGGTTTGATGTTTTATTTCGAAATTCTTTATCACAACAGCATTCTTTTAGTATTTCTGGAGGATCGGATAAATCCAGATATTATACTTCTATTGGATACTATACTGATGAAGGACAAACTTTAGCTGATGAGGTTAAAAATTATACTGCATTGGTAAAAGGGGATTTTGATGTGTCAAAGCGCTTGAAATTGGGATTTAAAGTATCAGGTAACATTAGAGATCAAAAATTGCCAGGATCAAAAGATAGAAAGTTTGAACCCATTGATGGACTTTATGAGCGTAATTTTGATGTAAACCCTTATAATTACGCACTGTATACTAGTAGAAGTATTAGACCTTTCGACGATAATGGCAATTTAGAGTATTTTAGAAGGAATTATGCTCCTTTTAATATTCTTTATGAATTGGATCACAATTATGTAAATGTAGATGTGGATGATCTTTTGTTTCAGGGCGAAGTGCAGTATGCTATTACTTCTAAATTGAGGTTTAGATCTATTTTTCAAGGACGTTGGGTAAATACGTTACGGGAGCAAAAGATTCATGAAAAATCTAATCATGCTGAAGCATATAGAGCTGATGATCCTTTGTTTGTTAATAGTAATAATTTTCTTTTTGATGATCCAGATTACCCAGAAAAAGAGCCTTATACGGTTTTGGATCAGGGAGGATTTTATAATACTACTAAAAATTCATTGACAAGTTATTTTATCAGAAATATAATTGATTGGAATTTAAAATCAGATCAGGATCACATTGTAAAGCTACTGTTCGGACAGGAAATTAGATATACAAATAGAAAAGAAACTCACAATGAAATTTGGGGGTACTTATACGATCAGGGAGGAATTAGTATTACAAACCCAATGGTTGCAAAATATCTAAAATTTCGTGATCAAACAGATTATTACAGAAAGAAAGAAAAGTACAGGTTTGCCGGAGTATTTTTAACCGGAGCATATTCTTACAGAGGAAAATACATTCTGAACTCTACTTTTAGATACGATGGAGATAATCGACAAGGGAAAAATAGTGATTCAAGATACCTGCCTACTTGGAATGTTAGCGGAGCTTGGAATATTCATGGTGAGAACTTTATGAAGTCGATTGGTTTTGTGGATCGCTTAAAGTTAAAGGCAACTTACGGATTATCTGGCGATAATGGAATTGGTGCAAGTCCATCTTTAATTTTAAAGACAGGTGAACCTTTGAGACCGAACGATGAGGATGGAGAAGATGTTTTGTATATAGATGAGTTGGCCAATAGAGATCTTACCTGGGAAAAATTGTATGAATTTAATTTAGGTATGGAATTAGAAATCTTAGATGGAAGATTTTATACTGACATTGAGTATTTCAGAAGAAGATCTAAAGATTTGCTTGGTTTTGTTACAACAAGTGGTGTTGGTGGAATAAGAAAGAAGTATGGTAATGTTGGCGAAATGAAAATTAATGGAATTGAACTTACTCTCAGCACTCAAAATGTTAAAACAAAAAACTTTAATTGGGATACCCGTTTAACTTTTAGCTATGCCAAGGATAAAATTACCAAATACTATAATGAACCTAGAATTGCAGATGCAATTCAGTCATTGGGAACAAATCTCGAAGGTTATTCTTCCAATAGTTTATTTTCGATCCCATTTGCAGGATTAGATAGTAATGGAGTTCCTCAGTTTTATGGATCAAATGGTAAAACCATTCAAAAGCTTAATTTACAGAAAAGGATAGATATTTTGAAATATCTGAAATATGAGGGCCCAACGACGCCCAAAGGTTTTGGTGGGCTGGAAAACATTTTTCATTACAAAAATTGGACCTTATCAATAGGTTTAAATTACCGATTTGGAAATAAAATCAGGCTTGATGATGCATTCAGTAACAGCTATGATGATTATTCAAGTCTTCCGGGAGGACTTAAGAATCGTTGGAAAAAAGCTGGTGATGAGAATAGAACTAATATTCCGGTGATATTAACACGATGGAAATCTGAAGAATTAAATGATGCTGGATTAAATCCATATCAACTTTATAATAAAAGTACTGCTCGTGTAGCAGATGGAAGTTTTGTACGACTCAAAAATATTGGTGTAGTATATCAATTGCCCAAGTCTTGGCTGGATTCAATGAATTTGAGTTCGGCAAATTTAAAATTTCAGGCATATAATATTGCCTTGCTTTATTCGGATGAAAAGTTAAATGGTGTTGATCCTGAGTTTTTTCAATCAGGAGGAATTTCACTTCCTATGTCCAGAACTTACAGTTTTTCTGTTAACTTAGCCTTCTAAGCTTAAACTGATAGCTCTTTCATGAATAGACTTTTTGGCATATTACTTCTAACTGTACTTTCAATTTCTTGTGATTCTTATCTTGATGAAAATCCAGATGACAGAAAGGAGTTGCAAACAGTTAAAGATGTTGCCAGGTTAGTTGCCAACTCGTACAATGAGAGTACTTATCTTTTTATTGAATGGATGACTGATAATGTATCAGCGATTCCTGATAATACCCAAAGAGATCATATGACAGAAGCTTTTCAATGGATTTCAATGGATTCTTACGAAGCTCAGGAATCTACTACTTATTTTTGGGAAAATACGTATTATGCAATTGCCCATTGTAATGAAGCTTTGGCTGTTATCGATAAAGTTTCAGGTGATGATGATTTTAGGGCTGTAGTGAGAGGTGAGGCATTAATATCAAGGGCTTACAATCATTTCATGCTGGTGAATGTTTTTTCTAAACATTATAATGAGGAAACAGCGGAATACGATCTTGGCATTCCTTATGTAGAAGTAGTAGAAGATGAAATGTTTAAAAACTATTCAAGGGGTTCGGTTAAAGATGTTTACGATAAAATTGAAAAAGATTTAATTATCGGACTCTCATTATTAAAGGATGATTATTTTACAGGATCAAAAAAATATCATTTTACAAGGAATGCAGCCTATGCTTTTGCTGCAAGATTTTACCTTTTTAAGAAAGATTATTCAAATAGTTTAAAGTACTGTAATTTGGTTCTCGGAGATGATCCAGCTGTTTATGTTAGGGATTTATTTAAAATTTATCAGGGAACTACTTTTGATGAAATGGCAGCCAAAAATTCTGATGTAAAGGAAAAGTCTAATCTAATTGTATTAAGAAAAGAATCGTTTTACGCCAGGGCCAATTATGGATACAGGAGTGACACCAAAATTTTTAATGAACTTTTTAACAATAATATTCAAGGAGAACTAGATGTTAGGGATCAGCGTTGGAGTTATAGTACTGGAGCTATTGTTGTTCCAAAATACCATGAGTTGTTTCGTTATACAACCTCCAGCACCGGATTTCCCTATTTTATTCAAAGTGAATTAAAGGGAGAAGAGGTACTTTTGAATAGGATGGAATGTTACATTATGCAAGGAGAATATGAAATTGCATTAAATGATTATCATACTCTTGCGGCTAAGAGATATTCAGAAGGAGGAAAACTGGATTTGAATAAGATTAAAGAGCATTATTCTTTATCAGATATAAAAAATGCCATGAAACGTTTTTTATTGGATGAAAGAAGAAAAGAGTTTTTAGATGAAGGATCAAGATGGTTTGATATTAAAAGATTCGAACTTTCGATTACGCATAAAGACATTCAAGGAAATACTTTTCAACTTATTCCGAATGATATAAGAACAGCCGTACAAATTCCACAATCGGCCATCGTGAATGGATTAATCCCTAACCCGAGATAGTGATGATATATAGGAATTTTGACATTGGATTTTTTTCAATAGGTATTGTCATCGCAATATTAATTACAGCTTGTAATAAATCTGAGGTTGTTGATTATAAAGCCCCAGATATAAAATTGTCTAATCATCCAAATGATGTTTATATCAGGGAAAATATTCTGAACAAATATGGTACTGCTATACGATGGGAATGGGATCAGCGGTTTTTAAATAAAGATCAATCAGCAGATCCTATTAAAGAAGATTTGGTTATTCCGGTTACTAAATTGATAGAGGAGCTTTGGATAAAACCTTTTCTTGTATTGTCAGAAGATTCAAAATTATTCATTCAGGAATATATGCCTAAAGAGTTGGTGTATATTGGATCATATATTTTTGAAAGTGATGGAGAAATAATATTTGGGTATGCTGAAAATGGTGCAAGAGTAAGTTTAATAAATTTGAATGCCTTTGATTTAGACGATCGAATTTGGTTAGAAAATCAATTGATAACAATGCATCATGAATTTTCCCACATTGTACATCAAAAAATGGGATTACCTAATGGGTACAATAACATTTCGCCTTTAGGATATGTTGGAGAAGGTTGGCGAAATGGTGTGTCATTATCAGATGCGATTAAAAGAGGGATGGTGAGTGCTTATGGAACGAGAAATCAATTTGAGGATTTTGCTCAGCTTACGTCACACTTTTTGGTTCAGGATACAGTATATTTTAATTCGACTTACATTAAAGATTGGAATTGTGAGGATTTTTCTGATCCCAATTTATGCTTGGAATTAAATAAAGGGAAGAAATTGATAAGCCGAAAGTTAGAATTGATTAGGAAGTTTTATTTAGAGGAATTTAGCATTAATATTGATGATTTAAGGGATACGATTCAAAGCAGAATGTCCGCTTACAAGAATTAATCAAGAATCATTCATTTATCATACTGGTTCGTATCAGTTGGGAATTTATTACCTTTGTATTTATACTTTTCCAAATAAATACAATTAAGATGCCTTCTAAAATATTTAATGTAACTACTGATTCGGGCACTCCGAAATACAAACAACTTATTCTCTCTTTGCTGCAATCTATTGATAAAGGACTTGTAAATGTTGGGGATCGGATCCCTTCCATTAATGCAATCTGTAAAGAGTTTGGTTTATCCAGAGATACCGTTCTTGTTGCATATAATGAGTTAAAAATTAGAGGAGTTATTTCTTCAGTTCCAGGTAAAGGTTACTATTTGGCAAGTACTTCAACTCGATTTAAGAAGAATATCTTTCTTCTATTCGAGGAATTTAATGTATTTAAAGAGATATTATACAATTCCTTTATTGAGAATTTAAACGACAAGGCAAACGTTGATATTTATTTCCATCATTTTAACCGTAAAGTTTTTAAAGAGTTAATTGATAACAACAATGGAAAGTATACTTCATATATAATTATGCCTGCAAAATTTAATGATGCGTATAATGTATTACAACAGTTGCCTGAAAATGAAGTTTATATTCTCGATCAAACTAATGCTGCGTTAAAAAAACATTATCCTGCCGTATATCAAAATTTTGAAAAAGATGTATTTAATGCGCTGGAATCAGGACTGAACCTATTGGAAAAATATAAGAAAATCTATTTTGTTTATCCAGGAGGAAAAGAACCAGTAGGACAGTTGAAAGGCTTTAAAAAGTTTGCTACTCACTATCAGGATAAGTGGGAATTAGAGGTAATTGAAACTTTGGAAAGTCATAAAATTAAAAAAGGTGAGGTTTATATAGTTCCAAACGATAATGACTTGGTTACTCTTGTAAAGGAAGCTAAATCTGAGAAATTGAAAATAGGTTCTGATTTGGGGATAATTTCTTATAACGATACGCCATTAAAGGAAGTTGTTGCCGATGGAATTACTACAATTAGTACGGATTTTAAAGAGATGGGAAGAATATTGGCTGATATGGTTATCAACTCTAAAAATGAATTGATAGAAAATCAGTCTAGGTTGATAAGAAGAAATTCCTTATAATAAAAATACTTACGAAAGGTATGAAGCTCTGGTTCGATGAATTAGAGCTTTAATTTTTTAAGATCGCTTGCATTTATACAAAAAAGATTTAAATTTGCCTACCAGTACCAACCAGTAAGAATGTTGTATGCAAATTGAAGAATTAAAGATTGAGTTTGAAAAATTATATGGACAAGGTGATTGTCATGTGTATTTTTCCCCAGGCCGTGTAAATCTAATTGGAGAACATACCGATTATAATGGAGGATTTGTTTTTCCATGTGCATTGTCATTTGGAACCTATTGTTTGATAAGAAAAACAGACAATGATTATATCCAACTTAGATCTTTAAATCAAGATAAATTTTACAAGTTATCACTTGAAGAGATAACAGAACCATTGGAAAAAGGAAATTGGGCTAATTATGTTCTTGGTGTAATTGTTCAATTTAAAAAAGATGGATTGATTCCGAACTGCGGTGCTGATTTATTATTCTGGGGAAATGTACCAAACGGTGCAGGTTTATCATCTTCGGCATCTTTAGAGGTTGTTACAGGAGTAGCAATTAATGAAGAATACAACTTTGGCAAAGATCAGTTGAGTATTGTAAAATACAGCCAAAAAGCAGAACATGAATTTGCGGGAGTAATGTGTGGTATAATGGATCAATTTGCTTCTGGAATGGGCAAAAAAGATCATGCCATATATTTGAATTGTAATAATCTTGAGTACGAATTAGTACCTATTAATTTAGAAGGTGCTAAAATAGTTATTGGAAATACCAATAGCCCTCATAGTTTAGATGAAGGAAAATACAATGAACGAGTTGCTGAATGTCGGGCAGCTGTTGAGGCAATCAACCCCTCCAGAAAGATTGCCAATTTAGGTGAACTTTGCCTGACAGAATTCAACTCATTAGAAAATCTTATAAATGATGATGTGATTAGAAGAAGAGCACGTCATGTTATTAGCGAAATTGAAAGAACTCAGAAAGCCGTAGTAGAGCTTAAAAAAGGAAACCTAAAAGAGTTTGGACAGTTGATGAATAATTCTCATGATTCTCTTCGTGATGATTATGAGGTTACGGGACATGAACTGGATACTATGGTTGAAGCGGCTAGAAAGATTGAAGGGACTATTGGTTCCAGAATGACAGGCGGCGGCTTTGGAGGTTCAACTGTTAGTCTTGTAAAAGATGAGTATATTGAAGAATTTATTGAGAAAGTAGGGAAGGAATATACTGAGAAGACAGGAATTGTAGGAGAATTTTATGTTGCTGAAATCGGTGACGGAGGAAAAAGAATAGAATAATCAAGAAAATATTTCAGATGGCGAAATTTGATTACATTGAAAATCCACATCGTAGATATAATTCATTAACTGGTGAGTGGATATTGGTATCACCTCACAGGTCGAAAAGACCATGGCAAGGTCAAGTTGAAAAAGTAGTTGAGGAGAAGAGACCTGAATATGATCCACAATGTTATTTGTGCCCGACTAATGAAAGAGTTGGCGGAGAAAAGAATCCAAACTATGAGGACGTTTATTCATTTCAGAATGATTTTAGTGCTTTGTTGCAAGATACTCCTGAGGGAGAATTTTCGGATGGTGATTTGTTTAGAGCAAAAAGTGAATCGGGAATTTGTAAAGTGATTTGCTTTAGTTCGAATCATAGTCTTACGGTTCCTGAAATGAAAGTTGAGAACATCCGTAAGGTTGTTGATCTTTGGTGCAAAGAGTATAAGGAATTAGGAGATAGAGAAGATATTGGCTATGTGCAGATATTTGAGAACAAAGGTTCCATTATGGGATGCTCCAATCCACATCCTCACGGGCAAATTTGGGCTTCTAAACTCATTCCTCTCGAAACTTCAAAGGAATCTGAAAATCAGAAGGCGTATTATGAGAAGCATGGAAGAACTATGCTATCAGACTATCTGAAAATAGAGCTTGACAAGAAGGAGAGGATTTTGGTTGAGAATAATTCTTTTGTAGCTTTAGTACCGTTTTGGGCAGTATGGCCTTTCGAAACAATGATCATTAGCAAAAGAGCAGTGTCAAATTTGCTGGAATTGACTGATGAGGAGAAAACAGATTTGGCTGATGTTTACAAGAAATTAACGATTATGTACGACAATCTGTTTGAGGTGTCGTTTGCATATTCTGCAGGATTGCATCAAGCTCCAACAGATGGAGAAAAACATCCTGAGTGGCATTTACACATGCATTTCTATCCACCTTTGTTACGCTCGGCTAGTGTTAAAAAATTTATGGTAGGATATGAAATGCTGGGTACGCCGCAACGTGATATTACTGCCGAGGGCGCAGCGAAAAGATTGAGAGAACTATCAAAAATACATTATAAAATGAGGCAATAATTGGTTTGAAGAGAATATGAGGTAGAATCATTAATTTATACTTCTGCCTGCAGATTTCAATAAAACTTTAATCTCAACTAAAATCAAATAAAATGGCTAATACATTTTCTTTTCTCGATTATATGATTTTTATCGTTTACGGTATTATAATCGTTGGCGTAGGCCTATGGGTATCGCGTGATAAAGAAGGACATCAAAAAAACGCAGATGATTATTTTTTGGCTTCAAAGTCATTGCCTTGGTGGGCAATTGGAGCTTCCTTAATTGCGGCTAATATTTCTGCCGAGCAATTTATCGGCATGTCAGGATCTGGTTTTGCAATTGGATTGGCAATTGCTTCATATGAGTGGATGGCTGCTTTGACTTTAATTATTGTTGGTAAATACTTTCTGCCAATTTTCATTGAGAAAGGACTATATACGATTCCTGAATTTGTAGAGAAGCGTTATTCAACAAACCTAAAAACCATATTGGCCGTTTTCTGGATCGCATTATATGTGTTTGTAAATCTTACTTCAGTATTATATTTGGGAGCTTTGGCTCTTGAAACCATCATGGGTATTCCAATGATTTATGGAGTATTGGGTTTGGCTTTGTTTGCAGCTAGCTACTCACTTTATGGCGGTCTTTCAGCGGTTGCCTGGACTGATGTAATTCAGGTTGTATTTTTGATTTTAGGTGGATTAGTAACTACTTATCTTGCATTAGATACCGTTTCAGGTGGTGAAGGTGTACTTGCTGGGTTTAAGCATATTTACGAAGCTGCTCCAGACTCTTTCCATATGATTTTGGATAAAGCTCACGATCAGTACAAAAACCTTCCTGGTATTGGAGTTATTGTTGGAGGAATGTGGGTTGCTAACCTTTATTACTGGGGATTCAACCAGTATATTATTCAAAGAACTTTGGCAGCTAAGTCATTGAGAGAATCTCAAAGAGGTATTGTATTTGCAGGATTCCTGAAGTTAATAATTCCTTTAATTGTTGTGATTCCTGGGATTGCTGCATTTGTAATGGTAAATGATGGAAGTATTATGGCTTCTTTAGGAGATGCTGCTCAAAATAATATTCCAACAATGGAGTCTGCTGATAAAGCATATCCTTGGTTGTTACAATTCTTACCAACAGGATTGAAAGGTGTGGCTTTTGCTGCATTGGCTGCGGCAATTGTGTCATCACTTGCATCTATGTTGAATTCAACTTCAACCATTTTTACAATGGATATTTACAAGCCTTATTTTAATCCGAATGCAAGCGATAAGCAAACGGTAAATACAGGTAGAATTTCCGCAGCTGTAGCCTTGTTAATAGCGGGATGTATTGCTCCTCAGTTGGCAGGTTTAGATCAGGCGTTCCAATTTATTCAGGAATATACAGGTGTAGTTAGCCCTGGTATTTTGGCGGTATTTATGTTGGGGTTATTCTGGAAAAAATCCACAAACAAAGGTGCTATTGCAGGGGTGTTGGCATCTATTCCAATTGCCATGTATTTTAAAGTGGCTCCTAATGGATGGGTTACTGGTACAAGCCTTGAATCAATATTTGTGAATGTTCCATTTATGGATCAAATGGGTTATACCGCAGTTCTTTCGGCATTGGTTATCATGTTAGTTAGCTATTTACAGAACAAAGGAGCTGATGATGAAAAAGGTATTGAAATAAGCAGAAAAACATTTGCAACAGGTAAGGTGTTTAATATTGTAGCTTATACCATCTGTGTTTTATTAGTTGCATTGTACGCAATCTTCTGGTAGAGAGAAAATAAAATATTACAATGACACACTTGCCAATATTAAGTGTGTCATTGTTGTGAAGAATTATATATTTAGGATGAAAAAAAAGG
>NZ_BAZX01000045.1 GCF_001310955.1 Marinifilum fragile JCM 15579
AACGGATGCCAATGGTTGTTCGGCAACGGATGATGTGAATGTAACCGTTCATCCAAATCCGGTTGTAGACCTTGGTTTAGATCAGGAAACCTGTTTCGGAGGAATAATCACATTAGATGCCGGTAATCCTGAATCAAGCTACCTATGGTCCAATGGCGCAACGACTCAAACTATTATCGTTTCAACTTCAGGAAACTATTCAGTAGTGGTAACCGACGCCAATGGTTGTTCAGCTACAGATGATGTGAATGTAAATATTTTGCCAGCTTTTGAGTTTGATTTGACTTACACGACCAATTTAGTTTGTTATGGAGATTCTACCTATATAGAAGGTCCAAGTGTTGCAGGTTATAGATATCAATGGAGTAAAGATGGAGTTGATATTGCTGGCGCAAATGACTATTCAATTACCATTGGAGAATCTGGTAGATACAATCTACAAATAGAAAATCTTGAAGGATGTATTGCCGAAGATGGGGTAGATGTGGAAATCATTCAATTGCCAAATTCACCATTACCAGATCGAGTGGATATGTGTTATGGAGAAACTGTAAAATTAGATATTGGTGAAGGAGTTGACTTTTTATGGAGTGATGGAGTTACAACTCAGACTAGAGAAGTTTCTGAAGCAGGAATTTACCATGTGAGAGTTCAGGATATCAACGGTTGTATAGGAAACGATTCAGTTGAAGTTGTAGTACATGATTTACCAATTGTTGACCTTGGACCTGATTTGTATATCTGTGAAGGAGAAGAATTAATTTTAGAAGCTCCAGATGGGTATTATACAGAATGGGTTCCAGGTGGAGAAACAAGAGCAATTTATGTGTATGAAGAAGGTAATTTTATTCTTAAGACAACTGATGAGTTTGGTTGTACTGGAGAAGACGATATCAATATATTTGTTCATAAAAATCCAGAAGTTTACTTGGGACGAGATACTGTGATTGCTGAAGGAACATCTATTATTCTTGATGCAGGAAGCGGATATGTTGAATACGAATGGAGTAATCAGGAAGATTCACAATATCTAAAAGTAGAAAAGGACGGAGAATATGCAGTAAATGTTGTAGATGTTAATGGCTGTAGGGGAAATGGAAAAGTTAAAGTAGCTGTTAATCCAAGACCATCAATTAATTTAGGAGGAAGTGCTGGTATTTGCGAAGGAACTTCATTGATGTTGGATGCAGGAAATTGGGAAAGGTACTTATGGAATACTGGAGATACAACAAGAACAATTACTGTAAACAAAACTGGTGATTATACCGTACAAGTTTGGGATGTTTATGGAATTATGGGAACCGATATTATTCACGTTGAAGTATATCCATTACCAGAGGTTAATGTTGCTTCTGATACATTGAGTATGTACAAAGGTCAGACTTTGACCTTAGATATTGGATCTGGTTATTCTTCTTATTACTGGAATACAGGATCTGATTGGAGAAGTATAGAAGTGGATGATGCAGGCGATTATAGTGTACAGGTTAAGAATGAATTTGGTTGTATCGCTCAAGCTTCAATTGCGGTTAAATTATTGGAACCTAAAATGGTTGTACCAAATGTATTTACCCCAAATGGTAAAGGTCCGAATGAGATATTTTATCCAGTTTTTAAAGGAATTGTAACCGATTTTGAAATGTATATCTATACTCGTTGGGGGGAACAAGTATTTAAACTTGAAAAGGATATGGTTGCCAATAATGAGTTGAAATATGAAGGGTGGAATGGCATCTATAAAGGTAAAGATGCAGAAATTGGAGTATATGTTTGGATCATTTTTTATGGAGGAAAAGAAAGAGGACACGGAACAGTAACGCTGTTTAGATAATGATTGGAAAAGGACTGAAAATATTAGGAGGTGCATTAATCCTCATGATGAGTACTCTCAACATTTATTCACAAGATGTTGAGTTCTCACAGTTCTATGCAAATAAGGTTTATTTAAATCCTGCATTTGCAGGTTCTGATTTTGATGCTCGTATTTCTATGAATTACAGAAATCAATGGCCAGAAATCAGCTCTGCATATGTGACTTACAGTGTTGCTTACGATCAGTATGTAAATCCAATTGGAGGAGGAGTGGGATTGCAGGTGATGCAAGATGAACAAGGTGATGGAACAATTAGTACCACAACAATAAGTGGAATGTATGCCTATACCTTGAGAATTTCAAGAAGTTTGGCAATTAAAGCAGGTTTTCAAACCTCTTTTATTCAAAGGAGATTGAATGATTCAAACTTTACCTTTCCTGATCAAACCGATGAGTTTTATATTAATGGTTTAATTAGTCCATTTACTGGTGAAAGTGCAATTGATCACCTTAGCCGTAATTATATTGATTTTTCATCTGGTTTAATAGCATCTTATAAAAACTGGTTTATCGGTTTTGCCGCTCATCATTTAACGGAACCTGATGAAGCTTATAAGGAGGAGAGTGATTATTCTAAGCTGCCAAGAAAATATACTCTTCATTGTGGAGTAAATGTACCTGTTTTTAGAAGAGGTTTACATCAGACTGATATTGGTTTAGCACCCAATTTTCTTTATCAGCAGCAGGGGACAAATAAGCAATTAAATTATGGATTATACCTGTCAAAAGGATCTTTTATTGTAGGTATGTGGTATCGTGATAATCTGGAATTGGAATATGATGCAGTTATTTTACAATTAGGAGTAATGAGGGATTGGTGGCAAGTGGCTTATAGTTACGATAAGACCATTTCAAAATTAATCCACACAAACACAGGAGCTCACGAGATCTCATTTTTAATGAGGTTTAAAAATAATAGAAGAAACAAAAATAGTTGTAGGGAAATTGCTTTAAGAAGAAAAAGACAGGTTGGAAGAATTAAATGTCCTCATTTTTAAATCATTTCGTTTATTAAACTCAGTAAATTTTTCTTGATAATGGGTTTGGCAATATAGCCATCAAATCCAGAGTTCATTATCTGTTCTTTCTCGTTTGCCAATGCATAGGCAGTTTGCGCCACAATTTTAATTTCTGGATTGTTCTTTTTGATCAATTTTAAAGTATCATATCCATTCAAGTCTGGCATTTGCAGATCCAATAAAACCAAATCAAAATGTGAAGAACCACATTCTTCAATTGCAGTACGTCCATTATCTGTCGATGACATGCTTACTCCAGTAGATTGCAGCATTTGTTTTATCAATGTAATATTAACATTATAATCATCAACAATCAGTATTTTTTTCCCAGTTAAATCTTTGCTTACACCATTTTTGTGTATTTTCTTGATAGGAGCCGTGTTTGATTTATCATCAATTAAATAAGGTATGCTAACAAAGAAACTACTTCCAATATTTTCTGTTGATTCTACCCACATGTCTCCATTTAGCAGTTCTGCTAATTTTTTAGAAATTGATAGTCCTAATCCAGTTCCTCCATATCTTCTGGCGTGAGAGTCATCTGCTTGACGGAATCTACTAAAAATTATTTTCTGTTTTTCTGGAGAGATTCCAATTCCCGTATCTTCAACTGCAAAAATAAGCTTGTTTTCATTTAATTGATAGGAGACGTGAATACTTCCTTTCTCAGTAAATTTTAAAGCATTCTCAACCAGGTTTGTGATAATTTGCTTCAGTCGTAAAGGGTCTGTATAAATAACAGATTCCGATTCCTTTAAGCCTTTAGTGAATTTGAGTTCAATATGATCTTTTCCTTTGCTACTTTTTATCTTTTGAAAAGCGTGATAAAGTTCGTCAAATAGTTGATTAAGACTGTAATAGGTTTTGGAGATTTTAAGTTTGCCCGATTCAATTTTTGAGAAATCTATAATATCATTAATAAGATTCAAAAGTGAATTTCCGCTGTTTCTAATATGAGTAAAAAACTGTTGTCGAGTTTCAAATGGCAAATCATCTTCTTGCAATAATTCTGAAAATCCAATAATTGCATTCATTGGAGTACGAATTTCGTGTGACATATTAGCCAAAAAGGATGATTTTAATCGATCAGATTCTTCTGCTTTTTCACGTGCAACTTGAAGTTCTTTTTCTTTCTGGGTTCTTATATCAATCATGCGATTAATAGTTGTTCCCATATCTTGAAATTCAGAAAAATAAAGTTCATCGACATCAACTTGATGCAATTCCGTTGAAATTTTTCTAAAGAAGTTGTTGATGGAAGTGAAATTCTGCTTCATTTTTACAGAAATGGTCTTCGATGTAATGTAAATAATCACAATTGCGATTACAATTAACAACACAATCTGTAGAATGTATTTTTGAACATTACCTCTTAACTCAGCTCTGGCAATTTCAATATTTTTATCCAGCTCATCTGTGTATAGGCCTGCTCCAATAATCCAATCCCATTTCTTAATGAGCTTTATATATGAAATTTTTTCAGCATCTTCCTTACTTGGATCTTTGTAACTTATAAAACCCGATTCTTCAAGTTGGGCTGCATTGATTAATTGTTTTACATTTTCGCGACGTGTCTTGTTGCTGTAATCTTTGAAATTTTTTCCTATGCTGGCCGAATCAGCATGAAGTAGGCAAGTACCATCTTTTTTATAAACAAAAAAGTAGTTGTCTTGATTCATGTTAATTTGACTTATACGAATAAGAGCTTCCTTTTGGATTTCTGGCTGAATATCATCCAAATAGGCAAAGCTACCAAAATACCAGTTGTAGGGTGTAAACTTCTTGATATAAGAAATTTTGGTATATGCATTAAATTTATTTTTTACCTTTTTGTTGTTCACATATTTTGTAAAGCCACTGTCCTTATACTTCATCAATTCCACCTCGTTTTTAACAATGTAATTGTCATTGATATCTTTGAAATTGATTAAACTCTTGTTTTCATTTTCTTTTGATGAAGGATACAGAATACCTTTACCACTTAAGGTGTTGATAAAAATATAGCCTCTGTCATTGGTAAAGCGCAAAGGTGAAATAGCTTCTTTAATGCGTCTTTTTATTTCAATATCGCTTAGTTTTCCTTTGTTTTGTTCGTAAATGTAAACGGCAATTAAGTGAGCCTGATTTACAAAGTATTGAAGTCTATTTTTTAATCTTGATTCAGCTCTTGTATTCTGGTAATTAATGAAATCTATACATTCATGAGTCTTGCTTACCAAAATATCTTTTTGTTCTTCAATGTAATCTTTCTTAAGATTATTTGATTCAGTATTGAATTCGTTAAACTTGGTATATATCCAAATTCCGCCAAAACTCACTAAAAATGTAATGGTTAGGACTAAGAATAGCATAAAATAGGCTCTACTTATGCTTGTTTTGGTTTTGATAGTTTTGTTAGGGGTTGAATTCATATTGCTTTACGAAATCAAATTTGGAATTGGCTAAGTATCTGATTAAAAATAGGATTAAAAAATTGAAATCCAAGATCAATTTCATTCTTTATATTGTCATCTACAGGTAATCCGTCAAAATCAGTATTGTTCTGTATTTTATTGAGAATTCCCGTATTGTATCTCTTTACTTTTTGGTTGATAATAAAATGAGGAATTGTGTGATATTCTGCTTTTAATTTGAACTGATTTTCCTTTATTATATCATTTGACAATAAGAAATTGTACAAGTCGAGAAAATGAATTGATGATTTAGCAAGAAATACACGCAATTCAAAATTAACTAAAAGAGGAATTTCGTAATAGAATGAAAAATCTTCACTTTTATTTTGTCGATATTCAATGATAACTCTGTTTTGATTGACATTAACATGATCAAATTCAAATTTCCAATCCAATTCAGGAATGTGCTTAAACTCTTTTTTTATGGCATAAAGAGTTTTTAATCTTGGATATGCTGTGTATGTGAAATTTTGATTTTGTGCAAACAAATTAATGGCTTTTTCGATATTCACTTTTTCTAAGTCCAATAGCATTTTTAATACTGTTTAAGTTATCAGATAGGCAAAGTTAGCTTATTGTTTAAATCTATTATTCTTGTTTTCCTCATTTTTTGTAATGTAATAATAAATCTTTTTACGACGCATATGTTAATTTGTTTGTTTATGCGTTGATAGATAGTGTTTTCTGCTAAAATCTTTGAAGGCTGGTTATGTGCCAATGTAACTTGACACATTTGACACCTAAATTTTCTTAGTATAATTAGTATAATTGTATTATGAACCTAATAATCAAAACACAACTAACCATTCTATTTGTTTTTTTAGCCACTTTAAGTGGAGTTGCGGCTTATAGTCAAACAGATGATTTTACGCAATTGGATGGATTGCCATGCAATAGTGTGAATCATATTTTTGAAGATTCCAGAGGGCTGATTTGGTTAGCAACAGATGCTGGATTATGTGAGTTTAGTGGGTTTAAGGTAAAATATAGAAAGGGATTGAATAGATTACAGGGAGAAAAAGTTACCTGTGTTACAGAGAATTTAAATGGTAATTTAATAATTGCTGCAAGGGGAGTTGGAGTATGTGAATTTGATGGTGAGCATTTAGAGGTCATTGCTAGTACGGAGAATACTGATTTAAATGATGTTTATTCGGTAAAAGTGTTTGCCAATAAATTAATGGTTGGTACTTCAAATGGAATTTACTTGTCCAATAATTTAGATACACTTGATGAATTTTCAATGGTTGAAGGGACGAAAGAAGTGAATGTTCTAGAGGCCATACCAAGTAAGAGTGAAGTGGTAATTTTTCCTAAATTAGAACTGGGTGCTTATAAGTTTATATCTGGTAATTTTTCAAAAATAGATAATACAACATCTGAGGTACTTGAGTTAGGTAAAGGTTTTTACGGAGAAATTGAAGTAGGGCAACAAATATTGCTAGATGTAGATACTAAAAAAGTTCAATGTGATGTATTATCTGCCTTGTCTCATCAGAGCGAGAGTATTTATTTACTTCGATACTTTAAGAATGGATTGGAATATAGAAAGTTAATTTCGATAAGAAATAATATATGTGTAGATCTTCTTCAAGAGAATGATTTGGAGGATGTTTTTGTCCAATGCATGTTTAAGCATAGTCTTATGGGTGATATTTGGTTAGGGACTAAAAATCACGGACTAATTAGTTTGAAACAATCACTATTTACACTTTATACTGTATCATCCTTAGTACCCAACTGTAATGAGATTACAGATTTGCTTTCTGGGGCTGATGGCTCCTTAATTATAGCAGGAAGAAATATTGTTGCGAAAGTTAAGAATGAAAAAATAATAAAATCCATTAGCGAGAAAGAGTTTATTAGATTACTTCCAAAGTCGAAGAAGAAAATAGACCTTGTTGTTAATGATATTGAATTAATGGGTAATTCAATTTGGATTGCTACGAATTACGGGTTTTATACCTTGCACTGCAATTCTTTTCTGCTTAACTACAAAAACATAGCAGTAGCTACGAAGTGTACAATTACCTCAAACGGAGATTTGTTTTGTTATGATGGCAAGCAGTTTTTACCTGTGGGATAAAGAATAATTCTGTAGATATAAAATGGAACTTACCAAATGAAGAAGAAGTTGAGATTACCAAGATAATTGAGTTTGATTCTTACATTTGGGTAGCCACAGAGACTCATGGAATTTATCGATTTGGAGAGAACGAGGTGAAAAAATTTGGAAGGAATAATATTGGAATTCACAATGTTGTTAATGATATGCTTGTTCTGCCTGATTCAAGTATAATTGCAGGAGGGAATAATGGAATTGTTTACAGGTTAAAAAGCGAAGGAGATGAATTGATCATTATTGATTCTCTTGATCATAGCGATGGTTTGGAGGGCATTTCTGTACATGGTTTTCAATATCATAAAGATGGTTCAATTTGGTGTGGAACCAATTTAGGAGTTCATAGATTTGAATATGAAACATGGCATCCGGATTCGTCAGTGAAGTATAGATTTTGGAATGCAAGTAAAAAAGTGGAGTTTAGAGGGAAAGAGTCTGTTGTTGATAAGTATAATAACATATGGGTTAAGTCAAATTATGCTTTAATGAAAATTCAGGCCAATGATTTTACTGATGACAATACTGTTTATAAGCCAACCTTATTAGAGGTGAAGGTAAAAGATAACAACTGGAGGTTAAAAAAATCGGAATTTGATAAATGGACAAAAACACCAAATAATCCTATCCATTTAAAATATTATGAGAATTATGTGAGACTTCGGTATGGTATGTTGTATTGTGATGATTTGGAAAACATCAGGTATCGATATCGCTTGGTAGGTCTGGATAATCATTGGTCGGATTGGGTAAAGTCGAATGAAGTGGTTTATTCGAATTTAAGTGGAGGAGAATATACTTTTGAGCTTGAAGCCAGAAAATTAAGTTCTGGAAAGATTGGGAAATATTCTATTGATATTATGCTTGCCACAGCTTGGTGGCAAACAGTTTGGTTTTGGTTTATTGTTGTTAGTATTCTTGGAGTACTAACCTATTATGCCATTAATCATTTTAAATCAAGAATTAAATTTGAGGAGAAGCAAAGAACAAAACAATTTAATCGAGTAATTGGATTAAAAATTCGAGCACTTCAACACCAGCTTGATCCTCATTTTGTTTTTAACTCACTCAACTCTATTCAGAGTTATATTTTAGAGGATGACGAAGATAGAGCTTTAGAATACTTATCAGATTTTTCTATGGTTTTAAGAAATAACATTAACAATGCCAATAAAAACCTAATATCGTTAAGTGAAGAAGTAGCTTATTTAAAATTGTATCTGAAACTGGAGCAAATGCGATTTGAGGAGAAATTTACTTTTCAAATTAACTTGGATGACAAAATAAATTCATTAGATATTAAGGTTCCCCCCATGTTAATTCAGCATTTTTAGAGCATGCCATAAGAAATGGAATCAGTAAGCTTGATAGACTAGGTAAGATAGTAATTCATTTTATTTTGGAAGATGATGGGTATTTAAAGTGTGAAATTGTAGACAATGGATTAGGCAATAGAAAAATCGATCTGACAAATAGTGAATCAGAATTGGTAAAAGGCAACTCTTTGCAGATAACTTGCGATAGAATGAAATTACTAAACAAGGTTCTAAATAATGGAAGAATATACTCTTATCAGATAAGTGAGTGTGTTGATTCAAAAACAAATTTTTCCGGGATGAAAACAGTATTGGGATTCCCGAAGTTGAAATTGTAATATTGTCTTAACTATTTTTAATTAAGTTTTCCTGAACCATTTTACCATAAGCATCAAAAATATCGAAAAGCAGTTGGTGATCTACCGAGAAACTTATAGAATTAATCCTGTTTATTGGTAAAACCATAGGAGAAGTACCTGTTAAAAAGGCAGCTTCGTATTGAGGGATTTCATCATATGAAATCGATCTGTAATGAACTGGAATACCAAGCTGATCTGCAATTTTTAAAACCTTACTCCTAACAATGCCATTTAGGACTTCATTGTCTGGCGAAGTATACAAGGCATTATCTTTGATAAAAAACAAATTGGAGCGACTTCCTTCCGTAATATTCCCAAGTTTGTTTAGAAGAATTACCTCAAAAATACCCGCTTCAGCAATAAGATTATTGGTTTTTGAACGTAATTTATGATTGTAAACTTTAGCTGTTGGTGTTGGTCTTTCTGCCTGATGAATAAGAGTTCTTACTCCATTTTTGTATTGAGATTCAGTTGGGTAGTAGTGTTGAACAAAATAGGCATAGAAATTCATATCCTTACCATCAAAATTAAAAACCAACTTAATGTTTCCTTCTTTACAGTCGTTTTTTTCTACCAAGGTTTTTATACAGCCGTGCAATTGTTCAAAGCTGTACATGATTTCCAAACCTACCTTTTTTGCTGATTTTGTAAGGCGTGAATAATGTTCGCAAAGAAAAACTGCTTTCCCGGATATTATTCTTACCACTTCATACAAGGAAGTTCCTCTTAACAGGTAAGTATCTTTAAAACTTTCTGATGCTTTAAGTTTATCGTTGTGTAAGTATAGATATCTGAAACATTCGCTCATAATAGTATCGCCTCTAATCATATCAGTAATATTGCAAAATAAGTGTTATTTGCCAGTTTATCCAATTCCAAAACAAATTATTTAAACAAGCCGATAGCGTAGTAGTTTGTTAGGTTTTATTTGTATTTTAGCATATATCAAATAAAAAATACCACATATGGCAAGTAAAAAGGAGTTCAAAAAAGATGTGAATTTTCTCACTAATGAAATAGTAATGAGAGGAATGATTCATCTTGAATTTTTTGGAAACAAAAATTCTGATCAGATATTTGAAATAATGAATGGCGCAGTAAATTCAAGAAATGATTATATCGCCAGAATTAATGATAGGTTGACAGGAAAAAATGCAAAGGAAATTAAGTCACATTTTAAATCGATTTATGATGATTTGTTGAAATCAACACACGATTTGTTGGAAAAAATTGATGGACTTGATATCCAGGTAAAATAAAAACAAAAAGGAGTTTCAATATTGAAACTCCTTTTTGTTTTAACCCATATTTGAGTTTAAGGTTTTCTAAAAGTTCCTACACCTGTAAGAATGGCTTTGGCCATTTGTTCCTCTTCGCCTCCATCACTTTGCGATAAATGCCACATGGTATGAATTACAGGTCCCATTTCATCAAGTTCAAATCGTCCGGTCCAACATGCTAATGATCCATACTTTCCAAAATCTACCATAAAAGCAATTACATTATTATTGATTTTACCGCTAATTTCAAATTTTTCTTCAAAACTAGGTTGGCCAATAGCAGTTTGAAAGGTTCCGCTAACACGATTATCAACCACAGCTAAATCCATTTCAGAATTGTACTGATTTCTCCATTTTCCGTTCAAATTAATTGTCATGTTGTTAAGGTTTAAAGGTGACTTTTCTTTTGTATACTGAAGTTAGTTCGAAATAATTAATCATCAAAATTAAATGAACTACTTGTACATATATTTTTCCTTAACACCAGCAGAATTTACATAGCCTCTGTACATTCCTGAAGTATTCATTTTCATGGCTGGATTACCATATTTATCTAAAGCAACAAAACCACCTAAGCCATCAATTTGATTTAACTTGTTCAAGACGATATCCGTTGCATCATTCAAACTTAAGTTTTGATATTCCATTAATGAAGAAATGTCTCTGGCAATTCCTAATCTAATAAAGTATTCTCCATGACCAGTACAGGATACAGCGCAAGTTTTATTATTTGCATATGTACCAGCTCCAATAATAGGAGAATCACCGATTCGTCCAAATCGCTTATTGGTCATTCCTCCGGTTGAAGTTCCGGCTGCTAAATTTCCCTCTTTGTCTAAAGCTACGCAACCAACAGTACCATGTCTGTCGGTTCTTTTCATTTCGCGTTCTTTCTGCAAAATTTGTTGCAAATAATTCCATCTATCTTCTGTAAAAAAATATGAACTATCTACAATTGTAAGCCCTTCTTGCTTGGCAAACATCGAAGCTCCTTTGCCGCTTAACATTACATGTTCAGAGTTTTCCATCACTTTTCGGGCAGCACTAATTGGATTTTTAATATTACCAACTCCGGCAACAGCTCCTGCATTTAAGTCTTTGCCCCACATTATCGAGGCATCAAGTTCATTTTTACCAGAATGGGTAAATACAGAACCTTTACCAGCATTAAAAAGTGGGGAATTTTCAAGCACATGTATGGTAAGCTCTACGGCATCAAGGGCAGATCCTCCATTTTTTAATACAGAATCTCCTACGGTTAAGGCTTCGTCCAATTTGTCAAAATATTCTTTTTCCTTTTCGGGACTCATATTTTTCTTAAGAATAGTGCCAGCACCACCATGAATGCACAATGCATATTCCAATTTCTCAGGTTTTTGATTTGAGTTATTACATGAAACGATTAAGAGTAAAAGTAGTGATGATAACAGCAAGTTTAAGTTTTTCATGATTGGGTTTTTTGTAAAAAAATAGTGTCAAAAAAGCATTGACACTAAATTAGTTTTTTGAGTGGGATTATCTGTTTATATCTGAAAAAACTTAGTTCTTCTGAGACATATTCTTTTTGAGAATAGCCAACAATTCTTCCTCAGTATATGGTTTGGAAATAAAGGCATCACAACCCGCTTCGGCCATTTTATCACTTTCATCGCGAAAAGCGTAAGCAGATTGAGCTACAACAGGAACTGATGGATTTTTCTTTTTGATTTCTCTTGTAGCTTGATATCCATTGATCTTAGGTAATTGGATATCCATAAGGACCAAATCGAAATGCTTATCCTGAAATTTTTCAACGGCTTCTAAACCATCTTGCGACCAAGTTACATTCGCATTTACTTTTTTAAGAACTTCATTGATGTATAAGAAATTTGATTCAATGTCTTCGGCGACGAGAATATTTTTTCCTGAAAAATCAAGAGGATTATTTTCGTAACTTATGATTTTGTTTTGAATAATGGTTTCGTCATCAATTACAAATTCAACAAAGAATTTACTTCCTTTATCAGGATCAGAAGTAAACCATATTTTGCCTCCAAGCAATTCTGTTAGGCTTTTCGATATGGTTAAACCTAAACCTGTTCCACCATGTTCAACACCATTATTGCTTGCTTGTCTGAATCGATCATATATTAAAGCTTGATCTTTGTAAGGAATTCCAATGCCCGTATCTATTACAAAAAATCTCAAATGATTTTCAATAACTTCTATACCAAAATCAATTCTTCCTTTTTTAGTAAATTTTATAGCATTACGAAGCAAGTTAATCAGAATTTGTTTTAATCTTATTTGATCAGAGTGAATCGAAATATTCTCGATTCTTTCAGGAATGTGCAAATTGATTTTTACATCGGTTTTTCCATTTTTTATTTTTTGTTCTTCGAATATTTGTCTCAGTTCTTCAAGAACAGGGTACACATAGAAATTGGACTTCTTAATTTTAAGCTGTTTCGATTCGATCATAGAAATATCAATGATATCATTTACCAGGGTAAGCAGAAGTTGTCCATTCTCATTGATAATATTCGTATAATACTGATGTTTCTCTTTGGAGTTAGTAAAAGCCATCAATTTCGAGAAACCAATAATTGCATTCATTGGAGTTCGAATTTCGTGCGACATATTAGCCAAAAACGAGGTTTTTAATCTATCAGCTTGCTCAGCCTTTTCCTTCGCTTTTAGCAATTCAAGAGTTCGAATTTTAACTAAACTTTCAAGATTTCTTTGATGATCAGCTAATAGAGATTCTGCTTTTTTACGTTCCTCTATTTCAAGGTTTAAATTTTTGTTCGATTTTTTAGCAATGACATAAAATCGGTAAACAATTCCCGAAAAAAGAATAATTAAGCCAACAATAACAATGAGAAATGTATTGGTGAGTCTTTCTTTTTTTAGTTTTTCTTCCTTTAAAAATTGCTCTTTGGTGTGCAGCTGTATAAGATTTTCTCGCTTTTCCTTTTCATTTTGCATTTGAATCCAACCAATTCTGTTTTCAGCCTGAGCGTTGTACAATTGGTTGTAAACATTCACATATTCTTTATAATATTTGAGCGACTGCTTGTAATCTTTCTTTTCTTCAAAGATGTCAGACAGGTTTCGAAAGTTCTCAGCGATTAAGGTTTTACGATTCGCTTTTTTTGCCAGATCCAAGCTGTTCTTTAAATAATGAATGGCTTGATTGATATCTTTTTTTTCTCGGTAAAGAGCGGCTAGGTTATTGTAAACAGAACCTAAACCTCCTAAATTGCCTCTACTTTTATTTATATCAACTGATAAGTTTAAATACTCTTCAGCTTTTTTAAAATTACGTTTCTTGATATAAATGAGTCCAATATTGGTGTAACAGGAAGCTATGCCTTTTAGGTTATCAATTGATTTTTGAATCTGAAGTGATCTTTCGTAATTGGAAAGAGCCAGATCAAAATCTTTTAGTTGAAGATGTGCATTTCCAATTAGTCGAAATACGTTAGCAGTTCCCTTTGCATAGCCTATCTGATTATTTAAGGCAATTGCCTGATTGTAGTTTTCTATGGCAAGTTTGTAATCACGCATAGAATAGGAAATCAAACCTAAATTTTCATAGCATTTGGCGATGTTTTTCTTTGACTCTAATTCTTTAAAAAGTTTTAAAGCTTTGTGTTGATACTCAATTGCCTTGTCATTTTGGTCCATCGATTGGAATACTTCTCCCATTCCCATGTACGAACTTGCCATTCCATTTTTTGATTCAAGTTCAAAACTTAAATTCAATGATTTGGTAAATAATTCAATAGCTGTATTTCTATTGCCCAAAGTATTCTGTAATGCGCCAAGTTGATTTAAACTGTATGCAATATTTTTAATCAAATTGTTTTCTTCGCCAAGTTGCAAAGCCTTATTAAAATATTCTATGGCCAAATCTGTTTTGTTGATTTCCTTATAGGCAGTTCCAAGCGCATTTAGAGAGTAGCAAATTCCTGAGGTATTTTTGTATTTTTTATTTAAGTTGAGTGCTTTAAGGTAGAATGTCAAAGCCTCGGTATAATGGCAGGTTTCCAATTGCAGATTTCCCAGGGCATTATAACTGTATGCATAGGATAGAGTATCGCGATGTTTCTTTTTTAATTCTAAACTTTTATTGTAAAAACTATCAGCTTTAGCATAGTTACATTTTCTAAGATTTAACTCTCCATAATAGCTGTATAGGAAACTGATTCTAGTTGTATCGCTTACACTCTCCCAATAATCAAATGATGCGTCAAAGCAATTTTGTGCTTTTTCCATATCCCCACGGTAAAGATAAATACGCCCCATTAACTCATTTGCAAATGCAAATTTGTCCATTTGTTCTGCTTCCAGAGATTTATCCGCCAATAGTTTTGCACTTGCTAATGCTTTGGGATTACTTTTGTGATAGTAGGATTCGGCCTCAAAATACAATTTATTTAAATCCGATATTACTGCTTTTTTGCGAAAAGGTTCAGAGTCGGGAGAAGAATAGCTGTGTGTTGCAATAACAACGCATACAAGCAATAATAGTAAGTTCTTCATTCGTCGGGGCATAAGAATGTTTAGATACTTTAAGATTAATTATCAGATATAGTGTTTCAGAGAGTTAGGGCTCAATTTTCTCATGCAAATTAAACGTAATAATCGATTAATTATTGCAACATGTCAAAGGTAAAGAATGCCTGGCAGATTGATGTTAAATAACGTGTTGTTTTTGAGAGATAGAATAATGTTAGGCATGAATGACTTTTTTTTACATTACGGATAGCAATTCATTTTATTCCTATTATCTTTGCGGATTCAGATTGAGGGACTTAATTTGATTTTGTTTGATAAAGACCAAATGAATGGCAAGTCCTGTTTTAAGGATGAAATTTAAGTAGAATTCGAAATACAGAATTTCCAAATGAGTATTGAAAATATTATTAAAAGCAAAGTAGTTGAGGCCGTAAATTCATGTTACGGACAAGGTATTGAGGAGAAAATCGTTCAGATTCAGAAAACCCGACGAGAGTTCGAAGGTGATTTAACTGTTGTTGTTTTTCCATTCCTGCGCTTTTCAAAAAAGTCACCGGAGGAAACAGCAAATGATCTTGGACAGTTTTTAACTGAAAATATTGAGGCGGTATCAGCATTTAATGTTGTGAAAGGGTTCTTGAATTTGGTAATTGATAATTCATACTGGATTTCTGTACTGAACGAAGCTGTTAAAACAGAAAACTATGGATTTACTCCATTGGCAGAAGGAGCTAAAAAGGTGATGATTGAATATTCATCTCCAAATACAAATAAGCCACTTCACTTGGGACACATTCGTAACAACCTGTTAGGTTATTCTGTTGCTCAGATTTTAAAAGCTAACGGTTATGAGGTAATCAAGGTTAATTTGGTAAACGACCGTGGTATCCATATTTGTAAGTCGATGTTGGCTTGGTTGCGTTTTGGTGAAGGAGAAACTCCAGAGTCAACAGGTATTAAAGGTGACCACTTGGTTGGTAAGTACTACGTAAAATTCGACCAGGAATACAAGAAAGAAATTGAAGCTCTAGTGGCAGAAGGAATGGAAGCTGATGAAGCTAAAAAGCAAGCTCCATTGTTGTTAGAAGCTCAGGAAATGTTGCGTAAATGGGAAGCCGGTGATGAAGAAACTGTTGCTCTTTGGCGCAAGATGAACGACTGGGTTTTGGATGGTTTCGATATCACATATAAGAAAATGGGTGTTGATTTCGATAAGGTTTATTTCGAATCAGATACTTATAAGAAAGGGAAAGCAATTGTTGAAAAAGGATTGGCAGACGGCGTATTGTACCAAAAAGATACAGGTTCAGTTTGGGCCAACCTTGAAGCAGATGGTTTAGATCATAAATTATTGCTTCGTGATGATGGAACATCAGTGTACATGACTCAGGATATTGGAACAGCTTTCGAGCGTTTCAACGAATTCCATATCGACGAGCATGTGTATGTTGTTGGTAACGAGCAAAACTACCACTTCCAGGTATTGTCATTAATTCTTGGGAAACTAGGATATGAGTGGCACGATAAAATTCAGCACTTATCTTACGGTATGGTTGAATTGCCAGAAGGTAAAATGAAATCGCGTGAAGGTACTGTGGTTGATGCCGACGATTTGATGGAAGAAATGGTAAATACTGCACGCGAAACTTCTAAAGAACTTGGTAAGTTGGAAGGATACTCTGAAGAAGAAGCTGAAGATGTATACGAAAAAGTGGCAATGGGTGCATTAAAGTACTTTATCCTTAAAGTTGATCCTAAGAAAAACATGATGTTTAATCCTAAGGAATCTATCGACTTTAATGGTAATACAGGTCCATTCATCCAGTACACTTATGCTCGTATTCAATCGGTGGTGAAAAAAGCAATTGACGCAGGATTTGAAATTCCTGAGGCAGCTTCATCTAATTTGAATATCTCTGAAAAGGAATCATTCCTAATTCAGATGCTTGCAAATTATCCAACAGTTATTAAGGAAGCTGGAAAAGAAACCAGCCCTGCTCAAATCTCGAACTATGTATACGACTTAGTGAAAGAGTACAACCAATTCTATCACGATCATCCAATCGCGAAAGAGGAAAATACAGACTTAAGAGCTTTCCGTCTAGTACTTTCTAAGCAAATCGGAGAGATCATCAAATCAAGTATGAGCCTGTTAGGAATTGGTGTTCCTGAAAGAATGTAATACAATTTTAATAATTAAATGACACATGTATTATGCCGATGGATTTCTAAAGGAGAATTGTAAGTGAAATGTAACAATGCGACATTTTAGAAACAAATCGGTGTAATTTTTAAGATACATGATATTACAAAGCAGATCTTCAATTTGAGGATCTGCTTTGTTAATTTATATGTGGTACTTGTTAATATAATTATATGTAGATCCAAGCAATTATTAGAATAGTAAAAGGCATAAAGTGAAATTTCCAATCCATAAACATCAAATTAGCACATTAAATTACAATCATCTAATCAATGCTTTTTACAATTCGAGCGTTTTACTTTTCTACTATTCAACTTTTCTACTTTTTTCTTCCTGATTCACTTTAGCTATACGCATATTTTTTTATTTTTGCAGGGAAATATAAATACGTAGAATAATGTTTGAAAATCTTAACGAAAGACTTGAGCGATCGTTCCAGATATTAAAGGGACAGGGTAAAATTACTGAAATCAATGTGGCCGAAACATTGAAGGATGTAAGACGCGCTTTATTGGATGCCGATGTTAACTTTAAAATTGCCAAGTCGTTTACTAGTACAGTAAAAGAAAAAGCATTAGGACAAAACGTACTTACTGCCTTGAAACCAAACCAGGTGATGGTGAAAATTGTTCACGATGAGCTGGCTGAGTTAATGGGTGGAACTCATGTTGATATCAACACTCAGGGAAAACCTGCCGTAATATTAATTGCCGGATTGCAAGGTTCTGGTAAAACCACATTCTCAGGAAAATTAGCGAATTTGTTAAAAACAAAACGTTCAATGAATCCTTTGTTGGTTGCCTGTGATGTTTATCGTCCTGCTGCGATTGATCAGTTGCATGTATTGGGAG
Source organism: Marinifilum fragile JCM 15579 (assembly GCF_001310955.1). GTDB lineage: Bacteria > Bacteroidota > Bacteroidia > Bacteroidales > Marinifilaceae > Marinifilum > Marinifilum fragile. Next base: position 17,977 of record NZ_BAZX01000045.1, read on the forward strand.
AGCAAATTGGTGTTCCAGTATACTCTGATAAAGAAAATAAGAACCCGGTAAAAATTGCTCAAGCTGCTATTAAAGAGGCTAAAGCAAATGGTAACGATCTTGTAATTGTCGATACTGCTGGTCGTTTGGCTATCGATGAGGATATGATGAATGAGATTGAGGCTGTTAAAAAGTCTATCAATCCAAGCGAAACACTTTTCGTAGTTGACTCGATGACTGGTCAGGATGCTGTGAACACAGCGAAAGAGTTTAACGACAGATTGGATTTCGATGGTGTTGTTCTTACAAAGTTAGATGGTGATACTCGAGGTGGTGCTGCTTTATCAATTCGCTCGGTAGTTAACAAGCCAATTAAGTTTGTTGGTACAGGTGAAAAAATGGAAGCACTTGATGTTTTCCACCCTGAACGTATGGCTGATCGTATTTTGGGTATGGGTGATATTGTATCACTTGTAGAACGTGCTCAGGAACAATTCGATGCTGAAGAAGCGAAGAAACTTCAGAAGAAGATTGCCAAGAACCAATTCAACTTTAATGATTTCTTGTCTCAGATTTCACAGATCAAGAAAATGGGTAACCTTAAAGATTTGGCTTCTATGATTCCTGGTGTAGGAAAAGCATTGAAGAATATCGATATCGATGATGATGCCTTTAAAGGTGTTGAAGCGATTATCTTCTCAATGACTCCTGCAGAACGTGAAGATCCAAAATTGATTAATGGTTCGAGAAGAAAAAGGATTGCCGATGGTTCTGGTTCTACCATTCAGGATGTGAACAGGCTGATTAAGCAATTCGACGAGACTAGGAAGTTAATGAAAATGATGTCGAAAGGCGGAAACATGTCCAGAATGATGGGTAACATGGGACGCAGAAAATAATAAAACCATATACGAAATGCTTGACTCTGCGGTCAGGCATTTTTTTTAAATAACAAAGCTAACAAACCATGGAATTAATCGACGGAAAAAAGATTTCTAACGAGGTGAAGCAGGAAATTGCTGCCGAAGTTGAACAAATTAAAAAAGCAGGTGGAAAAACTCCACATCTTGCTGCTATGATTGTTGGACACGATGGTGCCAGCGAAACTTATGTTGCTGCTAAAGTGAAAGCTTGTCATGCTGTAGGTTTTGAGTCTTCAGAATTTCGTTTCGAAGATGACATTACAGAAGAGCAACTTTTGGCAGAAATCCGTAAGGTAAACGAGAACGATGACATCGACGGATTGATTGTTCAGTTGCCACTTCCTAAGCACATTTCTGAGACCAAGGTAATCGAAACCATTCGTCCGGAAAAAGATGTTGATGGATTCCACCCAATGAACGTAGGTAAAATGGTTGCAAGTTTGCCAACTTACCTTCCTGCCACTCCGGCTGGTATTGTTGAGTTGTTAAAGCGTTATAATATCGAAACATCAGGTAAAAACTGTGTGGTAATTGGTCGTTCAAACATCGTTGGTACACCAATGAGTGTTTTAATGTCGCGTAAGGCTGCTTATGGCGATTGTACCGTTACATTGTGTCACAGTAGAACCAAAAACATTGCGGAAATTACCCGTCAGGCGGATATCGTAATCGTAGCATTGGGAATGCAAGAATTCCTTACTGGTGATATGGTAAAAGAAGGAGCTGTAATTATTGATGTAGGTATTCACCGTGTAAAATCTGACAAAACCAAGTCGGGATGGAAATTACTTGGAGATGTGAAATTTGATGAGGTTGCACCTAAAGCATCATTCATTACTCCGGTTCCAGGTGGTGTTGGACCAATGACTATCGTTTCATTGCTTCAAAATACACTATTGGCAAGTAAAAAGGAGATCTATAAATAGATTTCTGAATCAAAATATTCAAGCAGGCTTCTAATTTTAGGAGCCTGTTTTTTTATGGAATTTACGAATACTTGTTTGGGTAAAGACAGCATAAATGCATACTCTAGCAAGTCCAAATAATTCTTTGTGGTAAATACAAGGCATTATCAATTTTAAGGTGACACAGTTTATTGAATAGACCCTTGTTCTACCTGCCATCA
>NZ_BAZX01000046.1 GCF_001310955.1 Marinifilum fragile JCM 15579
GGGTATGTAAATAGACTTAAGGGATAGTGGAAATTGAGTTAAGAGGGTATGTAAATCGACTTAAGGGATAGTGGAAATTGAGTTAAGGGGGTATGTAAATCGACTTAAGAGGTAGTGGAAATTGAGTTAAGGAGGTATGGAAATCGACTTAAGAGCTAATGGAAGTAATTAATAATAAACAAATAACAATTGGTGATGCCCGATGTTGGGCTCGCTTAAAAAAAAGGAGAGCATTATGAATAACAATGAAAAAGCAACTTTTGAGCAATTGATCAGACTCATTGCATTCAAAAATGAAAATGAAGAAGAATTGAAGTTGGTTCCGCTTTTGTGGGCAATGTTGGAAGATGCTGTGGCATATCACACAGATATCGCATTGAAAGTACAGGAGGAGGAGAAAACCAGCAAGGTATTAACCCAGAACAAGGAGGATATCTTTGACGATTTAATTGCTGATGCGGCCAATATAGAAGGCATGTTGAGCAGTTATGGAAATTACAAGAAATTTGTTCCTTTTCAGAAAATTGAAGACTGTAAAAAATCTGATTTGACTAAAGCTCGTGATGAGAAAGTGATTTCCAGTGTGGAAAAAATGATTACGGTAATGAAGGATGCTCCAGCCGAAAGGGCCGAGGCGGGAATTACCGATGAGCGCCTGATTGCTTTGGAAGCAAAGCATGCCGCGGCATTGGATATTTTGTTTGGCCCTGAAGAATTTAGGTTGCGACAGAAGGATCTAAACAAAGAGATTGATTCAGAACTGAAGGCATTTAAGCGTTTATTATGCGATTCTATTAAGCCAAATATGCGTTCGAATTTTGCCGATACCAATCCTGACTTGTACAATGCCTTCCGAAATGCCATACACACCGATGCCTTGCCAAAGAAGACCAAGGTGATTACAGGCAACTTTAAAAATGAAAAAGGCGAACCTGTAAGCGATGTGTGGATACAGTTGGATGAGGAGAAACCCATAAAGAAAGGTGGCAAAAAAGGCCAGTTCTATTTCTACAATGTAGCAGCTGGACAGCACAGCCTTGTGTTTACCAAAGAATCCTACAAACAGGAGAAAAGGGTGTTCATGCTCGAAGCTGACCATTGCATGCATTTCGACATTACCTTCATACTGGAAGAAGTGCAGGTGGAAAGTGAAACGGAAGCTTGAATTATTCAATTCTAATCTCTCTGAAAGCCCCTGTAAATGGGGCTTTTTTTATATGTACAACTGTAATTGAATAATAGATTTTAAAAGGTTAAATAAATTTAGATTGATTCTAAGGGAAATAAGCTAGAATATGTAAATAATATTTGAGGGAATAGTTTTAAATTTAATGGGATGATTGAGAAGCACAATAATATATCAAAAAAATAGGAAGGTGCACAACACCGCATATAGGTCTGTATTGTGCACCTTTTTGATGTGAGATAAGAAAAATAAGTGTACCAGTGCACTTATTAATGAGTTATGGGTCATAAAAAACAGCATACAACTAACCTGATTAGATAATATGAAAGACATTGACAACGAATTACAACAAAAGATTTTTGAAGATGAAATTTATCAGTTTCAAAGGGTTTTTCAACCATCACCTCAAGATATTCCGATAATTGACTTGTATGACAATTTTGCTTCTGGAAAAATTGACCACGAACCAGAATATCAAAGAAAATTTGTTTGGACTCCGGCGAAGCAGTCATATTTCATTGAAAGTTTAATTTTCGGAATTGATACTCCAATCATATATTTTGTAGAAGTTGAGAAAGAAGTAAATGGGTATAAAAGAATTGTCCGAGAAGCTATTGATGGGAGACAGCGATTAAGTACTATTTTTAAGTTTTACGACAATCAATTAAAAATTCAAGACCTTAAAAAGAGTTCTCCCCTTTTCGAACAACTAAATGGAAATACTTATAAAGAATTAGGAGAAAAACTTCAAAACGTTTTTAAGCAATATAATGTAAGGACTGTAACATTTAAACTTGTCGATAGGAATACGGATATTGACACACAGCTTAAGTTTAAATATCAATTATTTCACAGATATAATTCGGGGCTAACTGCATTAAATCAACAAGAAGTTAGAAATTGTCAATACTCACAAGATGATTTTCATCAAATGTTTAGAGAAATTTCAAAATCGGAAATATTCTTGAAGGTTTGTCCATTCTTTATTGAAGAACAACGTATGGCGGATGACGAATTTGTTACATTGTTATACCTTCTTACCCTTTTCGATGACTCTTTGGATAATTATGCTAAAAAAAGTAAAAACCCATTTATAAATACAAATTTTGAAAGAATTCAATCAAGTATTTACAACCTAGAAACAAATGGAGATGAAATTGTTTTGTCAGAAGAAGATGAAGAAAAATCTGATGATGTTGAAATTAATTCAGAAGAATTGAGTAAAAGTTTTATCAAAAAGACAAAAGGTTCAATTCTAGATAATCTCGAAAAAGTTTATTTGGTTTATGGTGATTATTTCAAAGGAAATAGACAGGAAAGATACCTAATTGAAACATTATATTATCATCTTTCAAAAGATAAAAGGATATCTAAGCAATTTCTCACTAATTCCTCAAAATCTTTAGGTAAATACATAAACACAGCACTCTTAGAAGTTGCACAAAAACCATATCCAGAAAACAAAGATTTTAATCTACTTGACTGCTACAAAGAAAAGGTTGCACATACGGCAAGAGTTAGGTATCGTTTTAGTGAGATGGAAAAAATTATTAACTCATTCTTCAATCAACTAAACTAAGATGGAAAGTACTGAAACTTTAGATTTGACAATGTTCAAACTTAAACAAGGAACATCATCAGATACAAGTGTAAAAACACTCGCAAGATACTATCAAGATGGTATTATTAATCTTAGACCAAGTTACCAGCGGAATGAAGTCATAAACCGAAAAAAAGCTAGTGGTTTAATTGAAAGTGCCATTCTTGGCATCCCACTACCTCCGTTATATTTATTCAAAGATAACGATGGTAAACTAGAAGTAATAGATGGTCAACAACGCCTAATAACATTTTTGGGATTTCTTGGTCGATTGACTGATATGAAAACCAAATTGAATGGTTTTAGCCTAACTGGCTTGACAATACTTAAAAACTTAAATGGTAAGAGCTTTGAGAACGACCATTTCAAATTCTCACTAAATGAAAAGATATTAGATTTTACAATCAAGACATTTACTTTTGAGGAAGAAAAAGGGTTTGAACCTACTCTCAAATATGAAATATTTGAACGTTTAAACAAGAATCCATTTCCTATTAAACCAAATAGTTTTGAACTATGGAATTGCATATATCTAAGTGATTTTACCAGGATGATTAAGGAAATAGCTAAAACCGATGATTTTAACTATGGAATTTCTCGTCGTTCACCAGATAGTCTAGACCTTAGAATGGACAATGAAAATGACATTCTCCGTTATATGACTTTGTTAGGGAATTATGACAAATTGAAGGATAGAAATGACCTTCCAAAGTCAATGATGCTTCTAGAGGTTGAAAGCCATTTTCTACATAAGACACCACTTTCAGATATTGATTTAATCAAAAAAGATTTTCTAAAGATTCTACGGAAAACAAGATTGTTATTTGGTACAAGCAATGTGATTGGCCAATTAGTAAATGATAAAGCTCTTAGGAAAACCGTTTATCCAAACCTAACTTTAATGGATGTGCTACTAGTCACAATCTCAGATGAAGATGAGAAGTTCATTATGAAATATCGAGATGAACTGTTGAAGATAATAACAGACTTTTTTAAGGAAGAAGATAATCGAGCAATTATTCAAAACTCAAAAAGAGGTAACGCTCGCATTACAAATCCATATTCTGACAGAGTTGAATACTTAAAATCAAAAACATTTGATATTATTCGAGAAAGGTATGGGGTACAAAAAAGTAAAAGAATTAATATTCGTGACTTATCTTTAGTTGATAAACTAATGGAGAAACAAAACGGGATTTGTCCATATTGTAAGAATCAAATAAAACCAAATGACAAGTATGAGATCGACCATATTCAATCTGTAGATGATTTTGGTTCAAATGACGAATTGAACCTTGCATTGTTGCACGAAATATGTAATCGTGAAAAATCAAATAAGAAGATAATAATGGAATAGCCCCATAACATTTTGTATAAGTAATGGCAGAGATAGTGCAAAAAACAGGGTTTTAAACCCGCTCAAACAGCGCATCGGATTACAGTATATCACCGTAATCTGCCACTACTCATACAATTTACCGTTAACCACGAGCATTATAGCATTTAATGAATAACCTAAAGCCTACATCTAAGGTTCATAAAGAATGTAGAATTGATGAGCATATCAAAGCAAACTTTAATCATGATTGGGAATCATCCTGTTGATTTTATAATCTTTTAGCAACTATATAAATAGTAAAAAACTTAAAGTATTCATAGAGAAAGCCTTCGGATAATTACTGAAGGCTTTCTTTATGACTTTTGTCATGTTTATCATAGTTTAAAAGGAGTCTAAATACAAATTACGCATGTTTTTCGACATTTTATGTTGAACGTATTGAAAAATTATTATGAGCATCAGATTTCCAGAGGCCTTTTGTTTGTTGATGTTGGGGAGATGTGGATTTCTTAAGTTAAGCTTTATTATTGTTTGTTTTGGTAATAGATTGACTGTTAAGGTTTTTTAAATAAATAGAGAAAAAATTCTTTAATTTTTATATATTCATAGTGTTATGCCATTTATACTAAGAAGTTGGTGGTGGTATAATGCCGATATATTAAAGAATGGCTTTTAGGAGTTGGTGAACTAAAAGCCAAAGTCATTAAATAATCGGTATAACTCTATTAATATTAACCCTAAAACCTACAGTGTATGGATTTTCAAGAAAAATTAGTGCATGATTTAGTTGCCAAGTATGGTACTGATCGCGAAAATTTGCTTCCAATTCTTCAGGGAGTGATTGATCAGGAAAGATACCTATCGGAAGAGGCAATTTTGAAGATTGCCAAAGAGATGAGCATACCTGCTGCTGATGTTTACGGAACGGCTACCTTCTATTCCTTCCTCGACACAGAACCTAGAGGCAAGTATGTAATTCGAGTATGCAAAACAATTACTTGTGCGATGAAAGGCAAAAACCAAATCATCCAGGCAATTGAGAGCTTCTTAAAGATTAAGGTTGGTGAAACTACGATCGATAAAAAGTTTACCATTCTTCAGACCAACTGTTTGGGATGGTGTCATAAGGCCCCTGCCATGCTGGTAAACGACGATGTTTATACAGAGTTGACGCCAGATTCAGTGGTGGATATTTTAAGAGAATATCGCGAAGAAAACTAAGCTATAGATAAAGCAAAACTAACAATCTAAATACCCTTTGGTATGACAACAACTAAAAAACAACTTCATAGAATCGACCTTATCTTTAAAAATGAGCAAGATTGTAAAGAGATTCTTAGAAATGCATTGGCAAGGTCCAATCAGGAAGTAATCAATGAGATGGTGAATTCCGGTCTCAAGGGTAGAGGGGGAGCAGGATTTCCAACCGGATTGAAATGGAAATTGACTGCTGAGCAAAAAGTGGATGAAAAATTTGTGATTTGTAATGCCGACGAAGGCGAACCTGGAACTTTTAAGGACAGGGAAATATTAACCCGAGTGCCTCATAAAGTTCTATCCGGTATGGCGGTTTGCGCTAAAATTATTGGTGCAAGAAAAGGCTACATTTATTTAAGAGGAGAATACAAATTCTTGGTTCCAAATCTGAAAAAGGAATTGAGAAGATTTCACGATATATTAGACGAATTGGGATTGGATTTCCGTGTTGAAATTTTCATGGGAAGTGGAGCATACATCTGTGGTGAGGAGAGTGCTCTGTTTGAATCGATGGAAGGAAAGCGCGGGGAACCAAGGAATAAGCCTCCTTTCCCAACCGAAATTGGTTATTTGAACAAACCAACGGTAATCAATAATGTAGAGACATTGGCACATTCCTATACCATTTTAAAATATGGTGCGAAGAAATTCCGCGAACTGGGTGTAAAAGATTCTCGCGGATCGAAGGTATTTTCGGTTTCGGGTGATACGCCAATTCCAGGCATTTATGAATTGGAGCTGGGGATGTCAGTTCAGGATTTCGTTGACGATTTTGGTGATGGTGACACCAAGGCCGTTCAGGTGGGTGGAGCCTCAGGTTTCCTTGTTCCACGTAAACGATTTGGAAAGACTTCAATTGGTTATCAAGGAAAATTAACGGGTATTTCCTTGCCAACAGGAGGATCGATGATGATCTTCAACTCTTCTCGTTCCATGTACAATGTATTGAACAACTATCTGGATTTCTTCGAGGAGGAATCATGCGGACAATGTACTCCATGCAGAGTGGGCTGTCAGCAACTATTGAAAGGCATTAAAGCCGTAAAGCGCGGCGAGAAGCCAGCCTCTTATTTGGATAAATTGCTTAAGCTTACCGATACGATGAAGTTGACGGCTAAATGTGGTTTGGGCCAATCTGTGGCCAATTCATTCTCTTCTATTGTAGAAAATTTCCGTGAGGAAATGATTTACTAAGAAAGAGCTAATTCCAATTTATTTTAAACCATTAAAAAGAAATTTGATATGTCAAACATGGTAAATTTAACAATCAATGGAATAGCTGTAAGTGTAGAAGAGGGAAAAACCATTCTCGAAGCAGCTGAAAAACTCCATATCAAAATACCAACTTTATGCTATCACAAAGACCTTTGCGTTGCAGGTAATTGTCGTGTTTGTGTGGTGGAACAGGTTGGAAATAATAAACTTGTAGCTTCATGTGCCATGCCTGTTTCAGAAGGTATGGAAATCAACACCAATACTTTAAAAGTTCGCAATTGTCGCAAACACATCATCGAATTGTTGCTTACCGAGCACAACGAGGAATGTACCAAGTGTTATCGCAACGGACATTGTGAATTGCAGGAATTGGCGGCTGAATACCAGATTACCAACCAGGATTTTATCGATTTGGTTCCGGATAAGAGCTATACGGTTGACAGAATCTCTCCTGCCATTGAAAAGGATGATTCGAAATGTATTCGTTGTCAGCGCTGTGTTCGTACCTGTGCCGAAATTCAGAGTGTTGGTGCCATTGCTGTAGCTCATAAAGGTTCTGAGATGAAGATCTCAACTGTATTTGATCGTGCATTGGATGAGGTGGTTTGTACCAACTGTGGTCAGTGTATCGTACATTGTCCTACGGGTGCTTTAACCGAAAAATCCTATGTAGAGAAAGTTTGGGATGCCATTGCTGATCCAGAAACTCATGTCGTGGTGCAAACGGCTCCTGCTGTACGTATCGGTTTGGGTGAGGAACTAGGCTTTGATCCGGGTACTCGCGTTACGGGTAAGATGGTCTCTGCTCTTCGTCGTTTGGGCTTCGATTCAGTTTTGGATACTGATTTTACAGCCGACCTAACCATTATGGAGGAAGGAACGGAGTTGTTGACCCGACTGAAGCGCGCATTGGTTGAAGATGATCCAGATGTTGCATTGCCTATGGCAACTTCTTGTTCGCCAGGATGGGTGAAGTATATCGAGCACAAATATCCGGAATATCTTCCTAACCTGTCGACCTGTAAATCGCCTCAGCAAATGTTTGGAGCTTTGGCAAAGACCTACTATGCAAAGAAGATTAAAGTAGATCCTCAAAATATTGTTTCTGTTTCGATCATGCCTTGTACGGCGAAGAAATATGAGGCCAATCGTCCAGAAATGAAGGATAGTGGCTACAAGGATGTTGATTTTGTATTGACTACCCGAGAACTTGCTGTGATGATTCGTCAAGCAGGTATTGAGTTTGAAAAACTAAACGATGAATCCTTTGATTCCATGATGGGAACAGGTTCTGGTGCTGCAGTCATATTCGGTGCAACAGGAGGTGTAATGGAAGCGGCTCTTCGTACAGCTTATGAAATCGTAACCGGACGTGAGGTACCATTTGAGAATCTTGAAATTCTTCCTGTTCGGGGTCTGAATGGAGTGAAGGAGGTGAGTATTAAAATTGAAGGAACGCTTGATGATTGGAAGTTCCTTGAAGGTGTTGAACTGAAGTGCGCAATTACCAATGGTCTTGAAAACGCACATCAATTAATGGATAACATCAAGAATGGAGATCGATTCTATCACTTCATAGAAATTATGGCATGTCCTGGTGGTTGCCTGGGAGGTGGCGGACAACCTTATCCGGTAGATAATGACGTTCGTTTAAAGAGAATGCAAGCGATTTATAATGAGGATAGTGATCTTGCAATCAGAAAGTCACACGAAAATCCTGAAATTGTTCAGATTTATAAGGATTTCCTGGAAGAACCTTTAAGCCATAAATCTCATAAATTACTTCACACCACATATGTGAAGCGTGAACAGTACTAGTAGTTGTTAATTTTGTGTAAAAAGGAAAGATCCGGTTGAGGCCGGATCTTTTGTTTTGTATGTTTTCTATTCAAACATACATGTTGATGCTTTCACCTTAGGCTATTCTTTATACAAAATTATAGGTTTATTTTATATCCATTAAAGGAATTACGGTTCAAAGTGAATGTTTCCCTTTTAAGGGAAACATTCATCATTGCAACATGGTGATTTATTTAAAACGGAGTAATCTGCATTTTGATGCTCTCACTTCAAGTGAGGGTATCAATCATTTCAAATGCCAATGCCTGTATAAAACAAATGAGAGCATCACTTGGAGTGATGCTCTCAGAACCCAATGGGAATTTTTTATATAAATTCGATATTAGAATTGATTGATCGTTTTTCTGATTGCAACCAATTTGGTTAGCAAGTCTTCCAAATAATCAAGCTGTAACATGTTTGCACCATCCGATTTTGCATTTGCAGGATCAGGATGAGTTTCGATGAAGATACCATCAACACCAACTGCGATACCAGCTTTGGCAACTGTTTCGATTAATTCAGGACGTCCACCGGTTACACCGCCAGCTTGATTAGGTTGTTGTAACGAGTGAGTAATATCCAATACCACAGGACAGTTGTTTTCTTGCATTACTGGAATTCCTCTGTAATCTACAATCATATCCTGGTATCCAAACATGTTTCCTCTATCGGTAAGTATCACTTGATCGTTACCAGATTCACGAACTTTGTTTACCGCAAACTTCATGGATTCTGCAGCCAAAAATTGTCCTTTTTTGATGTTGACAACTTTACCTGTTTTTGCAGCAGCGACCAAAAGATCAGTTTGACGACAAAGGAATGCTGGAATTTGCAATACATCTACATATTCTGCAGCTATGGCAGCTTCTTCCGGATTGTGGATGTCTGTAACGGTTGGAACTCCGAAAGTATCGCTTACTTTCTTAAGGATTTTTAGTGCTTTTTCGTCACCAATGCCCGCAAAGGAATCCAATCTTGAACGGTTGGCTTTGCGGTATGATCCTTTAAAGATGTATGGAATTTCAAGTTTGTTGGTAATTTCAACAATTCTTTCGGCAATTCTCATGGCAATTTCTTCGCCCTCAATTGCACAAGGACCAGCTAAAAGAAAGAAGTTACCACTATCGGTATGTTTAATATTTGGAATATTTTCAATCATGATTTTCGGTTTTATTCATGGCAAAAGTAAACAATTTTAGAATCGATTCTTCCACCAATTTTTTAATCTCTCCCAAATTTTTGCTTCTTGAGCATTTTGCTGTGGGATATACAAGCGTTGATTTTTAATTTCTTTTGGTAAATAATCTTGTTCTACAAAGTTGCCCGGATAATCGTGCGAGTATTTGTAGTTCTTGCCGTAATCCAAATTCTTCATCAATTTGGTAGGAGCATTTCTCAAATGCAGCGGCACAGCCAAATTTCCAGTTTCCCTCACCAATGCTTGCGCCTTGCCTATGGCAAGATAGGAAGCATTACTTTTGGGTGATGTAGCAAGGTAAATGGCAGTTTCCGACAAAATAATTCTGGATTCGGGCATTCCAACCAGGTTAACGGACTGAAAGCATGCATTGGCAAGCAGTAAAGCATTGGGATTGGCCAACCCAATATCTTCGCTGGATGAAATTACCAGTCGACGTGCGATAAATTTTGGATCTTCACCGCCTTCCAGCATTCGGGCCAACCAATATACAGCAGCATCCGGATCGCTCCCCCTGATGGATTTGATCATTGCTGAAGCTATATCGTAATGCTGCTCACCATCTTTGTCATACATCGATGGATTCTCCTGTAGCTCCTTGGTCACCAACTCATTTGTGATGATGATTTCATCGCTGGTTTGTGAGTTGATTACCAGCTCAAGGATATTTAGGAGCTTTCTTGCATCACCACCTGAAAACTTCAGAAGAGCATCCTTTTCCTTGATGTTGATATTCCTTTCCTTTAGATAGCTGTCATTCTGAATGGCATGATCGATCAGGTGCTCCAATTCTTCTTTTTCTTGTGCTTTAAGCACATAAACCTGGCATCTTGAAAGAAGTGGAGAAATGACCTCAAATGAAGGATTTTCAGTAGTAGCACCAATTAAAGTCACGGTTCCATTCTCAACAGCTCCTAACAATGAATCTTGCTGAGATTTGCTAAATCGGTGAATCTCATCGATAAATAGAATAGGGTTTGGAGCAGAGAAAAACCTTTGACTTTCGGCTTTGGCAATTACTTCTCGAACATCCTTAACACCAGAGTTAACTGCCGATAAAGTATAAAACGGACGATTCAGCTGATTTGCAATGATTTTTGCCAGAGTTGTTTTACCAACTCCAGGAGGTCCCCACAAAATGAACGAGGAAATGTTTCCTGATTCTATCATTTTGCGCAGTACGGCTTTTTCGCCAACCAAATGTTTTTGTCCAAGATAATTGCTTAAATCTTTGGGACGCAGGCGTTCAGCTAAAGGTTGATTTGGTGTCATTTATTTAATCATTCCATCCTGATATCAGGACAATTTTTTAATCTTGTTTATTACAATATCGCTTGATCACATTATATGCATCAATTAATCCAAGCTCACCAGCCTTACTCAAATCTTCGTATGCCAATGTTTTATCATTTAAAAACAGATAAATTAGCCCACGATTGTAATATGCTTCTTTAAAGTTAGGATCCAATTGTAGAGCCCAGTCATAATCGGCAATGGCTTTCTTGAATTGTTTTGACTTGGCATAGGCATTAGCCCTGTTGAAAATTGCAAAACCAAAGGATGGATCCAATTGAATGACTCTGGTGTAATCTTTAATTGCACTGGAGTAATCAACAATCACCTCGTTTTTATCCTTTTTATCATCAGGTCTTAAGCTTACTACAGATTCATTTCCTGTTCCAATAGATTGTATGTAGTCCGTCATGGCTACCAATGCGTTGGCGCGATTGAAATATGCAAAAATTTGGTTTTTGTCTTTCTCAATGGCCTTGTTAAAATCATCAATGGCATTGTTGTATTTCTTATCCATTAACTGATAGGTTCCCCTATGAAAATAACCTCTGGCCGGATTGGATTGAATTTGTTTCTGAGCAATGGAGATCTGTTCTTCAACCAATGACTTTGGATATCTTCTTTTGTGATTGGAAATGGTAAAGGCAGGATTGTAATTTTGTTGCTGGTTGTACTTCATGATCGTTTGATCGTAATATTGAATCTTTCCAGCACGCAAACTATCCATGCTTAAGTGTGTAATGTGAAAGTTATCTTCCAATTCAATGCTTACACGTTTATCCTGTACGCGTCCTTTAATTATCTCTTCGGTAAATGATTCTCTCGAATTCAAATCAATTAAACGCTGAAAGTTTTCGGTTGTATCGACAAATGCAGACATTTTGCCATTGTTTTTCATTTTCTTGTACCTGTCAATAATCTGTAAAGCTTGATATCTATCTTTCATAGCGCCTTTCTCATCATTTAAATCGCGCTTTACGGATGCCCTTGCCAAATAGGCTTTTGCAAAATCAGGATAGATTCTAATGGCAGTGCTAAAATCTGCCATTGCACCATACAAGTCTCCAATGTCGGTTTTAACAAATCCTCTGTTGAAATAAATTAACATGTTGTCGGGATTCATCTCCAATACATTGTTGAAATCTTCAATTGCTGAGTTGTAGTCTCCAATCTCGGATTTTAACAAGGCTCTGTTGTAGTAACAGTGAGCATTGTTTGGATCAATTTCAAGCACTTTGTTGTAGTCATCCATGGTTCCCTTTAAATCTTTTAAGCGGTAATTCGCGAAAGCTCTTGCCATAAGAACCCTCGTATTTTCCGGTTCAAGTTTTAAAGCTCGATTGTAATCTTTTATGGCTTCGTCGTAGTCTTCTTTTTTAAATTTTAGGTAACCTCTGTTCCCGAATGCATCGGCCGAGAAGTTATTTAGTTGAATGGCTTTGTTGCAATCCTTTATGGCACCATCAATGTCATCCAGGTTTTCGCGTGCGATGGATCGATTTAAATAAACGCCCAATATTTCCGGATCAATTTGGATTGCTTTGGAATAATTTTCTTCTGCACTTTTGTATTGTTTTAAGGATAGCAAGCTATTACCCTTGCTAAAATAGATATCTGCCATATTGGGTTTTAGCAACATGGCCTTATCGAAATCCATGATCGCATCCTGGAATCGTTTAAGTGCATTTTTTGCAATTCCCCTGTACAGAAAAGCAAAAGTGTAATTGGGGTTCAGTTCAATGGCTTTGGTATAATCAACAATTGCCCCGTTGTAATCCTCAAGATGAGATTTTGCCAATCCTCGAAAGAAATAGGGCTCAGGCAAATATGGTTTTACCCGGATAATATCATTGAATTTGTTGATTGCCTCGGTGTAATCATCAAAATAAATAGCACTTCTGCCTTTATCGAAAATATTGTTGGTGTTTAATTGTGCCTTTAAGACTATAGGACAGGATGATATAATAAGAGCGATTATTAGCTGAACAAATCTATTGCGCATTGTATTCTTTTTTGGTGAGCTTGAGTAATGAATTACAAATTTATAAAATTAAAGAAATCTTCTTTTAAATAATCACTCTATATAACAAGAACCGAGCCAATTCATTTTTATATGTTCTTAAAATATCTTAAATTATAAAGAGATAAACTAACTAATTTGGAGGTGGATATGGACAATATTTTGTTAAAATACATGGAAAAAAGGTTTGAATCCAAAATTATCGATCCTAAAAAGGAAATGTTTTGTGAAGGACCTGTTGTTACCATCTCTCGTGAGTGCGGATGCACAGCAATCAATATTGCAAATAGCTTGGCTGCAAGGCTAAGTGTAAAAACCGGAAAGAGATGGACTGTTTTGACCAAGGAAATTCTTGAGCGATCGGCAAAAGAATTAAACTTGGATCCCGCTAAAATTGAATATGTTTTTAATTCTATGGAAAAATCAACTTGGGATGAGATTCTGGCAGCTCTGTCGAGTAAGTATTATCAAAGTGATAGAAAAATTAAAAAGACAATTGCAGAAGTGGTAAGGTCGTTTGCATGCAAAGGAAACTGTATTATTATTGGTAGAGGAGGCGTGGTATTGACCAATGATATAGAAAGATCATTTCATGTAAAATTGCATGCACCATTGGAATGGAGAGCTTCTCAACTGCAGAAAATTTATAGGTTAAGCATGGAAGAGATGCATAAGTATGCCGAAGAAATTGATAAGAAAAGAGAAATTTTGAGAAATTACTTTAACAAAGAGCCATTGTCAGCAACTGTTTTTGATGTAATATACAATTCAAAAACTTTACGAGATGAGGATATTGTAAATTCCTGTATAGACCTGATGGAGAAAAAAGGAGTGTTGGGCAAGCAAATTGTGATGGGTTAAATTAACTCACAATATTATTATATCTAGCAATAAAATGAGAGTACTGTTTACGCATACTCTCATTTTTTTATAGGGAATATCAGAAAAATAACGGATTTATCTAAAACATGTGTTAAACTGACAATAGTTCTTGTTTAAGGATTTGCTTTTGCTAATTTTGCAAGCGTTTGAATACATTATAACAAAATACATAAATGTTCATTGTCAATTGATCAGTAGTATGATAGGGGATTAATTGATGTTGGAATCTAATTCCAAATGAACACTAAATTATTAACAAATGAAACTAAAATTCTTAAGCGTTGGACTTTTAGCAGCAGGATTGGCATTTTCGGCTTCTGCTGGTGTGAAAAAAGAAGAGAAGAAAAAAGAAGCTTATCAGTTTTCTGATATCAAAAGATTACCTGCAACATCTGTAAAAGATCAGCACAGATCGGGAACATGTTGGTCATTCTCAGGATTGTCATTTATCGAATCAGAAATGATTAGAATGGGTAAACCAGAAGTGGATTTGTCTGAAATGTTCGTGGTATACAACTGTTATTCAGATAAAGCGAAAAGACATGTTAGAATGCATGGTAATTTCAACTTTGGTGGCGGTGGAGCATTCCATGATGTGACTTATGTGTTGAAAAACTATGGTATTGTTCCTGAAGGAGTTTACGAAGGATTAAACTATGGTGAAGAAGGACATACTCATGGTGAATTGGATGCTGTTTTGAATGATTACGTTAGTGCTGTAATCAAGAACAAGAATAAAAAATTGACTCCGGTTTGGCACAAAGGTTTCGATGGCATTCTAGATTCTTATTTAGGAGAGAAGCCAGAGAAATTTGAGTACGAAGGAAAAGAATATACTCCAAAGTCATTTGCTAAGGATTTTGTTGGTGTTAATGCTGATGATTATATCGAAATTTCATCATACACGCATCACCCATTCTATGAAAAATTCATTATCGAAGTTCCAGACAACTGGTTGTGGGATGAAGTTTACAACGTGCCATTGAATGAAATGATGGAGATCATGGAGAAAGCAATTATGGATGGTTATACCATTGGTTGGGCTTCTGATGTAAGTGAAAAAGGTTTCATGTACAGAAAGGGTATTGCTATTGTTCCTGAAACTGAAACTAAAAACATGACAGATTCTGAAATTTCAAAATGGGAATCTCTTTCAAAAACTGAGAAAGCTGCTAAATTAAGTGGTGATGCAGGTCCGGTTAAAGAGAAAGAAATTACTCAGGAAATGCGTCAGCTTGCATTCGATAACTACACAACTACTGATGATCACGGTATGCACATTGTAGGTATTGCAAAAGATCAAAAAGACAACAAATACTTTATTGTGAAGAACTCATGGGCTGATGATAGCAACAAGTACAATGGATACTTTTATGCATCATTCCCATTTGTAGCATACAAAACCATGTCTTTCATGATTCACAAAGATGCATTGTCGAAAGAAATGAAAAAGAAATTGGGATTGTAATCCTATCATAACAAAAAAATAACCCGGCTTTGAGTCGGGTTTTTTTGTGCCTATTCGGTTTGTTAAAGTAGTGAATGTTATATTTTATGACATTAATAATTTTAAATTAATGACTAATGTTAAAAAAACTATTAAATTAGTGTCTCTAAAAATTGAAAATAATTTAACTATGAAGAAATTAATCTTATCTGCAGTGATCTGTTTATTCAGTTCTGCATTATTCGCACAATTGTCGTCTCCTGTAAATTTAGGTTTTCATACAGGTTTGGTAAGTACTAAAATTGATTCTGAAATTCCTGATGCTACAACAATAAAGGACAAGGCAGATAACGGAATGATGCTTGGTGCTTTTTTGAGAATTAATTTAAATAAATGGTATGTACAGCCTGAATTAAATTATGTTTCTCGAAAAAGTGAACTAGTTGTTGACGGTATTGGTTTTGATATTAAGAGAAAAAGTTTGGATATACCAATGCTTTTAGGGTATAAACTTGTAAAACTTCCGGCTTTTAAATTAAGAACATTTGCAGGGCCAGTTGCTTCTTTTAAAATCGACGATAGCTTTAAATCTACTTTAATGGAAGTTGATGAGGATTTTGAAGGTGCAGTTTGGAACGCTAAAGTAGGAGCTGGTGTTGATGTTTGGAAACTTACTCTGGATCTAGATTATGAGTTTGGATTAAGCGATGTTTCATCAGAGTTCCTAAAGAAGAATAAAATGTTTAATGTAACATTAGGATTTAAATTGTTCTAATCAGTTCATATAAAGTATTGAAACTGCTGAAATTATCAGCAGTTTTTTTTGTCTTTATTTTTTAGATTTTATTTATTTGAATGATAAATAGATTAATTTGTAGTCGACTAAATTACGACCTAAAATGATGTTACCTTCTGATACCAAAATTTCATTGTTAAAGAAATTAGATTTTCTGGCCGATCAGGATGAGAAAGTCTTTACTTACCTTTCTGAAATTGTCGAAACGAAGAATGTTCCTGCAGGAGAATGCATTTTTACCATAGGAGATCCAGGAGGAGCAGTATATGTAATCGCCAAAGGATGTGTACAAATTCATGATGAGGATCACATATTTATTGAATTAAACGCGGAAAGAAGTTTTGGAGAGTACGCATTAATTGATACAGATACTCGTTCGGCTTCGGCTAAAGCTAAGGTCGATACTGTTTTATTGCAATGTACACAGACGAACCTGAAAGAAGTTGAACTTAAATTCAATATTAAAATTATTGATACAGTTCTGATTCCTTTGCAGAATATAAGAAAGCGCATGATGGTGAAGGATCAGTTGGAGGAAGAATTGACTCGCCAAAAAGTGATGATTGAAAAGCAAAGAAAGGAGCTGGAAAGATTAAATGCAACTAAAGATAAATTCTTTTCCATTATTGCCCATGATTTAAAAAACCCTTTTGCATCATTAATTGGTGCTTCGGATTTTCTGGTAAATAGTTCAGAAGAACTTAGCAAAGAGCAACTTCATAATTTTCATGAAATCATTAATCAATCGGCCAGAAGGGGTTACAAATTGTTGGAAAACCTTTTGGAATGGGCCCGAATGCAAACTGGTAATATCAAATTTAAACCTAAACAGGTTGATTTATGGAATTTGGTAAATGAAGTGGTCAATTTATTAACCGGAAGTGCAGAGCACAAAGAAATTAGTTTATCAGCAGAGATTGATGAAAACCTTATGGCTTTTGTTGATGAAAACATGATTGATACGGTAGTGCGAAATTTGGTGAGCAATGCTATTAAATTTACTCCTCGGGGGGGCGTGATTAAAGTTAGCTCGCAGGTTGTAGGTCAATTTATCGAAATAACAGTAGCTGATAATGGAATAGGAATTACACCAGAAAACATTAGCAAATTGTTTAAGATAGACGAGAAAGTAACTCAAAATGGAACGGAAAATGAAACAGGAACCGGTTTGGGGTTAATCCTTTGTAAAGAGTTTGTTGAAAGACATGGTGGAGAGATGAGAGTTGAAA
>NZ_BAZX01000047.1 GCF_001310955.1 Marinifilum fragile JCM 15579
ATTTATAAATGTTGAAAAACTGGGAATTGTCTTCCCTCCTTTAAACAAGGATGTGGCATTTTTTCCTGAAAAAGTGAATGGAAAATATGCAGCAATTCATCGCCCGGATAATAAGGGGTTTGGATTGCCTTCTATTTGGTACGCCACTTCTCCTGATATGATGAATTGGGGAGAACATATTTGTTTGTTACGTCCTGATGGTTCAAAAACTGAACAACAAAAAATTGGCGCTGGTTCCTCTCCTATTAAAACCGATGAAGGTTGGTTGGTAATTTATCATGCTAAAGGAGAAGAAAGTGTTTACTCCTTAAAATTACTGCTTCTTGATCTTCATGATCCTACTAAAATATTAAAGAAAGTAGATGCTCCTGTATTGATTCCGGAAATGGAATATGAGAAAAATGGCTTTTTCCCTAATGTTGTTTTTACAAATGGCTTAGTGGAGAAAGATAATGGAGAATTGTGGATTTATTATGGCGCTTGTGATGAGACGGTTTGTCTTGCAATTACAAGTGTACAAGATCTTTTAAAACATTTTAATTAAGCCTATTATGAGAATTGCATATGTTTCAACTTATCCACCTACTGAGTGTGGAATTGCAACTTACACACAATATTTAAGTGATTCTGTAAGTGCCAAAGGAAAAGAAATTAGAATATTGGCTCAAATTGGAGCAAAGGGAAATAATGTATTTGAGGTATATACACCACAAGACCAGGACATTGCTTCCAAATTATTCTTTCATGTAGAAAGATTAACTCCTGATATTGTTCAAATTGAACATGAGTTTGGCTTATTTGGAGATCAGCGTGGTGTTCAGATAGTAGAGTTTTTAATTCGCTGTAATTTAGCGGATACACCTGTTGTTGTAACATTGCATACTATTTTTGAAGATCTTAAATATCAAGAAAAATTAATCGTTCAACATATTTTAAATTTGAGCAGTGCTATAATTGTTCATGAAAACTTTCAGAAAGATATTCTTTTGGAGAACTATGATTGTCCTAAACCAATACTTGTTATTCCACATGGAGTGCGTGAAGTAAAGAGAATTGATAATGCAAAGGCATTGCTTGGATTAGAAGGCAAACAAGTACTTTTATTAGCAGGCTATATGAGATCTACTAAAAACTTTGAGAAAATTATAGAATTACTACCACGTTTAGTTGAAAAGAATAAAGATTTAATTTTGCTAATGGCTTCCAGAAGTAGAATTAATGAGCATTCAGAATATAAAGACCACTTGTATAAATTACTGAACAAGCCAGAAATTAAGAAACATGTTAAAATCATTTATGGTAAATTTCCACAATTTACTTTGGATACAATTTTGAGTGCTGCTGATGTTATGACTCTTCCTTATCTTAAGGGAGCTCAAAGTGGTGTATTGGCCCAGGCATCAGCTTTGTTGCTGCCAGTAGTAACATCCGAATTAATGAGTTTCAAAAACTGGATAGAAGAAGTCAAAGGAGGATTTTATGCTTCAAATGATGATGAATATGTAAATCATATCACCAATTTGCTGCAAGATGATGACTTAAGGATTGAATTTCAGGAGAATATCAGGATTAATAATGAGAAAATTAATTGGACCCAAATTGCCAATAGACATATTGAATTGTATCAAAATCTTTTGGTACCGCCAATTGAAGGTGCACAATTCTATTATAGGCCAGAACAATTGGATTTAAGCAGAAAAATAGTGCATTAATAATAAATCATCTTATCAAACAATTCCTTTACTTTAAGGGATGCAATTCCAGAGCGTGAATCAGACATTGCATATGGAAGGATTAGCATGTTATTGTGAATAATTGCGCCACATGAATACACAACGTTAGGCACATAACCGTTTCTTTCTTGTTCGTTAGGAATTAAAAATGGATCCTTTAATAATCCGATAACTTTTGTTGGATCTTCAAGGTCAAGCAGAATAGCACTTATGGTGTAGGTTCGAACAGGACCTACTCCATGGATTAGAAGAAGCCAGCCTTTTTCGGTTTCAAGGGGAGAACCACAGTTGCCAATTTGGAAAAATTCCCAATAAAAAGCCGGAGGTTTCAATAGAATGGGATTTTCCCAATATTTTATATTGTCAGAAAACATGATGTACAGGTTTTCATTATCATTTCTTGAAATGGTTGCATATTTGCCATTTATCTTTCTTGGAAATAAGGCCATGCCTTTACCTTTCGACCCTTCACCCAAAAGGACAGATACTTTAAAATGACAAAAATCAATAGTTTCTATTAATTGTGGTAAAGCTGTAAATCCATTGTATGCTGTATATGTTGCATAGTAAACATGTTTTCCCGTTCCATTACCATTTTTAAATAATACAAACCTGGCATCTTCAACTCCTTTGATTTCATTATTTGAAACTGGGAAAATTACTCGTGCGCTAATATCCAACTCTGGTGAAAATTTGATCTCATAATTAGCGTTGGCTAACCACAGTAAGGTATCTATAGCCTCTTCGCTACTTCTTCCAATTTTTTTATGCTTTATATCCTTCATTTTTCTGAAGATTTGAATGGCTTCCTCTAGTTCATCAAATGTGAATTCATCCAACAGATTGTCCAATATTTTTGATACCAAATCATAAGTACCAATTTCTTTTAACTTCAGGCAAAAATCACTTTTTAGATATATGGAATTAGGAGTTCGGTTTACCCGTTCAACCAAAGCACTGCTTTTTTGAACCAGTAATTCACCATTGGATCTAATTACCCCTCGTCTAAAGACAATTGAAGAAATATGTCCTTCTCCTACAGCTCTGAAGCTTAATAGAACCTTTAATCTACCTGATTCAGAATCGATAGCCTCAGGGTGAATAACAATGGATGGATTAAAAAGCGCAGCGGATTCAATGGAATATTCCATGGTGAAATAAGAACCAATTAATAGCTTTTGTTCCAGGCTAAAGTTATTTTCGAATTCTGTTGTTTTAATAATTTTGTCGAAATTGTCCTTAAAAATTCTCTTTATATTGCGATGGCGCTTGGAAAAATTTTTTAAGGTCTGATCTAAAATTTTTTTTGCCTCCTCTTCAGACAAAAGGAAAATGCGTTCAAAAATGTTCTCAATACGCTTGCTGTTCCCTGGCGTAAAAAAATGAGTTACCACCCTGGAATCATCTGGAGTAAAATGAAGAACTTGTTTGTTTATGGAAATTTTTCTCTCTCTATTAGCCATTTGAATCCTTTTTAACGAGCTTACTAAATATACGAAATTTCGGCTCGTTAAAGAAAAAGGAATGGCTTATTAGCTAGTATTTTAATACAGGCAATGAGATTTTAAACTTGATACATAGCAATCTGAAAAGTATAATGCAAGAAATGGTAAGGAACTGATTTAATGCAGAATTAATTCCTAACGAGTTTAATAAAATGAATAGCACTCCACCTGCAAGACATGCAGTAGCATAAATTTCTTTTCTGAAAATTAATGGAATATCGTTACATAAGGTATCTCGAATTACACCACCCATGACAGCAGAGAATAAACCCATTATAATTGCCAGAAATGGATGAATTCCCAAGTTCAATGATTTTTCAATCCCTATAATTGTAAAAACGCCAATTCCTATCGTATCAAAAAGAAATAATGTACGTTTTAAGGTCATGATTGTATTTTTGAAAAGAAAAGTAAGAACTACCCCCAAACTAATAATCACGATATAATTTAAATCACTAATCCAGGCAACTGGGAAGTTACCTAAAACCACATCTCTTAGCGTACCACCGCCAATGGCTGTAATAAATCCAGTAAAGTAAGCCCCAAATAAATCAAGCTTTTTATTTGCCGCAGACAATGTTCCACTTATGGCAAATACTAGCGTCCCAATAAGGTCCAGAATATATATTACACTCATGATTTAAATTTTTTGCAAAAATAGAAAGTCCAATGATATAACAATACCAATTGTCAATTAAAATGTGTCTTCTTAATTAAAAAAGAAAAAGGATGGAATTAACTTCCATCCTTTTCATATCTGAATTAATTTTAAAGCTTATCCTTGTGCATCAACTACCGCTATGGCCGTCATGTTAATGATTTCTCTTACAGAACATCCCATTGGTACTATATGGAAAGGTTTTGCTGTTCCCAACAAAATAGGGCCAATATTTTCCAAACCACCAAGATCTTGCATTAGCTTGTAAGCAATATTTCCGGAGCTAAGATTTGGGAAAATGATTGTATTCACATCTTTTCCTTTGATTTTGTTAAAAGCAAAGGTTTCATCTCTCAGCTTTTTATCAAGAGCAAAGTTTAATTGCATTTCACCATCCACTGGCAATTCAGGATGATTTTCATGCAGATATTCAATTGCTTTATTGGCTCTTACCGGACTACCTTTTCTTACCGAACCAAAGTTTGAGTATGATACCATGGCCATAACCGGATCAACATTGAATGTTTTTAATGCTCTAGCGGTACTTAATGTTGTATCAACCAACGATTCAGGTGTTGGTTCAGAATTTACCGTTGTATCAGAGAAGAAAAGAGGTCCTTTCTTGGTCATGATAATGTTCATTCCCACAAGAGTTTTCATTCCTTCTTCAATTCCAATAACTTTGCTGGCAATTTTAAGAGCTTCGAAATATCTGGTTGCATATCCTGAAATAAATGCATCTGCATCGCCATTTTCAACCATCATGGCACCGAAATAATTTCGGTCGTACATTTTCTCAGCTGCTTCCTTATGAGTTAAACCTTTACGGCCTCGTTTCTCACATAAAATATTGGCGTAACAATCTCTTCTATTTCTTTCAGCTTCACTTCTAACATCAATAATATCGGCGCCAGTCAAATCCAATTCATTTTCTTCAACAATGCGCTTGATATTTTCTGCATTACCTAGAATAATTGGCTTTGCAATTCCTTCATGCAATGCAATTTGTGCAGCTTTAAGAACATTAAAGTTATTACCTTCGGCAAATACAACACGTTTTGGGAATCTTTTAGCTTTGTTGAATACTGTTCTCAGTAACTCATTTTCAGTTCCCAACCTTTGCTTCAACTCTTCAGCGTAGGCATCCCAATCGGTAATTTCTTTTTGTGCAACACCTGATTCAACAGCAGCTTTTGCAACTGCAATGGAAACACTTGAAACCAATCTAGGATCCAATGCTTTAGGGATAATATAATGTCTGCCAAATACAATATTGGTTCATCGTAAGCTGTATGTACTGACTCAGGAACAGGTTCTTTTGCCAATTTGGCAATGGCATGAACCGAAGCGATTTTCATTTCTTCGTTAATAGCTGTAGCCCTAACATCAAGTGCTCCTCGGAAAATATAAGGGAAACCTAATACATTGTTGATTTGATTAGGATAATCGGAACGACCCGTTGCTACAATGACATCTTTACGAGCATCGAAAGCATCATTGTATGAAATTTCAGGATCAGGATTTGCCAATGCAAATACAACAGGATTTTCAGCCATTGAAAGAACCATTTCTTTACTCATGATTCCACCAACTGATAAACCTAAAAATACATCGGCACCTACCAAAGCTTGTTCAAGAGTATCAATGTCTTGAGTTGTCATGAACTGTTTTTTCTGCTTGTTCAAGTCGGTGCGTTTGGTGTTGATAACACCACGACTATCGCACATGATTACATTTTCAGGTTTTACCCCTAATGAAATGTAAAGTTTGGTACAAGATATTGCGGCAGCTCCTGCTCCATTTACCACCACTTTTACATCTTCAATTTTCTTATTTCCCAGTTCAAGAGCATTTAATAAACCTGCAGCAGAAATAATAGCAGTACCATGCTGATCGTCATGCATTACAGGGATATCAAGTTCCTTTTTTAATCTTTCTTCAATCTCGAAACATTCAGGAGCTTTTATATCCTCAAGGTTAATACCTCCAAAGGTTGGAGCAATTGCTTTAACGGTTTCAACAAATTTATCAACATCAGTTGCATCAACTTCGATGTCGAAAACATCTATATCTGCAAATATCTTAAACAACAGACCTTTACCTTCCATAACCGGTTTTCCAGCCAATGCTCCAATATTACCTAACCTAGAACTGCAGTTCCGTTAGAAATTACTGCTACAAGATTTCCTTTACCTGTGTAACGATAAGCATCTGCAGCGTTTTTTTCAATTTCAAGACATGGTTCAGCAACACCAGGACTATAGCTAAAGCCAGATCTCGTTGAGTTCGGTATGGTTTTGTTGGAATCACCTCAATTTTACCAGGACGTCCTTCGGCATGGTATCTTAAAGCATCTTTAGAACTAATCTTTGCCATTTGTTTGTTTTTCTTCGTGCAACATGCACGGTTAATAGTATTTTGTATGCTGCAAAGATGCTAATAAAAGAGCGTAAGAAATGTGGAGAAATTAGTTAAAAACAGTAATGAAATCAGTATCTTACTGAATTACTATTAATTAAGACTAGTGATAAATAAGAGAAATTTTTCTTGAATATGTAGGAATGGGAAAACTACCTTTTGTTTTTAATCAACAATGAGTGAGTAAACTTATTTTCAGCCAGGAATTTTTTGTCGTAGGTGTGGCAATTGCTTCCCAATCGACTAAAACAATTTTGCTTATTTTCCATTCACCGCTTTCCGATTTCTTCTTAAATAAGATTCTACCCAAAAGCATTCCTACTTTGGTTTTTTTCTTATTCTCACAAGTGGTTTGAATCACTTCTTTCCCCGATGGAGATTCGAAGTAAATATCAACTTTGTTTAGTCCTTGCAGAGAATAAGCTCTCAGTGAAAAATAAAGTGTTTCATCAGACTTACTAACATCAATAGATTTTTGAACAAAGTTTACGGAGTGTAAATTGAACTCTCCTTTCAAATCACTTTTGGCATAGGATGAAAATGGCAAAATACATACTACTAAGAGCAGAATGCCCTTGAAAAGAATTTTCTGAATGTAGTTGTAATTTAATCTCATCATGAATGGCATGAAAATACAATTTCCTATACGAAAGAATATAAAAAGGGATACTCAATTTTGAGTATCCCTTTTTATTTATATTATTTCTAAGAAATTACTTCACCAATCCTTTAATTGTTGCAATTAAATCTGAAGCTTCTTTTCTTCCTGGATTCATTTTTAATACATCATTTAATGTATTTGTTGATTTTTCAAAATATGATTTAGCTTTATCTTGATTTGCTGGCCAAAATTCAGCTCCTTTATTATAATACAACTGACCCAATGCTAAAAGCGCAGTTTCTTTATATTTAGATTCTATCCCTGCAGCTTTTTTATAAAGGTCTTCTGACTTTTCGAAATTATTTGCTTTTTGTGCAGAGCCAAAGTATTCTTTAGCCAAAGATGCTTTTAATTTCTTATTTTTTGTAGGACAAGCTTCAATACCTTTCTTCAATGTTGCAATCATTTCATCATTCTTCTTTTGCTTTTTCAAAGAATTTGATAAATACTGATATGAATTAAATTTCTTATAATCATTCTCAATTGACTGATTGAAATATTTTTCAGATTTTGCGTAATCTTTTGTTTTGTATGCAGCAACACCTAGGTTATAAACTACTGGCTTATCAACTGTGTCAATTGCAGCAACATAACTTTCCAAGTTTGTCAACGCTGTTTTGTAATCTTTAGATCTTAACGCATCATTACCAGCATTTTTGAATTCCTCGGCTGTTTGTGCAAATAAACTTGTTGCACAAAAACATACTGCAATAAATAAAATTAACTTTTTCATACTTTGAATTTTATGATTATTTGATTTTATATTTTTTCATCAAAACAAGCCTAAAAATAACGATTTCAGAGAAAAATCAAATAAAATTAACACAAAAATATTCTTCAATAAACACTGTTTAGAGGAAATTTATTTAATTGAGCCAATTCAATGGTTTCCTTTTGCAAGTACTTATCATCAATCGTGTAATTATCGTATTGAGTAAGCTTGTTGTTCTTTATTAGGCTATTGAGTTTCTTCGTGTAAGCCTCTCCAATCTCCGAATATCGATACAATAATGGCACCAGTTTACTAGGATCATTGGTATTTGATCTCTCCAATCTAAATTCCTTATATGCACGTACCCTGGCAATGGTCTGATAATAATCGTCTACCGATTCTTCTATACTGGAATATTTGCGTACATAAATATGTGTAGAATCCCTTCCAACCAATGCTTTAATTCTATTCTCTTCTTTGTTGTAGGACCATATGCCAAAAACATTATTTCCTTCCTGAAAGAATCTGGATGATCCCCAACCTGATTCCAAAGCAGCTTGACCAAGAACGATGCTTGCAGGGTGCGGTTTCAATCTTTTCTTTAATTCGGATATTTCGGAGCAATTGTACTGCTCGAACAACTGAAAAAGGAAAATACTATCGCTCTCGATGTAATTGGGATGTTGTGTTAGCCAGTTTTCAATGTGTTCTACTCTTCTTATTTTCTGATTTAAATTGTGTTGCGCAAGAAGAACAGAAGGCAATAACATTTCTATAAACTTCTGCTTTTTCTCGTTTACAGGAAGCTTTCTTAAGGAAATTACCTTGGTATAGATATAAGGAGTAATAAGGCTGTCAGCAAAGGCATGTACATCATCTTTGCTTTCGATTTCTGCATATTCCGGAGTAACCTTCTCATGCGTGAATACCACACGTTCTGTGCATGATATACACATTAAAAGCAAGCAAATCAAAGAAATAAACAGTTGTTTCATGTTGAATTATTGTTAATTCCAGTTTGCTAAAATACTATTTTATTTTTTGCTGGCAAATTTGAGATGCTTCCCTAAGTTAATTTGGAATGAATGTATCTGATCTTTTTTACCCCTTTTTAATAGGTATTTATGTAGAAAATCGGACTCTATTTTTAGGAAAATTTGCATTGGAAGCTTACAATGCATGTTCGACCATAAAAAAATGTGTATATCACTCTTGCACTGTATATTTTATTACAGAGGAATATACATCTCATGCATGCAAAGCTTATTTTACGCAAAAAAAATATACTTCACATGCTTGCAAAGTATGTTTCATTAGAAAAAAATGATTTATACATGCTTGCATTGTATATGGATTTACAAAAAAATATGCTTCCCATTCGTGCAAAGCATATTTTACCCAAAAACTACACTCTTTGCATGAGTGAGAAGTGTGTTTTTCATATAGTTATTAGTTTTTACCAAATAAAAAGCACACAAAAAAGCAGAACCAATAGGTTCTGCTTAATCTTATACTATTGAAAGAAGCTTATACATTTACTACAACTACCTCGCCAAATGCTGGTGTTGCGATATTAAATGAATCTTCCAGCTTGATGTTTTTTTCGATGGCCTGAATGGTTCGAATCACACCGCCATGAGTAAACACGGCAACCTTTTTGTGATCTTGTGCTTTCAATTCATTCCAGAATTCTAATACACGATCGCGAAGCATTACAAACGACTCACCATTAGAGCATTTAAGGTTTACAAAATCTTCCATCCATTTCTCAAGGAAAGGATCTTTAATTTCGTCCCAAACTTTTCCTTCCCAATCCCCAAAGTGCAACTCCATTAATCTAGCTTCCTCCTGGGCTTGATCAGGATAAATATCGTTGGCTAGTTTTTTCGCTCTTGAAAGAGGACTTGTATAGATTTTATCAAACTCCACTCCATCAAGATTTTTCTTGACAGTTTCCAATTCTTCAGGATATGTTTTGGCCAAATCAACATCTTTTTGTCCGTAGCAAACTCCTTGTTCTACTGCTACTGCGGTATGACGAATTAAATAGATTTCCATTTTGTAATATTAATAGTTTAAAAGTGATATATAAGATAGGTAGAAGACGATTTCGCAAACTTGTTGCGTTGCTCCAATGCAATCGCCTGTGTATCCGTTTATCCACTTGTTGTAATATCTTCCTAACAAGAACTTGCAAAGATATACAGGAATTATAATCAGGAAAAATTTAGCATTACCTAAAAGAGCCAAAGGTAAAATTCCTGTTAATATCATAAATATAAAATTACCAATGCTTAGTTTTTGTGAATAGTCTTTGGCTTTAGAATTCTCAACTCTTGCATATTGGTGCGTGTTTACCAAAGTAGCTGATGCCATTCGTGTTGTTGAGTGTGCAGCGATTAAAATCCAAGGCAATTGATTTGCAGATATGGAGAACTGACAATAAAATTTTGTCAATATCAGGAAGATGATTCCGGTAACGCCAAATGCACCAATTAACGAATCCTTCATGATTTCAAGGATTCTTTCTTTGGTCCAACCACCACCAAATCCATCGCAAACATCCATAAAACCATCTTCGTGTAATGCTCCGGTTAGCAATGCTGTGGCTACCATACTCAATATCACTGCCAAATTGAAAGGTAAAAGCAAGTTACTCAAATAAAATACTAAAGCCGCAACACCACCAATTAGCAAGCCAGCAATAGGAAAATATTTAATGGCTTCGTGCTGGTATTCCTTTTTAAAATCAGCCCATTTTGGAAATGGAATTCTTGTAAAAAAGGATAAACCTGTAAAGAAAATGTTGAGTTCGCGTTTCATATTTTTTCTAAGCTTTAGAACTGATGTTATTCATTAAGGACTTTATCGCTATTGCTTACGCCAGCATCCTCGAAACTAGCCATCTGATTCAGGAAGTTAACCGCTGATTCGATAATAGGATAAGCTACAGCAGCACCAGTTCCTTCGCCCAATCGCATGCCCAAATCTAAAATTGCATCGGCATTTAAATGTGCTAGCATGTGCTTGTGGCCATTTTCGTTCGATTTGTGAGTGAAAATACAATACTCCAATACTTTAGGATTTATTTTAGATGCAGCCAAAAGTGCTGAAGTGATGATAAATCCATCTACCATGATGATCATTTTCAGTTCGGCTGCCTTTAACATGGCACCAGCAATCATTACAATTTCAAATCCACCGAAGTGAGCGAATATATTTTCAATAGATGAGTCACCTTTATAGTTCTCAACGGCCGATTTCAAAATTTCATATTTTCTTTTCAAGCCTTCATCGTCCCATCCAGTACCTCGTCCAACGCATTCTTTTAAATCTACATCAGCCAATAAATGCAATAAAACAGCTGCAGAAGAGGTGTTTGCAATACCCATTTCACCAAATCCAATAATATTGGTTCCATCTTTGTGAGCTTGCTCTACCAAGTCAGCTCCCCTTTTAATGGTTAGTTGAAATTGTTCTGCAGTCATGGCTGCATCATTAAGGTATGATTTGGTTCCATGAGCAACTTTGGCATCAATTACATTCCATTCTTTGTCGAAATCGTAATTTACACCTGCATCAACAATTTTTATATCAATGCCATTCTGACGACCAAATACATTAATGGCAGCACCACCAGCCATAAAGTTGGCAACCATTTGCCAGGTTACCTCTTGCGGATAAGCTAACGCCATCTAATGCAATGCCATGATCTCCAGCAAAAACCATTATAGTTGGTTTATTTAATTCAGGAGATAAGGTATTTTGAATACAACCTATTTTAACAGCCAATTGTTCTAACATTCCTAATGAACCAATTGGTTTGGTTTTAAAATCAATTTTGTGTTGAAGTTGTTCTATCAACTCTTTGTTTGGAGTTTTTATATCGAAATTCATATGGATACTGATTTTAATCTGGTTTATATTTCTTCTTTTGCTTCGCTAACACCTGCATCCTGAAAGGAAGCCATTTCGTTCATGAATTGAGCTGCACTCTTTATTAAAGGATAGCAAACCATTGCTCCTGTTGCTTCTCCCAAGCGCATGCCAATGTCTAGAATTGGTTCGCCGCCAATGATATTCAGCATTTTAATGTGAGCCTGTTCATTTGATTTGTGTGCAAATAAGCAGTAATCCTTTACTTTAGGGTTGATTTTAAATGCAGCCAGTAATGCCGATGTAATTATGAACCATCAATTAAAAGTGTCATTTTAAGTTCGGCGGCTTTTAACATGGCCCCAACAATCATCACAATTTCAAATCCTCCAAAGTGAGTAAGCACATCAATTGGATCATTGGATTTGTTATATTTTAAAAGCCCTTCGTTTAAAAGATCGAATTTACTTTTTACACCTTCCTTATCTAATCCAGTACCTCTGCCAACACATTCCTCCAAAGAAATATCTCCTAAAAGGCTAAGTATTAGTGAAGCTGATGAAGTATTTCCGATTCCTTTTTCACCGAAAATAATGAAATTACAACTTTTTTGGTGAATTTCTTCAATTACTTTGGCACCTCGTTTAATTCCTTCGAGGCATTGTTCTTTGGTCATAGCTGGTTCCAATCGGTAATTTTTAGTACCGTAGGCCAACTTTCTGTTTATTATAGGAAGGCTTGGATCAAAATCATGATCAACACCCGCATCAACTACATTAAATTTGATACCGTGTTGCTTTGCAAATACAGTTGATGCTGCACCACCTTCCATATAATTGTATAGCATTTGGTAGCTAACAGATTTTGGATAAAAACTAACTCCATCATCAGCAATACCATGATCTCCAGCAAATACAACCACATTAGGATTGTTAATCTCAGGATTCAGGCTATTTTGAATTTTCCCTAATTGGAAAGCAATTTTTTCCAACATTCCTAACGAACCAATTGGTTTGGTTTTCGTATCAATCTTCTCCTGTAATTCTTTATTTAAGTTATCTGATAAAGAATCAATTTTAAATTCAATCATCTGTTAATTTCTATTTTTACCAAGAATATTTTTTAATTCAGTTAAGCTTTTTTTCAACTGAATTTTACAGTCATCGTTTGTTTCATTAGCGAAGGCTACTTCCAAATCCGCTAATGCATCTGTTCTTTCTAATTTTACCAATGCAATTGAAGCTTTGCTTCTTACATCAGCATCTTTATCGCGCAATAATCCAGGAATCCATTTTTTAGAAGACCAACAAGCCAATTCAATTACCTTATCAATTGCTTCCAATTTCTCTTCTTTTGATCCTGAAAGGTTATTGTAGTATTTTGATTGAAGATCCTGAATCTCTTTGGTATAAATAATTTCCTTCTTGAAGAAATCAGGACGCACTACAGACTTAGGATATTTTACCATTTCGCTATTTGTAGCCCAACGAACAATACGAGGAAGCATCCAACGCATTCCAGGAGTACATTCAGGGTGACCAACAAATGAAGCCACTTTTCCTTTTCCAACTGTGTTGGCTACTATAAATGGTCTGTTGTTAGTCATGTTTGCAGGTGTTCCTTCAACTGTGTGAACATCAGACAACATGATTCCCAATGATCCTTCTTCAATTTCATCTTCAGCAGAAACCAAAACCGGTCCTTCGTAATACTGACAAAAAGAAATTTCACGATCTTTTAATTCTGGAAAGATTTTCTCTCC
Source organism: Marinifilum fragile JCM 15579 (assembly GCF_001310955.1). Classification (GTDB taxonomy): domain Bacteria; phylum Bacteroidota; class Bacteroidia; order Bacteroidales; family Marinifilaceae; genus Marinifilum; species Marinifilum fragile. The sequence continues at coordinate 13,326 of NZ_BAZX01000047.1, forward strand.
TTCTTCAGATAAAGAGAATTTTGCCAATCCATGTCCACGATGATCATGCTCAATATCAATGGCTTTATAGCCAGTAAGATTTAAGCTTGGATAGTTTGGAGTATTGGTCATGATGTATGCTCCAGCACAAATACCAACAATAGCTATACCTTTATCTTTTACCAAAGAAACAACTCGTTCAATACCAGTTTCTCCAAGACTCATGGTTTCGCTTCTGCCACTTCCACCAGGGAATACAATTGCATCAAAATCAAGAATTTCATCAGATACAATCTGACTTGCACGAATCACTTCACAATCAATTTTTGGATCTATTTTTAAAGCTTCAACTGCATCGGCAATACACCATGGGCTATCGCCATTTTTGTCGAATACGCCAACCTTAATCCTTTTCTCGGCTTTTGTAGGAACTCTTTTACAAGAGAATGTAGTAAATAAAAGAGCAATTAATAGTGCTCCAATTGTAAGGAGTTTGTTCATGTTAGTTTAGTTAGTGGTTTATTTTAGTGTGTTCTTTATTTCAAGTGGAATTCCCGATATAACCATGCTAACAATATCAGCCTTAGCTGCAATATATTGGTTAATGGTTCCTTGGATGTCATTAAAGCGCATTGCCATTTCATTACCAGGATGACCACCCAAGCCTAACTCATTCGTTACAATAATCCAATCACAATCCTTTGAGAATATTTTGTCCAGCTCTTCTTTGGCCTGAGCTATTGTTTTATCGTCATCCTCTCCATTATCGAAGAAAAAATTATTGAGCCAAAGTGTAATGCAGTCAAGTAAGATGACTCTATTATTTACATCATGCTGACTTAAGAACTTTTCTTCTTCGATGTTGCTCCATTGAGATCCCCGGCGAGTTTTATGAGCTTCAATTCTTTTTCTATGATTATCATCCCAAACCCGTGACGTGGCCATATATACAGGATTTGGAGTTTTACTTAAGATCAATTTTTCTGCGAATTCGCTTTTTCCAGATCTTTGCCCTCCCGTAATTAAATGAATCATAGCTAAATTTAAGTGTTATATATAAGAATTATTTGTTATGGTGAATTTACGAATTTATAAGTCTGGCAAGAATATTTTTTCCCTTTTTTAAAACAGGCTATTCCATGGTAAATAGCATGCAATAATAATTAGGATGCTAACAAAACATACAGCATGGTTTATGTATCTGATTTTATTGATTTCCTCATTTTTCAAAGGTCGATCATTCTCACCAATATAAGGTTTATCAACGCTAACTCCACCATAATCATGGGGACCGCCAAATCGACAATTTAAAATGCCAGCCAATGCTGATTCAGGATATCCTGCATTAGGACTTGTATGTGCTTTCCCATATTTAAATATGAATTTAAGCCCGCGATAACTCAATGTAACAAAGGTCATTAAAAAGGCAGTAATTCTGGATGGGATAAAATTAACCACATCGTCCAAACGTGCTGCGAATCTACCAAATAATATGTACTTGTCATTTTTGTATCCAATCATGGAATCCATGGTGTTAATCATTTTGTAGCACATCATGCCAGGAATTCCACCAATTGCATAGTAAAAGAGAGGAGCAACAACACCGTCTGATAAATTCTCTGATAAGGTCTCGAATACAGCTAAGCGAATTTCTTGCTCAGTTAATTGGGATGTATCTCGCCCAACAATCCAGGATAGTCTTTTACGTCCGGCTTCTAATCCCATGCTATTTAAATGGTAAAAGACTTCAATTCCTTCTTGCAGAAGGCTTTTGTTGGCCAATCCATAAAATACAAATACCGATGTAAAAACAATGTACGCGTATTCATTAAGCTGTAGCAATAAATATGACGACAGGTAAAAAAGAGCAAATACTGATGATGCCAAAAACAAACACATCATTGCACCTTTAATCAATCTATTTTTTCCTTTGTTCAACCATTGGGTCAGAATAGAAATTGAATTTCCAAAACCAACTATAGGGTGAGGTAACTTCCTGGGATCTCCAAAAATTAGATCCAAAACATATCCAATAAGAAGAGGTATTATAATGTATTTAATTTGCTCCATTTTTGTAATGCATCAATTAGCAACTGATTTTTTTCTTCATTTAATGTTGCCACGCGAATATAAGAAGAATTTAGGCCACGAAAATTTTTAGCATCGCGAATCAGGATGCCAAATTCAGAAACCAGATAATTTTTTAGCTCTGTAGAGTCTCCTTTTTCTAGTTCGATCAAAAAATAGGAAGTTTTTGTTGGGTGAATTTTAATGCCTGAAATTTCCGCTAATTTTTTAGTGAATTTTTCCGTACTTGATTTATAGTGTTTTACAGGAGGCAAAACATCCGATTTGTGCTGAATTAGGTATTTTCCAGCCTCAATTGCGAGTGAATTTACCGTCCAGGGAGCCTTGTAGAATTCAATTTTCTGTACCAATACCTTGTTTGCGATCAAATATCCCAATCTCAGGCCGGGAATTGAGAAGTTTTTTGTGAGAGATTTAACGATGATTAGATTTTGATGTTTTTTGATTAAATCTATTGAAGATGAAATTACATCAGTGAAATCTATATAGCTTCATCCAATACAAAAACCGAATTTGGATGATTCTTTAATAAAATATCCAGATCTTTTTTTAATAAAATATCGCCTGTAGGATTATTCGGATTACAGATCCAAATCAAATCAGTATTGAAACTGGAAGAAGAGGACAAGTCTTTCCAGTTTATAAAATTCAGTTTGTGATTATTGATTTTACAGGCATCTTCATATTCTGAAAATGTAGGTATAATTACGGTTGAACTGCTGTTATTAAAGCATTGTGCAATTAAGTAAAAAGCTTCAGTTGCACCATTTACGGCCAACAACATGTCGGTTTCAACCTTTAGATCTTTAGCTAATACATTTATAAAACTTTCGGCAGATGCTTCAGGATAGGAGTCAATAGTATTCCAATTGTTAATTAGGTGTTGTTTTAATTCCTCTGAATAGCCACCATATCCATGTATGTTGGTTGCTGAAATTGGCTTTTATTTCTTTGTTT
>NZ_BAZX01000048.1 GCF_001310955.1 Marinifilum fragile JCM 15579
ATAATAATAAACGCACTTTTGGCGTAAGTAAATCTTAGGTTCATTCTAGTTATAGATTAGTTTAGTGTAGTTGGGCAGCACAAATATATATAATTATGTTGAAAATAAAATACTTATTCAGAAATATATTGGATATTTATAATAAAAATAAATACTCTTATCCATTATTTTAGTTACTTCATTTAAATTCTTGTAAAATTTTAAATTCAACAAACAATACTTAATTATTACTTTTCTTTTTAGATTCTGACAAAAAAAATCGCTACTACATTAATGCAATAGCGATTTTTTCATTGTCGAATATAAATTAAATCTCCAATTGTTTCTTGAGAAGTTTGAATCCATTTCGGCTAACTTTTAAACTTTCGCCTGATTTAAGAATAACTACCCAATTATCTTTCTCATATGGTTGCAATTGCGAAATTTGGTCGATTTTCACCAAATACGAACGATGTATTCTACAAAACTCATCAGAATTCAGATGCAACTCGAAATATTTCATTGTTTTTTGTTTCAGGTAACGTCCTTCATCTGTATATATCATTACATAATCATCTTGAGCTTCGAAATATTTAATTTTATCAACTGCAATTACATCAATCTTATTTCTGGACTTGATTACCACTCTATTGATTAATTCTTCCGAATCATCATTGTGTGATTTTATTTTTTCAATCTGATCTTGATTGTCAGTAACATTCGAAATTCTTTCTTTTGCTTTCTCCAAAGCAGCAAGAAATCTATCCTTTGAAAATGGTTTTAACAAGTAATCAATAGCATTGTGTTCAAAAGCTTTTATTGCATATTCGTTATAAGCTGTAGTAAATACGATATTACAAGGTTTATCCAGTAATTCCAGTAATTCAAATCCAGTTAATTTTGGCATCTGTACATCTAAAAACACCAAATCCGGATTTAAGTCATTAATCGCCTTTAGTCCCTCAAAACCGTTTGCAAACTCTCCTATAACTTCAATATCCTTTTCAGAGTCCAAATAGTTAGCAACCAAATCTCTGGCCAATGACTCATCATCTATAATTATTGCTTTTATCATGCTTGTATATTTTGTGGGAATTCTAAATTTACTGTAAACTGATTTTCTGATTTAACAATCTTCATTAAATCAGTTCTTCCATAAATTAAACTTAATCGTTCCTGTATGTTTCTTAACCCAATGCCATTTCCTTTTGGTGGAATTGATTCGGGATCGAAATTATTGCTGATTGTAATTTTAAGTACATCATCAATCATTTCACAATTAGTACGTATGGTAACAGGCTCTATACTTTCATGAACCCCATACTTAATTGCATTTTCATAAATAGGTTGTAAGATTAAATTTGGAATCTTCAAATTATCACAATCTGAGGTAGAATTGAATTTTAACACTACTCTTTCACCAAACCTCACCTTTTCAATATCAAGATACAAGCGAATGTTATTCAATTCGTTTGATAAACTATTTAACTCCTTTAAATCTTGCCCTAATGAATATCTTAAGAAAGTAGACAATTTAACAACCATTTCTCGCGATTGTTCAGGGCTAGATAATGTAAGTGAACTCACCGAATTTAAGCTATTAAATAGGAAATGCGGATTAATTTGAGATTTTAGAGCATTTAATTCAGCTTCCTTTACCAAATTTTTCAGTTCCGATTCCTGAATGGTTTTTTCCTGAAAGTTTCTGTAATAAATGATCAAATAATAAACTAGTATTATATAATCGTATATACATAGTGCAAAAAACACTTGCCAATGTAATGGTATGAAATAGTTAATTCCATCTGGATCTTCACCAAAAAAAACTATTCTAATTTGATATGCTACGGAGATCCAAATCCCAACTACAATCACACCTGCTGTTAAATGATGAAGGATAAAACCCAAAATTCCGGATTCATCCATACTAACATAACGAACTACATACCAAACACATGCCCCTAAAACAAATAGAGGCAACGAAAAGCTAAACGAGTTAACAAAGGAGGAATATAAGTCGTTTCCATCAAAATACCACCCAATTATAAAGAGAAGCAACACAAATAAAATCCATGTACAAATATAGATTGGTATTCCATAATAATTTCGTAATAAAGGATGCCTCATTTTTACTATTTATATGATTTAATTTCGCAACCTCCTAAAGCCACCAAACCTTTAATCACCAATTCTTTCTTCGGTTCAACCACATAATTAGCCGTTGGAATTCTTTTATCTGCAACACCACCTAAAACTGCCGAAACTTCAACTTTTACATCCCAATCCGAAGGAACGATTAAAACACAACCACCGAACATGGCAAAAATATCAATAACATTTGTTCCTTCTGCCAAATCTGCATTCGATAAATTTATTTCTGATCCACCAAACAGACAAGTTATTTTACCTCCTTTAAAATTTTTGGTATTGATCATCTTCTCGCCACCACCAAACACATTTAATTCATCGATATATCCTGAATCACTACTATCAATTTCTCTGCCACCAGGCATGCATTCATTTCTTTTTCTGATGATAAAAATTCCAACCACAATAAGAATTATTGGCCAAAATAAACCCTTCCAATGAAACCCCCAATCGAAAATTATTGGCAGAAGAAATACCCCTCCAACTCCCATTAAAATTAATCCGGTAGTTTTATCCTTTTTACCAGCATAAAATAGCGCTCCAAGTCCAAATAACAATGCTGGCCACGAGAAAATTATATCCTTCATGTAGTAAGGGAAAATATCCAGATTTTTTAATACCAACAGACAACCAAACAGAATGAGAAAAACACCAAAAATTATTCTATTATTTTGTCTTGATTCTTGATCTTTATGATGATAATGATGTTTCATGGCTTTATATTTTAAAACTATTAATTTATACTTTATTTCTTACATTCTTTCGAAACAGGTTGGAATATATAGGCTATTCCTGCTACAATTAAAGCTATTGGTAAAAACCAAATTTCCCAATTTACAGGTAGAAAAATCATTTCATCCAATAAAAAATAAGTTCCCACTGCAATGGCTGCAAAACCTCCTAAAATTCTCCTTTTAATAACAATTGATAGTAAGCCAACTAAAATCAATATAGACTCCCAACGATACAACCATGTCCAAATAAATTCAGAATGGAAATTTAACCGTTCAAGCATAACAACTACTCCAACTATAATTAATCCAATGCCTACAAAAAGGCTTCTATTTCTTCTATGTTCATCCATATTGTTTGATTAAGGTTCACATCAATAATTTTATTGTATCACTAAATTATTACAATTGTCTTTTTAATTTTTAGGCAAATCGGTTAACGGATTGCATGAATCGGTAAACGACATCGCATATCTTATTTGGGTAATAAAATTTGATTTTATTCCCAACTGTACCTCAATTCATTAATTAAACCAATTAAAGATTCCACCAAAAGCATGTAAAATTAAGCTTAAGGTTTACTATTTTTACATTTCATGAAGATGATTTATTCTTCAAATCTATTCACAAATTGATTACAATTAGATTATGAACCAACAAGAGGCTAAACTTCGCATTGACGAACTTCGCAATCAATTACATACACACAATCACAATTATTACGTTTTATCTCAACCAACTATCTCGGATTTCGATTTCGATATGTTATTGAAAGAGTTGATTGAGCTGGAAGAAAAGTATCCTGAATTTAAAGATCCAAATTCACCAACTCAGCGTGTTGGTAGCGATATCAATATAGAGTTCAATCAGGTAGAACACAAATACCCAATGTTATCTTTAGGCAATACCTATTCCGAAGATGAAATTCGCGACTTTGAAACCAGAATTAAGAAATTGATTGATGGTGAAATAAAGTATGTTTGTGAATTGAAATACGATGGCACCTCTATTTCGCTAACCTACAAAAACGGAAAATTGGTTCAAGCTGTTACCCGTGGTGACGGAGTTAGAGGTGATGATGTAACAGCCAATGTAAAAACGATTCGATCGGTACCATTGCAATTAAGTGGAAACGACTATCCTGAAGAATTTGAGATCAGAGGCGAAATTTTAATGCCTTTTTCAGTATTTGAAGAACTAAACAGAGAGCGTGAAGAAATCGGAGAAACACCATTCGCCAATCCAAGAAATGCAGCTTCGGGAACACTTAAAATGCAAAATTCAGCCATTGTTGCTAAAAGAAAATTAGATTGTTACCTGTACTATTTATTGGGCGTAAACAATCCAAAACGAGAGCACTTCGACAATCTTCAAACGGCTAAAAATTGGGGATTTAAAATTCCATCTCATACGGCTCTTTGCAATAATATCGATGAAGTAATCGATTTTATTAAATCATGGGATGAAAAACGTGATAGTTTACCTGTTCCTATCGATGGAATTGTTATTAAAGTAAACTCGATTGACCAACAGGAAGAATTAGGTTTTACAGCAAAATCTCCACGTTGGGCAATATCTTATAAATACAAAGCTGAAAGAGTATCTACTCGCTTGAATCAAGTTACTTACCAGGTGGGAAGGACTGGTTCAATTACACCTGTTGCCAACTTAGAACCTGTACTCCTGGCGGGAACTACAGTAAAACGGGCATCTCTTCACAATGCCGATATCATTAATAATTTGGATTTACATGAAGGTGATACCGTTTTTGTTGAAAAAGGTGGAGAAATTATTCCAAAAATTGTTGGAGTAGATGAAGCAAACAGAATCAATGGGGCTGAAAAAATAAAATTCATTGAAAATTGTCCGGAATGTGATAGTAAACTGATTCGCAAAGAAGGAGAGGCAAATCACTACTGTCCGAATGATAAAAGTTGTCCTCCTCAAATTAAAGGTAGGATCGAACACTTTATCAGTAGGCGAGCTATGAATATAGATGGTCTTGGAGAAGAAACCATTGATCTGCTGTTTAAGGAAAACTTGATCAAGGATATTTCTGATCTATACATCTTAAAGAAAGAGGATATTGTTCCTTTGGAACGTATGGGTGATAAATCGGCTGATAGAATTTTAAACAGTATCCAAGATTCATTGCAAGTCCCATACGAAAGAGTATTGTATGCATTAGGAATAAGATATGTTGGTGCAACTGTTGCAAAAAAACTGGCAAAAGCAATTCCTTCTATTGATCAATTGGCATCATCAACTGTAGAGGAATTGGTAGAAGTAGATGAAATCGGGATTAAAATTGCAGAAAGTATTGTTGAATATTTTTCGGATGAATACCATCAGGAATTAATCACTAAACTAAAAATTCATGGGCTTCAGTTGGAAAAAGAAGTTTCTGATTCCAAAGGAGCTAGTAATAAATTGGAAGGTTTATCCATTGTCATTTCTGGTAGTTTTGAAAAGCACTCTCGTGATGAACTGAAAGAACTCATTGAATTGCACGGAGGTAAAAATGTTGGATCCATTTCTAAAAAAACAAGCTTTTTACTGGCTGGTGAAAAAATAGGTCCTAGTAAATTGGCTAAGGTTGAGAAGCTGGGAATTCCAATGATTTCAGAAGATGAATTTTTAGAAAAGATCAATTCCTAAGTCAGGTATAGCATATGAATTTTACCGCAATTGATTTTGAAACCGCAAATGGCAAAAGAAATTCAGCCTGTTCGCTTGGTTTGGTTAAAGTTGAAAACGGCGTAATTGTTGACAGTCGGGAATGGTTGATTTCACCACCTGAAATGTACTTTCACCCGATTAATGTTAGCATACATGGCATTACTGAAGATGATGTGGCCAACCAGCCAAGCTTTAATTACATTTGGGATGAAGTGGAGGATTATTTACAAGATAGTATGGTAATTGCTCACAATGCAAGTTTTGATGTATCCGTACTTCGTGCCTGCCTGGAAACCTACGGAATTCCTAATCCTGATTTTGATTACATGTGTACGGTTCAAATAAGTAAGTATTTGTGGCCAAGCATGCCTAATCATAAACTTAATACTCTGGCACATTTATTTGATATCCCCTTAAAGCATCATGATGCCCTCGAGGACACTTTAGCCTGTGCTAAAATTGCGATTAAAGCTTGTGAAAGCATTAGTGCAAAAAACATGAATGATCTTGCAAAAGAGATAAAGATAAAGCCTGGAAAAGTTTTTAAGGGAGGTTATCAATCTCCTAAAAAATATAAATAGGCTACATAAATTAGGCTTAAAAATTTTTCATAACTTGTCATTTCAAATGAGTTTGTAATCTAAAGCCTCTTGACGACAAGTCTGAAATTAAACTAGTATTCTGAAAATGAGTTTTATCCAAAATATTAAAGAAAAGCTTGCTAATCGTATTATTAATAATAAACTAAGCAAAAGTCCAAGAAAAAAGGAATTTCATAATTTGCAAAGTGCAAAAAACATCGGAATACTATTCGATACACTCGATGATAAAAATTATCCAACAGTGAAGAAGTTTTTTGATGATTTAAGCAAAAAAGGATTTCAAGTTCAAGCTGTTGGTTGGATAAATGCTAACGAATTACCTGATTTTGGTGTAGCTCAAAAGATCATATTCTATACCAACAAGGATGTAAAATGGTCGGGTGAGCCAATTTCTGAAGAACTGATCAATTTTATGAACAAGAGGTTCGATTTATTATTTATCCTATCGGATTCGAACCACATTTCATTTAGATACATTGCAGAATTGGCTGCAGCCGCTTGTAAAGTTGGTTCTGCTTCTGATCAAAGTGGTCGTTTGGATTTAATGATTAATCAGGGAAACAATAAATCCATTGATAATTTAATTACAGAAAGCCTAAACTACCTTACACTTATAAAAAAAGACTAACATGACACTTAATAAATTTGAAGGAACAGGAATCGCCATTATTACTCCATTTCTGGACAATGGTGATGTTGATTTCGATTCTTTACGCAATCTTGTAGATTTTCAAATTACCAATGGAGTAAACTATTTGGTAGTATTGGGAACAACAGGCGAAGCCGCAACCTTATCCAAAGAGGAAAAACTGGCTGTTATTAGTTCTGTAATCGAAACCAACAATAATCGAGTACCATTAGTGGTTGGATTTGGGGGTAACAAGTACTAAAGAAGTTGTTGAGCAGATCAATAAATTTAATTCTTTTGATAAGATTGATGCAATTTTATCCGTTGCACCTTACTATAACAAACCAAATCAAGAAGGAATTTTCCAACATTACAAAGAAATCGCATCTGCAAGTCCGGTTCCTCTGATCATCTACAATGTTCCGGGAAGAACAGGAGTTAATATTAATGCCGAAACTACCATTCGTATTGCCAATGAATTAAATAATGTTATTGCCGTAAAAGAGGCTTCGGGCAATTTGGAACAGATCATGCAAATCATCAAAGACAAACCTGATCATTTCATGCTAATATCGGGTGATGATGCGCTTACCTATCCAATGATTCAATTGGGTGCTTCCGGAGTTATTTCGGTTATTGGGAATGCTTTCCCAAATGAATTTAGCACAATGGTGGCACAAGCATTGGAAAGAAAAAGTGAAGCTTTACAAACTCATTATCATTTTTTCGATATCATTAAAAGTATTTTTGAAGAAGGAAATCCTGCGGGAGTAAAAGCTTTACTTCATCAAAAAGGAATTATATTGAACAACTTAAGACTTCCTCTGGTTCCAGTTAGCGAGTCGCTTTACAAAAAACTAGATAATTTAAGGGAAGAGATTAATAGAATGGCATAAATATTGCTTTCTATAAAAAGTTTAACAGAAACACTTAAATTGATTTTACAAACAAAAAATGATTAGTTATATGAAACACTCATTTCGCCTATTTGTTTTCGCTCTTGCATTGGTAAGTTTTGCGTCATGTTCAAGACAAGTAACAAGAGTTTCTCCAGATCAACAAATTGACTTAAGTGGTCGTTGGAACGATACCGATTCCAAGCTGGCTGCAGAAGCTTTAATTGATCAGGTTCTTAATCAAGGTTGGATTAATGATTATGAAAAAGAATTCAATAAAAAGCCAGTGGTAACCGTTGGTTTAATCATGAATAAAAGCTCTGAGCATATTGATGCGGACACCTACATCAAAGACATTGAAAAGGCAATTCTTAACGACGGACGTGTACGATTGGTTCAAGCTGGCGCCAAAAGAGAGGAATTGAGACAGGAAAGAGCAGATCAACAAGATTTTGCATCTAAGGAAACCATTAAAAAATGGGGACTTGAATTAGGAGCGGACTTTATCCTTCAAGGAGATATCACCTCTATTATTGATAGTTACAAGAAAGAAAAGGTAAGATATTACCAATTAAATCTTGAATTAACTAATCTTGAAACAAACGAATTGGTTTGGATGGGTGATAAGAAAATCAAGAAATACGTTAATCGATAAAGTTTAATAAGGGAAGATTCGTCTTCCCTTCTCTTCTCTGGCAATGAACAATATGCTTCTTAAAAACAAAGCTTTTATTTTAATTCTATTTGTTAGCAGTTTATTCTTTTCAGGATGTGCAACCTACTACGCACAAAATGAGGCTTTCAATCAGTATTTCCTTAATGGAGATATTGCCAATGCTGAAAAAACACTTGATCAGGATGCTAAAAACAAAAGAAATAAAAATCGTTCTTTATACCTTTTAAATAAAGGTACACTTGCCTGGATGCAACAAGATTATCAAAAGGCTACGGACTATTTCAATCAAGCTGACCTGTTTATTGAAGACCAGAGAAAAAACATTGCCAACGAAGCCTTGGCATTGCTAACCAATCCGGCAACAAAACCATACATTCCTGAAGATTTTGAAAATGTAATGCTGAATTTCTATAAAGCTTTAAGCTATTTGGAATTGGGCAATACCGAATCTGCATTAATTGAATGCCGAAGAGTAAACGAAAAGCTTTATGCTTTAAATGACAAATACCCAAGAAACTATAAAAATCGCTATAGTGATGATGCTTTTGCTCACATTTTAATGGGCTTAATTTATGATTCTTCAGGGGATGTTAACAATGCATTTATTGCTTACCGAAATGCTTTCAAGATTTACGAAGAAAATTATACCAAAAACTTTGGAACTCCTGCTCCACAACAACTTAAAGAGGATATATTAAGAACCGCTTACTTAACAGGTTTAAATCAGGAATACGAATTTTACAAAGAAAAATTTGGCTTTGATTGTATTCAAACCAATAAAGATGAAGGAGATCTTATTTTTATTTGGCTTACAGGTTTAGGTCCGGTAAAAGATGAATGGAGCATTAATTTTAGCACGTTAAATAGTAGCGATGGATACCTTACCATGGTAAACGAAGGTGAAGATGTTAGTTTTCCTTTCTATGTTGGCGATATGGACCGCGACAAACGAAATTCATTAAATAATTTGGAGTTTGTTAGAGTCGCTTTTCCAAAGTATAGAGAAAGAATGCCAATATTTACTAATGCTTCTATCCTGGTGAATGATACAATCAATTATCCATTAGAAAAAGCTGAAGATATTAATGCCATTGCCTTTAAATCTCTTCGCGACAGAATGATCAGAGAAATGGCAAACTCTTTATTGCGACTGGCAACTAAAAAAGCTTTAGAAAATTATGCTCGCAGCAAAGATGATACTTTGGGAATGTTTGTGGGGATTTTAAATGCTGTAACCGAGAAAGCCGATACCAGAAATTGGCAAACGCTACCTCACAGCATTCATTACAAGAGAATAAGATTGAAAGAAGGTGAGAATAACTTAAACCTACAGGTTAGCTCTCCAGATGGTTCTGTGAACAATCACAACGTACAGGTGATTATAAAAGCTGGAAAAACCAGTTTCTATACTTTTCACAATATGGAGTCAAACTAGAACCTTTGACTTGTTTAAGGTAAAATAGACCCATTCCTTATCGAATTCGGTTTTTATTTCGGCGTTAACCGTTAAATCTTCATTAAAGAACTTTTGACATCCCATAAACAATCCAATAGCCAGATCGATGAGATCGTGTGTAGACTGGTAACTTACCGTAAATGTGTTCTGATTGATTCTTTCAGTCTTAAAGCCCGTAATGCCCTGGTGAGGAAAATCGGATTGGAGTTTTACGTGAATAAAATAATCGATCTGCTCTAAGAATTCGAAAATATCTGAATTTCCTGCAAAATGTGGTCGGTACAATATAATGAAACGACTAAAAAGGTGCTCGCCAAAAAGTTTGGTCAAATCGGAAGGAGATATTCGAACTTCATCTGCCAAGCGTTTTACCAGATTGTGAAATTGGGTATAAGGATAATCCATATTTACATTAAACACACCGTAATCGCCAGCATCCAAAAATGAAATGATCTTTTCGATTGTATGCGAACCATACTCTCTTTCGGCCATTTCCAGAAATTCAGTAAAAAATATCCCTTTCATTAAATCTGATTTTACTACTACAACGAGAGTAAATATTTTTTATTGTTTAAAATACTAAAGTGGAATTTTATTTTGTTCCTTATTTCGCAATTCTTCTAAATATTTCTTTATTGCCAGGTACTTTTGTTCATAATCCCATCTTCCTTTATCCTTATTATGTGCGGCCTCATAAAATTTAAATGCCTCTTTCGGTTTATTCGTCACTTCGTAGATTTCGCCTGCATAAAAGTATGGCTCTGCCCTTTCAGGATAATTAACCGATGTATAGGTTAAAAACTTAATGGCTTCATTGTACTTTTCTTGTTGTTTCAATTGCAAACAGACGCTTTCCAACAAAGAGTATGGTAGTTTTTCATTTCTACCATAATTCAGCATGATATCTCGTAAAAATCCATTTGCACTCCCTACTCCACCTTTTGCCAAATCTTCAACCGAAGGATATTTGTAATCTTTAAATATAATTTCCATCCCTCTCATTAAGCTTTTTCTGTACAAACTGTAATGATCTTCATCCGGCATCCATTCATATTTCCACTTTAAATCCTTTGGGGCTTTCTTTTCCATTAATTTTGTAAGCTCCTTGCAAGCCTCCAGCATATTTTTAGCTTCTTTGGCAAAACTCATAAACAAGTACTTGCGTAAGCTTGAATTTTCTGTTAAGAATGAGTCCATATCCTTAAGTATGGCCGTATCATTCCACCATAAAATGGGGCTAAAAGCCATGTAACGATCAAACAATTCGGGACGTGACAGAAAGGCATGCATTACAAACAATCCGCTATAGTTATGCCCCATTACCAAACGGCGAGAACTGCCTCGGTACTCTTTTGCTACAAATGGAAAGATATCGGTTTCCAAGGCTTTTAAAAAAGTATCGGCTCCTCCTCTGGATGGGAATATGGTTTTATTCAAAACCGAATCTACCGGTGTCATATCTCTAAAGCGATCGGTATTGGGTAATCCAACAACAATATGAGGTGGAATAAAATGATTGTCCATCAAAAAACCAAGCACCTCAACCCCTGTGGCAAAATTAGACTCAGCATCGAGTAAATAAATAACCGGGTAGCTAAAATAAGTATCTTTGAATTCACTTGGCAATAGAATTCGCAAGTCTCTATTCTCTTTTAAAACCGTTGAATAAACATTGGTATAAATAAGGTTTTGGGGATTAACCTTCGCAAATAAACTACTTACACAAAAAATCAATAATAATGTAGCAAATATACTTCGCTTCATACAAATAGGGTTTAAGTGAATTTAACCTCTTTAAATTACAATTATTTACAGTACAAAAAAAACAATCCTTTATTAAGGAATTGTTTAAGGTGACTAACGTAGAGATATTATCAAGAAAAAAACCGAATTCAAGATGAATTCGGTTTTTAATTCCTATTAAACCTTTATTGCAAATACAGATCTAAGGTCAACTCAAAATCATCATATATGGTTTTGTCTCCCAAATTATCGAAAAAACTACCTGATCCATACCTCACATTAAATTGGCTTCGGTCAATCACAATTTTGCCACTAACGTGCAGGTCATTGTCATGATGATGCATATGCACCTTAAAACTGATTGGCTTGGTAATGCCTTTAATGGTAATATTGCCATGCACTTCATAACTTCCGTCTCCCAGATTCTTGGCATCTAGCATTTCGAATTTTGCTTCTGGATATTTCTCTACCCCAAAGAAGTCATCCGACTTTAAATGCCCTTCGAGCTTCGCTTTATAGCCATCATCTTTAATATCGGTATTTTCAATAGATGTCATGTCTACCACAAAACTCCCCTTTTCGAGCTGGTCTCCATTAAACACCAAACTACCTTCTGATACTTTTATAATTCCTGAGTGCTCACCAGTTACTTTTTTACCCAACCACTCAACCTTACTTTTTTCACTATTTAATTTCTTGCTTCCGCCATCTGCACTAGCGCTAATTGTAAAAACAAAAGCCAATACCACAAGGAATGCTGTTTTTCTTAAAATGGTTCGTTTCATATTTTCCGTTTTTTTTAATAATTGAGATTTCTAATCGATTTTTATGAGAGAAAATCATATGGAATACAATCTCAATACACTATTTGTTTTTATTCCAAATAAATTTAAGGAAATATTCCCGAGCAACTAGCATAAATTCTTGTTAAAGGCATGTTAAAAATGGAAGTAAATACAGAATAAGCCAAGAATTGAAAAAATATTTTATTTTGTAAGTTTCTACTTACAAACAGCTTAGAATATTTACCAAAGAAAGTTTCAAAAAAAAGAGAAAAAAGGCTTGCATAAACCAAGCTAAAACCCCTATATTTGCAGCGCCTTTAAGGAAAACGGACGCGTAGCATAACTGGATAGTGCACACATTACGGCTGTGGAGGTTGGGGGTTCGACTCCCTCCGTGTTCACTTTAAAAGTCTTTCCTGGAACAAAGGGGCTTCCACCCTTCCAGGTTAAGAAATCGTTACCCTTCATCCGGTAACGATTTTTAAATCTTTCTTTTTGAAAGAAATCATTGCAGAAATGTTAATGACAAAAAGTTGCAAATTCATTTGCATCAATAAAATTTAAACTGCTATATTTGCAGCCTCTTTTTTAAGAGACCAACGGACGCGTAGCATAACTGGATAGTGCACCACATTACGGCTGTGGAGGTTGGGGGTTCGACTCCCTCCGTGTTCACTCTAAAAATCTTTCTTGGAACAAAGGGGCTTCCACCCTTCCAGGTTAAGAAATCGTCACCCTTCATCCGGTGGCGATTTTTTTTTGCCATATACTGATATCATCAAACCAATGGCAACGGAATTTGGAATTCCTTCTGTATCCTAAACTTTCAAAAAATAATCAGGCATGTTTAAATTATACAATTCCCTTATTCTTGTAGCTTTTATTGCTTTGTTTTCCTGTCAGCAGAATCATGTAGAAAGTTACGCACTGCGATTGAAGCCAGGAATGGATTTAAAACAGGAAATGGCGCAATTTGTAAAGGACAGACAATTGAAATCCGCATCAATCTCTACTTGTGTAGGAAGTTTAAAAGAGTTAAACATTCGTCCTGCCAACCAAAAAGAGCTTTTGCATTTGAAAGGACATTTCGAAATTGTTTCGCTAAGCGGAACTTTTGCTGACAAAGGCGAACACAATCACATTCACATTTCGGTATCCGATAGCACTGGCTACACCATTGGCGGGCATTTGGTGGATGGAAACCTGATTTATACCACTGCAGAAATTGTACTTTTAAACAACTCCAACATCGAGTTCACCCGCGAAATAGATCCTGAAACCACCTACTACGAACTAAAGGTGAAGGAGAATTAAAGACAATTGGCACAATCTGCCAAATACTTCAGCATAAGAAATCGTCAACCTTTATTTGGTGGCGATTTTTTTATACAAGCATACTTTTTAATCCTTTATCGCCAGGCTAATGGTATTTTTGAATATATCGAATACTGAAGCTTAATTTTTCACCAGATAGCAAATCATAATAGAATTATTCTTACATTCAAAATGGATAAAATCATTAACACTTTAGGCAATGACACTACGATTTGGATTAAGACCATTCCTCTTAAACAATAGCAAAAACAAATACACAGCTGTAATTACTGATAACGAAACAGTATCCGAAAAGGAAATTATTGAAGCAATGATTGCCAAAGGATCAACAGTTAGTAAAGCCGAGGCATTGGCTGTTATAGAAGAGTACGAAGCCGCTGTTTGTAAGGCAATAGAGGAAGGCAAGAATGTAAACACTCGGATGTATAAAATTCATGCTGCCATTAAAGGAGTATTCGAAAGTGAAAAAGAGATTTTTGATCGCAAACAACATTCCATTCAAATTAACATTAAGGCAGGCAATAGGCTAAAACAATGCGTGGAAAATATCAAACTTGAGAAAATAAGTTTAAATGATAATGTCCCCCTACTCCTAACGATTCAAAATTTACACACCAAGGAATCAGAGCAGCGATTCTCAGCCAATCATGTTATTTCGATTCGTGGCAAAAGACTAAAATTTGATCAGCAAGACCCCAATCAAGGTATTTTCTTTGTTAATGAAGATGGTTCGGAATTTAGGGTGGATAACCTGATTAAAAACAAACCATCGGAACTTATATTTATTGTGCCCGAAAAGATTAGTGGCAACCAATTTATTCTTGAAGTTAGGTGTATGTTTCCCAATGCCAGTCAACTTAGAATTGGTAGGCATCCCGATCGCTTCACCCTCTATTGATGCCAATAACTTCTTCGTCGAGAACTTTAACTTTCTTCGTCGAGATTTAAAATATTTTTCGACGAGAAACGCTATATTCTTCGACGAGAATGATTACTATACCCTAAGCCATAAAACAAAAGATACGTAAGGATCTGTTCAGTATTGGAGATACTCTCCCATTCTTCCTTAAATAATAATATGATACTTTTGTAATGGAATTATTGTTTTGTACATTCACAAACTATAATTGCACGATATATCCCCATATGCTATGTATTGTGCAATAAGCGATACAAGAGAAATAAATACAATATTGCGTTTATACATACGTTGGGCTTAATTAAAAACGACACTGCATAATGAGAACATTAACAATCATAATTTTCACTTTTGCATTTGCGAATCTAAAAGCAATTGATTTGATTCCTAATTCTGATAAGCAATTGATTGATTCAACTGTTCTGATTGGAAAATCTCAAGAATTTCTTAGATATGCTCGGAATGAAATATTTGCAAGACATGGATACGTATTCTCGGATTCGTGTTTAGATAATTATTTCAAACATCAGGATTGGTATAAAGCAATTGATAAAAATATAAGCATTAATGAAGTCGAGAAAATAAATGTTGCACTGATTAAGAAATATGAGGAAAGTTTTGAATACACAGATTCGAAAGTAATATGGAAAGTGAATCTAAATGGATTTCCAGTATACTACCTTGGACAAGATTGGGATAAATTAAATTTTCACTGGCAAACTAAGAAAAATTATAAGTTCTGGACTGGATTCTTTCATTGTCTGAGCAGAGAAAACCTTTGGACACTTGATTGCGAATCGATTCCCCCAGAAGCTATAAAAAAGTTATCTGAAGTTTCATTCGAGATTGCAGATGAAGAGGAACTCCATCTTGAGCAGATTAAAGTGATAGATTTTAATAAGGATTGTCAAAATACAATTGAGAAAGAAATCCAAGTAAATATTTATGGACCGAGTGATGACCCTGAAATTTATGTTCTCGGTTTAATGAATGATAAATTTCAGATTCTTTTTCATGAATATGGTTCGTTGAATGGATATCGTTGCAAGTCAGATTCAGAATTAGAGATAGATATGACCATAAGGCATGATATTGCAGGTACAATGTTTAGACAACAGTCATATTTTCTCAATTTAGTAACAGGAAAAGTGACAGAACCTTACTCTGAGATTCTGGAATTTAACGTTTGGTCAAGTACACTTCAAGACATTAAGTATTATAAAACAAAAGAAGGTGCTTCAAAAAAAGACCCGAATGACCAAATTGGAGAACTACAGAAAGGCGTTTCATTGACTTTTAAAAGGTATTACCAAGGAATGGAACCAGGAGCCATTTATTTTGAGTCTGATACTAAAAAGGGGTGGATTAATTATGACTTGATTGATTACGATAACTTTACATTATCAGCTGCTGACTAAGATTAACTAAGCCCAA
>NZ_BAZX01000049.1 GCF_001310955.1 Marinifilum fragile JCM 15579
CAAATCAACATGAGAGTATTGACTGAGCTTTGTGGTGACAAATAAAACAACATAATTACATAAAATACAATAATTATATATATATAAATAACTCAATAAAGTTATGGCTAGTCAGGATAAGATTAAAAAACTAATTGATTTAAGAGCAGAGGCTAAGCTTGGTGGAGGTGAGAAAAGAATCGAATCTCAACACAAAAAAGGCAAGTATACAGCTCGCGAAAGAATCGACATGCTTCTTGATGAAGGAAGTTTTGAGGAGTTCGATATGTTCGTGACTCACCGTTGTACTAACTTTGGTATGGAAAAAACCAAATTCTTAGGAGATGGTGTTGTTACAGGACAAGGTACTATCGATGGACGATTGGTATTCGTATTCTCTCAGGATTTTACTGTATTTGGAGGTTCTTTGTCAGAAACTTTTGCACAGAAGATTTGTAAGATCATGGATATGGCAATGAAAATGGGTGCACCAGTTATCGGTTTGAACGATTCAGGTGGAGCTCGTATCCAGGAAGGTGTAACTGCTTTGGCAGGATACGCTGAAATCTTCGAAAGAAACATTCTTGCTTCTGGTGTTATTCCACAGATTTCTGCAATTTTCGGCCCATGTGCGGGTGGTGCTGTATATTCTCCAGCATTGACAGATTTCATCATGATGACTGAAGAGAAATCGTACATGTTCGTTACCGGTCCTAAGGTTGTAAAAACTGTAACAGGTGAAGATATCTCTGTTGAGGATCTTGGTGGTGCGAAAATGCATGCTTCTAAATCAGGTGTTTCTCATTTCATGTTGGAAGATGAGGAAGAAGGTATTGCTATTATTCGTAAGTTATTATCTTACATGCCTTCAAACAACTTGGAAGAAGCTCCTATCGTTGCGTGTGCTGACCCAATCGATAGAATGGAAGATGTTCTTAATGATATTATTCCTGATAATCCAAACATGCCTTACGATATGAAGGATGTTATTTATGCAATTGCTGACGATGCAGAATTCTTGGAAGTTCACCGTCACTATGCTAAGAATATCATCGTTGGTTTTACTCGTATGGGCGGAATGTCAGTAGGTGTGGTTGCTAACCAACCAAACTTCCTTGCTGGTGTTCTTGATATTGAATCATCTAGAAAAGCGGCTAGATTTATCCGTTTCTGTGACTGTTTCAATATTCCAATTTTAACATTGGTTGATGTTCCTGGATTCCTACCTGGATCAGGACAAGAATTCGGTGGTATCATTACTCACGGTGCGAAATTAATGTTCGCTTACGGTGAAGCTACTGTACCAAAAGTAACTATTACTCTTAGAAAATCTTACGGTGGTGCTCACGATGTAATGTCTTCTAAGCAACTTCGTGGAGATTTGAATTACGCTTGGCCAACTGCTGAAATCGCAGTGATGGGTGCTAAAGGAGCTATCGAAGTTCTTCATGGAAGAAAGCTTGCTGAACTAAGCGATGATGAAAAAGTGAAGTTCATTGGAGAGAAAGAAACTGAGTACAATGAGGCATTTGCTAATCCTTACAATGCAGCTTCTTACGGTTATATTGATGATGTAATTGAACCAAGAAATACACGTTTCCGAGTGATTCGTGCATTCCAGTCTCTACAGACTAAGAAGTTGGTGAATCCACCTAAGAAGCACTCTAATATTCCATTGTAAAAAAACAGGACTATGATGATGAATTTATTATCTATAGGAAGTCAAGGAGGTTGGACAGTAGCACTTGTTGGGTATACTATTGTATTTGTTGCATTGATACTTTTGGTTATTGTTTTCACCAATTTGCCTAAACTGTTACAGCTTAATTTGAGAAAGAAGCTTGTAAAAGAAGGTAAACCTTGCGCAGAAGTTGATGATTTAAGTGTTGAAGGAAACGTGAATGCAGCCATCGCTATGGCTTTACACATGCACTTCAATCAGTTGCACGATGAAGAGAGCAATATCATCACAATTAAAAAAGTTACTAAGAATTATTCTCCATGGAGTTCTAAGATTTATGGAGTAAATAATCAACCGAGATAAAAAAATGAAAAAGTTCAAATTTACAATAAGAGGGCAGGAATACGATGTTGAAATCAAGGATTTTGAAGGATCGAATGCCAAAATAGAAGTGAACGGAACTAGTTATGATGTAGATGTACACATTGCAGAAAAAACAACTAAAACACCTACACTAGTTCGTAAGCCTGTTGTAAACAAACCAGGCGAAGGAAAAATTCAAAAAGGTGGTGCTGGTGCAACTACTGTTAAGGCTCCACTTCCAGGTAGCATTATTAAAATCAACGTTGCTGTTGGTGATACCATTAACCCAGGTGATACGGTGCTGGTTATGGAAGCAATGAAGATGGAAAATAATGTTATGGCTGAAAAAGGAGGTACTGTTAAAGCCATTAAGGTTGCAGTAGGTGACAGCGTGCTTCAGGACGATGTTCTTGTTGAAATTGCATAACATTTTTGAATTTAAAGTCAAAGAACTGACACAATGAGAAAACTTTATACATTGGTATTCTCGATGATTTTGATAATGGGGTTTGCAATAAACTCTATTGCTCAGGATCAAGGGGATGCAACAGCTAAACTAACAAGCGGAAAATGGGTAAACCATGCGGATGGTTACATCCCAAATCCAATTGGAGAATCGAATACAACGGTAAAACGTTACAAAACTATCGAGTTCAAAAAGGATAATACCTTTACAATGGACTCTATTAAGCAAAGGTTTACGGGTCGTTGGGTACTAAATGGTACTAACTTAACAATGACTTTTAACCCTAAAGAAGTTACTCACTTGCAAAAGAATACTGACCTAACTCGGGTTCAAATGCATACGTAACTACTACAGAGACTCTACATATTGGCAAGCGTGTTGCTAAGATGGAAGGTGATTTATTGAATTTTGGAAATCCAGTGCTGGACAGCGAGCACAACTCAAGCGCAGTAATTGGATTGAAGAACTTTTATGAATTTACTGGATTTGCAAACGTTACTGGTGGTCACCTTTTGATGGTGTTGATCGGTTTGCTTTTCATCTTCTTGGCAATTAGATATGATTATGAGCCATTACTATTAATCCCTATTGGTACAGGTATTATTATTGGTAATATTCCAATGTTTCAGGCGGTAGACTTCAACTTGAAGTTAGGTATCTACGAGCCAGGTTCAGTAATGAATATTCTGTATTCCGGGGTTGTTAATGGATGGTATCCACCATTGATTTTCTTGGGAATTGGTGCCATGACAGACTTTTCATCATTAATCTCGAATCCAAGATTGATGATATTAGGAGCTGCAGCTCAGGTTGGTATTTTTGCTACTTTCCTTGGTGCATTAGCCCTAGGTTTTGCTCCACCCGAAGCAGGTGCAATTGGTATCATTGGTGGTGCTGATGGTCCAACAGCTATCTTCCTTTCGTCGAAATTGGCAAACGGTATGAACGTAATGGCCAATGGTGAAACAGTGAAAAACCTGATCGGTCCTATCGCAATTGCTGCTTATTCTTATATGGCATTGGTTCCTGTAATTCAGCCTCCAATCATCAACTTACTTACAACTAAGAAGGAAAGAAAGATTAAGATGAAGCCACCACGTGCGGTAACTCGTCTTGAGAAGATTATCTTCCCTCTTGTAGGATTGTTGCTGACTGCATATATTTCACCAACAGCACTACCTCTATTGGGTATGTTGTTCTTTGGTAACTTGTTAAAAGAATCAACTGTTACAAACCGTTTGGCAGATACTGCTAGTAATGCATTGATCAACACCATTACAATCTTGTTGGGTGTTACTGTAGGTGCTTCTACTCAGGCTGACGTGTTCTTAACTGCTGACTCTATCATGATTTTCGGTCTTGGTGCTGCTTCATTTATCGTAGCAACTGCCGGTGGTGTAATTTTCGCTAAAATCATGAACTGGTTCTCGCCAAAAGATCGTCCAATCAATCCAATGATTGGTGCTGCAGGTGTATCAGCTGTACCAGATAGTGCTCGTGTAGTTCAAAATATGGGATTACAAAACGATCCAACAAATCACCTTTTAATGCATGCTATGGCTCCTAACGTATCTGGGGTAATTGGTTCTGCTGTGGGTGCTGGTATTTTATTAAGCTTCTTAATGTAGCCAAATATCTATAGTTAATATATCAAAAGGACTGTTGAGTAATCGACAGTCCTTTTTTGTTTCCATTGGATCTGTAATGATTTCCATTGGGGTTTTAATCAACCCATCGCATTTGAAATAGCTCCCATCGGGTTTGGAACCCGCTCATCGGAAAAGTAATCAAACATCTCGGGGCTTTCGGAAGGTTTTGCCTTTTTAAATGTCCAATTTTTTTATATTGAAGGGATGTTATATATTTATAACAACTAATTATATCAGATGTTAAAATGGTTTTAATGGGAGAGGCGAGAATGATATTGTTTTTCGTTTCTCCTGTTTCCTTTTATAATATTGATTCTTGTAGGAGAATTTGTAGAAATAAAAAAAGCTTCGATAATCGAAGCTTTATTACCATAGTTTAAATCTGCTACCTTGTGTGTTTTCTTCTTTTTTAACAATTTTAGGAACTTCTTCGTCTAAAATGCTATTGATGTACGACATACACTTTCCGCATCCTGTGTTGGCTCCTGTATATCGCCTAATTTCTTCAATTGTAGTGGCATTTTTATCGTGAATCGCTCTATTTATTGTTGTTCTGTCTACCATTTGACAGTTGCAAACTATGTCTCTCATGTTAATCTCAATTTATATATAATTCCGATGTAAATATATATATTCTTCGATTCAAATCAGACAAATAAGGTGATTAATTTAAAATAAATCTAAATAAAGTTTTCAAAATGGATTATAAGTTGTTTTCGAGATAGATTTTCATCTGTCTGTACATATCTATAACTTCATCTTTTTTAGGCAAAGATTCGTAGATCTTTTTTAGGTAGTTCTTTTCACTTACCACTTTAAAGCTCCTTTTAAAGTTTAAATCGTAAACCCATGACATTTGATGAAGCTTCTGCTCATTAAGTGTAAGAATATCCTTTTTGCTTATTACCTTTTCATCCATAACGGATTTATAAACCATTTTCGAGATTTCTGGTTTATCTGCCAGTTCCATTTCTAGTCTTTTATTGGTGCCAGGCTTACATTCCGAGTAGTATTTTGAAAAGATATTTAGGATATCTATTCTATCTGCATCTCTAAGTAGCTTAAGAAATGTTAACGCATTCTCATTTATCGATTTTGGTAAAGTGCTGACTTCATGATGTCTGATGCATTCGAAAATGATTTGGACTGTTTCCTCTTCTAGTTTTTCGAGTACATTTTCCGATTTTAAAATAGCGATCCCTAAATCGATGTGATTATCCTGTTCGTTATCCGAAAAAGTTTCGTGTTTCAATAACTGCTCGAATCTTCCAACATCATGAAGAAGAGCAATTGTTTTTGCAATTAATAACTGTTCATCATCTAATTCACAGTCTAATGAAAGTTCTGTAATGATTTCAACCGTATTAAAAGAGTGACTTCTTTTAAGGTCAAAATTCAGTTGAATTTCATCATTCTCGCTTAAAAAACGGTTTGTGTATGTATCAAACCAGAATTTTATATTTTGGTAAATTTCTTGATTCAAGATATGTGTATTAAAATAGCACGCAAAACTACATCTTTTCTATAAAATTGGAAAGTATTCGTATGGTAGAATTGATAATGATTTGACCAATGTTCCTGATTCATGATAAGGGGCTAGTTGCATTGGTTCAACACCAGTTTTTTTACGATTTGGGATGGAAAAAATGCGATCAATTTTTGATCGCATTTTAGGAATTATTGTTTTTATTTTGTTGGCATATTTTGAATGATATCTACCAAATGGAGCCAGAATTTTTCTACCGTTTCGATATTAATTCTTTCATCAGGAGAATGCACATCTCTTAATGTTGGGCCAAATGAAATCATGTCCATTTCTGGATATTTCTCTAGAAATAATCCACACTCTAATCCTGCATGAATAGATCTTACTACTGGCTCTTTGCCAAAAAGCTTTTTATAAGATTCAACTGCCACAGTTAAAATTTCAGAATTAGGATTTGGTGCCCATCCTGGATAACCATCCGTGTGTTCTATTTGAGCTCCAGCCAATGTTAAAGAGCTTCCAACCATTTGGGCAATGTTGTATTTTTCGCTATCCACATCACTTCGTTGCGAAGTTGTGATTTGTATCTTGTTGTCATCAATAAATTTAACTGAAGCTAAATTTGTTGAAGTTTCAACCATGCCTGGCATTCTTGAACTCATGGTAAAAACACCGTGAGGACAGGCATATATAGCATCCATTAAATTGTTGCTCGTATTGACATCTACAACAAAAGCTGGCTTTTCAACAGATTCTAATGAGATCTTAAGTTTAGGTTCGTAAATTTCCCAAACATGCTCCATTTCTGCAGCGTAAATGTTCAAGTCGGCTCTAACATTTTCCTTAAACTCTGAAGGGATTGTAATAATGGCATATGCTTCACGAGGAATCGCATTTCTTAGGTTACCACCATTAAATTCGTTAATTCGAATGTGGTATTTCTTGTTAATTTGCCACAGAAATCTATTTAGTATTTTATTCGAATTTCCACGTCCTTTGTTAATCTCATCGCCAGAATGACCTCCAAGTAATCCCTTTACATCAATTCTAAGAGCAAAATGTCCACTAGGAACCTCTTCTTTTTGATATTCCATGTTAGCTAAGGTGTCAATACCTCCGGCACATCCAATAAAGATCTCACCTTCGTCTTCTGAATCCAAATTCAGTAAGATTTTTCCATCGAAGAAACCTGATTGTAGAGCGAAAGCACCAGATAAACCCGTTTCCTCATCTACTGTAAAAAGACACTCAATTGGTCCATGTTCAATATCGGTAGAAGTAAGAAGTGCCATTTCTGCAGCCATACCTATACCATCATCAGCACCAAGGGTAGTACCTTTTGCTTTTACCCAACCATTGTCAATCCATGGAGTTATTGGATCTGTGTCAAAATTATGAACTGTATCGTTGTTTTTCTCACAAACCATATCCATATGTGATTGTAAAACCACTGTTTTGAAGTTTTCTTTACCAGGTGTAGCTGGTTTCTTAATTAAAACATTGCCAATCTCATCTCTTTTAGTTTCTAAATTGTTTTTCTTTCCAAACTCAATTAAAAACTCAATTATCTTCTCTTCCTTTTTAGAAGGGCGAGGGATTTGACAAATATCTTCAAAGTGCTTCCAAACTTCTTTTGGCTCTAATTTGCTTAATATGTTTTCCATTGTTGTTTAATTTTTTTTCAAATGTAAGTATAAGTAACATTATTATCTTCTCAAATATCATTTCAATAATTGTATTTTTTTTATTGACGATATTTTTATGCTTATAATACAAAAAAAGAAAAATAAAATTAATCCAATATAAAGGAGTGAAATTAGAGTTGATTGTGAGGCGATTATAGTATTTGAAATTTTATAGTCAGAAACAAGCTTTATGTAAAAACTTATTAAACATGATAAAAGTCATGTAATTATTGGGTTGTGTAAGTTTGTTAAAATTTGTTAAAAGAGATAATTCTATTATATTTATGATCTAAAATTACCATTAACCATATTAGAATCTTTACTTAATTACTAACTAAAAAAGTTTTTTATGAAAAAAATGATTGGACTGTTTGTGTGTCTATTTATTATAGGTTCACAAATAGTAAATGCGCAAAGTAAACAGATTTCCGGTACTGTAACAAGTGCTGAGGATGGCATGGGTATGCCAGGCGTCTCTGTTGTTATTAAAGGTACTACGATTGGTGCTAGTACTGATATTGATGGAAAATATTCGTTGGAAGCCCAAGCATCGGATATTTTAATGTTTAGTTTCGTTGGGATGGTAACACAAGAAATTACTGTTGGAGATCAAACTGTAATAAATGTTGTGTTGGAATCTGAATCGATCGGAGTTGATGAGGTTATTGTAACAGGTTATACTGCTCACAGAAAAAGTGAGGTGACCGGTTCTACTGTACAGGTAAAAGGTGAGGATCTTGCTGATATGCCTGTTGTTAGTGTGGATCAGGCTCTTCAAGGTAGGGTTGCTGGTGTTGCTGTTTCTGGTGCATCTGGTACTCCAGGGTCACAACAGAAAATTCGTATTCGTGGTAGAAGCTCTATTACCGCAGGTAATGATCCGCTATATGTAATTGATGGTGTTCCTATGGTGGATGGAAATGTTTCAACTAGTACTGCAACATCTTCTCTTTCTATGCTTGCTACTTTGAATAGTAATGATATTGAGTCTATCTCAATTTTGAAAGATGCATCAGCTACGGCAGCTTATGGTGCTCGTGGAGCTAATGGTGTAGTTGTTATTACTACTAAATCAGGTAAATCAGGTAAAGCTAATATTAATTTTAGTGCTACTTATGGTATTTCAAATGATGCAACTGATGGTCCTGGTGTTCTTAAAGGAGCGGATAGAGAGATGTTGTTTTATGAATCTTTAATTAATACTTATGGTAAAAAGTATAAATTTTCAGATCAAGAAGGTGCAAGAAACTTTTATGAATCTAATCCAAATGCTTTTGGTACGGATTATGTAAGATGGAATGCTGCAGGAAGACCTGAAACTGATTGGGCCAAATTAATCACTAATGATGATGCTCCTATGCAAGAGTATAATCTATCTGCTAGTGGAGGTGGAAAAGGTTATAACTATTATATTTCTGGTGGATATTTGAAGCAAGAAGCTACAGTTATTGGTTCTGAATTTGAAAGAATTTCTGGTTCTGTTAATTTGGATGTAGATTTGTCGCCAAGTTTTAAATTTTCTACTAAGAATACAGGATCTCATTCCTATCAGGATGGTTTGTTGGAAGGTAGTGCATATTTTTCTTCGCCTCGAGCAGTGAAATTTTTTATGCCTTCTATTACTCCTGCTTATAATGAAGATGGTTCATACAATTTGGATACTGATTTGCCTAATCCATTATTCATTGCAGAACAAGATATTGATGAAAATAGATTGACTAGAATTCTTACGAATAACTCTTTAACTTGGAAGACACCTATTGAAAATCTTACATTCACTACTAGAATGAATATTGATTATCAGGTATATCATTATAAGACATATGATAATCCAATTTCTGGTGATGGTGATGGTGCGACAAGAGGTTATGGTTATCAAACTAATAGAAATCGTGCCAATTATGTATTCCAGAATATGGTAGATTATTCATTGGAATTAGATGGTGGTCATGATTTTGATTTTAAAGTGGTTCAGGAATTTCAAAAAAATAGATTGTATTTCTTAGCAGCTGAAGCTGATAATTTTTCTGATGTTGGTTTAACAAACTTAAATTCTGCTGGTAATCCAACAACTGCTAATGCGTGGTTTACAGATTGGTCGGTTGCTTCTTATTTAGGAATGATCCATTACTCATATAATGGCAAGTATGTAGCAGATATTACTTATCGTCGTGAGGGTAGCTCTAGATTCTCTGCAGATAATCGTTGGGGTAATTTCTGGGCATTAGGTGGTGCTTGGAATATTAATCGTGAAGATTTCATGGCAAATATGGATCAAATCGATATGTTAAAATTAAGAGCATCTTATGGTAAGACTGGTAATGCAAATATCGGTTTAAATCAATATCAGGAATTGCTAAACTTTGATGCAGATTATGCAGGTGAAGGTGCATCTTATGCAGGAACATTTGGAAATCAAGAATTAACATGGGAAACATCTTATTCTCTTGATTTAGGTATTGATTTCGGTTTGTTTAATAATAGAATTTCTGGTTCTATTGGATATTATTTCCGTGAAACACAGGATATGTTGCTAGATGAGCCTCTTTCTCTAACTACTGGATTCTCTTCGCAAACAAGAAACATTGGTAAGATGGAGAACAAAGGTTGGGAATTTGAATTGAATGCGGATATTATTCGTTCAAATGATTTTAATGTATCCCTTGGTGCTAATGTAGGTACAAACAAGAATGAAGTTACCGAGTTAGCTATTGACGACAACGGAGTAGAAAGAAACATTACAGATAATACTACAAGAGTGGCTACAGGACATCCTGTTTATGGATGGTATATGCAACATGGGCTGGCGTTGATCCAGATACTGGTAATGAATTATGGTATGTTGATGGTGAAGGAAGCGAAACCACTTCGAACTTTAATGATGCAAATCAAGTTTGGCAAGGAGGTAGTGCAATTCCTAAAATTACAGCTGGTTTAAATCTTCATGTGGACTACAAAGGGTTCTTTATGGATGCAAGTGCTTATTATGCTGGTGGTCATAAAGTATATGAAGAGTGGCACAGATATACCAATGGTACTGATGTATTCTCTGTTCTATATTATCAAGGTGTTGATAAGTTGTTAGACAGATGGCAAAAGCCTGGGGATCAAACTAGATATGGTAAATTTGAATATACTGGTAGACCTTGGCAAAGACACTCAAAATTCTTATATGATGGTGATTACATTCGTTTGAAAGATCTTTCAGTGGGTTACGATTTCAATAAGAATGTTACAGACGCTATAGGAATTGGCGGATTAAGAGTATACGTAAGAGGAACTAATTTATTAACTTGGGTAAAAGATGATAATTTAGACTATGACCCTGAAGTTGATACAGATGGTTATACAGGAATGACTACTCCTCCAGCTAAATCATTTATCTTTGGTGTTAATTTGAAATTTTAAGCAAGTATGAAAAAATTGAATATATTATCAAGATTAGCAATGTTAATTGTGCTTTTCTTTGCAGTTAATGCATGTACTACAGATGATTTGGATCCATCTTTAGAACAGAATAAATTGATCAACGGAGGAATAACTTCGGCAGATAACTTATATGCTATCATTAAGGGTTCTTATAGTATTCTAACTGATGCTGCATATTACGGAAGAGATTATATTATCAATAATGAGGTTCGCAGTGATAACTGTTTTTCTAATGGTAATTCAGGTCGTTTTACGACGCAAGCTGGCTTTAAATACAGTGAAAATACTGGATATTTTTGGGATGAAGCTTACGAAGCAATTGCTGGAGCCAACATTATCATTAGCCAAGTTCCAGCGGATTTGGAGGGTGATGAATCATATATCAAACATCTTCAGGGACAGGCCTATGCTCTACGTGCTTTAGTACATTTTGATTTGTTAAAACAATATGGACAACAGCATACAGGTGGAACATTAGGTGTACCATACGTTACAGAATTTAAAGGTGAGAATTTAATTCCTGCACGTAATACTGTAGAAGAGTGTAAAACAAAAATAATGGGTGATTTGGATATGGCTTTTGATTTAATGGATGGGTCATATTCGTCAACTGAGTTTTTAACTAAGTATGCCGCCAAAGCTCTTCAATCTAGAGTTGCCGTTTATTTTGGTATGTGGCCAGAAGCCATTGCAGCTTGTGAGGCAGTAATTGATAGTGAAAATTATTCAATTATACCAGCGAGTGACTATGTAAAGCATTGGACTGCAGATCAATCTGCAAATTCAATTTTTGAGTTGGCATTTAATTCTTCGGATAACCAAGGTATTAATGGTTTGGCTTACATTTACAGAACAACCGGTGGTGGAAGTTATGGTGATGTACAAGTAATTGATGAAGTTGCTGATCTTTATGAAGATGGTGATGTTAGAGCAGGTATTCTTGGATGGGAAGATTCAATGTTAAGAAATATTGGAAAATATCCTAATAATAAAGGTGAGGATAATGTAATTGTAATGCGTTACGAAGAGGTTATCCTAAACTATGCTGAGGCTTTGTATGAAACAGGTGGAGATGCATTAACTCAAATGAATTTGATTACTTCAAATAGAGGTGCTAGTGCATATACTTCAGTTTCTAAGGATGATATTCTTAATGAAAGAAGAAAAGAATTCATTTTCGAAGGACATCGTTTCGAAGATTTGGTAAGATTTGGTAAGGATATTGAGAAAATTTCTTTACAACAAAATTTTGCTGCTACTATACCTTATGGAGATTATAGATTGTCATGGCCTATTCCTAAGGCTGAAATGGATGCTAATTCAAATATGGTACAAAATAAAGGATACTAGAAACTACTGAATAGTTTCAGGTATGAGGCTGTCTCTTTTTGAGACAGCCTTTTTTGTTTGTATTTATAAAGTAGTAAAAGCTCAAGAATTAATTTTATTCTAAAAAAGTTATCTTATTTGATTATAATAAAAAAATGACAAAAGTCATTTTTTAAAATTTATGTTTTAGTTAGTGACATTAAAAAACTGATAAATATCATATAGCTATATTAAGTGAATCAGTGAGATAGCTTATTTGTAATTGCTGCTTTTTTCTGTAATGTGTAAATATTTCTAAAATAATATGACAAACATAAAATGTGAAAATAACTTACGTAAACGTTTGAAAACCCCAAGGTTAGTAGTTGTTAAAATTTGTTAAAACCAATTAAAGTGCTATTTTTAATGTCAAGAATTACCATTAACCATTTTGCATCTTTACTTAATTACTAACTAAAAAGTTTTTTTATGAAAAAAATGATTGGACTATTTGTCTTCCTCATGTTTATGGGATTACAGATAGTAAATGCGCAAAGCAAACAGATTACCGGTACGGTAACTAATGCTGAAGATGGTCTGGGCATGCCTGGAGTATCTGTTGTTATTAAAGGTACTACGATTGGAGCCAGTACCGATATCGATGGTAAGTATACCTTAGAAGCATCCCCTGAAGACATTTTAATGTTTAGCTTCGTTGGTATGGTTACTCAAGAAATTCCAGTTGGAAATAAAACTGTAATTAATGTTGTTCTTCAAACTGAATCTATTGGTATGGATGAAGTTGTTGTAACTGCATTGGGTGTTACTCGAGAAAAAAAATCTCTTGGATATTCGGTAACTGATTTGGGCGGCGATGAAGTTACAAAAGTGAAGCAACAGAACTTGATGAGTTCCATGTCAGGTAAAATTGCAGGTGTCCAGATTAAGCAATCAAACAACTTTGGTGGATCCCCGAATATGGTAATTAGAGGTAACTCTTCTATTTTTGGAAGTAACCAACCTTTATTTGTTGTTGATGGGGTACCGATTGGAGGTTCTACATTTAATTCAAGTGCTCAACGTAGCGGTAGTACTGGTTATGATTATGGTAGTGCTTTATCTGATATTAATCCAGATGATATTGAGGCAATGAGTGTGCTTAAGGGTGCTGCTGCAACAGCTATTTATGGTTCACGTGGAGCCAATGGTGTTGTTATGGTTACTACTAAAAAAGGTACTGCAAAAAAAGGATTAGGTATAAGCATTAATTCAGGTGTTTCAATTGGTCGTATTGATAAGGAAACATTTGCGAAATATCAGAAAGAGTATGGTGCAGGATATGCACCTTGGTATTATGGAAATACTGATGGTTTTGATGATTTTGATTTTGACGGAGATGGAGTTGATGATTTAGTTGTGCCACTTTATGAAGATGGTTCTTATGGAGCTAAATTTGATGGTACAATGGCATATCAGTGGGACTCTTTTGTGCCTGGTTCTCCAAACTATCAGAAAGCATACGAATATAAAGGAGCGGATAATGATCCATCTGACTTTTTTGAAACAGAAGTTGGTTTTACTAATAATGTAGAGTTAACTGGAGGTGGAGAAAATGGTACATTTAGATTGAGTTTTACAAACTTCCATACTTCTGGTGTTTTACCAAATTCAAAATTAAATCGTAATACTATTGCATTTAATGGAGATAATCAAATTAATGATAGGTTGAAGGTGGGTATTAGTGCCAATGCATCATTTCAAGATACAAAAGGTCGTAATTCTACTGGATATTCAGATAATTTAATGTCTCAGTTCCGCCAATGGTGGCAGGTAAATGTTGATGTTAAAGATCAAGAGAGGATATATAAGGATACAAGACAAAATTATACTTGGAATCATACTGCAACTATTGGAGGTGATCCTTTAACCCCTATTTTTTGGGATAACCCTTATTGGACCAGATATGAGAATTATCAATCTGATGCACGTGATAGATTTTACGGAAATGTATATTTGAATTTTGATGCCTTTGATTGGTTAGATATTACAGCAAGAGTTTCTTTGGATACTTACAATGAAATTCGTGAAGAAAGAAGAGCGGTAGGATCTACTCCAGCTCCATTTGGCTTACTTCGTCAGGATGAAAGTTCAGGATATCAGCGTCAAGATATCCAAAGAACAGAATTGAATTACGATTTGATGTTTAATTACGATACAAAGATTGCTGATGATTTTGCATTATCGGGAGTTGTTGGTTTTAACATTAGAGATGAAAAAACAGATCGCGTAATTAGTTCTACCTTAGGTGGTCTTGTTGTGCCTGGTATTTATGCGTTAAGTAATTCAGCAAATCCGAATCCTTTCCCTTTTGAAAGTTTAGAAGAGAAAAGGGTTTATGGTGTATATGCTCAAGCTACATTATCTTATAAAGATTTCTTGTATCTAGAATTGACCGATCGTATTGATCAATCTTCATCATTACCTAAAAGTGATAATAATTATAACTATTACTCGGCTTCAACAAGTTTCTTGTTATCAAGTCTAATGGATTACTCTTGGCTAAATCTTGCAAAAATAAGATTAAGTTATGCGGAAGTAGGGAATGATACTAGTCCTTTAAATGTATTTGATACCTATGTTCGTGACGAAAATTTTGGTCAATACCAGAGATATAGTTATAGTTCTACTAAAAATAATCAAGAACTGAAAGAAGAGAGAACTAAAGAGTATGAATTTGGTTTGGAAACAAAAGTTCTTAATAATAGATTAGGTGTTGATTTGTCACTTTATCATAAAACAACAGAGGATATGTTGATTCCTGTTGAACAGAGTAAGGCGACTGGTTATTCACAAAGATGGGTTAATGCTGCAGAGGTTGAAAATAAAGGTATAGAATTAGGTCTTTATGGTACACCTGTAAAAACAAAAGATTTTAGCTGGGACGTTAATATCAACTGGGCTAAAAATAAAAGTGAAGTTGTAGACTTGTATCAAGGCCTTGATAACATTGTTATTAATTCATATCAAGGAGGAGTTTCTATCAATGCAACTAAAGGAAAACCTCTAGGAACAATTAGAGGAACAGGTTTCTTGTATCATGAAAATGGTGAAAGAATTGTAAACTCGTCTGGCTATTATGTATCACAAACAGATCAAGTAATTGGAGATCAGAATCCTGATTGGACAGGAGGTATTACAAATACGATTAGTTATAAAGGGTTGACATTGAGTTTCTTGATTGATATTCAACAGGGTGGAGATGTTTATTCTCTTGATATGCATTATGGACAAGGTACCGGTGTTTTGAAGCATACGGCTGGCTTGAATGAGCTAGGAAATCCTAAACGCGATCCTGTATCTGAAGGTGGTGGTATTTTAAATCAAGGTGTAACTGCTGACGGACAAGTTAATACTACACGTGCGAGAGCCGACTACTATGGTGGAGCATATTATTGGGGTAATAACTCAAGAAATCCTTCGGCATTAACAATTTATGATGCTTCTTTTGTTAAGTTGAGAGAGTTGTCGTTAACGTATAATTTACCGAAAAGCTTAATAAGTGGATTTGCACAAAATGTATCACTTTCTTTGATTGGACGTAACCTTTGGATTATAGATAAGCATGTTCCTTATGCAGATCCAGAATCTGGATTATCTGCAGGTTTAGCTCAAGGATATCTTTCGGGTTCATACCCAACAGTAAGAAATTTTGGATTTAATGTGAAAATTGACTTTTAAAAATTTATAATCAGATGAAAAAAATTAATATATATAAATTTGGAAATTACTGCTGTTTTCAACTTTG
>NZ_BAZX01000050.1 GCF_001310955.1 Marinifilum fragile JCM 15579
TTTTTCCATTGATGAAAAAGTAGGCAAAAAATCTAGGGCGTGTAAGGTCAAACTACTGATACTTGAAAACTTTAAGTGCGGCGGGGTGATTTTCGAACAAAGTTCGAAACTTCCCCTTCTTTCTAAAAGTTTTCTGCGCATAAGCAACTTGACCTTCCAATGCCCATTGAGCCAATACATGTTTTGCGTCATTGAGTGGCGTTTAATTTAGTTGTGTATTCGGCAGTTATCAAGCTAGTAGTAAGATTTTAAACATTAAAGAGATTTGTTATGAAGAAAATTGCTCAATTATTTATAGTTGCATTCATTGCCAGTGCAATTACATCTGTTGGATTTATTTTCTTTAATAAGGAAGATAAAACCTATACCATTAAGCATATAGATTCTGCACCCGTTGTCGGCGCAGCATACACGGTAAACCACAATGGGGAAGTGGTTCCCTTGCAATTTACTGATGTGTCCAAGAAAGTGATGGATGCTGTGGTGCATATTAAATCAACCCATATTCAAGGAACTCAAAGCAGACAGGAAGTTCCGTCACCTTTTAGAGACTTTTTCAACGACAATATGCTGAAGGATTTTTTTGGTCCACACTTTAAGTTCGAACAAAGAACACCGCAGCAAAGAGGACCATATACCAGGGTGGGAACTGGCTCGGGAGTCATTATTAGCTCCGATGGATACATTGTTACCAACAATCATGTGATTGATGGTGCTGAAGATATTGAAGTAAGCCTACACGATAATAGGGTGTACAAAGCGAAGGTGATCGGAACCGATCCAACAACCGATTTGGCTGTGATTCAAATTAAAGAAAAGAAATTGATTCACGTACCATTTGTAAACTCTGATGATGTGGAAATTGGAGAGTGGGTTTTGGCAGTTGGAAATCCTTTTAATTTAAATTCGACAGTAACAGCGGGTATCGTTAGTGCAAAAGGCAGAAATATCAATATTCTGCAGTCGCAATCGGCTATAGAATCCTTTATTCAGACCGATGCGGCAATCAATCCTGGAAATAGTGGTGGAGCTTTGGTAAATCTAAAAGGAGGTTTAATAGGTATTAATACTGCTATTGCGAGTCCAACAGGTTCTTATTCAGGTTATGGATTTGCGATTCCATCGAATATTGTGAGTAAGGTTGTTGAAGATATTCTAGAATACGGATTTGTTCAGCGGGGTTATATGGGAATCACCATCCGAAGTGTAGATGGAAACTTTGCCAAAGAAAAAGAATTGGATGTTACCGAGGGTGTGTATGTTGATAGCCTAATGAATGAAAGCTCTGCAAAAGAGGCAGGCCTTCAAAAAGGAGATGTGATTGTCAAAGTGAACAAGAATACGGTAAAGACATCTTCTGATTTACTCGAAATAATTGGTCAGCACCGTCCGGGAGATCAATTGTTGGTAGGAGTGAATCGTTTTGGAAAAACCAAAGAGTTTGAGGTTACTTTAAAGAATGCGCAGGGCGAAAGCGAAATTAGCAGCACCAATCGACAGGATATCCTTTCAAAACTGGGGGCTGAAATCATTGAAGTGGATGAGGAAAAAGCTTCAAAACTGGATGTGCCAAAAGGTTTAATGATTGAAAAGCTGAATTCCGGTTTACTGCGAAATCAAACCAATATGAAGGAGGGTTTTGTAATCACACATGTGAATGATAAACGTGTAGAAAGCCTGAAAGACTTAAAAACCGTTCTGAAAGGGAAGTCGGGAGGTGTGATGCTTAAAGGAGTTTACCCTGATTATCCGGGACAATATTATTACGCCTTTGGCATTGGTGAATAAGTACAATTGATTTAGATGTAATTATAGATATTAAGT
This sequence comes from Marinifilum fragile JCM 15579, assembly GCF_001310955.1. Taxonomy (GTDB): domain Bacteria; phylum Bacteroidota; class Bacteroidia; order Bacteroidales; family Marinifilaceae; genus Marinifilum; species Marinifilum fragile. The sequence goes on from NZ_BAZX01000050.1 coordinate 1,825, forward strand.
AGATTTTCTAATAATTAAATAATTATCAGATATGTTAGAACATCAGAAGTTTGTTTTGCAGGCTGTTGCCGATCAGGAAAATTTATTTCGAAAAGAGTTAATTAAATCGATGAATTGGCTGGATGAATATGATCAGGAAAAGTTATTAAACTGGCTGAAGGAGCGTTTTAACAATCGAAAGGATATCATCGATGAGATCGTAAATACTAGCTTGGTTCCATTATCTTAGTCTCTTTGCTTATTTTCTAAAAAGAGTCTATTCGGTGTAAACTGGATAGACTCTTCTTTAATATTTTTCGATAGATATAATTCACAGGAGTTAATTTTTACAATCCTCTCATCCATTCCTCGCGCAATCTTGCATTGGCAGGATCGTCGAGAACTGCATTAATTCTATCGAGCATTTCCTGTTTGTCGCGAGGGAAATTGCCACGCAAAACCAAATAATTGGAAGCATGATCGCTGCGGAAAACAGTTGATTCCAGTTCCAGGTTTTCGATAAAGACTTTCATTTCGGCAATTAGCTCTGCCGTGTTTAAAGGAATGAACTCTCCATCGAACTTTTTGGCAAAATGATCTTCGCCATACGGATAGCTTAAAACCAAGGTTGAAAGAAACTCTGGTTGAATTTCGTTCACCACTTTGGCAGAATTCAAGGCATGTTGGTGGGAGTAGTTTTTACCACCAAGTCCGTTTAAAATCATTACCGAAAGTTTTATTCCTGCGGCACGCGCTCTTTTTAAAGCTTTGGCAGTGCTCTCGTAGTTCTCCGATTTGTTGATTCTGCCCAACAATTCATCATCGCCCGATTCGATTCCTACGTATAGCAACTTTAATCCTTTGGCCGCCAATTGTTGTAGTTCTTCGTCGGTTTTGGCCTCAATGTCTTTAGGCAAAGCATAGGCCGATACGCGGGTAAGTCTTGGGAACTTCTCGTTTAATTTGTCCAATATGCGCGAAAGCTTGTCGAAAGAAAGGACCATGGCATTTCCATCGGCCAAAAATACCTTGCGATAATGATTGGCATAGGACTGCATAGAATCGATATCGGCAAAAATATCTTCCTCTTTGCGAGTGCGAAATTGCTTGCTGCTGTACATTTCGCAAAATGCACACTTGTTCCAGGCACATCCTAATGTTACCTGCAATATAAATGAATAGGCCTCGCTTGGCGGGCGGAATAATGGTTCGTCGTATTGGATCATGAGGGCAAAAATAATACGTAGGGAGCTTGCATGCAACGTCTGTAAGTATAAATGATTGAAATCATATAAAATCATAAGCATCATGAAAATCTGCGTCTTCATGAGGAGATCATGTTCCTAACTTAAATTTCTTAACTTCGTAACTCAAAATTGTAATTGATTCGTTTGTGGCAGAAAAATCAGTAAATATCACTGTTTTTGGAAAAGTACAAGGTGTAGGCTTTCGGTATCATACCCGAAAGGCGGCGCAGCGTTTTGGTGTGAATGGTTTTGTAAAGAACCAGGTAAATGGAACGGTTTATGTAGAAGCAGAAGGGGATGAATTGGCTGTTGAATTATTTTGCGAGTGGTGTAAGAAAGGACCAGACTGGGCCAGGGTTGATCGTGTTAATATTTGCGATGCTGGAGTAAAGGATTATTCGGGATTTGAAATCAGGTAATGGGATAAAATAAAAAAAGCTCCGAAGTAATTTCGAAGCTTTTAAGTTGACCCATAAGGACTCGAACCTTAAACGTCTGGACCAAAACCAGATGTGTTACCATTACACCATGGGTCAATACCATACAGTCATTTTCTGACTAAGACGCTGCAAATATAGTGGAAATATTTTTACGTCAAAACGAAAAATTACAAAAATATTGCGAAGTTTTTTGCATTAGGAAATAGGAGCACTTGAATGCTTCTCATTGTCAATTTGAAAGAGGTTTGGAAATGGAAGAAAAAAAAATTGAATCTTTAACTGGAAAGTGGATTTACGAAGAGGATTATGGCTATGGGACGGCCCAGGGAGAGTTAATTTTGGTGCAGGAAGGAAAGAAATTGTCTGGCAAAATTATTTTTTCGGAGAATGCCGATTCCGATGAAACTTTCATGATTCAGGAAAAAATTGAAGGAGAAATCTACCAGAATAGAATAAAAATAAGAGCCACTGAATATGATATCATCCATGCCGATTACGATATAAGATATGAATTGGACTCCTGGGAAGGAATGATGATTAATGAAACCATTATTGAGGGAGAAAGTTTGGATGATCAGGGAATCGCCGGCAGTTTTAGGTTTACCAAAGTAGTATAAAAGTCTTGAAAAGTCCTGAAGAGTCTGGAAATGTGGAAAAGTACAGAGAAAATAATGCTTTAAATATTTTGAAGTTCTAAGATCGAATTAAATTCCTCCCTTTTGGGGGATCCCGAAAGATTTCGGGAGGCGATAGCCAGAGGGGTGTTTTGCGAATGGATTTTTTCGATGCCTAATATGGAAATTCAATTGCTCCGAATTTCAATTGGGAGTCCAAATATGATACATAAGTATGAATACAAAAAAAGCTTCGAAAGTAAATTTCGAAGCTTTTTTAAGTTGACCCATAAGGACTCGAACCTTAAACGTCTGGACCAAAACCAGATGTGTTACCATTACACCATGGGTCAATCATAATGCGTCTTTTCGTAAAGACTCTGCAAATGTAGTAATTTTTTTTTGTGTGCAAACAAAATCGGAAAAATATTCTGTAGGAATTCAAGGGAAACCCTGAAATTTGACTATTTTCGTTCAGATTATTTCACTACGAATCAATTAAAAAAACAAAAATACACACAAGATGAAGTCGAATTACAGATTGGTTAATAATGTGTTAGGATGGGTCGCTTTTCTTATAGCTGCCATTACTTACTTGTTAACTATTGAGCCAACTGCCAGTTTATGGGATTGTGGAGAATTTATTACCACAGCTTATGGTTTAGAGGTTGGTCACCCTCCAGGAGCCCCTCTTTTCATGATTATGGCTCGATTTTTTGCACTTTTTGCACCAAGTCCTTCCGAAGCTGCTTTAATGGTAAATGTAATGTCTGCTTTGGCTTCAGCATTTACAATTCTGTTTTTGTTCTGGACGATTACTCATCTTGCGAAAAAATTAGTTGACAAGGGCGAAGAACTTTCTAAAGGAAATCTATATGCAATTATGGGAACCGGAATGGTTGGAGCTTTGGCTTATACTTTTTCTGATACCTTTTGGTTTTCGGCAGTAGAAGGTGAGGTTTATGCATTGTCTTCATTGTTTACAGCAATTGTTTTCTGGGCAATGTTAAAATGGGAGGATGTGGCTGATGAGAAGTACGCCAACCGTTGGATTATTTTGATTGCTTACCTAATGGGATTGTCGATTGGGGTTCACTTATTGAACTTGCTTGCCATTCCTGCCATTGTTTTTGTGTATTACTTTAAAAAGTATGAACCTACTCGCAATGGAATTATCGCTGCAGGAGCTATTGCGGTAGCCATTTTAGGAGTAGTGATGTATGGCGTTATTCCTGGTGTTGTAAAAGTAGCATCGTGGTTCGAGTTGATGTTTGTAAACGGATTTGGATTGCCTTACAATACAGGTGTAATGGTGTATGCAGTATTGCTGATTTCTTTTGTGATTTGGGCAATTAACTATACCATTAAAAAGAACTATGTGGTTTTAAATACCATTGTAACTGCTTTTATGGTGATTGTAATTGGTTACTCATCATTTGCAATGATTGTAATTCGTTCGTCGGCAAATCCACCAATGGATGAGAATAACCCGGATAATGTATTTGCATTGCTTTCTTATTTGAATCGCGAGCAATATGGCGACAGACCATTGATGTATGGTGAGTATTACAATGCTCCGGCTGTTGATTTGGTGGAAACCAAACCGAATTACATTCAGAAAAACAATAAATATGTAATTGCATCGCGCAAGCAAAAATATGAATTCGACCCTCGTTTCGAAACACTTTTCCCTCGTATGTACTCTTCTCGCGATAATCATGTTAGAGAGTATGAGTTTTGGGGCAATGTGAAAAAAGATAACCCAATTGCATTGAGCAATGGCGAAGTGGCTTACAAACCAAGTTTTGGATCAAACCTTCAGTTTTTCTTTAAGTACCAGGTTGGATGGATGTATTGGCGATATTTTATGTGGAATTTTGTTGGTCGTCAGAACGATATTCAAGGCCATGGCGGAATTTTGCATGGGAATTGGGTATCGGGTATCCCATTTGTCGATAGAGCAAAAGTTGGAAACGAAGATAAATTGTATCCTGAGTTAAAGAATAAGAAATCGCGCAATAACTATTTCTTCCTGCCATTTATACTGGGATTAATTGGTTTGATTTACCAGTTTAGATCAGGCAAGAAAGGAAAGCAGGATTTCTCTATTGTGATGTTGTTGTTCTTCTTTACAGGATTGGCCATTGTGGTTTACCTGAATCAGTATCCACAACAACCACGTGAGCGTGATTATGCTTATGCAGGTTCGTTCTATGCTTTCGCGATATGGATTGGTCTTGGTGTAATGGGCTTGTATCAAAGCTTGAAAAAGAAAATGCCTGAAGTTTTAAGTGCAGGTTTAATTACTGGATTGTGTTTAGTTGCCGTTCCGGGATTAATGGCACAACAAAACTGGGATGATCATGATCGTTCGGGCCGTTATGCAACTTTGGCTTATGCAAAGAATTATTTGAACTCTTGTGCGCCAAATGCCATCTTGTTTACCTATGGTGATAATGATACTTTCCCATTGTGGTATGCGCAGGAAGTGGAAGGGATTCGCCGAGATATCCGAATCGTGAATTTGAGTCTTTTGGCTGGAGATTGGTACATCAATCAAATGCGTAACAAGGCTTATGATTCAGATCCTATACCGATGAGTTTTGGACCGGAAAAGGTAGAGCCAGGGAAACGCGAGCAAATACCTATTCTTGAACGCTTAGAAGGTGAAGAATCGTTGCAGGAAATGTTGAATTTTGTTGCAAGCGACAACAAAGCTTCCAAAGTTGAAATGCAAACTGGCAGAAAGTTGGATTACTTCCCAGGAAGAAATGTATACATCCCAGTGGATTCGGCTAAGGTAGTGAACAACGGTACAGTTCGACCTGATGATGCACATTTGATTAAGAAGAAATTAGATTGGAAAATCAAGAGAAATTATCTGTATAAGAATGATATCATGGTTTATGATATTATTGCCAATAACAATTGGGAAAGACCAATTTATTTCTCGGTTGGTATGGGAACAAGCAGTTTCTTAGGTTTGGAAAAATATTTCCAGTTAGAAGGAGCAGCTTATCGTTTGGTTCCAATCGAAACAAAATCTAATGGATTGGAAATTGGACGAATTGATACGGATATTCTGTATGATAATTTCATGAACAAGTTTGAATTTGGTCGTATTAAAGAACCAGATGTATACATGGATCAATTCCATATCTTAACCATTAATATCATGAGTTTCCGTTCCAACTACAGTCGTTTGGCAAGCCAGTTAAACGATGAGGGAAAAATGGAAAAAGCAGTTAAAGTATTGGATAGATGTATGGAAGAGTTGCCAACCAGTAAGATTCCATATGACAATAGCTTGATTGGATTTATTCAGGAGTATTACAGAGCTGGTGCTGTAGATAAGGCAAATGCTTTATTTGATGAGATGGCACAGCAATCCTACGATAAATTGAATTATTACTTCTCATTGCAACCAGAATTGGCTAAGAGTTTCCGAAACGAACAGGAAAGAGAGATTAGAGTGGTTCAGATGCTGTTGGGTCTAGCTGAAATGGGTGAGCAAACGGAATTGAAGGACAAAACACAACAGAAATTCGAACTATTGTTTAAATCCTACACAGAATAATATCTAAAACTTATATAGAGAATGGCCGTCATTGTTGTGACGGCCTTTTTTTTTGAATTTGGTTTAATCATTAAATTATTAGGATTGATAAGGGAAAAGTACTTGTCGGTATCAGATTTACAATAAGTCACAGTTTTATTTTAAGTTTTTTTCACATAATTAAAAACAATACTTTTTTCGGAAAGTAGTATCTTCGATGCTTAATCACCATTTAATAAAACCCTTATTTCGCCTGATATGAACAAATATCAAAAAATCAATGTGCTTTTTGGTTGGTTGTCATTTGCAATCGCGGCCATCGTTTATCTCTTAACTCTTGAACCTACTGTTAGTTTCTGGGATTGTGGAGAGTTTATAACCGCATCATACAAATTACAAATTGGTCATCCTCCGGGAGCACCATTTTTTATGATATTAGCACGATTTTTTGCATTGTTCGCAGGTGGAACCGAGAATGTAGCATTAATGATTAATGCACTTTCGGGCATCGTAAGTGCCTTTACAATTTTGTTCTTGTTTTGGACCATAACACATTTGGCAAAAAAACTTGTTTCCAGTAAGGAAGATCCTGTTGGAATACAAGTTTGGAAAATTATTGGTGCCGGTTTTATTGGCGCAATGGCTTATACTTTTTCCGATACTTTTTGGTTTTCGGCAGTAGAAGGAGAGGTGTATGCAACATCATCTCTATTTACGGCAGTTGTATTTTGGTGTATTTTAAAATGGGAGAACGAATCGGATAAGGCTTATGCCAACCGATGGATTATTTTGATTGCTTACCTAATGGGTTTATCAATTGGTGTTCACCTGTTGAATCTATTGGCGATACCAGCCATTGTTATGGTGTACTACTTTAAGAATTATACTCCTACACGAAATGGAGTTATCAAAGCTCTTGGATTGGCGGTACTGTTGCTTGGTGGTGCCATGTATGTAATTATTCCTGGAGTTGTGAAACTTGCATTCTTGTTCGATCTGTTCTTTGTAAATGTAATTGGACTGCCATTTAATTCTGGCTTAATCATATTCATACTCGCTGTAATTGGAGCAATTGTTTGGGGAGTTCGATATACCATTCAAAAGCAAAAAGTTCTTGCCAATACAATTCTGATGGCATTTACGGTTGTTTTAATTGGATATTCATCCTATGCAGTAATCATGATTAGATCCAATGCAAATCCTAGCTTGGATCAGAACAATCCTGAAGATTTACATACATTACTATCCTATTTAAATCGCGAGCAATATGGTGATACACCATTAATCTATGGCCAGTATTTTAATTCGCCTTTGGTTGAAAATAAACGATTTGTAAAAGATAAGAATGTGTACATCAAGAAGGATGGAAAATATGTGGTTTCGTTCGAGAAAACAAAGGCAAATTTTAAAGATTCGCACAAATCAATTTTTCCTAGAATGCACACCAAAGGGATGACTGGAAAGAATCCTGAGGAGTACGCCAAATGGACTGGTATTAATCCTGAGCAGAAAGAAATACCGAGCTTTGGTCAGAATTTAAAATTCTTCTTCTCATACCAGGTGAATTACATGTATGTTCGTTATTTCTTATGGAACTTTGTAGGTAGACAATCGGATAAACAATCGTATGGAGGAGTGGTAGAAGGAAACTGGATATCGGGAATTCCATTTGTGGACAATTGGCGATTGGGAGATCAATCTCTTCGTCCGGATCACATGAAAAATAATAGAGGAAGTAACAAGTATTATTTCCTGCCTTTGTTATTGGGAATTGCAGGATTGCTCTATCAATATCGAAAGAACAGTGCAGGCCAGAAAGACTTCTGGGTGATAATGTTGTTATTTGTGTTTACCGGAATTGCCATTGTATTGTATTTGAATCAACCTCCTTTGCAACCTCGCGAAAGAGATTATGCCTATGCAGGATCGTTTTATGCTTTTGCCATTTGGATTGGTTTGGGATTTTTAGCCATTTTAGAAACCAGCAAGAAGGTTCTGAAATCAGAGAAAATTGCAGTTCCTGCTGTATTCGCAATTTGCTTTGTCGCTGTTCCGGGATTAATGGCTCAACAAAATTGGGATGATCACGATAGATCGGGAAGATATTTGGCTCGCGATATGGCTTACAATTATCTAAATTCTTGCGAACCCAATTCTATTCTATTCACCATGGGTGATAATGATACTTTCCCACTTTGGTATTTGCAGGAAGTAGAGGGAATTCGCACCGATGTTCGTGTTTGCAATTTGAGCTACCTGTCTACGGATTGGTATATCGATCAAATGAAGCAGCAGAACTACGATTCGGCACCACTTCCAATATCAATGACAAAAGATAAATACCTGGAAGGAAAGCGAGATATTGTTTATTTGATAGATGATCCAAGACTGAAAGCTTATGTAGAGAAGTATAATGGATTGGATATTAAAGATGCCTTGGAGTATGTTTTAAGCGATAAGGAAAGTACCAAAAACATTTATGGTTATGATGAAAGGATTGATCACTTTCCTGCCAGTAAATTTAGAATGGCAGTTGACAGGGAACAAATTCTAAAAACTGGTACAGCAAATGAGAAAGATTCTGCTTTGATTGTGGATCAGTTGGAGTGGGAGATAAAAGGAAATTATATTGAGAAAGCTGGATTATGCTTGTATAATATGCTGTTGGAAAATAATTGGAAAAGACCAATGTATTTTGCAATTACGGTTCCATCGAATGGTTATTATGGATTGGAAAAATATTTCCAGTTAGAAGGATTTGCTTATCGATTGGTTCCAATAAAAACAGAAAACGAAGATGGGCAAGTTGGTAGAGTTAATGGATCGAAGATGTATACCAACATGCTTGAAAAATTTAGGTGGGGAAATATAGAAGATCCTGATGTATATTTGGATGAAACTTGTTCTAGAATGACTTTGAGTATGCGCAATAATTATTTGCGATTGGCAGAAACTTTAATGGATGAGGGAAAAAGAGATTCAGCTGTTATGGCACTTGATAAGTGTGTGGAGTTGATCCCAAATGATAGAGTTCCTTTGGATTATTGGGGAGTTTTAATCGCAAAAGCTTACTATCGAGCTGCGGAATATGAAAAGGCAAATCAGTTGGTTCAAGAGGTTTCGGAACGTTTGGTGCAAGAGTTGGATTATTATGCCAGCCTGACTCCAGTTTCGACATCAGAATATCCTCGTTGGCAAAACAGAAATTTGTACTTGATGCAGGAGTTGTATCAAATTACGGCACGATACGAACAGATAGATCTGAACAAGAAAATAGAATTGGAATTTAAGAGGTTGTTAGGGAATTATAGGAAGGGATAATGATGTTAAGGTGGTTGAGAGCGCCGGGAATAATCAGAAGGTTATTTCCCGACTTTGTGTGGAGGTACAATTCAGGTGAGAAAAAGGTTTATCTGACCTTTGATGATGGCCCAATTCCAGAATCTACGATGTGGACCTTGGATTTGTTAAAAGAGAAAGGCATAAAGGCAACTTTCTTTTGCGTAGGAGACAATGTTCGTAAGTATCCTAATCTGTATCGAAAAATTGTTAAAGAAGGACATGCTGTGGGCAATCACACTCACAATCATCTTAGAGGATGGTACAACAATACGCAAAAGTATGTTGAGAATGTTATTTTGGCTTCTGAATTCATCGATTCTAAGTTATTTCGTCCGCCATATGGGTTAATTAAACGCTCGCAAGCAAAATATCTGCAAACTGATTATAAAATCATAATGTGGGATGTATTAAGCGGCGATTACAGACAAGATATTTCTCCTGAGAGATGTTATCGAGATGTATTGGAAAAAGTGCGTCCCGGTTCAATACTTCTTTTCCACAATCATCTAAAATCAGAAAAGAATATGCGCTATACTATTCCTCGTTTAATCGATGAATTACATGCGCAAGGATATGAATTTGGCGTTTGCCATTAGAAAAATGCAAATTCATTGCATATCAGTCAGGATAACTGCAATTGAATCCTTAAATTTGCTGTCGATCAATACCATTTTATAACAAAATCATCTTTACCGATCATGCTTAAATGCTAGTATTGATGATGATATTCAATTTATTTGACAGATGAAAGTACTTCTTTTGGGGTCAGGAGGCCGAGAGCATGCATTCGCATGGAAATTCAATCAAAGCAAAAAACTGGAAAAACTTTTTGTTGCACCTGGAAATGCAGGGACGGCAGAAATTGCAGAAAATGTAAATCTTAATCCAAATGATTTTGATGGCATTAAGAAGTTTGTTTTGGGCAATAATATCAACATGGTGGTTGTTGGCCCTGAAGATCCATTGGTGAATGGAATTCACGATTTCTTTTTAAATGATGAGGAGATCAAAGAAATTCCTGTTATTGGACCAGAAAAATTGGGAGCTCAATTAGAAGGGAGTAAGGATTTTGCAAAAGAATTCATGTTCCGACACAATATCCCAACTGCAGCTTACAAAAGTATAACAACGGAAAATCTAGAGGAAGGATTGACTTTTCTTGAAACAATGAAAGCTCCGTATGTGTTAAAAGCTGATGGTTTGGCAGCAGGTAAAGGGGTGTTGATTATAGAAGATCTTGATGAGGCTAAGAATTCATTGAAAGAGATGTTGGGCGGAATGTTCGGCGATGCTGGAAACCGTGTAGTGATCGAAGAATTCTTATCTGGAATTGAATTGTCTGTTTTTGTATTAACTGATGGTAAATCATATCGAACTCTTGCCGAAGCCAAGGATTACAAAAGAATAGGTGAGGGCGATACCGGTTTGAATACTGGTGGAATGGGAGCTATTTCTCCAGTTCCATTTGCTAAGGGTGACTTTATGCAGAAAGTTGAGGAGCGTGTAATTGCTCCAACAATCGAGGGCTTGCAAAAAGACAATATTCCATATAAAGGATTTGTATTTATTGGGCTGATGAATGTGGAGGGAGATCCTTATGTAATTGAATACAATGTGCGAATGGGTGATCCGGAAACTGAAGTGATTATGCTAGAATCAAATCAGACCTATTGGAATTGATGGAAGCTGTATCTAAGCAAGAATTGGATCAGGCTGATTTTGAAATGGATTCAAGAACTGTTTCAACTGTTATGTTGGTATCTGGTGGATATCCGGAAGCTTACGAAAAAGGAAAAGCGATCAAGAATCTTGAAAAAGTGGAAGGAAGTATCGTTTTCCATGCAGGAACAACAAACTCTAATGGAGATGTTGTTACCAATGGTGGTAGAGTAATTTCGGTTAGTTCTTATGGAGATACTATGAAAGAAGCTTTGACATCATCTTTTAAAAACGCTGAACTAATCGATTTTGAAGGTAAATATTACCGTAGAGATATCGGTTTCGACTTATAAAATAATCTATTGCGGTTTTCCGGAACCTACTGGAAACCGCAATCAAATATTTCTACATGCTGCTAAAAACGCTTAAAGGGAGGCACTATTTGTTATTGTTTTTGGTGCCAGTTTTACTCTTGTTGTTATGGATTAAAGCATTTCTTTCTCCAGTATCCTTAACTATCGGGCAAGGTCAAATGCCACTTTACAATTTACTCCAACAAATTACGGGGGGCAGCATTATCGCATTAAATATTGTAGGATCGATTATTTTAATTCTCTTGTCGTTGCTTTCAGTGCGATTAAACGAGCGATATGTTTTTATCAGGCAAAGAACCGATTTGCCAGCTTTTGTTTTTGCTTTAATAGCAACGGGTACTGTTTCATTGTATGGAATGCATCCAGCACTATTGGCAAGTTTCTTACTGTTTTTTGCTATTGATTGCGTATTTGCTATATATCATGGATCAAACACTTTAGCTAAATCATTCGAAGCTGGAATGTTTATTGGATTGGCTACAGTTACCTACCTTTTTTCGGGTGTTTATCTCTTATGGTTTTGGGTAGCTTTGGCATTTCTGGGATACTTTCGACCTCGTGAGATTCTTGCAGGTTTAGTGGGATTTTTATTGCCTATATTTGTTGTATCAAGCTGGTATTTTCTTAATGATGATTTGACTGGATTACTGCAAACAGTAGCCTCCTTGTATAAAATTGAGTTTAGTGCCGAATATTCCATATTCCAGAAAGTATACTGGGGTATTTTAGCTGCTTTTGTTTTGATTGCTTCTGCATTTATGGCGAATGTGGTAGAAGAGAAGAAAATCAGTTCGAGAAAATACTTCATGATTTTGTTTGTATTCTTTTTAACTGCGATTGGGAACTATTTTATTTTTTCTTCGGCTGGGACTGAATTGTATTTTCTTCTTTTGATACCTACTACCTTTATCATTAGTCATTATTTTGTTTTAAGCAGATATTCCTGGCTAAGGGAAATTTTGTTTATTGTTTTTGTTGTGGCCAGTATTTTGGTTCACTTTCTGGGATGAAAAAATGCCAACTCAATAGAGCTGGCATCTTCATAACAAAGTGGTTGTGATTATTTTTCGATAATGTTTTCGGTATCAAATGCAGTTGCAACTAGATTATCCTCTTCATTATCGGTTACTGCGAATATAATGTCGTTGTAGTCTTTATCTCCGTCTGGAAGTTTAACATCTTCAAAACAAAGTACGATATCCTTACAGTTCTTTTCTATAAACAAAACATGCTGTTGGTTTCCAAACTCATTAAATTCAGTATTGGTATAGTGCTTGTAAACACCATCGGTTGTTGCACCATTTTTCCATCCTTTAGCAATAAGGCAGAAACCAATAACTGTATTTTCAGGGAAAGCTGCATCTCCCAATTGAACTCTGTCTCCAGATTTTAATCCTCCGCCTTCTCCTTCTTTCGAAACATTAGGGAATAACATATGAAGTTCAATCTCATCTTCACCAGTTGGAGGGTTTCCCGCATCGTAAGTGTAGTAAGCCAAAGAATTTCTCCATCCAGCACTTTCATCAATAAATGTTAGATATACAGGCGATTCTTTCTTTAACTTCAGAATCAATTTGTTTTCATCCGTGAATAAGTCAGCATGATCATCTCTATTGTCCTTATTGTTAGGGAACATTGCAATAATGTTGTCAATTAAGGTTGGACAGGGTTTAGTAGGGATGATGTCATCAGGAATACCTTCATCCATTTCGATGCTTAAAATTTTAAGACCACCAGTTCCTGCTGCCACAAAAATGCATTCATCTTTTGACTCAACAAAATTTACAGAAGCATCAAAATCCATACTACCCATTAGCAATACTTCATCATCTATTTCAGGAATGATAGCGCCTACATATAAGCCTGCACCACCATTACCAATCAAGAGTAGTTCATCGTTTAAAGCAACGGAATTGGTTACGTAGTTTTCTTCTAATCTTCCTTCTGGTGTAGGGGGTCTGTCGAAATGTTCAAGAAGCTCACCTTCTAAATTTCTAATGTCGAGCCCACCTTCATTCAAAGCAGCCAACAATAAGTCATCAGTAACGTCGATTTCTGTTTTCGATTCTGCTGTAACAGGTCCATTCAAACCAATAAATTCAGGTCCTGATAAATCTGTAATAGAAAATTTATGCAACTGAGGAGTTGTTCCTTCTAAAACATAGATGTGATCAGTATTGATTGCAACAGATCTGGCATCATTAATATCCTTGTATCCAGCTAAAGTGAAATTGTGGTTTAAAACGGTAAGTTTGCCATTGGACCCACTGGTTACATAAATGTAGTTTTCATCCACCTTAACATCAGTTGCAACATATGAGGCAATGTCGTATGTGTTAGAGACGTACAAGATTTGGCCTGATGGGCTAAGTTCCAATTCAATAAGAATTGCTGGTGATTCATAAACAAATCCAAGTATGTCAGGATCATGTGCACCAGCCAAATATAGTTTTCCGTTGTAATAATCTACTGCACTAATGTCAACATCGTGAAACATAGCTTGCGCCTGAAGAATTGGTTTTGTTTTGTCGGTTATGTTAAACAATTCAACGCCACCGTTGTATTCAGGACCTTTGGTGTTGTAAGTTACAAAGGCCATGTCACCAACTATTTTAACATGTGTTGCCTGAACGTATTCACCTTTAACTTTTGGAGCATCAACTTCGGCTCTTAATTTAAAGGCATAGTTTTTTGTTGGGTCAATTTCGAAATCTGATTTTACCGATTTTGTTGTTCCGGCCGGAATATCGTTTACAATAACCAACTTATCACTGTATGT
>NZ_BAZX01000051.1 GCF_001310955.1 Marinifilum fragile JCM 15579
ACACTTTAATGAACAGACCCTCAGAACTCACTGCAGGTATTTCCGCACTGTGCGGAATAAATTTCCCGGCGTGCGGAAGAATCACCTTGCCGTGCGGAACAGATTTCCTTGCGTGCGGAAGAGCCACCTTGGTGTGCGGAAGCACTTCCCATATGTGCGGAAAGGGTACCTAGGCGTGCGGAACAATTTTTTAGTGTGCGAAAGCACTACCTTTATATGCGGAAAGGATACCTATGTGTTCGGAACCATTTCTTTTGCACTCGGAAACTTCCTTTTGGAAGGCAATGGATAAGGTGGTGGCAACTCCCTGTTTTTAATTCGATCTAAAATTTCTTCTACCATCCAATCATTTCCTAAAGGATCGTACTTTGCCTTTAAAGAAGTACCAAACATTGCGGCAATAGATTGCCAAAACACGGCTGTTACCGATCCTTTTAACTCCTTTAAATGATAATAACTACTATTTCCAGATTCTCGATCAATCAGCTTCATTAATAGCTTTCCCTGCGAAATCTTCAGTTTCATTAAAGGCTTTTTGTACTCTTTCATCAAGCCTTTGTATTCTTTCCGGATTAATTTTCTGCGTTCCTTTTTACTATGAATATTTTTCAATTGTTCATTCAAACGAAGAATGGTATTATTGGCTTCCTCAGCATAAGGATACACGATTCTTACGTTGCGAACCGTACGCCAATACTTACGGGTACTGCGATAGTGTTTTCTTTTTCGTTTCTTGTATCTCTTAACATTGATTTCGTCAAGATTTACATGCAAATTGGTATCTGCAAAAACCACAGTATCCAATACCAGATTGGTTCTAAGTTCAGCACAAGTTTTTGCATTTGATTCTGTACCCAACAAAATCAAAATACTACCCATTATTAATATGCCCAATCCAACTAATCGCTTCACAATTCAAAGTTAATCTTTCTATCTTTAAAGAAATTACCAAAACATACCATCATGAAAAAAATTATCCCCTTATTTCTATTACTGATTTTTTCAATAAATACTAATGCTCAAGATCGAATAACAGGATTCAATTTCGCAACACGCTCAGAAGTAATTGCCCAAAATGGAATGGCCTGTACCAGTCAACCATTGGCCACACAAGTTGCACTCGACATACTTAAATCAGGTGGAAATGCGGTTGATGCTGCCATAGCTGCCAATGCAACTTTGGGTTTAATGGAACCAACGGGATGTGGAATTGGTGGTGATATTTTCGTAATTCTTTGGGATGCAAAAACTAAAAAACTTTACGGATTGAATGGAAGTGGGCGGTCACCAAAATCACTTACACTCGAATATTTACAGCAAAACACCAACGGAAAAATCCCTGCCTATGGCCCACTCCCTGTTTCAGTTCCCGGATGTGTAGATGGCTGGTTTACCATTCACGAGAAATTTGGAAAGATGGACATGAAAGAGATTCTTCAACCAGCCATTCGATATGCTCGAGATGGTTTTCCGGTAAGCGAACTCATCGCTTATTACATGAATCTTTCATCTCAAAGATTGAAAAAATATCCTGGCTTTGCAGAAACCTATATGTCAAATGGTAAAATGCCCCAAAAGGGAGAAATATATAGAAATCCATATTTGGCAAATACCTACGAAAAAATAGTAAATGACGGACGCGATGCTTTTTACAAAGGTGATATCGCCAAAACCATTTCCCAATACATCAAAAAGCAAGGTGGGTTTCTTTCTTACGAAGATTTGGCTTCACACAAATCAGAATGGGTAGATCCTATTTCAATAAACTACAGAGGATATTCGATTTGGGAATTGCCTCCTAACGGACAAGGAACTGCTGCGCTTCAAATTCTAAATATCTTAAAATACTATGATATTGCTAAAATGGGATTTGCATCGACAGATTACCTGCATACATTTATCGAAGCAAAGAAATTGGCATTCGAAGATCGTGCAAAATATTACACCGATCCTGATTTTTCAGAAATACCAATAAAGGAATTAATTTCAAACGAATATGCACAGGAGCGTAAAGCCTTAATCGATCCCAATAAGGCTGCAAGAGAATATCCTGCTGGAGAATTGGAACAAGGCAATACCATTTATCTTACCGTTGCCGATAAAGAAGGCAACATGGTATCATTAATTCAAAGTAATTATCGAGGAATGGGATCGGGAATGACACCTGATGGACTTGGATTTGTTCTACAGGACAGAGGAGAACTTTTTAGTCTGGATGCAGGACATGCCAATGTTTATGCTCCTGGTAAAAGACCATTTCACACCATCATTCCTGCCTTTATTACAAAAGACGAAAAACCATATATCAGTTTTGGTTTGATGGGCGGTGCCATGCAACCTCAGGGACATGCTCAAATCGTAGTTAACCTAATCGATTTCGGTATGAATCTTCAGGAAGCAGGAGACGCACCGCGAATTCGTCACGAAGGTTCATCACAGCCTACCGGCACAAAAATGAAAGATGGTGGTTGGGTAAATCTTGAATCAGGCATCCCATATCAAAACATACGAGAGCTTATGCAAAAAGGACATAGTATAAAATACAGCATTGGTGGATTTGGTGGATATCAGGCAATAATGTTTGATGAAAAAAATGGAGTATATTACGGAGCTTCCGAGTCTAGAAAAGATGGTCAGGCTGCTGGTTACTAAAACTTGCTTAATTACATATTATTTACATAAGTGTCATTTTTAATTAAACATACACAAACCTCCTATTTGTAAAGATTAATAGGTATTTGGGGAGATTTTAAAAAACATGAAATTTACTTAAGACTATTTTTTGGGATGCACTTAATTTTTACTTCTTTTGCAAATCACAATATAGTACAACAAACAAGTTAAAAAAAGACATAACAGATCGGGCATGACTAAGTATGTAGAATTAAATGTTAGATCGGAGATTGGTGAATTAGAAGGAGTAATCCTTCATACTCCGGGTGCAGAAGTCGAAAATATGACTCCTGAAAATGCCGAAAGAGCACTTTACAGCGATATATTGAACCTTGCTGTTGCAAGAGAAGAATACAAGCAACTAAGCAGTGTTTTAGGAGAAATTGCACAAACTTACCAGGTTAAAGATCTTTTGGCTAACGTTCTAAAGAACGACAAAGCAAAAGAAGCTGTTATTGATAAAATTTGCCTAATGGAACCTCAGGTAGGTATTAAAGGCAATACCTATTGTATTAAAGATTATTTGTTGGATCAGGATGCAACCGAATTGGCTACTCTTTTAATTGAAGGGGTACCACTAAAGCGCGATAACCTTACCAAATTTTTGAGTAAGGAGCGTTTTGCAATGCGTCCGCTTCACAACTTCTTCTTTACCCGCGATGCTTCAATGTCGGTATTGAACGAAGTTCTGATTGGTAAAATGGCTAATGGTGTTCGCGATCGTGAATCACTAATCATGCAATCAATTTTTGATTATACTCCGGGTTTTAATACAAAAACTGTAAATCCAATCGATAATCCATCAGTGGATCCGAATTGTATGATTGAAGGTGGCGACGTTCTAATCGCTCGTGATGATATCTTAGTGATTGGGAATGGGACAAGAACTACAACGCAAGGTATTGATTTTATTCTTGCTCAGTTATTATCGCAAAAAGAAGAAAAACAACGTCACATTTTGGTACAGGAATTACCAAGTCAACCAGAATCATTCATTCACCTTGACATGGTATTTACACTACTTGATGTTGATAAATGTATGGTATACGAGCCATTAATCATGCGACCTAACAAGTATCAAACTGTACACATTACCATCCAAAACGGAAAAGTGCTTGATATTAGAAGAGAGAACAATCTTCTTGAAGCATTGAAAAAATTAGGCATGGATCTTAAACCGATTTTCTGTGGTGGAAATGATGATCCTTGGAACCAGGAAAGAGAGCAATGGCACAGTGGTGCAAACTTCTTTGCTGTAGGTCCTGGTAAAGTTGTTGGTTATGGTCGAAATATCCATACAATGGAAGCGATGAACAAGAATGGATTTGAAATTCTTCGTGCAAAAGATATCATTCGCCATAAAGTTGAACTTTCTGATTACGAAAAATATGTAATTACCATTGAAGGTTCTGAACTGCCTCGTGGTGGTGGTGGTGCACGATGCATGACTATGCCGATTCGTCGTAAACCAGTTAATTGGTAAGAAATTACACAAAATACCATATAAAGGAATCCCATTCGGATTCCTTTTTTTATTTTTGTTCCGCAATAAAGAATACAGAACAATAAAATGAGAAAATTAAAGAATAGCGAATTAGATCGCAAAAGCATAGAAGAATTTAAAGCATCAGATAAAACCCCAATTATCATTGTATTAGATAATGTTAGAAGCCTAAATAATATTGGTTCTGTATTTCGTACTTCGGATGCACTTTTAATCGAAGCTGTTTATTTATGTGGCATTACAGCAACTCCTCCACACAGAGAATTGCACAAAACTGCATTGGGAGCAGAAGATTCGGTACAGTGGGAATATTTTAAAAACACCGAAGATGCCGTTGCAAAATTAAAGGAAAATGGATTTGATATTTACTCGGTAGAACAAGCCGAGAATAGCATATCTCTTGAAAATTTCGAGATTGATGCTAGTAAAAAATGCGCATTAATTTTCGGAAATGAAGTGAAAGGAGTACAACAAAAAATTGTTGATGCCTCAGACGGATGTATTGAAATTCCTCAATTCGGAACCAAACACTCCTTTAATATTTCGGTAAGTTGTGGAATTGTTCTTTGGGATTTGTTCTCGAAAATGAACTATCAGAAATAGCCTAAATATTAAATTCTAAAGTAATAATCGTTCCCGGAAAAGCCTTCTCATACTGTTTTGAGAAGGTTCGTTGTTTTACTTGTTTCCAAACTGCAGTTCCAGACAAGATCTGAATCTTACCTTGATTTTGTTGCACAAATTGCCTGATGGTAAACAAACCAATTCCCTTGTGATCACCCTTAAATGTTGTAGTACCACTTTTTACAGCCCATTCCACGGCTGCTATCGGATGATTGATAGAAGATATATCTACAAATGATTTTCCTTTGTTGACAATGCTAACAAATAACTTTTTGTTGTATACCGAGAAATAATGCGATATAAAAACCTCGCGGCAGTTACTATGAACAAAGGCATTTCTAAAAACCTCGGCAACACAAAGCTGTATTGCCATTTTCAAATGTTGATTTAAGCTAATATCCGGTCTTTCAGGAAAGATTTTGGTCTCCAAATACTCCGACAACGCCTCTTCGTCAGAACTTGTAAAATTCTGGCATTTGATTAAATGCTTCCATAAATTTTTCTTGGCAGCACCATTAACCAATTTTTTTGTATTAAATAAGTTGGCAATTGGCTCCTGAATACCAATGAAGCGCGGCTTGTTTTTTTTCTTCTCCAAACTAGAAATCAAACAACCCAAAACAGAGAACAAGTTAGATTCAATGACCTTGGTTTCCTCAAAATTAAATACAATTTCTTCACCGTAGCATTTTTTTGTTCGATGATATAAATCGGTAAAAAACACTACGCCCTGAAAGTTATTTGCAAGCTTTTGAGGAATTGTAATCTCCATCTTTTTATCCTTGTTTAAGTCCTAAATAAGAATCGTCTAAGATAAAAAAATAGAATAAATATTTTAGGTATATATAATAAAAAAGCGATCCTAAAAAGGATCGCTTTTCATATATCTTGTAATTCTTAATTACTCAACGATAGCTTTGAATTTAGCATCTTCAAATACTTTAGCAAATTCCATATCAGACTTAGCTACTGATTTTAAAGAAGCATCTTTAGCTACTGCAGTTTCAAGGTTAGTGAAAACTAAGTTATTGTTATCAGTTCTCGCACCTACAACAGCTTTTAGGTAATATACCATTGCAGCATCGCTAGTGTTAGCGTTTAATTTTTCAAGAGCTACATTGTTTTTACCAGCTAAAATGTTAGCTAAAGCAGCGTTTACTGAAGGACAGTCACCGAAGTGCTTCACTGCAGTATCGTAATCCGCTTTCATGATAGCAACAATACCTTGGTTATAGTTAACTTCTTTACCAGCTCCAGTTGCAGCACCAAAAAGAACTTCAGCTTCAGCAACGTTACCATTTACTAACTCAACAGCACCTAAGTTGTTTTTAACAACTGGGTTGTTAGCAGAAATCTTGTCTGCTTTTTCGAAGTTAGATTTAGCGTCAGCTACTTTACCCATACCGAATAATACCATACCAGCATCGTTATAACCTCTCCAGTCTTTAGAGAATTGTTTCTTAGCTGATTCGTAAATTTTCAATTTATCGTTAGCAGACTCAACTAAAGTAGCAGAATATAATAATTCTTCAACGTTTAGTTCAGATGGGTTATTCAAACCAAGATCTTTCAATTCAGCGTCAGTTTTACCAATAAGGTCAACGTTAACAGTGAATTTAGCTCTTCTTAATTTAGGAAGTACTTCTTTCTTAACATCGTCGAAAGCTGCAGAAATGTTTCTGATTTCTTTTTCACGTACTTCAGGATCTGAGTACATAGAAAGAACGCGTAGAATCAATTCTTTATCTTGAATGTTAGAAGCTTTCATTAATTTTTGGAAACCTTCCCAGTCTTCTGGAGTAACTTTAGATTTGAAGAAATCATCAGCTGCATACTCAGCCATTTTAGCTTTCTTCATTTCTTTCTTGATGTATTTAGAAGAAGAAACTTCACGCTTACCAGCTAATTTTTCGTTCCAATCTTGCTTACCATCTGGAGATGCATATGCAGAAACTTCAACACCTTTGTATTCCTTCTTTTCGTCAGCTTTAACTACATCTAAGTAAGCTTTAAGAGCCTTAACATCTTCAGCTTTCATTTCTGACCAACGAACTTGAGAGCTGTTGATTAGGTAGTGAAGATCTGCCTCTTGAGTTTCTGGAATAATTCTTTGGAAAGCATCTTTACCAACGATGTTCATTGGGTTATTTTGTACCAAAGTAGCAGTAGCAACTACACCATCAGCAATTTTGTAAGGATCGAATTCTACTGATTGCTCACCTTTGCTAGCAGTCATTCTAACTTCTAAATCAGAAATTCTCATTGCTTGCTCGTAAGGAACTTTACCAGTGTAGGTAATAGTTTTTCCAGTTTCAAAAGGAACTACAGTATTGTTTCCTTGAACTTTCTCGCCTTGTAAAGTTTTTGATGGGAAAGCTTTTTCACCACCTTCGAACTTAAGAACAGGTGTTGCAACAAGAACGGCTTTTTTATTAAAATATCCGCCAGGAATGTTAACAACAACTTTTACATCAACCATATCAGCATGTGCTTCTAAAACTTCAGGAGTCACCTGATACTTGATATCGCTTGCTTCTTTCTTCATCTTATTAAGGCCAGCACAGCTTGTAAGTACCAATCCTGCTAAAGCCAAAGAAGCTAAGGAAATAACCTTTGATCTTTTCATAACAACTACTTAATTATTTTAACTTTTAAAATTATATTCTAGTTCAAAAACAAATTTAAGAAAATTTTATGCAAATTAAATTTATTCAGTCTTTTTATTTGATTTTTCAGGGCTTTCAGAGAATTATCCTATTTAAGCCTGATTTACATTGAGTTTCGAAAATCGCCTTGGTAATTTTCTCATAATCACTCTGTTGGTTAACAAAGTCTACATCATTGGTATCAATCACCAAAAATTTAAGATCTTGTTGTTGTTTAAAGAACTCAAAATAACTATCCTGTATCTTTAAAAGATATTCAGCGGTAATCTCTTGTTCATACTCTCTTCCTCGCTTTTTGATATTCGATAAGAGCTTCTCAACATTGGAGTGCAAATAAACATACAAATCGGGCTTAGGCAAGGAGTTATAAATGATATGAAAAAATTGACGATACAATGTATACTCATCATCCTGAAGAGTCTGCTTAGAGAATATCAAGGATTTCATGAAATAGTAATCCGAAATGGTAAAAGATTTAAACAAATCACGCTCGCTTAATTCTTTCTTTAGCTGATTGTATCTATCGGCCAAGAACGACATTTCCAATGGAAAGGAGTATTTCTCAGGATCTTTATAAAATTTTGGTAAAAATGGATTTTCAGCAAACTGCTCTAATATCAGTTTAGCATTGCGCTCCTCTGATATTTTATGTGAAAGAGTCGTTTTTCCGGCACCAATATTACCTTCAATTACAATAAAATTATAATCCATTAAAAATGTATTTGCGTTTTTGGAGTCATAAAAATAGAAAATGAAGGGCAAATATCAGGCTTTTTTAAAAAAAGAAAGAGCCAATTTTGATAAAAAATATCAAGATCAACTCCTTTATTTTTTAGTCTGTTATTTTTGAGTAAGTTACAAAAAACTTACAATTGCTTTCCGTTTCGTTTACATTCTCCATCCTTTCTATTACCCAAAATGTTACCTACAATCATCCCAACGCCAGCGCATAGGAAAAATATGGTTGGATTAAAACTGTAAAACATTCCATAAGATAACAGCAAGCCAAAAACGACTCCAACCAAAGCAAATATGGCTGAGTAGGTATAAGTAAAATGATGAATTTGATAAACTCCGTGTTGATTTTTCAGATGCTTTAACAGTTTTTCAACACGCTTTTCGTATTCACTTCTGTTCACCCCTGACTTGTTAATCAATCGGTCCAAGTCATCAATGATATTTTCCAACTCTGCTTTTGCATATTTACAATCCAAACAAGAAGTTTGACTATCCAAAAGTTTGGCAATACGTTTCAATTTCTCAATCTGATAAAATCGAAAATCTTTTATCGATATAAAATCATTTGCTTGTTGATCTACTTTTTTAGATATCTGATCTACCCAATTGTTTTCCATCTTTTCCTTTTATTTACATTGCTAAAATAGGCAAAGCATATACAAAAAAAAATCCCGGGAATAATTTCCCGGGATTAAGAATAAAAATATCTCGATTATTTATTTTCTTCTTTTTTCTTTCTTTCAGGCTTTGGTAATAATACTTTTCTTGAAAGCTTAAGTTTACCTGATTTAGCGTCGATATCAATCAACTTCACTTCTACTTCCTGGCCTTCTTTCAACACTTCATCTACAGTTTGTAGTCTTCTGTGTTCAATTTCAGAAATATGAAGTAATCCATCCTTACCTGGAAGAATTTCAACAAATGCACCAAAAGTTACAATTGATTTTACTTTCCCTTTGTAAATCTCACCTACTTCAGGAACTGCAACAATGCCTTTAATTCTTGCAACTGCAGCATCAATTGATTCTTTGTTGTCAGCAGAAATATCAACTACTCCTTTACCGTCTATTTCTTCAATTACAATAACAGCACCTGTTACTTCTTGAATTTCCTGAATGATTTTTCCACCAGGACCGATAACAGCACCAATCATATCTTTTGGAATATCCATAGAAACGATGCGTGGAGCGTGAGGCTTCAAGTCTTCTCTTGGTACCTCAATAGTTTCACTAATCTTATCTAAAATATGAAGACGACCTAGACGAGCTTGCTCAAGAGCTTGTGCCAATACTTCATATGGAAGACCATCAACTTTAATATCCATTTGAGTAGCTGTAATACCATCTCTGGTACCAGTTACTTTAAAGTCCATATCTCCCAAGTGATCTTCATCACCAAGAATATCCGAAAGAACAGCATATTTTTCAGCACCTGCAGTTGAGATCAATCCCATTGCAATACCTGTTACTGGCTTTTTAATTTGGATACCAGCATCCATCAAAGCCAAAGTTCCAGCACAAACTGTTGCCATAGATGAAGAACCATTTGATTCTAAAATATCAGATACAACACGGATAGCATATGGCGAATCAGCAGGAATCATACCTTTCAACGCACGATATGCCAAGTTTCCATGTCCAACCTCACGACGGCTAATACCACGTGAAGCACGAGCATCTCCAGTTGAGAATGGAGGGAAGTTATAGTGAAGAACAAACTTCTCTTTTCCTTGATACAATACATCATCAACAATCTTCTCATCAAGCTTTGTTCCTAATGTTACCGATGTTAAAGACTGTGTTTCTCCACGGGTAAATACCGCAGATCCATGTGCTCCTGGAAGATAATCAATTTCTGACCAGATTGGGCGAATCTCCTCAGTCTTACGACCATCCAAACGCAATCTATCTTCCAACACCATATTTCTTACCGCATCTTTCTCCACGTCGTGGTAGTAACGGCCAATTAAAGACATATTAATTTCAGATTCCTCTTTTCCTTCAGAGTACTCAGCAACAAATTCTTCTTTAACTGCTGCAAAATCTTCAGCACGTTGGTGCTTATTTGCATTCTTACGACGTGCAACTTCAAGTACCTTATCGTAAGTTTTGTCAATAATTAACTGACGTAATTCTTCGTCATTTTCTTCATGACAATATTCTCTCTTTTCAGTTTTACCAACCATCTCAGTCAATTCAATCTGAGCCTGGCACTGAATTTTAATGGCATCATGAGCTACTTTGATAGCTTCAAGCATTTCTGCTTCTGAAACTTCATCCATCTCACCTTCAACCATCATAATATTTTCCATAGTAGCAGCAACGATCATATCAAGATCTGCAGCTTTTAATTCTGTACGAGTTGGGTTAATTTTGAATTCACCATCAACTCTTGCAACACGCACTTCTGAAATTGGCTCTAAGAATGGAATATCAGAAACTGCTAACGCAGCAGATGCAGCCAAACCAGCTAATGCATCAGGCATAGTTTCGGTATCAGCAGAAATCAAGTTGATAGATACGAATGTTTCTGCGTGATAATCTTCAGGAAATAATGGACGTAAAGCACGGTCCACAAGGCGGGATACTAAAATTTCGTAATCAGAAGGTCTTCCTTCACGTTTCATGAAACCTCCTGGGAAACGACCCAATGCACTAAATTTTTCTTTGTAATCAACAGACAAAGGCATAAAGTCAACATCAGGTTTTGCGTCCTTAGCGGATACTACTGTTGCCAACAACATGGTCTTACCCATTTTTACTACTACAGATCCATCAGCTTGCTTTGCTAATTTCCCTGTTTCAATTGTGATGGACCTTCCATCACCTAATTCAATTATTTTTTCGATCACTTTCATCTTTTGTAGTTTATTTCAAACTTCTTATTGGATAAGCAACAAGGTGTCGCCAATATATAAAAAGCAATCCCGATTACTCGGGATTGCTTTAATATGATATTATTTACGAATATTTAAAGCTTTAATAATAGCTCTGTATCTTTCAATATCTTTTGCTTTTAAGTAATCAAGAAGGTTTCTTCTTTTACCTACTAGCAATTGCAGTGCACGTTGGGTACTGTAATCTTTTCTGTTTTTCTTCAAGTGCTCAGTTAAGTGAGCGATACGGTAAGAAAACAAGGCAATCTGAGATTCTGCAGTCCCAGTGTCTTTGTTAGACTTCCCGTACTTTTCGAAAAGCTCTTGCTTTTTCTCTGCTGATAAATACATAATACTTATTTTAAAATTTAAATTGATTTAAAAGATTGCTTTTCACAATCAATTCGCAAAATTAACTAATATTTTCTACAAAGCAATTTATCTGAAGAAAAACATCCATTTAATTTTACTGTGAATTAGTGCAATAGCTGATTTTTTATTAATGGGAAATAATATTCCTCTCCCAACATTAGAGTTTAATATTCTACTCTAGACTATCAAAGCCATAAATACATATAGCTCAGCATACACTTACATCTTAAAAAGATAATCAATTTGAATGTAATTTCTATAAGGGGAGGTGAGAATATTTTTTATTGAATTTTAAGC
>NZ_BAZX01000052.1 GCF_001310955.1 Marinifilum fragile JCM 15579
AGAAAGTCAACTTAAATTAATTAATAATCAAGTATATAAATTATTAAATTTTAGCGTAAAACTTATAGAATGTGATTTAGTTTAAGATCACACTTTCAAATCCATTTTAAATCGGTTATATTTGAATTGCGCCGAATTAAAATGGCAAAACACAATTAGATTTGAAATTATTAATAAATATTGTTCGTTGGGTAGCTAGATTTTTAGGAATATTTCTATTCCTATTTTTTGTTTGGTTTGCTATTGAAATAGGTTCTCCTGATTTGGATATGATGAGCAATCAGGAGGTGAAATTATTCATAGGAAATTTAATCATGTTAATGGGTTTAATTGTAGTTTGGAAAATAGAAGCTATTGGTTTTAAAAAGCAAGAGAAAGGTGTAATTACCTGCTACGAATTACAGGATTTGGGTTTTATTGTTTTGTATTCGTCTGCTCAAAACAAAATTTGGAATGAAATTGAACAAAGAAAACTTAAAAATGTAATAAATAAATTTGCTATTTCTGTAAAAGCATGTTTGCTCCATGAAAAATCTATTCTTGATCTTATTACAATTTCCAAGACTCAGAAAGAATTAGAGAAAGCAAAGAAAGCAGCAGAAGAATCCAATGAATTAAAATCGGCATTTCTTTCAAATATCAGCCATGAATTTAGAACTCCCATTAATGCAATAATTGGCTTTTCAAATCTATTAAAAAATCAAGATATTGATCAAATAGAACAAAAAGAGTTTGTTGATAACATTCTGAATAGTAGCGGTAAACTACTTAAAATGGTAAATAATTTATTGTACGTATCAAAAGTTGATTCAAACCAACTAAATTATACTTTGAAAACCTTTAAAATCAATGAAGCATTAAGGGAAATAAAAGCTCACTTGAGTGCTCAGCTCACCAATAAGCCTCAAATAAAGTTTAAATTGGTATTTCCTAATAATTCCGAGAACGTACAAATTAAATCGGATAGGGATAAATTGATTCAAATAATGGATAGTTTGGTGGATAATGCCATTAAATTTACGCATACCGGAAGTGTTGAATTAGGATACTATATTGATGACAATTCAATACCAGTGTTTTACATAAGAGACACAGGCATAGGAATTTCTCATCAAAAACAGAAGCATATATTTGAAGTTTTTCGTCAATTAGATTATGAAGCCAATAGAAAATTCGAAGGATTTGGATTAGGGCTTACTTTGTGTAAAAAATTAATTCAATTGTTAGAGGGTGAAATATGGTTTGATTCGGAAGAAGGTATTGGATCAAATTTTTATTTCAGATTATCTGGCAATGGTAGAATTCAAATGGACTTATTGAATGATGCAAAACCTGACTCTGACAATAGCCTAAGTTCCATTAATGATTTAGACTTTTCTGAAAAGAATATTTTAATTGCAGAAGATGTGAAATCTAATTTTAATTATTTAAACGCGATTATAGAATTAACCGACGCATCAGTGGTTTGGGCTAAAAATGGAAAAGAGGCAATTCAAATCTGTCGTCATAACAACCCAAAAATCGATTTGGTTTTAATGGATATCAGAATGCCTGAAATAAGTGGTATGGAAGCTATTAAGCAGATTAAAGACACAAATAAATCAATTCCTGTAATTGTACAAACTGCATATGCAATGAATAATGAACGTGAAGAATGTTTGCTTGCAGGAGCTGATCATTTTATTACCAAACCAATTGATCCAAGAAAATTAATTCAGATACTTCAAGATTATTTATAGAACACAGAATAGTAATGTATTGATATGCTGCAATTTAAAAGTCTTATAATTCATATTATGTTATTTTTATATAGATAAAAAAAAAGGAACCAATTTTATGGTTCCTTTTCTGGTTTTATTCCATGCTATCCAATTGAGCCTTCACCTCGTTATATTTTTCTAAATAAAGTTCTTTTTGATTTCTAAGTTTAAAATAAATCTCCTTCAAAATCATCAAGGAATTCTTTTCACCTGGGTTTACTTCAAGTGCACTTTCGAAATATGGTATTACTTTTTCGTACTCGCTATACACCACTTTTAATGCTTCGTTGTATTTTTTAGCATCCATAATTTCATTAACTTCTTTATGATGCTTACTAACTTTATTTGCTTCTATAATGGCCAAATTATATCTAGGAATAAACTTTCCAGGATCTAATTCTATTGATTTTTTATACATTGCAACGGCGTTTTCCAACTCTCCCATTTTATCATACAATTGCCCTTTTGCACTATAAAAAGATGCATTATTGGGATCCAAAGCTATCGCTTTATCAAGATAATCTGCAGCTTTCTGTGGTTCTCCTCCAAACATGTAATAATTGATCAATTCAACAAGCATATCTGAATCATTTGGAAACAATTCAAATCCTTTGTGGATATATTCTACAGCCTCTTTTTCATTATCATTTGCTTTTAACACTTTCGACAAATAAGCATATGTTTTTGCCCCGCCATAGTTGTAATCAATAGATTGCTTGTAGTACTTAATGGCTTTCTCAAAATTTTCAGCTTTTTGAGCAGCCATACCAGCATTAAAAATAACCGCTGTATCTACTACAGGATTATCTTTAAATAAATCCATGGACTCAATTTCAAGAACTTTTTCAAATGCAAACAATGCTCCCGCATAATCTTTATTGTTATAGCAGTTCACAGCTTCGTTTGTGAAATCAGGAATCATATTAGTCATTTGAATTTTTACAGGTTTAAGCATCTTCCCTTTTTGATCTAACTCAAGTGCTTTTAAATATGCCGCATAAGCAATATCTAAAGGATTTCTCTCTAAGTTCTTATATGCTGGAAGTGGACTTTCAAAAATACCTTGGTAAACTTTACCTTTTATAAGGTAGGCCTTTGGGTAGTCTACGCATTTTTCGTTCTGAATTCCTTCATCAATAGCTTCTTTAGCTTTATCTAACTTACCTGATATAAGATAGTTTTGCGCTCCGGTAACCTTACTTTTTTGTGCGAATACAGAAGAAACGCTCAAAATCATAACTAAAATGAATAATATTTTTCTCATGCTTTCTATAATTAAACTTAATAATGTTTAAATGTATAAAAAAAAGAGGGAAACACAATGTTTCCCTCTTTTTTATGTCAATATAGAAATCTTATTCCATTCCGTCCAACTTAGCTTTCACTTCGTTGTATTTTTCTAAATAAGCTTCATTTTCATTTCTAAGCTTGAAATATAATTCTTTCAATGTAATTAATGAGTTTTTCTCATCTGGTTGCATTTCAAGAACTTTTTCAAAATATGGAATTACTTTTTCATACTCTTCGTAAACAACTCTAATTGCTGCGTTGTACTTTTTAGCATCCATAATTTCATTCGCTTCCTTGTGCTTTGCAATTGCTGCATTCAATTTCAAAAGCCCTAAGTTATACTGAGATGTATAATCATCTGGAGTTAATTCTAAAGCTTTTATGTACATTTCCTCAGCTTTTGCAGGCTCTTTAGTCTTTTCATATAAAGTACCTTTTGCACGATAGAAAGAACCGTTATTAGGATCTAAAGCAATTGCTTTGTCAAGGTAATCTGCAGCTTTTTGAGGCTCTCCTCCCAACATATAGTAGTTAATTAGCTCAACTAACATCCATGAATCATTTGGGAACAACTCAAATCCCTTGTGAAGGTATTTTACTGCTTCTTCTTCATTACCATTCGTCTTTAAAGCATTAGCCAAGTTAGCATATGATTTAGCTCCTCCATAGTTGTAATCAATAGATTGCTTGTAATACTTAATAGCTTTCTCCAAATTTTCAGCTTTTTGGGCAGCCATACCAGCATTAAAAATAACTGCAGTATCTACTACAGGATTATCTTTAAACATATCCATAGCTTCAATTTCCAACACCCTTTCAAAAGCAACTAGTGCTCCAGCGTAATCACCGTCATTGTAGCGATTTACTGCTTCATTGGTGTAATCAGGAATCATATTAGTCATCTGTGCTTTTACAGGCTTAACCATTTTCCCTTTTTCATCCAATTCTAAAGCTTTCAAGTATGCAGCATAAGCAACGTCAAGTGGATTTTTATCCAAATCTTTATATGCAGGAAGTGGACTTTCAAAAATACCTTGATACACTTTTCCTTTTATAAGATAAGCTTTTGAATAGTTTACACATTTTTCATGCTGAATTCCTTCATCAATAGCTTCTTTAGCTTTATCTAACTTACCAGAAGTAAGAAAGTTTTGTGCTCCGGTAACCTTACTTTTTTGTGCGAATACAGCTGAAACGCTCAAAATCATAACCAGAATTAATGATAATTTTCTCATAATCAATGTTTAGTTTTTATAACAATCTCGAACAAAAATATACCTTTCTTTGAAAATTCGAACAAGATTAATCACTTTATAATAATTCTAAGTATCAAAATACTATTCTTCACCATTTTCCGTTGCTTGCTCCGATCCATTTTCTTCATCTTCTCCATTGGATGAATTTACTTTCGCTACTGCAGCAATAGCATCGCTCTTCTTACTCAAATTAATCAAACGAACCCCTTGAGTCGCGCGTCCCATCACTCGCAGATCAGAAACTGCCAATCGAATGGTAATACCTGATTTGTTGATAATCATCAAATCATCATTATCAGTAACATTCTTAATAGCTATCAAATCACCAGTTTTTTCGGTAATACTTATGGTTTTAACACCTTTACCACCTCTGTTGGTAATTCTGTAATCATCAATATTTGATCTCTTACCATAACCATTTTCCGAAACAACAAGAATATCCTCTTCTCCATTCTCAACACATATCATGCCAACAACTTCATCACTCTCGTCTTTCAGCGTAATTCCACGCACTCCAGAGGCGGTTCTACCCATTGAACGAACCTGATCTTCAGCAAATCGAATGGCTTTACCCGAACGTCCGGCAATTACAATTTCATTTTTACCATTGGTAAGTTTTGCTTCAAGAAGTTGATCTCCTTCACGAACGGTAATTGCATTTACTCCATTTACTCTAGGACGAGAATAAGCTTCAAGAGGAGTTTTCTTAACAACACCTTTTTTGGTACATAGAACAATGTAATTGTTGTGAATATACTCTTCTTCTTTTAGGTTAAGAACATTAATATAAGCCTTCACATTGTCATCTGGCTCAATATTCAACAGATTTTGAATAGCTCTCCCCTTCGATTGCTTAGTTCCTTCTGGAATTTCGTATACTTTAAGCCAGAAGCATTTTCCTTTCTCTGTAAAGAACAACATAGTATTATGCATGGTTGCCATAATCATGTGCTCAAGAAAATCTTCTTCTCTAGTAATTGATCCTTTCGAACCAACACCACCTCTATTCTGTGTCTTGAATTCTGCTAATGGAGTACGCTTAATGTAACCCATGTGAGAAATCGTAATCACCATTTCCTCGTCAGCATAGAAATCTTCAGGATTAAATTCTTCAGAAGCATAAACAATATCGGTTCTTCTTTCATCACCGTATTTTGCTTTTACTTCTAACAATTCTTCTTTAATGATATCCATTCTCATCGATTCATTGGCAAGAATTTCCTTCAAGTGATCGATCAGCTTCATCAACTCTTCGTATTCTGCATGCAATTTTTCACGTTCTAAGCCTGTTAGCTTCTGCAAACGCATGTCAAGAATTGCTTTAGCTTGAATTTCATCCAACTCAAAGTTGCTCATCAATCCACTCTTCGCTTCATCCGGAGTTTTAGAACCTCTGATCAATGCAATCACTTCATCAATATGATCCAAAGCAATAATCAATCCTTTTAGGATGTGTGCTTTATTTTCAGCTTGTCTTAATTCATATTGAGTTCTGCGTACAACAACATCATGTCTGTGCTCTACGAAATTATCAATCAAATCACGTAGATTAAGCAATTTTGGACGACCTTTTACCAGTGCAATATTGTTTACACTAAAAGAGGCTTGCATTTGCGTGTATTTAAATAATTTATTCAATACAACATTTGCAATTGCATCTCTCTTAAGATCGAAAACGATTCTCATACCATTACGGTCTGATTCATCGTTTACATTCGAAATTCCATCAATCTTTTTATCGTTGATTAAATCAGCAGCCTTCATAATAAGCTCTGCTTTATTAACCATGTAAGGAATTTCAGTCACAATTATCTTTTCACGGCCTTTTTCATCCGTTTCAATGTTTGTCTTGGCACGAACAACTACGCGACCTTTACCTGTCTCAAATGCCTCTCTAACAC
The DNA here is from genome assembly GCF_001310955.1 of Marinifilum fragile JCM 15579. Lineage (GTDB taxonomy): Bacteria > Bacteroidota > Bacteroidia > Bacteroidales > Marinifilaceae > Marinifilum > Marinifilum fragile. Next base: position 6,208 of record NZ_BAZX01000052.1, read on the forward strand.
CTTGATATCCATATATCGTTCCACCTGTTGGAAAATCAGGAGCCTTTATAATTTTAATAAGCTCATCCATTTCCACTTCTTTATTATCAATGGTGGTTACAATCGCATCTATAGTATCCGATAAATTATGTGGAGGCATATTGGTTGCCATACCTACCGCAATACCAGATGCACCATTTACAAGAAGGTTAGGAATACGGGTTGGAAGTACAGTGGGCTCCTTTAATGATTCATCAAAGTTTGGAACCATATCAACAGTATCTTTATCCAGATCCGATAGGATTTCTTCAGCAATCTTATCCATTCTTGCTTCTGTATAACGCATAGCAGCAGGACTATCGCCATCTACAGAACCAAAGTTCCCTTGTCCGTCAATCAATGGGTATCGTAAAGACCAGTGCTGAGCCATACGAACCATGGTCATGTATACAGAGCTATCACCATGCGGGTGATATTTCCCCAGTACCTCACCAACAATTCTTGCTGATTTCTTATACGGTTTATTTGCTGTGATACCTAACTCGCCCATTCCGAAAAGTACTCTTCGGTGAACCGGTTTTAAGCCGTCTCTAACATCTGGCAAAGCTCTGGAAACAATAACCGACATCGAATAATCGATATAGGCTGATTTCATTTCCTCCTCGATGTTGATACGAATAATTCTTTCTCCCGTAGTCATCTATAATTAATTTAAAATTCTAAACTTTTCTCAGAACTACAAAAGTAACAAAATATGTGATTTTTGCGTAAGAAAAGCAGCTATATTTGCGTGTAGATTAAGATAAATATTTGACATTTTTACTTTATAGCTTGATTTCTAGTTTAATTCCGATTCCAATTGAGTTTTTAATTGAAATTTGATCTGGAAATTAGGCTGTATCTAATATTTTTTCATTATTTTAATGTTGCTTTAATCAAATCGACAGATATATAGTCGAATATTGACAATCATTTAGAATATAATTAAAAGACCTACTATATGGATTCAAAATTTTCACCTCGTATTAAAGATGTTCTTTCATACAGCAAAGAAGAAGCTGAAAGGCTTGGAAACAGTGCTATTGGAACAGAACATTTATTTTTAGGGATTCTTCGTGAAGGTGAAGGTATTGCTGTTGATATCCTTATCTCTTTGGGTGTTGATCTTTACGACATCAGAAAAAACATTGAAAGGGAAATTAAATCAGATACAATTACTGATTTAGATCAAAACAACATTCCTTTACAACGATCAGCTGAAAGAGTTCTTAAATTGATTTATTTAGAGGCTAAGGCCCTAAAAAATAACACCATTGACACCAGTCATTTACTCCTAGCTATTTTAAAGGATGACAAGAGTATGGTTACTCAAATATTAGAGGACCAAACCATCGACTATAATAAGGTAAAAGAAAACTTAAAAACCTTATTCCCTAAAGCTCAGGCTGATTATCCATCTGAAGAACGTGAAGGAAAAGGTGGTATGTCCGGTGGATCAAAAGGATCGAGCACTCGTGGCAAATCTGAAACTCCTGTACTGGATAATTTTGGTATTGATATCACCAAATCGGCGGAAGAAGGAACTCTGGACCCTATTGTGGTAGAGAGACTGAAATTGAACGATTAGCGCAAATCCTAAGTCGTCGTAAAAAGAACAATCCAATTCTGATTGGTGAACCTGGCGTTGGTAAATCTGCTATCGCGGAAGGATTGGCTCTTAGAATTGTTCAAAAGAAAGTTTCGCGAGTATTATTTGGTAAACGGGTGGTAACCTTGGATTTGGCTTCAATTGTTGCAGGAACTAAGTATCGTGGACAATTCGAAGAAAGAATGAAAGCCATTTTAAATGAACTATCTAAAACAACAGATATAATCTTGTTTATTGATGAGATTCATACCATTGTTGGTGCAGGTGGTGCAACTGGCTCATTAGATGCTGCGAACATGTTGAAACCAGCTCTTGCACGTGGAGAAATTCAATGTATTGGAGCAACCACCTTGGATGAATATCGTCAGAATATTGAAAAAGACGGTGCTTTGGAAAGACGTTTCCAGAAAGTGATGGTAGAACCTACTTCTGCAGAAGAGACTATAGAGATTCTTAACAACATCAAAGAACGTTACGAAGATCATCACAATGTATATTACACCGAAGAAGCTATTAATGCTTGTGTAAAACTAACATCAAGATATATAAGTGATAGATACCTTCCAGACAAAGCAATTGATGCCTTGGATGAAGCTGGTTCACGTGTTCACATTTCCAACATTCACGTTCCGGTGATTATTGAAGAGTTAGAGAAAAAAATTGAAGAGACTCGTCAAAATAAAATTAAAGCTGTAAAAGCACAGAAGTTTGAATTGGCAGCTAGCTTCAGAGATAAGGAGAAAAACTTTACTGAAGATCTTGAAAATGAAAAAGACAAGTGGGAAAAAGAACTAAGTGAGAAAAAGGAAAAAGTTTCTGAAGAAGATATTGCGGAAGTTGTGGCAATGATGACAGGTGTTCCTGTTAAGAGAATTGCACAAGCTGAAGGTTCTCGCTTACTAAAAATGGATGAAGAATTGCAAGGTAGAGTAATTGGTCAGGATGATGCGATTGCTAAAATTGTAAAAGCAATTCAGCGTAATCGAGCTGGTTTAAAAGACCCTAACAAACCAATTGGAACATTTATTTTCTTAGGTCCTACAGGTGTTGGTAAAACTCAACTTGCTAAGGTTCTTTCCGAATACTTATTCGATAGCTCAGACGCTTTGATTCGTATTGATATGAGTGAATACATGGAAAAATTTGCTGTATCAAGATTGGTTGGAGCTCCTCCGGGATACGTTGGATATGAAGAAGGTGGACAACTGACTGAAAAAGTGAGAAGAAAACCATATTCGGTTGTACTTCTGGACGAGATTGAAAAAGCTCATCCTGATGTATTCAATATTCTACTTCAATTGCTGGATGATGGTCAGTTAACCGATAGTCTTGGGCGTAGAGTTGATTTCAAAAATTCTATCATCATCATGACATCTAATATTGGTAGCCGTGAGTTGAAAGATTTTGGCAAAGGCATTGGTTTCCAAACTGGTGGAAATGATTCAAATGATTATGCCAATAGCATTATTCAAAAGGCATTGAAAAAAGCTTTCGCTCCTGAATTCCTGAACAGAATTGATGATTTAATCATGTTCAATTCATTAACTCAAAAGGATATTCATAAGATTATCGACATAGAACTTAACGGATTATACAGGAGAGTTAAAGATCTAGGATACAATATCAAAATTTCGACTGCTGCAAAAGATTTTATCGCTGAAAAAGGATACGATGTTCAGTTTGGGGCAAGGCCTCTAAAAAGAGCTATTCAAAAGTACCTGGAAGATGAAATGGCTGAAGTTATTATTAAAGCAAGTATCTCTGAAGGTGATACAATTTCGGTAGGTTTAGACAAATCGAAACAAAAAATCACCACCAAAATATTAAAGGCTCAAAAAGAGCTAGAATAAAAAATAAGCCGGAGAGTTAATCTCCGGTTTTTTTTATGCTTTTTTCACACTTTTTTATTCCTATTTATTTAGAATAAATCAAAACAATTTCTATCTTTGATCGAAACAACAAAATACATAATTATGCAAAAAAACAATAGCAAAGTTACATTTGCAGGAAATGCAATGACTTTAGTAGGTACTGAAATAAATACAGGAATGAAAGCTGAAAATTTCACAGCTCTTGGACAAGACTTATCTCCAGTTCAACTTTCTGATTTTGATGGAAAAGTAAAAATCCTTTCTGTATTTCCTTCAATTGACACAGGCGTTTGTTCTGCTCAAACTCACAGATTTAACAAAGAAGCTGCATCGCTTGATAAAGACATTCAAATCATTACATTATCAAACGATCTTCCATTTGCTTTAGGTCGCTTCTGTGGTGCTGAAGGTATCGAAAACCTGGTTACTTTATCGGATCATAAAGAATGTGATTTCGGGTACAAGTATGGTTTCGTAGTTGAAGAATTACGTCTACTAGCTCGTGGAGTTGTTGTTATCGACAAAAACAACGAAGTAAAGCATGTTGAGTATGTTGCTGAAATGACTGAAGAACCTAATTATGAAGCTGCTTTAGAGGTGGCTAAATCTTTAGTTTAATGAAGCTTATAAAATAAACAGAAAGCTCCTTCGGGAGCTTTTTTAATATCATTACCTATGTACCTATTCTTCGATACCGAGACAACAGGTTTACCAAAGAAATGGAATGCTCCCATTACAGATTTAGACAATTGGCCACGTCTGGTTCAATTGGCTTGGCTACTGTATGATAGTCGCGATCAGGAAATTAAATCTGCCAACAGAATAATAATACCCGAAGGTTTTACAATTCCTACCGACGCATCTGATGTGCATGGCATCACAACAGAAAGAGCTTATGCTGAAGGTATCAATCTTCATGAAGCTTTAATTGAATTTTCATCGGCAATGGATGATGCAGAATTTTTAATTGCACACAATATTAATTTCGATGAAATGATAATTGGTGCCGAATTTCTACGCAAAGATGTAAAAAGTCAATTGGCACAAATTCCGAAAATCTGTACCATGAAAACCACAACCAATATTTGTAAAATTCCCGGAAGATATGGTTTCAAGTGGCCAAATTTAACTGAATTGCATCAGCATCTTTTCCACAAAGGATTTGATGGTGCTCACGATGCACTTGCAGATGTTAGAGCTTGTGCAGATTGCTTTTTCGAATTGAAAAAATCAGGAATGTACCAACGGCAAGGAAGTTTGTTTTAAGGAACAATTGCATTGCACGAAAAAGGGAACCAAACAGTAACCAGCTGTATTAGTTCCCTTTTTTCAATTCACATTCACTTTTTGATTTTTCTAAAATCAACCTTATTTAAATCTTTTTTTATTCTGGTACTTGGCCGAAAAGCCATTTTCACACTTTTAATTTTTGAGGCATTTATTTGTTCTGGACTATCTACTCCTTCTCCGCTAATATGTAATGAAAATGTTCCCAAGTCCCCTAGCTCTACACTGCAATTATCTTTTAAAAAATACGGAAGCTTAGTGGTGAAAGCCTCCAATACACCAACAACATCAATCGTACTGAAAGTTGATGTTTGAGATATGCTTTCAGCAATATCTCTTAAAGTTTTCTTTTGCCTGTTCGCAACCCTCGGATAATACTGCTCCTTGCCACCCTCTTTTTTAAGAGGTGAATTCATCTTTACCGCTTTATACTTTATCGCCATATCCTTTAGGTATAATTAGCCACTAGTCTAGTGCTTTATAAAATTCAATATAAAAGATACAACAATTTAA
>NZ_BAZX01000053.1 GCF_001310955.1 Marinifilum fragile JCM 15579
AAATTATCTATACAGGCAATAAGAATATCCTTAACGCCCCGATTTTGCAGATCACTAAGTACTTGCAACCAAAATTTTGCTCCTTCTTTTTCTCCAATATACATGCCTAAAACCTCCTTCACTCCACTATGATTGACACCCAAAACATGATAGACTGCTTTGTTAACAATCCTTCCTTCCTGGCGTACTTTGTAGTGTATAGCATCCAACCAAACAATTGGGTAAATGGCATCTAAAGGGCGATTTTGCCATTGATAAACTTCAGGAATGATACGATCAGTTATGGCCGTCAAACTTGATGGAGATAAAGTGATCCCATACAATTCTTCAAGATGATCACATATGGCTTCATAACTCATTCCTTTGGCATATAAGGAAATGATTTTGTGATCTATTCCGTCTCCCAGAGTTAACTGTCGCTTCTTTACCAGTTCAGGTTCAAAACTACCGTTACGATCTCTGGGAGGTGTTAGCTCAACTGTTCCAAAACCTGTTTTTACCTTTTTCTTACCTCTGCCATTGCGACGATTGGTTTTTTTGGATTCATTTAAGTGAGCATCCAATTCACCATTTAAACTTGCATTTAACAAACGCTGAAGTAAAGGGACCAAAACTCCATCTTTACCTTCCAGTTTTTTTCCTGATTTGAGACCTTCTAAAGCTTCCTTCTCAAATTCTTTGTAATTAAAATCTTTGCCATCCATTGTATCAAGTTATTAATTGTTTCTTAAACTTTTACTTGACACACTTTAATGAACAGACTCGCCATTGTTTCCCTCATGTTAACAAGTGCACCGTCTGACCTGCCATCTGTATCGAGAGACCTGCCAAGTGCAGGCTCAATGTTAATATCTGCACCGTCATTGTTGATAACCGCATCGTGAGACCTGTCATCTGCATCGTCAGACCTGCCATCTGCACGCTCAATGTTGATATCCGCACGCTCATTGTTAATAAGTGTAATGCACTTGGTAGGAATGAGCGTGCTTTTCTTAGGTCTCTCGATAAAAATGGTAAATATGACTATACATCCGGCAGATCGCACAATGCTTTTATCCGGTGTTAGGATAGCATTAACAGGAGTAACAGTACAATTAATAGCTTAAAGAGAGTATCTATCAACTCAGATTCAAACATTAATAATATTACAATCTAAAATATGAAGTGTAAGATGACTCAAGATATTCAGGAGTAATTGTATTTCAATTTTTACCTAATTATTGTTTCAGATCAAAATGCATTTCTTAAGTATAAACTGATATGTTTTAAATTATTCTGTTAATTTTAACCAGCTTAACTAAATTACATACAAAATGAACCAAATCATCTCAAAACCAGCTATCAAACAAGGTTGGTTACGTGCAATTCTTATTATTATTCCTTTTTTTATTGTAACAGGTATTTTTCAATTGTTAGGCGTTATCCTATATGGTGCAATTACTGGAAATCTAGATTTTGAAAACTTTCAGAATTTAAAAATGTCTAAAGATTTTATGGTATTTGGTCAATTTACCGGGACACTTGGCACATTGTTAATTGTATGGATTTTTGCAAGGTTCATTGATAAAAGGCACTTTTTTGATTTAGGATTCTCGATTAAAAATCGCAGCAAAGATATTCTGTGGGGCTTACTGGCAGGAATTATAATGATGGGACTTGGAACAGTTATTCTTCAATTCAATGGTAATCTCACCATTGAATCCATTAATTTTGCGATGGGAAGTCTGCTACAATCTGTATTCCTGTTTATTTTTGTTTCAATAAACGAAGAAATAATTGTTCGTGGCTACATTCTTCGAAACTTTATGGATTCAATGAACAGATACCTTGCCCTGATTCTATCCTCATTAATTTTTACAGCATTACATTTATTGAATCCTAACGTATCAATATTAGGAATTACAAATATCTTTCTTGCCGGAATTCTCTTGGGAATTGGATACATTTTCACCAAAAACTTATGGTTTCCGCTTGCCTTGCATTTTAGCTGGAACTTTTTTCAAGGACCCATTTTTGGTTTCGAAGTAAGTGGTACAAAAAGCGATACTTTAATTTCTCAAACCATTACAGGCAATGAAATTCTTACTGGAGGTAATTTCGGTTTTGAGGGTTCTTTACTTGCCAGCATACTTTGCACAGCATGTATTGTTTTATTTTGGTTTATCTACAAAAAGCAGGATTATAAATTGTTAAAAGCTTAACGCTATGAAAAAGATTCTATTCTTATTCCTATCAGTTATACTCTTTTCTTGTACAAAGCAACAAGAATCCATTCTTGATGCATACAAAGCAAATGACCTACAAGAAATATTCGAACAAGCAAACGTGAATGGTTGTTTTATTATTCATGATTTTAAAAATAATAAATCACTGACTTACAATTCTGAGAGATTGGATTCTGCCTTTCTACCTGCATCTACCTTTAAAATCATTAATTCGATGATTGCACTGGAAACAGAAGTAATTAAAGACGAAAATGAAATCATTAAATGGGATGGAAAAAAACGATTTATTGAATCATGGAATCAGGATCATAACTTGGCATCCGGAATTAAAAATTCTGTTGTTTGGCTTTACCAGGAGTTGGCTAGACGAATTGGTGAAAAGAGAATGAAACATTGGGTTGAAAAAGCTGATTACGGAAACAAAAACATTGGTGGAAAGATTGATCTTTTCTGGTTGAATGGAGATATCCGAATCACGCCTAATCAACAAATTGATTTCTTAAAAAGATTGTACTTAAACCAATTGCCATTTCAAAAGAAAAATCAGGAAACTGTAAAAAAGATTTTACTTGTAGAACAAACCCCTGACTATTCAATTCGAGCAAAAACAGGATGGGCCGCACGCATCGAACAAGAAATTGGTTGGTACGTTGGTTATCTTGAAAACAAGGACAATGTCTACTTTTTTGCCTTAAATATGGATATCAATTCATCAGATGAAGCCAAATATCGAAAACAAATAACAACAGATATTCTAAAAGTTTTAAATTTGACAAGATAATAACCTACTAAACCAAAATACAAAGCAATGAAAATCATAGGGACCAAGTTACTTTTATTGATGCTGCTTTTTACAGCGAGTACTTGTTTTGCCAATCAAGGTGTAAATGACGATGAATATGCGAAAGATGTAAAACATCTATTTCAGGTAAATGGATCTGCGAATAGCTTCAAACAGTCAATCAAAACCATGATTGAACATTTTAAATCGCAAGAATCCAATGTTCCTGCAAGTTATTGGGAAAAAACGGAGGAAGAATTTTTAAAGACTTCCTTTGATGACTTATACAATATGATTGTTCCCATTTACCGCAAAAATCTATCACATGAAGATGTAAAAGCAATGATTGCTTTTTTTGAATCGGATGCTGGCAAAAGAATTGCTCAAAAAACTCCTGCTATTACTGCTGAAAGTATGCAAGTGGGTATGATTTGGGGACAAGAAGTTGGGAGAAGAATTCATGAAGATATCCAAAGCAAGGGATTTAAAATAAGATTACCGTTCACTCCATAATTTATTTGACTTTTAGATTGTAAACCTGTCATTTATCATTTCCTGTGCAATGAATAATATGTACTTTTTAGGGTTACCAATTTAACCCGAAATGAGTACTAAAATTACACCCAAACAAAACTATGAACTCACCCGACAACAAATTGGCTATGTAGACAGAAGGCTCGCCACGCCTGAAGACTATCGTAGAATTGGATTTAAGTCGGGTTTAGAAGTTCATCAACAACTTGCCACAAAAGAGAAGTTGTTTTGCCATTGCCCATGTGGCGTATTTCAAAAAAATGGAGATTACGATGCTGAAGTAATTCGTCATATGCGACCTGCCATGAGCGAATTAGGTGGATACGATGGAACTGCGCTTATGGAATTTAAAACCCGTAAGAACATTATTTATCGAATCAACAACGAAACAGCGTGTACCTACGAAATTGACGATACTCCTCCTTTTAAAATCAATCCGGAAGCATTAGAAATTGCACTTAAAATATCTTTGCTTAGCAAACTCAACGTGGTTGGCGAAGTTCATATCACCCGAAAGCAATATCTTGATGGAAGTATTCCTACTGGATTTCAAAGAACTGCAATTCTTGGAGTAAATGGGCATATTCAACTTCGCAACAAAAAGGTAAACCTGATACAACTGAGTATTGAAGAGGATTCTTGCCGTGAAATTGCCGATGTTGGTCACGAAAGATGGTACAAAACCGATCGTTTAGGAATGCCTTTGATCGAAACAGTTACAGCACCCGAATTGTTTACTCCAGATGAATTGCGTGAAGCTGCAGAATACATTCGCTTCTTAAATAGGAGCACAGGTTTGGTTCGCACAGGAATGGGAGCCGGACGTGAAGATGTGAATGTTAGTTGCCGAGGTGGTTCAAGAGTCGAAATCAAAGGAGTTGCTCACAACAAATGGATTCCAGAACTTTCTCACAATGAAGCATTCCGCCAATGGGCCTTATTGCATATCAAAAAGTTATTGCTGGAAAGAATTACAAAGGAAAAATGGCAAGCTAAGTACATGGAGTTAGATCCACATGAGTTTAAGTTTACTTATCTCCCCTTGGTAGAGTGCAAAGAGAAAAAACATAAAATCATTGCCATCAATATCCCTGAATTTAAAGGATTCCTCTCCCATTTCACTCAACCTGATCAGGTTTTTGCTGATGAAATCTCTCAAAGATTAAAAGTAATTGCTTGTATCGAAAAACCAAATATGGTTTATTCGGAACAAGAAGATCTAACCATTTCTGATCATGATTTCGCGACAATTCGCACGCAACTGAGTGCAAAAAATAATGATGCACAAATCGTAATCTGGGGACCGGAAGAGGATATGAAAACGGCAATAGAAACGGTAATTGAACGTTGTGAAATGATTTTTGATGGAGTTCCTAATGAAACCAGAAAATCACTTCCAAACGGAACAACCATATTCGAAAGAGTTCTTCCTGGTGCAGATAGAATGTATCCTGACACTGATTCCTGTCCAATTCCATTATCGGATGAATACATTGAAAAATTAGGAAAAGATTTGCCTCAAGATATTTCTGAAAGAATAGAATTATTAAGCAAATGGAGAGTACCTGTGGATGCTTACCATTTTATTTTAAGCAAGAATATCTTTCCAGTGATAGAAGAGATTTGCGAACGCTTCAAATTCGATCCTAAACGTGTTGCAATCTTCTTTGGCCATACCTACAAGAATATTGCTGGCAAACAGAAAGCACATCCCGATTTCAACTATCGAAAACTTATTGGGCTATTTAAATTTATACACGAAAAAGGTCTGCACATTAATATTGCAAAATACTTACTCCCAATACTGTTTCAACATCCAAGTATGGAATTTAATTCTATGCTAACCGCTCTAAAATTTAAGAAACGAAACTTGGATGAATTGGCAGCTCCGATAGATTTCTTAGCCGAGAAATACCGTGACATCAGAAAAACAGAAGATACAAATGAAGCCGTGCACTGGATTATGGGCCAACTTCACAAGCAAGCTATTGGTAATATTGAGTTAAGAGATTTAAGGGAAATCATCGATAAACGATTACAATAATGGAAGATCTTTTTCAAGGATATAAGGGTGATGCTCTGGAAACCCTCAAAAAATATAATGTACGAGTATGGGGAAAAACTCATATTGTAACAACCAGAGGTGAGTTTGATGGCACAATTTTACCACGTGCCGAAAATGATGATGATCAACATATCGTATTAAAAATTGATACTGGCTATAACATTGGGATCAATATTACTACCATTAAGGAAATGAAGGAAACCGGCTACAAAAAAGCCAACTACAAAGTTCCAGAAAAAGAATTTCCTTACACCGAAGGACAGCCAAAGGTGAAATTATTTGGTACTGGCGGAACCATTGCTTCCCGTCTTGACTACCGAACCGGAGCTGTTATTCCGGCCTTTTCGCCAGGAGAATTGTATGGCTCTGTTCCCGAATTAGCAGATATCTGTAACCTGACTACAGAGAAAGTTTTTGCCGTATTTAGTGAGAACATGGGACCACAACAATACATCTCTTTAGCCATTGCTATTGGTAAGGAAATCGAAAATGGAGTTGATGGAATCATTATTGCTCATGGAACCGATACACTTCATCATACTGCAGCTGCACTTACCTATATGGTTCAGAATTTACCTGTTCCCGTGGTTTTAGTTGGCTCTCAACGATCATCGGATAGACCTTCTTCTGATGCTGCTTTGAACCTAATGCATTCCGCCATTGCTGCTGGCCATGGAGATATAGCCGAAGTAATGGTTTGTATGTTTGGTCCAACTTCTGATGAATATGGATTCCTTCACCGTGGTACAAGAGTTCGAAAAATGCATTCCAGTTATCGTTCCACTTTTAGAACATTAGGAGATACGCCATTGGCAACGGTGACAAGAAAAGGTGTAAAACCAATAAAGAAAAAATACAATCATCGCCGCAAGGACAAGAATGTTAAAATTCTTCCATATTTCGAAGAGAAAGTCACGATTCTTTACTACTATCCTAACATGCAACCAGATATAATTGATGCATTGGTTGATTGCGGATACAAAGGAATCATTATTGCAGGAACCGGACTTGGACACGTTAATAAGCCAGTTTATCCGGCTTTAAAACGAGCGGTTGAAAAAGGTGTTCATATATTTATGACTGTTCAAACTCTTTGGGGTTATACTCACATGTTTGTGTATGATACTGGTAGAGATTTAATGGCAATGGGCGTAATACCCTTAGACAATATGTTGCCGGAGGCTGCCTATATTAAACTAGGTTGGACTCTTGGTCAAACCAACGATAGACAAAAGGTCATTGATATCATGAAGACACCAATTAATGATGAAACTACAAAACGAGAACCTTACAATGGATATTTACTCTACCAGGGAGGTGTACCTGAGGTAGAACAATTTGTTAAAAATTTCAGAAAATGATTTTAACCCGGCCAAAAGCCGGGTTTTTAATGAATTTCCATAAAGTTTAATCCATTTTTGACGACTTGGGGAAACTTTATTTCTATCTTTAAGTAAGATTTGAAAAAGGATTATATGAGTTTATTAGATACTACATTTGATTTAGAACAATTCACACAACAATTAAATAATGAGCTAAATAATAGTCTTCCAGGCTTTGATGCTCAAAAAATAATGTCGCCTTCAATTCGTGAACATGCTCTAAAAAAAAGTGATCCTTCGATCGCCAGAGACAGTAGCGTTCTATTACTCTTCTATCCTAAAGATGGTCAATTGTACCTTCCTTTTATCAAAAGAACTTCAGGAAATACAAGTCATAGTGGTCAAATTAGTTTACCAGGAGGAAAGTACGAAGAGAGCGATTCCAACAGAACCGTTACTGCAATTCGCGAAACCAACGAAGAACTTGGGGTTGAATGCAAAAAAATTAAAATATTGGGGTTCTTAACTGAATTATATATTCCTGTGAGCAATTTTATGGTACTACCTGTTTTAGGCTATTGCAAAGAAAGACCTGATTTTAAATTGAATACTTTTGAAGTTGAAGAAGTTATTGAAATGCCTGTTCAAGAACTCCTTTCAAAAGAAAATATTTCCAAATTTAGTTTTACAAAAAATGAGCTTACAATACATGCCCCATATTTCGATGCCAAGGGGCACAAAGTATGGGGAGCTACTGCAATGATTTTATCTGAATTACGAGAGGTATTTTTAAGAGCTGGTTTGATCCGTTAAAGTCATATTTTTGTAGTGCTTATAGCGATCCAAAATCTTAACTACGTACCAATAAGGCTCCTGACCACGACAGTATCCATATTTTACCACCGGATCATTAAAGAATTCGGGCTTAGATTTGTTCAGAAGGTAATAGTCAACGCTGCCCTTCCATTGATCCGGGTTCTTCCCATTCTTTTGCGCCAGCCTTCTAGCGTCCAGAATATGACCCAAGCCAACATTATAGGAAGCCAGCAAAAATTGCAACTTATCGGTTTTATCTCCTAATGTTTTATCTAGCTTATTTTCTAAATATTTTAAGTGTTTCACACCTGCCTCTATATTCTCCTGAGCAGTGGATAAAGAGTCCACATCATATCGATATGCGGTTTCCGGCATTAATTGCATCAAACCAAAAGCACCAACCCACGAACGTGCATTAGGATTAAAATTTGATTCTTGATAAACCAAAGCCGATAACAATCGCCAATCCCAACCAATCAGTTTTGCATTTTTCTTTATCAAATCATCATATTCCGATATCTTACCACTCCTTAAAGTAAAGTATTCGCTTTGAAGCATCTCTTCAATTCTACTACTTTTAAAATATTTTCTGTAGATGATTTTATATTCCCTTGTTTTCTGAAAATCAATCAACCACATATTAATATCTTTCGTAAGATCGTCGGCTCCCTTTCTCAAAGCCCAAGCCAGATTTTGCGGCTCACTTAAATGTGTTCGAATATCAATGTTTGGATAATAAGTTTGATTTACCATTGCAACATTCTCATCTGCGATTGTGTAGGAAATCTCTCTATTAGCTACTTTAGAAATTAATTCTTCTACCTCAATTTGATCAACAGGTACAATTTCTATATCATCATTTCCAGTATTCGATATTCTATTTAATCTTTCCTCAAATGATGATCCTTTTGGAACATGAATTTGCTTCCCAAATAATTGCGATTTTTCACTCACATATCCGACAGGATGAATAGAATCATTAATCTGTATTAACACTTGGCGTGATTGACTATGAGGAACAGTAAAATTAAATTTTTCCACTCTTTCTCCAGTTACAGCCAAATTCATACCTAGTAAATCAACATCACCGCGTTCCAAAGCTTCAAAAGAAGAAACCAAATCGTTATTTACCGTCAAATCAAGCTTCACATTCAAATGTTTGGCCAAAGCTTTCAGCATTTCATACTGAAATCCCATTGTTCTACCTTTGTAAATAAAATAATCGGTAGAATTATAATTGGTAATCACTCTTAGTTTTCCACGCAGCTTTACATGCTTTAATTCTACAATGGGTTTTTCCTGCATTTGTAACTTCACAAGCTTACGTTGCTGATTACACGTTTGCAAAAATACCATGAAAATCAAAGGTATAAGTAGCTTTATGTATTTAAATTGCGACATAAAATTCTCCCTTCCTAATATTAAATTAGAAATAAACAGGTCTCGAACCAAGAAATATTTGATTTATATTCTAGGCCTCTATTAAGAATTCTTAATTGTAAAAAGTCCAAATTAATCCGTATTTCAGCATAGACGGATTGATTGGATAATGAAGTGCTGAAAAATAGTTTTTACTACCAATAGAAGCGTTTGCATGCTCGTACATAATGAATAAACGTGTCCTTTTTATTCTAAAATTAAAATACACATTTACCTTAGGATAATCACCTAATTCCTTTTGCTCCTGCAAAAAGAACTGCCCTGTAGCAGGCATATAATTTGGAGCGTAAAAACTTGTATTGTAATGTATGGATACACCTGTTTGTAAACCTAATGCACCATTAAAAAATTCATTTTTATAATAGTTATTACTATAGATTGATAAAGTTGGAAGAGGTAAAAGCTTCTCGTTTGAACTATTTTGACCAACCAAGCTTTGGTTTAGATAAAAGTTTCCTAATTTGAAGTTTTTCTGCAAATATCCGGTTAGAACAGAAATTCCAACAGCGGCCTGCTCAGGTGTAGCATTCAACCCAAAGTAGGTGTAATTGTCTATTTGACTGAAATTTGCACCAATTTTAAATCTATAATTCTTATTAAAATATTCCACACCAGCACGTAATTCTGTTTGCTTGTCAAGCTGTAAATCCCATTGCTGATGATTTCCGTAATACTTCTCCATAATGTAATTTGGAGTAGTCGATTCCAATCTTCCAGAAAGTTTAAAACCATGTCCTGAATTCTTTTCACCAAACCATTTTATGAATTGATAATCCAAATCAAAATCATTTTGGCGATATCCTTCAAACACATATTTACCAACGGCCTTCCAGTTTGCAGATTTTCCAGATAAGCTAAATAAACTTGCAACAAGTTGATTGTTATGGATGTTTTCATCCTTTTGCTGCCAAGCATATTGAGTCACATTTCTTCTAAGGTTATATTTCAAGAATTCACTTTCGATACCAAATCTTGCTCCTAAGCGAATCCATTTGTTTTCATTTTCATTAAAAACAATTTGAAATGTATTCTTAACCAATGATTGTTCAACCTTATCAAAGGTCGAGTTTTGATTCAATAAAAAGCCAATAGGATAAAAATCTTTATTCAAGTTATCATCCTTAAACTGCCAACTATTTTTTTCGTAATTCAAAGTATATAATAAGTCAATAGCATACGAATAAGTTGTATCTTTTTCAATTACTATTTCTTTTTCCTTGCCAATCCCATAGGAATGATTCATAAACAAATTAAAATTTGTCAATTTCGATCTTGCCTGGGTCAAATTTACCTGGATATTTTCTGATTCTTCATCTCCATCAGTAACCAAACTATCATTAACAATTCCCCCATTTTCATTCGCGCTAATACGATTCATGTTTAGAACCATATTCATTCCATAGTTTCTCTTTTTGTAACTCGAGAAAAGTGTGAGATCATACAATTTAGTTTTCTGATTCTGATACTGACCATCACTTGAAATTAAATCATATTTTATTCCGAAATTCCAGTTCGGCGAAATGTTTTGTGTTTGCAGAACCTTTAATAGATTTTCCGATTGTCCTTTGGGTCCACCAGTTTCATAAAATAATCTAGTATAAGGTGTCGTAGTATTAAAATAAACGATATCCTCTGGTTTGACCATATAAGCTCTATACGCATCGAAAAATAAAAATCCGTCCTTTTCCCTATCAATGTAAATATTGCTTTGATAAGCTGCTCCTAGATTTCCCAAATAAGAATTAGAAATGCTCTTCTGATAAATCGGATTGTAGTTTTGAATTTCGCCTAAAATTGTATCCAACTTAAATTCTTCTCTTGAAGAATTCATATCAGTAAGTTTCCAGGTTTTAATAACAGATTCGACATTATAACCTAAACTATCCAACATCTTAGAATCATCTTTCTTTGATTTATCAGACATTGATCTGCCATCAGGCCCAATGCTAGCACCAGTTAATTTTCTTTGTGCAAAAGAAATTGTGCTTAGTCCAAATACAAGAGCTAATATTATGAAATATTGTTTCATAGCGTACAAAGATATACAAACTGAGACGAACTTAAACAGATTGTTTGAAAATATAGGTTAAAAAACCTTAAGCGCGAGTTAATGAATCTAAATTCAAGGTAAGCGGAAGCTTGTCAAAGCTTCAAATATTGCTATTCAGATGTTGATTTATAAAAATCAGAACAT
>NZ_BAZX01000054.1 GCF_001310955.1 Marinifilum fragile JCM 15579
AAAGTCACAGATTGCAAAGATTGATGAGCTGTTATCAGATCAGCAGAAAAGGGCGGAAGAAGCAGCACGCTTGGCAGCAGAACAGAAAGCCTTGGATGAGAAATATGCTTCTTCTATTGCTATGGCAGACGCTCAGTTTAAAAATAAGGAATATGATTTGGCGCGTGAAAGCTATAAAGATGCGCTAAATATGAAACCAGCAGAGCTTTATCCAAGGGAACAATTAAAGAAGATTTCGGAAATATTTGCTATGCAAAAAATACAAGCAGAGGAAGAAGCAAAGCTTTTGGCACAGCAACAATTAAATGAGACAAAATATTTGAAATTAATTCAATCGGCGGATGAATATTTTGAATCAGAGAAATGGAATTCTGCGGCAAGAGATTATCATGGAGCACTAAAGTTAAAACCAGAAGAGCAATATACACAAAGTAAAATTGATGAAATTGAAGCGATTTTAGCTGAGTTGGAAAGAAAAGCGAATGCAAAATCAGAACTGAAAAGTCAGTATGACAAATTAATTGAAATAGCGGATAAGCAATATGCTAATGAGGAATATGATTTTGCAGTATTGAAGTATCAAGAGGCTTTGGAATTAATGCCAAAAGAGTCGTATCCAAAAACTCAAATCAAGAGAATTGAAGTGATTTTGGAGCGCAGAGCAATAGCGGAAAAAAAAGAACAAGAGTTGAATTTAAAGTATAGTGAAGAGCTGGAAAAGGCAGAGGATTTTTTCAAAAATGAGCAGTTCAGTGTCGCCAGACATCATTACAAAGCAGCATTAGAGATTAAGCCTAAAGAAACATATCCAAAAGAGAAGCTGGAGGAAATCAATGAGAGATTGCAGGCCTTAAAAAATGCAGAACAAGAAGCTATTGCAAACAACCCAACCAACTTCGAGAAGAAACTTTCTATCATCAAAGAAAGAGAATATGCAGAATTGATTCAAAAAGCAGACAATGCTTTTCAAAACTCTCAATTTACGGTTTCTAAAGTGATGTATGAAAGAGCATTGGGGATGTTTGATAGAGAATATCCGAAGAAACAACTGAAAGAAATTGACAAATTAATTCGAGATGAGAGGAACTCTGCTTTATCGGAAGAATACAAACAACTGATTGCAAAAGGTGACGAGGAGTTATCTGCGAATCATTATGCGGTTGCCAAATTTTATTACAATAAAGCAATCGCTTTGAATAAAAAGGAGAAATATCCTAAAAATCAACTGAAAAAGATTGATGAGTTGTTGAAATCGAAGAAAGACCTGAAGTTGGATAAAGAGTATGATGAAATCATTGCAAAAGCAGACTCTGCCTTTGATAAAGGAAACCTAACGGTAGCCAGATTTTATTACAAGAAAGCACTTCAATTAAAATCAGGCGAAGATTATCCAAAAGAAAGGCTTAAAATGATTCAATCTAAACGAAGCAAAAAGTAATTTTGTATTTTCATTCTATTTAAGAACACAGTATGGCATTAAACTATCTCTTTATTTTCTTTTTTCTGATCGCCTTTGTGGTAGGTTTAATCAAGCTTATTTTTTGGGGAGACATGGATGTATTCCCAGCAATGATTGACTCGACCTTTAGCATGGCCAAAACAGGCTTCGATATTTCCTTAGGATTAACTGGAGTATTAACCCTTTGGTTAGGAATAATGAAAATAGGAGAGAATGGTGGAATTGTAAGGGTATTTTCCAGGTTAATAGGACCATTCTTTAACAAGTTATTCCCGGAATTGCCAAAAAGTCATCCGGCACATGGATCAATCATGATGAATCTGGCGGCCAATATGCTGGGTTTGGATAATGCGGCCACTCCCCTTGGTTTAAAGGCAATGAAGGAAATGCAGGAAGCCAATCCCGATAAGGATAAAGCTTCGAATGCTCAAATCATGTTCTTGGTTTTAAATACTTCGGGCTTGACGATTATTCCGATTTCCATCATGGTATACCGTGCTCAATTGGGAGCTGCGAATCCATCGGATATATTTATACCAATATTATTGGCTACCTATTTTTCTACCATCGCAGGTTTAATCAGTGTATCAGTTGTGCAAAAAATCAAGTTGTGGGATCGAACCATATTGGCTTATTTGGGTGGATTGACTGCCATTATTGTAGGAATCATTACATATTTTTCAAGTCTGGAAAAAGAACAAATCACAACAGTTTCAACGGTTGTGAGTAATGTGTTCCTATTTGGGATTATTATTGCATTTATTCTATTGGCAGCTAAAAATAAGGTGAATGTATATGAAAGTTTTATTGATGGAGCCAAAGAAGGATTCAATATTGCTGTGAAGATCATACCATATTTGATTGCCATATTGGTTGCAATTGGAGTCTTCAGAGCATCAGGTACAATGGATCTTTTTGTGGAAGGAATGAGAAGGCTATGCGTGTTACTTTCTGTAGATCCCGATTTTGTTGAAGCCTTGCCAACAGCCATGATGAAACCATTGAGCGGAAGCGGAGCAAGAGGAATGATGGTGGACGCAATGACCACGCATGGTGCTGATAGCTTTGTGGGAAGATTAGCATCAACATTACAAGGAGCAACGGATACTACATTTTATATTATTGCAGTTTATTTTGGTGCAGTTGGAATCAAGAATACCAGATATGCGGTTACTTGTGGTTTAATTGCTGATTTGGCAGGAATTATTGCAGCCATATTAATTGCCTATTTGTTCTTTCATTAAAAAATGATTTGACTTACTTTTGTTGCTCTAATATCGATTAGTTGTTAGAATACTCACTTATATCGCTATCCTCATAATTGAGTGTTAACAATCTATCAGCATTATCCCTATGTGTATATAAACATTTAAGAGGTATAAAAATTAAAATCATGATTACATTTAAAATAGATACGGAATACATCGAACTTATTAAGCTTTTAAAAGCAACTCGTGTGAGTGAAAGTGGAGCACAGGCAAAAATATTTGTAGAAGATGGAATTGTATTGCGAAATGGTGAAGTAGAAACCAGAAAACGTGCAAAGATTCGTCCAGGTGATAAAATTGAAATATTCGATGAGGTGATTATCGTAGAATAATACAAAAGACCGATTTAAAAAAAGCGCAAAAACCAATTGGGTTCTTGCGCTTTTTTTAGCTAAAGGCTTATTGCCAAGAGCTAATATTCATTAATAGAATTCAAGAAAGTTCTTCACTGAATCCAGGTAATATTCTTTCCAACCTTCTACAATTTCATCATAGGCATCATCAGGAATATTTGTATGTGTTAATTCAATACGAGTATCTTTTCCTGCTTTTTTCAAGATCATGCTAACAATTGATGGATTTTCAGTTTCCCCAAAAAACCATTCCTGGACAATCTTATAATCTTTGACCATCTCCAAATTGCATCCTGAAATATCTCCTTCCCAAAGAGAAAAAACAGTTCCAACTTTATCATCCATTGTGGCAGGATATCCAGTCCACAATTCAATCTGAAAAGAATTGGTTAAAGCATTATAAACTTCTTCCTGGCTAGCGCTAATATTAAATTGATAGGTAAAATCTTTCATGAGTTTCTGATTTGTGAATGCAAAATTAACTCAAAATGCTAACAATTCCTTTAGTTAATTGTAATTAATTATAGAGGGCTTAAAAGTCCGGTAATCGATAGTAAATACAGACTTCTCATATTTAAAGAACTTTGCGATTTTATAAAATCGATATGCTGATAAAAAATTGCAATGTAGAGATTGCAAAATATTCAATCTTAAACGAGTCTAAATAAGAATAAAAGTTTATATTTGTATCGATACATTTAAATATGAGTATAAATATTAAACGATAAGTTATATGTCTAGCTTTGAAATTCTAATGCCCAAAATGGGTGAGAGTGTGCAAGAGGCTACTATCACAAAAATGTTCGTGAAACTGAACGATCAAGTAGAAGAAGATGATGTGCTTTTTGAAATTGCAACGGACAAAGTTGATTCGGAAATTCCTTCGCCCGTTGAAGGAAAAATAGTTGAAATTCGTTTCAAGGAGGATGATTTGGTTCCTGTTGGAGAAGTTGTTGCAGTAATTGCAATGGGTGATGCTGATGATGTTGCGGATAGTCCTGTAGCAGAACAAAGTGCCAAAGAAGAGGTGCTTGTTGAAGAAACTGTTGTTGCCGAAGAGGTAGATGATTTTAAATCGGAAAGTGGTCGCTTTTATTCTCCATTGGTGAAGAGTATTGCGAAAAATGAGAATATTTCCATTCAAGAATTAGATTCAATTCAAGGAAAGGGTAAGGATGGTAGAGTACAAAAGCAAGATGTATTAAACTACTTATCTCAGAGAAATGGATCAGTTGTTACTCCTGTTGAGAAAGCAGTGCAAGAACCAAAACCGGCAGCTCAGGAAATTGAAAAACCAAAAGTTTCCATGTCAGTTGGAGCGCAGGATCAGATTGTGGAAATGGATCGTATGAGAAGAATTATTGCTGATCATATGGTAATGTCGAAGCACACTTCCCCTCACGTAACAGCTATGGTTGAAGCGGATGTAACCGATATGGTGAATTGGAGAAATAAAGTTAAAGATGAATTCTTTAAGAAAGAGAAGACTAAACTTACTTTCATGCCAATTATTATTGAAGCAGTTGCCAAGGCATTAAGAGAGTTCCCAGGAATTAATGCATCGGTGGATGGTTACAATGTAATCCTAAAGAAAGATATAAACATTGGTGTTGCAGTTGCGTTGCCAAGTAACAACCTAATTGTGCCAGTAATTAAAAATGCTGATCACAAGAACCTGATTGGTTTGGCAAATGATATGAACCAATTGGCCGATGATGCAAGAAATAATAAACTAGGTCCAGATGACATTCAAGGTGGAACCTTCACCATATCAAACTTTGGATCATTTAAGAATGTAATGGGTACACCAATTATTAACCAACCACAGGTTGCAATACTTGCTGTTGGTACCATTGAAAAGAAGCCAGCGGTAATGGAAACTCCGGCAGGAGATGTAATCGTACCGCGCCAAAAGATGTTCTTGTCTTTATCGTACGACCACAGAGTTGTAGATGGAGCTTTGGGAGGAGCATTCTTAAGAAAAATTGCAGACTACCTGGAAGAAATTGATATCAACAGATCTATTTAATTATGGAAACATTAGAATTAACCTCAGTTGAGAAAGAAAATAATAACGAGATGACCGAGACGAAAAAATTTAGTATTAAGAACACTTCCAAAGAATTGTTGGGTCGTTGGTATCATTTAATGACTCTTGGTAGAGCATTAGACGAAAAAGCACCTAACTATCTGAAGCAGGCAATTGGATGGTCATACCATGCACCATATGCAGGACATGATGGAATTCAGTTGGCCATTGGTCAGGTGTTCGACAAGGAAACAGATCATTTATTCCCTTATTACAGAGATATGCTTACCTCAATTTCAGCTGGATTAACGGCAGAGAGGTAATCTTTAACGGAATTTCGAAAGATACAGATGTTGCAGGTGGTGGACGACATATGTCGAATCACTTTGCAAAACCAGAGTGGAACATTCACAATGTATCATCATGTACAGGTAACCATACGCTGCATGCAGTAGGTGTTGGTCGTGCTATGAAGAAGTACAAGCACGAAGGTGTGGTGTTTAGCTCACAGGGAGAATCATCGGTATCGGAAGGATATGTTTACGAAGCCATTAATGGAGCAACCAATGAGCAATTGCCTGTTGTATTTGTTTTCCAGGATAATGGATATGGAATTTCCGTTCCTAAGAAAGATCAAACTGCAAATCGTAAGGTAGCAGACAACTTCCGAGGAATGAAATACCTGAAAATAATTCACTGTAATGGTAAGGATGTATTCGATTCGATGAATGCAGTTTTGGAAGCAAAAGAATATGCCATGGCAAATTCAACTCCTGTTATTGTGCAGGCCAACTGCGTGAGAATGGGATCACATTCCAATTCCGATCGTCATGAGCTATATCGTGATAATGCCGAGTTGAATTACGTACAAGAGTATGATCCTCTGGCGAAGTACCGTAGAATGTTGGTGCGCTACAAGCGATTTACCGAAGAAGAACTTCAGGCCATTGATGCAGAAGTAAAGCTGGAAGTTAAAAAAGCGCATAAGGCAGGTTTAACTGCTCCGGATCCAGATCCGGCATCCATCTATGATTTTGTATTGCCTGAAGCATATGTGTCAGAAAAATATCCGGAAGGAACACACAGTTTCACAGGGAATGAGAAAAAGCTAATTGAAGGTTTGAACGAAACCCTAAAAGCAGAATTCCGACACAATCCTGATACTTACATTTGGGGACAGGATATTGCCAACAAAGACAAGGGTGGTATTTTCAACGTGTCGAAAGGAATGCAACAGGAGTTTGGTAAGGAAAGAGTATTTAATGCTCCGATTGCCGAAGACTATATCATGGGAACAGCCAATGGTATGAGTCGTTTCAACGATAAGATCAGAATTGTGGTTGAAGGTGCTGAGTTCGCAGATTATTTCTGGCCAGCAATGGAACAGTTCGTTGAGACTACTCACGATTTCTGGAGATCGAAAGGTCAGTACGCTCCAAACATTACCGTTCGTTTGGCATCAGGTGGATATATTGGTGGAGGATTGTATCACTCACAAAATATTGAAGGTGCATTAACAACATTCCCAGGGGTTAGAATTGTTTACCCATCATATGCCGATGATGCTGCAGGTTTGTTAAGAACCAGTATGCGTTCGAAAGGTATGACTGTATTTATGGAACCAAAGGCTTTGTACAATGATCCTAAAGCAGCCACTCCGGTACCGGAAGATTTTGAAGTTCCTTTTGGTAAGGCACGCGTAAGAAGAGCAGGTTCTGATTTGACTATCGTAACCTATGGAAATACTACTCACATGTGTGTTGAGGTTGCTGACAAGTTAGCGGAAGAATCAGGCAAGCAAGTAGAAGTAATCGATCTTCGTTCCTTAATTCCTTTGGATAAAGAGACGGTATTGAAATCGGTAGCAAAAACCAATAAAGTACTTGTTGTTCACGAAGACAAAGTATTCTCAGGATTTGGAGCTGAAATCTCGGCCATGATTACTGAAGAGGACATTCGAAAAGTTAGATGCACCAGTAAAACGTGTGGGATCAACATTTACTCCTGTAGGATTTAATAGAATTCTGGAAAGAGCAATTCTTCCAAACAACGATAAGATTTACGCAGCAGCTAAAGATCTGTTGGATTACTAATTCTTGACTAAATAGTGAAACAAATGAAAAAGATAGGATTATTCTATAGTTTCAATACAATAAAGACAGCGAAGAATGCAGAGAAGATTAAGAATGCATTTGGTGATGCTGTAGATATCGACAAAGTAAATGTTGAAGAAATAGACGAGGAAACATTTCTTAGCTACGACAATATGGTGCTAGGCGTTCCTACCTGGTTCGATGGCGAATTGCCAAACTATTGGGATGAGTTTATGCCAGCCATTGAAGACCTGAAACTAAAAGGCAAAACAGTTGCTTTGTTTGGATTAGGTGATCAGGTTGGGTATCCAGAGAATTTTGTGGATGCCATTGGAATTTTGGCCAAAGCCTTGGAAGAAAGAGGAGCAAAAGTGATTGGATTAACATCTACTGAAGGCTTCACTTTTGAAAGGTCGGCAGCTTTGCGTGATGGAAAATTCTTAGGTCTTGCGCTGGATATCGAAAATCAGGCAGCATTGAGCAATGATAGAATCAAAAATTGGGTTGAGCAATTGAAAGGAGAGTTCAACTAAACGATAGCAGATATTAATTAATGAAATTATCAGTAGAGACGTACGGCAGTACGTCTCTATTTTTTTATACCGTATCAAACCATTAAATTTAAAAGACATATGATTCATATCAGCTAATGAAAACGAACAAATTTCAAAACAAATATAGAATTCCATCGGCAAGGGCAACATGGTGGGATTATTCCAGCGAAGGTTTGTATTTTATTACGATCTGTACCCGGAATCAGGAAACATTGTTTGGTGAAATTGAATCGGAACAAATGATTTTATCACAATAGGAAAGATCGTAGAAGAAGAGTGGTTAAAATCATTTTCAATACGCGATGAATTGTATTGTGAAGAATATGTAATCATGCCGAATCATATTCATGCCATTTTGCAAATCAAAAATAATCCAGTAGAGACGCACGGCCGTGCGTCTCTACCAAATAATAATGGGGTGGCATATCGACCACCAAAATCCATATCATCATTTGTTGCAGGTTTTAAATCGGCAGCAACTACCAAAATCAATCAATACCGACAATCAACAATGCCGGTATGGCAAACCCGTTTTCACGATCACATTATACGGGATTTTGAGGAATATCATCGAATTCAAAATTACATCATCTATAATCCAAGCAATTGGCAGAAGGATAAATTGTACATTAGGTAGAGACGCATGGCAATGCGTCTATATCACGCCACCCAATTTCGTAGAGACGCACGGCCGTGCGTCTGTACAATTACAATTAATTAGAATCATTATAAATCCACGACAGTACAAAAATCAATAGAATCTAAAATGCCGAAAAATTCATAGATTTACCGATACTTATGCACGACATTACAATCATATTGCAAAACAGATCATACAAAGGTCTTTACGAATGCTGGATTTGTTGATACAGCAACACCTCTCCATCTCTACACAGAGATAGATTAGCCTTGTTTGGCTAATTCCCAATAAGAATACACGAATTAACTTCACGCTCATTTAGATGCAGCAGTGGGTTGTATTTTAATGAACCAAACTCAATGATGAAACGTGCATTTCTAAATAATTATTAACTCATACACTAGAATAATTATTTAGGAATGGAAAGTTCCATCTGGCAATTGAAAAAGAATAAAACAGATGAACAAACTAACATTACTATTACTAGCCTTTTTGTGCGTATTTGGTGTGCAGGCACAAAAAAGCTTCCAGTTGGAAGATATCACCAACAAAGGAACCTTCTATGCCCGATCGTTTATGGATTAAGATCGATGAAAAGCGGCCAAAGCTATACGGTATTAAAGCAGGGACAAAAAATTGAGCAATATGCCTATGCTACTGGCGAAAAGGAAGAGCTTATTTTCGATTTGAAAGCCTTGAATCAAGAGGATATCAATAGAATTGATGGCTATCAATTCTCGGCAGACGAAAGAAAGATCTTGATTACAAGCAATCGTGAAGACATTTATCGTCATTCATTCTCAGCAGAGTTTTTCGTTTACGACAGAGACAAAAAAACACTGGCAAAACTATCGAAAGGAAGACAGCAATTGGCAGATTTCTCTCCATCAGGAAACCAGGTGTGTTTCTACCGAGCAAACAACCTATTTGTGAAAGATTTGAAATCAGGAAAAGAGACACAGTTTACTTTCGATGGAAAATACAATCACATTATCAATGGTGCGCCAGACTGGGTATACGAAGAGGAGTTCTCGTTTTGGCAGGCTTACCAATGGTCGCCTGATGGCAAAAGAATTGCTACATGCGTTTTGATGAAAGTGAAGTGAAACAGTTCAATATGACTGTGTTTAAAGGTATGAATCCTGAAAAGAAAGCAAACGCACTATATCCTGAAAACTATACTTTCAAATACCCAAAAGCGGGAGAGAAGAATTCGGTAGTAAGCGTGCATGTTTACGATTTGGAAAGCAAGAAAACCACTACGGTGGATGTGGGAGAAGAAACCGATCAGTACATTCCAAGAATCAAATGGACACAAGATCCGAAGGTTTTAAGTTTGGTGAGAATGAATCGACATCAGAATCATTACGAGTTGTTGCTGGCAAATGCTGACAATGGACAAACCCATTTGTTGTATGAAGAAAAGAACAAGGCTTGGGTAGATGTGAACGATGATTTGACCTTCTTGAAAGACAACAAGCACTTTATCGTAACCAGCGAAAAATCGGGATTCAACCACATCTATTTGTACAATATGAAGGGCGAGTTGGTTCGCCAGGTAACCAAAGGCGATTGGGAAGTGAGCAAGTACCTTGGATATGATGAGTACAAGAAATTGTTCTACTACCAGGCTGCAGCCGTTTCTCCATTGCAAAGAGAAATCTACTCGATAGATATTAAAGGAAAGAAAACCCATAAATTGAGTGAGCAGGTGGGAACAAACTCTGCGAACTTCAGCAAGGGATTCAAATACTTTATCAACTATTACTCGGCCAATGGCGTGCCAACCGTAGTAACATTGCACAATGCCAAAGGCAAGTTAATTCGTACCCTGGAAGACAACAAGGAATTGAGAAAGAAATTGCAGGAGTACAAGCTTCCAAAGCGTGAATTCTTCTCTTTCGAAACATCGGAAGGTGTGAAATTGAATGCCTGGATGATGAAACCAGTTGGCTTTGATGAAAATAAGGAATATCCTGCACTCTTGCACTTTTATGGCGGACCAGGTTCACAGCAAGTTTTGGACAGATACAAGTTTGACTGGTTGGAGTATTTGGCACAAGAAGGTTTTGTGGTTGTGGTAGTGGACAACCGTGGAACCGGTGGACGCGGAGAAGCATTCAAGAAATGTACCTACATGCAGATTCAGAATCTGGAAGCCATCGACCTGATTGAAACCGGAAAGTACATGGCAAAACAGCCGTTCATTGCTGCCGATAGAATTGGGGTATATGGATGGAGTTTTGGTGGACAGATGTCTTCACTTTGTATGTTCCGCGGAGCAGATGTGTTTGCAGCAGGAATCGCGGTGGCACCGGTAACTACCTATCGTTATTACGATAGCATCTACTCGGAACGTTACCTGAGAACACCACAGGAAAATCCGGAAGGATACGACAATTATGCACCCATCCATTTTGCAGATCAGTTGAAAGGAAAGTTCCTGTTGATTCACGGAACATCGGATGATAATGTTCATGTACAGAATACATTGGAATTGTCGGAGGTTTTGGTGCAGCACAATAAGAAGTTCGAGATGTTCTTGTATACCAATCGCAATCATGGCATTTACGGGGGACAAACCAGATTGCATTTGTTTACCAAGATGGTGGACTTCCTAAAAGAAAACCTATAGGAAAACAATGAACAATTAGCAATGATCAATTAAGAATGATCAGTTAGCAGTAATCAATGAACAATTATCGGTAAACAGTTACCAATGTTTTGGTAGCTTGTACAGATAAAGGGGGATAAGGAGGCGCTTGATGCGCCTCTTTTTTTTTTACCTACTTCAAGAATGATTACCTCATCCCCCTGTCGGGACCTTCTTCCCGATTCTCGGGACAGGCTCTCAAGGAGAAGGAATCTAAAAATTAAAGGTTATATAAATATGTTGCAGCCATTT
>NZ_BAZX01000055.1 GCF_001310955.1 Marinifilum fragile JCM 15579
AAAGTCCGAACGTCATCGTCGGAAGCTTTTTCATTGATTTAAAAATGTCAGCAAAAAATCTAGGGCGAGTAAGAACAAACTACTTCTTCTTGAAAACTTTAAGTGCGGCGGGGTGATCTTCTCTCCCGATTATGAATTTTGTTGCATTTGGCTCCCAAATGTTTACAAATTCTATTTCGGGACGAAGCTTCCCCGTCTTTCTACAAGTTTTCTGGGCATAAGCAGCTTGTCCTTCCAATGCCCATCACCATTGGTAATCAAATCATAACAAGTCTCTTTTAATATCAATAAAAGTAGCTTCTCAACAATTCAAATTCATCTACTCACTATATCATTATTGTGATTGTAAGCTGAGATTGCTCATTGTTTGCGGGGATGCGATTTCTTATATTAGCCCTGTTAATTCAATTTTTAGATAACAAACCTAATCAGATGAAGAAAATTTTTATTCTTTTTGCTGCATTTTTAACTTTAGTATCAACTACTAATCAAGTTATTGCAGAAAGGAAGGCAGAAACCTCTAACATTACTGCCGAAACAATTAAATCGACCATTGAGGAGTTAAGCACCAATTGTTTGGATAAAGCTTTACTTGAAAAAGGCGTAAAACACGCTGCAAGTCTTTGGCGCATGAGCGACGGAACAGAAGCAGATTTTAAAAACTTCTGTAAGAAAAGCTATATCGCCGACAAGGCTGAAAAGGAAATGGTGTTCCAGAAAATTTCAAGAAACCTTGAGATCATCACAGGACACTTCAACAAGATTACTCTAGATTTATTGGAGCCTGTTCACTTGAACACCTTCGAGCAGCACCCTATCGACAATGCTTTTGGTGCTTACAGCGTTGGTTCGCACTGGATGAACGATTTCTACAACAACAAAATCGCTTTTACCATTGCTTTGAACTTCCCATCATTCAGCTTGGCTGAGAAAGAAGCCAATGCAAAGAACTGGACTCGCCAGGAATGGGCATACGCTCGTTTGGGTGATTATTTTACAGCAAGAGTTCCTTCGGAATTGTTGCAAGCTGCTGGAACGGCTGCTGCAGGTTCTGATGTGTACATTGCAGACTACAACATTTATGTAGGTCACCTTACCGATAAAAAAGGCAAGCGTTTCTTCCCTGAAGACAAGGTCTTGCTTTCTCACTGGAACCTTCGCGATGAGATCAAAGCCAACTATGCCAACAAAAAAGATGGTTTAGACAAGCAAAAGATGATTTACCAGGTGATGAAAAGAATCATCTCTCAGGAAATCCCTGAAAAGGTAATTAACTCGGGTGATTTTGAATGGGATCCATACACAAACGTGGTTTACAAAGCTGGTAAAACAGTTGATGCAACTCCGGAACCAAACGAGAGATATCAGCAAATCCTGAATAACTTCCACGCAAACAAAGCGATTGATCCTTACTATCCAGATCAGAATACATTCATCAAGAGACAGTACGACGGAGCGAAAGAGATCTCTGCGGAAGCAACTGAAAAGATTTTCTCTGCATTCTTAAGCTCTGAAGAAACCAAAAAAGTGGGTAAACTGATTCAAAAGAGATTGGGTCGTAAGTTACAGCCATTCGATATTTGGTACGATGGTTTCAAGGCTCGTAGCGGAATGGATGAATCGAAACTAGATGCTCAAACCAGAGGTTTGTATCCTGATGCTGCTGCATTGGAAGCTGACTTGGCGAACCTATTGGTAAAATTGGGTTACGACAAGGAAAGAGCTCAGTGGTTGGCAGACAGAATTGCGGTTGATCCTGCAAGAGGTTCAGGTCACGCCTGGGGTGGCGCTGCAAAAGGTCAAAAAGCTCACTTGCGTACCAGAATTGGTGCAAAAGGTATGGATTACAAGGGCTACAACATCGCGATCCACGAGTTTGGACACAATGTTGAGCAAACCATCTCGCTATATGATGTGGACAACTTTGTAATGAACGGTGTTCCTAACACTGCATTTACCGAAGCATTGGCATTTATCTTCCAAAAGCGCGACATGCTACTTTTGGACGTTAAAGATGATACCCCACAAAAAGAAGCTTTAAAGAAATTGGATCTTTTCTGGAGTGCTTACGAAATTATGGGTGTTTCCTTGGTTGACATTCGCATGTGGAGATGGTTGTATGAAAATCCTAATGCTACAGCTGCTGAATTGCGCGATGCTACCATGGATATCGCGAAAGCGGTTTGGAACGAGTTCTACGCTCCTGTTTACGGTGTGAAAGATCAGCCAATTTTGGCGGTATACTCACACATGTTGAACAGTCCGTTGTACCTATCGAACTACGCATTTGGTAATGTTATTGAGTTCCAGTTGGAACAACAATTAAAAGGAAGAAGTTTCCCTGCTGAGGTTGATCGCATCTTTAAGCAAGGTCGTTTGACTCCTAACCAATGGATGGTTGAGGCTACTGGTAATGATTTATCGGCTGAACCTCTATTGAATGCGGCTAAAGAAGCTTTGGAAGAATTAAAGTAATAGCGATGGCATTGCGCCATTGACACAATAGAATTGAAGGCCATCTCGAAAGGGATGGCCTTTTACTTTTGGTACCTTTTATTTTTCCAATTCTAAGTAAAGACAGCATTCATGCTGTCTCTACCACGAGCTATAATAATGGTAAATCCAAGGCAATACCTTGGATTTGTACAGACTTTATGGTTTTGTCTTTAAGCCAGACGGGCTTTCTCTCTATCTTTTCTCCTTAGATGAGAAAAGAAACAAAAGAATCAAGCCAATCGGATACTGCTCGCCTTTCCATAGTAACGGTCTACCCCGAATCGCGTCCGATTGGCGGCTCCCGCTCGATGTGCATTACACAGTTACTGCATTAAATAAGCGGTGCTTTAAATAAATTAACCAAACATACCCCTATTCTTTTGCACTACTTCCTCACCTCAAGGAGAGGATTGGGGTGAGGTGATTTGGAGAAACTAAACTAAACTACCATTTGCCTGAAAGGTAAAGATCATTCAGCCCAGGGGAAGGGAATGATAATGACCGTCACCCTGGGTTATTGATGCAGTTTATTATCGTAGCAAGGGTTAATGTTGTTTGATTTGGATAGTTTATTGCGACGAATATGATTTTTTTGTTTTGTCTTCAAGCCAGACAGGCTTTTTCTCTATCTTTTCTCCTTAGATGAGAAAAGAAACAAAAGAATCAAGCCAATCGGATACTGCTCGCCTTTCCATAGTAACGGTCTGCCCCGACTCGCGTCCGATCGGCAGCTCCCGATCAAAATGCACTATTG
The DNA here is from genome assembly GCF_001310955.1 of Marinifilum fragile JCM 15579. Taxonomy (GTDB): domain Bacteria; phylum Bacteroidota; class Bacteroidia; order Bacteroidales; family Marinifilaceae; genus Marinifilum; species Marinifilum fragile. The sequence continues at coordinate 3,251 of NZ_BAZX01000055.1, forward strand.
AGTTGATTTGGGTTTTGTTACGCCGATTTGCAATATAAATTACCTCATCCCCTAACTCCTTCTCCTTAATGAGAAGGGGAATACATTGCAAGTAATTAGCGATCCTAAATCTTTCTTTGCACTACTTCCTCTCCTTTAGGAGAGGATTGAGGTGAGGTGATTTAAACAGGTAGTTTCTTTAGGTGGGTATTTATTTAGAATTAAAATAAACAAAGTATTATTTCTCTGACTTTCAAAACCACAATTCATTAACATATTATCTTCCCCTTTTGTTTGTATTTATGTTACACTAAAAACAGCATAAGCATAGTACAGAAATAGCGAAGGAATAGCGAAGAAGTAGCACAGCTGTAAATGCACCATTTAGGAGGGAGTTATTGTTAAGTGGTATTGCTCGTTGTGTTGATTAATTATCATTTGGAATTTTGCTGGTGTTATAGTCAGCCTGTTGACATTTTATGATATCATTGAGACCTTTATCATGTATATGAACATGTTAGTCATGATTATTTGAACGCTGATACCAACATATAGAAATTGATTATATCCAAAATATAGGAAATATGGCTATTGTAAAAAGAAATTTAATCACAACGGGCTTGAGTGGAAAATTAGGAAAAAACCTTGTGTTTAGACAACGTAAAGGAAAAACCATTTTATCTGTAGCAGCCCATTATTCAGGGAAAAGAACCGTTGCGCAAGAGCAACAAAAAAACCGATTTAAAAAGGCTACTCTATATGCAAACACACAAAAGCATGATTCTGAATTGATGGAAGAATACAATAGAGTAGCTAAGGAAAAAGGCATCTACAGCGGCTATAACCTGGCAGTATCAGATTATTTCCACCCTCCTACAATTGAAAAAATAGACACCAGGAATTATCATGGTGAAATTGGGGATATCATTGAAATTATTGCATTTGATGATTTTAAAGTGAAGCGTATTGAGCTTGAAATTTATAGCAGTGATGGAAACTTGATTGAAAAAGGCCTGGCCTATAAATATGATGAAAATGGTAAATGGCATTATGCTGCCAGTGTAGATAATTCAGAATACAAAGGAAATAAAATAGTTGTAAAGGCTTTTGATTATCCGGGAAATGAAAAGGTTAAGGAAGTTGTTCTGAATTAATTCTACTTACGAAATTAAAGCTCCAACAAACAGGAATTGTAATTTACCTAGATCGATTTTTTAGATACTAGAATTAATACTTCCCTCATGTATCATAAGCAAATTGACTCATTCTTCAGATTATACTATAAATTAGATTATGCATTCCTTTGAATAAATATTATTGTTTTGTAAATTACCAATCGATTTTATAAAAGGTGCACAATACACCCCATATAGGTCAGTATTGTGCACCTTTTTAATTTGAGATAAGTAAAATAAGTGCACCAGTGCACATTTAAAAAGTTGTACGCAATTTAGATTGGAGCTATTTATAGTAGCTGAAAGAATAAAAAAATAAATAATGAATAAAAATCAAGAGTTTAAAGTCGATTGGAAACTAATACTCTTTTCAGTTGTAATCTCAACTACATTGACTGTTTCCTTCTCTGAAAATAAAGATATATTTTGGACTGTATTATTTCTCCTAATCTTTCTATCTCTATTTCTAATTTCATTTAAGCTCAAACATAAACTACTCACTAGGTTAATTTCTATCTTTGGATTAAGTCATTTAATTCTTTTTCCGTACTTATATGTGATTTTACTAAACTTTGATTCCAATAGCTTTGATATGAATAGAGCTATCTCAAAGATTGAGAAAGATGGAGCATTTAAAGAATTAAATGAATCATATACTCCTTTAAAACTAAAAGCGGAATTCAATATTTTAGACTCAGTGATCAGGTTAATTCCGGATACTTTAGATACATCAATAGGTTTCTTAATAGATAAAAATGTGTTGTTATTTGACAATTATTTAGTTTATAGATCTTCCAAACATTATAAGACTACTCAACCAATGCCTGATGTTTGGACAATAGTAATATGTAATAAAAAAGGGAAATTTTTAATGGAGGCTGGGCTTGGAAAATATGAAAGAGAAGATAAATTGAAAATCCAGCTCATCAAGGAAAAAGAAGGTATAGTAGAAAAAATAGAGAATTATAATTCAGAGAAAGCACGTTATGAAAGGGATGAGATTTGGTCCTACAGTAGAATACTCTGGTATTCAATTAATATCTTTGAATCTAAACATATATCACCGAATACTCGATTAGCCAACATCATATATTTTATGCACAGGTTTATTGTTTATTTACTCCTAGTCTTCATCGGAACAAATTGCTACAACATTATTGCAATCACTAAAAAAGACTAAAAACTGCGTAAAACAAAAGCTAAATTTCATGGGCGTTGATGAGCAGTTTGAAAATTTAGTTCAATTAAGAAACACCAGCAAGCCACCCAGTTTTGGTTTGCTTAAAAATATAAACAAATTTATGCGGCTTGCTTATTTGGCGAATTGAAAGGATAATTCTTAGAAATTGTCACGAAAACTTAACAAAACCTGTAACCAATCAAAATGAGCAATATAGAAAACATACTAGAATCATTAAGAACATTTCAACCAAATTTTGATAATGTTCCAGAACTTAATAGGTTAATTGAAGAACTTTGGGAAACAGGAAAACAACAATTAGGCCTAGATGAATTATTTCGATTTGTAGAACGTTATCCTGAAGCTGATGGAGACTACGATTTATTCAGATTAGTTCATGCTTTTGAGGATATTAATGATTATGAAAATGCCTTGATTAAATCCTTAGATAGATGTCCATGCTTTATAAATATGCTTCTTGTAAAGCGAATAGAAAATTCAGGAAAGAACAATATTAAGGGAAAAATAATTCAGGACATTTATTTGGATTCGCTGAATCATGAATTAACTCATCAATCTGTAAAAAATGAAATAAATGACTGGCTACAACAAACCGCATAGTGCATAAGGCATTCCCCTCGCTGGTGCGCGATTCTATCGCGTTCCTTTATAGCAAAACCACACGAGAGGACTCGTGCGGCAGCTGGGAGGAAATTTAAAACCATACCGCCCTATTGGCTTGCCCTAACAAAAACGACAATACATTCACTAACCCATAATTACACACACTATGAAAACAAAATTCTTATTGGTCTTTGCATTCCTTTTATTAACCATTACAAGCATTACAAAGGCACAAAATTGCAAGTATACCCACGAAAAAGTAGATGAATTTTCTGGGAAAGTGGAAAGAAGAATCGTGCAGAAGCATAACTTCTATTTCACCTTTGCTTTTTACAGATTAGGCGATGATTATAGGCTGGAATCCTATGTAAACATTCCGGGTGATCAGGCGTTTTTAATTCCTGAAGGGAGCAAACTGAATTTGAAATTGGGTGATAAGTCTATCATGGAGCTTACTTCTATTAAAAATGCAACACCTCAGTCCTTTGTAGCAGGCAATCAAATCTATTCAGGCTTTGCAATGACCTATCCAATTACCAAAGAACAATTGAAGAAAATTGAAGAAGTGGGCATTAAATTCATCAGAACTTGCTTGAAAGATGAATCCTATTACGATATGGAATTAAAAAAGAAAAAGATTGAGAAGACTAAAACTTATGCTGGCTGTATTCTAAAAGATTAAACTTTCCAAAGTGTAGCTTAAAAAACAATGCCAGAAAGCGCGAGCTTGTAGCTCGCGCTTTGTATTGCATCACATTTAAAAACAAACCGATAAAACAAAGTATTAAGTAACATGAGAAAACTATGTAAGGATTTAACTCTTCCTAAATTGATTTTATTGATGGTAGGACTTTTTTTCATCACCTCTTGTGGTCCTACGGAATACCAAAAGATACCGCTAGAAAATCTTGATCCAAAATTGAAAAAGACAGCAAGTTTGATGGTTAAGGACATTCTAACTTCATTCAATCATAAAGATGGTGCAAGATTCTTGCTCGACAAAAACTACACAACCCCAATGGTGCATGGCCGAATAATGCATAATCTTGAAATGTATAATGAGAGCTATAAAATGATATCGATGACAATTGGGAAAGTTTCAAAGTACAGTCTATTTCAAGTGGTAGACAAAAATTTAATCAAAACAATGAGGTATAAGCTTGTTACCGATTCCGACGATTTCGAGTTTATAGAACTAAAATTGGATGTCAATATTGAATACGGACTTGCTGATTATTACTTGTATGTTACCAGCAAGGATGGAATATTGAAAAGAGAAAATGTATTGCCTAGAGCCGTAAAATAACCCAGACAGCCCCCTGCTGGTGCGCGATTCTATCGCGTTCTTTTTAGCAGAACCACACGAGTAGATTGATTTCATCGAACTTCGTTTCGCGCGGTAGCTAGGGGAAACACAGTTATAGATTGAACACATGAAGAAAACACTATTATTTATTTTACTCGCAAGTATTTGCCAAGTTGCTTTATCACAAAGTAATTCTAATTCAAAAGATCCAGAACAGACCATCTTTATTTATGGCGGGAATAAAAATCTAAAATTCACTCAATATGTTGTTGATTTAACTCAAAAAAAGAATCCTAAAATTTGCTTTCTACCTACCGCAAGTGCAGATAACGAAAGTAATATTGAAAACTGGAACTATTTCTGTAAAAAACTTGGATTAAAACCCTATGTTCTGAAAGTTTGGGTGGCTTCGAATAATGAAAATAAGTCGTTTGAAGATATTTTGCTTAATATGGATGCGATTGTTGTTGGCGGAGGAAATACATTGAATATGTTGGGTATTTGGAAAGCTCAAGGTATTGATACGCTCTTACAGAAAGCATTGAATAAAGGCATTATTTTAGCAGGAGGTAGTGCAGGATCACTTTGTTGGTTTCAATCAGGAATTAGCGACTCTCGTCCAGTAAATTTATCTGTGATCGATGGTATGTCTTTTCTTCCCTTTAGTCATTGTCCTCATTATTCCGATAATCTAAAAAAAGAAGTTTATCACGAACAAATTAAAAACAAGACCATAAGTGCAGGTTATGCTTGTGATGATAAGTCAGGTATTCTTTTTAGGAACGGCAAATATATAGAAACTGTCAGTTTGAATGACATTAACAACTCTTATTATGTTGCTCTAAACAATGGTGTCGTTGAGACGTCAAAATTGCCAACAAGGATACTGGTGAATAAAGATGCTTTATCTGTTAATGATTATAAATCGGTAGATGTAAACAAAAGCTTGAAAGAATATGCTGAAATCAATAAACAAGATAGCCCTATAGATGCTTTTATTTCTTTTAAATACATCTCCGTCAATGGACTGTGGTCAAAATATAAAGAATTAAGTTGTTTCTCTATACAAAGTCGATTTATTAAGGATATTCCTGACACAAGTGTTGATGATAAAACTAGAAATAAACATTTGAATACTGTTGTGAACAAGGTATTTATTTATAATGATTTGGTCGCAGGAGTGGTGAATAGAATGTATGATGATTATTATGGATTATGGTTTTTTTATTGGGAAAATGGTAAATGGATGAATGCTGGAGAAGACTTCGGTGGAGCAACAGTATTAGAAGCCGAAATCACATTTAGGGAAAAAGCCAAAATGCATTTAGGAAAAATTAAAGAAACAAACCCGAACCGCTAACATACGCTATATACCATTGGCGGGCAGATGTTTTTCGAAAGTTTTGTGCTTTTAATGAGCAACGGCAAGGTAGCCATTTTAGAATAGTTATAGTTAAATGCAATACTAAAATAGCTACCTTGCCCTTTTATATAATTTAAAACATAAATCAACTAAGGGGGCTACTATATCCCATTGCTCGCGCTTTGTAATACAACTCATCTCATTTAAAAACAAAGAAAACATTGATAATGAAATTTAAACTTTTGGTTCTGGCTTTATTCTTGAGCAATCTCACCCACTCACAAACTGAGAAAGATTCTCTTTTGCAAAAAGACATTGTAAGCCTGGTTGAAGAAATGGAGTTTATGTATGGCTACGACCAGACTTTACGTGAATATACCCTTTACAAGACTTTCGATAAGTCGGAAACCAACAGAATTGAAAATCTAAGGGATAGTTTAAAAACTGAAGAGATTTCTTCCCGACAATTTGAATCGGATGCAATGAAGAAGCTTATTTGGGAAAAATACATTAACCCCAAGGATGCTGAACATACCAAGAGAATGATTGAAATCACGAAGAAATATGGATTCCCAAGACTGAATCGAATTAGAAAATATTATAAAAAAGACTTTATCGATCCAGAGTTTAATCCTTTAGTCATATTTGTCCATTCGCCTAAAGAATATTGGAAAGAGCTAAAGGAATTAATTCTAAATGAATACAAGCAAGAACTAATCAGCCAATGTCAGTATGGCTATTTGCTATGGCATTTTACGGGACGTAAAAGCCTTCAACCAATGCTGGACAATGGCTATGAAATGGTAACGGAAAATGGGAAAACACGACTGAAATCCACATGTGATTAGCTCAAATCCCAAATAAAGAAAGCTCGTAACCAAACAATATCTCCCCAGTTAGCGCGTGCTTATAGCTCGTGCTTTGCGAATGCAAAATATCATTTGCAAAACATATCATCTGAAGTAGAAATCCTTCAATTACTGCCAAGGCAGAGTATGAGCTATAAGCTCGCACTAGCGGGAGGCTACTATATCATTTGAACAGGCATTGGTGGTGGCGGAGCATCAAAGTTCATTCCATGAAACTCTGTTAGTTTCTCTTTAAAGTACAATTCAAAACTATCATTTGATCCAGCTACCTTGTGCAAAAAATCATCGGCACCGGGGCCCTCATGTAAGGCAACGACTACCTTGCCACCCGGGGTTTCTGCCAGCCAGGCATTATGTCTGGTCAAACCATACTTTTTATTAAAATCACTAAACTCATTACTTTTCTCATTTGAAAGGGACTTAGCCCAAACTTTCCAGGCTTCCACTTTCTCATCAAATAATGGAACAACAACTAACCCCATGACTTAAAATATTAATATTAAACAATCTATTTTAGCAATAATAATTTAAGACATATTTATCCTTTAATCAAGTTTTGTAATTTAATTATTACTAATTCATGTTTTTTATAATCAGGTAAATACTGCTTAAAAATAAATATGTTGATGTTGTTGACTTATGGAATAATCCTAACAATTATCCAAACTCTTATAATTATGTAATAGGTAGTGCTTTAATTGATTTCCTGATGAAAAAAGGGAGTGAATCTCAATTAAAAGCTTCATTAAAAAAAACGGTGTATAA
>NZ_BAZX01000056.1 GCF_001310955.1 Marinifilum fragile JCM 15579
TTTAACTTTTGGGAGTCAATTCAACTTCTGGCTGTCTTGAATTTTAAAAGGTCATAGTTTTTTGTTGGGTCAATTTCGAAATCTGATTTTACCGATTTTGTTGTTCCGGCCGAATATCGTTTACAATAACCAACTTATCACTGTATGTAACACGAGAACTTAAATCAGCTGCATTGTTGGTAATGTTAACCGATTGAATTACATCATCTTCTTTCTGTGGCTTTTCAGTCTCTTTAAAATTATCTTCTGAGCAAGATGAAACAATAGTAGCCAATAAGATAAAAAAGAGTAAATATCTTTTCATAATTATTGAAGTTTTTTTGTGTGACTTGATTTAATTATAAGCAAGTTACATTCTTTAATTGAAACCTAATTATTGATTATGGTAGAATATGAAAAAGCTTTGATGAAATTGCATTTTTCTTTTGTCAAAATTTGCAATAGCTTGTTTGTGATGTATTTATGATTGATTGTTTTTAAAATGCTTTTTTATCCATCTAGGAAGAAGATAGACTCCAATAAACAAGTAAGGATAATATGATATTAGACGCCAAATCAAGGCCATGCTGGCAGCTAATCCTGATGTAGGCAAAAAATCACCAAGATATTGCGTGAAAACCCACTCAGAAAATCCACTTCCTCCTGGAGTTGGACTTACCAGCATCATGATCCACATTACCAGTTGTCTTGCAAATATCATGATATGATCAGCAAAGCCATAACCTTCTAACATAAATGCAACCAGCATTGCATTTACCACCCAATATCTGGCTGTCCAAGACCAGAATGTTGCCATGAACGCTTTAAACCAAAAAAGGAAAGGTTTTCTTCGGAGTTCTTTTGAACTTTCAATGATATCGCTACCTGCTTTATTGGCACCATGCTTCCATTTGCGTAGAACAGGAAGCTTAAATATCCATAAAAGTAACCATTTTAGGCCTCTGGGATTCCAAAAGAGTCCATAGGTAAGGACGATAAGATAAACTAGTTTTATTAAATATCCACCAAGAGCAAAGTAGAATAAAGAATCTAGCCATATGGAGTGTTCTGGAGATTCTATCATGAATAGCTGTTTTACATTTAGGAGTAAAATCAGTAAAGGAAACATGATGATAAAATAAAGCTCATCTAGAAATGATGTAGACATTACAACCGCAGAACTTCTTCCTACTTTAAGCCCCTCTTTGTTGAGGTATAAAATGGCAACAGAAGTTCCTCCAATTGCTGATGGTGTAATTGCGGATGTAAATTCCCAAAGCATTATGATTCTAAATGCTTGTCCCCAAGAGAATTTTCTGTCGGTAAGAATTCTCAAACGGGCCATATAGCCTAAATCACGAATCACCATCATTAGAAGTGCAAAACAAAGCCACCAAACAGTATACCAGGTAAAATCTATTAACGAAAATGTATTGGCATCTACTTCTTTTACGAGCATGTAAATAACTACTGCCAATCCAATTAAAATTGGGTAGATTATTCTGCTAGGTCGGACGCTATGCAATAATTTCTTTGATGAATTTTGTTTGCCAGTTGTTGCCATGCTACTTTTTGTGGAAAATAAATTTACACAAATAAAAAACTTAAATCACCATGTATTGATGAACTATTTGTTAAAAATATCTAAATATAAGAAGTATAAAATATTCCATCCTTTTTTCTATTTTTATTAACTAACTATACAAAGTTTACTATGCCGAAAAATCAATCAGCTCAAAAATTTGGAACTGCTCCAGTCTTTTTTACCGCAATTTCTACAATATTAGGTGCCATCTTGTTTTTGCGATTTGGTTATGCTGTGGGAAGTGTTGGTTTCTGGGGAGTAATATTTATTATTTTGTTAGGACATGCTGTTACCATTCCTACTGCTTTTGCCATATCTGAAATTGCAACTAATAAACGTGTTGAAGGGGGTGGAGAGTATTTTATAATATCCAGATCATTTGGGCTAAACATTGGTGCTACGATTGGATTGGCTTTGTTTATGTCACAGGCCATAAGTGTTGCATTTTATATTATTGCATTTACCGAAGCTTTTGAGCCTGTTTTTAATTGGGTGAGAGAAACATATGGATATCATTTACCAAGACAAGTTGTAAGCATTCCTGCCATGTTATTGCTTTCAGCTTTAATATTAAAAAAAGGTGCCAATCTGGGAGTAAAAGCCCTTTATTTTGTAGTAGCAATTCTTTTTATTTCATTGGTATTGTTTTTTATAGGTTCTACAGAATATTCCATGACCAGTGATTTTAATTTATTGAATGCAGATTTTAGAAATGCAGACAATTTTTTCATTGTATTTGCAATAATATTCCCTGCATTTACTGGAATGACAGCTGGAGTTGGTTTATCTGGAGATTTAAAGAATCCTTCGAAATCTATTCCCTTGGGTACTACTGCAGCTACCTTAATAGGAATGATAATTTATTTCTTTATCGTATATAAATTAGCAGGATCAGCAAGTAGTGAAGATTTGGTTGCAGACCAGTTAATCATGTCAAGAATTGCATTGGGAGGTGCCATAGTAGTTCCATTAGGATTGGCAGCATCAACAATATCCTCGGCAATTGGATCTGTTATGGTTGCTCCGAGAACTTTGCAAGCATTGTCTATTGATAAATCTTTTCCTTCGAAAGCATTAAACAATTGGTTGGCAAAAGGTCGCGTTAAGGATAATGAACCCATAAATGCATCTTTAATTACTTGTTTGATAGCTATAATTTTTGTGGCATTAGGAGATGTTAACGCTGTGGCAGAAATTATTTCCATGTTTTTCATGCTTACCTATGGGGCTTTGTGTTTAATCTCTTTTTTGAACCATTTTGGATCCTCGCCAAGTTATCGTCCTTCCTTTAAGTCGAAATGGTTATTATCGCTTATTGGATTTTTCATTTCCATTTGGGTAATGTTCAAAATCAATACTCTTTATGCATTAAGTGCTGTAGTTTTAATGAGTTTGATTTATTTGTTTATTAACCGATATCATAAACACAGGAATGGATTGGAATCAATTTTTTTGAATTCTCTTTATCAATTGAATAGGAATATGCAGGTATTCTTGCAAAAAGCAGGTAAAAGAAAAGCAAGAGAATGGCGGCCAAGTGCAATTTGTATTTCAAAAGATTCGTTTGAACGGGATACTGCATTTAAGTTATTAAACTGGATATCCTACAAATATGGATTTGGAACCTATCTGCACAGAATTGAAGGTTATTACTCCAAAGCAACTTATCAGCAATCGCAAGAGGAATTAGATAAGTTAATAAACAGTTTCGATAAAATTGAGAATCACGTTTACGTAGATACAATAATATCTCCATCATATACTTCAGCTATTGCCCAAGCTATACAATTACCAGGAATTGCTGGAATGGAGAATAATATGGTGATTTTTGAATTTGATAAAGAAGATCCTGAGCGCTTGGATTTGATCATTGAAAATTACTCTTTGGCACGTGCTGGAAATTTCGACTTCTGTATTTTAGGGAGTTCAAGAAGAAAATTCAATTATAAGAAGAACATACATGTTTGGATCAAATCTTCAGATACTGATAATGCAAACCTTATGATATTATTGAGTTTTATTATTGGTGGACATCCTGACTGGAACAAAGCGGACATTCAAATTTTTAATATCTGCAAGGAATCTCAGGCAGATGAAACCAGAAAACAATTGGATGAATTGGTTGTCAGTGGTAGATTGCCAATTACAAACTCTAATATCGAAATCATACATGAACAGGAAAATATTGCTTCTCGCGATATTATTAATGAGAAATCGGCCGATGCAGGTTTAACAATCCTTGGATTCAGAGGAGAGAGTTTAAAGCATGAGAAATCTGAACTATTTAAAGGATATGATGCCATAGGTAATATTCTATTTATAAACTCTAATAGCAGAAAGGATATCGATTAAAAATAAAAAAGTCAGGGAACCACCCCTGACTTTACTCTAACCCATTTTAATCTATGAAAACCTAATCCTCTCGGAAAGGACATTACAAATGTATGGATTCCCGTTTTACCGACATTATAAAAAGTGTTAAAGAAGGTTAAAAGCTAAGTTAATTAATGTTTTACTGATTTTCTCTTTACAATTGGATATTGTTTTTGAGTAGGCAAGACTTTAAATAGTATTGAGCAAAATTGGAGCTTAAGTGTTTCTTGTGGACATGTTTGGAAATGAAAAAGCGGCCACGACATAAATGCCATAACCGCCTTGATTTGAGGGTGGAGAGTACCGGAATCGAACCGGTGACCTTTTGACTGCCAGTCAAACGCTCTAGCCAACTGAGCTAACCCCCCGTTTAATGATTGGTCGTTCCTAAATCATTTAAAATGTCTAAGAATTCGCCCGTAAAGATAAATTAAAATTAAACACATGAAACTAGTTGATAATGAATTTTTATCTAAAGCAAACATTTTTTATTCTTATACGTAAGGGAATTTAGAGTGGAGAATCTATTTTAGTTCGAAAATTGTTTGTCAATAGACAATTGATTGGTAGCAATGTATAGTGTGTGTATAGGTAGGATGAGTTCGGACAATATGGATTTTTCACTCTTCTTCGTTAAAAAATATAATTTAGAATGGCTTTAAAGAAAAAAATGCACTAAATTTATAGTTGATTTATTTACAGAGGGTTTATCTATATTCAAATTAGAGCATTTCCTATTATTATCATCAAATTTTCAATTGATCTTACGTATTGAAAATCAAAAAATACCATTAGAAAAAATTGATTGCTCGTTATTTTTATATCTTTATGCCTCAAATATTTTCGCAGGGAATAGAATTTTGATTATAAAATTGAATTACTTACTTTTAAACGCTGAATTTAAAAGAAAATTAAAAGAAGATTATGGAAGTTAAGAAGTCACCTAAAGCAGATCTTGAAAATAAGAGAGGTCTCTTTCTTGAGATTGGTCTGGCGCTGACTCTGCTTTTTGTCTTTGCTGCATTTGAATGGCGTGTAGATTCTTCTGAAGCTACAGGTTTACAAGATCAGCAAGAAATGGAAGCTGAGGAGGAGATTATTCCGATTACCAGACAGGAACAGATGAAACCACCACCACCACCACCACCAGCACCTAAAGTAGCTGAGGTATTGGATATTGTGGATAACGATGAAGAGATCGAAGATGAGCTTGAAATTGAAGACTCGGATGCGGACATGGATGAAGAAGTTGAAATCCAAGTAGTAGAGGAAGAGGAAGAAGAAGATGAAGCTCAGGTATTCGTTATTGTAGAGGATATGCCTGAATTCCCAGGTGGACAGCTTGAATTACAGAAATGGATCGCAAGATCTATTAAGTATCCTGTAATTGCTCAAGAAAATGGTATCACAGGCCGTGTATTTGTTACTTTCGTAGTAAACAAGGTAGGTGGTGTTGAGAATGTTCGCGTTGTTCGTGGAGTTGACCCATCTTTGGATAAAGAAGCGGTTCGTGTAATCAATCAGATGCCAAAATGGAAGCCAGGAAAGCAGCGTGGAAAACCAGTTAAGGTTTCTTATACTGTGCCAATCAACTTCCAATTACAGTAGATCAATACTATACAATTATATAAGAGGTTTCGAATTTTCGAAACCTCTTTTTTGTGCCATGCCGAAACCATTGCAGAATATTGTGTATTTTTGCCTTACAATTCACTTTTTCTGATTACTGAGGAAAAGTTTGATATTGTACAAATAGAATAGAGGCGTAAGTCTGTTGTTATTCCTAAAATAAATAAATGGGAGACTATCTAAAAACTAAAAAGGAGCAAGAAAAAGCGGTTTTAATCGGAGTGATTGATCAGTCCAAAAGTATGACTATTCAGGAGGTTGAGGAATATTTGGCTGAGTTGGATTTTTTGGCATTAACTGCGGGAGCAAGAACTGTTAAAAGATTCACGCAGAAGTTAGATTATCCTAACCCAAAAACTTTTGTAGGAGCAGGAAAGCTTGATGAAATTCAAGATTATCTGGAAGCTAATGAAGATGTTGGTATGGTGATTTTCGATGATGAATTATCTCCTACTCAACTTCGAAATGTTGAGAGAATTTTGAAAAGAAAAATTTTGGATAGAACCAATTTGATTCTTGATATCTTCGCCAGCAGAGCACAAACGGCGCATGCGAAAACTCAGGTTGAGTTGGCTCAATATCAGTATCTATTGCCACGATTGACCAGAATGTGGACTCACCTTGAACGTCAACGAGGAGGTATTGGGATGCGTGGTCCTGGGGAAACCCAGATTGAGACTGACCGTCGAATTATCTTAGATAAGATTGCCAAGCTGAAGGAAGATCTGAAGAAGATTGACAAGCAAAAGGCAACACAACGTAAGAACCGTGGAAAATTGGTGCGTGTTGCTTTGGTTGGATATACCAATGTCGGTAAATCTACCCTCATGAATATGCTTAGTAAATCTGATGTTTTTGCTGAAAATAAATTGTTTGCGACTCTAGATACTACAGTTCGAAAGGTAGTAATTCAGAATGTTCCTTTTTTATTGGCAGATACTGTTGGTTTCATTCGAAAATTGCCTCACCATTTGGTTGAATCTTTTAAATCAACTTTGGATGAGGTGAGAGAGGCAGATGTTATTTTGCATGTTGTTGACATTTCACATCCTAACTTCGAAGATCATATCAAAGTGGTAAACGAAACCATGGCTGAAATTGACAACAGAGAAAAGCCTACTTTCCTTGTGTTTAATAAGATTGATGCTTTCACTTACGTGAAGAAAGATGAGGACGATTTGCTACCCAAAACACGTGAAAACTATAGTTTGGATGAGTTAAAGCAAATGTGGATTGCTAAAGGAGATACGCCTTGTTTGTTTATTTCAGCAATCGAAAAGCAGAATATTGAAGAATTTAGAGAGAAAGTGTATGATGTTATTCGTGAAATTCATTCGGCACGATTCCCATACAATGATTTCCTTTATCAGGATTATTCAAACTTGATGGACTAAGAAGATCAATGATATAAATAAGAAAACCCGATGTTTTGCATCGGGTTTTTTATTGTGTTACACCAACTCTTGTTTGGCTAAATATTCTGCAATCTGAACGGCATTGGTTGCGGCTCCTTTTCTAAGATTATCAGCTACAACCCACATGTTTAAACTGTTAGGGTTTGAATAATCACGTCGAATACGTCCAACAAATACTTCGTCTCGTTCATGAGAGTATTTTGGCATTGGGTATTCATTATTATCCAGATTATCCTGAACAATTACACCTTCTGTTTCTTTTAGTAGTTGTTTTACCTCTTCAACATCAAAATCATTGGCAAATTCAATATTTAATGATTCACTATGACCTCCAACAACAGGTACTCTAACTGCGGTAGCAGTAACTCTGATACTGTCGTCCTTCAAAATTTTTCTGGTTTCGTTGACCAGTTTCATCTCTTCTTTTGTGTAACCATTTTCTGTAAATACATCGCAATGTGGAAGGCAGTTTTTATCTATCTCATATGGATAAGCTTTCTCTCCGTCAACTCCTGAACGCTCATTCTCAAATTGCTGCACTGCCTTTACACCAGTACCAGTAATCGACTGGTAGGTTGAAATCACCAGGCGTTCAATTTTGTATTTCTTATGAAGAGGAGCTAGTGCAACCACCATTTGGATTGTTGAGCAATTCGGGTTTGCTATAATTTTGTCCTCTTTAGTTAATTCTGTAGCATTAATTTCAGGAACAACCAATTTTTTGCTCTCATCCATTCTCCAAGCTGATGAATTGTCAACTACAGTAGTGCCAACTTTGGCAAATTCAGGAGCCCATTTTAATGATGTACCGCCACCTGCAGAGAAAATTGCAATTTGTGGTTTTAAATTAATTGCATCTTCTATACTGATAACTTTGTACTTGTTGCCTTTAAATGCAACCTCTTTACCCACAGATCTTTCACTTGCGACTGGGTATAATTCGCTAACCGGAAAATTTCTTTCTTCCAGAACATCCAGTATTTTCTGGCCTACCAGGCCTGTAGCTCCTACAATTGCTATTCTCATAACATAATAAAGCTTTAATTCCTTGTTAATAAAAATGATTATAGTTAAATTAGCTTTTGCTCAGAAAAGCAAATCAAAGTTAAAGTTAATTTCCTATGAAAAAAACACTTTCCCAGAAATTGTTCATTCTCTTGGTTTTACTGATAAATACAAACCTACATGCAGAAGATATATGGACAAGGAATTTCTCAGATGCTGCAGATTTAAATAAAGGTTATTGGGGTGCAAATGTTGATATGGAGGGAGTTGCCGAATGGAGTTTGGATGTCACGAACTGTACTCTTGCCGATGATTCGGATTACGTTAAAGTGGTAGAAACCAGTGGAGGAAGATTGGAAGCCGTTGATTGCAAAGGCGAGGCTATATGGGCTAGTAAAACCATTGATATTTCTACTTACACCAATTGTGCCATATCCGTGTTAGCTGCCGAGACCGGAACTTCAACAAATGAAAACAAATACATTAAACTGTTCTATAAAATTGATGATGGACCAGAGTTACCTTTTGCAGTAAATGGCGAAAATA
>NZ_BAZX01000057.1 GCF_001310955.1 Marinifilum fragile JCM 15579
CTCAATCAAGAAAGGACGCATGCCTTCGATAGATGCTGAAATGGCTGTGCCGCTCAGGCTTTCATCTTCCTGCGAAAGTAACAATTCCGAAGGGTTGGAGACCTCTCTCAAACCTGTATGCTGCATTTCGTAAATTCCCATTTCCGAGGTTGATCCAAAACGGTTTTTGGTTGCTCGCAAAATTCGGTACATGTGGTTTTGATCGCCTTCGAATTGAAGAACGGTATCCACCATGTGCTCCAAAATTTTTGGTCCGGCCAAACTTCCATCTTTGGTAATGTGACCAATTAAAAGAACCGGAACCGCCGACTGTTTTGCATATTGCAGCAATTGAGAAGTACATTCCCTGATTTGAGAAACGCTTCCCGGACCTGCCTCGATTCTTTCTGTTGCCAGGGTTTGAATGGAATCGATTACCACAATATTGGGATTGGTATTTTTAATGTGAGAGAAGATGTTTTCCATTGAGGTTTCGCTTACAATTAAGCAATTGTCGTTATCAGTATTGATTCGATTCCCTCTCAATTTAATTTGCTGTGCACTCTCTTCTCCCGATACGTAAAGTGTTTTGTAGTTTTTAAGATGCAAAGCAATTTGAAGTGCCAATGTCGATTTTCCAATTCCTGGTTCACCGCCAATCAGGATTAAGGATCCCGGAACCAATCCACCTCCAAGAACACGATTCAACTCCATATTTTGGGTGTTGTATCTTTTTTCTTCGGAAGATGAAATTTCAGAAATCTTTAAAGGTTTGTTTTTCGTATCGCCGTTTGATCCAACAACATTTATGTTTTTTGATTTTACGACAATCTCTTCTACAAATGTGTTCCATTCGCCACAGGAAGGACATTTACCTACCCATTTGGCAGATTCTACTCCACAATTCTGACAGAACCAGGCACTTTTTGTTTTCGCTTTGGCAACCACTTTGATATAATTAGCAATTAGTAATTAACAATGAGTAATAAACTCAAATTTGTGTTTGAATCTTAAATTTATCCTTCTTGTTGTATTTTTTTGATGATTCCTGTTGAAGAGAATCCTTCGATAAAGTCTAGAGTTTTGATTTCTCCACCTTTTGCTTTAACGATATCGTATCCCACAATATCCTCAGCTTTGTAATCGCTTCCTTTAACTAAGACGTCAGGCTGAACGAAATCAATCAAATTGTATGGAGTGTCTTCTTCGAAAAGAATTACCATGTCCACAAATCCCAGTGAAGCCAATAGAAGAGCTCGTGAGTATTCATCGTTGATTGGACGGGTAGGACCTTTTAGTCTTTGGGTTGATGAATCGGTATTTAAACCGATGATCATTTTATTTCCCATTGAGCTGCCGAAGCCAAATATTCAAGATGTCCACGGTGAACAATGTCGAAACATCCATTGGAGAATACGATTTTTTCGTCTTTAAATCGCCAGGTTTGTAATCGGTTAAAGGCATCTTCCTTCTTGAAGATAATTTTATCTTTTATCAATTGTAGTTTATTCATTTTTTAAGATTTTGCTTAAAGGTAATTTATCGGTAAGAGAGTAGCAAAAGAATTCGTGAATGAGTTAAAGTGTGGATGAGGTACCAGAAGTTGCTTAGATTCACTCACAAAAAAAGGCTGATCTCGAAAGAACAGCCTTTGCATGTATTCTAAATGAATTTAGATCAATTTATTAGTTGCTGTGTCAGGGAATACTAGGCTTGGTTCCCAGTTTTTAGCTTCTTCAAAATCCATCGATGCATACGAGATGATGATAATTACATCACCAACAGCACATTTTCTGGCAGCAGCCCCGTTCAAGCAAATTGTACCTGAACCTCTTTCGCCACGAATCACATAAGTCTCTAAGCGTTCACCATTGTTAATATTCACAATCTGAACCTTCTCATTTTCAATTAGGTTTGCTGCATCCATTAAATCTTCATCAATGGTTACGCTACCAACATACTGAAGATCTGCACCAGTTACCGATGCCTTGTGAATCTTCGATTTACAAACTTCAATGTACATTTTAATTTGAACTAATATTTAAAAAGTTATATTATCAATCAATCGAATTTTTCCTACCTGAACGGTGATACATCCAACTTTTACCTTGTTTTCGTCCCAGCTTTTAATAGGTTGCAAGTATGTATCATCAACGATTTCAAAATATTCGACCGAAAGATATGGGTTTTTATTGATTTCATCAACTACCCAATCTTTCAATTCGTTTACACTTAAATCGGCTGCTAAGTTACAAGCTTTAAATAAAGTTTCAGATATTTTAGATGCATTTTTTCTTTGATCCTCTGTAAGTAGTAAATTTCTGGAACTCATAGCTAAACCATCTTCTTCCCTGATAATGGGGCATGGAACTATTTTTACGTTTAACTTAAGATCTTTCACCATCTGCTTAATAACAGCTACTTGTTGGAAATCTTTTTGACCAAAATAGGCCTTATGAGGAGTTACTATGTCGAAAAGTTTACTTACAACTTGAGCAACTCCATTAAAATGTCCTGGTCGATTTTTGCCTTCCATTACATTGTCAAGGTGTCCAAAATCAAATACACGAGTATCTGGTTCGGGATACATTTCCTCCACTTCAGGGATAAAAATCAAATCAGGATTGTATTTTGAAAGTTTTTCAAGATCTTGCTCAACGCATCTCGGGTAAGTTTTTAAATCGTTGGGATTATTAAACTGTGTTGGATTCACAAAAATACTTACAACTGTAATATCATTTTCTTTTACAGATTCGGCTGTAAGTGATAAGTGACCATCGTGTAAAGCCCCCATAGTTGGCACGAATCCTATACTTTTTCCTTCCTCAATAAACTTGCTGATTTTTGCTTTTGTTTCAGCAACAAGTTTTACTATTTCCATCCTGTTTTAAAAATCTTACAAAACCATTTCGGTTTTTTTGGTTAAGACTGCAAATAAAATAAATAAATAATACTTGAGAAATAATAAGTGCATATAATTGTATTGTAGGTTCTTTAACCCTTGCCAAAGGTCAGGTTTGTTAAATATTTTTATTAATTTTGCGCAGATAATCTGTATTAATATTTAGCGACTATATGGAAAAGACAAAAGTATTGTTTGTTTCACAAGAAATTACCCCTTACCTTCCTGAAACTGAAATGTCTGAAATCGGAAGATATCTTCCTCAAGGAATCCAAGAAAAAGGAAAAGAAATTAGAACTTTCATGCCACGTTACGGTTGCATAAATGAAAGAAGAAATCAGTTGCATGAGGTAATCCGCTTGTCTGGTATGAATTTAATTATTGATGACACGGATCATCCATTGATCATTAAGGTTGCTTCTATTCAGGCTGCAAGAATGCAGGTATATTTCATCGATAACGAAGA
Organism: Marinifilum fragile JCM 15579; assembly: GCF_001310955.1. GTDB lineage: Bacteria > Bacteroidota > Bacteroidia > Bacteroidales > Marinifilaceae > Marinifilum > Marinifilum fragile. The sequence continues at coordinate 3,348 of NZ_BAZX01000057.1, forward strand.
TTACTTCCACAGAAAGCAAATTTTGACGGACGAGAACGGTGATGGATTTGCAGATAATGATGAAAGAGCGATTTTCTTTGCTCGTGGAGTTTTAGAAACTGTTAAAAAGTTACGTTGGGCTCCAGATATCGTTCACTGTCAAGGCTGGTTTACCGGATTGACTCCTTTGTATTTAAAGAAAGCATTTAACGAAGATCCATTGTTTACGGATACAAAAGTGGTATTCTCTATTTACGATGATGAATTCTCAACTTCATTTAGCTCTGACTTCAAAGCAAAAGCAATTATTGAAGGAGTGGAAGAAGAAGATGTTAAAGTATTGGAGGATGCGAATTATGTAGCGCTTCACAAGTTGGCAATAGACCAATCTGATGCGATTATCATGGGTAGTTCAAATATTAATGAAGAAATTAAGGCTTATGCTGAAGCTTCAGGAAAGCCATTTATGCCTTATAAGAACAAAGAAGAATACATTACAGCTTACTCTGATTTTTACGATGAATTAGTAGCTGAATAGTAGGACAGTAAAATATTTTAGAAAGTGCATTTAAACTTTGGTTTTAATGCACTTTTTTTATCGATATAAATTGCAGTTAAGTTTGGTGAGTAAGCTAACTTATTATATTTTTAGGAGGAATTTATTGATAATTGAAATGAAGCTATAGGTTTAAGGCTAACTATTATAAAATTAGACTTATAATGTGATTTTTGATTTAGAATTATAAACCAATCTTGAGTGGTACCGAGATTGAAATTTATGTATTTATGTGTGGAATAGTTGGTTACATTGGCAATAAGGATGCCTATCCTATATTGGTCAATGGCTTAAAAAGATTAGAATATCGCGGATATGATTCTGCTGGTATTGCACTTCGAACTAACCAAACTCAAGTATTTAAGTGCAAGGGTAAGGTAAAAGATTTAGAAGATCATGTAAAGGGACACGATATTTCAGGTTCCATAGGTATAGGGCATACTCGTTGGGCAACTCATGGAGAACCAAATGATGAAAATGCTCACCCCCACAGTTCAATGAATAATAAATTTGTGATTATTCACAATGGTATTATTGAAAACTATGCCTTCTTAAAAGAGAAACTAGTAAAAAGAGGTTATTCCTTCCAAAGTGAAACAGACACTGAGGTTTTGGCAAACCTTATTGAATATATCTATCTAAAAGGTGAAGTTACTGCAGAAATAGCAGTACGCTTGGCACTTACAAAAGTAGTTGGTGCATATGGTCTGGTTGTTATTTGTGAAGATGAACCAAATCAGTTAATTGCAGCCAGAAAAGGTAGTCCGCTTGTTGTTGGTGTTGGAAATGGTGAGTATTTCCTTGCTTCAGATGCAACTCCAATTATTGAATATACTCAGAGCGTAATCTATCTTAACGATGATGATGTTGCTATCATTAATCGTGATGAGTTGGTATTGAAGACTTTGCAGAACGATAAATTAACACCTCATGTTCAGCAGTTGGATTTGGATATAGAGCAGATTGAAAAAGGAGGATACGAGCATTTCATGCTTAAGGAAATTTTTGAGCAAACCAGTTCGATTCATGATACCATTCGAGGAAGAGTATCTCCTCAAAATAAAGAAGTTTTCCTTGGCGGGATTAACGATGTAATTCCAAAGTTGGTGAATGCTCGACGAATTTTAATTATTGGTTGTGGTACATCGTGGCATGCAGGTATGGTTGGCGAGTATTTGTTCGAAGAATTTGCCAGAATTCCGGTTGAAGTAGAATATGCTTCAGAGTTCCGTTACAGAAATCCTGTAATTTTTGAAGATGATATTGTATTGGCAATCAGTCAGAGTGGCGAAACTGCAGATACATTGGCTGCAATCAAGTTGGCAAAAGAAGCAGGAGCTACTGTTTTAGGTATTTGTAATGTTGTTGGTTCAAGTATTCCAAGAGAAACTCATGCTGGTGTTTATACTCACGCTGGACCAGAAATTGGGGTAGCTTCAACAAAAGCATTTACAGCACAGGTTACTGTACTTACCATGATGGCTATGTTGGTAGGTTACAGAAAAGGAACCTTGGCAAAAGAAGATTACCACAAGTTGATCGAAGAGTTTGCTAATCTTCCTGAGAAAATTGCTAAAATTTTAGAGAAAGATCAGGATATTAAAGAATTATCAAAGAGATATATTGAATCTACAAATGCACTTTATTTAGGTCGTGGATTCTTGTTCCCAGTTGCTTTAGAAGGAGCTTTGAAATTGAAAGAGATTTCATACATCCATGCAGAAGGTTATCCTGCAGCAGAAATGAAGCATGGGCCAATTGCCTTAATTGATGAGCACATGCCAGTGTTTGTAGCGGCGACTAAGGATAAATCTTACGAAAAGATTGTAAGTAATATTCAGGAGGTAAAAGCTCGTAAAGGTCATGTGATTGCAATTGTTACCGAAGGTGATACTGTAATTGCAGATATGGCAGATTATGTGATTGAAATTCCGGAAACATTAGAAGCTTTAGCTCCTTTATTGACCGTGGTTCCATTCCAGTTGATTTCTTATTACATTGCAGTATTACGCGGATGTAATGTAGATCAGCCTCGTAATCTTGCAAAATCGGTTACTGTAGAATAAATCAAAAGTATCAGATACAAAAAGAGCGATGCCAATTTACATCGCTCTTTGTTTTTTATCTCTTTTCGTACTGCTGTTCGTAGTATTTTTCGTAATCTCCGGAAAGGATATTTTCCAGCCAATCAGTATTCTCAAGATACCAATTGATGGTTTGTTCAAAACCTTCTTCGAATTGAATGCTAGGTTCCCAGCCCAACTCATTTTTAATTTTGGAAGCATCAATTGCATAACGTAAATCATGACCAGCACGATCTTTTACGAATGTGATAAGTTTTTGAGAAGTTCCGATTTCCTGGTTTAATTTCTTGTCCATGATATCGCACAGCTTTCTTACCAAATCGATATTAGTCCACTCGCTGTTTCCTCCAATATTGTATGTTTCTCCGATTTTACCTTTGTGATAAATCATGTCAATTGCTAAGGCATGATCCTCTACAAATAACCAGTCTCTAACATTTTCGCCTTTTCCATAAATTGGCAGAGGTTTAGAGTTCTTAATATTGTTGATTACCAAAGGAATCAACTTCTCTGGAAATTGATTTGCCCCGTAGTTATTGGAACAATTTGATAGAACTACAGGCATGTTGTAGGTGTGGAAATATGCTCTCACCAAATGGTCTGAGCTGGCTTTTGACGCAGAGTATGGACTTCTTGGATCATATGGAGTTGTTTCTAGGAACTTACCAGTTTCACCTAACGAACCATAAACTTCATCGGTTGAGATATGATAGAATCTCTTTCCGTCCATGTTATCTTTCCAAATTTCTTTTGCAGCATTTAGAAGGTTAACAGTTCCGACAATGTTGGTAGTGATAAATGCCAATGGATCAGAAATAGAGCGATCAACATGAGATTCAGCTGCTAAATGTAAAACTCCATCGAACTGAAAATCTTTGAACAATCCAGATACAAATTCCAAATCGGTAATATCTCCTTTAACAAAGGTGTAGTTTGGTTTTGAATCAATATCCTTAAGATTTTCAAGATTTCCAGCATAGGTTAGAGCATCCAGATTTACAATTTGATATTCAGGGTATTTGTTTACAAATAAACGAACAACATGAGAGCCAATAAAACCTGCTCCACCTGTGATTAATATTTTCTTTTTCATGGATATAAGTTTATGGTTTATTTTTCTTCTTGTGTCATAATGCTTACTTGCCAATTCCAGGCAGAAAGCAAAGTTTCATCAAGACTTTTTTCTGATTTCCATCCCAATTCTCTGTTTGAATATGAGGTGTCTGCATATATCTGCTCAATATCTCCAGCTCTTCTGCCAACTATTTTATGAGGAACTTTCTCCCCTGTTGATCTTTCGAATGATTCAATGATTTCCAGTACAGAAACACCAGATCCTGTTCCAACATTAAAATATTCGTAGTTGGATGTGTTTTTATTTTGCAGCAAACGTTCAATGGCTACAACGTGTGCTTTCGCCAAATCTACTACATTAATGTAGTCTCTAATGCAAGATCCGTCAGGCGTATTGTAATCATTTCCAAATACACTAAGTTCAGGCGAATGCCTGCCACCGTTTGTGTAAGGAATGGAATAAGGTTGTTAGGAACGCCCAATGGCAATTCACCAATTTTTGAACTTGGATGTGCTCCAATTGGATTGAAATATCTCAAAGCAATTCCTTTTAGGTTAGAATGAGCTTTTGTTGTATCGCGAATGATATCTTCACAAATTGATTTTGTATTTCCATATGGCGATTCAGCCTCTTTTCGTGGAGTTGATTCCGTTACCGGAAGTTTATCTGGCTGTCCATAAACTGTACATGATGAAGAGAAAACCAAGTTTGGGA
>NZ_BAZX01000058.1 GCF_001310955.1 Marinifilum fragile JCM 15579
TTCCAAACTTGGTTTTCTCATCATCATGCACAGTTTATGGACAGCCTGATAAGTTGCCGGTAACGGAATCAACTCCGCGAAAAGAAGCTGAATCGCCCTATGGAAATACAAAATCAATTTGTGAAGATATCATTCGCGATACAACAAAAGCTCATCCCGAATTGAAAGGAATTGCTTTGAGATATTTCAATCCAATTGGAGCACATCCAAGTTCAAAAATTGGTGAATTGCCATTGGGCATTCCTAACAACCTTATTCCATTCCTTACACAAACGGTGGCAGGCATTCGTCCTGAACTTAGCGTATTTGGAAATGATTACAATACGCCTGACGGGTCTTGCATTAGAGATTACATTAATGTAGTAGATTTGGCTAAAGCACACGTTGTAGCCATTGAACGTTTGCTGCAAAATAAAAACACATCCAACTACGAATATTTTAATGTTGGAACGGGATCTGGTGTTTCTGTACTGGAAATCATTGAATCATTCGAAAGGTCAACAGGAGAGAAAGTTCCACATAAAATAGTTGGCAGAAGAGCTGGAGATATTGAGCAGATATATGCAGACACCTCATATTCAAACAGAGAGTTGGGATGGAAATCAGAAAAAAGTCTTGATGAAACTTTGCTTTCTGCCTGGAATTGGCAAAAAACTTTGTAAGGGTTTCGCAATATTAAAAGATAATCATGCAGATTTATACACTTAAAAATAAAAGTATAGAGGTTGATTTTATTGCTCGTGGTGGTCAAATCATTTCAATAAAAGTTCCTGATGCAGAAGGCAATATTGCAGATGTTGTTGTTGGATATGATACCATTGATCAAACGCTTGATGGTGATGCATATTTTGGTGCCCTTTGTGGTCGTTATGCCAACCGTATTGTAAAAGGCGAATTTGAAATTGATGGAGAAAAATTTCAGTTGGACTGTAATAATGAGCAAAACCATTTACATGGAGGATTTGATGGATTTAATCTAAGAAATTGGGAAGTAAGACCTGTTGAGTTAGAGGAATATGTGCAAGCCTTCCAATTAAGTTTGACTAGCGAGGATGGCGATCAGAATTATCCTGGCAAATTGGAGGTTTCAGTAATATACGGATTGACTGATGACAATCAATTTGTGATTGAATATGAGGCAGAAACATCAAAGCCAACAGTAATTAATTTAACAAGTCATCCTTATTTCAATTTGAATGGTGCGGGCAATGGATCGGCAATGAATCATGAATTGCTCTTGAATGCGTCAAACTATACACCGATTTCTGCGGAATTGGGAACTACATCAGGAGAAATTGTGTCGGTAAAGGATACTCCATTCGATTTTACGACTGCAAAATCAGTAGAATCAGCTTGCAATGTGGATCATGAACAAATCAACATGATTGATGGTATTGATCACAATTTTGTATTAGATGATTTCGATGGAACGGTAAAATTGGCAGGAGTGCTTTCAGATCCTAAATCGGGACGAAAAATGGAAGTATATACCGATCAGCCAGGGATACAAATTTACACAGGTGCTCATTTCAATGGCTCGGAAATAGGCAAACAAGGAGCACTAATTATACAGTGTGCAGGGATTGCTATGGAAACGCAGATTTTTCCAAATTCTCCAAACTATGAGCATTTCCCAAATGCAATATTAAGGCCAGGTGAGAAATACAAGCACGTGTGTGTGTATAAATTTTGCTAGTGAATGGTTTCAGAATAAGTCTGAAATTGTGTGTAAATAAAAAATAGTTGTGATGCTTAACGCATTAGCAATTAAAATTCAATAAATAGTGTAACAGGCTAATTTCCTTTAATAAGAGGATACTTGAAACATCAAACAGAGTGGTTTACGTTCATTTAAATCTCTGTTTGGTGTTTTTTATTATACCTTTTTAGATGTTAATTTACACATTGGTATAATGCCGATAGATTGCTATCACTCAGTGATGAGTATAGCGAAATAAATGAGTAGTTTAGCAACTAATCGGTATTATTCGTTTACAAGAAGATTGCAACCACGAATATCAGAATGATCGAATCGACCAAGAATTTCAAATTTTCCATCTTCGTAGATTTTACCAAGATCTTGAGTTTCGATAAACGAGCAAGAATGAACATTGGCCAAATCGATCACATTCACACCTCCAGTTCTACCTGTTTTTTCATAGCTGAATGGATCGTATGCATCGCGAATCATGATTTTCATCCAGTTTGGTGTGTGAAATAAACTTTTTCCTTTAGAGTATGCTTGCGAAAGCAATTCCGTCATTCCATACTCAGAATGGATTTCATTCACACCTAGTCGGGAACAAAGAAATGCGTGCAACTCTTCACGAGTAATTTCTTTTCTTCTTCCTTTCATGCCACCAGTCTCCATGATGATTACATCGGAAAGATCTAGCGCATATTTTTCAGCCAAATCAAGCAAAGCAAAACTAACCCCAAGCAGTAAAATTTTTTGATTCGATTTCTTTAAATCAGCAATGCACTCAATCAATTCTTCATGATTGTGCAGGTAGAATCCACTTTTAGCATGCTTACTATCTTTAATCAGGTGTTCCATCATGTAGATTAAGGATGAACCTTCGCGCTCCAAATAAGAAGGAAGCAAAGCCAGAACACAATAATCTGTTATTGGCCCATAAAAATCCTCGAAACCTTTCTTAAAGCTCTCTTCATAAATACTGATATCGGGAACAAAGTGCCTGCTGGTTAGGTTGCCAGTTGTTCCACTGCTGGTAAAAATTTCTTTTGCAGGATCGTTGGAAGAAACCACCTTTCGGGATTTGAAAAACTCTATGGGAAGAAAAGGAATATCTGTAAGCTTAGTGATTTGATTTACATCCTTTTTCAAATGTTGAAGATATTCACGATACACCTCATTGTTTTCCGCTTGATAACGAAAAATTTCCAGGGCTACTTGTTCAAATTCAGTTTTATTTGATATTGAAAATATTTTTTCCTTCCAGTTCATTTCTATTCTCTATTTGTTGTGATTACAAAGGTAATTGAACCAAGTTTATTGCGTAGCATTAATCAGTGAGAATCTTAAACAATCATAAAAATCTACGTTTAGTAATAAAAAAAAGCAGCCTTGAAAGACTGCTTTAAGAATCCCTGCAAAGGGAAATATTATGGATCGTTAATTACCCTCTAATAGCTGCAACACCTGGCAATTCTTTACCTTCGATGTACTCCAAAAGAGCACCACCACCAGTTGATACATAGCTTACTTTATCAGCCAAGTTGTACTTGTTGATAGCTGCAACAGAGTCACCACCACCAATTAATGAGAAAGCACCTTTTTCAGTAGCTGTTACAATTGCATCAGCAATTGCTTTGGTTCCTTTAGCGAAAGTATCCATTTCGAATACACCTACAGGACCATTCCAAAGAATTGTTTCTGATTCTTCGATAACTTTTTTGAAGTTTTCAATAGTTTCAGAAGCAACATCTAATCCCATCCAATCAGCTGGAATTTCCGATACGTTACATTCTTTAGTGTTTGCGTCGTTAGAGAAATCGTCAGCAATTAATGCATCAACTGCAAGGTGAAGTTTTACATTGTTTGCTTCAGCTTCACTTAAAATTTCTCTTGCGATATCTAACTTATCATCTTCAACCAATGAGTTACCAATGTTACCACCCATCGATTTAACGAAAGTGTAAGTCATACCACCACCAATAATTAAGTGGTCAACTTTAGGCATTAAAGTTTTAATGATATCAATTTTTGAAGATACCTTAGCACCACCCATAATTGCAGTTAACGGACGCTTAGAGTCTTTCAATACTTTATCAACGCTTGATAACTCACCTTCCATTACGTAACCAAACATCTTGTCGTTAGGGAAGAATTTAGCGATAACAGCAGTAGAAGCGTGAGCACGGTGTGCAGTACCAAATGCATCGTTGATCCAAAGATCAGCCAAGTCAGCTAGTTTTTTAGCGAAAGCTTCGTCACCAGCTTTTTCTTCACCGTAAAAACGAAGGTTTTCCAACAATAGAACTTCACCTTCTTTTAGGTCAGCAGCCATTGTTTTAGCACTTTCACCAATACAATCGTCAGCAAATTTCACATCAACACCTAATTTTGCAGAAAGGTGAGCAACGATGTGTTTCAATGAGAATTTTTCATCAACACCTTTTGGTCTACCAAGGTGAGACATCAAAATAACTGATCCGTTTCCTTCTAATACCTTTTTGATAGTTGGAAGTGCAGCACGGATACGTGTGTCATCGGTAATTTCGAACTGATCGTTCAAAGGCACATTAAAATCAACTCTGATAATCGCCTTCTTTCCTGAAAAATTGTATGAATCAATTGTTTGCATTGGAATATGTCTTTTATATTTTTTTCTTCCAAACAAAGGTATGTTTTTATTCAAATTGCTGCAATAAGGAAAGAAAATTCGCTTTTAAACATCACTAAGTCAGTTAGTAATAAGTTGTTTTGTTTTGACTTTGAAACGATTGCATGAATTATTCACTATTGCAATTGAGAGGTAAAAACGTCATTTTTTTCTCAATTGGATTTGAACTTGAGCATTAATGATAAAGCTCTGCTATATTTTTTTAACTTTGGATACCCCGATGTACCTTTGCGCAATATTCGGGATTAAATGATTTTTGATCAACAGGTAAGGTTTGAACTTACCTGTTCGAAACCATTTCACATTGAAGATTCATGCAATTTAAAGATATAATTGGCCACAAAGAGGTCAAGCAACGTTTTATTCAAACCGTAAGAGAAAACAGAGTTAGCCATGCACAATTGTTGATTGGCCCTAAAGGAGTTGGTAAACTGTCGATGGCAATTGCATTTGCACAGTATGTTTCATGTTTGGATAAAAAAGACAACGATTCATGCGGGGTTTGTTCTTCGTGTAAAAAATACGCGAAATTGGTTCACCCTGATCTTCACTTTGTTTTTCCGGTTGTTAAAGGGAAAGGATTTACCAATCCTGTGAGCGATAATTTTATTGAATTGTGGCGATCGCAAATAGAGAGTGATTCTTATTTTGATATTGGAGATTGGTACAGAACCCTTGGTGTAGATAACTCACAAGGGATGATTTATTCTGGCGAAAGCAATGAAATTATCAGGAAACTAAGTTTAAAAACTTACGAATCGGATTACAAGGTAATGATCATTTGGTTGCCTGAAAAGATGCATTCTTCATGTGCCAACAAGCTTCTGAAGATGATTGAGGAGCCACCATCGAAAACTTTGTTTTTTATGGTGTCGGAAGAACCTGATAAAATACTACAAACCATATTGTCTAGAACACAACTGATTAAAATTCCGGCAATTGATACAGAATCATTGGCTGTAGCGGCTAAAAATGATTTTAATCTTAACGATCAGGAATTAAAGAATGTGGTTCGTTTATCGGAAGGGAGTTATCGAAAAGCGAGAATCCTTATTCAGAATTCAGATGAAAATGTAGAGAATTTTGAGAATTTCATCAACATTATGAGACATTGCTATGCTCGTAAAGTATTGGATATTATGGATTGGGCTGAAGAGATTGCGACAATTGGACGCGAACGTCAAAAAAGCTTTTTGAATTATGCGGTTAGAATGATTCGTGAGAATTTTATTTTAAACTTAAAGCAGCCTGAAATGGTTTATTTAAGCGGCGAGGAAATGAATTTCTCGCAACGATTTTCTCCATTTATCAATGAAGATAATGTTTGGATGATTTCTGATGAGCTTTCAAAAGCCTATACGGACATTGAAAGAAATGCCAATGCAAAGATTGTGTTTCTTGATTTGGGTTTAAAGCTGGTTAAATTATTACGTCCGTAATCACCCAATAATTTCCCGAAATAATTACCTTAAGTTTGATAAATAAATTAGTAATTTGCGATTGATATCG
>NZ_BAZX01000059.1 GCF_001310955.1 Marinifilum fragile JCM 15579
TCTATTTAGTGAAGTTAACGAAATATTTATGAATTGGTGTTATGTGAATAATTAACATTCAAAAGTGCACTTTTACGAAGGTCAATTCCATTACATGTATAGCATCATAGAGATGCTTGACATATTATCAGAAAGCTTAGCTTATAAGGCTACTTTACTAAGTAGCCTTATAAGCTTTTATAACCTAATATTTTTCACCTGAAAGTAAAATACAATCAGATTCTGTTTGTTAATCAAATATTATCGGATGTGTCTGCATTACATTTACAGCTGTGCCACTTTGTTCGCCGGGTATCCAATCTGGCATCGATTTTATTAATTTTAGCGCAACTTCATCGGCCAGGGGAGTCAAGCCTCGAACAACTTTAGGATTAATAACTTTTCCATGGCAATTAACGGTAAAGCTTACAAATACTCTTCCTTTGACTTCAAAGGAATGTACTTTTAGGAATTTTTTTAAAGCTTCGGTACCACCTTTATATTCCGGCATCTTTTGAACCAACATAAAAGCCATTTCTCCACAATCCGATTCAAGATCACTGATTTCATCTTCTTGAGATACTGTTTCCTCTGTAGTTTCATTGTCTTCAACAATTGAAACAACTTCAAACTGCTCATCATTTTTGTGATATTCAAAATCACTCAGGCTAATTGATTCTTTTTTATTGGAGGATGGTTTTACAATATAGCCATGCCACATAATAAGTGAAATGGCTTTATAAATAGGTTCATCTTTTTTATCATCTGGAATAATAGATTTTAAGGTTCCAATTAATAATGTCGACGAAAGTTCATCTGTTATGCTAGGATTCTTAGAAAGATAATTAACATGACTCAATAATTGATAATAAGTTGATGTGGTATCGTTTTTTGTATTATTTAGATCATAGGATTTTTCCATATTCTTTTTAAGTAATTCAAAATCTAAATAACCTGATTTAAGGTAGCCACTTTTAGAAAGAATAGAGTCGATTTCCTGTTTCTTTTGTTCAAATTTTTCAATGTTCATTTTTGATACAAAGCCCGTATACTGATCAAAAGCATCTAATAAATAATTCACATTTTTATTAGCCTTCGCCAAATGTTTGTTTATACATTTTAAAGCGGCTTTCTCTGCTTTTTTTTCATTCTGAGAAAAACTTGTGAAACAAGATGAGATCAGAAACAATAGGATAATTAGATTCTTCATTTTTATTATTTAGAGATATTGGTTCCTTATTTTAAATCGTATTACATAAAATAAAAGTTCAAATTTATCAAAAATGAACATATATGGATTACAAAATTGTAAATCAAGAGTGAAAAATGAATAATTAACTAAAAGTTTAAATATGTGGAGTAGGAGTTAATGCAGTATTATGAATTTGGGCTATAAGGGCGTTAATGTTCTATCATATGTCAAGCATCTTGGAGATGCTTGACATGTTCATTCAGAAAGCCAGGTTAATTCAACTTCCCCTCCGAAAATCAATCGGCCTTAGCCCAAATTGCTTTTTGAAAGCCGTAGAAAAGTGCGAAGCATTCTCATAGCCGCATTTCAGACCGACTTCGGCGATATTTAACTCAGATTTGACTAAAATGATGCGTGAGTAGCAGACAAGAAAAGAGGCCTCACTTTCCTTTCAAGCTTGAAGCCTCTTTCAAATTTGGTAATGATATAAGGGGATAAAAAACTCCATTTAAAACTATTCGATTGGCTCCAAAACGACACGAACCACATTCGATTTCTTGCCCACCTTTTGTCCGTTGTAAATGTAGTAGGCGTAATATTCTCTTATTTCTGTTTCCTTGGCGTTGATTCTGGCGCGGGTATCGTCGAATTGAGAAAGATTTACGGTGGTTTCGAAATTGTATTCTCCATCGTTAATTTTGGAGTAGAGCTTTATGCCGTGCATTGGTCTTTTCTGATAAGTGATGCGAGGCACACCTGCTATTGTTTTTACATTAAGGTTTGGGCGTTTGTTGTTGCTCTCTTCGGTCTTTTTTTCATTCAACAAACCCAAAGTTCTTTTTACATCTTCAGGAACAGATGAGTTCTCATCAATTTCTTTTTTGTAGGCTCTCAATTGTCTTTCGCTATCATTTTTGCTGTTAACGAATTCGATACGATCATTGTGAGCGGTTTTGATAGAGTCATTTTTCCGCTTTCTTAAATCCTCTACCGCTTGAAGTTTGGCAATTAAGGCTTCCGTTGATTCTTTGGGCAGAATGCCTTGTTCGACATAGGCTGGTGCCTTTTCAATAAAATTTCCCGATCGTTCGGAATAACCTTCTTCAGTTGAAGAAATGTAACTTTTAACCGTTGTAATGGTTGTTAGAATAAAATTCATAATGTATTCTTTTTAATTCGTAAATATTAAGTTGGGCGTCAATATTAAAGCTAGGAAACTTAACAAGGAAAAACACGAAAAAATATATTTTTTTGATCAATAGGTTTGGAGGGCCAGTCTTTTAGCGACTTTCCAAATAAATAATTTCTTGATTTATGGGGAATTTTCTGGCGAAATTTCATTTACAAGTTCTAGATTTTAATTTAGTTAAATAGTGATAAAGCGAAAAATAAGGGATGTACAAGAATTTAATCTTATAAAATGAGTTTATAAATCTCAGAAAAACAATCAGTAAGGTGCTAAATGTAGAAAATTTGTAAAAAGTAAGGTTTGATTGTATAATAAAACTTATGAACATATTAGGCGTGTTCGAAAAATTGCTGTTCGCCGCGAATAGCATGCAAATAGAGGACTTGTATATTCTAGCTGATTCATTTGCCTTGTAAATAGAAAATTAAAGTTTTTCAATGGTTTAGAGTTTGTAATCAACTCATGACAGTTTGTAAACAGCTCACAAGAGTTTGTTTTCAGCCCAGAACAATTGGTTTTCGGCCCAATACACTTTCACTTTGGCTTAAATGAGTTTGTTTTTGCTTCACGACAAACTCTAAACGAATCAGGAGAGTTTCTCGTGGGCTCACAACAAACTCTATTTTTTCAAATTTAATTGTAAAAACAGATTTACTGCTTTTGCAAGTAGGAAATACAATGATGTGACAAGGAAATGAGCTACTAAGTTTTTGGATTTCTCTTTTTGAAGTGGTGGATTACAAGCTAAGCATATTTATGATTGTTTTTGTTAGATTAGTATCATGAAAAAGTTTTTAACCCTCTTATTACTCATATTGATTGCAAGCATACTAGGTGGAGTATATGGAATGCTTCACGATCAAATCACTTATACCATATCAGAAGAGTATTACACCAAATTCAAGTTTATACAGTTTGGAATTGATAGTTGGGGATTGGGGAATAATATTGGAACCGATTTACAACCTGAGATCATATTGAGAAACCCTCGTTTTGGTGTTGGTATAGTTGGCGTATTGGCTACATGGTGGGTCGGACTGTTTATTGGAATCATTCTTGGTTTTGTTGGTTTGATTCACAAGAATGCCTCTCAAATGTTTAGGGTCACAATAAAATCATTGGCATTGACGCTGCTTATTGCACTTGCAGTAGGATGTATGGGTTTACTATATGGACATTTCGTTCTAATTGATAACATACCCAATTGGCATTATCCAGGAAATTTAATCGATATGGATCATTTTATCATGGTTGGCTCTATGCACAATTTCAGTTATTTAGGAGGCTTAATTGGACTTGCGGCTGCTATTGTATATAGTATTCGAAAAGCTAAAACGCAAAATATAAGTTTGGGTAGGTAGAGACAAGAGATTCCATGCTGAAAGGTATTATTGAACTTTATTTAATAATATCCCTATGCCTTTCCGATTTGTATGAGTGGCATTTCACCGTAGAATTATTAAAAACCGTATCAAGTTTAGAGTCTAAATTTAATCTATACACACTTGAATTCGATCTTGCTACTATTAATTCATGCGCATCACCAATTTTCATTTTTAAACCAGAAATTGTTCCAACCATTTCTTGATGAATCCCATGAAACACGGTGTCATTGTGTCGGTATTTGAAATATATTACATCTTTGCTGGTAGTGATTCCTTTTCTTTGATTTGGTCTTAATTTCTCAATGAAAGCAATGGTCTTAAAAGAATCATTCTGTAATAATTCTTTGTTTTTTTTGTGGTTAAAGTGGATAAATACGAATATGGGAGAAAATATTGCCAATAAAATAAAAGCAAGCTTTACTCTGTTCTTTACACTGAACTCTTTGTTACTTTTCTTTTTTCCCATTTTTTATTTTTGTGATGATTTACCGAACCAGCGTATAGTTTATTGAAAAAGGGTTATTCTATATGTTTTTTATAATCGGATAATGGAAATGCCCACGGTACTCCCAAATCATCTTCTAAATCATCATAGAGACCAATTCCTACATCGGGTCTTATGATTAGGTTTTCCAGCTTGTCTGAATTTTTGGCCAATCTTACATCACCATTTTCCTTTTTTAGCAAGAAATAAAGTTTGTAGGTAGGACCGATATCATGAATGCCAGCTTCTATTTGCAAGCAAGGATTCTTATGGACATCTTCAATGAACTGGGCCATTAAATTTACAGTTTCTTTCACCTGTTCTACAAGTAATTCAATTTTATAGGCTGTATTATTCTTATCCCGTATTGTAGCCAAATAGAAATCATGTTTTGTGCTTTCTATGTGTAGTTTTCTTCCGGTTTCATCAATCCAAGTACCACACCAGCTCTTGGGTATTGATTTTCTATTTCTAGGTGAAAAGATATTCAGTTTGAGTTTCATGTGTTAATACAGCAATTATTTATGTTTTCCGATCAAATCTACAAAACAAAGCTTGTTTGACAAAAGATATTTAAAGAGGATAGAGGTGTTGACAACTGGATTTGATGGGTTGGCAATTACGAAATAAAAATTTGGGCAAGTAGAAGCAAGGGAGAACATGCTTAGCAATCTTTGAGATGCTTAGCATATTTCTCGTTGAAAAGT
>NZ_BAZX01000060.1 GCF_001310955.1 Marinifilum fragile JCM 15579
CAAAAACCTGACATTATCAAGAATCTGGTTTTCTTCACAATATTCTTTCAAATTTTCTTCGACCCCTGCACCTATGAAACACATTTTAAAATTTGGATATTTCTCTTTCAAAGCTGGTAACGAACGAACCATATCCCAATGGTTTTTGGCTTTTAAAAAGCGACCAACATGAACAATTACGGGGTAATGTGAACCAATACCTTGCTTGTTCCCAATCGGATTAAAATAATTCAAATCGACACCATTGTTAATTTTTATCGGATTCAAAATCTTTAGTTTTTGCAGAATCATTTTCCGAACTTCTTCACTCACACAAACCAACTTAAATTTTAAAAGCTTATAAGTCCATTTCTCCACATTCCTATCAATTCTTGAAAACCAATAAGACGATTTATAATGCCCACCAGAAGTATGAATCGTTGCAATTCTGTTTTTAATACCTAAACCAATAATTGTCAGCAGCATATATGTTCCAACTCCCCATAAATGAGAGTGAATGATATAGGGATTGATGCTCTTTACTATTTTTCTAAACTTAAGAAATACCTTTGGTGAAAAAATCCAATATCTTGATTTTGATTGTACTCCTAAGGATATAACTTTAACATTCTCTTGATTCTGCAACTGCGTAAGCAAAGGAGCCTCATCAAAAATTGTGATGATATAAGCTTCAAATTTCTCTTTATTTATGTTGGAACTAATATTTAGACAAACATTCTCAGCTCCAGCTACACTTAGAGAATAAATTACGCTAACTACCTTTTTCATATTCAAAATATCTGAATGTTTAAATATTGAAATGCATGCTTAAAATCATTCAACCTGTACTTAATTTTGGTATAGTAATCAAATCTAATTTTTTATTACTTAAGTAAAGTTTTGAAAGTATTACCATTGATATTTGAACTAATTGAGCGATAAAAACAATCTCAAATCCAATACTACTGCTAAACAGGTATATCAAGGATAAATAAAGTAATGACAAGACTATAATTATGTAGAGAACCTGCCTGTGGTATCCCAGAAAATTGGTTACTGGATGAATTCCCATAAATACAATACCTACAAATAAGTTAAAGATGGCAAAATCGAGATAGTAGATATATTGCAGATATTCTTTGCTAAAAACCAATTCTACGATTAGTTCATCTAATAACAAGAACACACCAAACCCGATTCCTAACAAAATGCTTAGAAAAAGAAATGACTTTAATAGGTTAGATCGAAGTTCCTTGAGCTTATTTTCAGCAATAAATTCGCTAACTATTGGTGATATGGTTATAGACAATGGACCGGAAAGCCTATTTATTAAACCAACAATCACTTTTATCATTTTAAAACATCCTGCATAACTAACACCAAAAAAGCCAGATACTATTAAGACATCTGCTTGGAAAATAATGGTGTCAAATGATGAAATAAAATTGGTATATAACGAGAAATCAAAAATATCTTTGTATTTCTCTTTAATCAGACTGATTTTCTTGTTTAAAAAGCGATGCAGAGAATCCTCTTTTAATACATTATAAAAACTGATATTTAATACGATATCATAAGTTACTTCTGCTAAAACGAAAGCAACAATTATATAGACAAATTCAAGATTCATCCAAAGAACTAGCATGACCAAAGATAACTTTACAAATCCTGCAATAACTTGTGATTTAAAGAATAAGTGATATTTATCGAGAACCCTCAAGTATCCTGTAGCAGTTCCATTTAGTTTCGTTAAAATACTAAGCAAATGAATTTGTGCACAATGCTTATAAATCTCCGGTAAATTTATGGTTTGGTAGACTAATTCCAGAAGTCCAATCCCAAAAACAAAAGCGATAATGGCTGTTATAAAATCGAGACGAAAAGAATACTTTAGCAAGGATTGTACCAACTCAGAATTGTTCTTGATCCGAGGGTAATATTTAATAATCGTTTGCCAAGTTTGAAAATTTAGTAAAGTTCCAACCGTTAATGTGTAAGATTGAATAATTCCAATAACGCCAAACTCTTCTATACTGATTTTTTTGGCAATTACAACCAATACAATAAAACCAAGAAAGGAAGCTATCGCATTTGATGAAAATAGAATTCCACTTCCCGCTAAAATCTTCCTGTATATTTTAAATTTTTCCCCGTTCAAAAAATAGGATTTATATGGTTAGCATTAGTTTGGTTTCAAAGTCTGCCATCAACCAAATCACGCGGATAAATTGCTTTAACATCATAAATCACAGCATCATGTCCATTCTTTAGTTTCTTTATATTTACATTTTTAATTTCATCGTGAGCTACTGCTGCAACCACAGCATCATATTTGTTGCCATTTAAATAAGGTATGATTTTCAAATTGTATTTTTCCCTTACTTCCAATGGGTCTGCCCAAGGATCGTAAACATCAACCTTGCAACCAAAATCCTCCAATTCTTTTATCAATCCAATTACTTTGGAATTTCTGATATCAGGACAGTTTTCTTTAAAGGTTATACCCATTACCAAAACATCTGAACCTGGAATCCTAAATCCTTTTTTCACCATCTCTTTAATCACATTAAAAGCTATAAAAGATCCCATTTCATCATTCAGCCTTCTGCCTGCCAACAATATTTGAGGATTATACCCAACCTCTAATGATTTATGTGCCAAATAATAAGGATCAACCCCAATGCAATGACCACCTACCAAGCCTGGTTTAAAAGGTAAAAAGTTCCATTTTGTAGAAGCAGCTTCCAAAACCTCATTTGTATCAATGCCCAACTTGTTAAAAATAACTGCTAACTCGTTTACAAATGCTATGTTGATATCACGTTGTGCATTTTCAATTACTTTGGCTGCTTCGGCAACCTTAATTGATGATGCTTTATAAGTTCCGGCTGTTATAATTGATTTATACAATTGATCGATGAAATCCGTGATTTTAGGTGTTGAACCGGAAATTATTTTACAAATTGTAGTAAGGGTATGAACCTTATCTCCAGGATTGATTCTTTCTGGTGAATAACCGCAAAAAAAATCTTTGTTATAGATTAATCTGCTATATTTCTCTAATACCGGAACACAATCCTCCTCAGTAGCTCCAGGGTATACGGTTGATTCATAAATTACTACATCGTTCTTTTTAAGCACCTTACCGATATACTTTGAGGCTTCATACAAAGGACTTAAATCAGGATGTTTGTTTTTATTTAAAGGAGTTGGCACTGCAACAATATATACATTGTGTCCTTTTAATTGATCAGGATCACTAGTAAATTGTAAATAAACTGATGATTTTAAGTTCTCATTAACCAGATCTTTTCTCCAATCTCTTCCCGATTTCAACTCGTTTACCCTTTTCTTATTAATATCGAAACCAAGTGTTGGAAATTTCTTTCCAAATTCAACAGCTAAGGGCAAACCAACATACCCAAGTCCTATAATAGCAATTTTAACATTCTTCATTTCCCAAATATTTAGAGTTAAAGGCAGAATTAATTAATAAGGTCTAGGATATCTTGCGTTTAATTTCTTCCGCATTAAATTGCTTAACCCAACCATTTTTACGTTTAATACTTGTCAAATCGCGCAACTGATAAATTCGTTCAATAATATCAACAACCTTTAGGCCTTCGAGTGCATTAGTTGCAATCACTGCTTTATTTTGAAGCTTGTTAACAACATTTGCGATTACATAATGGTGGTTTTGAGCAGATCCTTTGTAAGCTCCATAATCAATTGGTGGATTAGATGGTTTTAATTCTGGCATTTCATAACTTTCAATATCACAATAAACTACTTCATTCATATATTGACCTGCCACCTTTACAGTTCCTTTATCGCCGATTA
>NZ_BAZX01000061.1 GCF_001310955.1 Marinifilum fragile JCM 15579
TTGTTGCCAGTTTTATTTTAGTCTAAATGCAAAATTGAAACTTCTTCTTCCAATAAAGGACCTATTACTTCAAGCTTTCTACCACCTTTTTCCAATAATTCTCTTGTTGGCATTTCAAATACCCAGTTTGGATTATCTCGTCCAACAATTTCGTAATATCTTTTTTTACTTAATCCATAAACAAGCTTCCCAATGCCACTCCAATAAATGGCAGATGTACACATAGGGCATGGTTCGTCACTAGTATATATAGAACAACTGTTGAGGTATGAGTAATTATATATTTTACTGGCTTTCCTTATTAAATTGATTTCAGCGTGTGCAAGACAATCGTTGTCTGTATTAATAGTGTTTTCCCCTTTTAAAACAACCTCTCCATCTTTATTAACTAGAATACAACCAAATGGCAAATTTCCTTTTTTCTTTGATTCTTTTGCCATTTCTATTGCTATTCTGATATTTTTATCATCATTCTTCATGAATTAAATCCTCTAATGTTGCGTGTTTCAAGAAACAAATTTAGTAAATAAAGACCAAATGGAAATCCGCGATGATTTTCGTAACTAGGCTAGAACTAGGAATAAATTATATGTTATTGTATGTTCTTTAAGATATGCTGCGTGTCACTTAGTTATTTGACTAAAATTCAATTGATCTGTTTCCCAATTCCAGATTGACATACCGAAGTTTCCAGAATCTTCAATAACTTTCATTTCAACATTACTTATTATTTCAATAACTATTTTCCCATTTAAATTACCTTTTCCAACAGAAATATCTGACCAATCTAAAATTATGCGATTGTCAATTATTGTTCCATTTCCAACGTGACACCAATTTTCGCCAAGTTCATTTTCTGTTGTCTTGTTGTTCATTCCTAACCAAAAAACCTTATTTTGAACAATATTAATCCAAAATAAATTCTCTCCAGTTGATTTCCACACTCCATTTTTTATCGGAGTCTTCTCTTTTTTAATTTTATCATTCATTTTACTAGTATTATTTTGCCCTTTAAACTTGCCTAAGCTTTCTATCTTCAATCTGGCATGTTCATTTTTTGGATAGAGTTCAAGCGATTTTTTGTAATTTTCAATTGCTTTTTTGTTTTCTCCCAAAGATTCATAAGCCTCTCCCAAGCTATCATATGCATTAAATGAATTAGGAAAATTTTTTGTATTCAAAATAAAAAAATGCTAATGCATTGGACTTGTCAATTTCATTTCGACTTTGAAGCATTCTATAACCTATTTGATTCACTAGATGCTCCGGTGGCCTAAAATCCCATGAAAGTCGCTGAGAAAGTGACTGAAAATGTTGAATTAGTTCCTCTATGCTTTCCACATCGCGATGGTAAATTCCATAGCCTTCAAAAATGCTTAAAATGCCATTATAAAAAGCTATAGGAGGAACGGACCCATGGGTTTCATTTTCAAAGTATTCTAATTTTGCAGGAAATTCACCTTCGCATTTACTATTCAAAGCTTCGTACAATCTTACATGACGATCGCGATTTCTAATATTTCTTTTGCCCCAATTTGCTGTGGCAATGTAAAGGAATCTTTCAAATGATTGCTCAGTCAGGGAATCCAACTTTTTGTCCATGGTTTCAGAATCCCATGTACCAAAACTTGGGTCAACCGCAATAAATGAATTGAAAACGGTCTTTTCTTTCATATAGGTATGAATAGCCAGCAAACCACCTAAAGAATGTCCAAAAAGGATTCGATAAGGGGCTGTTCTATAATTTTGATCCAACTCAGGTATAAGTTCATCTTCCAAAAAGCTTAGAAAGCTATCTCCACCGCCTGTATTATTCTCTCTAACTGTAATAATTTTATCGGGTGTATAATCTCTTCTTCTATCAACATTTTGAATACCAACTACAATCATCTCTGGAATTTTCCAACTTCGGGATAAATCGGAACTCATATAGTTAACCATACCTGAAATTGCTTTAAAATGTATATTTCCATCAAGAACAATGAGCAACGGATATTTCTTATAGTATGATTCTCCTTTGCTGTAAGATTCAGGTAGGCTAACCCAATATTCTCTATTTTCATTTAAAATATTGGAGTGGAGTATATGTTTTGTACCGATTACAATTTGTCTGACATCTTGTGATTTTACTTGATTAATTCCAATTAATAAAAATAGTACTATAATATGTTTTTTACTCATTCTGTTGGTTTCTGTATGATTGCTAACGACCTACTAAACGCAGGTTGGTCTAAATTTAATATATTAAGTGAACGTAGCCAAATTGGGTTTAGGCACTGTTGTGTTTAGTTTTGTTCGATGTCAGGTTTTGGCTTAGAGTTAATATATTCTCAAACAATTTGTTTTCTTAGTCTTAGGATTATTCAACTTTTTCTAGTCTTCATTTCAGGTTTCATTTTCTCAAATTGGCTACAACGGCCTCGGTTATGAGGCGTAAGGAAGATTTGAATAGCAAAACTTCAAACTTTGCACAGAGCCAAAACTTTGTTTTAAATTATAATAACTTAATCCGTCAAAACGAAGTTTTGGCGGAGCTAATTTAAAAAACGCTAGTTTCGGAACTAGCTTAATTCCTTATGCCTTATTAGCTGTTGTTATAAGAATTTATTTATCTTCGCACTTATTATTGTCATGGTTTCTTGATAATTCAGCAATGAATGTACTTAAAGTATTTTTACATCCTATTGGAATCAAATCTCCACCTACATTATTTATTTTTATAGTCATATATCTCGCTTCAAAAACAACAGTATATTCATCACCAAATATCCTTATTGCTTTATCTGTGTAACCATATAATTCATCTTTACCAACACTGTTGCAATCCCAATTTAATGAAATTAAAGTCTTTTTAACCAATTGTTTAACCTGTGTTTTATTGTAACTTTTGTATGGAATTCTAGCTTTTAATTTAACTGGTTTGCCAAAACTGTAGCTAGTAGCTTGAGGAGAAAAGTAATTATTAGAAGGATTGTGGGTCTGCTTATTAACTGTTTTATCTTTGGGTTTTATCGATTTCGGTTCGTCTCCATTTACCTTTACATCCACTTTCTTGTTCTTCCATAGCTCAAGTATATTCATAAACAAATAAATTTCCCTACTGAAAATTAAATCTAAATCAAAAAGTACTTGTTTATTTGATATTGGAAATTCTATCGAATAGTTTTTATTTCCTTTATAGTCTTTAGTGATGTATACATTCAACAAATCAATATTCTCAATTAAAATTTCAATTTTGCTTTTGTTTGAAGTTATTTCAATCGCATTCTCAGTAAATAATATTTTCCCTTTTGATGGTGTTACTCTATAAACCGTAATTATAAGCAAACATGAAATCGCAACAATACACATTAAAAATATAGTAGTCGTGAAGTGACTTAAACCCATAATTTCAAACAATGAAGGTCTTTCTTTACTACTAACTCCAACAAAATACAGAAAGACAATTATAGAATGAATAATAGCAACTTTTATTTTAAAGCGCTTAAAACTATCCAATTTCTCTGAATCTTTTATATCTAGTAAAAGAGTTTCTGTTGTGTTCATCTGAGCTTTTATTTTATTGCTTATAACGGTTTGGCTAAAATTTGAGGGCGATTTATAACTACCGCCTTATCAAAACCGCTGCCGTTTAAAGTTTTGTTGTTTTATCAAGTTGAGCGTCACCGCCCTTAAATTTTAACTTTTGTG
>NZ_BAZX01000062.1 GCF_001310955.1 Marinifilum fragile JCM 15579
GAATAGCTTTTGGTATTGTATAGTTCAATGTATTCATATTCTGGCAATCCTTGCATTGGACTTTCATCTGCCATGATTTCATTGATGACAACATCAAATTCATTTGCTGGAGCCAAGTATTCAAAGGCGATAGAATCTGAAACCAATGTCGCACCATCTTTATCAGTAATGTTTAAAACTTCTACTTGATATTTACCTGTCTTTAATTCTGAATTCATAATAATCAGAATTTTACTACCTGAATCGATGATGGAAAACATAAAGTCTTTCAGTTCTTCATCATTACAGCTAATTTTGAAATTCTCAAAGGTCATTTGTTGATCCGCTTTAAGCTGTTCAGAAAAAGCAATTATAATGGAATCTTGTCCACTTATTTGATATGACTTAATGAAAGGAGCTGTATTAACGGATTGTACTCGAAAATCATCAAACCACAATTCTCCTGCTCGTGTTGCTGATTCAAAATTAAACTCCAACCCACAATAAAACTCTTCACTTTTATCTGTAATTTCAGAAGAAAATCCTTCGAATTTGTACCAAGAATTACTCTCTCCCATTCTATTATAGGCTAAACTCCATGTGCCATTGGCATTATATTCTATCTGAATGGCAATTGCCTCATTTTCGTTCCAATCAAATTTCGTCTGTGCTAATACTTCTGGAGTTTCCCCATTATTCGTTTTCCAAAGACTTAAAATATCTGAAGAGCCTTTTAAGTTTACTCCTACAGAATATTTGACTTTAGCTTTGGCAGGATTTTCATCATCCATACAAAGGTGAAACACAAAATTATTTCCTGAACTCGGGTCCCAATCACCATTTCGCAAAACAAAACTCCACCTTGTTATTCCATTCTCACTTCGCCAATTCTCCAACTTACGAGAGATATAGCTATTCCCAATCTGGTTGCTTAAGTTGTGCTTTAGGGATTTATTTCCATGAATAGGTTGATACGTGGAAATTGACCAATCTGTAGAGTTTATAAACTCACCCAATGAATGTTCTTCAAAATCATAATTAAGGTCCAATAAACTCTGACCAAATACAATAGTACAAGAATCTGAACCTAAACTCGAATGAACTCTAAGCTTGAAATCTTTTTTACCAGAATAACTAATAGAATTCACATTCAAAATGCCATTGTTAAGATCCAACTCAGTATCGTGAATCAATTCACCATCCCCCTGAATCAATTCCAAACTTATTTTATCTGAATGATCTACATCAATGTTCTGATATCGATCGCAAGCAACTACTTTCAGATTAAACTGCTCCGAATTATCCTTAACTAACAAAGGAGATGAAGCGATGTTAATCCTATCAGCTACTACATTTAAGCTGAAAATTTCAGAATTCATATCCTCATGCATGTTTGCCTTTAATTCCGAACTATTTATTCCTGTCTTCCAGCCTGAATCAGACTTTGGAATATACACTTGAAATTCCTTATTGTCAGGCACACAGGATTCTTTGAAATATATAGCCAATTCAAACTTCTGAACTGTTCCATTACCTACCTGAAATAAACCCTTACTCGAATTAAATTTGATACGTTCATTATCAATATCATTGCTGAGTGCAAGAATTTCGCCATTACTTTTTATTACAGCTCCTGCAATATGTTTTTCCCAATCAAAAGAATTTAGAAGTTCTTTTTTATGGAATATTGCGGTATTGATAAGGGTTGGCAAATCATCAAATGAAGCGGAATCTGCAATCGTAAAATTTAGAACCGTACTCGCAGTTTCCTCTGTCACAGATAAGGATATTAACTGATGATTTACAATTGTCTCCCCTTGTATAAGCATCGAATTTTGGTCAACACTTGAAATATCTTCAGAAAGAATTGTTTCAAAACCTTCCGCTTCTGCTTGAATGGTAAAATGTTCAGCTTTATCATACACCAAATCTGTCCAGATCATTTTGCCATTCTCCATAATTTTTTTTAGCCCTGATACCGATTTCAATTCACCCGTTCCAGCAGCCAAACTAATTACCACCTGCTTATCAAAATCAGTATCCAAATTTCCCAATTCGTCCAGTAATTCTACCTCAACGGTAAACAATTCATTGGGTTTTACGGTTTTTGGAATCCTACCAAACTGCATTTGTACAGCCTTCACTTCACATTCTAATTTCGGTCCCAATATCTCATTATCAAACTGTGGTTTTAGTCCACTATCCTCTTCTGATATTTCCCATTTTTCACTGGATTTTTCAATCCGTAGTTGAATTATTTCTTTGTCTACACAAGCTCCTTCCATAAAATATGCGAACAGAGAATAGGTAGCCTCACTTTCACTATTAACTATTGCAGCTGGTTCCGATTCTTGAAAAAAGATATCAATTTTGTCCTTTGAAATCTCGAAATCAACATCCAATTCACGATTATCCCTCATAAGATAAAAACCAGTTAAGCTCCTCTTAAAATCTGCTTGATTACTTTCACCACTTGCAATAGGAATTTTCTTAAGAACAGTTGGAGCTTCGTCATCACCAGAATCCTTTATAGCAAATTCGAATAGTTTAAATGCGTCGCTTTTTTGAATATTTAGAGCTGATAGAAGGGTATTTTCTGGCATCCATGAAGTTGAATCCGCATGAGATTCATATGTGTTTTCAATGACAATTTTGGAAGAGATCAACTCAGGCAAACTTTCTCCAACTACCATTAACCGAATCGTATCTACAGCTTGGTATCTTAAAGAATCAAACACCAAGCTACCTATCACTAAGTTTTTGCTTAAACCATTAGTTGCTATCAATTCTCCTTTTCCTGATTGCAGCGACAAACTAATTTGTTCTTCCTTATCAGTATCCATATTCCCAAATTGATCTTTGGCTTCCACCGAAAATTGAAACAATTGATTTCTTACAACTGATTCAGGGATACCTTTCATGACCAATTGGGTAGCTTCTACATTTATTAAATGAATCGCAGAACTTATAGAATCATTGTTTTCAGCAAAACCAGAGCCACTAGCGAATGTTGAAAATCCGATTGCATCTTTCCTTATTGCCAACTGCAGTTGTAATCCATCAAGCAATTCATTTGCTGAATTCAGGTATGCTCTAAGTTCAAATTCACGCTTTGCACCTTCAGGAATGGTTAATTGATCTTCCGAAAAATCAATGTAAATCGAATCAGCACCTATGGTCATAGTTTTATAATTCAGCCAATTGCCTTCAGAATATATTCCAATACCTCCTAATTGATTCTCCCAATCCAAACCATTTTCCGGATTGGAATTATAAAATGTCATTCTGGAAATTTTCGTAGGAACACCATCACTTGCAGAATCTGTTTCGTCAATTATGAATCGAAAGCAAGGCAAAGCTTCAGCTTCAGTATCAACATCAGAGTTAATTGTTACCTCTCCAAGTTGATTCCCCGATTCTTTTAAAACAGTAAGATTATCATTTTCAACAATAATAGGATCACCACTAACTACTATATTATCGAAATAAACTTTATTACTAGATAATGGATTGTTAAATCGAACTACAATAACCAGTTCCTTACCTGAAATCCCAATAATAGATGCCTCAA
>NZ_BAZX01000063.1 GCF_001310955.1 Marinifilum fragile JCM 15579
AGGAAAAACAGAACGATACGTTCTTTGAAAATATTGAAAACAAGAAGTTAGGTAAATACAAGAATAATACCTTGTCAATTAAAAATTACCATTAAACTTTGATAATCTGAATGAGACAGAATTATAAAAACTTTTATACAACGAAGAGTTTGATCCTGGCTCAGGATGAACGCTAGCGACAGGCCTAACACATGCAAGTCGAGGGGCAGCATAATAAAAGCTTGCTTTTATTGATGGCGACCGGCGCACGGGTGAGTAACGCGTATGCAACCTGCCTTGTACAGGGGGATAGCCCGGAGAAATCCGGATTAATACCGCATAATAATCAAATTTCGCATGTTATTTGATTTAAACTTTCGGGGGTACAAGATGGGCATGCGTAGCATTAGCTTGTTGGTGAGGTAACGGCTCACCAAGGCGATGATGCTTAGGGGGTCTGAGAGGATAGTCCCCCACACTGGTACTGAGACACGGACCAGACTCCTACGGGAGGCAGCAGTGAGGAATATTGGTCAATGGGCGCAAGCCTGAACCAGCCATGTCGCGTGCAGGATGACTGCCCTATGGGTTGTAAACTGCTTTTTTACGGGAATAAACCTTCCTACGTGTAGGGAGCTGAAGGTACCGTATGAATAAGGATCGGCTAACTCCGTGCCAGCAGCCGCGGTAATACGGAGGATTCGAGCGTTATCCGGATTTATTGGGTTTAAAGGGTCCGTAGGCGGGCGATTAAGTCAGTGGTGAAATCTCACAGCTCAACTGTGAAACTGCCATTGATACTGGTTGTCTTGAATTTAGTTGAGGTGGGCGGAATACGTTATGTAGCGGTGAAATGCATAGATATAACGTAGAACACCGATTGCGAAGGCAGCTCACTAAGCTAATATTGACGCTGATGGACGAAAGCGTGGGGAGCGAACAGGATTAGATACCCTGGTAGTCCACGCCGTAAACGATGATTACTCGTTGTGCGCGATACACAGTGCGCGACTGAGCGAAAGCATTAAGTAATCCACCTGGGGAGTACGTTGGCAACAATGAAACTCAAAGGAATTGACGGGGGCCCGCACAAGCGGAGGAACATGTGGTTTAATTCGATGATACGCGAGGAACCTTACCTGGGCTTAAATGCAGTTTGACCGGCTTGGAAACAAGCTTTCTCTTCGGAGCAAATTACAAGGTGCTGCATGGTTGTCGTCAGCTCGTGCCGTGAGGTGTCGGGTTAAGTCCCATAACGAGCGCAACCCCTATCGTTAGTTGCTAGCAGGTAATGCTGAGGACTCTAGCGAGACTGCCACCGTAAGGTGAGAGGAAGGTGGGGATGACGTCAAATCAGCACGGCCCTTACGTCCAGGGCTACACACGTGTTACAATGGCTAGTACAAAGGGCAGCTACCTGGTGACAGGATGCTAATCTCAAAAGCTAGTCTCAGTTCGGATCGGAGTCTGCAACTCGACTCCGTGAAGTTGGATTCGCTAGTAATCGTATATCAGCAATGATACGGTGAATACGTTCCCGGGCCTTGTACACACCGCCCGTCAAGCCATGGAAGCCGAGGGGACCTGAAGTTCGTAACCGCAAGGAGCGACCTAGGGTAAAATTGGTAACTGGGGCTAAGTCGTAACAAGGTAGCCGTACCGGAAGGTGTGGCTGGAACACCTCCTTTCTAGAGATTTAGAATATCGACTAAGGTTTATGGTGATAAGACAGAGTTTTAAGACTGTTTTGCCTAACTTTTTACTTGTTTTCATTTAATATACCATAACCCATAGCGTTAGGGTGTTTAAACCGCTAGCATATGGATTAAGAAATTTAGTCCTGTAGCTCAGTTGGTTAGAGCACTACACTGATAATGTAGGGGTCCGCAGTTCAAATCTGCGCAGGACTACGATTAACGTTTTGGGGGATTAGCTCAGCTGGCTAGAGCGCTTGCCTTGCACGCAAGAGGTCATCGGTTCGACTCCGATATTCTCCACGAAATACGATGGTGTATTAAAGTTCTTTGACATGTTGAAAGTAGTAAAGTAGAAGTAACCAATAGTAAAGAAACAACGATTGATTTCGTGATGAAAGTTTAGACTTTTATTGGCACAAAAAGAAGTAATTAAGGGCGTATGGCGGATGCCTAGGCTCTCAGAGGCGATGAAGGACGTGATAAGCTGCGATAAGCTACGGTGAGGTGCAAATAACCATTGATCCGTAGATTTCCGAATGGGGCAACCCACTCAGCAATGAGTATCCTTTAAGGAGGCAAACCCGGAGAACTGAAACATCTAAGTAACCGGAGGAGAAGAAAACAAAAGTGATTCCCCTAGTAGTGGCGATCGAACGGGGATTAGCCCAAACCATTATTGTTTCGGCAATGGTGGGGTTGTAGGACTATAATATGATGATCGGCGTGAAGTGGAAGTGTTTGGAAAGACACACCGCAGAGAGTGATAGTCTCGTACACGTAAGCAAAGTGAATCTAGTAGTATCCTGAGTAGCGCGGAACACGAGGAATTCTGTGTGAATCTGCCAGGACCATCTGGTAAGGCTAAATACTCCTGAGAGACCGATAGTGAACAAGTACCGTGAGGGAAAGGTGAAAAGCACCTCGAACAGAGGAGTGAAAGAGTACCTGAAACCGTACGCCTACAAGCGGTAGGAGCACTTTAGGGTGTGACTGCGTGCCTTTTGCATAATGAGCCTACGAGTTACTCCTCACTAGCGAGATTAAGCACTTCAGGTGCGTAGTCGAAGCGAAAGCGAGTCTGAATAGGGCGTAAAGTTAGTGGGGGTAGACGCGAAACTTGGTGATCTACCCATGGTCAGGCTGAAGCTCTGTTAAACCAGAGTGGAGGGCCCAACCGGTTCACGTTGAAAAGTGTTCGGATGAACTGTGGGTAGGGGTG
>NZ_BAZX01000064.1 GCF_001310955.1 Marinifilum fragile JCM 15579
AAAAAAAGATTCAACATACATTTTAGAATTTGAATTCGAATCTTATGACAGTTGGATTAATTTTAAGTTGATAAACGATTCGACAATTACAGCAAACTATACGGGATTCTCAGAAACAGGTCATGAGAAATTTAATTTTAAGCATATATTTCAAAGCAAATAAAAATAAGAAACAACAAAAGTTAAAATTAAAGAGTGGTAACACCCATAAAGATAATGTAACCCACCCTAGCACGAGCTTGTAGCTCGTGTTTTACAAAAGCAATAAAAAGAATAAACGAACTGCTTGTTTTCATTTGTAAGTTATGGGCAAACCAAGAACCTAAGCGCAATGCAAACTACCTGAATGATTAAGATTTTCACGAACCATACAAACAGGCTGCATGGACTAGATCACTTAAGGGCAATTGCAATTATTCTCGTGATGATCTTTCATTATGGGAGAGGGATTCCTGAGTGGTTAGAACCAATTCGAAAAATAGGATGGACCGGAGTCGACCTGTTTTTTGTTTTGAGTGGTTACCTGATCGGCTTTCAGCTTTTAAAAGAATTTAAGGGCAGTTCAAAAATCAATTTGAAGCGTTTTTACATGAAACGTTTGTTTAGGATTGTTCCGGCCTATTTAGCCATACTGGTATTGTATTATTCATTGGGTAGTTTAAGGGAAGGTTCGGGATTACCACCATTATGGAAATTTCTAACTTTCACACAAAACTATGGACTCGACAGCCAAACACAGAAATCATTTTCCCATGCATGGTCTTTATGTGTAGAGGAACAGTTTTATTTACTAATGCCTATCAGCATAATTCTGTTTTTTCAAACTCGATTACAAAAACTAGCTCCATACCTGATGCTTGCCTTAATTGGAGTAGGTATTTTACTTAGAATTTACAATTGGAATGAGTTTGTTCAGCCTTTTATCGAAAGTGGTAGTAGGAGACTGATGGTGCAAGGACTTCTCGAAAAAGTATATTATCCAAGTCATAACAGAATGGATGGATTGATCATTGGTGTATTGATCGCATCAATTTTTAACCATAAACCAGGCTGGCAAAATTTTTTAAACAAATATGGAAACCTTAGTCTTTTATTGGGGCTTGTTTTATTCCTGCTTGCCTATCAAGTTTGTGAAAGTCTCCTTTCATTCGAAGCAATGGTTTATGGATTACCCTTGATATCATTAGCTTATGGTTTTATTGTGATGGGAGCCATTAGTCCCACAAGTATTCTTTACAAGTTAAAATCTCGATTCACTTTTGTTATGGCAACATTATCCTATGCCATTTACCTAAGTCATAAGCAGGTTTATCACTTGGTGAAAATCTTATTGGCAGATATCGATAATGAATTTATTCAGCAAAATGTATTCTGGATTTGTCTGATCCTTGCTGTAATAGGCGGATTGATATTGCATCTGTTCATAGAGAAACCATTTATGAAACTAAGGGATCGAATATTAATTGGAAATGAGAAGAAGCAAGAGATCAGAGGGAAGTTAATTTTAAATTATATAAAAAACATTTGGAGATAAAAGGCCGGGGTATAAGCAGACCCATTGCTGACCTAAAAGAACAATCATGAAAAAAATTAAATTTGATAATTGGAGAAAATACGGATTTGAGTTTTTGTCAATTTTTATTGCTGTTGTTTCTGCATTTGCATTAAACAATTGGAATGAAAACAGGAGAGATGCTCTATCTGAAAATAAAATTCTTACAGAAATATCAAATGGCCTCGAAAAAGACTTGAGTGATATTAAATTGAATGAAAATGGTCATCGGGATGGAATTTCTGCCTGCAACTTTTTTAGAAAAGCATTTACAGGAAAGAACATAAACGCTGATTCTTTGATGTACCATTACTTAAAACTTACGCGCGATTTTGTATCCATTCAGAATATAGCCGGATATGAAACCTTGAAATCAAAAGGGCTTGAATTAATTAATAATGATTCATTAAGACTTCAAATAATCACGCTCTATGAGTATGACTATAATACTTTAAGGAAATTAGAAGAGGAGTATTCGGAAATGCAATTTCAAGAAAATTATTTCAAAGATATTAATGAAGAATTAGCCCCACACTTTAAGATTGACAGTCTTGGCAATGTTAATGGAATTGATTTGCCCCTGAAAATTCAAGAGAATAAAAGAAATAAGCTACTGATTTACCTGTGGAAGATTCAAGAAAACAGAAACTTTATTCTTGAATATTATTCAGAAATTGAAGAGAAGATTGATAAAGTCAGGAAAAATATCAACAATGAAATAAAACACTAGTAGATTCCTTGCTGGTGAGTTATGTTATCGCATTCTATTTTTAGAATTGAACCACAGGCGAGAATTGGTGCAGTAACATGAAGACCAAATCACGCCCCTGCTAGCCGAGCTTGTTGTTGGTGTTTTGCGAAAGCAAAAGTGAAACGAAGAATAAACCTAATTGCTTGTGTTTGTTTACAAATTGTCTACTATATACTCCACAGAATATGAAAATTTTGAGTTTAATCTTTACATTATCCTTTCTTCA
>NZ_BAZX01000065.1 GCF_001310955.1 Marinifilum fragile JCM 15579
AAAGGCCAATCAAACTGAGAAATAGCTCGTACTCCCCGAAATGCATTTAGGTGCAGCGTCAGAGTCGAGAGTTATAGAGGTAGAGCTACTGATTGGATGCGAGGGCTTCGCCGCCTATCAAATCCAGACAAACTCCGAATGCTATAACTTATATCTGGCAGTGAGCCCGTGGGTGCTAAGGTCCACGGACGAGAGGGAAAGAACCCAGACCATCAGCTAAGGTCCCCAAGTGTATGTTAAGTTGAACAAACGAGGTGAGATTGCTTAGACAGCTAGGATGTTGGCTTGGAAGCAGCCATTCATTTAAAGAGTGCGTAACAGCTCACTAGTCGAGCGATCTTGCGTGGATGATAATCGGGCATAAATATACCACCGAAGCTATGGATTTAGAATTTATTCTAACTGGTAGGGGAGCATTCTAACGGCGCAGAAGCAGTATGGTAATGTATTGTGGAGCTTTTAGAAAAGCAAATGTAGGCATAAGTAACGATAATGCGGGCGAGAAACCCGCACGCCAATAGACTAAGGTTTCCTGATCAACGCTAATCGGATCAGGGTAAGTCGGGACCTAAGGGGTAGCCGAAGGGCGAACTCGATGGACAACCGGTTAATATTCCGGTACTTTCTATAACTGCGATGGGGTGACGAAGAGATGACAATGCCGCGAACTGACGGAATAGTTCGTTGAAGGACGTATGTGATGAGACCGGTAGGCAAATCCGCTGGTTGAGCTGAAATCTGATAGTACCGCAATGCTACGGCAGCGCGGATAGTGCATGTAATTTTACTTCCAAGAAAAACCTCTAAGCTTCAGGTTATAGAGACCCGTACCGCAAACGGACACACGTAGTCAAGTAGAGAATACTAAGGCGCTCGAGTGATTCATGGCTAAGGAACTCGGCAAAATGGTCCTGTAACTTCGGGAGAAAGGACGCCTCTTTCGGGAGGCCGCAGTGAAATGGCCCAGGCGACTGTTTACCAAAAACACATGGCTTTGCAAAATCGAAAGATGAAGTATAAGGCCTGACACCTGCCCGGTGCTGGAAGGTTAAGTGGAGGGCTTAGCGCAAGCGAAGGTCTGAAATGAAGCCCCAGTAAACGGCGGCCGTAACTATAACGGTCCTAAGGTAGCGAAATTCCTTGTCGGGTAAGTTCCGACCTGCACGAATGGTGTAACGATCTGGCACTGTCTCAGCCATGAGCTCGGTGAAATTGTAGTATCGGTGAAGATGCCGATTACCCGCAACGGGACGGAAAGACCCCGTGAACCTTTACTGCAGCTTCACATTGATTTTGGGTAAGTGATGTGTAGGATAGGACGGAGACTATGAAGCAGCGCCGCCAGGTGTTGTGGAGTCATCCTTGAAATACGTCCCTTTGCTTATCTGAAGTCTAACGTCTAACGACGGACAGTGTGTGGTGGGTAGTTTGACTGGGGTGGTCGCCTCCAAAAGAGTAACGGAGGCTTCTAAAGGTACCCTCAAGACGTTTGGTAATCGTCTGAAGAGTGCAATGGCACAAGGGTGCTTGACTGTGAGACATACAGGTCGAGCAGGTACGAAAGTAGAGCATAGTGATCCGGTGGTTCCGTATGGAAGGGCCATCGCTCAAAGGATAAAAGGTACTCCGGGGATAACAGGCTGATCGCTCCCAAGAGCTCATATCGACGGAGCGGTTTGGCACCTCGATGTCGGCTCGTCACATCCTGGGGCTGGAGAAGGTCCCAAGGGTTGGGCTGTTCGCCCATTAAAGTGGCACGCGAGCTGGGTTCAGAACGTCGTGAGACAGTTCGGTCCCTATCTGTTGTGGGCGTTGGAAATTTGCGAGGATCTGACTCTAGTACGAGAGGACCGGGTTGGACTAACCTCTAGTGTATCTGTTGTGGCGCCAGCTGCATAGCAGAGTAGCTACGTTGGGCAGGGATAAGTGCTGAAAGCATCTAAGCACGAAGCCTACCTCAAGATGAGATTTCCTTTAAGGGTCGTTAGAGACGATAACGTTGATAGGTTGCAGATGTAAAGGTGGTAACATCAAAGTCGAGCAATACTAATTACCCGAAAGCTTCTGAGTGGCGAGGTCAATCGCTGAATCTTACGAGATTTGGTTCTTTTATTTTACTTTCAATGTGTCTATGATATTAGTTTGACAGTTAATCAGAAAAAAAGATGATTAACAAGAAAAGTCAACAAACGATTTTAGGTGTTTATAGCGACGGGGTTCCACCTCTTCCCATTCCGAACAGAGAAGTTAAGCCCGTTAGCGCCGATGGTACTGCAGAAATGTGGGAGAGTAGGTCGACGCCAACCTTTAAAGGAGTCTTATTCCAACATGGAGTGAGACTCTTTTTTTT
>NZ_BAZX01000066.1 GCF_001310955.1 Marinifilum fragile JCM 15579
TCGAGTAGGCAGCCGCTAGGCCATTAGCCTAGCGGAGAACCTCTCACACCACTGTACGTACGGGTCTCGTATACAGCGGTTCATTAAGTTGTGGGGAGATACGCTCGTAAATATCAAACATTGATTCATATCCACGTTGTTTCAAACGATCAATAGTAATTGTAGTTCTAAGAATTGGACTTTGGCTGGTTGCCCAGCCTCCCATACGAGTACGCGACCATGCAAAGGCTTGCCCTTGTTCTACGCCTAAACGAATAAGACTACGCTTCTTCTTATCAGGCTTTTTCCAATGGTGCCAGATGCAATACCTGAGTCGGTTTCTTACCCATCCGTCCACTTCTTGAAGTTTTACCTGAATGTTAGCCATTCTGAAGTTGTTAACCCAACCTCGTTGTGCTTCTTTTAGTTTTTGGATGCGTTCATCAAAACTCATGGGTATTGTTTTTCGGGTGATGGCTTTCAGCTTTTGCTTTAAAGCCTTCCAACTCTTCTTGGATACTACAAATTGGTATTTGCCTCGTTCACCTTTCTTATAAGTTGGTACAAAACCAAAGCCTAAAAGCGTAAAATAAACTGGTCGGCGAATACCACTTTTTTCTCTGTTTATCTTCAATTTTAGTTTGTCTCTTAAAAACTTGTAAATCGAATTCCCTACTCTTCGGGCTTTCGATTTTGTTTTCAAGTAAATGCTAAAGTCGTCGGCATAACGTACAAAGCGTAGCTTCTGCCGTTCAAGTTCTCTATCCAGCTCATGCAACATGATGTTCGACAAAAGAGGACTTAATGGACTGCCCTGTGGAACGCCTTTTCTGCGTTTGACCAATTTACCCTCAATTAAAATGGGAGCTCGAAGCCATTTGCGTATCAGGCGCATTGTAGTTTTGCATTTTATCTTTCGATAAAGCAATTGCAGTAAATAACAATGGTCTACTTCATCAAAGAAGCTTTGCAGGTCAATATCTACAATGTGCTGAAAGCCTTGGTTGATATACTCCTGAGCTTTTAAAGCTGCCTGATGTAAACTCCGATTGGGGCGAAAACCATAACTACTGTCCGAAAAATCAAACTCGAATTTTGCCGTGATAATTTGCAACATCGCTTGTTGGAGCAAACGGTCGGTTACGGTCGGAATGCCCAATAAGCGCATCTTTCCGTTCCCTTTTGGAATCTCCACACCTAAAATGGCATGGGGCAAATACTTTCCTGAGCGAACCTTTTCTATCAGCTCCTCCCGATTTATCGACATGAGCTCTGTTAATTTACATACGGCCATGTGATCAACTCCTGCTGATCCATGGTTCTTTTGAACCCCGTACATCGCTCTTAATAGGTTCTTACCTGTTAGTATTTGCTCGATCATCCTGTTTTACTTTTCTTTCCCTGTTCCGCTTAATGCAAGGCTAGAATCCAAGAAAGCTTCCTTGCAACATTTGGAACAACTTAATGTTCAACCCTTCACAATATTGTGAGTCCTCCATGGTTTCTATTCATGGCTCGTTACCTATAGCTAATATGGTATCTGCTGACCTCTTGCCTTAACCAACTCGTAGTTGACAAGATCTCCCCTGGTAAGAGCATTTTCCTTCCTCCAATCCCTGCCTGATCTACTACTTCGTTTATTCTCTAAAAAAAGAGCTGGGACGTCGACATGGTGTGCTGCCTTATCCAAACTTATAGCCTCATATCAGGTTTCTGTTCGTCAGTACCGGATTTTGTAGTCTCGCTTCCTTCACTGAATACCTCACGGTAAACCAGCTTGCGACTTACTAATGCTTCTGGGAGTCACCCCAGCACATAAGGGACTTGCACCCTCTGGAAAATAACATACTTATTGTTAGCTATTCTGACCAAATATTTGCATATTTGATCTTTTTCTAGAGCTTACAGATAAGTGTGCTCTTGCTCATGCAGGGCACA
>NZ_BAZX01000067.1 GCF_001310955.1 Marinifilum fragile JCM 15579
AAAAAAGTACCTCCTCAATTGGCTGAGGGGCTCGTTTTCTCAAAAAAGTATCTCCTGAATTGGTTCAGGAACTCGTTTTCTCAAAAAAGTACTTCTTCAATTGATTGAGGAGCTTGTTTTCTCAAAAAAGTACTTCCTCAATTGACTGAGGAGTTCGTTTTCTCAAAAAAGTACTTCCTCAATTGGCTGAGGAGCTTGTTTTTCCAAAAAAGTACTTCCTCAATTGGTTGAGGAACTCATTTTTTGAAACAACAATCGCTTCACCTCATTGAAGAGATTGTTGTTTCAAAAGCTTACTTCTTTGCTTTCTTTTAGCAAAGGAATGATTCAAAATTCGGGAGATTCTATTTTGTGAACTTGTAATTGTATTTTACGATAGGTAAGAGTGATGATGTTTTTAAGTAAATTAAATTTAGAGGTGTAAAATTATGAGAGTTTGTATTACTCCTTATATATAATAGAAATAGGTGCTTCGGTAAAAAAAATGTTAAAAAAGTTTTATTGCTTTACAAAATAAATTAAATTTATAATGGTTTTAATAATAATGCTGTTGGTTCACATCATAAAAAAATAGAATATGATAGAACAAATGAATTTTTCAAAGCTGCACTTAAATGAGTTTTTAAGTTACTGTGGCGAAATATCAACTTATCTAAAATCGATCGATAAGGAAGGATTACAAATTGTATCTGCTATTGATCAGTTTGCAGCCAGGTACGAGTTGGCTGTTGCGGTGTCGAACCGTGCTCGATCCAGTAAGTTTACGGATATGCTAAAAGCAAAAGACCATCGTCGTGATGAGTCTTACCTTGCATTTAGAAACTTGATTGAAGCATGCTCTCATCGAAAGAATGCAACAACTGCTGAGAAAGCAGAAAGTCTGTTGAGAATAATCAGGTCTCATGGATGGTCGTTACAAATTGAGAGTAGGGCAGATCAATCGGCTAAAATGACCAGTTTAATTAAAGAACTCAGCTCCGCTGAAAATACCAGTTTAATAGAGCAACTGTCTGCTACCGATTGGTATCAGGATATGGTTGATGACAATGCAGAATATTTGAAACAGCAAGAAGATAAAACTGTTGCTGAATCATCGGAAACGGAGTATGACACTTTAGGAGTGTACAAAGAATTAAGAGTGAGTTGTGAGCAATTGTTCGAGGCTATTGAGGTGTTGAATCGCATAGCTCCTAACGAAAAATACAATCAGATGGTAGCATTCATTAATGATTGTACACAGCGCTATCAAACCATTATGAAAACACGCACTACCAAAAACGAAAACGCTAAAGAAGAACAAACCCAGGAACAAGAGGCATAAATAAAGAAAGCAGAGGCTCCACAAATTCTCGAGTTAAACCGACGAAAGTTTCAAAAGGGAATTAAGGGCCTCGGCTTATGGCAAAAATATAATCATTTTGTCAGTATTTATCTATCCTCTATAATTTTTATACCAACAGCATTTATTTTACGACTAAACCTCCTTTTTAACGAAAGGAGGTTTTTATTTTTTAGATGATTTAAAATTCGCTAATTCTGAATAGGGGAGAGCATAGACATCTTGTTAAGATGCCTTAAAATTTACTGCACAAAAAAAGAGTCACCAATATTTTGGCAACTCTTCATTTCTTTAAGTGATCCCTCTGGGGTTTCCCGATGATCCGCTATCGCTTCTATCGGGATAGACTTCTCACCCTAAGGAAATTTCAGGCATAAAAAAAGAGTCACCAAGATATTGGCAACTCTTCATTT
>NZ_BAZX01000068.1 GCF_001310955.1 Marinifilum fragile JCM 15579
TAATTAAAGAAACTGATTAGCGATATTCCCATAAATCCAACATACCACCATACGAAAGGATATTTCAGTTCATTTCCTTTAGTAATAAAACTGTATACCAATAATAATACCGCAAGAAATGGAATTCCCAATTTGTATATTCCAGAATCTAATCCTATGAGTTGTACTATACCAGTACCAAATATTAAAATCCAGTATAAATAATGAATATAGAGCCTAAACATCGGATAAAAATGCGTTTAAATAGGGTTTTAAATTTTTATTCACGATTTTATTCCAGGTGTAATTGTCTAATGAATTTACAATTGAATCATGATTATAGTTTGATCTATTCTGATAATATTTTTCCAGAGCATCACAGAATGAATCGGAGGTATCCAGGCATAAAATACCATTATCTTCATTTATTAAATTGGAATTTTCATAAGTAGCTGTGCCAATGCAAACCATTCCGGCCAGAATATATTCAAAAGTTTTTGTTGGTGGCTGAAAATTAAAATATGGTGTAATTGGGATATAACATACACCTATATTTGACTCCCTGTAATAGTCCAGAATTTCATCGAAGTTTTTACGACCATGAAATTTTACAATCTCAGAAAGATTTAAGTTTTGAATTGTTTTGCGAAGCAACTCTTCTTCTTGAATTGATCCAAATCCAAATATATTGTAAAAACATTCGATCTTAGCGTTGTATTTCCTATAAAATTTAGAAAAGCCAATAACTGTTTCATGCAACTTTCTGTGATTTAACGTACCCACATACAATAGTTTTATAGAGTCGTATCCAGAATTACTATCCTGTAATATTTCTGCTCCTAAAGGCAAGTAATGGCATTTTGAAGGATTAATAGCAATATGTTTAATCAATCCTCTAGATATAATCGTAATGTGATCAAAGAAATAAGACTCAAATCGAAGCTGCCGATTTTGAAACCAGTTAACTAGTGGGTTTTCCTTAACAGATCCAGTTCTGAAATCTAAAATCACAGTTTTATTTCCTGACAACAATTTAACCAGGAAGCAAAACTTAAAACTATAAGTAAAAATGATATGATAATCAGAATGAATTACTTCTTTTATAACATACTTCAGCCATCTAAAATATCTCAAAAATCGATTTCCCTTAAGAGGCACATACTTTATTCGAACACCGGGAAGAACTTTCTTTTTTAATCCCTCATTAAAACAAAGAAATGTAATCGAAAAATCCTGTGTTAAATATTTACAGTAATAATAATAATCGGTAAGGTACCCAAATTGCCCGGGAGAAATAAGTAACAATTTCTTTTTCATTGGAAAAAATTAATGGGAATTTTAGAATGCTTTTTCATACAACTCTTCGTAAGCCGAAACCATTTTCTCTTGTGAAAAATACTCTGCAATTATTCTTCTTCCCTCCTTACCTAATTCTTTCATTTGCTTTTTATCACCTGCCAGTTCAATAATACTTTCTGATATTTCCTCAATTCTATGCAAACTTGTAATTTTTGCACAATTGCCTTTTTCTGTAATTTCTTTAAAAACTGGTATATCAGAAATAACAACTGGTAATTCACAACTCATCATTTCCAATAACGCAAGTGCCAGACCCTCGATAGGTTGATTGAAAAAGACCAATGTCAGCCTGATTTAAATATTTT
>NZ_BAZX01000069.1 GCF_001310955.1 Marinifilum fragile JCM 15579
CACAAAAGCTAAATTTCATGGGCGGTGGGAATTGCTCGAGAGTTAGTTCAATTAAAAAACACCAGCAAGCTACTTAAATTGGTTTGCTTAAAAATATAAACAAATTTATGCGGCTTGCTTATTTAGCGGTTTGATGAGATTTCTCTTTAAATCGCCCACGAAAACTTAGCAAGACCGTTGTGTGTAAGCTTAAAACCAAACAGAACCCATAAATAACTAAAATACATGAATAATATTGAAAAAGAGAGTTTAAAAAACTCGTTAAAAAAATGGTTTAGAAATACATCAAACAATATTATTTCTTCCATAATAGCAAGTATTGTTTTTACCTTTCTTTTAAATAAGGCTGAATGGCCAACAAATATTGAAAAATATAAGTCTTTTTTACTTTTAGGACTTCTATTTATTTTTCTGTCTGTACTATTCTTTTTGGCAATAAAAATATTTTCAAAAAAGACTTATCCTAAGATAAAAGCTATTGTTTTTGACTTTGATGGAACTCTTTCACGATGCAATGTGCCAGATTTACATTCAACTTGGGAGTTAATTTGGAAAGAATTAGGTTATAAAGTATCTGACTGTCATAATTTATATAAAAAAT
The DNA here is from genome assembly GCF_001310955.1 of Marinifilum fragile JCM 15579. Classification (GTDB taxonomy): domain Bacteria; phylum Bacteroidota; class Bacteroidia; order Bacteroidales; family Marinifilaceae; genus Marinifilum; species Marinifilum fragile. Next base: position 602 of record NZ_BAZX01000069.1, read on the forward strand.
TTAAAGCAAAAGAGTTTACTCATCAAGAATGGTGTAACAAAACATGCAAAGCATTTCAAAAAAAGGAAATCTCTCCTGACAAATTAAAAGATATCGCTCAATATTTTGAATTGTTTGATGGTGTTAAAGATGCATTAGATAATCTAAAGCAAGACGGAATAAAGCTTTACTTAATCTCAGGTTCAATTGTTCAACTAATACAATACATTTGGGGTGATGATATTTATGAATACTTTGATGATATTAAAGCAAACATTTTCAGGTTCAAAAAAGGAAAATTAACTAAAATCGTTGGAACCAAATATGATTTTGAAGGAAAGGCAGAATTTATCAGAGAAATTTATCGCAATGAGAAATTAAAATCACCTGGAGAAATTTTATTTATTGGCAATTCTGATAATGATGAGTTTGCACATAAATCTGGAGCTCAAACTTTATGTGTTAATCCAAGACTTGTAAATCCACATAATAAAAAGATATGGCATGATAGTTTACGGTTCACAGATTACAAAGAGTTATTGGAGTTTATTGAAAGTAAATATTTGTAAAAAGCCAACACACAA
>NZ_BAZX01000070.1 GCF_001310955.1 Marinifilum fragile JCM 15579
AAACCCCTTACGTTATCCGGGCGAACTTGAATTGCTGTCATAATTTTCCATTACACTTTTTCAGGAAAAAATGCCACAATCCTTGTTTAAAGGAGGGAAGACAATTCCCAGTTTTTCAACATTTATAAAGTCTAAGGTTTTAGCCAAATAAGTTACATATCCATCTCCTGAAACTGCAGTGTAATTAATGTAAAAAACGTTATCAATTTGAACTATTCTTGCATCTTCAACACCAAAACATTCACAATCTAGCGTAGGGAATATGAATGGTTTTTCCTCTACAACAAAGTGAATACCATCTTTACTTCGAGCCAACCTCAGGTGACTCATCGTCGTTAAATAATCCACACCTTTATAAAAATACCCTCGTGTATCTTTATAAATCAATTCAGGATCGTTCTTGTCAATTCTCATTACCTTGGCCTCTCCATTATGGTAATATGGAATGGTAATGTGATTTTCTTCAGGCAAAGAATTCTCAGCTATCCTAATCAAAAGAAGATTTTCATCTTTAAACTGTATTGCTCCAGGATTAAATGCTCCTAAAACCTTAAACGAAGGATTGGAAGCTTTAACATCTCTAGGGCAAATCAATGGATTACTTTTATGTCTCTTCATGATTTCAAGACATATCAATCAAATTGGTAAAATTTAAGTATTTGGCTGCATGCTCACCATAGGTATGTACTTTACCCTCTGAGATCTGATAGGTACAACGTTCACCATAAACTCCTGAGAATAAAATCTCATATTCATGATCCTCTTCATCCTGCATTACAATTTTGTAAATGTTCTCATGGATTCTTTTGTCCAATAAACTTTTGTGGCAACATGGACAAAACATAGATATTTTTTCATTGTTCTCCATTTCAAAATTAGCATGTTTAAGAATCTCATAATCACCAAGGTGTATACTAAATAAAAGAACCCCTTTTTGACCTTTTTCATTTTTCGCTGAAATTACAATTCTATCATTAACATTCAGATAGTTTCGACAATGTGGACATATATAATTTGCATTCATAACACTAAGTTTTAATAGTACGATACATATAAAAAAA
>NZ_BAZX01000071.1 GCF_001310955.1 Marinifilum fragile JCM 15579
TTGGGCGTAGTTTATTCATCAAAGACACCCTTTACCATTAAACATTAATTCCGTAATGGCTGTATCGCTAAATTTGTCTCCCTTATAAATATCAGTAATTTCAAAGCGTATTGTCATTACATAAACATTTTCTGGTATATATTTCTCAATATTAATTCTTTGATAGGCATGTGTATCTTCTAAATTAATTATAGCTACAGGCTTATTACTTACATACATTTTCATGCTTTTTACTCTTGAGTTGTTATTCCAAGCCTTAAGTGATTTTACATAGCCATTAACCACTATTATTTCTGTTAATTTAACCGTTGGTTCTTCTATAGTAGAAATTTCATATTCCAGATAATCTCCAATTCCATACCCACTTGCACCTTCTACCCATGCCGTTCTAAGGTCGAAATCATGAGCAAGATTTGCATTGTAATTGTTCTTTCCAATTGGTTTTAAATTCGTTTTTGATTTGACACTTGCATTGTTAACACAATTATACCAACAATCACCCCAACAGGAACCTTCTCCCCAATTTGGGAAATAGAACTCCATCATTAATTCTTCTTCAAGAATTTCTGCCTCTAGATTCTTGTTTTCTTCAATAAACTTATCAACTTCATATTGATTTATAATTGTTTTTCCTTGTATTTCAAATGGTGTGAGAACTGGTAATTTCTCAATTATTGGATTTAAGGTGAAAATTATAAAAAGTATCAATCTCATTTACTTAGTATTTTTAATTACGCCCAACGGTTGACAATATGAAACGGTTGGGTTTTCGGAGCGCGTTCGTATCCACCGTTGCAGAAAGTTGAAGCGAGAACAAATGCTCGCAAACCACAGAACCCCAACTGTTTTATATTGTGTGTG
>NZ_BAZX01000072.1 GCF_001310955.1 Marinifilum fragile JCM 15579
GGAGTCTGTTCATTAAAGTGTGTCAAGTAAAAGTTTAAGAAACAATTAATAACTTGACAGTATGGATGGAAAAGATTTTAATTACAAAGAATTTGAGAAGGAAGCTTTAGAAGGTCTCAAATCAGGAAAAAAACTAGAAGGTAAAGATGGCGTTTTGGTCCCTTTACTTCAGCGTTTGTTAAATGCAAGTTTAAATGGTGAATTGGATGCTCACTTAAATGAATCCAAAAAACCCAATCGTCGCAATGGCAGAGGTAAGAAAAAGGTAAAAACAGGTTTTGGAACAGTTGAGCTAACACCTCCCAGAGATCGTAACGGTAGTTTTGAACCTGAACTGGTAAAGAAGCGACAGTTAACTCTGGGAGACGGAATAGATCACAAAATCATTTCCTTATATGCTAAAGGAATGAGTTATGAAGCCATCTGTGATCATCTTGAAGAGTTGTATGGAATCACTTTATCTCCATCAAGCTTGACAGCGATAACCGATCGGATTATTCCTGAAGTTTACCAGTGGCAAAATCGCCCTTTAGATGCCATTTATCCAATTGTTTGGTTGGATGCTATACACTATAAAGTACGGCAGGAAGGAAGGATTATTAACAAAGCAGTCTATCATGTATTGGGCGTTAATCATAGTGGGGTGAAGGAGATTTTAGGCATGTATATTGGTGAAAGAGAGGGAGCAAAATTTTGGTTGCAAGTGCTTATTGACCTGCAAAACCGGGGCGTTAAGGATATTCTTATTGCCTGTATAGATAACTT
>NZ_BAZX01000073.1 GCF_001310955.1 Marinifilum fragile JCM 15579
GGATAGCCTTTGGTATTGTACAACTCGATATACTCATACTCTGGCAACCCTTGTGTTGGGCTTTCATCTGCCATGATTTCATTGATAACAACATCATGTTCATGTATTTCGTGATAGACAAAATCCAATATGGTATCAAGCACATTACCACATTCATCGGATATTCCTGAAACATGCAACTGCATTTGTTTTGCATCTGTAAAAGAATTTTCAAACTGCAACTCCACTCCTTGAGTAGAAATGGGAGTAACCTCTTTTAGAGCATTGGATTGAATATTGTAATTCTCAGGATTCAGCAAGGTTGCTTCATCAATTACTTCACCAAATTCCAAAACCAACTGATTTTCCGATACCAATTTGAAAGAAACTACCTTAGGTGATTCTTCATCTACATAATCTGCACGAATTGTATTGACTTGGCCAGGAGTTCCCCCTTTTTCATTTACTGAAGCTGACCAATTGCTTTGACTGCTGCAAATATTTGAAGGATCAATTCGTTCTAAACTCCAACCTCCATTACTTTTCTCTTCCGATTGATACCAAATATCAGAATAGGCAATCTCATCGATTGTTTCTCCATTAGCAGACAATAACCTTAAACTATTTCCGGAATTGGTTAAGCCAGTAAAGTTTGATAAACCTATAGCATTCCCATATTCAGAAAATAATTCAACTGCTGTGTTGGAACAAAGAATCAAATAAGAATTTGCATAAATTGTATCTGCAGAAAATAACAACTCCTTACTTCCAATTT
>NZ_BAZX01000074.1 GCF_001310955.1 Marinifilum fragile JCM 15579
AAAAAAGTTCAGAGCGATTTGTGAGCTAATTCTATATTCCCAGCTTCGCGTATTTTAAATGAATAATAATAAGAGACTTAATATGAAAACTACGAATAATTGATTTGCTTATTCTACCATAAGGGGATAATTGTCATTTTAGCATCTCTAACATCATGGTCAATTAAAAAAAGTGCATTTTTTGTAAAGAATAGATTCTAGATAATTTGCTATTTAAAAGTTTCTATCTTTTGATGTCGAATCAGCGCTTTCATCCCTGATCTTTTGAAACAGCTCAACTAATACATCCACTCACAATATAGACTTGGAAATTACTTAGCCCATAAATGCAATAAGCAAAAATGTCAGATCGCTTTTTTTAGAGTAGACAGCATTTAAACCTATCGATTACATGAACGTTTAATAGCAATAAAAAGCAATTGTAGGCTAAAACAATTATAATTTTAGAAGCGTTCACGATTAAGAACAAAATGATCATTCAAAAGAATAAATTCATTTTTCTACCTCTTTTAAAAAATTATCCTTGATAAGAATACTGCCTCGCCAATCCTTAGAATTATGCCGAAAGGTTTTCCTAGGTCATTGTAGTATCACTATATTGAAGAAAGCTCACGTATCCCAACGGCCTTAAAAAGCATTTTGGACGATGATAATT
>NZ_BAZX01000075.1 GCF_001310955.1 Marinifilum fragile JCM 15579
GGTTGTAGACCTTGGATTAGATCAGGAAACCTGTTACGGAGGAACAATCACATTAGATGCCGGCAATGCAGGTGCTATATATTTGTGGTCAAATGGTTCGACAACTCAAAGCATAAAAGTATCAACTTCAGGAAACTATTCAGTAGTGGTAACCGATGCCAATGGTTGTTCAGCATCGGATGATGTGAATGTAACCGTTCATCCAAATCCGGTTGTAGACCTTGGATTAGATCAGGAAACCTGTTCCGGAGGAACAATCACATTAGATGCCGGTAATGCAGGATCAAGCTACCTATGGTCCAACGGAGCAACGACTCAGACTATAACAGTAAATGCAAGTGGAAACTATTCAGTAGTTGTCACCGACGCCAATGGTTGCTCAGCAACGGATGATGTGAATGTAACCATTCATCCAAATCCAATCGTTGATTTGGGTCCGGATCAGGAAACTTGTGCCGGAGGTACATTTACTTTGGATGCCGGTAATTCTGGATCAAGCTACCTATGGTCAAATGGTGCAACCACTCAGACTATTACAGTATCAAC